>CAWKMC010000063.1:0-94213 GCA_963850535.1 uncultured Alphaproteobacteria bacterium | reverse complement strand
ATGCACAACTGGCGCATATCCTTGCCTACACCTATGGTGGGAGCTTTGCTCAGCTCAGAGTGCCTGCGATATTCTTGGTAAGCGGCAATGGCGAGCCCGTGTTGCTCGGTGGAAACATCGATCCGGGGCGTCTTGGTCTGGCATATCTCGACAACGCACAAATATCTTTTGCTAATAACCTCCAATTCTGGACGTACAACATCAACGACCCGATGATCCGCCTTGACCCGAGCAGCGGCACGCTGCAGGAGTTGGTGATTGATGCCGAGACTGGTGGGTCCCATGGGCGTCCCGCATCGACCTTGTCGGCCAAGACGGTTCGTTCAGTGGCCGCTTTGGCGGTGGACACTAGCTATCCCTGGCTACATTATCGAACGTGACACGCAAGCGTTGGCGGGAAGCCCTGGCTATGGCTCTCTTCGCAGAGGCCGCGAGGATTAGTCCCCGGACAAAAGGCTTTGATGGACCAAAATATCCGCCACATGACGGAGCAACGTCTTGTCGTTCTCTGCGAGGGACGGGATAGTCTGGCTCTTGCCCTGACGCAAGTGCTGATAACGAACGGAGGCCCAGGACGTCTATAGCTCCGAGCAGCCGCTGTAGATCCAAATCGTCATACAGCGTTGAAGCGGTTTGCGCTAACCCATAATTCTAACAGTCTGTCTCCAACGTCGCCACGCGCTCTTTCGGTCGGGCTTCGCCCAGCCGATCGATGTCAGCGCCTCGGCCGCAGTCAGAAATGCCCTCTCGGGTGGCGACGGCCGGCGCGCAGTCGCCAATGTTACGCGGTCAGTTGCAGGCGCTGGCGCCTCTTTCAACAACCGCACGTCACGTCGCGCAACGATCTTCGAACGGTGTGCGGACCTCGCCCACCACTCCTCGCCAGTCAGCGTGCAGTCGTCCATCGGACGCTCCTCCGTAGCGGTACTCCGCGGAAACGACGGCGGGGCAACCAAGCGCGGAGGGTCAGGGCGTTCGGGGGCCAGCCTAGCCCCGCCTCGGGTCGATATAGAGTTTACAGCCGAGTTGGTGCGAGCGGGGCGGAGGAATTCCCGTTCGTCGGTTTCAGCCTCTGGACCGAAGCGCAACCACCTCGCCAGTGACTGCCGACCGCGCGCAGAACGAGGCCCAGTCCGCCATAAGCCGCCACCGCTGCCTCGGTTTTATCGCGTAGCACCGTGCCGGTAGCAGGTTGGCGAGATGGCCGCGCCATCGGGCAGGGTTCTCGCCAGTGCGCCAGCCGAGAGCCGTGGCGTAGTCGAGAACCGCCTCGATCCTCCCCCGCAGGCGGGCAGCCGTTTCAGTCTTCGCTTGCCATAGCGGCTCAAGTACCCGCACCACAGCGCCTACCTCCACCTGCCGCCAGTCGCTCATCATCACCGGTGTGACCTGTTCGAATACAGTAAAACAAATAATTGGGTGGGCAAACTTCATTGCAGCTTTGGAGACGACGCAACAGGCAACTTCCCAAGCACTGGACAAGCATAGGTATCTATCGTGCTACGCCACTGGTACCGGTGTTTCGTATTTCGCCAGCTAGGCTCATGCGTCGCGATGTAGGCGTCCGCCACCTGGGCGAACGCCAGGCCAGCTTGGGCGGCATTTTCAGCGCTGGCGGCTCGACGTTGGTCAATCGGGTTGACGCCCTGACGCACCAAACTGCGGGCCGCAACGGCTGCATCACGGGCTTCGGCGAGCGACAGGTCGCCGACCGTGCCTAGCCCCATCAGGTGCGGCTTACCGTGCAGCTTGAAGCGATAGAGCCAGGACCGTTCTCCGGCCCCCGCACCTGACGGTACAGCCCGGCACCGTCACCATAGGTTCCCGGCTTGGTCAGCGTCCGCAACCGGGCTGCATTCAGCTTACTCATGTTCAATCCGTGCGTCTGGCATAAACTATAGCACGGGATAGCGTATACAAGTGGAAACAGCCGTGGACGGACACCTATGTGAGAAGGCACTTTCTTGAAGCTTTATGAATGCCTCCGAACGGGTTAGGATAGCTGTTGGAGGAAACCCCGTCCACCAGCGCGTAGGTTAGAGTTTTCACTTTCGTCGCTTGACCTCGCGACGTCGCGTGAGAACCTGCGAACCATGCGGTGTGGGTTTGGGATTCGCACCTGCGTGGTGGCGATCCTCGGAATTTGTCGGCGGGTTGTTCTAGATTGTAGTCTCAAGCCAAGCGCGCGGAAATTTGCAACTTTGCGTTGGCCGAGTCGCCCGCGAACCCTCTCCATTTGCACGCTGTGCTTCAGCCGCAGCCTGGCATATGGAGGTTGGTCCACCTGGGTTATCCTCGATTGTTGGCATAATCCAGGAGGAACGGATGCTTCGCTTATTCTCATTGCTGCTGCTCATTTTGCTGGTGGGGCTACAGCCTTATCATCCTGCAGTCGCACAGCCACCGCCGGGCTATGTGCCGCCCAGTGCACCGGAGCCGGGCGCCCCGCTCTACGCTCCCAATGCCGGACCAAGTACCAGCCCCGAGGGGTTCAACACAAACAACTGCGGCACACCGGATGAGCCGAAGCCATGCCCGCCCATGCCGCGGCACCCGCTCCCGTACTATCCCGCTAACAAGCAATAGTAGCTTCGACTGGCCGGCGTGGTGCATCGATGCAGCGTGGCCCACGCTGGCAGATCGCACGTCGAGCGGGAAGCCAGTCTCGATAGATCGCCGCACTGGCAATGATCGGGTCAACAGCCGCGCCTTCCCTGCCATGACGCTAAGTGCTGGCGTGCTGATCGTCTGACGTTGTTGATTGGCGGGCGATACCGACACGTCTGGATCTCAAACCATTCGCCAACAGCGATCGCGTTTACGAAGACCGCGGGTAGCCGCGATCTGACCAAGAGCTGGCACAACGTGCTGCCATTGTCCCTGCAGACTATCTGGCGCATGTCGACGGTTGCGAACCTGCGTGGGCTCAAGGGCTCCGACGCCGAACTCCTACGGGTCGAGTATGAGCCTGATGGCGCGAGTTAGCGCTATCATGGCTATGCACAACACTTACTCCACCCCTCTTTACATCATGCTTAATCCGACCCGCGTCTTTGTTCAGGTGGGAACAGAGTTCGCTGGAGCAGCCGGTCCACATGCCGGCTGGGGGCGTGGTCGAGCTAAGCGGCGATCGCGATTACCCGATTACCAGGTCGCGTTTCGGATTGAGGCGAAAGACTGGCGCCGGGATACATGCACGTTCGCATCGACAGCGACGTGTTGATAAGCCGTCGCAGCGAGCCGGGTGACGACATTATTGAGCGCAACAATCGCTTCGATGTTTACCTCAAGCCACAGCATGCTGATGACGCGGCAATCAAGCGACTGTCGCACTTTCCCGGTTTGCCGCCGGTGTCCATTCTAATGCCGGCGCACTCAATCTGCGACGACACTGGGCGCGACCTGCCGGCAAAACGGACGGGTCGGATCGCGCAGTTCAACCCAGCCGCCGCGCATCACAGCATCCGCTCGGGTTTCATCCAGCCGTCTTCCAGGCGGGCGAGCCCAATGACGCGCCGACCCGCCATTGCCCGAACCAAACCACCGGACGGGTCGGCCGCGCCGGGAATGCGGCCCATCAGCGTGACCAGGCTGATGGCCTGGCCGTGCCGGAGACCACCCGCCTCCGCATCGGTCAAGAGCAGCGGCGGCACGTCGGCAAGCGCCGTGGCCACCGGAAGCAACACGTTCAGTGAGGCAGGTGCGGCAGGGACCTCGTCCAGCGGGATCGCCTGGGCCTCAGTGAACGGGCCCACGCGGAGCCGGCGCAATGCGGCGATGTGACCCAGTGTCCCGCAGGCGATGGCGAGGTCGCGGGCCAGGCTCCGCATATACACGCCCTTGCCGGACGCGACGGTGAAGACGGCCGTATCCGCATCCGGCCGCTCGATCAGTTCGAAACAGTCTACCCGGGCCGGGCGTGGCTCGAGCGTGGCGGGCCGGCCCTCGCGTGCCATGTCATAGGCGCGCTCGCCGGCCACCTTCACCGCCGAGAAGGTCGGCGGCACTTGCATGATGTCGCCGCAGAACCGCGGCAGCGCGGCGCAAATGGCCTCGTTTGTCGGGCGACTCGACGAAATGGCGCTAACCTTGCCATCGGCATCGTCGGTGTCCCGCGCCTCGCCGAAGCGCAGGGTGAAACGATAGAGCTTGGTCCCATCCATCACGTAGGGAACGGTCTTGGTCGCAGCACCGAGTGCGATCGGCAACACGCCGGTGGCGAGGGGATCCAGAGTGCCGCCGTGGCCCGCTTTCTGCGCGTCCAACGCACGGCGGACGCGGTTGACCACGTCGGTGCTGGTGAGCCCCGGCGGCTTGTCGATGATCAGCCAGCCATCGAGCGGACGGCCGCGCTGCTTGCGGCGAGGCATTCGGTCTCTCGCGTACTGAAGGGAGGCGCCGTATGCCGCTCCCCAACTCGCCGCGTCAACCGCCCGGTCGCCGATTTTCGCCTATTCGGCGCTGAGCGCGGCACGAATATCTGCGACGCCGCCCGGGTCCTCCAATGTCGCCAGCCGACCCGCTGCCAGCAGGGCGAAGCGATGCAGCAGAGCACGGCGCCGGGCGGCGGCAAGCGGATGCGCCGGGGCCTCGCGCAGCAGGTCCGCCTCCAGGCCGGCGGCAACGATCAGTCCAGCCTCCGCAGGCAGCAGGTCCTGTGGGAAATCGACATCGACTGCGAAGAACAGTTCGTCGGCAAAGTCGCGATAGTCCTGCCATTTCAGATCGGTGAGGAAGTCGCGTGGCCCCGACTTCACCTCGATACACGCAAAGCAGCCATCCGGTCGCAGTGCCAGGATATCCGCACGGCGGCCGTTCGGCAGTGCGACCTCATGCAGCGGCGCCCATCCGAGTCGGATGCAGAGCCGTGCGGCGGCACGCCGGATGGCAAATGCGCGCTCGGGGAACGACAGCTCCATCAGGCGAGCAAGGTGTCGATCGCCTTTGCCAGCTTGACGTCGTTGCCGGTCAGGCCGCCGGCATCGTGCGTAGAGAGCTCGATCCGAACGCGGTTCCACACGTTCGACCAGTCGGGATGGTGGTTCTGACTTTCCGCGAGCAGCGCCACTCGGTTCATGAAACCCCACGCCTCGTTGAAGTCGCGGAACTGGAAGTTGCGAGCGATCGCCTCGTGGCCTTCGACCAGCGACCAGTCTGGCAAGGTTTGCGTCAGCGATGCACGTTCGGCGTCGGTCAGGCGTGTGGCCATGGCATCCTCCCTTACAAACCCTGGCGAACGCGCGGAAACAGTTCCCGCGCGATCATCTCGATCGTCTCGGTGGCAAGGCTCGCCGGCATGCCGGCCCATTCGGTGCTCATCACCAAATGGTTCACGCCAAACCTTCGATGCAGCGCCAGCACCTGCTCTGCCACCTCGTCCGGTGAACCGATCAGGAAGCGGTCGCCGATCAGGCTCTCGAACTCCTGGTCGAATCCGCTGTCGTCGGCCGGCAGCTCCTGACGCCACGCATGATACGCCTTGTACTTCGCACAGAGATAGGGTTCGCAGAGACGAATGGCGTCCGCGCGCGTGCGCGCGACGAATACTTCGCGGCGCATCGGCAGCTCCGCCGGAAACGGTTTGCCGGCGGCGTCGAGTGCGCGGCGGTAAAGTTCCATCTGACGTTCGACGGTGCCGCGCTCCACTGCCGGACCGATGTACCAGCAGTCGCCCAGACGTGCCGCGCGCTCCACAGCGGGATCGGCATTGGCGCCGATCCAAATCGGCGGATGTGGACTCTGCAAAGGCTTTGGCAGGCAGGACGCATCGTCCAGTTCGAAATACGGCGTCCGCATCGAAACCTTGTCCTCGGTCCACAGGCGGCGGATCGCAATCAGGTTGGCCTCGAACCGGCGCGCCCGCTGCTGTCGGGGCATGCCGAACGCCTTGAATTCCACATCGCGATAGCCAAGCCCGACGCCGAGGATGATCTTGCCGCCGGACAATACGTCGAGCGTGGCAAATTCCTCGGCAACGTGCAGCGGCGAATAGAGCGGCAGCAACAGCACGCCGGCATTCAACCGCAGCCGCGGTGCCTCGGCGGTGAAGCGCGCCAGCATCGGCACCATCTGCAACATCTGAAATGGATGTGCGCTGTAGTGCGCAGTCTTGGTGACCGAGTCATAACCGAGACGATCGGCCACGCGCACCATATCCAGCGTCTCCTGCAGTCGGCGCGAGATGTCCTCGTCATGCTCTGCCTGGCCGCGAATGACGAGACCGAACTGGAAGGAAGAAGTCATCGCTCAATCACCTGCCTCTGTTCTCGATTTGACAGCCGCTATCGGCCCCCATCAGCATGCCTGCAAAGCCGGGACCAAACCACCGGCAGTGGGAGAAACCGATGCCGGCAGAGACTATGTCACGCAGTGCGATTCACGGCCACATCGCGGCACGAATTGATCGGCTGCCGTTGACCAGAGTGCAGTGGCATCTCGCAATTCTGGTCGAGGTGACGTGGGGCTTCATCATCTTCGATACCGACGGCATCGGTGCACGGCTGTTTCCGTTTGTCTGGCGTCCCAATCATATCATCGATGTGTATCAATACGCGGTGATCCAGGCACTGCAGGTCGGCGCCGGCATCCTGCTCGGGGTCTATCTCATGAGCTGGGTTGCCGACCGCTACGGGCGACGGCCGGCGATTCTGCTCGCGACCTTGCTGGGTGGCATCTGCATCTGGCCCTTCGCCTACGTTACTAACTTCTGGGGCATGGTGGTGCTGTCGGTACTCAGCACGCTGGGCGTCGGCGGCATCGTTGCAACGCACTCGGTATATCTGTCGGAGATGACTTCGCCGGACGTACGCAACAAGGTATTGCTGGCATCTCAAGGCGTGACGGCATTGGTCGCTGTCAGCGTCAACATGTTGGCGTTCTGGCTGATCCCGAGCCAATGGCAGGCGTTCCTGTGGATCAGCGCAATCATCGAGATCGTCGTCCTGTTGCCGCTGCTTTATTTTAAGCTGCCTGAGTTGCCACGCTGGCTGGAGGCGCACGGCAGACACGAAGAAGCCGAGCGTGCCGTGGAAGAATACGAGCGCGCGGTGCAACGTTATGACCCAAGGCCACTGCTGGAACCACGCGGAGCCGATAATCCCGTGGTGATGCGGGGGCCGGGTGCCTGGAAGGAGCTGTTCACCAGCCCGCAATATCGCCGCCGCACCTGGGTGCTCATCGGATGCTGGATGTTTGGCTATGCCGGGCTGATCTACGGCGTGGGTGCGTTCCTGGCGGTTTACATGGTCGACCACGGCGCGACTGCGCACGAAGTGTTCCTGACCATCGCTGCAGCGTATCTCGCACTGTTCGCTGCATTCCAGGTGAATGCGCGACTGGGCGAGCAGGTCGAACGCCGTGATGTCATCGCATTGATGGCAGTGCTGTTCGCAATCTGCTGGGTCGTCGCGTGGGCGATACCGACGTTGGCGGTCATCATAGGCGCCTATATCATCAGCCGCATCGGCACCGGCCTGTTCCTGTTCAACCTGTACAACTACACGGCGGTGGCCTATCCGACGCGCATTCGCGCAGTGGCGTTTGCATGGACCGACGGGCTTGGCCATCTCGGTGCATGGGGCGGCGTGACGCTGTTGGGGCCACTGTACGCATTGGGTCCCAACCACCTGGGCTGGATCGTGTGGATCGTGCTGCCTGGGGCGCTGGTCCCAGCCGCGTTGATCTGGGGTTATGGCATCAAGCAGTCGCGCGCGGTGCTGGAGCAGGTCTCCACGTGAAACCGCCGACCGCCGACGACATCGCAGAGCTGGCTGACCGCGCGTTGGCAGCCATCCCGGCACCACTGGCGGAACACGTGCGAGGCGTCGGCATCTCGGTGGAGGAGATGCCGGATGACGAGACGCTGGAGGATCTCGGCATCGAGTTCAAGCGTGGGAACTGACCGGGCTGTATCGTGGCATCCCGCTGACCGAGCGTAGCCTGAGCGACGTGGCACCGCAGCCGGATCTGATCTTTCTCTACCGACAGCCAATCCTGCTGGAATGGATCGAAACCGGAGAGGACCTGTATCGCCTGGTGCGCAATGTGCTGGTGCATGAAGTGGCGCACCATTTCGGTTTCAGCGACGCCGATATCGAGGCGATCGAAGAAGAAATGGACTGAAGTCGGCCGCCACGATGAGCAACACTGCAAAGCGTGTGGTGATCGTCGGCACCGGCCATGCAGGAGCGGCGGCAGCGGCATTGCTGCGGCAGTACGGCTGGCAGGGACCGGTGACGTTGATCGGCCCAGAGCCGACGGTCCCTTATCAGCGACCGCCATTGTCGAAAGCCTGGTTGAAAGGCGAGCACGAGCTTGCCGATCTGTTGCTGCGGCCGGCGACCTTCTATCCCGACAATCGGATCGAGCTGCGCTTCGGATGTGAGGTTGCGGCGATCGACCGCGTGGCTGGTTGCGTCGCTCTGTCAAACGGCGAGCGTGTGGCGTACGACCACCTGATCATAGCCACCGGTTGTCATGCGCGGGCGCTTCCGATTTCGGGGAACCAATTAGAAGGCGTTGTCGCACTTCGCACCCTGGCCGACGCGGACCGGCTGCGGGCCCAGCTGCGCGCCGGGACACGCATCGCAATCGTCGGTGCCGGCTATATCGGGTTGGAGGTCGCGGCCTCGGCACGCTCGCTCGGCGCCGAGGTCGTGGTGATCGAGCGGGAGGCGCGAGTGTTGCCGCGCGTGGCCTCTACGCCGCTATCGGAGTTCTTCCGCGAGCGCCATACGGATGCTGGCGTCCGCATCATAAGCGGCGCCGCTGTGGAGGCGTTCGATGGCGAGCGGCAGCGCGTGGCCGCGATCCGATTGTCCGATGGCGAGGTGATCGCATGCGATGCCGTGCTGGTCGCGATCGGTGGAGTGCCGAACGAGGCATTGGCCAGCGCAGCGGGGCTTGAATGTCAAGACGGTATCCGCGTCGATCTCGCCGCGCGCACCGCCGATCCGGCAATTCATGCCATTGGTGATTGCACGCACCGGCCGGTGCCGCTGTATAAGCGTACCTGTCGGCTAGAGAGTGTGCCGAACGCGCTGGAGCAGGCGAAGCAGGCGGCCGCTGATCTGTGCGGCCGGCCACCGCCGGCACCCGAAGTTCCCTGGTTCTGGTCGGATCAATACGAGGTGCGTCTGCAGATCGCGGGACTGCCGTTTGATGTCGCCGAAACTGTGATCCGAGGTGACAGCGCTTCCCGCTCCTTTGCAATCTTTCATCTGGCGGAGGATGGCGCCGTGCAGTCGGTGGAAGCGGTGAACGCGCCCGCCGAGTTCATGGCCGGGCGCATGATGATCGCCCGTCGCAGGCGGGTGGTGGCGTCCAGGCTGGCGGACGTGTCATGCTCGATCCGTGAACTGGCAGGCTAACCAGTCAGGGGAGGGACATGCCGAAGGTCACCTATATCGAGCACAACGGCGCGCCACATACCGTCAGACGTGCCTGTCGGCACCTCCGTCATGCGCGGTGCGGTGGACAACAACGTCCCCGGCATCGATGCAGACTGTGGCGGCGAGTGTGCCTGCGCCACCTGCCATGTTTATGTCGATGCCGCCTGGCTGCCGAAGATCGGGCTGCCGGAGGCGGGATCGCAGGAGGCTGCCATGCTGAGCTTCGCTGCAGTGGCGCAGCCTGACTCGCGTCTTTCGTGCCAGATCACGATGCGCGAGGACCTGGATGGACTCGTCGTCCGAATGCCGGAAGGACAACACTGAAACCAGAGTGTGGAGCACGGCCGTGAACGCACCCGTCAATGCCGACCCTGCCACGAACGCCTGGACCATCCCGCTGGAACAGATCGATGTCAGCGATCCGCAGCTGTATCAGGACGATACCTGGTATCCATATTTCGAGCGCCTGCGGCGCGAGGACCCGATCCACTGGTGCGCCGACAGCCGCTACGGGCCGTACTGGGCGCTTACCAAGTACAAAGACATCATGCATGTCGAGGTGAACCACGCCACCTATTCCTCGGCATCCGAACTCGGCGGCATTCAGATCGAGGAACAGCCGAAAGGCATGGAACGGCCGAGCTTCATTCGCATGGATCCGCCGAAGCACGACGATCAGCGCAAGGTGGTCAGTCCGATTGTGGCGCCGGGCAATCTCGCGAACATGGAACCGCTGATCCGGGAGCGCACCCAGCGGGTGCTGGACAAATTGCCGCGCGGCGAAGTGTTCGACTGGGTCGATAGCGTGTCGGTCGAACTCACGACGATGATGTTGGCGACGTTGTTCGATTTCCCGTTCGAGGAGCGGCATAAGCTGACCTATTGGTCGGACGTGGCGATCTGCAATGTGAATTCGCCCGATGCGCCGGTGCACTCCGAACAGGAGCGTTTCGCCGAGATGAAGGTGATGGCCGAGGTGATGGCGGGCCTGTTCAATGAGCGGCAGAAGGGACCGCCGAAATTCGACCTTCTGTCGATGCTGGCGCACGGTAGCGCGACGCGCGAAATGCCATTGCGCGAATGGATGGGCACGCTGGCGCTGCTGATCGTTGGTGGTAACGACACGACGCGGAACTCGATGAGCGGCGGACTTTGGGCGCTGCGCCAGCACCCGGACGAGTACCGCAAGTTGCGAGAGAACCCGGCACTAATTCCAGGCATGGTGTCGGAGATTATCCGCTACGTCACGCCGGTGATCCACATGCGCCGAACCGCATTGCAGGATTCCGAGATCGATGGTCGGCAGATCCGCAAGGGCGACAAGGTCGTGATGTGGTACGTGTCCGGCAATCGCGATCCCGAAGCGATCGAGGAGCCCGACCGATTCATCATCGACCGTGCGCGACCGCGACAGCATCTGTCATTCGGGTTCGGTGTGCACCGCTGCGTCGGCAACCGGCTGGCCGAACTGCAGCTGCGTATTTTGTGGGAAGAGTTGCTACCGCGCTATCCGGTCGTCGAGGTGATGGGCGACCCCCAGCGCGTCTACTCGAACTTCATTCACGGCATTCGGTCACTGCCGGTAAAGATCCCCGCCTGACCGCACGAGCCATGGCCGGCGCGACCCCCGGGACAAGCCCGGGGGTGAGCCGGCCATTAGGCTACGTCATTGTGCGCAGGCGACCACGCGTCCGGTGTCCCAGATGCCCAGGCAGACGCACTCGCCATCCTGCTCGATGAGGATGTAGGGATCGAGTACCGTCTCTTCCCGCTTCAGCTCGCCGAGGATCAATCGCGCTCCCGGCACATCTTCGTGCACCAGCCGCGTGACCCGAGCGATCGGCTCGGGAATATCGGCATCAGCGAGGAAGCCGACGGAGACCTGCCGTTCTTCCCAATGTGATCCGGCGCGCAGCTTGATCAGGCCGGTACCGGTGATCAGTGCCACCATGCACATCCACACGAAACTGCCGGTGATCGCCAGCACACCGGAATGCGCACTGAAACCGCCGCTCGCGCCGGCGACTGCGCCCGCCATCGGGCTGGCAACCACCAGGAGGATCGAAAGGATGGTCTGGTTGCGATACCAGAAGCTGGGGCCATAACGCCGCTGCTGCGCAACTTTGTGTTCGGCCAGCGTCTCCCAGGGCACCGCCTTGAGACCATGATCCTCGAGTGAATCGGAAATTGCTCTCTGTCGCGTGACGGCGACCAAGGCATCGAAGGGCATCGGGCCATTCCTTTCGATGTGCTGCGGATCCTAGGCTATATGGACAATGCTCTGAGCGCCACATTAAGTTTGGCCATAACATTGCTGCGAGATTGCCGCGGTGGATCAGGAGTATCTCGCCGGTTCCTCTGGCGCGCCCATCGAACGCCCCACTGCATTGCCATCCGGCAATGCGCTGTTCGGCAGCGACGTCGTCGCGGAAACCCTACGGGCGTTAAGGATTCCATTCATCGCGCTGAATCCGGGGGCCAGTTATCGCGGCTTGCACGACAGCCTTGTCAATCACCTCGGCAATGCACAGCCACAGATGCTGCTTTGCCTGCACGAGGAACACGCTGTCGCGATTGCCCATGGCTACGCCAAGGTGACCGGCAAGCCGATGGCTGCCGCGGTGCATTCCAATGTCGGGTTGATGCACGCGACGATGGCAATCTTCAACGCCTGGTGCGACCGGATGCCGGTCTTGGTACTTGGGGCGACCGGACCGGTCGACGCGCCGAAGCGTCGGCCGTGGATCGACTGGATCCACACGGCGCGCGACCAGGGCGCGCTGGTCCGTAACTATACCAAGTGGGACGACCAACCGGCCTCGGCCGAGGCAGCGCGCGAAGCATTGTTGCGCGCGGTTTGGATGGCGTCCTCGGCGCCCAAGGGTCCCGTCTACATCAATCTCGATGCTGGGATGCAGGAGGCGCCACTCGCCGAACCTCCGCCGCCACTCGATCCGGGGCGGTTCACGCCCGAGGTCCTCACGGCCGTTCCGCCGGATCAGGTGAAGGCAGCGGCGGCGATGCTCCGTGCGGCACAGCGGCCGGTCATCCTGATGGGCCGCGGCTCGCGTGGCGAAGCAGCGTGGGCCAATCGTATCGCGCTGGCCGAGGCACTAGGCGCCCAGGTGCTGACCGACCTGAAGATCGGTGCGGTGTTCCCCACCGATCATCCGCTGCATGCGGGCGCGCCGGCGACATTCCCGGTCCAGGAAGCGGCGCAGGCGATCGCTGCCGCCGACGTGGTACTGAGCCTCGATTGGGTCGACCTTGGCGGCGCGTTGAAGGCGGCGTGCGGCACAGTGGCACCGGCGGCGAAGGTGATCACAGTCACGCTCGACCACCAGCTTCACAACGGCTGGAGCATGGACCACCAAGCCCTGCCACCCGCTGACCTGTTCATTGCCACTGATGCGGACACGATGATCGCTGCGCTGCTGCGCGAGTTGCCACCCGGTCGTCCAATGGAGCCGGCATCGCAGGCGTCGTCGGAGCCGGCCATCGAGCCTGGCCAAATCAGCGTGGCGATGCTGACTGGTGCACTGCGCCGCGCCATGGGTTCGCGCCCAGCGTCCTTGCTGCATGTGTCGCTGTCCTGGAATGCAGCGTTGTGGCCGTTCCACCATCCCCTCGACTATATCGGCTCGGATGGCGGCGGAGGGATCGGCGGCGGACCGGGCATCGCGGTCGGTGCGGCACTGGCGCTGCGAGGCAGCGGTCGACTGCCGGTTGCCGTGTGCGGCGATGGCGATTTCCTGATGGGCGCCAACGCACTATGGACAGCGGTGCACTACAACATTCCTCTGCTGGTGGTGGTGGCCAACAACCGTTCGTTCTTCAATGACGAACTGCACCAGGAGCGTGTGGCGCGCATGCGCAACCGCCCCGTCGAGAACCGCTGGATTGGCCAGCGGATCGGCGACCCGGAGATCGACTTGGCGCAGCTGGCCCGCGCGCAAGGGGCGCAGGGATTCGGTCCTCTGACCGAAGGCAGTGAACTGGCGGACACATTCCGCGCAGCAATCGACGCGGTCGCAGGCGGCGCCGTCGCGGTCGTGGACGTGCGCGTCGCTCCCGGCTACGCCCCCGCCGCGGTCGCCGGATTGTTCCGCGGATGATGGCCGGGTCAGCCCGGCCATGACGGGAAACGACCGCGCTGACGCGCGGCGCAATATATGACCGTCTGCTGGTTCGGCCAGTTTCCCGCTGCGTCACCGGATCTGACATGGCTTGCGGACGTTCTCGGCGCGACACCGGCGCTACGGCTGGGCGCAATCTACACGCCATCAAATACGAGCGATCCGTATCTGGACGATGGGCCGCCGCCGCAACTGGTGTTGCAGCTCTACTTCGATGATATCGCTGCACTGGAAGCGGCGGTGGCGCCGAACGGGAACCTGCAGCAGCTCGGTGCGCTCGACATGACGGGCGCGACGCAACAGGCGATGCTGGTTCGGCGGTTTTCGGTGCCTGATCCGGTGTTCCGCACTCCGCCGGACGAACAGCCGAGCACATATCTTGTTGCGTATGAGGGTACGGCCGATGACCTGCCAGCGTGGCTCGCCCACTACATCGACGACCACCCGCCGATCATGGCGCGGTTCCCTGGCGTCCGCCAGGTGGAGGTATACACCTGTATAGACTGGTGCGGCGGCCTGCCCTGCCCTCGCATCGCTCACATGCAGCGCAATAAGGTTGTGTTCGATAGCCGTGCCGCGCTGACTGCGGCGCTGAACTCCCCGGTGCGGCATGAGATGCGCGCCGCCTTTCATCGCTTTCCGTCCTTCACCGGACCGATCACGCACTTCCCAATGACGACCGTAACGGTGCTGCCGGAGGCGATCACCTCGAACCCGAGCCATTCGGAGCGATGAACGAGAGGCGTATCCTGATCGCTGGCGCCGGCATCGGGGGTATCGTCGCAGCGTTGGCGTTGCTTCAGCGTGGGTTCCATGTTTCGCTGTATGAGCAAGCAGCGGACCTTCATGAGCTTGGGGCGGGTCTGCAGATTTCCCCGAATGGTGCATTAGTGCTGCGTGAGCTTGGCCTGCAGCCGGCAATAGAGGCAGTCGTCTCTTTCCCGACCGCCAGAGAAATGCGGCTGTTCGACACCGGGCAAACCTGGCGCGTGGGAAATGTCGCTGATGCCGCCACACGCTTCGGTGCGCCGTTCTGGCTTGTGCATCGTGGCGATCTGCACCGAGGGCTTGCGACCGCTCTGGAGCGGCGCGCGCCTAGCGCAGTACAGGTCGGAGCCCGTTGCGTGGGCTTTGAACAGGACGCGGCGGGCGTGACGCTGCTGTTGGAGAATGGCCAACGGGTCCGAGGAGCAGCACTGATCGGCGCGGACGGGGTCCATTCACGCATCCGCGAAGCATTGTTCGGTCAAACGCCAGCCGAATTCACGGGCTACATGTCGTGGCGCGGGGTCGTGCCGATAGAACGCCTGCCGGTGGCGGTTCGTCACAGCAGCTTCGTGATATGGAGGGGCCCGCGAGGGTATATCATCACCTACCCTCTACGGCGCGGCGCGTTGTTGAACTTCGTCACGGGATTGGAGCGGAATGATTGGCTGATCGAGAGTTGGTCTGAGGCAGGCACGATCGAGGAGTGCCGGCGCGATTTCGCCACATGGCACAAGGATGTGCTGACGATCATCGATGCTACTGACACGCCGTACAAGTGGGCCATGCTAGGACGTCAGCCGCTGCAGCATTGGTCGGTGGGTCGCGTAAGTCTGCTCGGTGACGCGTGCCATCCGATGGTGCCGTCCCTAGGACAGGGCGCCAATATGGCGATCGAGGACGGCATGGTCCTCGCGCGTTGCCGGGAAGCGTCGGCCGACGTGGTCACTGCCTTGCACCGCTACGAGGTCGCGCGCCTCGACCGCACGTCGCGCATCGCGATGAGGTCGCTCGAACTCATATCGCTGATGTGCAACAACCCTCAGCTCGCCGATCCGGATCAGGCGCCGGCGGTCATGGACCGCGAGTCAACCCAGCCGGCTCGCAACGACTGGCTTTATGAGTACGACGCAATGACAGTGCCTATCTGAAAGCCCGGGGTGACTGTAATGCCGGTTGATCCGCAAATTCAGACTCTGCTCGACATGGGAGCCGGCGTGCCGGCGACCAACACACTGTCCGTGGCGCAGGCCCGAGCGCAGTACCGAAGGGCGCATACGCCTGATGGCGCGGCCGGCCACGGTAAAGACGGTAAGGGAACAGGTCATCCAAGGGCCAGGTGGCGATCTGCGCCTACGCATCTATCGACCACCGGGCAACGGTCCGTTTCCGCTCCTGGTGTTCTTTCACGGCAGCGGCTTCGTCCTGTGCAGTCTGGATACGCATGATGGCATGTGCCGCAACCTGTGTGGCGGTGCGGGCTGCGTTGTCGTCTCGGTGGATTATCGCCTTGCGCCCGAGCACAAGTACCCGGCCGGCCTCGATGACTGTGTGTTTGCGACGCGCTGGATCGCTGACCATGCGGGCGAACTGGAGGGCGATGCCGGACGGCTCGCGATCGGCGGCGACAGCGCGGGCGGCAATCTCGCCGCGGCGGCGGCGCTGCGCCTCCGGGATCAAGGCGGTCCACCGCTTGTCGGTCAGTTGCTGATCTATCCGGTCACCGACTATTACACGCCGGGGACACCATCCTATCGCGAGAATGCCGAGGGCTACGGCCTGACCCGCGACACGATGGTCTGGTTCTGGGACCATTACCTGGCCGATGCCGCGCAGGCAGCCGATCCATACGTGTCTCCGCTGCGCGCAGCGAATCACGCCAATCTGCCGCCCGCGCTGGTGCAGGCCGCCGAGTACGACCCATTGCGCGATGAGGGCGACGCCTATGCCGCGAAGCTGCGGGCGGCGGGTACCCCGGCGACACTGTCGCGTTGGGACGGCATGAATCACGGCTTCCTGTTCTGGGTTGGCCATGTGGACAAGGCAGACGAGGCTATGGGCGAATGCTGCGCATGGCTGCGCCAGGTCCATCGCTAGGAGGAACGCCATGCAGTTCGGACTGTTCGGTGCCGCGCAGGCGCAACGTGGCGGACCCGACGTGGACAGCGCCGCTGGGTTCAAGGACTACATCGAGTACGTCATCGAGGCCGAGGCGCTGGGCTATCAGAGCGCGTTCATCGTCGAACACCATTTCACTGGCTTCGGCCAGGTCTCGGCGACGCTAAACCTGCTGACCTGGATCGGCGCGCGCACGCGGACGCTGCGGCTTGGCACGGCGGTCATCGTGCTGCCATGGCACAATCCGGTTCTACTGGCCGAGCAGGCAGCGACAGTCGACCTGCTGTCCGGCGGCCGGCTGGATTTCGGCGTTGGCAAGGGTTACCGGCACAACGAGTTCGTTGGTTTCCGTATCCCGATGGAGGAAGCCGAGCCTCGCTTCGAGGAAGCGGTCGACATCATCACCAAGGCGTGGACCTCCAACGAGCGCTTCATCTTCCACGGGCAGTATTGGCAGTTCGACGACATCATCGTCGAGCCACCGACCATCCAGAAGCCGCACCCGCCGTTCTGGCAGGGAGCGGGGCATCCCGAATCAATCCAGCGGGTGGCGCGGCGGGGACATAGCTTGCTGCTCGACCAGTTCGCGTCGCTGGAGGAGACCGGCCGGCGCTTCGCCATCTATCGAGAGGCGATCCAGGCGAACGGGTTCCGGTTCGACCCGGCGCGGGTCGGCGTGGCACGCGCCTTCTACGTCGCGCGCAACAACGCGGAGAAGGAGGCGGCGCTCGACCGTCGCCTCGCCGCGCAGCGACGGCTGCACACCATCTCGCAGCGACCGGACGGCAACAACACTGCCAGCATCATGGCATTTTCTGACACGCGGGCGGCGAGCGAAGAGAGCGCGCTCTATGGCAATCCGGATGAAATCGCAGGCAAGCTCGAGACGCTGCGCGATATGGGGGTTGAGTATATTCTGCTGAACGGCGGCGGCACGTCACGCGAGAACCTGCGGCGCTTCGCCAAGGAGATCATGCCCGCATTTCGCACCG
Source organism: uncultured Alphaproteobacteria bacterium (assembly GCA_963850535.1). Lineage (GTDB taxonomy): Bacteria > Pseudomonadota > Alphaproteobacteria > Acetobacterales > Acetobacteraceae > JAMXLO01. The sequence continues at coordinate 76,813 of CAWKMC010000063.1, read as the reverse complement.
AGCCGGAGATGCGGGCGGCGGGGTGATTGTCACCCCGCCGCTGACGCTTTAGTCGCAGAGCAGCACGTCTAGGACGTAGTAGCACTTCTTGCCGCTGCTCGCGGTCTCGGCAGGCACCGGGGTCTCGAACAAGGCGTGGTCGGCCGGCGCGATGCCATAGCCGTTGACCACCCAGTTGCCCTGGTGGACACCGTTGGCGGCCAGCGCCTGCGCTTCGGCCGGGGAGGCGGCAAGGCCGTTCACGACGTAACCGGTGGCGGCAAAACTCGGAGCGCTGGACAGGCCGAGACCCAGAACCAGGGCTATCGCGGTGAGGGTCTTCTTCATAGTCTGCTCCATTCGCTTCAGCGTTTGCTGACGCGACGGAGAATGCCGGGCAGGCATCCGGAACGCGCTGAAGTGCTTCGGTGAAGCAATTCACAGGCAGCGGGGCGCAGCCGCACCAGAGCGCGCCTTTCGTGCGGGTTGCTTCGTCGCTACGCTCCTACGCAGGGAAGTTGGGAGGGGTGCATGCCCGCAGGCGAGGTTCTAGAGGCCGATTTCGTTATCGTCGGCGCCGGTTCTGCCGGGTGTGTGATGGCGACGCGGCTATCGGAGGACCCGGCGACGCAGGTCGTGCTGCTCGAGGCCGGCGGCGAGGACCGCAACCGCTGGATCCACATCCCGCTTGGCTATGGCAAGACCTTCGCCGACGCATCGGTGAACTGGTGCTACCAGGCCGAGCCTGATCCAGGTGCCAATGGCCGCAGCATCTTCTGGCCGCGCGGCAAGGTGCTCGGCGGTTCCTCCTCGATCAATGGCATGGTTTATATCCGCGGCCAGCATGAGGACTTCGACCTTTGGCGACAGTTCGGCAACACCGGCTGGTCCGCCTCTGACGTATTGCCGTATTTCAAGCGCGCGCAGCACCAGACCCGTGGCTCCGATGAGTTCCACAGCACCGGCGGACCGCTCTGCGTGTCCGATACCCCTGAGCACCATCCCATCTGCGAGGCCTTCATCGAAGGCGCCATGCAACTCGGCTATCCGCGCAATGACGACTTCAACGGCGCGCGGCAGGATGGGGTCGGCTATCACCAGACGACGACGCGAAACGGCAAGCGATGCTCGACCGCCGTGGGTTACCTGCACCCGGTACGCAATCGCTCCAATCTGCGCGTCATCACAGGCGCGCTGGCAGAGAAGGTGCTGTTCGAGGGCAAGCGTGCGGTCGGGGTGAGTTTCCGCGAATACGGCGCGCTGCGCACGGCGCGGGCCCGGCGCGAGGTGGTCCTGTGCGGCGGGGCCGTCAATTCGCCACAGCTGCTGTTGCTGTCAGGCGTTGGACCGCAGGAGCAGTTGGCGCAGTTCGGCATTCCGGTTACGCATCATTTGCCCGGTGTCGGTCAGTCGCTGCAGGACCACTACTCGGCGCCGATCAAGCTGAAGTGCCCGCTGCCGATCACCGTCAACGACGTGATGCAGAGCAACCTCAGGAAGCTGCAGGTCGGCCTGCAGTCCTACCTGTTCAAGACCGGTCCGCTGACCATGGCCGCCGGTCCCGCCGCGTTGTTCGTGCGCACGCGTGAGGGGCTGGCGACGCCAGACGTGAAGATCTCGGTCGCGCCGTTCAGTTCTGACCGACTGCAGGATGGGCTGCATCCGTGGTCCGGCTTCGGGCTGACGGTCTATCAGCTTCGGCCGGAAAGTCGCGGCGAGATCAGGTTGAAATCGGCCAACCCGGCCGATCCGCCGGCGATGCATCCGAACTACCTCGCCACTGAAACGGATCGCCGAGCCATTGTGGATGGCTTGAAGGTGGGCCGTCGCATTCTCGCCACGCGGCCAATGCTGCGTTTCATCGCCGAGGAATACCAGCCGGGCGCCTCGGTCAGCACCGATGAGCAGTTGTTGGATCATGCGAGGAATACCGGCGGCACGGTGTTTCACCCAACCAGCACCTGCAAGATGGGGATCGATCCGATGGCGGTGGTCGATCCCGAACTGCGCGTCTACGGCGTGGAAGGGCTACGTGTGGTCGACGCATCGATAATGCCCACAGTGATCTCGGGCAACACCAACGCCGGGACAATCATGATCGGCGAGAAGGCCGCCGACCTCGTGCGCCAGCCGATGCGCATGGCGGCATAACGGCGAGCAGGCTGTCCGATGGGCGTGTCGTGGCGGATTGCGGCGCATACCAGTCACCCGCTCACGCCAGCTCGTCGAGCAATGCCTTGGCACCTCGGAGATCGGGTGTGTCGAAGCCCTCAGTAAACCAGCCGTAGATCGACGCGAGGAGATCGCGCGCTTCGACGCCGCGACCCTTGTCGCAGCGAAGGCGCGCAAGGCTTGCGGATGCACGCAATTCCCAGATTTTGGCTTCCTGCTCCCGCGCGATACTCAGGGCTTTGCAGTACAGCTCCTCGGCGGCTTCCGCATGCCCCTGCCGCAACAGCAACCGGCCCTTGTGCCGACTGAGTTCCGCCTCCAGCCAGCGCTCCCCCGTTCGTTCGGCAGTCTGCGATGCCTCATCCAACAGGGTCACGGCCTCATGAAGCTGCCCTGCGATGTCACATGCCCTGGCCAGCAGGGAAATATAATATGGCAACCAGGCCGCCGCTCCGGTGGCGCGGAAAGCCGCCAAACCGCTGCGCAGGAGTGATATTCCCTCCGTTACGTTGCGATTTTTGACCTTCACCCATCCACGATAAATCGTACCTTGCGCACGAAAGAAGGGGAAGCCGTGCTCGGTCGCCACCGCTACAAGCTGATCTGCCCACTCATCCAGGGTAGCGTCGTCTCCGACGAGGGACAGCGGCAAGGTGCCAAGTGCCATGCTCGCCGCCAAAGTCGGCGGGTGAGCGAGCCGCCGAGCGTCAGCAACTGCTGCATGGCTGCGGACTAAGCCCTGGCTGGGATAACCGAGACAGAAAAGGACAATTCCCAAGTACGCCTGAGCATTGACATGCGCGTCAATCGTCGCCTGTTGGACAAGGGAGCCATGGGAAATTGGATCATGAAGCGCAAGCGCCTCCTGCAAATGCGGTCGGGATGAAGCAAACCTACCACTGAAGAACAGGTTCCGACCGCTCGACAGGTGACCCAGCACCAGCCCGCCGGAATCGTTGCGCTCTTGGCTTAGGCGTAACAGATCCTGGTCCAAGCGTAATGCCAAATCAAGTTCGCCCCGGGCGGCGTGCAGAAGAGATAGCCCATAGGGAAGCTGAAGAAACTCGGAAGGAGAACCGAGCAGCTCCCACAGCTCCCGTGCACGGGCATAGGCCTGGCCGGTTTCCGGCGCCGCGTTGCCCTTGACGGCTATCAACACTGCGCCCAACGCGCTGGAAAGCTCGAGCTCCTGTCGTTGGTTCTTCGGTTCGTCCGGCAGCAATGCCAGCTGATCCAGCGCCTTATGAAATTGCGCAGCCGCTTCCGCCATTGCCGAGCGGGTGGCTGACCGATGACCGGCCTTGCTCCAATAAGCGACAGATTTTTCAATGAGCCCCGCCTCGGCGTAATGCTGCGCGAGAAGGTCGGGCTGAGTGTCCATCAACTCGGGCGAATCAGTTTCGAGCGCTTCAGCGATCTGCGCATGCAGTTGCTGCCGGGTGCTGCGCAGCAAGCTGCCATGTGCCGCGTCCTGTATCAGCGCGTGCTTGAAGGTATAGATCGCATCTGGCGGCACGCCGCGCTGGAAGACCAGCTCGGAGGCGACGAGCCGGCCAAGAGTGACCTGTCAGCTCGTCGTCGGGAAGACGGGAGACGGAGCGCAGGAGTGCGTACGAGAATTCGCGACCGATTGCGGCTCCAGTCTGCGCCACACGCCTCACCGAGTCCAAGTGGTCGAGGCGTGCCATGAGCGAGTCGTGCAAAGTGGCCGGGATCCCGACCAGCGGCACACCGCTCTCCAAGACGCTCTTGGTCAATTCCTCGACAAACAACGGGACGCCGTCGGTGCGTTCTGCGATCTGGTTAATCACCGCATCCGGCAATGCCTTGGTGCCGGCGATCTGCTCAACCAGCGCGGTCCGCTCGCGGCGGCCGAGGCGATTGAGGGTCAGCATCGTCACCTGCGGCTGTCCAGTCCATGGCGGTTGGAACTCCGGACGGAACGTCATGATCAGCAGCACCGGCAGGCTGCTGACCCGCTCGACGCTCAGGTCAAGCACCTCGCGCGAGGTCGGATCGATCCAATGCACGTCCTCGAAGACAAGGACTACGGGCTGCCAGCGCGCCAGGCTCTCGAGCCGCCGGATCAGCGCTTCCAGTGTCCGCTCCTTTTTGCGGGGCGGGCTGAGATTTGGCAGTGGGTGACGCTCCCAAGCCGGCAATGACAGCAGATCGGCAAGGAGGGCGACATCCTCGTCGGACGTCACTTCGTGGGCGAGCAAGGCTTCTAGCTTGTCCAGCTTGGCTGCAGGCGCGTCGTCGCGGGTGAACCCCGCTGCGCGCCCAAGTTGGTCGATGAACGGAAACAGCGCGCTGTCCCGGTGATAGGGCGAGCAGAAAAAACGCAGGCGGTGATGCGGCTCGGTCTGCAGGCGTTCCGCCAACGCCGCAGCGATCCGTGACTTGCCTATTCCGGGTTCTCCGGAGATCAGCACGACCTGGCCGTCGCCGGCTTTGGCGCGCGACCAACGCCGCAGCAGCAGGTCGATTTCTTCGTCGCGGCCAACCAGCGAGGTCAGCGTCGATCCGTGCAAAGCCTCGAACCGGCTGGCAACGGCGCTCGGACGCAGTACCTGCCAGGTCGGCACCGGCGCAGCGATGCCCTTGACCTGCGACGACGCCGAGATCGCGGCACTCGAAGAGATCGCCGACCAACCGGCGCGTGCCGGCGGCGATGACGACAGCGTTCGGCTCGGCCACTGCTTGCAGACGGGCGGCGAGGTTCGGTGTTTCACCGACGACCGATTGTTCCTGTGCCGACCCCTCGCCGATCAGATCGCCGACGACCACCAACCCGGTGGCGATCCCGACGCGCGCTTGCAGCTTGATGGATCTGACATCGAGGCGATTCACAGCGTCGATAGCCGCTAAGCCGGCCCGGACCGCCCTCTCGGCGTCGTCCTCATGCGCGCGCGGGTAGCCGAAATAGACCAACACTCCGTCGCCCATGTATCTGGCGACAAACCCCTCCAGCGCGCCGACCGCATTGGCGACGGCGCGGTGATATGCGGCGATGACTTCGCGCAGATCCTCGGGGTCGAGCTGCGCCGAGAGTGCCGTCGAGCCGACGAGATCGCAAAACATCACCGTCAGCTGGCGGCGTTCGGCGTCGGCTTGCGCTGGTGCATAGGGGGGCGCCGCGGCTACCGCAGCGGCGGGCGGCGCGGCGCCGAGCGAAGCAATTGCAGCGAGCAGCTTGCGGCGATGGCCGACCGAGGTCACGCCGATGCTGATCAGGTCGTCGGACGTCAGCTCCGGCAGCACTTCGCCATCGACATCGTTATCGCGGAATGCAGCCGCGTATCGTTCGAGCCCAAGCCCGCGCAGCCACGCCACTACGTCCATGCGGTGATCCTCGGCTCCGGGGAGGCAGCCTCACGAATAAGGTTATTCCTCCGCGTATCGGCCTGCCAACGCATGGCGGCCAGACCCAAAGCTGGCCCGAACTCGACACTAAATGGCGCAGCGATCCGGCCATCGCATCGCTGTTGTATCACAACAATTCTAAGTGATCACATTACGATGCTGTACGGTCATTCTGTGCTGCACGACCTGCTCTATCGGTCACTATAGTCGCGTGCTAGATGCGGCCCCTTTGTCCACGGGGAAGCGCCCACGTGCCCGCTAGCAAAGCCAACACGTCGCAGTCGCCAGCCAGCAAGCCGCGCCGCCCCAGCGCTGCGGGGGAGCAGGGTTCCGAGTTCGAATTGCAGTCGCGGATCGAGCAATTGGAGACTGCTGTCCAGGCACGCGATGCCTTCATCGCTCTCGTCGCGCACGAACTGCGCAACCCGATGACCCCAATTCGTGGTCAGGTCGAATTGCTCCAGACCCTCGCCCGCAACGAAGGCGCCAGCCACCGGCTGGTCGAGCGGCTGGCGCGTCTTCAGCTCGCAGTGGAAAGCTACATTCGCCGCGCGACAACCATGTTGGAAACCACGCGACTTGCCGCCGGCCACCTGCGCCTCTCTCCGGCACAGATAAATCTCTCCGCGCTGGTGCATGAACTGGTCGAGACCTATCGCCCCGCGGCGACGCGCGCAGGGTGCGCGCTGCAGGCTGCTGTCGAGCAGGACATCACCGGCTCTTGGGATCGCGTGGCGCTGGAACAGGTCACCGAAAATCTGCTGTCCAACGCGCTCAAGTATGGCGCTGGCGCACCAGTGGAGGTTTCGCTGGCAACCGACCACACCAGGGTGCGTTTGGTGGTCCGAGATCAGGGACCGGGGATCAAAGACGAGCACCAGCAGCGCATCTTCGCGCCGTTCGAGCAAGTCGCGCTGGGCAGTGAGCGCCGCGCCGGCTTCGGTATCGGGCTGTGGGTTGTGCGCCAGCTGGTCGAGGCGATGGACGGTTCGATCGACGTTGCGAGCGTGGCCGGCGAAGGCTCGGCATTCACTGTTCACCTGCCACGCAGCGGCACAGGAGGGGCGCAGGCATGAGTCAGAACGCAGGCGATCCCCGCCGCCTCGCCGATACGCCGACCGGGGTGCCGGGCCTCGACCTGGTGCTCCGCGGCGGGTTCCTGTCGGGAGGTGTCTACATTGTTCAGGGCTCGCCCGGCGCCGGCAAGACAATCCTCGCCAATCAGATCTGCTTCTATCACGCGAGCCGCGGTGGTCGCGCGCTCTACAGCACAGTGCTGGCGGAAAACCACGATCGGCTGCTCCAGCACATCGGGTCGCTGCGCTTTGTCGATACCAGAGTGATCCCCGAGTCGTTGCGCTATGTCAGCGCTTTCCGGGAGCTGGAAGAACAGGGGCTCGCAGGGCTGATCAACTTGCTGCGCCGCGAAGTGTTGCGCCAGCAGGTCAGCCTGCTTGTGCTCGATGGGTGGCTGGCCGTCTCGGACGGGAAACCGTCCGACGCCAGTTTGCGCAAGTTCGTCCACGAACTGCAGGTGTTCGCCGCCTTGCAAGGCTGTGTCGTGTTGCTGCTGACCGGCGATGCTCGTCGCGACTACCGCCCCGAGTACACCATGGTCGACGGCCTGCTGACGCTGGATGATGTGCGCCATCTCGGCTGGCGCCTGCGCGAGCTCGAGGTGTTGAAATTCCGCGGCAAGTCCTTCTTGCGCGGCCGTCATGCCTTTCGCATTACCGGCGAAGGAGTTCGGGTCTATCCTCGGCTCGAGGCGCTCCTGCCGCTGACGGCGGAAGGCGATGTGCCAACCTCTCGTCTGTCCATCGGCATCGAGCACATGGACAGCATGTTGCATGGCGGACTGCCCGCAGCGTCGACCACGATTATCGTGGGCCCCTCGGGTTCAGGCAAGACCTCGCTTGCTCTGCATTTTCTGTCGTGTGCCAGTGAAGCCGAACCGGGCCTGCTGTTCGGCTTTTTCGAGACACCCAAATTGTTGATTGCCAATGCGCGCGCGCTGGGCCTCGATCTCGCCGGTCAAGTCGACGCCGGCCACGTCGAGCTCGTATGGCATTCGCCGACCGAGCAAATCCTCGATGACATCGGCAACCAACTTCTCGATGCCATCACCCGCCGCAACGTGAAGCGCCTCGCCGTCGATGGGCTTGACGGCCTGGTAGAAGCCGCTGGTCCGCCAGATCGGGTCAGCCGCTTCTTCGCCGCCATCAGTAATGAATGCCGGGCGCGAGGGGTCACGATGCTGCTTAGCGCCGAGTCGGCCAATTTCGTCGGACCCACGGTGACGCTGCCAATCGAGGGCATCTCCGCCATTGTCGACAACCTGATCCTGCTGCGCTTTGTCGAGGCTCGCGCACGGCTGCATCGCCTGATATCGGTTCTCAAGCTGCGCGGCAGCAACTTCGACCGCAGCCTGCGGGAGTTCGAGATCACCGATCATGGCATCGAAGTCCTTGATGCACTGGCGGATGCCGATATCGCCGAGAGCGCGCCTGACATTCGGATCGCCGCGAGCCCTGCCAACTCGCCTGTGCGTCGCCGCCAGAACCGTGAGCCGGGCTGATGCACACGGTCCTCGTCGTCGATGACGAATTCGGTGTCCCGGAATTGCTGGAATTCGTACTCCAGGAAGAGGGATATCGCGTCGTCACGGCGACGAATGGCCGGCAAGGCCTGCAGCGCCTGGCAGAGAGTCCGCAGCCCGAGCTGGTGCTGCTGGACTATATGATGCCGGTGCTGAACGGCCCGGGAATGCTGAACGCGATGCGCGAAGGCGACTACAAATCTATCCCGGTGGTGTTCCTGAGTTCGCTGGATGAGGACACTGTGCGCAAGGCCGCTGAGCAAGAGTTCCAGGCATTCCTTCGCAAGCCGTTCAAGCTGGCGGAGCTTGTCGCCATTGTCCGACGGTTGCTGCCGCAAGAGTAGTGCCAACGTAAATCACACTGCTTCCAGCAGAGCCGCGCTGTCGTTGCGCACGCTGTTGACCGCCGTGCCGATACGCCAGACGCGCAGTTCCGCTGCCGAGGGCTGAAGCACCGCGGTGGGATCGCTCTCTCCTTCGCCCAGCCATACTGGCCAAGCCGTTCGCTCCAGAATCACCGGCATCCGTTCGTGGATCTGCCGCAGTAGCGTGTTGGCATTGGTCGTCACAATGGTAAAGCTGCGTATCACGGTGTCGTCGTTACCGCGCCAACCTTCCCACAGACCGGCGAACACCATCGGATCGCCATCGGCGCGCGCCACGGCAAAAGGAAGCTTGGCGCCATCGACTGCCTGCCATTCGTAAAATACGTCCGCCGGTACCAGGCAGCGGCGTCGCTCCAGCGCGTCGCGGAACATCGACGAGGTGGCGAGCGTCTCGGCGCGCGCGTTGATCGGCTGGCGGACCGACTTCAGGTCCTTCGCCCAGTGCGGCACCAGTCCCCAGCGCAGCAGGTCGAGATGTCGCGCCCGCGTCTCCGGATGCAGCCGAACCACCGGCGCATCGCGCGTCGGTGCCATGTTCCAGGTCGGCTCCCAGTTCGGCGTCGCATTCACGGTATCGAACATCGCCCGCAGCGCTTCGGCGGGCAGGAACGAGGCGTAGCGACCGCACACTACCTGAAGCTCGCGAAGCAAAGCCCCGTGCCGCTGAGTGCTGGCGTGCGATAACCAGGCACGTAGCTTACCCACTGCATCTGCAACGCGCCCAATGTGCCTGCGAGGCAGATCCAGTTGCGCATTTCCGAACTGCCCGACATCAGTTTGGTGAGGGGCGCGCTGCGAAAGAACGGCAGGTCCTTGTGCCGCAACGCCTCGATCAGCGAGCGGTCGAATGCTTCGTCTACCACGAAGTGGCTCAGTCCGCCCGATGCTATCACCCCAACCCGCGTATTGCGCGGCCATGCCTCTACGGCGCGCCTCAGCGCTTCGCCCAGGGCCACGCAGCGTGTCGGCAATGGCTGGTTCGGCGGGTAGTACGCATTGAGGAATACCGGGACGATCGGCACCCCATCCGGCAGATAGAAGCGGTGCACAAAAGAAAAGGCATGTCCTTCGCGCTGGCCTTCGCGCAGCGATCGCATCACCGACAGGTCGAAGCCGTCCTGCTGCAAAGACGCGATCAGATGCTGCGCCAGTGCCGCATCACAGGGATAGTCCGACTCAACGATCTCCTTCTGGTAGGGCAGGCGGCCGCGGATCGACTCGCCATAATACACCCCGATCGCCGGCATATTGTCGTGCTGGAACAGTTCCTCCTGGTCGTCGCCGACCACGATCAGCGCATCCAACTGTGCCGCCGCCACATCGTCGCGCAGTCGGGCCATCGCTGCCATCGCCTCGCCATGTCGTCTGGCGAGCTGTTCCGGCGCAATGCGCTCGGGCGCGTCCGCCGGTGCCCGGGACAGCAAAGTCGCGTAGTCACAGGGATTACCATCAAAGTCGACGAATTGCCGCGCACGGTCGCGCGGGGGAAAATTGGTGCGCCATTCTTCGACGGATGACGCCAGCATCGGGCTATGCGATGAACCGAATGCGGCGACCAGACGGGCCATGTCATGTTCTCCTGGCAAACGAAAGAGATGTCATCCGATTTGGCGTTCGTGACCTTCCCAATAGGGACGCCGAACCTGCCGGCGCAACACCTTGCCCACGGACGACAGCGGCAGCTCGCGGACAAACCGTACACTCTTTGGCGCCTTGTAGGAGCCGAGCTTTACTTTCGCGAGTTCGATCAGCTCATCCTCCGAGACTGCGGCGGCGCCTTCTCGCAGCATCACCTCGGCATGCACCGCCTCGCCCCAATGAGGGTGCGGAATGCCAACAACGGCCGACATCAGCACGGATTGATGTTCCGATAGCGCCGCCTCCACCTCCACAGCATAGACGTTGAAGCCACCGGTGATAATCATGTCCTTCTTGCGATCGACGATGAACAGGTAGCCGCCGTCGTCGAGATAGCCAAGGTCACCCGAGAGCCAGAACCCATCCTGGAATTCGGCCGCAGTACCTTCAGGATTGTTGAAGTAGCCACCTATGGTCGCGCGCGTGCGCAGGCGGATTTCGCCGGTTTCGCCTACCGGCAGCGGATTACCCTCGACGTCGCTGATGACCATTTCGACGCCCGGTGTGACACGCCCGGCGGAGCCAAGCCGCCGTCGGCCATCATCGGTATCGCTCGTATGATCGGCCTTCGAGAGACTTGTCACGAACATCAAGGTCTCTGTCGCGCCGTATAGTTGCGCAAAGATCGGCCCAAATTCCTCCACCAGGCGACCTACGGCCGCCGGCGCGATCGGTGCCGCGCCATAGATAAGAGTGCGGAGCGATGCGAGGTCGTAAGTCCTGGCGCTGTTCATATCCAGCAGTCGGTAAAGCAGGGTCGGCACCAGCAGAGAATGAGTGATGCGTTCGCGCTGCACTGCCTCGCACCACCCGACGAGATCGGCGCTGTTCAGGGTGTAGGTCGCGCCGCCCGAGAAGAACGTCGGCAGGAAGGGAAGAAAGCTGGCGTGCGATAGTGGGGTTATCACCAGATATTTGTTGGTCTCGTCGTAGCAGAGATCGCTCTGAGCGTAGAAACTGTCGCGACAGGCCAGGAAATGGTCCATCGTATACATCGCGCATTTACCGGTGGCAGTGGTGCCGCCGGTGAAGCGCAGGATCGAGACATGCCGCGTAGCGTCGAGTGCCACGTCGTTGTCCGCATCGGATGCCGCTTCGACCAGGTCCCAGAAGCAGCGAACACCCTCAGGCAGGTCGAGAGCAGCGTCCATCACCACGATCGTGCAATTGCGACCGCGCAGCATCTCGTAGTGGCTCGCCAGCATCCGGGTCTCGATAAACACCGCCTTCGGCTTCACATAGTCTATTTGTCGCGCGTGCTCCTCGATGCTGTCGCGGTTGTTGCTGAAGGCAAACATAGCCTCCTGCTTGTAGATCATCGGAAAGTGCATAAGGCTGAAGCTGTCGTTGTCGAGGATCAGCAGCGCCGTATCGCCAGTCCGCAAGCCTAGGGAACTACGCACCATGTTGGCGATGCGGTTGGTCAGCCGGTGATATTCAGGATACGTGTAGCGACGATTGCGCTCCAAATTGACGATGGCGATGTTATTCCTGTAACGTAACGCCATCGTCGCCATGACACGGCAGAAATTTGTCTCCATGGCCTGGCTCCCTATCCGCGCCCCGGTCAGCCGAAGGTTCGCTTTGGTTTCTCGCCAAACTGATCGGCCGCACTCCGGCCGTCAATGGCGTAGTGCACTTCCGCCTGCTAGCGTTGACGCAATATACGAGGGGACAACGTCAAAGCCATGACGATCAACCGACGCACCGTGTTGGCCGCGACCGGCGCGCTTGCCATTGCCGCTCGGGCTCGCGCCGCTGAGAAGACCCACATCACGCTGTGGCACGCAATGAGTGCCGCGCTCGGCGAGGAACTCAACAAGCTGATCAGCGCCTTCAACGCCAGCCAGGACAGCGTCGAGGTCACTGGCCTGTTCAAGGGCGCCTACAAGGACCTGCTGGCCTCGGTCATCGCCGCCTATCGTGCTGGCCAGGCTCCCCACATCGCGCAGGTATTCGAGATCGGCACGGAGACCATGCTGACCTCGGGGCCGGTCATCAAACCGGTCTGGCAGCTTGCCCAGCAAACCGGCGTTCAAATCGATCCCGAAGGCTACATTCCAGCCGTGCGCGGCTACTACAGTACGCCCGATGGCAAGCTGGCTGCGATGCCTTTCAACTCATCCACGGCGATTGCCTGGTACAATCTTGATGTGCTGGAAAAAGCCGGGGTCAGCCTGCATGAACAGCCGCCAACCTGGCAGGACGTCGAGGTCGCGATGCACACCGTCCGTCAGAAGGACGCTGCACCCTTCGGCGTCACTATCGCCTCTGTCGTGTGGTCGCAGTTCGAACAGTATGGGGCGATCCACGACATCCCCTTTGCCACCGAGGCGAATGGATTCAAGGGGCTCGACGCGGTGCTCAAGGTCAATAGCCCACCGTTCGTGAAGCACCTGCAGCGCTTGATCGACATGGCGAAGGACAATGCGTTCCACTACACCGGCCGCGACGGCGCCGGTGATGGTGCGTTCCTCAACGGCCAGTCTGCCATGGCCTGCAGCACCTCTGCACTGCGCGGTGATCTCAAGCGAAGCGCGAAGTTTCGCTGGGCGCCCGGCTTCCTGCCCTATGATCCCGAGGTCATCAAGCAGCCGATCAATTCGGCGATTGGCGGCGCCAGTTTCTGGGTGCTGACGGCACCAAAGCGCGACACAGCGGAATATCGCGGCGTCGCGCAGTTCCTGCGTTTCCTTGGCCAGCCACCGCAGGACGCGCAGTGGAGCGTAGGCACCGGCTACATCCCCGTCACGCATGCCGGTTACAAACTGCTGGAGCAGCAAGGCTGGTTCGAACAGAACCCCGGCACCGATCTGCCGGTAAAGCAGCTTTCGCGTGGCCACGTCACCGACAATTCGCGCGGCTTTCACCTTGGCCGCATGCCCGAGATTCGCACGATCATCGAAGAGGAATGCGAAAAGGCCTTGGCCGGCCAGCAAGGTGCCCGGCAGGCGCTCGATACCGCGGTTGAACGCGGAAACAAGGTGCTGCGCGACTTTCAGAAATCGGTGCGCAGCTAGCGGCTGCTCGAACGAGGAAAATGCAAGGCGTGCGGACGCTAGCCTCGAAAGCTTCGCTACGGCGCGTGCCTTACAGACTTGAGTCGCGATGGCTATGCGGTTCTGCGCAGTCCCAGTCCGAACTGGATCCAAGACACGCCATGGAAGATCAGTTCGATGGCAATCAATGTGCCCACAACCCAAAGTCCTGACCATGGCAGCATCAGATACAACATGACTCCGACCACAAGGCTGACGAGGCCGCCGAGCAGCAGAAGCCACCAGCCGGGCATATGCCGGTGCTGGACAGCCATCGCGATCCGCAGCACCCCGCCGATAATCAAGGCCGCGGCCACAAGGATAGTGATGACGACCGATCCCTGGATCGGCTCGTCCATCAACAGGAACCCGCCGACCACGTAAAGAATGCCGATCAGCAGGTGTAGTGCAAAGCCACCCCACTCCCGGTCCATGAAGGAATGGACGATCTGGAAGATGCCTGCAACGAGCAGCAAGGCGCCTATGAAGATGACGCCTGCGATCGTGAAAGCGATGACGTCGAACCAGGCGATGATGCCAAGCACCAGTTGAACAATCCCCAGCGCGACGAACCAGCCCCAGCCCGTTCGAGGGCGCGGACCGCTACCAGCCTGTGTCAGATCACTCATGTCGCTTACGTTAGCGATGGCCGCGTCGGCTTGGCAACCGTCGCCCTCTACGGCGCTTGTTAAGCCCCCGAGGGACGCGTATGGGGCAGTGGATGAGAATTGGCCACGTCCAACGATGACGGTCGCCGCCGCGGCGGGCAAGGTGGGTCGGCCGGTACCGGCCGTCGGCATGTTGCTCGCCGTTCTGGGCGTGGTCTACGGCGATATCGGCACCAGTCCACTTTACGCGGTTAAGGCGAGCCTGCAGCATTTTCCGCCGAATAGCGTCACCGCTCTCGAGATTATGGGTATCCTCTCGCTGATCTTCTGGTCACTCGTGCTGATCGTCACGGTCAAGTACGTGCTGCTGATCCTGCGCGCCGACAATCGTGGCGAGGGTGGTATTCTCGCGCTGATGGCATTGGCGCAACGCGTTTCGGTCGGCACGCATGTTCGCAGTGCGTTGACTCTGATCGGCATAGCCGGTGCTTGTTTGTTCTTCGGTGATGGTGTGATCACCCCGGCTATATCCGTGCTGTCGGCGGTCGAAGGTATCGAAGTCTCGGCACCCGAGTTGCGGCAATACGTCTTGCCCATCAGCGTTCTGGTGATTGTTGCTTTGTTCACTGTGCAGTGGTGCGGCACGGGCAGTGTTGGGCGCGTGTTCGGGCCGATCATGGCGGCGTGGTTTCTTTCCATTGGCCTGTTAGGCCTCTGGGAAATCGTGCAGCACCCCTTCGTGCTGCTGGCGCTGTCGCCAAGCTATGCGGCCACACTCTGCTGGCATCATGGACTGTTGGCGTTCGTGGTGCTCGGCTCGGTGGTGCTCTGTGTGACCGGCGCCGAAGCCTTATACGCCGATATGGGACATTTCGGTAGACAACCGATCCGCCTCGCGTGGCTGTTCTTCGTGCTGCCCAGCCTCGTGCTGAACTATTTCGGGCAGGGTGCATTGCTCATCGCCGAGCCCGACGCCGCGGTCAATCCGTTCTTCCTTCTCGGCCCGCACTGGACGAGCATGCCCATGGTCGTTCTCGCCACCGCCGCGACGGTTATCGCCAGCCAGGCCATGATCTCGGGCGCTTATTCCATGGCGCGGCAATGCGTGCAGTTGGGCTTCCTTCCACGCCTTACTGTGCGTCACACCAGCAACCTCGAGGAGGGCCAGATCTATTTGCCGCAGGTGAACGGCATGATGTTGGTCGGGGTGACGATCCTGGTGCTGTCGTTCAAGACCTCCGATAATCTTGCCGCCGCATACGGCATAGCCGTCACCGGCACCTTTCTTTGCACGAGCGTATTGGCAACCGTGGTGTTCCGGCGTGAATTTCACTGGTCCCGGCCGACCGCCGTGATTGTGTTCGGCTTCTTTTTCGTGGTCGATTTGCTGTACTTCACGTCCAATCTGTTGAAGGTTCCGGAAGGCGGCTGGGTGCCGCTGGTGCTGGGCCTCGCGCTCACAGCGATCATGACGACATGGAAGCGCGGCCGCGATCTGCTGCTGGCCCGCTGGCGACACGACAGCCTGCCGCTCCCCCCATTCCTGGCGCGCCTGCCGCAATCCCGCACCATCCGCGTGCCTGGCATGGCGGTGTTCCTCACCGGAACGCCTGACTACGTCCCCACCTCGCTTTTACATAATCTCAAGCACAACAAGGTGCTGCACGAGCGGGTCCTGTTCGTCACAGTACAGAACGTCGACGTGCCGGAGGCGGGGCAGGATCGGCGCATGGAAGTGGCCGAGCTCGCGCCTGGCATTCATCGCGTGATCCTGCGGTATGGCTTTATGGAAAGTCCCAACATTCCTCGTGCGCTGCAGGATCTGAATGACGCCGGGGTCCCGTTCGATCCAATGCAGGCAAGTTACTTTCTTGGCCGCGATGTCCTGGTTCCGGCCACTGTGCCGAAAATGCCATGGTGGCGACACTGGCTGTTCCTGGTCCTCGCGCGAAACGCGGTTCCGGCGACCGAATTCTTTCGCATCCCATACGATCGTGTCGTGGAACTGGGCGTCCGCGTGGCGATCTGACGCGGTACTATTTTTGGGTCCGGATTGGATGTGCCCGCCGCGTTGAACGGTTAGTGTTTGCAGGTTGCAACCAAAATTTTACGTGGGCTGTCGCCATTGCGACAACTGTGCCTGGGTCTGCTGCACTCCTGTCACTCTCGTAATGTGCCGGCAGGGGCGATGAAATATGTGTTGTTGCACCCTTTACTTCCTGCCGCTGGGAGCCGCAGGATGTTGGCCGGCGCGATCAGGTTGTGAATTTGCTTCCCCTGGCGGTTTCGGGGCCTGATCGAGTCGGCCATCATTTTGTGTCGGATGTCTTTGTTGCGGTAATGGGGTCCGCATCGCGGGGTAACCCACTCGTTACGCGACATGAATCCTTAGCTTATGACAGGCTCCCGGCGGAAGGTTGTCCCGCGATGGATTGGACAACCGAATTGGGTTCAGAAAGGGTCTGAACATGATCACGAACGAAGTGAGCGACGGCCTCGCCGGCATTCTGCGCACAGCAATCGTTGAGCTGGTCCGTCGCGACGGTCCCGACCTTTCGGCACGGCAACTTGGGGTGTTCTTGACCTGCTACCTGGACACCGAGGCGCAGACCGTACGCGGGCTCGCCGCCAAGCTCGGTGTTTCGAAACCTGCCATCACGCGGGCCCTCGATCGTCTGTCCGAATTTGACCTGGTACGCCGCAAGACCGATCCGCTGGATCGTCGGAGCGTGCTGGTGCAGCGGACGGCAACAGGCATGGCGTTTTTACGTGAACTGCGTACGATACTGCGTGATGCTGCGGCGACGATGCGCATCACGGCCGAGCCCGCCCCCGGTCGTGCCAGGACCGGAACCGAGGCAAGAGCAGCGACGCACTGACGCGACTTTCCAGATGACGGTAGCATTGGTTGCCGTCATCGGAGAGCCAAGATGCACGACCCGAGCCGACCCACACCTTGGACCTGCGTCCGACGTGAGGCGCCTAAAGCTGCACTCTATGAAGAATTGGCCCGCGAGCTCGACGCGCTGTTGGCCGACGAGCCCGATGCGGTAGCCAATGCTGCCAACGCAGCCGCAGCGATCTATCATGCCTTGCCGGCGCTGAACTGGGCCGGATTCTACTTCCTGCGCGGTGAAGAATTGATCGTGGGTCCGTTTCAAGGCCTCCCAGCCTGCGTGCGCATTCCCCTTGGGCGCGGGGTCTGCGGCACAGCGGCGGCCGAGCGCCGCTCCATCCTTATCCCTGATGTCACCGCTTTCCCGGGTCACATCGCCTGCGACGTTGCGTCACGCTCGGAACTGGTCGTCCCACTGTTTCGCGGAGACGGGGTGATCGGCGTTCTCGATCTCGACAGCCCGGATTTGGCGCGCTTCGACGATGACGATCAGATTGGCTGCGAAAACCTGGCACGCATCATCGCCGCGCATCTTTAAGCATTTACAGCCGAAAGACGCCCTTACCGGTGTCCGAATATCGCCGATCCCACCCGTACCCATGTCGCACCACAGGCGATGGCGATTTCAAAATCCGCGGACATTCCCATCGATAGCACGCTCAGCCCATGCCGTGCTGCCCGTTCGGCCAACCATTCAAAGTGCGGGCGCGGATCATGGTCGAGTGGCGGCACGCACATCAGCCCGACCAGCTTCGCACCGAACCGCGCCTTGCACGCCTCGATGAACGCATCCGCCTCGGCACGCACAACGCCGGACTTCTGCGGCTCGTCCCCGGTATTCACTTCTATAAGCAGCGTTGGCGTGCGCCCCTCTCTCGCCATCGCCTGCTCGATCGCGTCCGCCAGACGTGGCCGGTCGAGCGTCTCGATCACGTCGGCCAGACGCACGGCCTCACGCGCCTTGTTGGTCTGCAGGCCGCCAATGATGTGCAGCTGAAATCGGTATTCGGCACGCAGCGGTGGAAACTTGATCACCGCTTCCTGCACGCGATTCTCGCCGAACACTGTCTGGCCAGCTGCCAGCGCGGCGCGCACCGCCTCGCCAGGCTTGGTCTTGCTGACCGCGACCAGCGTGACGTCGTCGGGTTTTCGACCGGCCTTGATGGCGGCGTTGGCAATCCGTTCGCGAACCCGGCGCAGGTTGTCGGCGATAGCCGCGATGTCACTCGCTGTCTCGGTAACCGACATACTGCTTCTCCTCGATGATATCCGATCCAAGCAGGTCGTTGATCGCCCGCTTGATGCGGCTGCGTTCGTCGTTGCTGCGGTATACCGCGCGCGCCAGTTCGATGAACTCCGCGTCGAAAGCCTGCGCCGCTTCCTTCCGGCGGACCGCGTCCTCGATATCCCACAGCCGACGGTTTGTTGCGGCAAGCTCACCGCGCAGCGCGGCAACCCCTGGCGGCACATCGGTCGCCAGCTCGGCCCGCAGCAGCGCCAGCTCGTGCGCCGCGTTCTTCTGTGCCCCGGGCGCGTTCAGCCGTTCGAGCTTGATCTCCAGGATGGTGATTTTGTCGATCAATTCGCCCCAGGAGACCGGCACGCGCGGTGTTACAGGCATGCCGCGATCCGGGCGAACACGCTGGCCCAGTCGCCACGCTTGGGCTGCCTGAACAGCCGCATCGAGGGATACCAGGCGCAGGTGTCGCCGTCCAATTGCCACCGCCAGTCCGGTACGTGCTGCAAAGCCACCCAAACCGGTCGGCCGAGCGCGCCGCAGAGATGCGCGACCGAAGTGTCCGACGTGACAACAAGGTCAACACACTGCATGACGGCCGCAGCATCGAGGAACGCTTCGGGCCCGGCGTCAAAGTCGTCGCCCAGTGTCTCAATACGGAGTTCCTCCGGCAGTGATGCAAGCTGATCGAGTCCATCGTGTTTTTGCAGACTGATCAGCCGGACACCAGGCACCTGCGCCAGCGGCAGGAACTCGCGTACCGGCACCGACCGCCCACGCTCGGCTGCGCTGGTCGGGTTGCCCTGCCAGGCGATGCCGATTCGCCGACCATGCGTGCCGATCCGCGCGCGCCACGCGGCCACCCGATCGGCATCGGCGGCAACATAAGGCGGTTGCAACGCCTCCATGCCCAGCAGGTACGGCAGGCTGAGCAGGGGACACCACACGTCGAACGTCGGCAGTGCCTGACCAACCGTGACAATCTGCCTCTCGTCCAGCACGCCGCTAATCAGGTGGCGCAGCCCCGGCTGCACCTCCAGCACCACTTCGCCCCGCTGTGCCGCAATCCGTACAAACCGACAGAACTGGATGGTGTCGCCCATCCCTTGTTCAGCGCGGATCAGCAGCCTGCGTCCTGCAAGGTCATCCCCGTTCCAACGGGGCTGCGCGCAGGTTGGTATATGCGCGGCACCGGCGCGGAACCGCCAATCATATTCCTGCCACCCCGCCTCAAATCTTCCGGCCAGCAGAAGGACAAACCCCAGGTTTACGTGCAGCACGGGATCGTCTGGATGCTGCCCCAGTGCGGCCTTGTAGCACGCCTCTGCCTCGTCGAGCCGCGCGAGTTCCTTCAGAACGCTGGCCAAATTGCCCTGTGCCACGGGGTCTCCCGGCGCGTGCTCCACCGCCTGACGCAACGCCGCCAGCGCCTCTTCCAGGCAGCCGGCCTGGCGCAGTGCCAGGCCAAGATTGTTGTGCCCGTCGGGCAGATCCATCCTATGCCGCAAGGCATCCCGGTGTGCGGCCACCGCTTCCTCTGGCCGCCCCAGATCGCTCAGCACGTGTCCCATCACCTGGTAGGCCTCGGCGCAATTGCGCTTCAAACGGAGTGCCTGCTGGCAGGCCGCCAGCGCCGCGTCGAGCTGGCGCAGAGCAAGCAGGGCGGCGGCGCGGTTGACGTGGAACATCGCGACTGATGGCTTGAGGGCGATCGCCTGGTCGATGCAGCTTAGCGCCGCCTCCGGCTGGCCGCATTGCGTAGCGACCACGCCGAGCATGTGCAGGCTATCGGCATGTGCGGGCGAGGCGGCGAGCACCTGTCGATACACCTGCTCGGCTTCCTGCAGGCGACCGGCGCGATGCAGTCGGAGCCCGCTCTGGAAATACGCCTCGATAGCGTGCTTCCGTTTGCTCATGTCCACCGACCTGTTAGCACAGACGCTCATGCCGCACGATGGATAGCCAGCTGGTGGCTTGGGCGCGCGCCCGCCGTCGCCGTCGCTCGGATGTTCCCCCGCTCTGGCTATTTACCGACGCGCGCCGCTTGCCCGACCCCCGGCCAGCCGTGGCTCGGCTCCCACGCGGTCTTGCGGGCGTCGTACTACGGCACGACAATGATCCGGATCGAGCGACGCTTGGCCGCGATCTCGCCCGCATCTGCCGCGCCCGCCGCCTGGCGCTCGTGGTGGCTGGTGACGCAAGGCTCGCCGCCGCACTGCATGCTGGCGTGCATCTGCGCGGCGGTCGCTGGCCTGGGCCTCAGCATCGAAGCCACGGCTTGGTCACGAGCTCAGCGCACGGACTTGCCGATCTACGGCGAGCCCACCGTGCCGGCGCTTTGCTGGCCTTCCTCTCGCCGGTTTTCCCCACCGTGAGCCATCCCAACGCCAGGGTGCTAAGTCCCCTGCGCTGGGGCCGTATCGCTTGCGCCGGTCCATTGCCAGCCGGGGCACTCGGCGGCGTACACGGGGGAAACGTCCGACGGTTGCCCCCCAAGATCTGCCGGGCTGTCGGAGCGATCGCCGCGCTCGCGTGACGCTTGTGGCATCATGGCAACAGTGTTTCGCAATTGCCATTAGGAATCCTGATCTCCCGTTGCGGTGTCGCTCGCCGTCGCCTCATACTCCTTCGCAGAGGTTCGTTGCCCGCTGCGTGCGTGGCCCTGCAATTCGCCGGTTTCGGCCGGTGCAACAAGGAGGACGAAATGCGGAAGTTTCTGCTGAGTGGCAATCGCGCTGTGACCACCCCGGCAATCCGCCTCGACAATCCCACTGAAGTAAGCGCTTGGAGTTGCCCAAGAAACTGTTGGGCCTCGCCTGGCCGGGGAATGCGCAAGTTTCTGCTGGCAAGCGTCGCCACGCTGGGAACGGGAGGACTGACGGGTGTCGCGCTGGCGCAGCCAGCCGGAGGACCGGTCGGTGCGCCGACCCAAGGGCAGCAGGCCTATCCCGCCGCGCCGGCCCCCACTGCCTACGTCAATAACAACAACAACTATCAGGCGCCCATCGTTGCCCGGCCCGTTGGCCAACCCGACGCCGGGCACCATCGTCGTGCATATCAACGGCAAGGTGCAGGTGGACGTTGGGGGCACATGGACGTCGGCTGACACGCGCTTCGCCGGCACCTTCCCAGCGACCCCCGCGAACCCAGTGGTCGGTGCGGTGAAGCTTCAGCCGGTAACCGTGTCAACGTTCGCGCGCGAATACTTCGGCATGGACGGTATGGCGACGAATGGCCTGCGATATGGTGCAGCAATCGAGTTGCGTAATAATTTCACCGGCCAGGTTAGCAGCAACAGCCAGTTCCGGCGCATCTGGCTACTCGTCGACGGAAACCGTGTTCGTCCGTCGTGCTTTCACCTACGTGGCCGGTGACAGTTGGGGTATCGTGCGCCTCGGTCAGGCGGACGGCATGATCGGCATCTTCGACAATGGTGTCACCACCTTCCAGTTCCTTCCAACCGGCAACCTTAACGGTGGCGACCTCCAATCCATCATGCCGAGCGGGGTCGCCCCACCCTTCGTCTACCTGTCGCAGGCAGGCAACGAGTACGCCAACTCGAAGGCGGTCTATCTGTCGCCGCAAATCGCCGGGTTCGACTTCGGTGTCCAATATGCGCCTAACACTTCGAATGGCTTCGGCATCAGCAGCGGAAACCCTGCGAACAACGGCATCGGCACGGCCAACCTTGCTTTCAGCGGTGTAGGCACGGGTAATACTTGCTCGGTGGCGAACACTGGATGCGCCTCGCTGTCCGCTGGGCCGGGTGGTCTGGATGGTTCGCGAACTATGAACCAATGGGCAGTCGGCGGCCGCTACCAAGGCGTGTTCAGTGGCGTAGGCTTGCTGGCTTATGTCGTGGGCGAGTTCAGTGGCCATGCCGACTATACAGGCCCGGCGATCGGTACGGCGGCCGGCAACGTGAACCTGGGCGTTGCGAACGTCGCCACTCCGCTGGTGAGTGCTGTCCCCGGTGGGGCATACACTGGCCAATACAAGAACCTGAAGATCGGCAGCGGCGGTGTCGCGCTCACCTTCGCTGGCGTTACCGTCGGCGGCAACGTCATCGGCGGCAATATGAACGGGCAGCTAGCCTTGCAGCCGCAAGGCGGTTCGCCGCTGTTCGGCTTTCTGTTCGGTGCGAAGTATGTTGCTGGTCCCCTCACCATTGGCGCGGCTGCCGAGGAGTTCTGGATGCAGGGCGAAGCGCGACTGTCTGGCATCTCGCAGTATCGCGGGCGCGGTCTGAGCGTTGGCGCCTCCTATAGCGTCGCACCCGGCTATCAGGTGTTCACCGAGTATCTGTGGAACGACCAGCACCAGGGCGCCCGCAATTTCGTCACTGGTGCAGTTGGTACGCAGGCCGGGGCTGGCGCCAACAACACCATCAAGGGCCAGGGCGTCCTGGTAGGCAACGTGGTCAACTTCTGATCCTGACCACAGCTTCTTGTACGTGCGGCGGGGAGCGATCCCCGCCGTTTTTGCGTCATGCCAGTCAGTTTGGATCGCGGCTTCCGTTTGCTATTTCATGCTCCTGTGTCCGCTTTTGTGCCACGCGGCGAAGTTCCGCGTGGAGATCGTCTGTGCGGAGGTGGCTGTATCGGGTGGTCATCTGGACACTCGCGTGGCCCAAGATGCGGCTCAGGTGATAAAGGTCGCCCCCGGCCTGCACGAACCAACTCGCGAAGGTGTGGCGCAGATCGTGCCACCGGACGTTGCTAAGGCCGGCGCGTTACGCGCGGCGTCAAATCCGTTCTTCATGTCCACGAAGCGGGTACCGTCGGCCTTAACGAACAGATATGGACTTTCGGGCGCTCGTCGCCCGGCAAGTAAGTCCTTGATGACTGAGATCGCTTTGTCGCTGAGCGGCACTCGGCGGGGCAGACCACTCTTAGTCAGATCGAGCACTATCTCCCGACGAGCAAGGTTGATACGCTGCAGAGTGAGACTAAATAGCTCCTCCTTCCTAATCCCCGTCTCGACTGCGAGAATGACTGCAGGCCGGATGTGACTGGGGTAACGGCCAGGAGCCGATCAAGCTCAGACGGGGTCAAAAATCGGGTTCGTCGCCCGCGAAGTCTTGAGGCCTCGCTTATTGAATGATGTGACCGGATTTGTGCCTAGCCAACCCCATCGTGTCGCCATGGCGCACAGCGAGCTGACGTAAGCCAGATTGCTACGGATCGTGCTATCGCTGATCCCTGTAGACTTCCTTGCTGACACGAACTCCCCGAGAATGCGGCGGTCGATCTCATCAAGGTAGCGGTCATGTGCAAACGGAGCGAAGGCTTTGTGGCCGTTCCGGTAGACTGTAAGAGTTCCAGGCTTGAGCGCGGCTTCGGAGAAGAACCTCTCGCACTGCTTCTAGATACCGAAAGCGGGGTGTGTCTCCGCGTGCCTTTGTTGCGTATTCAACCAGCAGGCGCCGTAGTAAGGCCGCAGCTTCCGCCTTGTTCGAGGTGTGCGCGGAGCGACGCACGTGATGGCCATTTGCCCGGAACCTGACCCAATACACTTTGCCACGGCGATAGAGCGTAGCCACTTCACACCATCCCGTCGGTGGGCCGCCATTTGGATGTGCAGGACTTGGTGTAGAACATGGCGCACCGGGTGTGAGGCCGAGTGCGTAGTGCGAAGCGGTCGGTTGTAGAAGCGCCCTGGCGTTCGCGCGCGCCGGTTGAGAGATCTCCGGATAGTGGGTCACCATGACCGACGCCGCACCGTGCCGCGTGACATAGCCTTCATCGCCGGACACACAGCCGGGGCCTTCACCTGCGACACAAACCCATCTTGGTCGCTGGTCCAGCGCTTCAAGTTAGTTGCCGCGTCATCGCTCTGCAGCCGCGTGGCTCGCGCCGCGCCACCCACGGTCCACCGTCGAGTGTCGAGTGTGACTGGTGGATTGAAGGCTAAGCTCTCATCCCACGACACTATGGAACGTCGTGCGCCACGGTAGTGGAACCGGTCGGCCGCATCGAACGGTGCGCCTTCGCGGCTTCCCAGGTTTTTTCTAGAGAATTGTCCGATTCGCAAGCCTACCTCACGATGGGCTGGAGCGCATCAAGAGGCTCTTGCGGCTCGCTTTGAGTGCCGCCTGCGTGCCAAGTGTTCCAACCTCTTCGCCATGTCCTCGGCTTCGGCGATGCGATAGACCAGCACCAGAATGTGGTTTGGGGTGGCCATCAGCGCGTGAGCGAAGGCTTGCTATAGTTGGCCACAAGCTGCACGCTCAAGGTGGTCCAGCAAGTCGCGTATCGCTTCTCACTGTTCCAATGAGGGGCTGTGACCAACGCATTTCATTCTTCCCACCAGCGCGCGACATGCCCCGTCCGAGTCCTCAGGGACTCCTACAGACCTTCCAGCGGCCGGCACGTAGGTCGATAGCGGGAAACCGCCAAAGGGCCTGTAGGAGTCTCCAGCGACTCGGGAGCCGTATCTACGCCAGACGGCCCAGACTAGGCGTCGCTACGCTCGGCGCCAGCGTCTCCACCCAGCCCCGCCACCGTCCACCTGACCCGGACCCGATTGGCCGCCCAGGAGAAGGCGCCCTGAAGCCCTCCACCGACGTATCGCAGGCCGGAGACCGGCACAATCAGCCCATCGTGCATTCGGGAATGCCAGCACACCGCGGCCCTCTAGGTAGCCCATCGCGCCGGTCAGAGCCTGCGCCTCGATGGCCATCAGGCGGTGCGTCAGGAGGCGCGAGGCGTTCCGATATTCGCCAGTGGGTCGAGGCCTGCAGGAGCGGCCACGGCGCCGGCTGGGTTCCGCATGAACTGATAGCGCTCGCAGATGACATGACCGATGCGCCTTGGGTCATGCTGCACGAGCTCAGGGTTGTCCTTCGTCGCCTTAACCGCCCACTTAGCAACTGGCGTCCCCTTCCCAAGCGTCGCGGTGATCCACGCCTTCGCAACCGAGCGCGACATATCGGGGAACTCGTAAGGATCACCGTCGGGCAACGGCAGGCCGAGCAGCCCGTGCATGATGGACAGGTGCGAAGCCTGAACGTCCACCTCCACGACCGGCTCGCCATTTATGGTCACGCCTAGCCGCTCTGCTTCCGACATTCGCTGGTAATTCCCCTCGGCGCCGACCGCATACCAGCGACCACCGAGCAGCCAGGAAGCTGTGAACACACGCTTTAGCCGTGGAGGCAGGCATCCCGCGACGTCATGCCGAGCGATCCAGTCGTTGTAGCCAGTCACCTTGTCCACGAGCCGTGCCGCTTCGAGATCGCTCCTCTGGATGGGTATAGCAGCCTTCTCACTCCTCCTCGGTTGCTTCAACGTGAACATTTGGACCGGCTGGGGGACGGCCGGCGGTTGCGTCGGATAGGCGTCGCAGAAGTCATTCGGCAGCGTGGCTGGAGTCACGCCATGACTGGCCGCAACCGCCAGCAGCGCCGGCGCAGGCCACAGCCGCGGCGCCTTGCCGGCGAAGTGCTCGGAACCGCCATCGTCCCAGACGATCCCAGAGCCGTAACGGATGCTGCGAGACTGATAAAGCAGCCCAAGGGCGACCATGGCGTCGCAAGCAGCCAGATACTGCCGGGCGGCAATAGGGCCGCCGGTGAAGTCAGCAGGAGTCCTGCTCCTGAATACTGGTAGTGGCTCCAGGCGCGCCCAGCGGCGCAGCACGCCGCCAAGAATGGCACCGGCAGCTTGCCGCTGCTTGGCCATGCCAGCTTTCCGGCGGCCCTTCTGGCGGGACTGAGAAGTCACCTCGTGGCCGGCGACGAGTGCGGCAATCTCGGTTGCCAGCGCGTCAGCGCCGGGTGAGGCTACGACGGCACTGAGCGGCAACCACCGGGCTTCCGTGAGCTGGTCAGCGCCAAATGTCGCCGGCGGCTCAGCCCAGATGCTTGGAGCCTCAATTTCGTTTTGCGTTACCCCCTCAGTGGCTCCCTCAGCTGTTGATAGGATAGTAGCAGTATGAAGGGTATCAGCAGTAGCTGCACCGACAGGGCCTGAGGTGACAGCGCTGGTGGTCTCGAAGGTGGACTGCATGGTGTGTGTAAGGCGCCGTGTTCGTTGCTAGTCTACACCTTAGCACACCAGGGGTTCCCGAACGTTCGCTGAGTTACCAATGGCGGTAGATTTCCTCTTTGCCGATCACGAACCGCGAACCCAAATATCTCTATGCCGTATCGGTCACGCTTGCTGTATGACGCTCGGGTAGGCGACGTGCTGGCCACCCCCAGGCGCCACAGTGGTCGCCTTGCCACTGGTGCCAACTCTCGAGTGTCCTCCTCAGTGTCCTTGAAGGCCGCTCGCCGATGTTCCGCTTGGTCGGCCTGGAGCCCGCTTACGGTGCACCGAGCGCGCGATTGCTCTCTCAGTTTTTACATATCGTCAACGAGACAAAAAGGAAAGAGCAAAGCGACAGGGCCGGCCACGCCGCCGCCTCATGTGGCTACCCCCGGCCGGCATCTCGCGAGCCGCTTTGATGCGTTGGACGGTGCTCGTCCCGACGGCTATCGCCTTGGCCACCTTCAGCAGTCTTTTCCGGCTGCCAAGCCCTCCCTGACGGCCGCCTCAGTCCTCGTTGCGACCTTCGGTCGTCCCAGTCTCATGCCCTTCGCACGATTAGGCCGTGGGTCGTCCTCAGAGGTCCACTGGCTCGAGGACTGACGCCTCTGTTGGTGCTCTTGTCCGCAGCAGCACGCGGTTCACTGCGTCTGCCGTCCAGGCTCCTCCACGCGGCGTGCGGATGCCCTTCTCGGTGAGTGCCGCAGCGATCTGGCGCAGGCTGTCCCCGGCGTTGCGCATCTCCCTGACCAGTGGCCCTACAGTTGCCGCGAAGGTGTCAGCGCGTGCTTGCAGGGCTTTGGTGCCGACAGTGTGGTCAACCGTGTATTCATTCGGCTGACCGCTTTTCAGCGTCTGGCGCCAACC
Source organism: uncultured Alphaproteobacteria bacterium (assembly GCA_963850535.1). GTDB lineage: Bacteria > Pseudomonadota > Alphaproteobacteria > Acetobacterales > Acetobacteraceae > JAMXLO01. The sequence continues at coordinate 49,997 of CAWKMC010000063.1, read as the reverse complement.
GCCGAGCGTCGTGCCGCGAGCCTTCGCAGCAGTAAGTGCAGCCTTGGTGCGCGCCGAGATCATCTCGCGCTCCTCCTGGGCAATGACGGCCATCAGCCGCACTGTCAGGCGATTGGCGTTTGGCATATCGGCTGCTACGAACTCGACGCCGGCCTTCTCCAGGTTCAGCAGAAACGCCGCGTCACGGGACAACCGGTCGAGCCTGGCGATGATCAGCGATGCGCCTGTCAGCCGACACGTGCGCAGTGCTATAGCGAGTTCTGGTCGGTCATCGCGTTTGCCGCTCTCAACTTCAGTGTGTTCAGCAAGCAATGACCAGTTGCTGCCATTGAGGAACCCGCGCACCGCCTCGCGTTGCGCATCCAAGCCCAGCCCGCTGCGTCCCTGTTTGGCTGTGCTAACTCGATAGTAGGCGACGTAGCGGCCGTCTGTCATTTGCGTATGAGCCCGATCAATGTCCGTTGGACGAACTCATACAGAGCAACAGCCCCGAGCGGTCATGCTCATCGGGAATCGCTCTGATTGCGGCAACGCATGGCCACTTCGAGGCAACCGGCGTGGCCGCTTAGATGGCCACTGAAGTTGTGGACGCTGCCGCTGCCTGCGAGGGTCGAGTCACCGGCTGCTGCGCTGCTGCTTCACTGCTGCTATGTCGCTGTGACCTCGATGTGGTTGGCGTCGGTGTTCGCCGAGGCGGACGCGGTAGGAGTCCCAGAGTGTTTTCTGGAGGGGGTGGGGGTCTCTGAAATTGACTTCAAAAAGCCGGTTAAAAGGTCGAGCCGTTGTTGTCCGTCCCCGGCTTTTGCTGTGAGATAAAGGTCTTGCTGTTCCTCTTCCGGCTAGAGACAGTGTGCGAGCTTCTCCACAGATTGGCGAGCCTTCGAGCCACGGGAGGGCCGGGGGTGTTCAGCTTCAGTCAGACTCCCAGGAGCCTTTCATCAATGGGTCCTCCTAGGTTCCCAGCAGGGGCCCCCGGGCGTTATCGACGAGGGGCTTGAGTTCTTGCTCAACCACGTCCGGCCGCTCCTGCCCGGCCGCGTGCAGCGCCTTTTTTATGTGTCAGACCGAGACGGCGCAGCGTCGACCAGATCGTCGTTAGCGAGCCAGGTGGGATCCCACGTTCGATCAGCGCATCCCTGATTTCGGCCAGCGTAATGCCCTTCCGCGTGGCGGTCAGTTCGCACAGCAGATCCTCGTGGTCGGCAAGTAGCGGTTTACGAGGGCCGCCCATCTTGCTTGGCTCCGTGCTGGCGGTCTCGCGCACTCGTCCGACCAGAGCGGTCCCCCTGTCCCCCCTCTTAGGGAAAGTATTTGTTGTGCGTTGTTCCGTCCCCAGGCGTCTGCTGTGTCGCGGCAGGAGGACCAGACTATCGCTTGTAAATAGACATTGCGCGTCCTGCCAGACCTGGATCGCCGCAAATGGTCCGGCTGGGTGCTTCCTGGATGCTTCCGAAGCAATCTGGACAGCCGCAGCCAGATCGCCGGCTTCTATGTGTTCCCCGATAGGCGAACCGCCCGTCTGTGTTGACAAGGTGAAAGTGAAATCTTGGCATTGAAATCGCTTTACCGTGTGCCGCAGTTGCGAATCAAGGCAGACTGGCGATGTTGCACATGGGACACAGTGTGCTTCAAAATCACGCCTTGCTTCCGAAACCGTGCGGGCTCCTATCGCTTTGGTGGGGATTCCTCCCTATGGTCACAACCGGAAGCAGGCGACGATCATCGCTAACGGCGCTCCGCAAGTGCCGCTGACGCCGGCAAGAACGAGGAGAAAGCAAATGCAGCTTCGGAGTGCGCTCCTGGTGGCCACAATTCTGGCGACGCCGATTGTGGCGAGTGCGCAGGTGCCGGTCACCGGGCTCTACGTCGGCGCGGGCGTCGGCGTGAACTTGATGCAGCAGGAGAACATAAAGCGCGGCGGTATTCCGGCCACCGCGTTTGGGTCGCCCAATGCGGCGCTGTTCGGGAACGCCAGCGGCAATCTCAAGTTCGGCGCCGGGTTCGCTGGCCTTGCCTCGATGGGTTGGGGCTTCGGCAACGGGTTGCGGGCCGAGATTGAGGGTAATTACCGCAACAACCAGAGCAATGGCTTCGGCGGCAGCAACGTTAACGCATTCGGAATCTCCGGCGCTGGCGGTGGCACCACCGAGCAGAAGTACGGCGGCATGTTCAACGTGCTGTACGACTTTAACGGCATTTCGCCGTGGTTCGTGCCATACATCGGTGGCGGCGTCGGCTACCAGTGGATTAACGAGAAGAACTGGCACGTCTACAATAATCTCCCGTTCACCGTGCCTGCTTTCGCCACTGCCTTCGGAGCCTTCCCAGGCGGGACTTTCGCGCCAGGCAGCTTCCACCTGGGTGGATCAGGCACCGAGGGGTCGTTCGCATACCAGGCGATCCTTGGTGCGGCGTTCCCATTGGCGACGGTTATGCCCGGACTGGCGTTCACCGCGGAATATCGGTTCCTTGGAACCACCAGCAATCGCACCTACAGCGGCACGGCGACGGGGGTAACGACCGCTGGAACCGTTCGCCCGCGCGCCGGCCAGCGTCACCTTGGGCCCGAGCTATAACCACGCGATCCTAGTCGGCCTGCGCTACAACTTCGGCGTCGCGCCGCCGCCGCCGCCGCCGGCCCCCGCACCAGTTCCGGCCCAGGCTCCAGCGCGCTCGTATCTGGTGTTCTTCGATTGGGACAAGGCGACGCTTACTGACCGTGCACGCCAGATTATTCGCGAAGCGGCGGACAACTCGACCAGGGTGCAGTACACGCGCATCGAAGTGAACGGCTACACCGATACGTCGGGCACGCCGAAGTACAACATGGGTCTGTCGATCCGCCGTGCAAACGCGGTGAAAGCGGAACTGATCAAGGACGGTGTGCCGGCGAATGCAATCACGGCGCAAGGCTTCGGCGACACACACCTGCTGGTCCCGACCGGCCCCGGCGTGCGCGAGCCGCAGAACCGGCGCGTCGAGATCATCATTCGCTGATCGCTGGCCGGACAAGTCAAGACAGCGGATCGGGGCGCCGGAAGGCGCCCCTTTTCGTCCGCCCCGAGGAGGACCTGAGCCATGCGGTTGCGCACTCTCTGGTTGGCGGCAGCCTTTGTCGGCGCGGCATGCGCGGCACAAGCGCAGCCATTTCAGGGCCTCTATGTAGGCGCGGGCGCCGGCTACAACCTGCCAGAGAATTGGTCCAACTCCCGAGCAACGGTGGCCGAGCCGAAAGGCGGGGCGGTCGGTCTCGCCAGCATCGGATATGCCCTGGGCAATGGGTTCCGATTCGAAATCGAGGGCAACTATCGCTGGGCGGGGCTCAATCGGGAGGCATTCGCCGCAAACTCAAGCGGGTCCGTGCAGACCTATGGCGCCATGGCCAACGTGCTGTTCGATATCGATGTCGGAGCGCCCTGGATCTATCCTTATATCGGCGGCGGCGCGGGCTACGCCTGGACCAACTTCAATCGCACAACCGTGTTTACACCAGCTGCCTTCCCGGCGCTCGGCAGCCATTTCGATCAGACCCAAGGCGGGTTTGCATTCCAGGCCATTGGCGGCCTGTCATTTCCGATGCCAGGGGTGCCAGGCCTTTCACTGACCACGGAATATCGCTTCTTCGGCAAGCCCTATAGCGAGACATTCGATGGCACGCAGTCCGTGTCTGGACTGGCTGCTCCGGTGCCGATCGCGTTCAAGGCGCAAAGCCAGTACAATCACAGCTTCATGCTCGGGGTCCGTTACGCCTTCAATGTTGCGGCGCCCGTCCCGGTGGCGCCTCCTGCCCAGGCCGCACCCGCGCCTGCGCCGGCGCGCTCTTATCTCGTGTTTTTCGATTGGGATAAGGCAACGCTGTCGGATCGGGCGCGACAAATTATCAAGGAAGCGGCGGACAATTCGACTCGTGTCCAGTATACGCGGATCGAGGTGAACGGCTACGCAGACACGTCCGGCACACCACGATACAATATGGGTCTGTCGATCCGGCGCGCGAACGCCGTGAAGGCGGAACTGATCAAGGACGGTGTGCCGCAGAATGCCATCACCGTGCAAGGCTTTGGCGACACGCACCTGTTGGTGCCGACGGGGCCCGGCGTGCGCGAGCCGCAGAACCGCCGGGTCGAGATCATTCTCCACTAAAGGTTCCGCGGTTTGACCGCGCGAGTTCGGTTGGCCTGCGTCGTCGCGTTGAGCGGCTTGCTGTTCGTGAACGGCTGCGCGCCGCAACCAGTTGAAGAGGCGGCACCCGCGCTACCGATACCCCCGGTCCCGCCACCTCCGCCGCCCCGACGGCCTGCAAGCCCGACTATCCACACGACCTGGACGTTCCGTACAGGCGGGGACGACTGCGCCGCCGAGGCGTCGGCGGCGGGTGTCTCGCTTCAGATCGCAGTACAGCGCGATGCGCCAATGAGCTTGAGCCTGGCGCTCCAGCCTGTCTCCCTGCGGTCCCAGGCTGCCGTTCCCCTTCGTTTCAATGGGGCGGCCGGTTCGTGGCGTATCGTTGGGCGCGCTACTGGACCGCATGCCCTGGCTGCGTCACTCGGCTCTGACGCAGCCGCGCTGAGCCATATCCTGGTGCTGCTCAGCGGGGGACTGCTTGAGGTGGGTGAGGCTGGGGCGCCGCTCGCTTTCTTGGACATAAGCCCTTCGGAGAAGAACGGCCAAGCTTGGTTCGACTGTGCTCGCAGCAAGGTATTATGACCCGTTAGCTCAAGTTGTGTCTCAGCGCGGCCGGTGACGGCAACGAAGCGTAGGGGGTTTAGGGCTACGCGCGCGTCAACACCACAAGGCGCGTCGCGACGTCCACCTCGTGCTCTCTTTCCCGAGCTAACAACGACAAATCAACGCGCCGGCTTTGCGTAATCGAAGCCACGCTTATCGTTCGGTGCCACTGGGTCCGCCTCGCCAGCATCTCGCGCGGAGATCACACCCAGGTTCACCCCCTCCGAAATTTGAGGCGCGACGCCCGCGGTGGCGCCATTCTCATGCGGGCGTGGCAGATAGGCATAGTAAGCGGCGAGATCGCGCAAATCGCGGTCGCTCAAGTCGGCGACACATCGCAAGATGGGGGATCCCAATCCTTGAGAAGGAGGATACACGCCGATCAAACGGCGAGCGAACGCACCAGGATCATCAACCGCATGAAGGCGGGCGCTGATCGGGCTTGGCATTCGAATTGCTCAAAGCATCACAGGGCCTCGGCGAAGGGCACGCCCGGGCGAATGGCGGCGACTGCTGTCAAGCTACAGGTGCAGACGCACCAGGTTTTGTCGTCCTTCTTGGGTGTATCCGATAAACTGGTAAGCCAGTTCGCCGTTGCAATGTCGGCCGCTGTCTGCACACGGTTGCGACGCTCGTATTCCGAAGGAGGGTGCTGATATGGGGGTCGCGAGTACGGGCTTTGCGGCGCCTACGGCGGCTGGTGGCTCGGCTCACCGAGGTTGGATCGGGAGATACGGATAGCCTGCAGTCCAACAGAGACAACGACAGCAGGAGACCATGAGAGAGACGATGGAAGACGAGCTCAACGGGATAATTGCCAAACAGGCCCACCTGGACCCGGCGGTGATCACGCCGGAGTCTGTATTGTCGGAACTGGGTGCCCTGGTCGAGCTCATAATGACGATCGAAGACAAGTACGACGTAACCATACCGGTGGATGCGGTCGAAGCCTGGAACAGCTATAAGACCGTCGCGAACCTTATTGAGCTTGGTCACTCCCTCGGCCTTGAAGAACGCCGCAGTGGAGCATGAACCTATCGTGGTCACCGGTGCCGGGTGTGTCTCGGCGCTTGGCCATTCGGTGGAGGCATTCTGGTCGGCTCTGCAAGATGGCCGTTACGGTCTTGGCAAGCTCGACGAGTCGGCGCCTTCCGATTTGAAGGTCTCGATCGTCGGCGCCATCCCCGCCCCTGATCTTCGCCACATGCTCGACGCTCGCAAATTACCGATGCTGGACCGTTTCAGCGTATTGGCGATCGTTGCAGCCCAGCAGGCACTGGCACAGTCGGGTCTGTCGTTTGAGAACGGCGGACACCGAGCCGGCTGCGTGGTCGGCGTCAGCATGGCAGGGGGAGAAGCAATCGAGGAACTGTATCGCAAGATTTACCCCGAAGGCGCGAAGCGAGCGAACGTGTTCACCGTGCCGCGGGTATGCCCAGTGCGCCGGCAAGTCATATCAGTATGGCGTACGGCATCCGCGAGTCGCGTGTGCGTTGTCCAATTACGCGATCGCCACGGCTGTTTGGCTGCTGCGCAGCTCTGTCATCGATGCAGCGATCGTCGGCGGGACCGAGGCGCCACTGACCTAAGGGATCCTGAAGGCATGCATGGGAGGCCATGCGCATCATGGCGCCAGGCGACCGTTTGATCGGAACCGGAAAGGCCTCGTACTCGCCGAAGGGGCGGGAATGGTGGTGCTCGAACGGGCGGATCACGCCAGGGCGCGAGGCGCCGAGATCCTCGCGCAGATGGCAGGCGTGGGGATGAGCGCGGACGCGGTCGATGTCGTTGACTATAATCAACGCTCACGGCACCCGGCACGGCCGCGAACGACATCACGGAGAGTAAAGTTAGAAAGGTGGCGGTATTTGGCTACGCGGCTTCTTGCATTGGGCGCTTCCGGCGGCCGTCATCGTCGCCATGAACACAGACACCCACAACATATGTGGATCATGAATGTCGTGTGGCCGGTGACGGCGCTGTTCGGGACTGTCTGGATCGGCTGGCAGCATTTTACCTACGGTCGCCCTTGCGACGCACGCCAAGATGCATGCCGCCATGGAAGAGGACCAGGAACCCTCGAACCGACGGCTGACGCCGTTTCCAATCATTGTGGCGAACGGCGCGCTTCATTGCAGCAGCGGCTGCACGCTTGGCGACATAGCGGCCGAATGGCTCGCGTTCGCCGTGCCGGCAGTCGCGGTCGCATTCGGCTGGCAGAGCCTCTTCAACGAGAAGATTTGCGCGGTCTGGATCGTGGATTATATCTTTGCCTACCTGTTCGGCATGGTGTTCCAATACTTCACGATCGCGTCGATGCGCGGGTTGTCCTTCGGTCACGGCATCATCGCCGCCATCAGGCGGACACGCTCTCGCTCACCGCCTGGCAAGTCGTCATGTATGGCTTCATGGCGATCGCCTACTTCGTGATCTTCCATATAGGCCTCGGCGTGAAGCTCGCGACAAATACCGTGGAATTTTGGTTCATGATGCAGATCTCTATGTTCTGCGGCTTCATGCACCTCCTACCCTGTTAACCGGTGGCTCATCCAAAGCGCGTCAAGGAAAGGATGTGACGCATCACCTCCAGTCGGGGTAAGTCCGTTGTGACACCTCGCTGGAGATTTGCTCGCGCTCCGGGTTCGGTCGGGTGCAATCCATCACAGCACTGCCGGGTCGCACCACTAGCGGAACCGGCCCGAAGGTGTCGCATGGCAGCTTGCGCAATTATTCTCCTTGTCGCGTGTCATGAGCTCGGCCGAGTTCCACTTGAAGAAGATCATGAAATTGCGCTGCGGGGCGGGTGTCTGATCGCTCTGCGCCAATCCGACCGATGATTTCAGGGTTAGCAACAGAACGAACAGCATTCTCCATAGAACCGCTGCAACGGCACGACAACCTGGCCGGCCCCGAGCGGGTGGACACTTGAACAGCTGCTCGCTTTCCGGGCGTCGCCTCGGCTATCGCCTGCAAATACCGAGGCGGAGCCGACCCTCAAGGCTGAGTTTCTATGTGAAATCGTTGCCTCCCCTCCCGCCTACGTTGGGCCCGTTCCGGGCGGCTAGATATCGAGGTCTGCGTTCTAACGGCAATCGGTCGCAGCGAGCTGTTTGGCGTCGCTCAGGACGGCCGCGACATCGGTAAAACTCCGCCCGAAGGAATCGTTGAACCCTATGATCGTCACCGTGTTGCTCGGCGAGGTCGAGGACGACCCGGCATCCCTACTCCATGCCGCTCCGAAGGATGTGCTGTGCGTTTGGCGGGTCGGTAGAGCGGTCGGCAATGCCAAAAATGACGGAGCAGAGCTGATCGAGCCATTGAGGCGATAGAACCAGCACCGGCGATGCGCGACGACCGGATAGCCGAGGCGGTCCGTCAGCCGTCTGAGCGGTCAGCCCACTCCGGCGACATACGACTTCAGGCTATCAACCTCGCTCTCCTGGTCCATGAGGCGGGCCTTCACGACGTCGCCGATGCTGATCAGACCAACAAGGGCCTCATGATCAATCACTGGCAAGTGTCGCGAGCGGCTGATCGTCATCATCGTCATTGCCTCGACCACGGTCGTCTCGGGGTGCACCACCTGCAGAGTGGGCGTCATCACTTGTCCCGCGCTCATCTCCAGCGTTTGCGCACCGTTCGCTGCGATCGAGCGCATGATGTCCCGTTCGCTAACTATACCTAGAAGCCTATTGGCGCGGTCGGTCACCAGAACCGAACCGATACGGAGCTCGGTCAGCACGGCCACAATGTGCGCAACCGTTGCGGTCGGCTCGATGGTCGTGACCTGGTGGCCTTTGTGTTTCAGGATTGCGGCAACCGTTTTCATAACGTAGCTCCTGACCACAAGCTACGCGGGCCATGATCCGGGACGTCACGGACGCTCGCCGGTCGGTCACTGACCCGCGCGGCACCTCATCGAAACCGCCGAAGTCATGGCTAATGAAAGTCAGCGTATCGGCATTAGCTACACTGGCTTCTGTCTGACCAGCCTGCCGCACAAACGCCTACCGGATGAGTAGACCTGGGAGATCGAGTTATGGTCTGGCGCACCGACTGGGGCAAATATTGACTGTGCACTGCAATTAGCCGCCGACGTGCAATTGTGGTAGCGGCGCCCAGGAGAACCGGTGCTCGCCGCGAAGCGGCCGAAGCGCGACCACCGATGCCACAATGTCCCAACCACACCATCTGCCCCAAATTTTCGAACCGGGCCAGTCAGCCCCACACGCGAGGATTTCGCCCCCTCCCCAAGGGTGGGGTGTTCGCCTATAAGGATCGCGCGGCCTATCTTCTGATACCCTTGTCGGCCATCCGTATGCAACGCACGTGGATGCAGTGCTGAGCCCTGGTCAGATTGCGCGCTTGCTTCGCGCCTAATAGCTGCTCGACGCTCGTTGGCGGAAGCGCAGACATCACGCGGGCCAGCCGGCTGGACCCTTGCGCGATAATCCGGGGGGCACCGGCCCTACCGTCGCATTCACTACCCTCTGCGCGTTGTAGGCCATCCTGTAGGCCAGCCGGGTGCGCGACCAAATAAAGCGTGCGATTCCAGCTCGTTAGTGCAGCATTTTGGCGGAGGGAGTGGGATTCGAACCCACGGTACGCTTTCACGCACACACGCTTTCCAAGCGTGCGCCTTAAGCCGCTCGGCCATCCCTCCGCAGGAGGGATGGAAGCTAGCAGCGTCCTCGAGCCCTAGCAAACCCAGCGCGTCCATGTCGGCAGACACGACAAAGCTGGCGGCCGGCGAACCTGATGGCTCGCCGGCTCATGGGTCAGGAGTTTGGCGGGAAGAAAACCAGAGTGCGGACCTCGATGCTCTCCCGGGGCGGTGCATCGGCCGGCGCGAGCGGATTCTCGAACGAAGTATGGAACGATAGCCTGGCTCGCCCATCCGTGGCGCTGTCATGCACGCGGATCAGGATCACTTCGTCGGGCTGCTGCTCGGAGAAGTAATACCACCGGTGCCCAGGCTTGAACTCGACCGACGATGTCTCGCCACGGACGTGCTGATAGACCAGATCGCTGGGGATCAGGTCGCCGTCGGTGAAGCTGCGCGCATCACAAAGCGCGAGCGGAGAGTCCAACACCGGCCCACGGATCGGCCGCCAGACGTTCACGATGCCGAAGCGGTGCTTGAGCAGCTCTTCGGCGTCTGCTCCCAGATGGTCACGCACCCGGCGCGGCGCTGAATTGATGGTATGGTCGTTGTGCACCCGGCGCGACGGCTGCGGCAGGTCGCTGCGTCCTCCGTTACGCACATTGTGGTCGAACGCGATGACGCGCGATGCACCGAGCGTATCCCGCAGCAATCCTTCGACTTCCGGGTAGTAGACCGACTTGATCTCGCCGGGGTCATAGAAATTGCGGACTGAGGTCGGCGCCTTGATCAGCGTGAAGCCATTGCGGTCCAGGGTGAACTCTGACTCGCGACCGCGAGCGTCTTCGATCCGCACGGAATGCGGGTCGTCGATGCCGTTCCATGTCGGCACGCCAGGCGGCGGTTCCATCACGTAGCGCGCCGGCTTTTCTGCCGTGCGTATCAGATAATGCAGTTCCGCCGTCGTCGTCTGCTGGCGCGTCGGGGCGATATCGAGCGGCATTGTCATGTTCTCCTTCTGGCGACTGGTCATCACATGACCATCAGCCAGGCGCACAGCAAACGACATGTTATCAGCCATAGCATGATAAAATGTCATCTGATCGGTATCGCTTGCTTGATAGCACAGATCCTCGCAAATCGGGCCTCAATGGATGGCCAAGTCGAGTTCGGCTGCAAAATGGCAGCGCGCGAAATGTCCTGGGGTCACTTCCTGAAAAGCGGGCGCCTCCGCCCGGCAGCGTTCTTCAGCAAAGGTGCATCGCGGATGGAAATAGCACCCGGAGGGCGGCGATGCCGGGCTCGGGACCTCGCCCCTTAGAATCCCGTCCGTCCCCGTCACTCGCGGATCGGGCACTGGAACAGCGCGCATCAGCGCAGCGGTGTATGGATGGCGTGGCCGGCTGAACACCGCATCGGTGGGTGCCAGCTCAACCAGTCTTCCCACATACATCACCGCCACGCGATCGCAGATATGCCGCACCACCGATAGGTCGTGCGCTACAAACAGGAACGTCAGTCGTAGCCGCGATTGCAGTTCCAGCAGCAGGTTCAGCACCTGCGCCTGCACGGACACATCCAAGGCGGACACCGGTTCATCGGCCACCACCAGTCGTGGGCTCGTCGCCAGCGCGCGAGCGATGCCGATGCGCTGGCGTTGTCCACCGCTGAAGGCATGCGGGAACCGGTGCATGAATTCCGGCCGCAAGCCCGACAAGGCGCAGCAGCTCGGCCACGCGATCCATTCTTTCGCGACGCTTGCGCATGCCATTCACCAGCAGCGGCTCACCAACGTTGTCGAACAGCGTCATGCGCGGATTGAGTGAGCCGAATGGGTCCTGGAAGATCATCTGGATCTCTTTGCGGAACGGCGCCAGTTCGGCCGACGACATCGGCGCCAGATCGACAATCTCGCCACCGCTGGTGCGGTAAAGCACCTGCCCGTCTGTCGGATCGATCGCCCGCAGGATGCAGCGCGCCGTCGTCGTTTTGCCGCAGCCACTTTCACCCACAAGTCCGAGCGTTTCGCCCTCGTGCACAGAGAAACTCACGTCGTCCACAGCGCGCACATGGCCGGTGACGCGGGCGAGCATGCCCTTGGCAATCGGGTAGAACTTGCGCAGCCCGCGAACGTCGATCAGCGGGGCTGTCATACCGATTCCGTCGCATCGCTGTGCAAGAAGCAGCTCACGGCGCGGCGCGGTCCCAGCGCATGCAAGGCAGGAACCGCCTTATCGCAATGACCGTGTCGGATGTCCTCGCAGCGCGGGTGGAACGGGCAGCCAGGCGGGCGATTGAAGGGATGCGGCAGAGTGCCGGCGATCACCGGCAGCGCCGTGCGGGTCTGGGTTTGCAGGCTGGGGATCGAACGCAGCAGAGCGCGCGTATAGGGATGCTTAGGCGCGTGGAAGATTTCGTCCACCGGGCCCTCTTCCATGACACGGCCGAGATACATCACCACCACATAGGTTGCCACCTGAGCGATCACACCGAGGTCGTGCGTGATGAAGATGATCGCGGTGTTGTACTTGCGTTGCAGCTCGCGCAGCAGCGCCAGGATCTGCGCCTGCGTCGTCACATCGATTGCAGTGGTCGGTTCATCGGCGATCAGCAGGCGCGGCCGGCAGGACAGTGCCATCGCAATCATCGCCCGCTGCCGCAATCCGCCGGACAGCTGCCAGGAATACGCGTCGATACGCTGCTCGGCCATAGAGATGCCGACGTCGCGGAACAGCTCCACCGTCCTGGCGCGGGCCTCCGCACGTCCGAGCCGCTCGTGCAACATGATCGCCTCGATGATCTGTGCGCCGACTGTATGCACCGGGCTGAACGCCGCCATTGGTTCTTGCGGGATCAGCGCTATTTGCGCACCGCGCAGGTCACGCATCTGCCGGCTGCGAGGCGAGATGCGCGCAAGGTCGACCGGTCTGCCATTCTCGCGGTAGATGATCTCACCTGCGGTGATGCGCCCGGGTGGATCGATCAGTTGCAGCACCGCCCGCATCGTCACGCTCTTGCCGCAACCGCTTTCGCCGACAATGCCCACGACTTGGCGGGGAAACACGTCGAAGCTGACGCCATCGACCGCGCGGACCGTCCCTTCGTCCAATTGGAACGACACGCGCAGATCGCGCACGCGAAGCAGCGGTTCGGTATCGAGCGTCACGACGCTACCGTCGGGGAAAGTCTGTCAATGACTATACGGATCTGACGCATCACGCAGGCCATCGCCCACAAGGTTGAATGCCAGCACCGCGACGATGACGACGAGGCCGGGGATCAGCAGCCACGGTGCCAGCGCCAGAGTCTGGATGTTCTGCGCCTCCTGCAGCAATACGCCCCAGCTTATTGCCGGTGGCCGGATGCCGAGGCCCAGGAAGGACAGTGACGTCTCGTTGATGATCATCACCGGGATCGCCAGCGAGCTGGTAGCGATGATGTGGCTGAGGAAGGTCGGCACCATGTGTCGCAGAATGATGCGCATCCGCTTGGCACCAGCGAGACGGGCAGCGAGCACGAAATCTTCTTCGCGCAGCGCGAGGAAGCGGCCACGCACCTCGCGTCCGAGCGTGGTCCAGCCGACCAGCGACAGGATGACGGTGATGGCAAAGAACACCTGGATCGGCGTCCAGTCGCGCGGCAGTGCCGCGGATAGCGCGAGCCAGATCGGTATGGTGGGAACAGATTGCAACAGCTCGATCAGGCGCTGGATCACCAGGTCGATGAAGCCACCAAAATAGCCGGAAATGCCGCCCAGTACGACGCCAAAGATCACGCTCAGCGTGACGGCGACGAGGCCCACCGTCATAGAGGTCTGCGTGCCGTACATGATACGCGACCACTGGTCTCGGCCAAGCCGGTCGGAGCCCAGCAGGAAGATCCGCTGCGTGGGATCCGTCGCGCCGAGCAGGTGGATGTTCGTGTCGAACAGACCGAACAGCCGGTAAGGTTCGCCACGCGTGAAGAAGCTCACGCGGACCTTCCGCTGCGGATCGGTCGTCCACTCCATCCGCAGCGTGACCGGGTTGCGCTTGCCGACGATCGATGGGATCCACGGGTTCCAGCCGCCATCGAACAGATGCAGCGTCTGCACCGGAATGAACGCCTGCCGTGCATCGGTGCGCTGTGGATCCTGGGTGGAGAAGAATGCCGGGCAGATCACGACGCAGTACATGCAGATCAGCAGACCGGCACTGAACAGCGCCAGATGGTGCTTGCGGAACCGCCACCACACCAGCTGCCAGTTGGATGCGACTGCGATGCGCTCTTCGGCGACGGCGACCTGCACGTCGGGGGCGGTCAAATCGGAAGCGATCGATGGCGCCCGCATCACGCCCCCATGCGGATACGCGGGTCCATCAGCGCCAGAGCGATGTCGGAGAGCAGCGTGCCAACGATGGTCAGGAATGAGTAGATCAGCAGGATGCCTCCGGCCAGGTACATGTCCTGGTTGACCAGCGCACGCAGCAGCAGCGGGCCGATGTTCGGCAGGTTCATCACCGTCGCCACGATCAGGCTGCCGGAGAACAGTTGCGGCAGATACCATCCTATCGTGCTGACCAGCGGATTGAGCGCCAGCCGTACGGGATAGCGCAGCACGAGCCGCCACTCACGCAATCCCTTGGCGCGCGCCGTCACGACATAGGGCTTGTTCAGCTCATCCAGCAGGTTTGCGCGCATGATCCGCGTCAGGCGCGCGGTCCCGGCTATCCCCAGGATCAGCGCCGGCAACCAGAGATGCGCCAGCAGATCACCTAATTTCGCCAGGCTCCACGGCGCACCGGCGTATTCGGGCGAGAACAACCCGGTGACGCTGATGCCGAAATACGCGAACGCGATCCACATCAGGATCAGCGCCAGCATGAAGTTCGGCGTCGCCACTCCGACATAGTTGATGACCGTGAGCACGTGATCCAAAACAGACCGGCGGTGCGTAGCCGAATAAATTCCTGCCGGGACCGCGATGAGCCAAGTGAGCACGAACGACATGACCGCCAACGCCACGGTCAGGCCCAACTGTTCTTCGATCAGCTCTGCGTTCGGCCGGTGGTATTCCAGCGAAACACCGAAATTCCCGGCCAGCAGGTTGCGCAGCCAGTAGAGGTACTGCACGACGAATGGCTGATCCAGCCCATAGGTGTGGCGCAGCGCTTCGATCTGGTCGGCACTGACGGAGGTCCCCGAAGCCGACAGCGTCGCCACATAGGCTGTCAGAAAGTCGCCAGGCGGCGCCTGGATGATCACGAAGATGACGAACGAATAGACCAGCAACAGGAACGGCAGCAGCAACAACCGCTGAACGATGTAGCGGGTCACTTCGAGGAGAAGAAGAACTGCTCGGTGCGCGCATTGCCTGGGGTGCGCAATGGCCAGTCGTTGCCCAAGGTCATCGGAACATTGTGCAGCTTGGTATTGATGACCACGACGCCCTGGACCATCGGCGTCAGCCCGATGGTGCCGATCTCATAGACATTGTCTGCCCAGATGCGGAACAGCTCCTGGGCCGCCTGCACCTGCCCGTCGTGCCCCACGGTTCGCGCCGTGTCGACAAGCTGCATCAGCCGCTTGAGCGGCTCGGGAGGCTCGACGCCCTCCTTGCCGTTCGTATCCATCCAGCGTGAGTACAGCGGTCCCACCGTCAATTGGGACAATGGGCCGTTGCGCGGATCGAACTTGGATCCTCCGGTAAACGGGAACGCCGTGGTGTCCTCGTTCCAGATCTCGGCCATCAGCTGGTTCGCCGGACGCATGTTGAAATGCAGCGCCCGCTCGCGGATCTGCACGATGGTCTTGATCCCGACCGCCTCCCAGTCCTTGGCAACAAGCTGCGCCACGTCCGGCCAGGCGCCGAATGCGGGCACGACGCTGATCTCGATCGTTGCCGGCTTGCCGTTGGCCATCAGCCGTATGCCCTGCGGATCGTGCTTCGTCAGTCCGAGCGCGTCCAGCATCTTGTTCGCCCGGTCGCGGTCGAACTCGGTGTACTTCGTGGCCCATTCCTTGCCGGGAAAGTAGGGATGCGATGGCGCCGGCACGGGCTGGCGCGCCTCGCCCAGACCCAGAAACACCGACTCCTTGATCTCATCGCGATTGATCGCATACGACAACGCGATACGAAAATCCTTGGTCGCCATCAGCTTGCCGATCTCCGGATCGGCCGTGTAGGTCGCATTGAGCGCGATCACTGCGTCCGAGCCACCGAAGGTCGGCCAGGTGATCACCCGGTACTTGCCGTTGCGCTCCTGCTCTTTCAGCACCGGGTAGTTCGTCATCTGGATGTGGCGCGCCTGCATGTCGAAGTCGCCGGCGATGGCCGCCAGGTTGAGTGCCTGCTGATCGGCGAAGTAGGTGAACCGCACCTCATCGATATACGGAAGCTGGTTCCCCTCCTTGTCCACGCCGATGTAGTAGGGATTGCGTCGGATGGTGAACACCGGGTCGCTGACCCGGCTTATCGGCATCCACGCCGCCATTGTCGGGCGTTCTGGGTTCTGCGCCGGCGTGGCGCGTGAAAGGAACAGCTCGGTCCAGGACTTGAAGCTGGATGCCTGCACCAGACGATCCAGTTCCTCCTTCGAGACGTACGACGGGTGGAATTTCTTCAGGTAATGCTCCGGCAGGAACATCGCGTACAGCAGGTCGGGTCCGTCCTGGTTGGCGACCTCCGAAAGGAACAGCGTGGCGGGGCGATCGTAGGTGAACTGCACGGTGGTATCGTCCACCTTTTCGACCTTCGCCGCGGTGCCGTCGGCGTTGCGCATCCAGGTCGGCAGTGATGGCGTCAGATCCTTGTTCAGCAGGACGTTCTTGTACCAGAAGACGATGTCATCGGCGCTGAACGGCACGCCATCTGACCACTTCGCGCCCTTGCGCAACAGGATCGTCCAGGTCTTGTAGTCGGCGGATGCCTTCGCTCCGACGGCGATCTTCGGCTCGATATCCGCGCCGTCCGGCGAGAACCGGAACAGGCTGTCATAGGCCACGCGCACATAGTTGTTGGCATCGGCCGGCCCCAGGAACGCGCGTCGCCAGACGCCGCCATACTCTCCGACCTTCTCGACCACGGGGACCACCAGCGGCTGTTCCGGCAGTCGCTGTTCGACCGGGGGCAGCTTGCCCGCCTTCACCTGCTCGGCCAGTGCCGGGGCTTCATGATACTTGGCGCTTTGCGCTGCGGCCGGCGTGTACTGTGCGATCGTCACCATCAGGCCGATGGCAGCCACTGCCGTCGCGAAACCGTAGATTGCCGGTTTTGCTGTGATGGAATTCAAAGGATTTCCTCCCGCGACCATCGCGCTTCTTACTCAGGCTGCGCCTTACTGAAATGTTTGGCCAGGGGGCTGACAGTGTCAATCAGTGCATCGAAGCGGCGCTGCCGTAACAGTGCACGTTCAGATGTGGATGGGCTGGCCCAGCGTCTTCAGTGCCGCTTCCAGCATTCCCTCGCTCAGCGTCGGATGGGCGAAGATTGTACCAGCAACGTCCTCGAGCCGCGCGCCCATCTCGATCGCAAAGCTGAACACCGCCGACAGTTCGGAAATTCCAGCTCCCACGCCCTGAATGCCGAGCAGCAGGTGATTGTCGGCCTGCGCGACCATGCGGATGAAGCCAGCCTCGGATGTCAGCGTCATCGCGCGTCCGTTCGCCCGGAACGGGAATGCGTCGGTGACGATCTCGACGTTGGCAGCCTTGGCGGACTCTGGCGTCAGCCCGGCAACGACGATCTCCGGGTCGGTGAAGCAAATCGCGGGAATGCATACTCGGTCCCAGGCGCGCCGCTTGCCGGCCACGATCTCGGCCACCATCTCGCCCTGCGCCGATGCCCGGTGCGCCAGCATCGGTTCGCCGGTCACGTCGCCGATTGCGTAGACGCCGCGCATCGAGGTGCGGCACCTATCGTCGACGTCGACGAACGGTCCGTCCATGTCGAGGTCGATCTCTTCCAGGCCCCAGCCCTCTGTTGCGGGTCTGCGGCCGACCGCGACAAGGATCCGGTCCGCCTCGATCGTCACCAGAGAACCGTCGGATCGTTCGACGACAAGCCCTTCCTTCGCCCGCGTAAGCTCCTTCGCCTTGGCGCCGGTGAGCACCGAGACGCCGAGCTCGCGCAGGCGCTCGCCGACCGGGCGCGTCAGTTCCGCGTCGTATTGCGGCAGGATGCGCGGCAGCGCCTCGATCACGGTCACCGAGGCGCCCAGCTTGGCGAATGCGGTTCCGAGTTCCAGTCCGATATAGCCGGCACCGACCACGACGAGACGGCGCGGCACCGTGTTCAGCGACAGCGCCTCGGTTGACGAGATCACCGGACCACCGAAGGGCAGCGCCGGAAGTTCGACAGGATTGGACCCCGTGGCGATCACCACGTGTTCGGCGCGGATCACCTGAACGCCTATTTCGGTTTCGACCTCGACCGTCTTGCCATCGAGGAACCGCGCCCAGCCTTCGACGATCTTGACGTTGGCCTTCTTGAGCAACGCGGAGACCCCGCCGGTCAGGCGACCGACGATGCCATCCTTCCATTGCATCGTCCTGGCAAGGTTCAAGCGCGGTGCGGCAAGTGAGATGCCCAGAGAGTCTTCGCCGGATGCGAACTGCGAGACGCGTGCAAACTCATCGGCGGCGTGGATCAACGCCTTGGACGGAATGCAGCCGATGTTGAGACAGGTACCGCCCAGTCTGGTTGCCTCGACCACCACGGTGTCGATGCCGAGTTGTCCGGCCCTGATTGCACAGACATAGCCACCGGGTCCCGCACCGATCACCAGGAGTTTGCACGATATGTCCCGCATGGCGTCAATTATCCACGAAGATCAGCGCGGGCGTCTCCAGCAGCGTCTTGATGGACTGCACGAAGGTCGCCGCGTCCCAGCCGTCGACGACGCGATGATCGAAGCTCGAGGACAGGTTCATCATCTTGCGCGGGATAAAGCCTGAACCATTCCACACCGGACGCATCATGATCTTGTTCACGCCCACGATTGCCACCTCGGGATGATTGATGATCGGTGTCGAGACCACGCCGCCCATGGCGCCCAAGGACGTGAGCGTGATGGTCGACCCTGACAGTTCCTCGCGCGTCGCGGTGCCGGTGCGTGCCGCTTCCGCGAGCCGCGCGACCTCGGCGGCGCAGTCCCACAGATCGAGCGATTCGACGTGGCGCACCACCGGTACCAGCAGCCCGGCCGGGGTCTGCGCCGCGACGCCGATATGAACGCCTGCATGCTGGTGAATTACTCCCGCTTCGTCGTCGAACTGCGCATTCAGCCGCGGCTGCTTCGCAACCGCCGACACCATCGCGCGCATCAGGAACGGCAGCAGCGTCAGCCTTGGCTGCTCCTTCCGCTTTCGCCGGTTCAGCGTGTCCCGCAGCTCTTCCAGTGCCGTGACATCGATCTCTTCGACGTAAGTGATATGCGGGATGCGCGTGTGCGCTATCGCCATCTGCTCGGCGATCCTGCGTCGCAGACCGATCACCTTGACGTCTTCGACCGCGCTCTTGGGCTGCTGCAGCGTCCCCGACCGCGCCGCACGAGGGTCGCGTGCGGCAAAAGCGTCGAGGTCTTCGTGGGTGATGCGTCCGGCAGGTCCGGTGCCCGGTACCTGGCGCAGATCGATACCCGCGTCTCGCGCACGCCGACGCACGGCCGGTGACGCCACCGGCCTGACCGCGCCAGCGCGCGCCAGTGCTCGCGCTGTCAGCCGCGGCTCCGCCGGTCGTGCCGTATGCGGCGCGGGTTTGGGGGCAATGGCAGGAGTTGTGTCGCGGTCCTCGCCTTCTGTTGCGCGGGGCTGCGCCGCAGGTTCCGGCTCGGTGACTTTCGCCATCACCTGGCGCGGTTGCGGCTGCGCTGCATTTACAGCGTCCCGTTCGCCGGGAATCTTCAGGCGCACCAGATCGGACCCGACGGCGACCTTCTCGCCGATTTCGGCGCCGAGCCAGATGATCTCGCCATCCACCGGCGAGGGAATTTCGACGGTCGCCTTGTCGGTCATCACCGCGGCGAGTGTCGTGTCGGCACGCACCAGGTCGCCGATTTTGACGTGCCACTCGACGAGTTCGGCTTCCGCGATTCCCTCGCCGACGTCGGGCAGCCTGATCACCTGCTCCGCCATGTCATGCCGCCATGGTTTCGAGCAGCGCGCGGCCGAGACGACCCGGCGCGGGGAAGTAATCCCATTCCTGCGCGTGCGGGTACGGCGTGTCCCAGCCGGCGACGCGCACCACGGGCGCTTCGAGATGATAAAAGCACGTCTCCTGCACCAGCGCCGACAGCTCTGCGCCGAAGCCCGAGGTCAGCGTTGCCTCGTGCACGATCACGCACCGACCGGTCTTGCGCACCGACGCGCGGATCGCATCCAGGTCGAGCGGCAGCAGGGTACGGAGGTCGATGATTTCGGCATCCACACCGGTCTCCGCGGCGGCGGTCATGGCAACGTGCACCATCGTGCCGTAGGCCAGGATGGTCAGCGCTGCGCCCTCGCGCCGGATCGCGCTGGCCCCCAGCGGGATGGCGTAGTGGCCGTCGGGAACCTCGCCCAACTCGTGGTTGGACCAGGGTGTCACCGGCCTATCGTGGTGGCCGTCGAACGGCCCGTTGTACAGCCGCTTTGGCTCCAGAAAGATCACCGGATCGGGGTCCTCGATGGCCGCGATCAGCAGTCCTTTGGCATCGGCCGGATTGGAGGGAACCACCGTCTTGAGCCCGCACACGTGAGTGAACAGTGCCTCGGGGCTCTGGCTATGCGTCTGGCCGCCGAAGATGCCGCCACCTGTGGGCATGCGCACGACCAGCGGGCAGGTGAATTGTCCGTTTGACCGGTAGCGCAGCCGAGCGGCCTCGGAGACGATCTGGTCGTAGGCTGGATACATGTAGTCGGCGAACTGGATCTCGACGCACGGCCGCAGCCCGTACGCCGCCATCCCTACGGCGGCACCGACGATGCCGAGTTCGCTGATCGGCGTATCGAAACAGCGGCGCGTGCCATACTTCGCCTGCAGACCTTGCGTGGCGCGGAACACCCCGCCGAAGAAGCCGACATCCTCACCGAACACGACGACATCGTCGTCGCGCTCCATCATCACGTCCATGGCGTCGCGGATCGCCTCGATCATGGTCTTACGCGGCATGGATCAAACTCCTACCGCCTGGCGCTGACGGCGCAGATGCGGCGGCATCTTCGCATACACGCCTTCGAACATGTCGCGCGTGGAAGGGCGCCCACCAGCGTGCAGTGTCCCGTGGCTCTCCGCTTCACGTTGCGCCTCCATGACTGTGTCCATGATTTCCGCCTCCGCTTGGCGATGGCGTTCCTCCGACCAGACGCCGCGCCGCGTCAGGTGGTTGCGCAGTCGGATTACCGGATCACCGAGCGGCCAGGCATCTGATTTGGTCTTTGGCCGATAGGCCGCGGGGTCATCGGATGTCGAATGTGCGCCGACACGGTAGGTGACGTGTTCGATGAGCGTCGGGCCCAGATTGCGGCGTGCGCGCTCGGCTGCCCAGCAAGCCACGGCGTGGACGGCGAGATAGTCGTTGCCGTCCACGCGGAGCGCAGGAATACCGAAGCCAAGGCCACGTGCGGCGAACGTGCCGGAGCCGCCCCGCGCGATACCCTGGAAGGTCGAAATAGCCCACTGGTTGTTGACGATGTTGAGCACGACCGGCGCCTTATAGGTGGAGGCGAAGACCAGTGCCGCGTGAAAGTCTGATTCGGCGGTCGAACCGTCGCCGATCCACGCCACGGCAATTTTGGTATCGCCCTTGATCGCCGATGCCATGGCCCAGCCGACCGCCTGGATGTACTGCGTCGCCAGGTTGCCCGAGACCGAGAAGAACCCGTCCTCCTTCGAGGAGTACAGCACGGGAAGCTGCCGCCCTTTCAGTGGGTCTCGCTCATTCGAGTAGATCTGGCACATCATGTCGACCAGTGAATGGCCGGCCGCGATCAGCAGTCCCGCCTGGCGATAGGTCGGAAAATTCATATCGCCCGGCAGCAGCGCCTTGCGGAACGCGCAGCTCACCGCTTCCTCACCCATGTGCTGCATGTAGAACGACGTCTTGCCCTGCCGCTGCGCCATCAGCATGCGCGCGTCGAAGGCGCGCAGCAGCATCATGTCGCGCAGGCCGGCCAGCGACGCCTCATCGCTCAAGAGGCCCGCCCAGGGGCCAACCGCCTCGCCATCACGGTTGAGCACGCGGATGATGGAATAGGCGAGATCACGCATGGTTTCAGGATCAGCGTCCACCGCGGGGCGCATGACCGAGCCCGCCCGCGGGATCCGCACGCTGGCGAAATCAGGGGTGCCGCCTGGGCGGACCGCCGGTTGCGGCACATGCAGCTTCAGCGGGCCATAGTCGGTCATCCTGTTGCCCTCTTCTCTCTCGTTCTGTCTCGTTCGCGGCCCTGGTCGCGTGACAGTCGCCCAGCGCTGCCCGCCCCCAGACCACACCGCCGGTCAGCAATGTGTAGGGACCGAGCGCTCCGGCACGTAAACGCGAACTGCAAAACCAGCTCCGGCGCACTTGTACAAACACAGGTGGGCTGAGGACATCAATCATCAGAGCGATGTGATGGCCCTCCCTTGACCCCGCCTTCCGGCTGACGCCGAATTCTCGCCAGGGACGGAAGCGGGAGACGACAGATGACCGAGAATGCGGCCCCGCAGGGCATAGCAACTCCGCGCCTCTCCAGCGTGATTGTGGCGGCGACGATCGGCAACATCCTCGAGTGGTTTGACTTCCTCGTCTATGGATTCTTCGCGGCGACGCTTGCGGAAGTGTTCTTTCCCGCCAGCAGCTCGACCGTGTCACTACTGATCACGTTTGGCACTTTCGGCCTGTCTTATGTTGTACGCCCGTTGGGCGCAGTCGTCATTGGCGCCTACACCGATCGCGCAGGCCGCAAAGCCGGGCTAACGTTGTCGATTGCGGTGATGATGATTGGCACGACGCTGATGGCTGTCACACCCGGTTATGCTACAATCGGTCTCGCCGCGCCAGTCATCATCACGATCGCGCGTCTCCTTCAAGGGTTCTCCGTCGGTGGTGAGTTCGGGAGTGCCGTTGCTTTTCTTGTCGAACACGCCGGTAATCGCAAGGGTTATAGCGCAAGTTGGCAGTGGGCCAGCACTGGCATCATCTCGGTCATTGTTTCGCTTTTTGGTCTTGCCCTGACAACGCTGCTTACGCACCAGCAGCTGGTCGATTGGGGGTGGCGTATCCCTTACATGTTCGGCCTGCTGGTTGGACCCGTTGGCCTCTACATCCGCTCTCGCATGGTCGAGACGCCCGACTTCCTCAAAGCGACCAAGTCGCCGGCCGTGCCGATCGGCGAGTTGCTGCACCGCCATCCGATCCCGTTACTCCTCGCTCTCGGCATCTCGATTATCTCCAACAGCTCCTATTACCTGCTGCTCTACATCCCCACTTATGGAGTCAAGACACTGCATCTGCCGGCCTATACCGGTTTCGCCGCGACACTGCTCGGCGGTGTACTGCTTGCCGTTTTTTCGGTGATCGCGGGACATTGGTCCGACAAGACCTCGCGGCCACGCATCATGCTGGCGATGGCGTGGCTGTTCGTGATCGCCGCCTACCCGACGTTTTGGCTTATGGTCGCCTATCCCTCGCTCGCCACCGCGATGTTTGCCGTCGGTTTGCTCAATCTCATCAAGGCAGGATACAGCGGCGTATTGCCATCGCTGTTGGCTGAGCAATTCCCGGTCGACACGCGTGCCATCGGAATCGCCTTTAGCTACAGCATCTCCGTGACGGTTTTTGGCGGCTTTGCGCCTTTTGTCGCGACATGGTTGATTGCGCAGACTGGCGACCCGCTGTCACCCAGCTTCTATCTGATGGCAACCGCTCTGCTCAGCGTCATCGCCCTCATGGCAGTCCAATATCGCGCCGCTCGTGTCCCGGCTCGAGGACAACTTGGCGCGCCGGCGGGATAGAGGTTACGGGCGAGGCTCGCTGCGACGTACGCTGGAAGGCGGTGTGGTGTAGGGGCGCGCCTAGCCCGCCCGTGCCTATGCACCAGCCTTGAGTCGAACATCTTCATACGGAGCCGAATATGGGTGTCCAGCGATCAGTCCGAGCCCCGACTCGTCAACCCTGGGCCCTTGGCCGCTGAGGAACCCCAGCTGCCAGATCGGCGCGTAGATAGAATACTCATCCACGAGCTGCTGCATACGATGCAGAACCTGCGTTCGTTTTGTCGGATCGGTCTCGGCAATCTGACGGTCGAACAATTCATCGATGTCGGGATAGCTGCCATAGACATAGCCACCGCCCTTGACTACGAAGGTCTCCATCCGCGTGGCGGCATTGCCGAACGCTCCGCTGCCTCCCTGGATTATGTTGCGAAACTTCTTCTCGGCATATCCTTTGAGGAAGGCTGCCCGTTCGAACGGTCGCAACTTGGCGCGAATACCGATCTCTCCCAGATAGTTCAGCGAGGCCTCAGCCACATTGGAGTAGGACGCGTCGCAGTAGTAGTCGCCGGCGTCAAACCCATTAGGAAATCCTGCCTCCGCCAGCAGCCCGCGCGCCTGCATCGGATCGTATGGGATCTTGGGAGGCTCCCAGTAGAACTTGAAGCTCTTCGGTACAATAGTGTCGGTAATCTCGGAGTAGCCAAGGGTAAGTGCACGGTTGATTTCGTCCCGATTCAACGCCAATCGTACGGCTCGTCGCACGCGCACATCGTTCCAGGGCGATTTGGTGTCCCATTGATCAGGGAAGTAGAGCCATTGCGCGCCATTCAGTGCAATCGCCTTTAGGCGCAGACCCGGCGTGCGTCGGACTTCTTCAG
This sequence comes from uncultured Alphaproteobacteria bacterium, assembly GCA_963850535.1. Lineage (GTDB taxonomy): Bacteria > Pseudomonadota > Alphaproteobacteria > Acetobacterales > Acetobacteraceae > JAMXLO01. Next base: position 25,852 of record CAWKMC010000063.1, on the reverse strand, counting down.
CCAGCTCACCTCTGATGGAATAGGCAATATCGACCTCGCCTCGCTTCAGCGCCGCCAAGCGCGTCGTCTCATCAGGAATCACTCGAAAGACGAGCCTCTTCACAGATGGTTCGTGGCGCCAGGTACTCATGGAAGGCTGCCAATACCAGTTCAACGCCAGGGCTGAACGACACAAACTTGTAAGGGCCGGCTCCAATCGGCGCCCTCTTGAAGCCCTCATCGCCCACACTTTCGATGGTACTTTTTCGGGACGATCCAGCCGGCACCAGTAACGCCGCAGTAGTAAGCCAGAAAGTCGGCCCAGGGAGCGTTGAGGTGAAAGATCACCCGGCGTGGACCAGGAATGTCGATTGCGGCAACCTTTGACTGCAGGAAGCGCGCTGCATTACCGCGGTAGCGCTGAAAGGAGAATTTCACGTCCTCCGCCGTCACCGGTTCGCCGTTGTGAAATCTGGCGTTGTCCCGGAGTATAAATTCATGGGAGAGACCGTCTTCCGACGGCGCATAGGATTTGGCCAGGCAAAGCTGTTCAGGGTCATTCGGCATCGGCTTTACCAATGCATCATGAATGGCGTACAGCATCATGAATGGCGTGATCACGCCGCCAGTTTCAGCGGGATCGAGCCAAGTGGGCGCAAGTGATATGTGCGTGCCCCAGATGAGCTGATCTGCGACTGATCCGACGCTGCGGCCAAGCGTGCCCACGGTTGCGGCAGCGGCCAATAAGCCGCGTCGTGTAAGCTTGGCAGTTATCGGTCGCTTCGTTGTCGATGGCCTGTCAGTTGGCGACGCGCTCGCCGGCTGCGTGTCTGTTAATCCCATAGCCGCCTCCCATGGTCGTATTCTTAGGAATTGCGAGGCATATGGTGCATGGCCTTTAAAATCCCAGCTTCCACAAGTGAGGAAATCCGGGCTTTAGGTTGATCTGTAAACCGACCATCACTATCGGGTCATCACGACAGTGCGGCTGCCATATATCGAGAGACAGTCGCGCGGATTCCTCTGGATTTTGCCAACGAGACACATAATAGTAGCGCACGTTCAGCTAACGCGGGCCGCACCCGCGAAGAAGATCCGAGTACGAGAGCGGCGGCGGCGTTGTTGTGCCTGCGGCCCGCGGGGGAATGTACGACCTCTGGATCCCGCGGGCGCATTCGCCGCCGACCTTGAGTGTCAGATGACCGGACGTGCCGTTCCGAACAACCAAGTCAAGAACATAAACCGGGAGGAGACGTTCACCATGAGTGCCAGTCACCATTTGTCCCGCCGTGACATGCTGAGCGGCAGCGCCGCAGCGCTACTGGGCTCTTACGCGTTGGCCCCGCGCTATGGCCTCGCGGCCGATATTCCCTACGAGTTTGATGGGTCCAAATTCCAGATGGCGGCGCCCGAACTTAACCCGAAGCGGGGTGGCGTCATGCGCTACGGCATCCTCAATCGCCCGCCGCATTTTGACGTGCATCAATCGGGTACCGTCGGCAACATCGGCACACAGGGATGCATGTTCGACAGCCTGATCCGACGCGACCCGCGAGACAGCGGCAAGAGCATCGTCCCTGACCTGGCGCACAGTTGGGAGATCGCCAAGGACGGCAAGACCTATACGTTCCATCTGCGTCAAGGCGTGCAGTTCCACGACGGCACTGACTTCACGTCTGCCGACGTGAAGGCAACCTATGACCGGATTTGCAAGCCGCCCTCTGGCATCAGCATTCCTCGGAGCGCGTTGTTCACTGCGGTGAAGGAGATCAACACGCCTGACAAGTACACCATCGAGTTCAAGCTGGCGGCGCCTCGATCAGTGAATTTTATGATGTCCGCCTTCGCCAGCGGCTGGAATGTTATCTTCAGCAAGAAGACGCTCGAGGACAATAACTACGATCTGCGCAAAGTCTTCAACATCCCGGGCACTGGCCCCTTCAAGACGAAGCGGCGCGTTGAAAACGAGATCTGGATAATGGAGAAGAACACAAACTACTGGAACAAGGGTCTGCCCTACCTCGACGGCATTGAATTCTACAATCTGCTGCCGTTCTCCCCAGAGCTTGGTGCAGCCATTCTGTCGGGACGAGTTGATTATGCCCGCGCACTCGACCCGGGCACTGTCCGCAAGGCCGCGACAATGCCAGGCATGTCCACCGCGCGATTCTATCAGAGCGTCATCCACGCAATGTGGATCAACAACAAACGGAAACCACTGGATGATCCCCGTGTCCGCCGCGCCCTGCATCTGATATGCGACAAGCAGGTGTTGGTTGATGTGGTGAAGGATGTCTCCCCGCTGATGGTTGGGGGGTTCATCTACCCGTTTTCTGAGTTCGCCACGCCCAAGGATCAGCTTGTCAAGCGGATCGGCTATCAAGATGACTCCGCCGCCGCCATCGCGGAGGCGAAGTCCCTGCTGGCGGCCGCAGGCCAGGAAAACGGCATGCGGACACTGGATTTCATGGTACGGGACCTCAATCACCACAAGCTGTTCGGCACCGCCATCCAGGAGATGCTGCGGACGGTGAACATCCAGTGCAACCTGCGAACGGCTGTCGAATCCGTGTGGTTCGGTGATGCCACCGCAGGCAACTTCGATGTGGCCATCGGCGCTATCGTGTCGTCGCTGCTCGACCCGTCCGACTACTTCAACGCCTGGTATCGCACAGGCGGCCCGCAAAACTACTCGTTTTGGCACAATGCCGAGTTCGATGGGGTTGTGGATCAGATCGACATCGAGGTCGATGCCGGCAAGCGGTTGGCTCTGATCCGACGCGCCGAGGATATTATGGAGCAGGATCCTCCGTTGGTGCCGGTCGCTTGGGAGAATATCCTCGACGCCTGGTACAATTACGTGAAAGGCCATAACCCGAAGGATTACTTTGGCATCTATGACGTGGTTCGGTTCGATACGTTCTGGCTGGACAAGACCTGACGCTGTTGGAGTAGTTCCAATCCCTGGTCGTGAACGACCTCTCCTTGCGTGCTGTCGAAGCCGTTCAGCTCGGGGGCAGATATGGCCCCATTCCTGGTCGATTGGTACTGCATGACGAATACGTTGTTATAGAGCTGCGCCAGCCACTGCCGGCCCTCTACGGTCTGTTCGAGATGACGCTGGGCATCGCGTATGAAGGGTTCGACCTTGGTCCAAAAGAAGCGAGGATATCGCTCGGCCAGGTCGGCTGGGCTTGCATAGCCCAGTTCCACGTTGACCCCCGTTTCGGCGAACTCATAATAGAGAGCATTGATCTTGCGCGGATATAATGGGTCGCCGAGTTGTCCGATAAGATCGGCGGCTCGCAGCAACCCAGCTTCCGTATCTGTCTCCGCGTGATCTTTGTCGCCCGGCACCGGGAAGCGAGTCAGCTCGATTGCGCGCGCAACACGCTCCCCGTCTATTAGAGGATGATGTGCAAAACGGTGGAGCACGGCAGTCTTGGAACGAAACACATGGTAGGGCGCCAAGTAAGCGTCTGATGCGCCGCGAGGAATGGATATTGTATTGCCTGCCGCGTCGATCACCTGCTTTTCGGCGCTGTCGCCGGCACAAACCCCGCGAAGATATCCTACGTCGTGTGTGAGGGCGGCAATGATGAAATGCAGCCAATCGTCCTCCGTCACGTCGCGGTTGAGACGGAGCCCGCGCAGGATGTCCTGGGCAACCAGGGTCACCAGAGCGGTATGCTCAGCATTGTGATAAAGTGCGTCACTGGTCGCGAGCCGCTCCATAATGAGCCGTGCTGCCTCGTCGAGTGCGGCGGCAGCGCGTTGAACGCCACTGCCAAAGCTGCGGAGAAAGCCGGTTGACAGCCGCTGGCCCAACTCGTCCGCCAAGAGCATTGTTATGTTCAGCATGTTCCCGGCTCCCGTAGAGGCCCGGCAGTTTCTGTTGGACCAGGGCATTGTTCAAGATGGGCATCGACGCTGCCCCTGCTGTTAGCGCCGGCAGCAGACGTTCTACCGAGCGCAGCAATTCCCGCTGCACGACGACGCACATCCACGTCACCGAGGTAGAGCAGGTATCGCCTATCTGACTTCGAACCACATCTGCTGTGCGTCGCCCCCCGCACCGGTCTCGTAGCGAATGAAGATTTCCTCCCCGCGCTCGATAAGTTTTACGGCAGTGACGGAGATGAACCCATCCGCGTGATGCTTTCGATGCACCGCATTCGGCAACGGCGAGTGATTTCAAATGAGCCATACCCAAGCGCGATGGCTGCCGCCTTCCCGTCCTCTCCCCAGCCAAAGTAATAATCATATAGTCCGGTACCATCCAGCGTGCGGGCATCCGCCTCGGACAAAGCGATCACCGGACAAACTTCGATTGTTTCCCCCGGCTCGAAGCGGCGCGCGGCAAAGACGCCCCGACCACGGCCCGCACTGCTACCGATCGTTATGGCAGCCATATGGGAGATGATTTTTGTCTGCATCGTCAAGAAGCCTCACCGGCGCTAGTCTGTCCAATACCATTCCCTAGGGGTGCACGTAACCGGTACGCGCGATAGCCTGAACTCGCCGCACTAATCTCCAGCCTGGTCATATCGCGGCCTAGGCTGGGAGCGGCGCGAGGTCACCCAACAGCGAGGGGATGAATTCCGCAACCGTGGGATGGATATGCATGGCACGCTGAATAACCGTGTACGGTGCCTTTGCATACATAACGTCAAGCACGCAGTGGATCACCTCATCGCCGCTCACCCCCAGAAAAGACGCTCCCAGTATTTCCTTCGTATCAGCATCTATCAGCATTTTCATGAAGCCCTCGGTCTCGCTCTTTTCCAAGGCGCGAGATACATCCTCCATGGCGATCTTGCCGACGAGAGCGCGGCGGCCGCTTTTTCGCACTTCCGCCTCGGTCATTCCCGCTCGGCCCAGCGGAGGATCGGTGTAGAGCGCATAGGCGGCTATGCGATCACTTACGCGCCTGTGCTCGCCATCCAGCAGAGTTGGCGGCGACGATCTCGTAATCGTTCCAGGCGGTGTGAGTGAAGGCGCCTCGACCGTTGCAATCGCCCAGTGCCCAGATGCCAGGGATGTTGGTGCAGAGCTCGTCATTGACCGTGATGTAGCCACGCGCATCTTGCTGCACGCCCGCCCGTTCGAGACCGAGATCATCCGTGTTGGGGCGGCGCCCGGTCGCGACCAGCAGGTGGGAGCCTCGGATCTCCGAAGTGCCCTCGCAGTCGACCGTCAGGACGATGTCGCTTCCTTGCTTACTGACGCTGAGGCAGTTCGCATTCAGGCGAACCGCGATGCCTTCCTTGGTCAGAAATCCGGCGATGGCTTCCGACACGTCTTCATCTTCACGCGGCGTCAGACGAGGCCCTAGCTCGATGATCGTGACATCGCTGCCGAAGCGTCGGTACATCTGACCGAATTCCAGGCCGATATAGCTACCGCCAACTACCACCAGATGGCGCGGCAAAAAGTCTATGTCCATCATCGAGCTGTTGTTGAGGTAGTCGACCTGGTCCAGACCAGGAATTGCGGGCACCGTCGCGCGGCCGCCCACATTGATGAAGATCCGATCGGCCCTCAGGACCTCGCTGCCAACCGCGACCTCGCGTGCCGATAGGAACCGCGCATGGCCTTCATAGACGCCGACAGTTGTCCAGGCTCTTCAGCGATCGCTCGACACCGCTATTGGATTGGCCAACGATCCGGTCTTTCCGGGCCTTGACCTGCTGCATATCGACTTTGATCTCGCCAGCGCTGAAGCCAAAGTCACCGCCGCGGCGGGCCACGTGTGCAGCATAGGCGCTCGCCACCAGCGCCTTTGTGGGCGTGCAGCCCGTATTGACGCAGGTGCCGCCAAAGCGGCCGCGTTCGATGATCGCCACCTGCATTCCCGAGGCCGCCAGCCTTCGCGCGAGCGCAGGCCCCGCCTGCCCGGTTCCGATGATAATCGCATCATAGGTCGTCATGCCGTTCTCCGCTAGCTGCTAAGGTCCTGAGCACGCACTTACTGGAAGCCTGCAACAAATCGTCCCGTTGCATGACGATGGATGTACGCCGTCAGCCTGTTTCCCGCTATCAGTACAGTCTGAACGTGTCGTCCGATATGTGCCTTGGCTAAGACATGACCATAAGTGCCGTGTTCTTGGAGATCCTGTCGAAGGCCGTACGTCCTGGCTCTACGGAGCAGCACTTAAATGCAGCCACGGTAGTCGCTCCTCTGGAAAGATATGCCGGGTGGGTGGAAACTGCGCAGCCTGATCGATGGAACCAATGTGGAAATGAATCTCGCTGGACGATGGTTCTCCTTCGCACGTCAAGGTAGATCCGCATTGGGCGCAGAACCCCCGCCATCGGCCGGGTGACGAGTTGAATTTGGTGATCTCCCCTTTGGTGACTTCATAGGCATCGCGCCGGATCGCCACAAAGACAGAGACGGGTGCGCCGCTGTGTTTTCGGCAGCTTTGGCAATGGCACCATGCCACTCCGATGGGCACGCCTCTAGCGATGAACCGCACCGCGCCACACAGGCATCCACCTTCGATCAATTCGCTCATTTGTTCGTCCCTTCACATCGCGACACGGCATCAACGGCAGGCTGACATCAGGACCACAGGCCGGCCAGCCCGCCGCTCCGGGAAGGCTGTCCGCCGAATACCACGCGCCAAGGGTAGCGATTAGTTGTATCGTCACGGGCGGAATACGCGTATTGCGCGAGCCCGAGGTTGCGCGTAAGTGAGTTCGCATTAGCAAGGAACTAGACGATGACAGACCGCACCTGGATCGGCGGCAGCAACAACAACAGCGTTTACGCTGCGGTCAACTGGTCCGCAGCAGGCGTACCCGCACCTGGCGATCAGCTGTTTCTGCTGCAAGGCACAGCCAACATGAAGGGCGGTGATTTGTCCGGCGACGCGATCACCATGGGAGCTACCAACAGGCTTCCGCCCATGACACCCGCCCCTGCATCTCTATCGCCGGTGCTCAACGTCTCTGGTGGGGCCACCGTGAAGGTGGCGGTCGGTGGCGACTTCTTCACCCCAACGGACAACCGCTCGATCATCAACGTAGCGGGCCCTGACAACGTAGACATCAACTCCGATACCTCGACCCATGCCGCGGGGCGTTCCGACTTCACAGTGAATATCACGCGCGGAATGATGACCGGATCTGTCAGCCTGTTCAACGGGAACGGCGTGATCGACGGTCCCGGCAAATTCAAGAACGTCAACAGTTCGCTTGTTATCGGCAGTATGATCATCAAGTCCGACATGATCGGCACGGGAAGTACTAGCCTGACGTTCATGCACCTTGAACTCGACGATAGGGTCTCGGTTAGTCAGACTTTTACGCTGAACCCGGCCTCGTCGCTGACGATCGACCACCCCGGGCAGTTTCATGGAGTTGTCGTCGGCGACGACGCCGGGATCGGGCCCGCTGAGCGAGATCGATCTGGCCGGCATCAAGGCGGACAGCTACTCCATGACCAATGACCTGCTGACGCTTTATGCGGGCCACAAGGTCGTGGATCGCCTGGCTCTCCATGCGACGCCTGCCCGAACGTTTGTGGGGCAGGGATCCTCCGGCGTGGTGATCGGCTTAAACAGCCAACCTGCAGGCGTCAGCCTGCTACCGTTGCACACGGCCGGGGGATAATCCCACTATTGCGATCCGCATGCTGGCCATCGCCTGCTGCCACGCAGAAAAGCAATCAGTGACTGGATCTGATTGGCACCTGGCATCGACGTCGCCGGAGCATCCGGCGCTGGCCTACCAGACCGTGCGCCTCGGCCGTACGAGCTGGTAAAGGACCGCCACTGCAAAGCTACGCTCACCCGGGTGAGTTAGTGCGTTAGTGAGACCCGGAGACAAGACTCACGATTTTCTCGTTACAAACGTGATGCGGGCATTTCCGCGTATTCCGCATCACACGAGTCCAAGGCTTTGATTTCGGTGGTGGAGCCAAGGTCCACCGAATTCGTGATCGCACCTGGTCACAGCTGTTCCAGTTTGGACAATTATTCAGTGAGTTAGCGACACAGCTCGTTCGCCACGACGCCAAGGATCTGAGGCACTGACAGCATCCGCATTCGGTTCGCTTCACTGCTCGTTCTCCTCCCAGAATTTGCAGTTGTGCTCGCGGTTGAACTGCTCGGTCGAAAGCACGAAAGACCGATCGTTCGCCTGGAGCGACTTGAGCTGGCCCGCAGCGTTGAAGATCGGCCAGGTCGCGTCGGTCTTGTCGCTGGGAACCCCCTGTCTGACGAATGCGCCCCAGTAGCCCTTCATGCTTTCGGCAAGGGCGCGCTCGCCGGCGTTGAACAGCGGCGTGATCGGTTCCCCGTTGTTGAAGCTCGGGAAGAGATAGGCGAGCTCGGCCGCATGGCCCGCTCCCCATTCATAGGCGCCGTGCTCGCGCGTGAGACCCGGCCCTGCCCTGTGGCCGAACTCGTAGGCGTAGACCGGCGCGTATTTCGCAAAGTCCTGTGTCAGCTTCAGATTGGCGCAGCCGCCGATGCCGGCATCTTGGCCGCTGTCCGTGATGATCGCTCCGGCGAGATACGCGCCCGTATATTCGTCCGCGTCCTTGGGCCAGGGATATTGCGCAAGGATCTTGTTGGCCTTCTCTCCGAACCTCTCGTTGACCCATTTGGCATAGTCGGCTTCTTGCCACCCAATGCTGTCTTGCTGGAAAGTCCGGCCTTCATCGCGGTTCGAGCCGATCACGATCGCCACACGTGAGAAGGATCCGTCTGCGACCGCTTTGCGAGGCGCAACCGGCAGGAGACTGGTCCCGTCGGTGGGAAACGCGGCGACGCCGCCATATGGTGGATACGGCACGTCGATGAGCTTGCCAACCGGAACGGAGCGCAGGCACTCGGCCGCGTCCGGCCCTTTGCACCCGACCGCGTCGGAGATCTCGCGGGCGTTTTTTTGCGCTTGAGCCAGAGGAATGCTGATGCACGAGCCGCTTTGCATCATCGCCTGAGCGAAGAGGCCAGCCGAACCGGGCGCGGCTAGATGTGCGCAAACCGAATAGCCGCCGGCGGACTCGCCGCCGATCGTGACCCGTGCCGGATCGCCGCCGAACACGGCGATGTTCTCGTGAACCCAACGCAGCGCCGCCTGCTGATCCATTAAGCCGAAGTCGCCGGAATCCTTGACGACGTCCGGATGGGAGAAGAACCCGAGCGCGCCGAGCCGGTAGTTGAAGCTGACCCCGACGACGCCCGTTTTCTCGACGATCTCGGTCATGTCAGCCTGGTTCGAGCTGCCGTTGATGAACCCTCCCCCGTGGATGAACACATAGACCGGCAGCCTGGCGTCGGCGGAGACGTCCGACGGCCGCCACACATTGATGAAGAGGCAATCTTCCGCTTCCGATCGCGGGCCGTTCGTGCTTTTCGTGGCGGCGCAATAGGCGCCGAAGGCTTTCGCCTCCCGGATGTCGTTCCAGCTTTCCGCCGGCTGCGGTGGGCGCCAGCGCTTGTCGCCGACCGGGGGCGCGCCATAGGGAATTCCGAGGAAAGCTTCGACGGCGCCGTTGTGCACGCCGCGGACCGGACCCGATTCCGTCCGCACCACAAGCCCGTCCCGATCCTGCGCCAGGGTGGTTTCTCCGGCGAGACCGATTACGCAAGCCGTAACAGCCAAGCACAGTGTGCGCACAATTCGCCTCCTGACGCCGCCTCCGCGACTACTCACACGATGACGGGGTTCCGGCCTGCGCGGCGCAGACAACCTGTCGAATTGCGTCAATTACCGGCTGCGGCTGATAAAGCTGGATGTTGTGGGGCGCGTTAGGCACGACGACGCGCACGCCCTGCTTCGATTGCGCCGCGAGGCTGTCCAGCAACTCCGTCCGGACCCGGAAATAGGCGCCCAGTAATGGAGGAGAATGGCGAAATCGCTTATGTCGCCCGCCTGCAAGACGACCAGGGGCAGCTTCCCTAGGGGGCGCCTGCCGTGGCTGAGGCGGCGCCGCGCGGCCCAGACCTCGTGCGTGTCGGTCGGCTGCACGCCGGGCTGGGTGGCGAGGAGGTTCTCAGCTTCTGACGCAAGCGTCTCCCACTGGCTCGCACGCGTAGCGAAGAAGTCTGCGGCGGCAGGAGGGCCGTCAAGACTGCATCTAGTCTGCGTTTGCTGGGCGGGGTCGGCAAGCGCGCCCGCGCGCGCGAGGTTCGCGCACTTGCGCTCTAGCTCCAGTGTTTGACTGTTGACTTCGGTACTCTTGGTTTCCGAGAGCGGGAATTTCCTCGGAAAGGCGCACGTCCTGCCCAGCGACGGCAGGGTCCACTTCGACCAATCCGATGATGTGTTCCCGGTGTAGATAAGTGTACAGCGTCATGTTCAAGCCGCCGAAGGAATGCCCAACCAGGACGTAGGGCGGAGATTCACCGCTGGCGCTTAGCGCTGCGTGCAGATCGGCGACAATCGCCGACGACGTGCGCGGTAACGGACCAGGATCGCTCCAGGCCTCACCGGCCCGGTCGTAAGAGCATACGCGCGTCAGCCCGGCAACGGCCGGCTGGACAAAGACCCAAGTCGATGCGCTGGCGCCGAACCCTGCGTCCATTACGACGGTGGGTGATCCGGATCCAGTGCAATAGAGATTGAGCCGCAGGCCGGGGGCTATCTCGACGAGCTTCTGCGGGTGCGTGTAAGGCTCAAACTGATCGGGTGATGGGATGGCTTGTGTCACGCGCCGGAGCCGCCGCGACTGAGAGCGCCAGCAGCGCAGACGCCGCAGTGGTCATCAGGCGGGGGAAGGTATCTCGGAGAGCACCAACGGATCGCATTTGCTTATCCTCCTGCATGACGCTGTTCTGGTGGACGCGTCGTCGGCCCCAGCCCCACTTTTCCGCTTTGCCGTTCTCGGGCCGCTCACTCACACGACGACAGCGTTCCGCCCTGCGCGGCGCAGACAACCTGTCGAATTGCGTCAATTACCGGCTGCGGCTGAATGAGAGGGATGTTGTGAGTCGCGTTAGGCACGACGACGCGTTCGCCCCGCTTCGATTGCGCCGCGAGGCTGTCAAACTCCTCCGTCCGGGCCTGGAAATAGGCGCTCAGTATATCGGAGGAGTATGGCAAATCGCTTAGGTCGCCCGCCTGCAAGACGACCAGGGGCAGCGTCCCTAGGGGTCGCCTGGCGTGGCCGAGGTCGCGTCGCGCGGCCCAGACCTCCTGCGTGTCGGTCGACTGCACGCCGGGCTGGGTAGTGGCGAGGTTCTCACTTTCTGACGCGAGCGTCTCCCACTGGCTCGCACGCGTAGCGAAGAAGTCTGAGGCGGCAGAGCCGCCAAGAGTGCACCCAGTCTGCGTCTGCTGGGCGGGGTCGGCAAGCGCGCCCGTACGCGCGAGGTTCGCGCACTTGCGCAATAACTCCAGTAGTTGACTGCTGCCTTCGAACTGTTGGTTTCCGAGAGCGGGAATTTCCTCGGCAAAGCGCACCATCTCCCCGGCAACGGCTGGGTCCACTTCGACCAATCCGACGATTTGTTCCCGGTGCAGATAGGTATACAGCGTCAAGTTCAAGCCGCCGAAGGAATGCCCAACCAGGACGTAGGGCGGAGATTCGCCGCTGGCGCGCAGCAATGCGTGCAGGTCGGCGACAATCGCCGAAGACGTGCGCGGCAACGGGCCCGGATCGCTCCAGTCCTCACCGGCCCGGTCGTAGGAGCATACGCGCGTCAGCCCGGCAACGGCCGGCTGGACAAGGACCCAAAGCCATGCGCTGGCCTTGAACCCTGCGTCCATTACGACGGTGGGTGATCCGGAACCGGTGCAATAGAGATTGAGCCGCCGGCCGGGGGCTATCTCGACGAGCTTCTGCGGGTGCGTGTAGGGCTCTAACTCGTCGGGTGATGGGGATAGGGTGCCTTGTGCACGCGCCGGGGCCGCCGCGACTGAAAGCGTCAGTAGCACAGACGCCGCAGTGGTCATCAGGCAGGGGAACGTGTCTCGGAGAGCACCGACGGATCGCATTTCTTCCCCCTTCATGACGCCGTTCTGATATCCGAATGGCTAGGTGCTTGTTGCTCAAAGCTTTGTGGCCAGATGGACGTCTGCCGGGAAGCGGTTTCAGGCCACTTGCCGCACTATGTTGCCGGATCTGTCCAAAGGCTGCCAAAATTGTCTATCGGGTCGGAAGCGCTGCAGGCGCCTGCCGTTGGGAAAGAAACCCCGGAGGGCTGCTGCGCCGCGCAATCAAAGGGGGAAGAGGGGGGAGCCGAGGTGCTGTTACCTCCACTGCCGCTTGATGCTGCGGCGCTCAACACATTTGATACTGTCGAGGTGCGCGATCCAAACGAGATGGGCACCACCTCCAGCGTAAGCCTGCGCATGCGCGGTGACAGCACCTTGTTCAGCTATCAGCTGCAAGACCGCGCACTCCTTCGAGCCAAGTTTCATGAGCCGATAACAATCATAGCGGAGCGGCGCGTTGGAAGCATGGAGATCACGCTTTCTGCAGATCGGTTCGCCACGCAAGTTGCTCTTAATGGAGATGGAGTCGATTCTTTTTGTTTCTACTCGATACTCTGCGGCAAGGTACAACTAACGTGGAGTGAACACGAACCCACTTTGGCTGGTACGGATGGCGCCGTATTTCGCGGCTTTCCAGGCCTGAAAGTATTGACGAGCGATGTCAATGCCCGCCGGAGTTTCTGGATCGAAGCTGGCACTTTAGAGCATGCGTTAGAGAGCATGCTCGGTGATAGCCTGCGCAAGCCGCTCGAATTCGCCCCTCGCGTCGACTGGAGCAGTGGGCTTGCCGCCAGCCTGAAAAGCCAAATCGACTTCCTTGCGCGCGATGTGAATCGGCCGGACGGAGTGGCCTCTAACCCGGTCGCTCTGGCATCCTTTACTGATCTGATTCTGTCGTTGGTACATGCGGGGCATTCGGCACAATCACCTGGAGCGACTGGAAAATAGAGGCCGGCTCAGCGCGGTTCCGGTCTACGTTACGACGCGCGGAAGAGTTCATGCACACCAATGCGGCCATGCCGATTCGTATGGAGCAGGTGGCGTATGCGGCGGGCTGTAGTGTCCGGACTTTGGGAGCCGTATTCCGCCGTTTTCGCGATACTACGCCTCTCGCAGCATTCCATGCGATCCGGTTGGACGAGGTGCGAGCCGAGCTAAGTCGTGGTGCAACAATTGGCTCAGTTGCCAACGTGGCCCATCGCTATGGCTTTATCAACCTGGGCCGGTTTGCAGCGGCTTATCGCCTTCGGTTCGGCGAAGCGCCATTGGAGACGAGTAAGCGCAGTCCGCGTTGAGCACAGCCGGTTCGATGTGCCCCGGATTCCATGGAAATACAACGATCCAAGAGAAGTTTCGCCGAGAGCGTTGTTCAAGTTAGTCACCCTCTCGGGGAAAACCTCTTGCCTCCCCAGCAGATCGCGCCGTTGTTCTGCAGGAGCGGTTCAGGCCAAGGACCAGCATTGGCGCGCCTGCCCTGTTCGTGATTGGGACCCGATCGGCCAACTCCGGCAGCGCAGCGGTCATATGCGTCGCAATGAAGAACCGGACGCATGACCACTCCCGACCATTCTGCCAGTAACGGCTTCAAAAATCCCTTGCGCACGGGGTCATCCAATATGAATTTCCGGGCAGCGGGCGCACTGCTCGCGATTGGCACCGCAGTAGCGAACTCAGCCGGCCTGATTGCACCCTACTTAATGGGCAGTGTTATGGAGAGCGCCGCGACACCGCTGGACGGATTCAACACCGGCTTCTTCATGCGCGGGGTGATTATGCCGGTGGGCGGCGCCATCGCAATGACGGTCGTAAATCCTGAGCGCGAGTTAGATGGCGTTCAATGCGGCTGCCTCTACGCGAAATTTAAGTTCGAAGACAACATTCACGACCGCTCTCAGCACGTCACCAGATGGTGCGCGGCATCCACTTGCCACGTATCTTTCAATGTGCGCACGAGCGTCCGCTTCAGAGGTGCAGTCTCGACCTGTCGAATTGTTGAATGGCTGTAATGGACGCAGAGCTAACCCAGACCCGGTGGCGGGACACGGTGACGGCGAGCGTTGCGGCTGATGCCGGCGGGTTCTGGTCCCGCGATTGAAGGCAGCAGGGAAGCGAACGAAGTTACCCATGTGGGCTGTATCGTGGGCTGGAAACGGCAAGCCCGAACACCATGCGATATCAATGGATTACTTCATATCCTGGTGGAGCCAAGGGGAGTCGAACCCCTGACCTCCTGAATGCCATTCAGGCGCTCTCCCAACTGAGCTATGGCCCCGGCCGAAGGAAGCGGGGCATATAGCGCGCACCCTCCGAACTGATCAAGGGCCGGCGACATCAGCCCGTCCTGTGCCTCCCGATTCCATAGTATCAGCACCACGCGCAGTCGGCCGACCGGAAGTAAATGGTCGTCGGCGGCCGTCGCGTCGTTCACGCCGCCCTTGAGCCCGCGACGAAGGTGTTCATTTCACTGGATAATTGTTCAGCCTGCTTCGACAGATCCGACGCCGCGCTCAGGACTTGACCGGCGGCATCGCCTGTTTCGCTGGCTGCTTGGCTTACGCCGTTAATGCCGATGGTCACTTCCTGTGCCGCCTGTGTCGTCTGCTGTACGTTGCGGGCGATCTCCGCTGTGGCTGCTCCTTGCTCCTCGACTGCCGAGGCAATGTTGGTTGCGATCGTGCTGACTTCATCAATGGTGGCCGAGATACCCGGATCGCTTCGACGGCTTCCTTGGTCGCTGCCTGAATCTGCATTATCTGCGCGTCGATTTCTTGCGTCGCCTTGCCTGTCTGCGTGGCAATGCTCTTGACCTCCGAGGCAACCACGGCGAAGCCCTTGCCGGCGTCGCCCGCACGCGCGGCTTCGATAGTTGCGTTCAGTGCCAGCAGATTTGTTTGGCTGGCAATGTCGGTGATCAGGCTCACGACAGCACCAATCTTCTCAGCGCCCTCGGCCAAGGCATGCACGATGCTGTCGGTGTGCTTGGCGTCATCCACCGCTTTCGCGGTGATCCGCGACGACTGCGTGACCTGCCGACCGATCTCGCCGATAGAGGCCGTCAGTTCCTCCGCCGCCGAGGCAACAGCAACCGCCTGCTGGTTGCTCTAGTTCGCAACCCCAGTCATGGATTGCGCCGTAGCCTCCAACTCCGTCGAACTCGACGAAGGCACACCAATCAGCTCCGAACGTAGACGCTCGGTCTCGGCCAGGCCGTTCTTGAACTTCTGCACCACACGGATCATCGTGCCGATCT
The DNA here is from genome assembly GCA_963850535.1 of uncultured Alphaproteobacteria bacterium. Lineage (GTDB taxonomy): Bacteria > Pseudomonadota > Alphaproteobacteria > Acetobacterales > Acetobacteraceae > JAMXLO01. The sequence continues at coordinate 10,674 of CAWKMC010000063.1, read as the reverse complement.
CGTCGCTGCGAAGCGTCGAGCAAATTGCCGCGGCGCCTCTTGGTGAATACCACCTCAACCCCGCGAGAATTGGTGCAAGGACAACGACGACGCCAAGATCAAGCGCTCCACAAGGCAGCCTTGATGGGAGTGGTCCGCCAGTCCGGGCGGCTCAACAATGCCAGCGATGACCGAGATCCTGCACACGCCGAACAGAGAGCAAGTGGTCACGACAAACGGATGGGCGTTCCTGCACTCGCTCCGCGTGACGCAGCAGGTCGAACTGGCGGATTGGACCGCGTTGCAGCGTTGGTCAGCCAACGATCCTGCCGCTTTCGCCGCGGCGGTCACCGAGTTCGCCAGCCTGACAGCCTCACCCCTACGGCTCACGCGCCATGCCGGCCCACAAGAGGCCCTGGTCCTGCGATCATGTCACGCGACGCGCCTCACCCTCACACGGCAGGAGTGCCTTGCACCCGGAACGCGCCTGCCGTCAGACGTCGCCACGCTTCTCGCGCGCGCCTGGCCGCGCGAGGCGCTTATTGGGCCCCTTGCCGAGTTGCTCCTGCACACCGACGTGCGGCCAGACGATCGGCTGTTGGTCAGCGGTGCGGCATGGCCGTGGCTCGCCGCGCTGCTGGAGGGCGCCACGATTATTCTCGATCAAGCCGGCGATCTCTTGGGCAGCGCCGAGGAGGAGCGCGCAACGATCCTGGTGGCGCCGGCCCACCTCGTCGCAAGCGCAGCGCACCGACGGCCAGGGCGGCGACACCAGCTCGCTGGCTTGCGCACAATCGTCGCCACCGGGGGGCCGCTCTCACCGGAAGGGCGGCGGCGCGTCTTCACCTGGGTGAAGTCCGACGTGATGCTGCTCGCCCGCTCTGGCAATACGTTCTGGGGCAATCCGCTGGAACCGGTGTTGGCCCAGCCGACCGGGACGCCGACCTTCCTTACGCCGCCGGCCGTAACTCCGGCGCCACGCTGAACCCAGCCTCGGTTTTCGAGCGGATTTCTTCCAGTGTCACCTCTGGCGCGAGATCGGTGAGGCACACGCCGTTCACCCCCACCTCGAACACACCAAGATCGGTGATCACCATATTTACCACGCCCGCCCCAGTCAGCGGCAGCGTGCAGCGCTTCAGCAGCTTGGGCCTGCCGCCGGCCGTGTGCTCCATCAGCACCACCACGCGCTTCACCCCCGCCACAAGGTCCATGGCGCCGCCCATCCCCTTCACCATCTTGCCGGGGATCATCCAGTTGGCCAGGTCACCGTTCTCGGCCACCTGGAGCGCGCCCAAGATCGAGATGTCGATATGGCCACCGCGCACCATGGCGAAGCTGGCCGCACTGTCGAAAAAGCTGGTGGTGGGAAGTTCGGTGACGGTTTGCTTGCCGGCATTGATCAGGTCGGCGTCTTCCTCACCCTCGAACGGGAACGGGCCCATCCCCAGCATGCCGTTCTCCGAGTGCAGCTGGATCGACATGCCGTCGGGAATGTGGTTCGCCACCAGCGTCGGGATGCCAATGCCCAAATTCACGTAGAACCCGTCGCGCAGCTCGCGTGCCGCGCGTGCCGCCATCTGATCGCGCGTCCAGGCCATCGCTCTCTCCTTAGTACCGCTTGCGCACGGTGCGCTGCTCGATCCGCTTGTCCACGTTCTCCAGCAGCACGATACGATCGACAAAAATCCCCGCGGTCACGATGTGGTCGGGGTCAATGGTGCCATTCGCCACGAGATCCTCGACCTCGGCGACCGTCACGTCCGCCGCGGTTGCCATGATCGGATTGAAGTTCCGTGCGGTCTTTCGATAGATCAGGTTGCCCTCGTGATCCGCCTTCCACGCGTGGATCACCGCGAGATCGCCGCGCAGGCCGCGTTCGAGCACATAGGTCCGGCCGTCGAACTGTTTGGTCTCCTTGCCCTCGGCAATCTGCGTCCCCGCGCCCGTCGCGGTATAGAACCCCGGAATACCGGCACCACCGGCGCGAATGCGTTCGGCAAGCGTGCCCTGCGGGTTGAATTCGATCTCCAATTCGCCGGCCAGATATTGCTGCGCAAAGGTCGCGTTCTCCCCGACATAGGAGCTGATCATCTTGCGCACCTGTCGCGTCTGCAGCAGCAGACCAAGGCCGACATCGTCAATTCCGGCATTGTTCGAGACGACGGTCAGATCCTTCACGCCGCTGCTGCGGATGGCCTCGATCAACACGGTCGGTATTCCGCACAGGCCGAAGCCGCCCGACATGATGGTCATGCCGTCGCGCAACAGCTCCGCGAGCGCGGCTTGCGCATCGGAATACACCTTGTTGACCGCCATACCTGACCCGACCTCCTGCCCGCGCACCCTGCCATCGGGCCGGCTGACGAAGCAAGTGGGCCTAGCGCCGACCCAGCTCCGCGCGGATTTCCTCCGCAAGCGTGGGATTGGCGCGCCTGATCTGGCTGGCGCGCAGGTAGTCGGCGATCCCCGGCCGCCGCTGGGCCCACCAGTCTTCGAGAAACTGCAGATCGGCAGCCATCGTCTCGTCACGTACCCGTACTCAGCACACGGCGCAACGCCTCGGTACGCGGACCGGCCTGTTCATCACCATCGGTCAGCATCAAGGGCCCCCAACGGATCATGGCGCACAGAGGCAATTAAGTAGCGCGACACCGACTTGCCAGAGGTAGAAAGACGCAGAGCGGTTAATTCATTGTGTGTGGATAAGGGTTGGACTAAGCAAAATCTTACGCCGAGCGTCATCATCCTGAAATGCGGATGCGTCATTTGCGCAAATGACAGGCAACCCAATGGCTGGGACGAACCTCCCGCAGCTCTGGTCTTTGTGCGCTGCACAAGGGCAGTTCTCGGATAGGACAGCGGGTGTGGAAATGACAGCCCGTTGGGGGGCGGATCGGGTTAGGCACATCGCCCTCGAGCCGGATGCGCTGACGCTTCATCGCCGGATCAGGAATCGGCACCGCTGAGAGCAGCGCCTCGGTATAGGGGTGCAGCGGAGTATCGTACAGTGCGCGGGCCGGCGCGATCTCAACAATGCGTCCGAGATACATGACCGCGACGCGGGTGCTGATGTGCTCCACTACCGAAAGATCGTGAGCGATGAACAGATAAGTTAGACTTAATTGCTCCTGCAGGTCCTCCAGCAGATTGATCACCTGCGCCTGGATCGACACGTCTAGGGCGGAGACCGGCTCGTCGCAAACGATCAGCTTAGGCGATACTGCAAGCGCACGTGCGATGCCGATTCGCTGGCGCTGGCCACCGGAAAACTCGTGCGGATAGCGCCGCATGTGGTCGGCATTCAGCCCGACTGTTTCCAGCAGTTCGACGACGCGCGCCTCATACTCATGACGGTCCTTTGCCAGGCCGTGAATGGTGAGCGCCTCGCCGATGATAGCGCCGACGGCCATGCGCGGATTGAGCGATGCGTATGGATCCTGAAAGATGATCTGCATGTCACGACGCAATGCGGCGAGCTCGCCGTGGTCGAATTCGACGACGTTGCGTCCCTCGAACCAGATCTCTCCGGCGGTCGGCTCGATCAGCCGCAAGATGCATCGACCGGTTGTTGACTTGCCACAGCCCGATTCACCGACCAGGCCTAATGTCTCACCGGCGCCGATCTCGAAGCTGACATGATCGACCGCGTGCACCTCGTCCAATGTGCGACGCAGCACGCCACCTTTGACCGGAAAATTCTTCACCAACTGGCTGACGCGCAGCAGTGGGTCGCTCATCTTCTGGCTCAATACAGCACGCAGGCCACCTTGTGGCCCGTCTCCACTGTCCGAAGTTCGGGCACGGCGGCCGTACACCCCGGCGTCGCGAACTTGCAGCGCGGCGCGAAGCGGCAGCCCGGCGGCGGATCGATCAGGGCCGGCACCACTCCAGAGATCGCTTCAAGGCGCGTTCGTTTGCCCGCATCCTTGTCCATGCGTGGGATCGAGCGGATCAGGCCCTGCGTGTAAGGATGCAAGGGGCTGGCGAACAGACGTTCGACTGTTGCTTCCTCCACCACCCGACCGGCATACATCACCACCACGCGCTGCGTCGTCTCGGCGACCACGCCCATGGCATGGGTAATCAACATGATCGCCATGCCGAGCCGTGATTTCATTTCAGTGAGCAGGTCGAGGATCTGGGCCTGGATGGTGACATCAAGAGCGGTGGTCGGCTCATCGGCGATCAGCAGCTTTGGATTACACGACAGCGCCATCGCGATCATCACGCGCTGGCGCATACCACCGGAGAACTGGTGCGGATAGTCGCGTACGCGCCGCTCCGGTGTCGGGATATGCACCAGGCGCAGCATCTCGACGGCACGGTCCATTGCGTCTCGCCGGCTCAGGCCTTCGTGCAACCGGATGGTTTCGGCTATTTGCTCGCCGACGGTATAGACCGGATTAAGCGATGTCATCGGCTCCTGGAAGATGATCGCGATCTCCTTGGCGCGGATTTGCCGCATATCATCTGCGTTCAACGGCACGAGGTCGCGGCCTTGCCAAAGAATGCGACCGGCGACAATCCGACCCGGCGGCATCTGGATCAGCTTCAGCACCGTCATCGCAGTCACGGTCTTGCCACAGCCAAACTCGCCGACGACGCCGAGTGTCTCGCCACGATCGATGGAAAGGTCCACGCCGTCCACTGCGCGCACCATGCCGTCGTCGGTCCGAAAGTGAGTCTTCAGACCCTGGATATCGAGCAGCCGCTCAACCATGCGTCAGATGACACGCCGCGGATCGAGCGCGTCGCGCAATCCGTCGCCGATGAAACTGATCGAGAGTACCGCGAGGAAGATCGCGCCACCGGCGAACAGCAAGGGCGCGGCGTTGCCGCCAGCCGCGCCCCGCCCGCGTCCGGCCGCGCCCGCCCAGTGTGGCGCAACGTCCAGGTTGTCCTTGGCATCGAACAGGATGCGTCCCCACGACGGAATATCTGGCGGGAAGCCAAGGCCGAGAAATGACAGCGTCGACTCGGTGATGATGGCCGCCGCCGTGTCGATGGTGGCGGCGACGATGACCGGCCCCAGCGCGTTTGGCAGGATGTGGCGCGCCATCAGGCGAAATCGCGACGCACCGAGCGCTCGCGCCGCTTCCACGAACTCCTTCTCGCGCAAGGCGAAGAACTGCGCGCGCACCAGCCTGGCAGCGATCATCCAGCGGAACGCGCCGATTGCCACGACGATCAGGATGAACGTGCCAAGTTCGGCGCCGATCAGTTGCTTCATCGACTCACGGAACAGGTAGATCAGCAGCAGCAGCACCGGCACAGACGGCAATGACAGGAAAAGATCCGTCAGCCACATGAGCGCGGCATCGATGCTGCCACGCGACATGCCGGCAATCGATCCGATGATGGTGCCGATGACGATTGACACCACCATTGCGGCCAACCCTACCGACAGCGAGATTCGCCCGCCGTACAGCATGCGCGCCAGCAGATCCTGGCCGAGATCGTCGGTACCCAGCGGATGGGTCCAGCTCGGAGGTTGCAGTTGCGCGCTGAAATCGATGTCGTTGATCTGCACGCGCCAGATCAACGGCCCAAAGGCGACGGCCAGGATCATCAGCACGAAGACCACGGCACCCGCCACCGCCAGTCGATGGCGGCGGAAGCGCCGCCAAGCCTCGGTCCAAGGCGTGACGTGACGCGCGCGCGTCGCCGGTTGGACGACGACGCGAGCGGCGTCAGCGGTAGGTGATGCGGGGGTCGAGCCAGCCATACAACAGGTCCGCCATCAAATTGCACAGGATGACCAGGCAGGAGAACACAAACGTCACGCCCATGATCACCGGCGTGCCATTGGACTGGATCGCACTGATCAGCAGCGAACCAATGCCCGGCACGCGGAAGATCTGCTCGGTGACGATGGCGCCGCCGAATACCACCGGCATCTGCAAGGCGACCAGTGTCACCACTGGGATCAGCGCGTTGCGTACCGATATGCTTCAGGATCACGACGCGTTCCGGCAGACCCTTGGAACGTGCGGTGGTCACGTATTCCAGGCGGATCACGTCGAGCACGGCGGAGCGCACGAAGCGCATCAAGGCCGCGCCCTGGAACAGTCCCAGGACCACGATCGGCATGATCGACTGCTTGAACTCGCCCCACCACCAAGGAAGTCCGCGCCCTGGCAGATCAGCTCGAAACACGAAAGGTAGCCAGTCGAGCTGGATACTGAACACCAGGATCAGGATGATGCCGGTAAAGAAGGTCGGCAGCGAAAACCCCATCAGCGCGAATGTGCTGACGACCTGATCGAAGGTCGAATAAGGCCGTACCGCGGCCAAGACCCCGACCGGCAAAGCCACCAGCAGCGCCAGCAACTGCGAGGCACCGATCACCGCGAGTGTCGTCGGCAGGCGCTGCAGGATCAGCGTATCGACGTTGACGCGGCTGACAAACGAGAAGCCCCAGTCGCCGTGCAGCATGGCGGCCAGCCAGTGCAGGTAGCGGATGGGGATCGGGTCATCCAGGCCGAACTTGGCCCGCAGCGCAGCCTGAACCTCGGGCGGGATGGCCGGATTGGTGGCGAGTTCGCTGAACGGATCGCCCGGTGCGAGTGCCAGGATGGTGAACAGCACGACGCTGATGCCGAGCAGGCTGGGCACCGCGATCAGCAGGCGACGGATAAGATAGCGGCTCACTTATACCCACGCGTCAGGCTTCGCGATACCAGTCAGCGAGAGCGTACGTGTTGTTGTCCCAGCCGCTGATCGGCGCATGCAAGCCCTTCGCCGCCGCGGTGACACTCGGCCGGGTGACGACTGGAACCACCACCACGTTCTTGATCACCAGGTCGTTCATGGCGATGAACAGCGCCGCGCGCTTGACCGGGTCAAGTTCGGTATCGGCCTGCTCGAACAGCTTATCGAATTCCCCGCTCTGCCAGCGGGTGATGTTGCGGCCTTGGAACTTGTTCGCCTTGCTGGCCACTTCGCCCGACAGGTAACTGCGCATGAACACGCCCGGATCCGGCTGCCCCATTGTCGTGGTGTACATCTGAAGGTCAGCCACGAAATGCGGGTAGGTATCCGGGTTGGCGACGTCGGAGGAAAAGAACACGGACGCGGTGACCGACTTGATCTCGATCGAGATGCCCGCCTTTTGGCAGGCCTGCTTGACGATCTCCTGGGTCTTTTGCCGCGGTGCATTGATCGCGGTCTGATACAGCGCGTGCAACTTCACGCCGTTCTTCTCGCGCACGCCGTCTGCACCCGGCTTCCAGCCAGCACCATCGAGCAGCTTGATCGCCTTCTCGATGTTGAACTCATAGCGGGTATTCTTCGAAACGAACTTGTCGGGCGCGTTGACGTAGTTGGCGGTGTCCTCACCGGTGCGGCCGTAGATGAATTTGTGCACCGAGGCGCGGTCCACAAGCAGATTGAGCGCCTCGCGCACGGCCGGGTCGGTCAGGTAGGGATGCTTCGACTTGATACTGGAGCGCTCGCCGTCGACCTCGTGCCACGGATCCGTGTTGTTGAGCTGGATATGCTCGATGCTGCCGCCAGGTGTCACCACGACCTGGCCTTTGCCGCTCGCTTCGAGCCGCTTTAGGATCTCGTCCTCAACCTGCAGGTTCCAGGCGAAGTCATATTCGCCGGTCTGCAGCACGGCGCGCGCTGCGGACACGGCATCACCGCCGCCCTTCATCTCGATCGTGTCGAAATAGGGCCGGTTCTCCATATGATAGTTCGGGTTGTTCTTGCCGTGCACCACGTCGCCCGGCTTGAAGTCGACGAACGTATAAGGGCCAGTGCCCACCGGCGCGAGATTGGCCGGGGCCTCGCGAGACTTCGCGCCCGCATACTGCGCGAACAGGTGCTTCGGTATGATCATGCCGAAATAGCCGACGAACGCGTCGGCCCAGAACGGCGTCGCCTTGGAAAACTCCACCTTGATCGTGTAGTCGTCCACTTTGACGACCTTGACGTCCTTATAACTGCCAATGGTCGTCGCGGCTGTCGCGGGATCCGATGCGTATTCCCAATTGAACACGCAGTCATCGGCGGTGAACGGCTGCCCGTCGTGCCACTTCACGCCGCGCTTCAGCTTCCAGGTGACCGACGTGCCTTCCTCCGACAGCCCACCATTATCGATGGTGGGAATCTCCGCGGCCAGGATAGGCAGCAGATTGCCGTCGGGATCCCAGGCGGCCAGCGGCTCGTAGAAGATGCGCGAAGCGTCCTGATCCTTGGTGCCAGTGGCGAAATGCGGGTTCAGCAGTGTCGGCGCCTGCCACCAAAGGACCCTGAGCGGGCCGCCGCCCCCCCGCTTGCTGGGCTTGTAGACTGGCTTCTCGGCAGCCAGGGCGACGCCGGAATGGGCGAGCATCTGCGTCGCCAGAGGTGCCGTCAGGCCAAGTCCGATCATTATGCGGGTGAATGCCCGGCGTGACAGCTTTCCCGTCCGCACGTCCTCGATCAGGCCGCGCATCTCCCGTTCGTTCATTGGTAGCCTCTCCCGAGTGCGCTCGTCGCGGGATGCTAGTGCAATCGCGCCGCGCCACATAAGGGAAGCGCGGATCCGGCGGCTCAGTAGCGATACAGTTCGTGCTTGAACGGCCCCGCCGGCGGAACGCCGATATACTCCGCCTGCTTCGGCGTCAGCTTCGTCAGCTTGCGCGCCGACCTTGGCCAGGTGCAGGGCGGCCACCTTCTCGTCGAGTGCTTCGGCAGGGTATAGACCTGGCGCTCGTACTTGCCGGCGGGCGCGTTGAACAACTCGATCTGCGCCAGCACCTGGTTGCTGAAGCTCGCGCTCATGACGAAGCTGGGTGGCCGGTCGCGTTGCCGAGGTTCACCAGCCGCCCCTCGGACAGCACGATCAGCCGCTTGCCGTCGGGGAACACCACCTCGTCGACCTGCGGCTTGACGTTTTCCCACTTGTAGTTGCGCAGCGCGTCGATCTGGATCTCGGAGTCGAAGTGGCCGATGTTGCAGACGATCGCCCGGTGCTTCATCGCGCGCATGTGATCGATCGTGATGACGTCGACGTTGCCGGTGGCGGTGACGAAGATGTCGCCCATCGGCGCGGCGTCATCCATCGTGACGACCTGGTAGCCCTCCATCGCCGCCTGCAGCGCGCAGATCGGATCGACCTCGGTCACCATCACGCGGCAGCCGGCATTGCGCAGCGAGGCGGCCGAGCCCTTGCCGACGTCGCCGAAGCCGTTCACGACCGCGACCTTGCCGGCCATCATCACGTCGGTGCCGCGGCGGATGCCGTCGACCAGCGACTCGCGGCAGCCGTAAAGGTTGTCGAACTTCGACTTGGTCACGCTGTCGTTGACGTTGATCGCCGGCGTCAGCAGCTTGCCGTCGCGGGCCATGTCGCGCAGGCGGTGCACGCCGGTGGTCGTCTCCTCGGAGATGCCGCGCACGTCCTTCAGCATCTCGGGGTACTTCTCGTGCATCAGCAGCGTCAGGTCGCCGCCGTCGTCGAGGATCATGTTCGGCGTCCACGCCGCCCTTGCCGTCGGGGCCGCGCACCGTCTGCTCGATGCACCACCAGAACTCTTCCTCGCTCATGCCCTTCCAGGCGAACACCGGCATGCCGGCTGCCGCTACCGCGGCGGCGGCGTGATCCTGGGTCGAGAAGATGTTGCACGACGACCAGCGGACCGTGGCGCCCAGCGCGTGCAGGGTCTCGATCAGCACGGCCGTCTGGATCGTCATGTGCAGGCAGCCGGCGATGCGGGCGCCCTTCAGCGGCTTGGATGCGCCGTATTCCTCGCGGATCGCCATCAGGCCGGGCATCTCGTCCTCGGCCATGGTGATTTCCTTGCGGCCCCACTCGGCGAGGGAGATGTCCTTGACCTTGTAGTCCTGGGTCGGCCATGCGAGGTCACTCCTGCTTGGTGGCGGCGCTATATAAAGATATCTGCATGTTTGGCAATCACTCGGCAACCACCGCAAAGGGATCGGTCATGACCGAACGACAGCGCGTACCTCTGCTGACGGGCGCGAGCCGCGGCATCGGCCATGCGACCGTCAAGACATTCAGTGACGCCGGCTGGCGCATCCTGACCATCTCCCGGCATCCGTTCGACCCGCGCTGTCCCTGGGAGGGGGGTGCGAAGAATCACATCCAGGTGGATCTGGCAGATATCGATCAGGTCCTGACCGGGATGCCGCGACTGCGCGACATCGTCGGCGACCGGTTGGATGCGCTGGTCAACAATGCGGCGATCTCACCCAAGCACGCGGACGGCAGCAAAATACAGGCGCTCAAATGGCGTATGCCGACTGGCTGCACATCTTCAACGTCAACCTGTTCGCCTGCGTGGCACTGGTGCAGGGATTACGTGACCCGCTGGAGACAGCCCGCGGGACGGTGGTGAACATGACCTCTATCGTCGGATCGCGCGTGCATCCGTTCGCTCTGCCGCCTATGCCGCATCGAAGGCGGCGCTTTGGGCTGTCACACGCGAGCTTGCTGCGGATCTCGGCCCTGCCGGCGTGCGGGTCAACGCGGTGTCACCGGGGGAGATCGACACTGGCATCCTGTCGCCCGGCACGGAGGCAATCGTCGAGAACGACATTCCCCTGCACCGGCTGGGCAAGCCCAGGGAGGTGGCCGACCTGCTGCTGTTTCTGTGCGGCGAGTCCGGCAACTATATCTCTGGATCAGAAATCCATATCGACAGCAGGTAACCGCTGCCAGGGCAAGACGATGAACCTGAGCAA
>CAWKMC010000062.1:0-31247 GCA_963850535.1 uncultured Alphaproteobacteria bacterium | reverse complement strand
CACTTTCCCTGTTTCTGTGCGTAGGGAATCGGCTGCTGAACTATTGGAAAAAGCGGCCTCTTTGCAGTGAAATTCTGCCAGACAGGACGGAATTCGAACAAATTCCCTGATATTTGCCTGATAGACAGGGAAAAGGGAGACGGGTTCGCAGCTGACTGCATCCTCAGCCACGAAATTCACCAATATTATCAATATATTGCAGGCATGCCCAGGCTGGATTTGAACTCGGTCGGGTTGGTCTCCGCAGAAACCACGAGGCAAGATCCCGCTCTCACCGGGATCGTGGTCACGGCATCAGCGCGCGCCGGTCGGCCGAAGCCGACGGTTCGTCGGTCCACCGAACGTACCGCCTCACCCAATGGTAAGTGACGGTCGGCCTATGCGGCGCTGTAGATCTCTTCCACCGTGATGACGATCCCGGGTGGGGCCATCGTGATCGGTCCGTTGACGATGATTTGTGTGTCGATGCCGTCGTCAGTACGCCGGTGATGGGTAACGGTTCGGCGGGTCGGATGCACGATCAGGTAGTGAGTGACGGATGGCACGCGGAAATAGTCAGCCAGCTTGCCGCCGGTATCCGTCGATGCCGTGCCGGGTGACAGGACTTCGACGATGATCACCGGGTTCGGCACTGCGATCGCGTCGTCAGCCATTGGCTCGCCACAGTTCACCAGGGCATCCGGTTCGTAGTCACTGTCGCCGGTTTCCACCGTGGCGCCATCGGGCAATGCCTGGCAAGGTACACCGGCATCGGCGACGCGCGCTTCAGCGCACTGTAGACGGCTCCCTTGACCCGCAGGTGCGCGCCGCGCTCGGGGGCCATGGCCACGATCCTGCCGTCCACGCGTTCGTAGCGGCCCTTCGTCTGGGCTTCATACCACCGCCTGAACTCCTCGCGGGATAGTATCTGTCCGTCCCGGGTTGAGCGAGGTCCATCGAAAGCCTCCAGTCACAACACGGTATCACGGATTGGCTTGCCGGGCCATTCGCTATCGATTGGATTGCCCGTGCGGGGCGTTCGTGTGTGGGACCGGTATGAGCCGAAGACCACGGTTCGGGCCGGTCGGCGGCTTCTGGCCGACCAATTTACCCCTCACACCTGACGCCTCGGTATCAGGCGGCGAGCCGCATCTCCCGGATTTCCTCAAGCACACGCCGAAATTGCGGCTCCGGCGCCACGCACAGGGTTCGATACGTGTCCAGGAAGGCCAGCCAGCTAGAACTTCCTAACGAGCGCAGCGAGTTTAGAAGTTCTGCTGTCCCCGCGGATGCGGGGACCCACGGCCTGCCGGATCATATGGCAATGCGCGCTTACTGCGCCGTCATGCCGCCATCGATCACCAGTTCCGAGCCGGTGACCCAGGATGATTCGTCGGACGCCAGGAACAGCACGCCATTGGCGATATCCAGGGCGGTGCCGAGCCTGCCCATCGGCGTGCGATCGAGCAGCCCCTGGCGCACGGCCGGATCGTTGAAGCGCTTCTCGGTCAGCGGCGTATCCGCATAGCCCGGGTGCACCGAATTGATGCGGATATTTTCCCGCGCATATTGCAGCGCCGCCGACTTGGTGAAGATCGTGATGGCGCCCTTGGCGGCCGAATAGGCCGGCGAGGTGGGACTGCCGACAATGCCCATCACCGAGGACGTATTGATGATCGACCCGCCACCGCCTTTGCGCATGGCCGGGATCGCCGTGCGGGTGCCCAGGAAAACCCCCTTGGCATGCACGCCAAGCTCGCGGTCCCAGATGTCCACGGTGATGTCCTCGACCTTGCCGGGAAACGAGACACCGGCATTGTTGAACAGGATATCCAGCCGTCCGTGCGCCGCCATCACCGCGTCCACCACCTGCGCCCAGTTCTGTTCCGATGTCACGTCGAGGTGCAGGTAACGCGCGTCATGGCCCTCGGCGCGCAGGGCTGCCGCCGCGCGCTCGCCCAGGTCGTCGCGGATGTCGGTCAGCACCACCTTCGCGCCCTCGCGCACGAACAGATGCGCCGCCGCGCCGCCGAAGCCCATCAACTCGCCCTTGATCGCAGCCGCCGCGCCGGTCAGCAGCGCTACCTTGCCCTGGAGTCGCATCCTGTTCCCCCGCTTGCACCGTTGATCGGCGGGATGATGCGCCATTTCGCGTCGTGCCTCCATCGCCGGCGCGGTCCGGCTTTGCATCGACGCTTGCGCTTAGAGCTTGTTTTGGACGGTGGCGGAATATCCGAGGAACGTGCTTCTGGAGAGGTCCGTGCCTTTGGGAATGTCCGGACCCTCTGAACCGACAGGTAACTCCCGCCCCAAGCCCAAAGCTGGGAGAAGCCCGCCAGTAGTATAGCGCCAATCAGCACCGGGTTGACGATCCAAGACCACGGCAAGTCGAGTTGGGCGATAAGGAACGCGTCTACACCGGCCGGCGGATGCAGGGCGCGAGATCCTACGATCAGCAATACGGCGATCCCGACTCCGAGCGCTCCTGCGGCATCGCCGGGCCCGAGACGGATAAGGGCAGCGACCCCTGCGATCGACGACAGCGAGTGTCCGGGATCACGGCTAGGGTTGAGCCGGCTTGCTCTCGGATGCAAACAGGGTCAATACGATCGACGTCGCAAAAGGCAGCCGGACCGCTTCAAGATGGCCAAACCGTGCAGACCCCTCCATCATTCCGATTGCCAAGCCGGCTCCGATTGTGCGGTATAGCAAAGCTAGGACCTGTCGCACGAGAACCTCTGGTCAAACTCGCATTCAATGTTGTTTTTCGCGGCCGCATCGGCTGTGTCGCATGTGTCGGCGCGATAGACGCTGAAAGCGTGGATTGGCCGGCGCGGTCTTCGATATGTCTCTTGCCCGTCAACAGCATCGGTATCTGCACGGTCTGTTTGGCGGCTCCGCTGAAGAGCGTCGCCGGACCGCCGTCCTCACCTGCGCGCTTTTCAAGGTGTCGGAACGCCGATCGATTTGAGCCGCGCCTGCGCCCGTCCGGCACGCGCCTTCAGGCCATCAAGATACGTGCTGACATCGTTGCCAGGCAGGTTCAACACCTTGCACCCAAGCCTCCAGGTACTCCTCGATCTGCGCCTCGGTTTCTGCAGACCCTCGGGCCAGCTTCCGGTGCGCGTTGCAGGCGTCTGCGATCCGGCGCACAGCTGCCTTGAACGTCGGGTGCTCAAGCTGGAGATGAACACCGAGGCGCGCACTGAGGTCCGAGTGGCCATAGGCGATCATGTCGATGCCGTCGACGGCCGCGATCGCCTCGACATTTTCCAAGCCCTCGAGCAACTCGATGGACACGCAGACTATGATGTTGGCATTGGCCCATGGCGCATACTCGGACGCGTGACGGGCGCCATAGCTCCGGTATCCGGTGTGCATCCCCTGCCCCGAGATGCCGCGATTGCCGATCGGGGGAAATTTGGCCTCTCGCGCGATCGCGCGCGCCTCTTCCGCGTTATCGACCTCCGAGACCTGGACGCCCATAATCCCCTGATCGAGGATCGCTCGGGATCAGATAGGTGAAGGATTTGTGGATCCGCACGATCGCGGAAACGTCGGTGGCCTGAAACCACCCGGCGAGGTTCGCAATCGTCTCATGGTCGAAGGCGCCATGTTCGTGGTCGATCATACAGTAGTCGAAGCCGGAGGCCTCGATGATCCACGGGACGCCGCGCGAGGCGAACTCCTTGAGCCCGGTTCCAAGCGCGGGCCGCCCCGCGTGCACCGCCCGCCATATGCTGTTCTCTTTCATTGATCGCTCACTGCGTGCATGGATTTCCGCCCGGGTCGTCACCGGTTGCCTGCAGTGTGACTTCGGGATGCCGCTCTGTCCAAGCAGAACGCGACTGCAGCAGTCCCTTACCTGTTCAGTGACCTTGACCCGCTGACGAACGGACTGTCCCGGATATAAAAACGCAGGAGGCGGTTGGCGTCGCGCGAAATGCCGATCCTAATGCTTTGCGCAACTTCGCCGCTCTTGTGGTCATCGCTTCCAAGCCATAGTTGACCTTCTCGGCAAAGATCGATCCCATCGAGGCGACGATCGATCCTCAACGCTGCGGTGAGCCGTCCTGGTCCTCGCATCAGATCGCGCAAGCGCTCGGCACGGCGATGCAGCCGCATGATCGGGATACCTTCGAGCGGTTCGAGCGCCCTGATCAGGACGCCGGCGCCGATCCCGGACATCTCGCTTGAGACATTCAGCATGTGGGAGATACCGTACGCGAGATAAACATAGGCGTGCCCAGGTTCGAGAAACAGCGAACGATTGCGCCGGGTCATCCCTCGGTAGGCGTGCCCCGCGGCATCGCCGACGACATAGGCCTCGGTCTCAACAATTCGACCGCTGGCGATGCCTTCAGGCAACTTCCGCACCACTATGTTTCCGATGAGATAGCGGGCGAGAGCGACCGTATCGATCGGCAACTCCGAGCGAGCGAGCGGCAGACGAGCATTCGTACGGCAGTTAATTCTCAGGCCATTCGCTCGACCCATTGCGCACGCGAAGGCCCAGGCTCGAACGGATCGCCGAAATACTGGGTCTCGCGGGCCACCTTCTCACCGAGGAACTCCATGATGCTTACGGTGTAAGACGGCTGCCCATCATAGGTGATGACGTATTCAGTGACCCAGAGATCGCCCGCGCCGATGATCCGCCGCACTGCGAAGCGTTTCCGGTTCGGCTGCACGGTGCGAGACAACTGAATGTTCCGACGCCCGTGGATGCGCTCGCCAGATTGCGGATATTCGAGCACCGCGTCCTCTCGGTAAATCTGATGCTCCTGCTCGAAGTCGTTCGCATCGGAGGCAGCTCCAGTGGTGGTCCAGAGCCGCCCGAATCTTTCGATCTTCCATAATAAGTCTCCTTGGCCATCACAGCCGCTGCCCCCGGCACACAGGATAAGTGCGTATCCGCCCACCCTCCTATTGCAACAAGATCGGAGCTAGAGGTCGAGTTCGATGGCGGTTCTTGGCGTCGAGCAGCAGATGAGCGCACTGCCTTGGGCTGGAGGGTCCAACGGCTCTGGCGCGTAGGCGAGTTCGCCCTCGATCAAACCGCTTTCGCAGTTGTGGCATACGCCCGAACGGCAGGACCAACGCACGGGAACGGAGCAGGCTTCTGCCAACTCAAGCAAGCTACCGAAGCGCCAATCCCATGGGACGGCGAGGCCGCTTCGCAAGAACGTCACCATGGGTCCGCCGCCCGCGGGGCCGTCAGGACGATGAGGCCGGGTCGCGGCGACGCCGGAGATGCCCGGCGTGAGAGTGGGCGTGCTCCCGAACAGCTCGACGTGGACCTTGGGCCAGGGAACGCCCCATGCTGCGCGGCCATTCTGAAGATCTTGGAGAAAGCCGGGCGGACCACACAGGTAGAATTCGGCGTCCTGGGGAATGCCGATCTCCTGGAGCAACTGAAGCGAAAGATGGCCTGATCGATCGAAGTCCTGGCCCAGTATGTCTGCCGGCGCGGGCCGACTGTAGATCACGCAACGATGGGATGCCCGGAGTGCTGCGAGCAGACCGTCGGCCTCCTTGGCAAACGAATGGTGTGCCCGATCGCGGGCGGAATGCAGCCACCAAATCGGCCGAGATGCCACAGCGTCTGTAGCAGTTGCGCCATGCAACATCGCCAGTATTGGTGTAACGCCGACACCGGCGCTGATGAGGACGACGGGGGTCTTACCCGCCGCGAGCACGAACGAACCGCGAGGAGCGCTGATCTCCAGGCGACTGCCCGCCCGGACACTTTGGTGGAGAAAACCACTTGCGAGGCCGCGCTCGTTCTTGACGGCAATCCGATAGGTCGGGGCCTCAGGCGGACCGCACAGCGAATAGTTCCGCGTGACGGCGGGAGCATCCGGGCCAGGGCGCATGCGGACCATGATGTGTTGGCCCGGGAGTGCCGGTGCGAGCGGCGAACCGGGTTCGGCGGCGAGCTCGAATGATCGGACATCCGCGCTTTCGTCGCGCGATGCCACGACTACAACCGGGCGAAAACCCGGCCACGCAACGGGCGCCGACGCGCCGGGTCCGAGGCCAGCGTTGCCGGATGTGCCCCCCGCTTCGGCAGCATCGAGCAGCGCCTGCATTGAACCTCGCCAATCCTTGCTGAGCGCCGGAATTCGGATTGCGCGGCGCAACGCTTTGGGCGGGTGCTCCGCCGAGTACAGAAGCGCATCGACTTCGGCTACGGTCATCCGCTCCGGGCCGTCAACGAGCTTCTCGACGCGATCGCCAGCCCCGATCTCACCTTCTTCGATGACGCGGAGATAGAACCCTGGACGGCGGTGCGCGACCAGTAGCGCTGGCATCTCCGGATGTTGCAGCCTGATGCCTACACGGTAGCAGGTGTCGCGCGGCTGGCTGACCTCGACGACGGCGCCGCCGATCCTGAAGCGATCGCCGATGCAGACCACGTTGTCCGCGAGGCCGTCCACTGTGAGGTTCTCGCCGAAGTTCCCGGCTACGAGATCCGACCGGCCAAGGTAGCTTGCCCAGTAACGGTAGGATTTAGCTGATACACCAGGAGCGCGCGTTGCTCGCCGCCATGCGCGCGGAGGTCCGCCTGACCGTCGCCATCGAGATTTAGCCGGCCGGCGAAAATCCGCCCCTTCACTGGCGCTTTCCAGACCGCTGTCCGAACAGTCCTGCCCTGCCATTCGACGTCCCGAGGAAGTCCGACATTAACGGAAACGATCACGCCCATCCTGGACCCCGGTGACGCTTCTACCCGTCCTCTCCAGCGGCGAGAGGCATCGCACCCTCATCTGGAGGTGAGATGGCCGTTATTGACGCCGGTCGGTGCCCAAGAGCACGAAACATTCCGGTTAACAACCCTGACCGCCAGGTCGGTCGCTCGGTTGCCCGCTATTCGTCGCGTTCGCCATTGGCTGGGCCAATCTCAGGGGCCTGATCAGCCTTATCGATCGGGATGAGCCAATCGTGGACACTGGTTCCCGCAACGTTTGCGGCATCCCCCACCGACTGACCAGCTTGGTTGAGCGCGCGCCCAACTCTAAGACTGAAGTCGCCGACGCCCTGTTGGGCGTGTCCCATTGTCCGATCAACTTCAGCGCCCGTGCGCTCCATCACACCTGGTGGCCCGGGGTCCTGACAGCCAGGCGCGACGACCGCGAACACCAGCCAGATTGCGTTCGTCAAACCGCGCCTATACTGCTTGCCGAGACCGGTTCGAGGCTGCCGATAAGTCACCGACCGTCGCACCAGACGCATGAAGAATCCTGCACTGTGAAGCAGTTGTGCGCCGAATTGAGGCATCATATATGTGAGCGTCGGGGGTGTGGCAAGAAAACGCTGAGTGGAAGTCATGATGGATGCAGGTGCGACGACCGAGAATGAAGTAGCCCGGCTTCTGATCGATACTTTACACCTTGATCAATCGCCGGATGAAATCCAGCCGGACGAGCCGTTGTTTGGTGATGGTCTTGGGCTTGATTTGATCGACGCCTTGGAAATTGCGCTTGCCATATCCAAGGCGTACGGGTTCGCTTTGAAGTCGGACGAAGGTCAGGCCCACCAAGTGTTCGCGTCGCTGCGGAGTTTGACGCGTTATATCGACGCTCATCGAATCAGGTAACATGTTCAATCTTCGACAGTGCCTGGTGGACCGATCGGCGATACCAATCTCGGTCCACTGTGTCTGAATCCACTGGCACATGCCCCTTGATCTGCCGCACCCCCGATGAGCCGATGTTCAGGTTCCATGGGGGAACTGTTAAGGCTGGCGCCTTTTTGTGTGCAGCGCACCAAACCGCCGACGCCCTGTGTTCTGGTCGCTATGTCCTGAACCTTTGCCGAGACAGGCTACCGTTCGCGCTGGCGCTGGCTGCAGCCGTGTTGCGTGGCCAGGTGACGCTGCTGAGCGGCGACCGGTCGCCGGAATGGCTCGAAGCGCTGCCAGAGAGGTTCCCTGGAGTCTACGCTGTGGCGGATTATCCGGCGCCGCCAGGGCAGCGGTTCCCTTGGCACCTGCTGGACCGGAGTTCAATCAGACTGACGGAACGGAGAGCTGCCAACCCGAATATCCCCGCAGCGCAGTTGGCGTGCATTGTGTTCACCTCCGGAACCACTGGGCAGCCGCTCGCACATCGGAAGTCTTGGGGCGCGCTGGTTGAGCGGAGCATCGACGCGGCCGCCTGGCTGGAACTGGCAAAAGCCCAAACCTCTAGCATCGTTGGCATGGTGCCTCCCCACCACATGTATGGTTTTGAAACTACCGTGCTACTGCCGCTGCATACTCCGGTCGCCACATGGTGCGGTCCAGCCTTTTATCCCCAAGATGTAGTCGCTGCGTTACGATCAGTTCCTGCGCCACGTGTCCTGGTGACCACACCGTTGCAGATCCGTACATTACTGCATGCATCGATTGATCTGCCCCCGATCGAACGCATCGTCTCGGCGACTGCTCCGCTGTTCCCTGACATGGCGCAGGCTGCGGAGAAACGCTGGAAGACGCGAGTGGTCGAAATCTTCGGCGCCACCGAAGTCGGGTCGATCGCTGGGCGTCGGACCTGTTGGCGGTGATGTATGGACGACCTATCCTCGCGTACGGCTGCACCAGGCAAGCCCTGCCGCCGAGACGCTTGTGTCCGGTCCACATGCCGAAGCCTACCCAGTCAGCGACATCATAGAAATGCTGGATGATCGGCACTTTCGTTTGGTGGGGCGCCGATTGGATGTGATCAAGCTGGGCGGACGCCGCGCGTCTTTGGCCGAGCTCAATCGAATTCTGGCGGGGTTAGACGGCGTCATCGACGGCCAGTTTGTGGCACCGGACGATCTCGATCGTCAGCCGACCGCGCGGCTGCTCGTGTTTGTCGTTGCACCCGAGCGCAGTGCGGAGGATCTCTTGGCGGAACTGCGTCACCGTATCGATCCGCTCTTCTTGCCGCGACGCATCATCAAGGTGGACATGTTGCCACGCAATGACGTGGGCAAGCTGACCCATCAGGCACTCGGTGCCTTGCGCGCGCAGATCAGCGGAACCTGAGATCGGCGATGCGACCGGATCAACAATTCACTATCGAACGGGACCACCCGAGCATCGCTGGGCACTTTCCAGGCAAACCAGTCGTTCCCGGCGCCGTTATTCTCGACCGGGCTATCGCCTTGCTAATGCGCAATCTGCCAGGAAGACGCGTTGTCATATTGCGCGAGGTGAAGTTCCTTTCTCCGGTCCTTCCTGGCGATGCAGTCACTATCGAGTTCACTGAGAAGATGCCGGACTGCGTGACCTTCATCGGCAGCGTCGGACAGCGCCAGGTCTTTCGTGCCCGAGCCGACCTTGACGTAGTCTCATGAGGGTAGCGCGTTGGGCCGGACGTCGCGAGCGAGGTAGCGCGACACTCATCCGATTGATGATGTGGCTGTCGCTGACGCTAGGTTGGTCGATTGGACAGGCTCTCCTCTATCCGATCACGTTGTACTTCGTCCTGGTTCTGCGTGGTGGCCGCCAAGCGTCGCGCGAATTCCTCGATCGGGCGCTTGGCCGCCCGGCGACAACCCTGGACGTGTTCAGACATTTTTTTGCGTTTTCCTGTGTGCTGCTTGATCGGTTGTTCTTGCTGTCGAATTGGCTGCGTCACTTCGAGATCAATGTGACCGGCCTCAACGACATTGAATCGGCCCTGTCCCGGTCACGCGGCTGCATGCTACTCGGATCTCATCTCGGCAGCTTCGAGGTCTTGCGCGTCGTGGCTCGGCGGTCACCGGTGCCGGTGAAGATCTTGATGTATCGCGGGAACACTCGCCCCTACAGCCGGCTGGTCGAAGAGCTCGACCCCATGCTGGCGGACAGCATTATCGAGATCGGCGAGCCCGAAGCCATGCTCCGGGTTCACGAGAGCGTAGCGCGTGGCGAGATCGTGGGTATCCTGGCTGACCGCGCGCCACAGCAGGACAAGGCTGTTAACAGTACCGTTCCTTGGAGATCCTGCGGCATTTCCGACCGGTCCGCTGGTCCTCGCCGCCATTCTCGGCGCACCTGTGGTGTTGTTCTTTGGCGTCCGCACCGGCCATCGGCGCTATCAGGTGCACTTCGAACACTTTGCTGATCGAGTCACCGTCGATCGCGCGCGCCGCACCGAGGATCTCGCGAACTGGGTCCAGCGCTACGCTGCAAGGCTTGAGTTCTATGCCCGGAAGTATCCATTCAATTGGTTCAATTTCTATGATTTCTGGGAACATCGGGCGGCCGCATTACGACCGGCGGAGCCTCAATCTGCTCGCGATGCTGCTGCCGCTGTCCCGTTTCGGGATATCGACCGCAGCAGCGGAAGGGCCGCCGCGCACAATCGCCGATCTGATGCACCTCTTGGCGCAGGTAGTTGAGAGCCGCTCCACCTTCACCGAGGTGAAGACAATCGCTGCCTTGACAGTCCCGTTGTACGCCAGCGGTGAGTTGTTGTACCGGCGCCCCGACTATCTCGAAAAGGTGACAGAGCAGCCACGGCCGGAGAGAATGGTGGTCGAGGGCGATCGGTTGACAATCTCGACAGCCGGCGAGCCAGCTCGCGAAATCGATCTGGTCAGCCAGGAAATGATTTCGCGGTCTAGTCGACGCGATCCGCGGCACGTTGGCAGGCAAGCTTGCACTATTGCAGCAGAACTACCGTGTCGAGATGCATGGCGATCTGACAGGTTGGCGTCTGACGCTGACACCCACTGGACCCAGCGGTTAAGCTCGCGGTAAGTCAAATCACTATCGAGGGCATACAGGATGGACTGCGATTTATCCATACTGTGCAAGCGAATGGCGATGAAAGCCGCATGACGATCAGCCGAGTAACTTGAGCGCTGGGAATCACGAACGCGCTGGGCCGATCCTGCTTGCGGCGGCGGTAACCGCGCTGGTAGCGGGATTGGCGCTCAGTCAGGTGACCATTCGGAGTGATATGGCGGAATTTCTGCCGCGTGGCGACACCGGCGCCGCACGTCTGGTAGCGAAAGAACTGCTTTCTGGGGCGGCCACCAGCCTGATCATGCTTGGCATCGAGGGAGCGCCGACCGAGGTGTTGGCTCGTGTCAGCCAGTCGATGACCAGAGCACTCGATCGCACAGGGCTGTTTTCCTTTATCAACAACGGCAGCCAGGATCTTTTGGTCAATGATGCGCAGCGGGTGCTGTTCAGCCACCGTTACCTGCTGTCCCCTACCACTACACCGGAGGCATTCGCAATTCCGGCCTTGCGCCAGGACATGGAGAGGCTGCTGCGCGGCCTTCAATCCTCGGCTGCGCCGCTGGTAGAACAATTCGGGATAGCCGACCTGACCGGTGCCTTTCCGGTGCTGATTTACACCTTGATTGGTGCCAGCCAGGTGCGAACCTTGCATGGGGTCTGGTTCGCAACAGATCGTCAGCGAGCGCTTGTTCTTGCGACCACGCGGGCCGGCGCCATGGATGTGGAAGCGCAGGAGTTGGTGGGCGCAGCCCTCCAGCAGGCGTTCGCGGCCGCCGATCCAGGGGGCGCGAGGCTGCTTGCCGCTGGCCCAGCGGTGTTCGCCCGCGCAGCGGCGGACGCCATGAGGGCCGATGTCATGCTGCTGTCGATCGGCTCGACGGCGCTGCTGGCGGCACTGCTGTTATGGCGTTTCCGCTCGGTCTGGATACTGCTCGTTGTCGCTATACCGGTGGCACTGGGGACCGTCGCGGCCGCATTGGTTGCACAATTTGTCTTCGGCTTCGTACACGGCATCACGATCGGCTTCGGCATGACAATGCTGGGTGTGACGCTGGATTACCCGGTCTTGTTGGTGGGCCATCGAAAGCATAGTGAAGCGGCAGGAGACACGTTGCGACGCATCGGACAGGCCTTCCGATTGACGGTTCTGTCCACCGCACTGGGACTGACCGGCATGCTGTTCTCCCGGTTCCCTGGGCTGTCGCAACTCGGCTGCTTTTCTGTTGTGGGCGTCGCGGTGGCCGCCGCAGTGACGCGCTGGCTTCTGCCATATCTTATTGTCGCTGCCGGCCTAGCTCCGGTGTCTGCAGGCGACCCTGCTCGACTGCTGCGTATCGAGTACCTGCGCGTGTGGCGCGGCTGGGTCGCCGGTATTTGCCTCGTGGCTGCTGTATGGCTTGTGGCGGTGGGTGGCCCGTCGTGGGAAAACGACCTGGCCGCGCTCAGTCCGGTGCCGGCCTCTGACCTTGCTCTGGATGCCGAACTGCGCCGCGAACTCGGCGCGCCGGACGCGGTTCTGCTGGGTGTTGTGCAGGGCGATACAGCAGAAGCTGTGCTGCGCCAGGAAGAACAACTGCTGCCGGCACTCGATACGCTTGCCCGCGCCGGCGTGCTCAGCAGAGTAGAATGCGCCTCGCAGTTGCTGCCGAGCACGGCAACGCAGTTGGCGCGCCAAGCTCTGTTGCCGGCTCCTGATGAACTCGCCAAGCGCATCGCGGTGGCGCAGGCGGGACTGCCATTCCGCCCGCAGGTCTTTCAGCCGTTCATTGATGCCGTGGCGGCCAGCCGCACATTGCCGCCATTGCTTGCGTCCGACATTGACAGCCCGTTGCTCCGGGCACGCATCGACCCGTTGCTGTTCGAGCGCGACGGCCGCTGGTATGGCCTGATCGCGCCAACCGGCCTGCGCGATCCAGCCCGCTTCGCCGCAACGTTGCAGCAAAATGGCGCCACATATCTTGACATCACAGGGGAGACGAACGCAATCGTCGCTGACTCCACGAGCAAAGCATGGCGCTGGCTTGTTGCGGGCGGGTTGGCGGCATTCGCTGTGCTAGCAGTCGGCCTGCGATCGCTCCGTCGGGTGACCAGCGTCGCTGTCCCAATTATCGCCGCGCTGTTGCTCACCGTGGTGATGCTAACGGCCACCCACGCGTCATTGTCGCTAATTCACATCGTATCGCTGCAATTCGTCTTCGGTGTCGGCCTGGACTACGCCCTCTTCTTTGCACGACGACAGCTCGACCAGGAGGAGCGTGCCCGTACGCTGCGAACACTCGTGATATGTAATGCAATGACTTTGCTCACCTTCGGTGTACTGGCGCTGTGCCGGACGCCGCTTCTGCGACAAATCGGCACAACGGTAGTAATCGGTTCACTCGCCGCACTGACGCTTGCCTTCATGTTTGCCGGAGAGCGGCCGCGCGATCTGCCGGAGCCGACGTAAATGCGACCCTTGGTCTTGACGGCAACGACCATCGTCAGCGCCATCGGCCGCGGCTCCACCGCGACATTGGAGACTTTGCGATCACGTCGCAGCGGCTTGGTTCCTTGCGATTTTTCTGATGTGCGGAATGGATATATCGGCCGGGTGCCTGAAGCGGAAACGCACGCGCTGCCATCCGCGCTGGTACCCTTCGACTGCCGCAACAATCGGCTGGCCGACCTGGCTTTGAGGACTGATGGTTTCGCTGATGCCGTCGCTGCGGCACGCGACCGTTATGGCCCCGGTCGTATCGCGGTCGTACTGGGCACCAGCACGTCCGGTGTGCTGTCAGCAGAAGAGGCCTACCGTTCGCGCGATACTATGACGGGCATACTTCCCCCCTCGTTCGACTACACCCATACGCACGATATGTTCTCGCTGGCACATTTCGTCCGCGGCGCACTGGAGCTCTGCGGGCCAGCAATGGTCATCTCAACTGCCTGCGCATCCAGCGCACAGACCTTCATCGATGCCTGCCATTTGATCGAGAGCGGGGAATGCGACGCAGCGGTTGTGGGGGGCGCCGATAGTCTTTGCGGCATGACTTTGCGCGGCTTTGCCTCTTTAGATTTGATCTCGCCTGTGCCGTGCCGACCATGCGACGCTGACCGAGCCGGAATCTCGATTGGAGAAGCCGCAGGTTTTGCCTTGCTTGAGGAGACGGGAGACGGCATCGCGCTGCTGGGCTGCGGTGCCAGCTGCGATGGCTATCACATGTCTGCGCCACACCCGCAGGCCAGCGGCGCAATAGCGGCGATGAAGGCCGCTCTCGCCTCCAGCGGATTGGAGGCGGCGGACATCGACTATGTCAATCTTCATGGCACAGGTACGCGCGCGAACGATGCCATGGAGGATCGGGCCGTCGAGGCAGTGCTCGGTAATGCGACGGTGTGCAGTTCCACCAAAGGCTGGACCGGCCATACGCTTGGCGCTTCCGGCATCGTAGAAATTGTGATCGGCGAATTGTGTATCCGTCATGGAATCCTGCCTGGTTGTCTGAACGTGACCAAGCTCGATCCCAGTTTTCGCTCGCGGGTGATGTTGCACAACGAAGAGCGCCCGGTACGCACCGTCTTGAGCAATGCCTTCGGCTTCGGAGGCATCAACTGCAGCTTGATCTTTGGCCAGCTCCGATGATCGAAGGATTCATCAACGCTGTATCGGTTTGTGGTCCGGGACTCGAAGGTTGGCGGCACAGCCGCCCGATTCTTGCCGGGCAACAACAGTACGCATGGCGAGAAACGCTTCCGACTGCGCCCAGCATTCTCCCCCCCAACGAACGACGCCGCGTTGGCGCCGCGGTTCGGCTGGCGTTGACGATCGCTCAGCAGGCGCATGACATGGCTGATCTGGCGCCCGGCAGCATTGGCAGCGTATTCGCAACGTCCAACGGTGATGGCGCGGTCATGCATGCAATGCTAGAGACCTTGGCTGCAGGCGAGCCGGTCTCGCCCACCCGGTTCCACAACTCGGTGCACAATGCGGCGGCGGGTTATTGGTCGATAGCGACCGGGTCTCAACAATCAGCCAGCTGCCTCGCGGGCCATGACGCGACGCCGGCGGCGGCACTGCTGAAAGTGCTGGCGACGGTTCGGGCAACGCAGCAACCGCAACTACTATGCGTCTACGAGGCGCCTATGCCTCCGCCACTTGACGCGAAGCGTCCAACCGTCGATGCCTTTGGCGTGGGTCTGGTGCTCGCGCCGAAGGTGAGCGAAACTGCCTTGGCCAAGCTTTCCGTTACTTATCAACCAGGGCTCGCAGCGGAACGCGACGCGCTGAACCTGACGGCGCTTCAGGTGCTCGCTCGCGGTAATCCCGCGGCACGGCTGTTGCCCCTGCTGGAGGCACTAGCCCGGAACGTCTCCGTCACATTCAGCCTGGCCTTGTTGGAAAGCAGCTTGCAGGTCAGGGTGCAACCGTGGTCAGCCGTCAGCGAATCCTTGAACTGATTCCCCACCAGGGTGCCATGTGTCTGCTGGAGTTGGCGCTCGCGTGGTCGACGACCGATATCACCTGCATGGCACGATCTCACCTGTCACCGGACAACCCATTGCGGCGCGATGGCCGGCTATATCCGGTCTGTGGCATTGAATATGGTCTGCAAGCAGCCGCACTACATGGCGGCCTGTTGGACGGCATGAAGCAACCGGCCTGCTACCTGGCGGCGCTGCGCGACGTCAACATTCGTATCGGCATGCTGGATGATCCATCGATTGGCACATTGTGCGTGATGGCGACACAGGAAGTCTGCACACCGCAAGGTCTGATCTACCGGTTCGCCCTCGCGATGGAGAGTGGCACGGAGCTGTTGAGTGGGCGGGCGGTGCTGGCCCGGCTGCCTGCAGCAGCGGACGTCACGTGAGGCGCGCGCTGGTCACCGGAGGCGCCGGAACGCTGGGAGCGGCAATCTGCCGGCGCCTCGCGCGTGATGGGCTGCATGTGATTGTGCATGGCCATACCAGAATGGATGCGGCAGAAGACGTGGCCAGGGCCATTCGCCTCGCCGGCGGTTCAGCCGAAACGTTGGCCTGCGATCTCGTGAATTTTGATGCAACCGCGGCAGCGTTGCAGCCCATTCTGGATGATGGCGTGCCGCAGGTATTGGTGCACAGCGCCGGAACACATGATGATGTGCCGATGGCCGGCATGACGGAACTCCAGTGGCGGCAGGTGATCGACGTGTCCCTGAACGGGTTCTACGCGGTGAGCCGACATCTGCTGTTGCCGATGATGGCGACGCGCTGGGGGAGGATTATCGCGATCTCCTCGGTATCAGCGATTATGGGCAACCGCGGACAGGTCAACTACGCAGCTGCCAAGGCAGGCCTGATTGGCGCGGTGCGCGCCCTGGCGCTGGAACTCGCCAGCCGGGGCGTAACGGTGAATGCTATCGCACCAGGGATCATCGATTCACCGTGGGTCGCTGCCGCATTGGATCAGCGGCGTATTGCCGAGATCGTGCCGATGAAACGTGCCGGCAGACCAGAGGAGGTTGCTGACCTCGTAGGGTTCATCGCATCGGAGCAAGCGAGCTACATTACCGGCCAAACACTGCCGATCAACGGCGGAATGGCATAGCTGCGTGCGTTATGTCACCCGCTGTAGCGCAGGCGCTGCAGGGTCAGTGACCGCCACAGGCCGATCGGATACATGCCAGCACCGAGAAGTTTTCGGGTGACCATCAATACGATGCGGGTGATATCGGCCACTGGCCGAAAATGGCTTCCGCGCCTCGAGGCCGCGCCATAGATCGTGGGAATATCCACGGCAACGGTGAAAAAGCCAACCCGCGCGGCCTCGATAAGAATTTCGCTTTCGAAGGCGAAGCCCGTCTGCTTCGGCGGGTGTGTGGCGAGGTGCCGAACCAGCGACGCCGGATAAACCCGGAACCCCGACTGGCTGTCATCAATAGGATGTCCTGCCGCCCACGATATCCAGAAGTCGGCCACCCGGTTGGCGACGACTCGCGCGCGGGGGGCGTCATGCCCGCTTGCCCGGCGGGAACCGACGATGATGTGACCCGGCCAGTGGCGGCTGCATTCCAGCAAACGCGGCAGGTCTTCCGGTCGGTGCTGGCCGTCGCCATCCAATGTGGCCACGTGCGACGCACCTCTCTGCACCGCGTCCAGCATGCCCCGCATCAGGCTGGCACCCTTGCCGAGATTGTACGGATGGCGCAGCACCGTGGCGCCCTTCTCCGTCGCTATCCTCGCCGTTTCGTCTTCCGAACCGTCGTCGATGACGACAACGCTCGATACCTTGTGGACCATCAGGCACTGACTGACGATGAGGCCGATGGTCGCCATTTCCTGGTACGCTGGAATCACCACACAGACACTGGCCGCCATCGCGCTGCCACTCCGCCGCCTGCCTCTTCTGGTCATGGCATGACCCGCGTATTGTTCTCAAGATCGTTGAGGGCGGAGCAAGCCGGATGAGCAACCCGGCCAAGCGAGGCGGCGAAAGATGTGACGTGCTGGTAATCGGTGGCGGTCCGGCGGGCTCGACCGCGGCAGCTCTGCTTGCGCAGCACGGCAGGGACGTGGTTCTCCTCGAAAAGGATAAACATCCGCGCTTCCACATTGGCGAATCGCTGCTGCCATGCAACTTACCGATCTTCGATCGGCTGGGTGTGCGCGATGCGATCCATGACCTGGGCGTAGTCAAGCCTGGTGCCGAGATGATCTCGGACGCCACCGGCCGCCACGTAGACTTCAGTTTCGCCAATGGTGGCGACCAGGCATTCTCTCACAGCTATCAGGTGAGGCGCGCGGAGTTTGACGCAACGCTGTTCGCCCACGCCCGACGCCAGGGCGTGCACACGATAGAAGGTGTGCGTGCGTCCGACGTTCGGTTCGACCAAGCAAGTTCCGAGGCAGCTTGTCTGATCGCAGCGCGTGGCGCTGACGGCACCCTTCGCCAGTTTGCGCCTCGTTTCCTGCTGGACGCGTCAGGCCGCGATACGTTCCTGGCGCAGCGCCTGCGGCTGAAGGCTGCCGACAAGCGCAACAACACTGCTGCCGTGTATGCGCATTTCCATAATGTTGCGTGTCGTCAGGACGACATGGCGGGCTGCATCAGCATCCATCTGACAGATGACGGTTGGTTCTGGGTCATCCCTCTGCATGGCGAGGTAGCCAGCGTCGGCTTTGTCGGCAACCAGGCGGCCTTCAAGGAACGCAGCGGCGCACCGCGCGATCTGCTGTTCCAACGTATTCGCAGCAGTCCGACACTGCAGGTGCGCATGAGCGACGCTCGATTGGCTTCCGAGGTCATGGCGACTGCGAACTACTCGTATCGCGCCAGCACATGCTGGGGTGACGGCTACATGATGATCGGCGACGCATTCGCGTTCATCGATCCAGTATTCTCGAGCGGAGTGTTGCTGGCGATGACCGCCGGCATGCTCGGCGCAGACGTCGCGCATGCCTGGTTGGACGATAAGGCGAAGGGACGGCAACTCGCGCGTCGTTCGGAGCGGCAGCTGCGAACTGGCATGGATCGTCTCGGCTGGCTGATTTACCGCATAAACACACCGGTAATGCGTCAGATGCTGCTTGCGCCTAACAACAGGTTCCGTATGCGCGACGCGGTGACCTCGGTGCTGGCGGGCAATTTGCGCGGTGCGGCCGGCCTCCGGCTGCCATTGCTTGCGTTCAAGGCTGCGTATCATCTGCTGTCCTTCGCGAGCAATCTGGGTCTCGCGCTGCCCGAGGCAGCTAAGTGAAAGGCTAGCAATTCGGTGCAGGATTTTGCACCTGTGTTTGCGCGGGTGGCACGACGCTATCGCTGCTGCGGGCGCGGTGCATTTGGTTACGTGAAGGGTAAGCTAAAATACGACCCGATCCATTCGGGATGTGCTTGCCCTGGCGGAAGAAGAGCATTTCGGCCATGTACTCGATCTCGGCAGCGGTCGCGGCCAGCTTGGTATAGCCCTGCTGGAAGCCGGCCTGGCAAGTTCAGTGGTGGGGATAGATCGGCGGATCCGACACCTGGCGCAGGCACGTCATGCCGCTTGTGGTCTGCCCTATTATGCTGTCGCACAGGATCTGACGCTACCATTGGCCGTATTGCAGGCGACCACAGTGCTGTTGATCGACTTGCTGTATCAGCTTGCCGACGACGCGCAGCACGCGGTGTTGCTTGCCGCGTGCTGTGCAGCCCAGGACCGCATCATCATTCGAACGTTGGATCCGGACAGAGGCGCGAGGAGCCTTCTGACGGTGGGCGTGGAGCGCCTGATGCGTTCTGTGTCGCCCCATTCCGGTGCGCTGGTTAATCCATGGAAGATAGCAAGATTGCTGACGCTGCTGATAGAGCGTGGCTTCGTGACCTCTATTGCGCCCAGCTGGGGCAGGACGCCGTTCGCGAATGTGCTGATCATCGGGCGGCGGGCAAAGTAGTGGTCCTGCAATCGTTGCAGGCCTGCTCTCGCAGAGCCTGCAGCAAGGCATCGATATTGTCATCGTGGTGCATCAGGAAAGCATAGTAGTCGCTGCGTATGGTCAGACGCAGACTGGTCCCTTCTGCAACGACATCGATGAGACGCGGGTGAAGCGCATCAGCACTCACGACCCAGGTAACCTGAATAGGCGGGTTGCCGCTGCGCTCAACTACTGTCGGAACGAAAACACCATCCTGCCGTACTTCCGGGCGACCTATTGTTACCTTGACCGCCGTTCGCGTTTGCGATTCTGCATTGATGTGGGTCAGCAAGACCTTCATAAGAATCGTGTGGAACAGGCCGACATATTCGCCCTGCTGTACGGGAGATGCCTTACGCCAGAACCGACCCAGGCAGAAGCGAGCAGCTCCATCTACATCGGCGGCCCGATCAACAAGGGTTTGCAGCCGTTCGCGCCGTTCGGGCGCAGGTGCCCCACTGGCGACAATGTCGGCGATTTCGTTGCCAATCTGGCGGATGAAGCCGACGGCCCACTCGTTACCGTCGTTGCTCCAGGCGCGCCGTGATGGGACCCACAGAGAGAGGAAGGTCACGAGGTGGAACATTTGACGCCTGGTTGACATCGAGTACCCTGTGCAGTGTCGAAGGAACTGCTACTCTACACCAATGCACTGAGCAATCTTGGGGAAAGTCGATGCGCCTGATCGCTGCCCGGACAGCCATAGTTTGCCTTGCATGCGGCGTGGGATGCACGAACCAGCCGAGGCCGCCGGTGGTGGATGCGACCGGGATGACGCACTATTCAACCTCGCGCACCAAGCAGAACATTGCCTGCGAAGGCCAACCCATTCAGCTCGAAGGTGACCGCACGGAGTTGACCTTGAGAGGGCGTTGCGCGTTTGTCCGGATCACCGGCTCGCACAACGACATAGAGACCGATATAGTTGCCGGCGGCACAATCGAGATCACCGGCGCTCATAACGATGTCACTTGGCGCCAGATCGAGCCGGGACCACCGCCTCAGCTGCAGAACCGCGGCGAGAGCAATACGTTCCATCACTCCGGGAACACCTAATAGGCTTAGACGGTAGGCTTGCGCGAACGATAGGCCCGGAACAGGTGCAGATCTGTTTCGCAGATGATCTCACTGAATCCAGATTTACTTAGCTGAGCCAGAATAGTCTCTGGCGAGACGCAATGCTCGATAGTGTCCCAATGATACCGCATCAACGCCGCCAGCTCTGACTTGGGCTTGAGCCAACGAGACAGAAAAGGCACCACCCTCCCCAAATAGGTCGCGGCGAGTGCGTAGGCGATGCGCCCATCAGGCCGGCCGATCTCCAAGATAAGGAGCCTCCCACCAGGACGCAGAACCCGATGAAACTCGGCGAAGGCGGTGGAAAGATTGCTGACGTGACGCAGGGCATAACCTAGGCTGACAAAATCCACACTGGAGTCTGCAAGCGGCAGCGCCTCGGCTTGCCCCATGATCAACGGAACAGCCAGCTTGCGCCGTGCCTCGTGGAGCATCCGCTCGCTCGGATCCAAACCAATTATGTCCGCTTCGCCACCCGCGACGCGGTGTGCGGCGGAAGCAACCAATCCCGTGCCAACAGCCACATCCAGCAGTCGCATGCCTCGCAGAAATCCGGCGCGCCGCAGCGCCCGCCGGCGATACCATTGACCAGTACAGAATGAGAAGAGCCAGTTGGCACGATCATAATATTCGGCGGTCCTATCGAAAAGAAACTTAAGATAGTCCAGCCGGTCTGGCTCTGTGGCATGATATTCAGACAAGGCGGGATGAGGGCGGAGCGGTTGGGTCACGTGACAGCGCTATGTGCGGACAACAACTCGATGGCGATTGGGAGCGATACCGGACGAAGATCAAGACGGACAATATGGTCCAGCAGAGCAGGCAGCACCTGAAGCACGATCGGCGGATCGACAGACCGCAAGCGGCTGCCGCAATCGTGCAAAAGCAATATATCACCCGCAGATAGCCGTCGAGTGAGCCGGGTGAGCACTTTGCCCGGGCTGCGGCTGACCCGGTCAAAACCGCGACGCGTCCACGATACATAGCGAAGTCTCGTGCACGCCAACACCGGATCGAGAAACGGGTTGCGCAGTCCGAATGGGGCACGAAAGAATCGAGGCTCCAACTCTACGACCTCAGAGAGAAGACCTTGCGCGTTGGTTATTTCCCGATACAGGGACAGGGGGCCATAAAATGCGAAGGCTACGGAATGACGATCGCTGTGGTTCTCTACGCTGTGGCCCCGGAGAAGTATCTCGTGAACGAGGTCGGGGTGACGTGCGGCGCGTTTCGCAACACAAAAGAAAGAGGCCTTGGCGGAGTAGCGATCGAGCACTTCGAGCACGTACGGCGTTACGTCGGGATCAGGGCCATCATCGAAGGTCAGAGCGACATAGCCGTTGCATTGGCAACTGGGTGGGAGGCGTGAGAGGTTTGCCCCCAACAAGGAGCTCCGCGGCCACATCCCAAGCACTCCAAGTAGTAGATGATTGGCAATGATGGCTGCCAGCAACCATGCCCAGGTAGCGGGCCAGAGCACCAGGCCGAGGATGACGCCGCCATGCAGCCAAAGTGTAAGTCGCACTGCTCGGGATGGAGACCAACGGGACAGCAAGGAGATGGTCCCCGACCATCCTGCTACTGCCCTGATGAGCTCTCTCATCGGGACAGACGACCCGTTGCGATCCAGCCAAGTATGGTGTTCTCGGCACCCAAATCGTCGACCTCTTCTATTCAGAGCGTCCGAGCGTACTCGATCAGGAAATCTTGCCAAACCCTAGCATAATGCGTGGCGACTGCCCCGGCCCGCCCCAGTCCGCGGAAGGGCACCTTCCTGGACCCATTCCGCTAGGTTATGCTGCACGGCATTGGCGAGCTCCTGGTCCGCACCACAGTCGGGATCACACGCAGTTCTTCTGATAACCCCTCAGCCGACTGGCGGCCAATTCGGAATCCAATCGCGATGCAACGCGCTTCCTTGCTTCGTCTCATGAGGCTGCGGTCCCTGGTCGGACTGGTGGCGCTCATTCACTTTGTTGGCTGTACGGCAAACGTAGTACAGCCGGGCCCAGCCATTGAGCCGCCACGGCAAACGACGAACACCTTCGTCATGTCGGACGGCAGTAAGCTCCCATACCGCATCTGGCGCGCGGGGGGTGAGCCGTTGGCGGTCATCTTAGCCTTGCATGGAATGAACGACAGCCGCGACGCTTGGGAGTATCCGGCGCCCGAACTCGCGGCGCACGGGATCACCGTCATTGCGCCGGATCAGCGCGGGTTTGGCGAAACGAAGGACCGAGGCCACTGGCCTGGCACTCAGGCTCTTGTGACTGACGCCCAGGAGATGGTGACAATGGTCCGCCAGCAGTACCCACGCACCAGGCTCATCCTAATGGGGGAAAGCATGGGGGCAGCGGTGCTGATGTGCCTCGCGGCAAGCGGCCGTCCGTTACCCGTTGATGGGTATATCCTGGTGGCTCCGGCTGTCTGGGGCAGAGCGGAAATGGGACTGTTTCTGCGCTCCTTTCTTTGGATCGCAACGGGCTTGGTGCCGGGACTCGAGGTGAGCGGGTCCATTGCTCGACGAGTCGCCAGCGACAACCGGCAGGCCATCCGCCGACTTGCGAGTGACCCTCTGACGATCACCGCGACCAGAGTCGATGCGATAGCGGGCCTGGTCGATCTGATGGACGCCGCGCTGAATGCGGCACCCAATTTCCACGGCCGAGCAATCGTCCTTTATGGCGGCAAGGATCAAATGGTACCTGCCCGGGCAACCTTAGCCGCATGGCGGGCGCTGCCGCCGGGAGTCATGCGCGCCTATTATCCCGAAAGCTATCATCTGCTATTGCGTGACCTGGGCAGGATGACGCCAATCGATGACATTCTGGCTTGGATACTGCGTCCGGCCGACCCGCTCCCATCGTGTGCAGATCGTGCCGCTGCAGCGTGGCTATCAAATCAGTCATGAGCTGCTGACGGGATCCAACAGCAGCGAGAGAGTAACTGGTGGCGCGCCGATCACGTCCCAGTCTAACCAGCGAGCTCCATGACAACATCCAGCAGGACCTGCGCCCCGCGGGCGACCTGATCTTTGGTCGAGTATTCGCGTGGATTATGAGTGATACCGCCGACGCTCGGAATGAACAGCATCGCACTTGGACAGAGCGGAGCCAGCAGAACAGAATCATGACCGGCCGCAGCGATCATGTCACGCGTCGTGAGCTGACGCACCGACGCCTTGTCGCGCAGCAGAGCCGCAAGCTCTCGATCGAACGCGACCGGACCGAAATTCGCATAGGGGTCAATCGCGATGTCAACGCCGCGGCGTGAGCCGATCGCGGCCAGCGCAACGCGCAACTCGTGCTCCATGCCGATTGCACTCTCGGCCTCCTCGTGCCGCACATCGCAATGCAGGCGGGTGATGTTGGCGACGTTGCCGCGCGCGTTCGGAAAGTTCTCGATCCAGGTCGCTGATGCTCGGCCGCCAGGCTCGGCGACCAGCGCGATGCGCTCCACCTCCAGTATAATCTCGGCAGCCGCAGCCAGGCTGTCCCGGCGGCGATCCATCGTCGTCGGTCCGACATGGCTCGGTTCGCCGGTCACAGTTAGTTGGAAATAGCGCGCGTGCATGGTGCCGGTGACGATGCCGATATCGGTACCGGTCGCTTCCAATACGGGGCCCTGCTCGATATGCAGTTCCAGCCAGCACTTCCAGCCGCGCGGCGAAGGCACCAGGGCGCCCGCCTGGCCGCTGTCCCGCAGCGCCGCCTCGACGCTTATGCCCTTGTCGTCGGTGATCGCAAGCGCGGCTTCAAGTGTCATGTCCCCGGCGTGCACGCGGCTGCCCATCATGGCGGGGGGGAACCGGCTGCCTTCCTCGTTGGTCCAATTCACCAGCTCAAGCGGTGCGCGCGTTGCAAAATTAATGTCCTGCAGTGTGCGCATGACTTCCAGTCCGGCAAGCACGCCGACAATGCCATCGAAGCGTCCGCCGGTCGGCACTGTGTCAAGATGGCTGCCGAAGGCGACCGCAGGCGCGGCGTCCACGCGGCCTTTACGTCGCAGGAACATGTTGCCGATGGCGTCCTGCTCGAAATGCAGATCGAGCGGCTGGCACCAGTCAAGCAGCAGAGAGCGGGCTTCTCCGTCCTCGGGGCTCAAAGCGAGGCGGCAGCTGCCACCTTCCCGTGTGGGCCCGAGGCGCGCGAGCTCCATTATCGACTGCCACAGGCGATCGGGATTGATGGAGGGAGTCATGGAACTGGCCTTATGCGATTCGCAACCCGTGGATCCTCAGAGAAGTCGTGTACCTTGGTGCTTTGGTACTCTTCCATACGACACCAGCCGGAAAGCAGGCGTCGGCCTTCCGCATCAAAGCAATACAGGTTACCGCCACCCTCGCCAGGCTGATCTTCCGAGTGGCTGATTGGCACCCGCTTTAGATGGCAGAGCAGCAGGGCGCCGACACCTCCATGCGAGACGATAACGATGTCGCCGCCGCACTGTGCCAGCGCGATAGCACGATCCACAGCGTCCCTGATCCGATGCTGTGCATCGATCGCTCGTTCCCATCCCCTTACGCTGTCCCAAGGCCGAGCGAAGAATTGGTCGGCAACTGCGGCGAAATCCGCTTTGGGAAGATAGCCGGTCGCTGATCGATCGTTCTCCCCCAGGCCGTTGATCGTCACCGGCGATAGCCGCAGATGATCGGCCAGGATGCCCGCCACATCGCGCGCCTTGCGTTCGCAACTGCTAAAGATCGACCGCACTCCACTGAGCCATCGCTGCTCGAGCACACGCTGCATGCGTTGCAAGCCGGTGGGCGACAACGACCAATCGGGTACTGGAACGCCAGGATCTATCGTCACTTCCGGGTGGGTTATGAAGTACACAATCCTCACGTTTGCCCCGGAGGGATTTGTCCCGTGTTGTAGCCCCGCACTCCTGCAGTGAATGATTGCGTCACCATGGCTCGATCACGACCTGCGGCCAAGCGGCCTTTGCCTTCGCGGCCTTGTCGGTATGTGACGCCGCATTGTCCAATGCACGATTGGGCCGGATCCGCATCGCAAAGACGTCGTCCAGGCCGAATGGCGCGACAACGTCCAGACGATCATCCTCTGCCAATCGAACTCCGACAGCGTGCACGAGCGAGGCGTAATAACACAACAACTCGTCGGCGCAGCTAAGCTGCGGGTAGTTGCAACCAAAACGACTTGCGAACCACAGATGCACGCGCGCCTGATTGCGCACCTGCACGGGCCCCACACAATCCTGCGTAGCCGCGGCAACGCGCCGGATCACCGCGTCCTCCGCTTCCCAGGAGAGGTCATCGGCGTCGAAATAAATCACATCATAGTCTTTGATCCCAGCGCCTCTTGGCCGATCGGTCAGTGCATTCCACACTGTCTGGTACAGGCAGCCAGCCACCAGCCGCCATTGCGGCAGATCGAGCGTGCGCAGGCAAGTAAGCAAGTGCATCAGGCCGGGATTTGCGCGGATGATCGCCGCAAAACGGTTGCACTTCACGTCTTGTCCTGGAGGCGTTGGACCGATGGAGGCCCGTAGCACGCGGCCAATCATGTTGCATCCGGGCTGAAGAGCCCTCAATGCGCACCGGCGATCATGCTCGGCGCCGCTCATCAGCGGAAGGCAAACTCCTGGTATCCGCCCTTGGCCACTTCGTCCGTCGTGCGACGAAAGTGAACGCCGTGGCCGTTGTACCCCAGCACGCGACGCACGCTGCGGCCCTCCACATTGCGGTTCACGCCGGTCTGCCAGGAATCGACCTTGGATGACAGCAGCTTCTCAGCCGCCTTGATCACGGTCTCGGTCCACTCGGCCACTTGTTCTGGTCGTGTTTCCACGTGGGTATAGTTATGGTCTCGCATGAACCGCAGAATGCCGGCCTGAAAGTCCACGCTGTGTTCGATGGCCTGCGGGATATTGCCGCGCGCGGTGTGCGGCCCCAGCACCATCAGCATATTGGGGAAGCCTTCAGCGAGCATGCCAAGATAGGTTCGGGGGCTGTCTGCCCACGCATCCTTCAATCGAACGCCGTTCGCGCCGCGGATATCGATCCGGTCAAATGCGCCGGTTACCCCGTCAAAGCCGGTAGCATAGATCAAGATATCGAATTCGTGCTCCTGCTTGCTGGTCTGGATGCCGCGTGGCGTAATCCGCTCGATCGGCTCGTCGTTCAGCGTATCTACCAGCAGCACATTGTCGCGGTTGTAGGCCTCGAAATAACCGCTCTCCAGCGGTACGCGACGAGTGCCGAAACCGTGGTCTTTCGGTATCAGCTTCTCCGCGACCTTCGGGTCCTTCACCCGCTGGCGGATCTTTCGGGCGATGAATTCGCTGATTGCAGCATTGGCCTCCTCATTGACGCCTATGTCCCGGAAATTGCCCAGCCAAATGCCAAAGCCCGGCTCTGCGTAGAGCTTTTCCCAGAATGCCTCGCGTTCCTCTGGCGGCACGTCCAAGGTCTTGCGGGGATCGGCTTGGTGAATGAACCACATCGGCGTGCTGGCGCAGTGTGCATAAATCTCGTTGTAGCGGGATTTGATCGCCTCCATCTCCGACTTGCTGATCTGCGAATTATGCAGCGGCGCGGCCCAATTCGGCCGGCGCTGAAATACAGTCAGCTGCTTCGCCTGCTTGGCGATCTCGGGGATCGCCTGGATGGCGGTCGCGCCCGTGCCGATAATTCCGACACGCTTGCCGGTGAAATCCACCGCCGTATGCGGCCAGCGCGCCGGATGGTAGGCCGGGCCGCGGAAGCTCTCCACGCCAGGAATGGTCGGCATTGTATGTGCGGATAGGATGCCGACCGCGGTGCACAGGAATCGCGACCGCGCCTGCTGTCCGCTTTCCAAGGTCACCGTCCAACGGTTGGCTGCGTCGTCCCAATGCGCGGCGGTCACCGTGCTGTGGAACTGCATATCGCGGCGCAGGTCGAACTTGTCGGCGACGTGGTTCAGGTATTCCAGAGTGTCGGGCTGCGGCGAGAAATGCTCCTTCCAATCCCATTCCTGCATGAGTTCCTTGGAGAAGGAGTAGCCATAGGTCCAGCTTTCCGAATCAAAACGCGCGCCGGGGTAGCGGTTCCAGGTACCAGGTGCCACCCACGTTCGAACCGGTCTCGAATACACGCGCCGTCATGCCCAGTTCGCGCAGGCGGTAGAGCATGAATATGACCCGAGATGCCGGCGCCGATGATGATCGCGTCGAACTCCTGCTGTTGGCCGCCTGCGGCCGCTCCATGACCGCAAGTGAGTCGTTCATCTGCAGTTCCCTTTTCCGGTATCTGCGACCCGAGTGGACGCGCGGGTCGGATTGGCTACTGGTCGGTATTTCACACGTGTTCGGTCGCGGTCGCAACCCGCGCTGATGATCTGGCACCATCCAAATGTCCCGCAGGCGGCCTGCACAACACACAACGGTCGCCAGGTGGGCTCCGCTCGGTCCGGGCTCAACGCCGCGTCAACCCTGCCAGCCCGCCTTGCGCAGGCCGTCGCGGAAATGTTCGTGTTGCTCGGGAAGGAACCAAGGGGGCCGACTACGAACATAGCGGTCAAACCTGCACTGAGACTTTCCGTCGGCTTCCGCAACGTGCGCCGTTGTTCTGCCTCTGCGACCGCAGGATGTACGACCGACCACCGCCCTGGCGATCTCGTCCTGCACCACGAACACATCCTCCAGCGGCCGATCGTAGCGCTCAGCCCAGATGTGATTGCCGGTCCCAGCATCAATAAGCTGCGCGAGTACGCGAACCCTCGCACTGCCACGGCGCACACTGCCTTCCAGCACGCAGCGCACGCCCAGCTCGCGAGCCACCTGTCTGACGTCCACTGCTCGGCCCTTGTAGGTGAAGCTCGAATTGCGGGCGATGACGAAGAGCGCGCGATTGCGCGACAGCTCGGTGGTGATTTCATCGGCGATACCGTCGGCGAAGTATTCCTGCTCGGGATCGCCGCTCATGTTGTGAAGGCCAGCACGGCAATCGACGGCTTGTCTGGCAGCGGCAACGCGTTCGTGCCA
The DNA here is from genome assembly GCA_963850535.1 of uncultured Alphaproteobacteria bacterium. Classification (GTDB taxonomy): domain Bacteria; phylum Pseudomonadota; class Alphaproteobacteria; order Acetobacterales; family Acetobacteraceae; genus JAMXLO01. Next base: position 3,091 of record CAWKMC010000062.1, on the reverse strand, counting down.
TGCGCCAGCGCCGACGCGATGGGCCTGTCAGCAGTCGCGGCCAGGAACCGTAAGGCGAACGCCTCCACAGGTTGCGTGATATTCGTCAATTTCAGTGGCCCGATGGATTCGAACGCCTGGCCAACCCGGCCACGGACCTGGTCGCGCACCGCACGCGAGACGCAGACGCCCCCAGGCGGGCACTCGGTCTGCAGTCTCACGCGACATCGACTGCGTCCCCATGCAGATCAGTTTCATCAGGAATTGCATCGCCTATATCGATCCCCACGCGAAGCCGGATGGTGCGGTCAGGTGGCTGGTCGCCGTCATATTTCGGAACATGATGCTGGACAGTCGCAGCACAGCGGACTGCTCCATCAACGCTGTCGAACGTGACTAGTAAGGAATCGCCGCCCGTCTGTACGATGCTGCTGCCGTGCTCCCCGATAGCCGGGTTGATCAGGTTTGCACGTCAGCTCCGATCAGCCGGCTGTATCCGACCATGTCCGAGTGGAGGACCACGACGAGCTTCCGTCCACCTGATGTGCCGCTGGGTTCCACGGTGTTTAAGGAAGGCATAGAGAGTGCTCCGCACCCATGGCGGACCTATCGGGCGCGCCTGAGAACATTGAACCGCTGTCAAATCGTATGGCTTATAACCTCGTTGCCATACCGGCGTCACTATCTCCCGGCAACCAACTTCGGCCCGGTTTCGCATGCTGGCGCGAGGAGGCGCCCGCCGTCGGATGCGGATTACGTACAGACTTGCGCCGAAGGCGCTCGACCTGGATCTGTCCCACAAGATTAACATTGACCCAGCGTGGCAGACCGAGAGAAACCGGAGGGCATGCTGCCCGATCAGGACCCGTCGAGACGACCGGCGTTCGCTGAACTCGGCGACGCGCTCGCCGGGTTCTTTGATCCCGAATGGTATGTAGCGCGTTATCCGGACGTCGTCCGGTCGGGCACCGATCCCCTGGTACACTTTGTCCACTTCGGCGCCGCCGAGTGTCGCGACCCTAACCGCTTCTTCGACTGCGCCTGGTATCTGGCACACTACCCGGACGTTGCGAATGCGGGGTACCACCCGCTGCTGCACTACTTACAGACCGGTGCCGCGGAATTGCGGAATCCACATCCCCGCTTCGATGCCACCTATTATGTGGACCAACATCCCGAGGCAGCCGGCAATCCCCTGCTGTATCATCTCCGCTACGGCGTCACCCGCGGCTGGCTCACCGAAAAACCGATCTCCATTCGCGACTACTTGCCGAGTAGGACTGCGTCGCCCGCCGCGCCACTCGGGGTCGCAGTTGACGTTATCATTCCGGTCTATCGTGGGCTGATACAGACGCGATGTTGCATCGAGTTGGTCCTGCGAGATGCGGATCGCCCGCCGGGCCGGGTCATTGTGATCGACGATCGCTCACCTGAGCCGAAATTATCTTCATGGCTGGACGCACAGGCTGCGAAGAGCCGCGTAGTCTTGTTGCGCAATCGGCGGAACCTTGGCTTCGTCGCTTCGGTCAACCGGGGCATCGAGGCGGCCGGGACGAACGATGTCGTACTGCTGAACAATGACACCGAAGTTCCGAACGGATGGCTGGCGCGTCTCGCCGGCCATGCCTACGCGACAAAAAAGGTGGCCACGGTATCCCCGTTCTCCAACAACGCGACGATTTGCGGCTATCCAAGCAACGACCCCAACCCACCGCCGTTCGGTCTAGGCTTGGCTGATTTGGATGCCGCGTGTCGCACCGCGAACCCAGGACGCAGTGTGGCTCTGCCGACCAGTGTCGGCTTTTGCATGTATATCCGCCGTGCTGCGTTGGACGAAACGGGACTCTTGACGCCAAGGCGTTCGGCCCGGGCTATGGCGAGGAGAACGACTTCTGCCTGCGTGCGACAGCGCATGGCTGGCGACACCTCCTCGCTTGCGATACATTTGTATATCACCAAGGCTCGGTCAGCTTTGGAGCCAACTCCACGGCTGCCGCTCGGGCGGGAATGGCGGTGCTGGAACGCCGGCATCCGAGCTACAGGAGCATCGTCGCCGAGCATGTCCGGCGCGATGCGGTCGGGCCGTATCGCTTTGCCGTCAGCCTTGAACTGTTGCGTCGCTCGGGACGGCCGACAATTCTGATGTTGGCGCACGATCTCGGCGGTGGCGTGCGACGCCACATCGAAGACTTGATGCGACGCATCGAAGGAAAGGTCAACTGTCTGTTGTTGGCATCGACTGTGCGCGGCGCGGCGCTGTCGGTCCCGGCGCTGCCCGGCCATCCCGCACTTGCATTGCCGGCCGACCGGCTGTCCGATCTGGTGGTGGTGCTGCAATCGGCAAACGTGACCCGTGCGCATATTCATCACCTGATGAGCATGGATATAGACGCGCGCGCGCTCCTGCACCGGCTCGGTGTGCCGTTCGACGTCACCGTGCACGATTACTTCGCGATCTGCCCGCAAGTGAATCTGCTGCCTCTGCTGCAAGGCAGGTATTGCGGTGAACCGGACATAGCGACGTGCAACGCCTGCATCGCCAACCGACCGAGCCACGGCGCACGCGACATCGCGTCATGGCGCGCCAGCAACGCTTGGCAGTTCCTTGAAGCCGAGAGAGTGTTCTGCGCGAGCCAGGATGTGCGCGATCGACTGACCCGCTACGGCCTCGATCAAAAGGCGATCGAGTCCCGCACGAGCCCATCGCAGGGCCATGGAAGCTGTCACCGCGCTCGGTCGGCAGAGGTCCGTTGCGGGTGGCGGTGATCGGCGTGCTCGCTTACCACAAGGGCGCTGTCAGCGTGTTGTCGGTGGCCTCAGTCTGTAATCCTGCCAGACTGTCAATCCACATTTTTGGTCGGTCCGAACATGAGTTGCCACAGGCACCTCTCAAGATCACCGGCGAATACCAGGAAGCCCAGCTACCCGCGCTTATCGCAAAGGTGAAGCCCCATGTGCTTTGGCTGCCGGCGCAGTGGCCCGAGACCTACAGCTATACGCTGAGTGAAGCGATCGACAGCGGACTGCCGATTGTCGCCTCCAACATTGGAGCGTTGCCCGAACGTTTGGCAGAACGGCCAATGACGTGGCTGGTCGACCCGCAGGTGTAGCG
>CAWKMC010000061.1:0-14220 GCA_963850535.1 uncultured Alphaproteobacteria bacterium | reverse complement strand
GAGGCTGGCGTCGAGGCCGCGGGCACAGTGCTCGAACAGCGTACCGACCTCGTCGGAGACCGTCGGGTGGAAGAAGCTGTCATGTTCGTCGGCCTGTAGAAGCTGGCCTTCCAGGAAAGGGATCGCTTCGTCCAGTACCGCGACATCGGCGGTTGCGCGGACATAGTGTGCGACCGCGTAGGCGAGCCACGCGCGGTCGTCGGAGATGCGCGTGCGCACGCCCTGACCCGAATGCGGCAGCCACCAATGCTGCACGTCGCCCTCGACAAACTGTCGAGCGGCAGCGCGCAGCAGGTGTTCGCGTGTCATGGCCGGCTGCGTGGCGACCAGCGCCATGCCGTCCTGCAACTGGTCACGAAAGCCGTAGGCACCGCTTGCCTGATAGAACCCGGAGCGCGCCCAGATGCGGCAGGCCAGCGTCTGATACAGCAGCCAGCCGTTCAGCATGGTGTCCATCGCACGATCGGGGGTCTTCACGTGGACTGCGCCGAGGACCGTGTCCCAATGGCGGCGGACTTCCGACAGCACCTCGTTCAGGTCCGCCTTGCGATACTGCGCAATGAGTTCCGCTCGCATCTTGCGGACTGCTCGCTTCGCCAAGGAAAAAGACGATCTCGATGCGGGTGTTCGGCAACAACCCGACCGATCGCCGCAGCGCGCCGCACGGGTCGAGACCGGCGCCCACCGTATTTGATAGCGGTGCCGCGCTGTCGAGCGCGGCTGGGCCTTCCAATGTCCCGTTGCGGCCGATGAATTCTAGCCGGTCGCCCGTCCAGTCCGACTGGCGCCCAGCAAGATCGGCGAATGCAACGCGCGATCCGAAGGCCGCGCTATATGAATTCCGGGCGAACATGGCGCCGGTGTCCGGATCGATCGCAGTTGTCACGAACGGCGCGGAGGCTCCGCGCGACGGACCCAGCACCCATTCAACATAAGCCGTCACCGACAGGTGACGCATGCGGCGCGATGTGTTGCGCAACGTCAGGCGGGAGATCTTGATCGGATCGCCGAGCGGAACGTACTGTAGCAGTTCTGCGGCGATGCCGTGCGAGGCATGCTCGAACAGGCTGTAACCCCAGCCGTGCCGCGCCACATAGGTGGCGGCGTTGTCGCGGATCGGCAGTGCCGTCGGACACCACAGCTCTCCCGTGTCGTCATCGCGCAGATAGAACACCTCACCCGGGCGATCGCCGACCGGATCGTTCGACCACGGCGTGAGCTGGTTCTCACGGCTGTTGACCGACCAGGTGAAGCCGCTACCTTCTGCCGACACGTGAAAGCCGAACGCGGGATTGGCGATGACGTTGATCCAGGGCGCGGGCGTGGCCTGGCCCGGGCCGAGGATCGTCACATATTCCCGTCCATCTTCCGCGAAGCCGCCAAGCCCATTGAAGAACTCGAGCACCGGCGGTGCAGCCGGATGCGCAGCGACCTCCATCGCCGGTCTTCGGATGATCCGCGCTGTCCCTTCGGGTTCCGGCACACGGTCGAGCTGATCGGCGAGTGACCCGCGTTGCCCGACCAGGACAACCCGCGCGACCGAGGCGAGCAGCGCGCGGGCTTCCGCCGAAATCAGGTCGGCTCGCAGCACGAAGATACGGCCCTGCCGTCGCTCTTCGCCGCCCGGTGGCCGCGACGGACTTGCCCGGACCTGGGTCTCCAGCGCGATCTGCAAGTCCTGGACGTAGGAAGACGCCCGCTCGTTCAGAATTACGAGGTCCACAGCCAACTGCTTCATCCGCCAGTACTGGTGCGCCTGCAGCAGTTGGCGAGTAATGTCGAGGTTCTCGATGTCGGCGATGCGCAGCAGCACGATCGGCAGGTCGCCGGAAATACCCATCGGCCAGAGCCCCGACTGTCCACCCGCGCCGCGCAGGATGGTATCGGAGGAGGGCCGCAACGTCCGCCCAGCATAAAGCAGGTGGCCAGCGATGCGCTGGAACAGGCCCGCTTCGCCGGCATCGATGCCGAGATGATGAAGTTGCACCTGCGCCTGCGTCCACGCCAGCGTGGCGGCCCGCTCGAAAGCGGTGGCATCGCGATGCTTGTCGACGAGGTCGAGCACCGCCTCGCGGGATGCGGCAACCATCGTCCAGAAGGCGATGCGCACGGTGGTGCCTGGCGCGACGCGCACACGGCGGCGCAGTGCGAAGATCGGATCGAGTACCGTGCCTACGGTGTTGGACAAAGGTCGACCGTCGGTCACTGCGATCGGCGAATGGATGCTGTGGCCGCGGCCAAGGAAACGAGCCCGGTCGGTCTCCACCTCCGGCTGCCCCACCGCCTCGCCATCCACGATGGCCAGATGTGCCGCCCAAATCTCCTGCTCAGCCGGCGAGCGTCGCCGGCGCGTCGCCAGCAGAGTGCCCTGGGCAGCGAGGTATTCAGTGGCGACGAATAGCTTCATGAAGGCGGGATGTGCGACGTCATCGGCCTGCGGCGCCAGCACCAGTTCGGCATAGGATGTCACGTCGATCTCGCGGACGCCCGTTGCCTGAATTCGCGATCGAGACGCGGCGCACCTCGGCGTCGTCTTCCGCCGAGACGAGCACCTCCAACGTCGTCGTCAGAGTTCCGTCGTGCCGGGTGATCTCGGCACGATCCTCGTTGAAGGCGACATCATAGGCGTCGGGCTCGGTGCCGCCTGGCTGGAAGCCAGCCGACCACACGTCACCACTGCGGACGTCCCTGAGGAAAACATAGGAGCCCCAGTCATCGCAGGTGGCATCCTCGCGCCAACGCGTGACGGCCAGCCCACGCCAGCGGCTGTAACCGGAGCCGGCGGCCGTCAGCATCACCGCGTAGCGGCCGTTGGACAGCAGATGGGTGGCAACCGAAGCAGTGTGCGCGGTGGACAGTCGCCGGCCGCCGTGCGCTCCGGTCTGCCGCACCGCGGCATCCGACTTTGCGTCCGCTTCCCAGGGGCGCACCACGGCAACGTCGCGTGGCGTGCCCTCCTGCAACAGCAGTTCAGTCGCCTGGACCATCGGCTCGGCATGGAACCGCGCGCGCATCGCTGCCATCCAGCAGTGCATCGGCGATGGCCACAATCGTCATGCCCTGATGGTGCGCCATGAAGGCACGCACGATCGCGACGCTTGCGTTCTCCGGCAGTCGGCTCGGCGTATAGTCCAGTGCCTCATAGAACCCGTAGCGGCCGCATGCACCGATGCCGGCGAGCCTGCGCAAAATTGCGTGCCGCCGCAGCCGGATCGACCATGCTGGCAAGCGCCGTCGCGTAGGGCGCCACCACGGCGCTCTCGCCCAGACCGCGCTTCAGCCCGAGGCCGGGGACGCCGAAGTTCGAGTATTGGTAGGTCAGCTCCAGGTCGCGGATGTTGTAAGCGGACTCCGAGATGCCCCAGGGCAGGCCGAGTGACGCGCCGTAGGCGATCTGCCGCCGCACGATCAGCCGACTGGTCTGCTCCAGCAGGCTTCCCGCCGGCGCGCGCATGACCAGCGAAGGCATCAGGTATTCGAACATCGATCCCGACCACGAGATCAGCGCGGCGCCATACGCGATCGGTGTGACGGCACGGCCGAGATGGAACCAATGCCGCGCCGGGACGTCGCCCTTGGCGATCGCGATGAAGCTCGCCAGCCGTGCCTCCGACGCGAGAAGATCGTAGCAACTCGGGTCAAGTGTTCCTTCGGTCACCCGGTAGCCGATCGAGAGCAGCTTGCGCGTAGGATCGAGCAGAAAGCCGTAGCCCATTTCCAGCGCCATCGACCGTGCAGTCGCTTCAAGCGACGCAAGGCGCGTTGCCAGGAGAGCGGCCGACTCCGGCGACTGATCGATGTCTTGATGGTGACTCTCGATTGAGCGGCGCGCGGCCGTCATCCAGAACAGCATGTCCGCGGCATTGTCGTCGCCGCGCTCACTGGCGAATGCGGATGCGATATCGACCATGATCTCGGCCTGCGCACCGAGATCGGCCAGATGCGCTGCGATGCCGTGAAGGTCCGGCCGCGCCTGATGCACGCTGGCCGAAAGCGCTGTGAGCGTGTCGTCGAGCTGATGCCAAGTCACGGTCAGCGTGCGCCGCCCGTCACGTAGCTGGTCTATCGCTTCGCGCGCGAGATCGAGTGCGTCGACGACGCCTGCCAGGCGCTGCGCAGCCGTGCGCGTCACGACGGTCCATTCCCGGCAGGCGTTGGCCAGTGTAATCAGGTGGCCAGCCAGGTTCCCGCTATCGACCGTGGAGACGTAGGGGGGATCAAGCGGACGAAGATCGCGCGTGTCGTACCAATTGTAGAAATGGCCCCGAAATCTGGCGAGGCCGCCCATTGTAGCCAGCGTCATCTCCAGGCGTTCTGTTGCTGCGGTGGTTCCCAGCCATCCGAAATCGTGGGCAGTCACCACAGAGAGCAGATACAGCCCGAGATTTGTGGGCGACGTCCGGTGGGCCAATGCTGGTGCGGGATCCTCTTGAAAGTTGTCCGGCGGCAGCATGTTGTCGGCTGCCGTCACGAAGGTCTCGAAGAACCGCCAGGTTCGCCGCGCAACCGAACGCAGCGCGCGACGGTCCGCAGCTGATACGGACACCTTTCCCGAGATTCCGGGAGATTTGCTGATCCATCGTGCAATCGCCGGCGATGCGATCCAGAGCGCAGCGAGGGGGACTGCTAAGGGCCATGTGCCATGCCCAGTTAGCAGGGAGATCCCCAATGCCAGCATGCCTAGGGCAACCCCATTCACCATCACGCGATAGAAGCCGAGGAGGTCGAGCCGATGGCCGATCGCCGCCTGAGCCGCTGGAACCCACTCGAGGAGATGCCGGCGGGTGACGACCAGCCGTGTCAGGGTTCGCACGATCGCATCACCCATCAGCCATGCCTGATGCCCCAGGAACGTGACGATGAGCGCCCACTGGGTGAGCGCGAGGCGCAGATCGCAGCCGAGGGCCACCAGATGGCTGCGCGGCGTTATCTCGGCACGACTCGGCAAGAAAGCGGCAATGACAGGGATGAAGACTGGCAGAAGTATCGTGGAGAGAACGAACCCGATCCACACCGACGCGGCGGCGAACGGTAATGTCAATCCTGCCAGCAACCCGAGCATGCACGCCGGTGCGGACAGTGTTCGCCGCAAATTGTCGAGCATCTTCCAGCGGCCGATTGCCGGAACGCCTGGTTCGCGACCGCGTCAGCCACGGCAGCAACTGCCAATCGCCGCGCGCCCAACGGTGGTGGCGCCGCGCGGCAACGTCGTAGCGGGCGGGGAATTCCTCGACCACCTCGACATCGGACGCAAGACCAGCGCGTGCAAAGATGCCTTCGAGCAGATCGTGGCTGAGCAGTGTGCAATCGGGCACCCGGCCGGCAAGCGCGGCCTCGAAGGCATCGACTTCGTAGATGCCCTTGCCGGCGTAAGAGCCTTCACCGATCAGATCCTGGTACACGTCGGACGCGGCGGCGGCATAAGGGTCGATGCCATTCATGCTGGAAAAGATACGCTGAAAGAGGGAACCCTCGCGACCGACCGGCAATGACGGCGTAACACGCGGTTGCAGCACGGCATGACCCATCACCACACGGCCGGTGGTGACATCGAATTGAGGCCGGTTGAGCGGGTGCGCCATCTTGCCGATCAGGCGACGCACCGCGTCACGCGGCAGCCGCGTATCGGCGTCAAGCGTGATGACGTAGCGGACGCCGGTGGGCACTTTTGGCGCTTGCCCGCCAATGGGCAGAAAGCTCGTGTCGGTCGCGCCGCGCAGCAGCTGGTTCAGTTCATGCAGCTTGCCGCGCTTGCGTTCCCAGCCGATCCATCGTGCCTCGCCGGCATTCCAGAGCCGCTTGCGGTGGAACAGCAGGAACCGGGTCACCACCAGGTGCCGGGCCGTACCGCCGATTGAGCTGGGCGATCCCGACAATTGCCGTTTCTAACAGCGCTTCATCGTCATCGGCATGTTGTGTCGCCGCGTCGAGCCAATCGGAGAGGAGAGCGAAATGCAGCTCGCCTTCAGGGCTCGCGAGATGGTGGACTTCCAAACGCTCGATCTGCTCCCGGATCGCCTCTGCCGTCGTCAGCAGCGTTGGCACCGCGACGAGAGTGCGCAAATGCACTGGCACGCCGCTGCGTAGTTCCAGCGCCGGCAGCGGCGTCGCACCTAAGCCGCGGGTCACACAGCGGTTCACAACCGCCACCGCCACGTCGATGGCTGGCACGAGGCCCAAAACGGCGAGCAGGCCGAGCCACACCGGGCCGAGATCTTGAGCCTGCAGGACGGACAGGGGCATTGCGAGGAGGAGAACGCCCACAATGATCCCGGCGCCGACGTAGCCGCCGATGCCAAGTCTGCGGCTCAGGCGTCCGGTCCATGCGCTGACCGGTGGCCGAAAGCCGACGGCCGCCTCAAATGCGCGGCGTCCGCCGGCGAGCAGGTAATAGCCGGGATCGCTGTGTCGATCTGTCTCGACACTTATAGGCGAACATTGCGAGTGCGCCGCTGCCTGGACGGCGGCTCGGGCGACGTCGAGTTCTGCGCGATCGGCGCCGCGCGATAGTTCCTCGATGGCACTTCGATACAGGTTTCGCGTCGGAAAATCCATGTCACGAAACGTGCTGCCGGCAGAGAGCACTTCGTCCACCAGGCTGATGCGCTCGAACAACTCAGACCAATCAATGTCGGAAATCATGCGCATGCTGGTGATGATGTTGCGCACCGTTACGACACCGGCGCCCTGCCTCTGGTGCTCGTTGTGCACCACCGAATCTGCCGTCGATCCTTGCGCAGCCAGATGCTGGTCTAGCCAGGTCAGCGCGGGAGTGATTCTCGGGATCCTGATCGCGTAGCCGATGTACGAGTTGCACCGCGAATGCTTCGGGCAGGGCCGTACCTTCACGTTCGGCGAGCACAATTGACGCCGGCTCGGCGGCATGCCCACCCGCGCCTAGCAACCGATCGGCGAGAGCGTTCGCCTCCTGCCGCGCGGTGCTGCTGTGCATGATCAATTCGGCGAGCCGTCTCAGGTTTTCCACCAGCACGATCCTCAGCGTGATGGCGACGGCCCAGAGCTCGCCGATGGCCAGAGGCTGCACCTCCTGGTAGGCGCGCACGAAGCGGCACAGCAGCTCGGTATTAAAGTGGCTATCGGTGTGTGCGACAAAGGCCCAGGCCACGCCGAACACCCGCGGGTATCCCGTGAACGGACCGTCGGCCAGCTTCGGCAGTTGCCGGTAGTAGCCGGGCGGCAGTGCAGTGCGGATCTCTTGAATCTCGCGCTCGACGAGGTAGTAGTTATCGGCCAGCCACTCGGCTGCTGGCGTAATGGCGCGGCCTTCGCCGATCGATCTGGAGATCGTGCGATAGGCGTGGAGCAGGACAGTGCCATTGTCGGCGAGCCGCCCTGACAATGGACGACCTTTGGTCGGCCTCGGCGCAACTGTTTGCGCAACCGCGAGGCTTCGTGCGTGCTCCTCGAGGCGTTCGGCGCTGAACAGCTCTTCGCGAACAGGTTTCCGACTGACCCAGGGCGAGGCGAGGATGCGCGACCGAGGATGCAAAGCGAGTGAGTGATATCATGTAGCGGCACGCGCCCATGCACAGCGAGGAACCTGTGGACGGCGCACCTATCCGACGCGACTCTGCTCCGCCTTCATGCCTCCTCGAACGGCGCCGGTAGGCGGCCGGTCTTGAAGATGATCGTGGGTTCTTCGTCGTACTCGCCCAGCTCAGCGTCGCCTGACGTCGCAAATGTGACGACACCTGCCTTGGTTGTGGCGAGATTCTCCGCTGTCCTGCGTGCAGTGTCCGATGACTTGCACCGTATCGGCGTGTCGGCACTCAGCCGTGCGCCCTTGCCGATTTTGAATGCCTGGACGAGATAGATGGTCTCACGCGCCATGCGGCGATCATTTCTGTCCCGGTAGCTTTCGGCTCAGTGCCGCATCGGTGTGGCCAACTTTCCCGGCGGCAGTCGCACGCCGGTAGGCAGCCTCTTCGGTGACCTCAGTCGAGATGCGTGCCAGGGCCTCCTCCAGCCCTGGCCCCGTCATAGTGTTCAAGCTCTTCGGCTGCGCGGCGCAGTGCCTCGCGACGCAAGAGACGAGAGGTCATCGCGTCGAACTGCGGATCAGGTGCGTCCTGATCGACCATCGGTCCCTCCTAGAGGGCTCGTGCAGCCCTCGCTTCGCTCAGTCGCCTGTATCGTCCATACCGTGGGACGATCCGTTGCCGACCCGAGCCTTCTCCTGCCGCTCTGCCACCATCGCCTCGGTGGTGATCATCAGAGAACCGACCGAAGCTGCATGCTGCAATGCGGATCGCACGACCTTGGTGGGGTCAATGATGCCGGCCTTGACCAAGTCCTTGAACTCGGCAGCCTGCGCATCGAAACCCCAGTTGTACTCGTCCTTGTCGAGGGTCTTCCCAGAGATCACGGCGCCGTCCTCGCCGGCGTTCTCGGCGATCTGGCGCAGCGGCATCTGCGCTGCCTTGCGCACGATCTCGATGCCGACGCGCTGGTCGTCATTCTCGGCATTCAGTTTGGCAAGGATCAACGACGCACGGGCCAAGGCAACTCCGCCGCCCGGCACAATCCCTTCCTCCACGGCCGCACGGGTCGCGTGCAGACTATCGTCGACGCGGTCCTTGCGCTCCTTCACCTCGACCTCGGTGGAACCGCCGACACGGATGATTGCAACGCCGCCGGCAAGTTTCGCCAGCCGCTCCTGCAGCTTCTCGCGATCATAGTCTGAGGTAGTCTCCTCGATCTGCGCCCGGATCTGCGTGCAGCGTCCGGCGATATCCTGTTTTTTGCCGGCGCCTTCGACGATGGTGGTGTTCTCCTTGTCGATCAGCACCTTCTTCGCGTTGCCGAGCATATCGAGTGTCACATTTTCCAGCTTTGTGCCCAGCTCTTCGCTGATCACCTGGCCGCTGGTGAGTACTGCGATATCGTCGAGCATCGCCCTGCGACGATCGCCGAAGCCAGGCGCCTTGACCGCGGCGACCTTCAGTCCGCCGCGCAACTTGTTCACCACCAGGGTTGCGAGGGCTTCACCCTCGACATCTTCGGCGATAACGAGCAGCGGGCGGCCCGATTGCGCCACCGCCTCCAGCAACGGCAGCAAGGGCTGCAATCCGGAGAGCTTCTTTTCGTGGATCAGGATGTAGGGCTGATCCAACTCAATATTCATTTTCTCAGCGTTGGTGACGAAGTAGGGTGACATGTAGCCCCGGTCGAACTGCATGCCCTCGACGACGTCGAGTTCCGTCAACATGCCCTTGGCTTCCTCGACCGTGATGACACCCTCGTTGCCGACCTTCTGCATCGCTTCGGCGATCATCTGGCCGATCTCGGCCTCGCCATTGGCCGAGATCGTGCCGACCTGCGCCGTCTCCGCCTGGGTGGTGATCTTCCTGCTACGCTTCTTCAGTTCGTCGACCAGCGCGACAACCGCCTTGTCAACGCCGCGCTTCACATCCATCGGATTCAACCCGGCGGAAACCGCTTTGCCGCCCTCGCGCACGATTGCCTGCGCCAGGACGATCGCGGTGGTCGTGCCATCACCAGCGACATCGTTGGTCTTTGACGCGGCCTCCCGCGCCATCTGCGCGCCCATGTTCTCGAATTTGTCGGAGAGTTCGATCTCCCTGGCGACGGTCACTCCATCCTTCGTGATGCGCGGCGCGCCATAGCTCTTGTCCAGGATCACATTGCGACCCTTCGGACCGAGTGTGACGTTCACCGCCCGGGCAAGTATATCAACGCCGCGCGTCATCCGCTGACGGGCATCATCGCCGAACCGAACGTCTTTCGCTGCCATTTGCTTATCTTTCCTGAAATCGATGCTACGGGCTGGTTACGCGGCCTTTTTCTTGGCCACTGGGTTGCCCTCAATGATGCCCATGATGTCCAACTCCTTCATGATCAGGAGTTCCTCGCCGTCGAGCTTTACCTCGGTGCCCGACCATTTACCGAACAGGATGCGATCGCCAGACTTCACCTCGAGGGCGACGATCTGGCCTTGCTCGTTGCGGGCTCCTGGACCGGCAGCGATGACCTCACCCTCCATCGGCTTTTCCTGAGCAGTATCAGGAATGATGATGCCGCCCACAGTCTTCCCTTCGGCATTGAGGCGACGGATCACCACCCGATCGTGCAACGGACGAAATTTCATTGGATTCTGACTAACCTGGTGCCAGCCGACGAAGGCCGGTCGACTTGCCCCATGCCTTGCCTGCACGCTTCAGGTGCAGACTTTCTGGCACTCTCGTCGTGGGAGTGCTAAGCATTTGGGGCGCCGGGTGCTCGTGTTCAAGCTGCTGGCGTAACTTTAGCCTGGCAGGTTGTCCCGAGCAGAACAACAAGCAGCGGCAGCTTCGCGAGGGCTAAACCAATGATGGCACCTCCAGCAACAATCCATGCCTGTGAGCGGCCGCGGTGAGGCAGCAGCATTCTGATCCCTGTCGCAATTAGCATGCCGGCGGCGACCGAGGAAACACCGCTAAGCACCCTTTGCAGGACAGCAAGATGCGTGTGCTCAAGGTAAAGCACCCCAAGCAGGAACCCGATCGTCAACGGTATAAGCACGAAGCAAGGCAGCAGCGATCGCTCCGATCAATCCCCGCACCCTGGCGCCCACGCACACGGCGATGCCAATGACATTTGGCCCCGGCATGAACTGGCGAATGGCTCAGGATGTCGGAAAACTTCTCTTCGCTGATCCATCAGCGTTGCTCGACCGCTATGCGACGCGCCCAGACGACGCCGCTGCCGAAACCACCGAGTGCGACCCTCGAGGAACGCAATGAAAGAGCGCATCGAGCGAAACGGCGGAGCAGGCATTTCAGCGCCGTGATTTTCTGAACAGGTGCGTACAGGTTGTCGAACAACTGCGCGCCCCGCTCCACGCGTTCCTGGTCCGAGATGTCAGCCTGAGCGAGACCGTCGATCAACGCCGCAATTCCACCAGCTTCCGCGCGCGCGAACTTGCCGTCCTTCAGATCGATATCGTGCACGATCTCGCTGATGGCCGTGAGCGCTGGTTCGTTGAGGCCGCTCTTCTGCAACAGCATCTCGAATGTGCAGCGATCGCCCTCGTGCGTGTACTCCGCCTCGAACATGTCAAACCGCAGCTCGCCTGAGCGCGGCTTGTAGCCTTTCGCCGGCACGAACTTGAACGTGCCCTCCGGATCGATGAACTCGCCGGATCAGCCAGGCAGAGCCGATGCGATCCACATGGACCTGGCGCCTCGTGACCCAGACATGGCCGGAGCCTGACACCAGCGGCTTGGTGGCTCGCACAGGCGCTGCATCCAGCACCGCCAGCGCGGCGAGGCGTGCTTCCACGTCCTCCCGCCCGTTGGCGCCGAAAAAGTCGATCGCAACGATCCGCGCCGCCTCCGCGCGCAACCGCGCCACCTGCGCGGGTGGGGCATCCTTCCCCACCGCACGGATTTCCTTGGCGAGCGCACGATAGTCGGCTTCGCGTGCGCTATTGAACAGTCCGCGCACCGCATCGTCCGACAACCCATCGATCAGCCGGGCCTCCACGATCATGCCCTCGCCGCCAGCGCCCGTTATCTCCTTCAGTGCCCATTCGAAGTCCTCCTGCGCCTGAGAACCGGCCGGCAGGGCGTAGACGGCGTTCTTTACCGCCACCGCCCCCAAGGCTTGCAGGCGTCGCCAAGCTTGACCCGCGCGTAGGCTGGCTTGGCCGGAAGCTGGTGCAGCAACAGCAGCCAGCTCAGCGGGTTCAGCCGCGCTCGATTTAGTGACCATGAGACACTTGTATCTCATACTGGTTCATGTATATCAACGACCAGGCGTGACAAGGGGAGGCAAGCATGCCCAGCAAATGGGTCACGCGCGAGCGGCCGAAGATCGACCGTATCGCCTGTCCGTGGCTGATCCGTCGCTTCATCGCCAAAGATGCCGAGTTCATCTACGTGCCGACCGAGCAGGTGTTCGCCGTCGCCAAGGAGACTGGCGCAACGCCCTATGACATCCCGGGCGCAGAACCGTTTTCGCACCACGGCGAACAATGCAGCTTCGATGCCTTCCTTGACCACTATCGGCTGCACGAACCGGCGCTTGACCGCCTGGCAGTGATCGTGCGTGGCGCCGACACGGCGCGGCCGGAGCTGGCACCGCAGGCGGCCGGATTGCTGGCGATCTCTCTCGGCCTGTCGGCCAACTTCACGGACGACCACGCGATGCTCGAACAGGGGATGATCATCTACGACGCGCTCTATACGTGGTGTCGTTCACTGCAGGGGGAAACGCACAATTGGACGCCGGCCTCCAGCAAGGTGGCATAGGTGGCGGAGGCCCACCCCGCGGTCGTAGGCAATGGCGCGGGCAGAACTGTCGATGGCGCGACTGGTGCCCATGGCGTGAGCTTTGGCGAAGCGCTGCGCGTCTGGATCAAGGTTGCGCTGCTGAGCTTCGGCGGCCCCGCCGGGCAGATCGCCGTCATGCACCGCATCGTCATAGAGGAGCGACGCTGGATCTCCGAAAGCCGTTTCCTGCATGCACTGAACTATTGCCACCTGTTGCCAGGGCCTGAAGCGCAGCAGTTGGCAATCTATATCGGCTGGCTCATGCATCGGGCACGTGGCGGTATCGTGGCTGGCGTGCTGTTCGTTGTGCCAGGCGTGATCTCGCTCATGGCGCTAAGCTGGATCTATGTGATCTGGGGCAATGTCAGCTTCGTGGCTGGCCTGTTCTTTGGCCTGAAGGCAGCCGTGCTGGCGGTGGTTATCGAAGCCGTGCTGCGAGTTGGCCGCCGAGCCTTGAAGTCGCCGCTTGCCGTGGTCATCGCTGCTGCAGCGTTCGTCGCACTGTTCTTTTTCTCGATCTCGTTCCCGCTGGTGGTAGCGGCTGCGGCACTCATTGGGTTGGCTGCACATCGAGCCGGCTACGCTATTGGCGGCAATGCGAGCCATGGCAAGCGGGACGATGATCTGCTCGGCGAGCAGATACCTGATCACGCACGACCGTCCGTAACCAGAGCCATGAAGGTCGTCGCTGTGTGGCTGCCGCTATGGCTCGGGCCAGTCATCGCTCTCTATGTATTCCTGGGCTCCGAAAACATCTTAACGCAGCTTGCGATATTCTTCAGCAAGGTGGCGGTCGTCAGCTTTGGCGGGGCATACGCCGTGTTGGCGTATGTCGCACAGCAGGCGGTCGAGACGTACCAGTGGCTTCAGCCCGGCGAAATGCTCACCGGCCTCGGTATGGCGGAAACCACACCAGGTCCACTGATCATGGTGGTGCAGTATGTCGGCTTCCTTGCCGGTTACCGCACAGCAGACGGGCTGTCTCCGCTAATGACGGCCACACTGGCAGGTTTGCTCGTCACTTGGGTGACCTTCACGCCCTGCTTCCTCTGGGTCTTTCTTGGTGCCCCCTACGTGGAGGCTCTGCGTGGCGTCCGTGCGCTTGGCGCCGCACTGTCTGCAGTGACCGCGGCTGTGGTCGGGGTCATTCTCAATCTTGCCGTATGGTTCGGCATCCACGTGATCTTTCGCGATATTTTCGTGTGGCAAGGCTTTGGCTTCAATTTGAGCATACCTGTTTTGCCGAGCCTTGATATCGTGGCCGCGATCCTCGCGATCGCGGCGGCGGTTGCAATTTTCCGGTTCAAAGTAGGCATCATGCACACTTTGCTTGCCTGCTCGCTCGCGGGCGTGGCGCTGCAGCTCGCTTTCGGGGTGGCGTCATGACCTTGGGCACAATTGTCGGGCTCATTGCTCTCGGCTCACCCACAATCAGCAACGTCGTCATATTCTGAACTGCGAGGAGACATGTCATGCGAGTCGCATCTGCCGTCGTGCTTGCCGCCACTCTCTCAACGCCAGTGATGGCAGCTTCGGATTGGGCTAAGGTCGATCAGATTCTTGGGAGGTCAGGCGCGGCGCTGCCAGGCGACGTGCATCGCTACGGCTTCCCGCGTTCTGATCTGCATGTGACGCTCGATGGCGTGACGCTGTTGCCGGCCCTCGCCCTGGGTGGCTGGCTGGCGTTCAAGTCCGATGGCGACATGGCCATGGTGATGGGCGATCTAGTGTTGACCGAGGACGAGATCAACCCGGTGATGTCGGAGCTGCTCGCGGGCGGCATTGCGATAACAGCCATACACAACCATCTGCTGCGGGCGCAGCCGGCAACCTTCTACATGCATGTAGACGGTCATGGCGATGCGACAACGCTGGCAACGACGTTACATGACGCGCTTGCAAGCCACACGCCGCTTGCCTCGCCCGG
>CAWKMC010000060.1:0-101771 GCA_963850535.1 uncultured Alphaproteobacteria bacterium | reverse complement strand
CGCTGGAGAAGGAAGTCGGAGAAGTCCGTCATCGCCGGCCCCCAGTGCGGCTTTCCCCGCGCGCCGCTCGATAATCTCGATGAGCAGGCACACTTCGTGCGGCGACAGCTCGACGGTTATCGTATCGCGGCGCAGTAGCGCGAGGGGTGTGAAAGCGTCGATCGTGTAAACAGCCTTGAGGCTCAGCGGTTCGGGTTCGCCGTCTTCGGAGTTCCAGCCAAGGAATTTTGCCATGATCAATCCGCCACATCGGCCAATCACTTGGAGGACTTGCGCGGCCGGCCAACAGGGCGTGGTGGCGGCAGCGACCAGTCGGCTTGCGGATACGCTTAGCGCGCTTCTCAGCGTCACTCCACTGGATCAATATAGCGGAGGAGCGCCGAGCCTTTATGAACGAGATATCGTAGCGATCAAGGTTTTGGTAAACGCAGCGCTCGGTCTCATCGTTCAATTGCGCTATCACTGCGATTGGCTGCCGGCGTCCGATCACTTCGGCGCGCAGCGCAGCGATTACGTCTGCGGTCAGCTCGCCATGGTATTCCTCTGCGTTCAATGGCGAGCGGCTATATCGGCCATGTTTTCAGTGATAACGATACGCTAAGTTATTGCCAGCGAATTTTTTGGCAAACTCAAATGGCGGGCGACTTCCCCGGTTTGCCGCGCTTTGTCTTTTGGATGCCAAGGTGCACGGCCATTGCCTCCACCTTTAGTCACCTCGTTCTATCCTGGTTGTTGCGCCAGACCGCCTGCACGGCACCATGGACAGTGGCGCCTGCCCCGGCTGCATCTTTGTAGGCAGCAACTCGCCTTCTGATCTCAGGATCGCCCCAAGGGCCGACACGCGGCCCCTCGGTGCGCGCCACGTTCGGTGGCGTGCCGGTACCCGTGGTGATGTGCATGATTGTGAGACGCGCGCTTGCCTTATTATCCGGCTCGCTCGGCTTCTGCGCCATTCTTGCTTCCCTCGCTTTAAGCCGCCGACGGATCAAATCCTAGAACCCGTATAGCCGCGCTTCTTTGAATGGCATGACTTCGGCGGGTGGGTCGAGCGCACTACTAATGATGCTGCCAGCCCGTTCGGTGGCGGCACGTACGGCATCATCTTGTAAGTGCGCATACCTTTGCGTCGTGGTGATCTTAGCATGGCCCAGCAACTCGCCGATGATCTGTAACGACAGGCCAGCTGTCGCCAACGTGCTTGCGAAAGTATGCCGCAAATCATGCAGGCGTGCGTCGGGGATGTTCGCCCGGCGGCAGATCGCCTCCCACATGGTGCGGATATCGATCAGGTGGCCAATG
The DNA here is from genome assembly GCA_963850535.1 of uncultured Alphaproteobacteria bacterium. Classification (GTDB taxonomy): domain Bacteria; phylum Pseudomonadota; class Alphaproteobacteria; order Acetobacterales; family Acetobacteraceae; genus JAMXLO01. Next base: position 100,472 of record CAWKMC010000060.1, on the reverse strand, counting down.
CCGGACGGAAACAAGTACGTCTGATTGGGTGGCGCCTCCGCGCGCATCTTAGTAAGGAGGGCAAGCGCAGGAGCGTTCAATGGTACCCGATGTTCCTTGTTCTGTTTGGTGCTGCGGGCCGGTTTGATCCAGAGGCCAGCCGCAAGGTCGATCTGACTCCACTCCGCGCTCAGTGCTTCAGCGCGCCGCGCGCCAGTAAACAGAATGAGCCGAATGGCGTTGGCGCTGATCTGCTCGGGTGAGCGATCCAACTCAGCCGCCAGCTTGGCAATCTCCAACGATGACAGATAGCGCCGCCGTTGGTGTTCGGGCGCATGTTCGACGCCGGCGCAGGGATTAGGTACTGGTCAGTTCCCAACGCACGGCGAGGGACAGCATCTTTGATAAAACTCCCAGCATGCGGTTCGCCATGTACGGTGCGCGCTCGGCAACCTTGCTATGCAGCCGTTCAACATCGACATGCCGCAGGCCGCTTACCTTGACGTTCTTCAACGCGGGCAGGATCAGCTTATCGAGGATATGCAAGTAGTCCTTGCGGGTGGTCGGGCGCAGCTTGGGCATGTGTTCGAGCCGGAAGCGCTCGGCGAGGTCAGCAATCGTGGGTGCGTCACGTTGGCCTTTACGCTCGGCAGCCGGATCGCCACCAGCCTCCACTTGCTGACGGAGCTTGTGGTATTCCGTTTCGGCCTTGGCCAATGGCCAAGCTTTCGCGTCACCAATCGTGTAGTAGCGTTCGCGGCCACTGCTGTCTCTGTAGCGATAGGCGTAGGCGCCTGCGCCTGCGGAAGTGATGACGAGTTCAAACCCGCCCATACCACCGCCGCGATGTGGGCGACGCTTGTTGCCCTTGGCTGGTGGTGCCGCCACGAGCCGTTTAACGAGAGCCGTGGTCAGCATGCCGTCCGCTGCCCAAGGGTCGCGTGACTGTCTGTCTAGCCATTGCCCTATGTCCGCTCGATGTCCGCAGAAGAACATGCACTCGTGCGTCCTTGCGTTCAATGGCTTTCAGCAGTGTGCCGCGCTAGTGCCCCGGTTTTTATCATATTCATTCGGTAAGCGCTGCGGACATAGGAAGATCAAGGGCTTCCAAAGATGTCCCGCATCTGATGGGCGGCCATATGGGCCACCGCGACAATCCCGTTGGCGGTAGCGTGTTCTGGTTGGAGCTTCCCGCTGCGGCCGAGGAGCGCGACACCCGCGTTGATATCACGACAACTGCACCCGACCGTCTTCTCAAGGTTCTGGTGGCGGACGACTCCGACATCAACCGGGAAGTGACGGCGTCATTCCTGCGCATGGCTGGGCATCACGTTACCGAGGCACAGGACGGTGCTGAAGCGGTGCAGATCGCGGCCGCGCAAGACTTCGACGTGGTGCTGATGGACATGCGGATGGCGGGCGTAGACGGGCTCGAGGCGACCCGATCCATCAGGGCGCTGGATGGACCGCACGGCAGCGTGCCCATCGTGGCGGCTACGGCAAATGCACTCGATCACCATGCCGAGGAGTGCCGTCGCGCCGGCATGACGGATCACCTCGCAAAGCCTTTCACTCAGGCGGAGTTGCTTACGGTTGTTGCACGCGCCGCCGCGCGAAGACCCGCAACGCAGTCGCACGTCGTCTCTGCCATGGATCCTGACATCATGGACCAGCTTGTCACGACAATGGGTGAGACCGCTGTCGAGCGTCTGCTCGACCAACTGGCAGTGCGGCTCGAAGCATTGCTGCGCCGCATCGAGGACCCCACCGTGACGGCCTCGTGCGAGGAGCTCGCTGAATCGGTGCACGAGCTTATCGGCAGCGGAGGAACACTGGGCTTCAGGCGACTGGCGGAAGCTGCAAGTCGGTATGAAACCGCGCTGGTGAGTGGTAACGCCGACGCCAGGGAGATCAGGCGCGTTGCTCTGGCGACTTTGTCCGAGCTGCGGCGCCGACGATCACTTGAGGCGCTTATGACGTCCTGAAACTGGATCGGTACGGCAAATACCCAATACGCGCCGACCTTCGGAAAATTCGACTGGCTCGCCGAACAAGGGCGCCGGCTCCTGCCGCCGATTCCAGATGACGGCCGTCGGCTCCGCCAGTCCCGCCGGAGCGTGACCCTTCCGAGGTGAGGGCCCCACCAGCCGTGCAATCGTCCGTAACAGATCGACCGGCGTGAAAGGCTTGGCCAGAAATGCCGTGGCACCGGCGCGCTCAGCCTTCTGACGAATGGCGGCGTCATCGAACGCGGTCAGGATCAGGATCGGGACCTCGGCGTAGCCGTCGAGCGCGCGGATCTCCGCGCAGCTGGTAACCCCGTCGAGCCTGGGCATCTTGTAATCCAGGATGATGAGCCGCGCGCGGGTGCGCATGGCGAGGTCGATCGCCTCGACGCCGTTCACTGCGGACAACGCCGTGAATCCTTCGGCTTCCAGCACCGACCGCAAGATGCCACGGATAATGGAATCGTTGTCCGCGACGATGACGTCGTTGGTGCCGAGATCGTTTGGCATGCGCGCTGCCTCCGACACCATCCTGCTCGGATAGGGTTGCGCCGGCGTTAAGCTGCGATATCCCAAAACCGGGCGATCGGTTCCACCGCTGCTGGCGGCCAGGCATGACCCAGTGCGCCGAGTGAACACAGTTCCACGACTGCCCTGCCCTGCATCAGCCACTGATCGTGTCTGATGCGGCCGAGCTGCTCGGTTTGCGTCGGTTCCAGACCAATGCCGTGCAGAGTGGCCCATTGCGTGGCGAGCAACCTGGCATTTTCCGGGTCAACGACGCGATCGGCGGCGCCATGCCAGATGGAGAGCCTAGGCCATGGCCCGCGATAGCCGCTCGGCGCGGCGCGGCGCACCTCATCGGCCCAACCGGCGGGAGACCGCTTCGGCCCAGCCTCTGCCATATGCCGCAAGGCCTCGGACAGGCCGTTCGCCGCTCCCACCGGCAAACCGGCGCACACAGCACCAGCGGCAAATACCTCGGGATACGACGCAAGCAATGCGGCAGCCATGGCGCCTCCCGCCGAAAGTCCTGCAATGAACACGCGCTCGGGATCAGAGCCGAACCGCTGGATCGCGCTGGAGATCATATGACGGATCGACAATGCCTCGCCTTGGCCGCGCGAGGTATGCATCGGGCGAAACCAGTTGAAGCATCGCCCTTGGTTGTTGTCCTCTGATTGCACCGGCAGCACCAGCGGCACGGCCAGACGATTGGCAAGTGCAGTCCATCCGCCCTCGGCCGCGAAGCTTGCGGCGCTCTGGCCGCAGCCGTGCAGCAACACGATCAATGGCGCACCCCGCCGGGGCGGATCGGTCGGCAGATGGACCAGCATGCGCAACCGCCCCGGATTGCTGCCGAACCCCTCTTCCTCGAACAATGCCGAATGGCGTGTGTCTGGCGGAGCCACGATATTCGACGCCGCCATCGCAGACGCCGCCTTCAGGGCGGTTCGGATGCTGCGGCGGGCGATCCGCAACTCGCGCGACCACTTCATGACAGTCAGCACTCCTGCCGTTTCTGTCCGTATAAGGGGTCGTGCTGCGGCGCAGCAAAGGCCTTGACAGGTCGCCCATTCGAATGAGGCTGCTCACCTCATCGCGACGACGGTCCGGCAAGGACGGAGTGGTCTTCTCGTGCAATCGGCGGCCGGCTTGCGACAACGGTGCATTGTCACACCGCAATCGGTGAGGGGCAGACGGCCCCGCCCCACCACTAGGGGCGGGACCGTTTGGCGCAAGTTAGCGGACGGCGCCCAATACCCAGGCCAACACGCCCTTCTGAGCATGCAGGCGGTTCTCCGCTTCGTCGAAAACCACCGACTGCGGCCCGTCGATCACGTCGGCGCTGACTTCTTCACCCCGATGCGCCGGCAGGCAATGCATGAACAGCGCATCCGGTGCCGCCTTTGCCATCAGCGCGGGGGTTACGCGATATGGCGCCAGCTGGTTGTGGCGATTGGTGTTGGGGTCGTCGGCCATTGACACCCAGGTGTCGGTCACCACGCAGCGCGCGCCGGCGACCGCCTCCTCGGGGTCATGGGTCAGTTCGATCCGCCCACCCTGCGCTCGAGCCCAGGCAAGCAGGTCCTCCGGAGGACGCAGTGTCTCCGGCGTGGCCAACCGCAGCGTGAAGCCAAACCGTACCGCTGCCTCGATCCAGCTTCGCGCGACGTTGTTGCCGTCGCCGCACCAGGCCACGACCTCGCCGGCGATCGGCCCACGGTGCTCCTCGAAGGTCATCACGTCGGCCATCAGCTGGCAGGGATGCGACGTATCGGTGAGGCCATTGATCACCGGCACGGTTGCGAAATGCGCCAGCTCATGCAGCTTCGCCACGTCGTCCGTGCGCAACATGATCGCATCGACATAACGCGACAGCACGCGTGCGGTGTCGGCCGGCGTCTCGCCGCGACCGCTTTGCATGTCGCGGGCAGACAGCACCACGACGTCGCCGCCCAACTGGCGCATGCCGACCTCGAAGGAGACACGCGTGCGGGTAGACGGCTTCTCGAAGATCAGCGCCAGCGTCTTGCCTGCCAACGGTCGCGACGAGACGCCGGCACGCTTGTAGTTGACAGCGACGTCCAGCATCTGCCGCAGCGCGACAGTGTCGAAATCGCGCAGATCGAGAAAGTGGCGCAGCCCAGCAACCCTGTCGCTGGACTGACCCTCCGCGCGCTCGGCGCGGCGAAGCGAGGCGCTCACTTCGCCGCCTCCTTCGCCTTCGACGGCAGCACACGCAGTGTGGCGCGACGGAGCATGCCGATCGCGTCATCAAGGTCGGCATCGGTGATCACGAGAGGTGGTGCGAGACGCAGCACGTTCTCGCCCGCGGTGATCGCCATCAGACCCTCGGCGGCGCAGGCGGCCTGCACTTCGCCAACCGGCAGCGCGCATTTCAAGCCCTGCAGCAGGCCCATGCCGCGCGCGTCCTCGTAGACCTGCGGGAATTCGCGTGCGAGGGCGTCCATTGCGGTGCGCAGCTTACTGCCCTTGCGCTGGACCTCCTCCAGGAAGCCGGGCGCAAGAATCACGTCGAGCACTGCGTTGCCGGCGGCACAAGCGAGCGGATTGCCGCCGAAGGTGGTGCCATGCGTGCCGGGCTTCAGCGCCTGGGCAAACTGCTCCTTCGCCAGCACTGCGCCGAGTGGGAAGCCGCCGCCGATGCCCTTGGCGACCGACATGACGTCGGGGGTGATGCCGGCCCATTCATACGCGAACAGCTTGCCGGTGCGACCCATGCCCGACTGCACCTCGTCCATGCCGAGGATGATGCCGTACTCGTCGCACACTGCGCGCAGGTCGCGCAGGAACTGCATGTCGGCTGGGCGCACGCCACCTTCGCCCTGGACCGGCTCGACGATGATGCCGGCGGTTGCCGGGCCGATCGCGTTGCGCACCGCGTTCATGTTGTTGAACGGCACCTGGTCGAAGCCATCGACAACCGGGCCAAAGCCTTCCAGGTACTTGGCGTTGCCGGTGGCGGCCAGCGTGGCGAGCGTGCGGCCGTGGAAGGCGCCCTCGAACACGACGAAGCGGAAGCGCTCGCCCTTGCCGGCGTCGTACATCGTGCGGCGCATCATCTTGATCATGCCCTCGTTCGCTTCCGCGCCCGAGTTGCAGAAGAACACGCTGTCAGCAAACGTCGCATCGACCAGCCGCTGCGCCAGCCGCTCGGCTTGTGGGATGCGATAGAGGTTCGATACGTGCATCACCTTGGCGGCCTGGTCGGCGATCGCCTTGGACAGATGCGGATGACCATGGCCGAGCGAAGCGGTGGCGATGCCCGAGCCGAAATCTAGAAGTCGTCGCCCGTCCACCGTCCACAGCCAGGCGCCTTCGCCCCGCTCAAAGGCGAGGTCGGCACGAGCGTAGTTCGGTAGCAGCGCGGAAATCATTTGATTTGCGGCCTTCTTGTTGTCGTTCATTCGCCCAATGGATCTCCCACCCGCGACCATTCGGGGCGGGTCCAGAAGGAAGCGCGGATCATTGGCGGGTGCAGCGCGCAGAGTCAAACCGGCCCGACTGCCAGCAGAGAGCAGCGGTTGCGCTGGCGCTATGAGCCGGGCTCTGAGACGCGATGCCACGCCACCCTCTACCTTTCGACGTGGCGCGGTTGCCGGTGACCAGATAGCTCTCGCATGGGAAGCCGTCCGCACGATCCAGCGCATTTTAAAAGGCGCATGGGCCGATGATCTTGCCTTTGCGAATTCCTTACTTCCTTACCACGCTGCCGGACGCATCTCCTCCACCGGCAGTCCCGCCACTTCCCACGCTTCTCGCCCGCCACGGTACCAGAACACGTTCTTGTAGCCGAGCGCCACCAATCGGAGCGCCAGGTTGCGGCCGCCGAAATTCTCCGAGTTGAAGCCCATTGCGAGGATTGGCTTAGACTTATCGCCGGCCGTTAATTCGTTCATCTTTCGTCTGACCCGGTCCTGCGTGGCGTCTGCGAGATCGCCGCCAGCGTCGCTTTCCTCCAGCCCGACCGCGCCGGGGATAGAGAGATGCCAGGAACGCCACATCGTATCGATTACCAGCGGCTTTTGCTCGGCCAGCATTCCGGTGAGTTCTTTGGTCCGCACCGTGGTGGCGCCCGGCACCGTCGTGGGTGTCTGACCCTTGAGCGGCTCGTGCAGCGCATTGTCCGATGCAACGCCGAAATCGGCATCCGGCTCCGCGTGGTCGCGAAGCCCGGCGGTGCGCAGAGCGTCCTGGATGCGTCGGAACACAGCACGATCCGCCGGCGAAGTCTCGGAACGATTGGGCGCGCGTGCCCGCACCGTATCGAAGGGGTTAATCCGCAGCGCCGCATCGAGCGCGCGCTTGGCGGCCTCCTGGTCTCCGGTGCGGGCGTAGGCCGCAGCCTGCCACAGGAGCAGAGTTTTGCGTTCAAATCCGGTGAGATCGCCGACAAGGGCAAGCTTGGCCCAGGCGATCCCCTCTTTGTCGCGGCCAATATTGATCGCACAACGGGCCAGATACGCATATCGGTCCTGAATCACCGGACTCCCGGGATTGAGGCGCACCGAAGTCTCGATCAGTGGAATTGCCTCAGCGTATTCGCCCGTAGCCACCTTGCCTGCCCGGCGGGGAGATCGCTCATCGCCTGGTCGAAATGATCGGACCAGGCGGAGCCGGGAGGCATCTGCGTCTCGCGCGCGGTGCGCGATCCCGTGCGGGACAAGCTTGCGTTCAGCTTCGAAGATCTCGGGGAGATCAGTGCGAAGAATATTGCGCGGCCGATCCATGTTTTTCGGGTGCGGCATGACGCAGGTGCCGTGCGGTTGGGCTTACCCACGAGGATGGTGCGGAGGCTCGTCGTTGCTGCGGTGGCGGTGCTGGTAGTGCTCGGCGCTGGGACGGGCGCTTGGTTTTGGGTGGCGCGGACAGCCGGCGACGCGCTGCCGCGGCTTTCAATGGTGGTGTTGCCGTTCGAAAATTTCGGCGATGCCGCGGACAACTATCTGGTCGAAGGCATTACCGACGATCTGACCGGCGATCTTTCGCACATTCCCGGTGCCTTCGTCATTGCCCGGGTTCGTTGCGTTCTGCCATGCCCCGCTGCACATCGACCGCGCAGCGCACCGCGTCCACCGCACTCGCGAATTCCACCAGCATGCCGTCGCCCGTGGTCTTCACGATCCGTCCGCGATGGCTGGCGATCGCCGGGTCCACGCCACCCGCCGATGCGCCTTCAATGCCTGGAGCGTTCCGACTTCGTCGGCGCCCATCAGGCGGCTATAGCCAGCGACATCCGCGGCCAGTATGGCCGACAATCGCCGTTCTTGCAGTTCACCGTCGAGGCCACTCTGGCTCATGCGCGTCCCGCGACACCCTCCAATGGCCGAACTACAAGGGCTGAACGGCTAACCGGGCCGACCATGTGCGTGTGCAGCAGATCGGGTCTTAACATTATGTACCGTAAAATTTCGAGAGGCGCATGGTTTAGTGGAGCGAATGCTGCAGTGACGGCATCCACGCTCCGCGCGCCGCGGGCCCAAGATGCGAGCCCAAGATGACTGAGCAGCTGCTGGGCTTGCAGGCTGCGTGGGCTTGATGCGATGCTGGCTATTGCCAACAGGAGGATTGAGAGCATGATCCGCCTCGTCACCGCAGCCGTGCTTTTGCTTGCCGCCTTAGCTCCGGCCTTCGCGTGCGAACTGAATTCCGCATCAAGCAACTCGAACGCAGACGGCGCAGTCTTCGGGCGCGTCGCACAACGCAGGCGCGCACAAGCGTTCTTAGGCGTCATTCGCCGCCGCGCCCACCTTCAGACCGGAGGTAGCAGAGGCCAGCCGGAGATATTGCGATATCTGCGGCTGTTGCCTCTTCGGCCGAGGGTCTGCCCTGCGCGTCCGCAACGAGGTCAAGTCGAGGTCGGAGCTTAGGGGGCGGCCGCAGTGGAGGCAGAAGCATGACAGCTCTGACCGTTACGCGCGGCGATGCGATTGACCCGAAGGCCTTTTGGATGGCGCTCGGTCAGCGCGCCACCGGAATGACGGTTGTCACTGCTGAAGGAGACGACGGCCCGACGGGATTCCTGGGGCTTTCGGCGGCGCACGTGACAGCCAGCCCAGCCACGATGCTGGTATCGGTCGACCACCGGACGAGTGCTTTGGCCGGCATACTGTCGCGGCGCCACTTCGCGGTGAATTTCCTCCCCGCCAACGCGGAGCACGTCGCTGACGCGTTCAGTGGCAAGACCGGTGTTTCCGGCGCGGCGCGCTTCACTCAGGGCGAATGGCGTGTCCTGGTCACCGGTGCTCCGGTATTCTGCGATGCACTTGGCGCATTCGACTGCGTGGTCGACGACATCGTGCAGCGAGGCGAGGTGTCGATTGTCATTGGCAATGTCGTCGCCGTCGCTTCACGCCCGGACGGTGACCCGCTGATCTTCTTCGGCGGTAAATCGTACTCGAGGCTCGGCGCTATCGAGTAAAGCTGCAGATCGATGGCGGGTCGCCCGGTTTGGCAGCCGACCTGGGGCCGGCTGCTTGTCTCCTAGCCGGCAAACCCCGAGCTTTGCATCATCTGCTGCGACTTGTAGACGGCCTGGGTCCGATTGGTCGCGCCCATCCTTCGCATGATGTTGCGGACGTGCACCTTCACCGTGCTCTCGCTCATGCCCAATTCGTAGGCAATGATCTTGTTGGCCTTGCCCTCACGCAGGTGGGACAGCACGGTCATCTGGCGCGGTGTCAGTGCTGAAGACGTTTCGTCCGCCTCGGGGTCGGGGCGCCTTGTGCGGTTGCCCAGCAGCGCCTCGACAGGAGCTATGGTTCCGCCATCCTTCACCAGTCGGATGGCGGCGATCGCCGCCGGCATGGCGGTATTGGCGGTGGGAATATACCCTTGTGCCCCACTCTTGATCGCGTCGCGAATGCTCGTCGGCTGCGAGGCGACGTTTGCGTCCGACAACACAACGATCGGGGTCTCTGGAAACGCCTGCCGCAGTGCTTGAACCCGTTGCAGAACGGCCAGCTGCGATGAGCTCTCGTGATGCGAATAATACAGGATCATATGCAGATCCGACCGCGCGGCATCGATGCACTCCTGGACACTGCCGAAGGGCAGCATCGACAATTCGGGGGACTGGACGCGCAGCGCCTGGACCAGGCAGTCACGACTAAAGCGAACGGAATCAATCAGCCCGACGAGGATGATGTCCTCTGCCGGACGGTCAGCTGGTCCGCCTCGGCCCGCATCGTATCGTTCTGAGCTAGGATCGTATTTATCGCGCCATTTTTGATCGGCAAATCTACCAAATTCGGCCATCTTCGTGCCTACCTAAAGAGTGAAAAGAATATACTACTATCGAACTTGTGTTGAAAATTAAACAATTACTCATGCCCCTGTGTCAAGGTGAAAATGTGGATGTTGTTAACAATTTTGTCGCAACTCTAGATTGTAGACCACCTTGGCAGCGTCGCCACAAACCTGCCGGCATTTGCATCGAATATCGGCGTTGCCGATCAGGAGGTGTCATCATGCGTGCCGCACCAACTCTCGCCGCCCGGCTGCTCGGTCTCGGAATTGCTGCCGCTGCCCTAGGGGTTGCCGTACCACCCGCCGCCCGCGCCGACTGGCATGGCGGTCAGTGGCATGGCGGTCAGTGGCACGGCGGTGGCTGGCATGGAGGGGGGGCCGGCTGGCACGGTGGCAGCTGGGGGTGGCACGGGGGCCGCTGGAATTGCTGCTGGCGTGGCGGTGTGTTCATCGGGGTGCCACCCGTCTACGCACCGCCTCCGGTGTATTATCCGCCGTACTACTATCCGCCGGCTTACTATCCGCCGGCACCCTATCCGTACGGCTATTAGGCCGGCTGCCGCCGCGCGTCTCGCGGCCTGCTGCCTTCGCCCGGTGGCTGCAGCGTCCGAACGCAAACCGACCCGTCAGATGCTTGCCAGGTCTTGCCGATCAGCCGAAGCTGATACTGGCCTGGATCATGTCATTTGGAGGGAACAGTAATGCGCTACAACCGGATATCCGCTGACTGTCATCTCGACATGCCTTGGATGCCGCCGACACTCTTTACCGAGAATGCATCGCGCGAGCTGAAGGACCGCATGCCCTATGTGACCGATGGTCCGGACGGTCCGATGTGGGTTACCAAGAACGGTGCCAATTTTGGCCTGAAGAACGGTGTTGGTCCCAGCGGCGCAAAGCTGGTTCCCGGTCAGAACCGGCGCGTCGATATCATGGCCGAGACCGGCCTGTTCGAGGACGGCAAGAAGGACATCCGCCGGGTCAGTGATCCGCATCTGCGCGCCAAGGACATGGACCGCGACGGCGTCGACGCCGAGGTTATTTTCGGCATCCTGGGCTCCGCGTCGAAGCTGCAGGACAATGCGGCCGCGGCCGAGATGTTCAGGATTTACAATGACTGGCTGAAGGATTTTTGCAGCCACTATCCGGATCGCCACATTGGTCTCGCCTGCCTGCCCTATGGCGACATCGAATGGGCGGTGCAGGAGATCCACCGCTGCGCCAAACTTGGCCTGAAGGGGCTGGAGCTATCGTGCTCGTGGGACATGGAGCCGATGTGGCATCCGTGCTGGGAGCCGCTGTGGAAGGCGGTCGATGAGGTGCAGTTGCCGCTGCACTTCCATACCTTCCCGACCACGCCGCCACGTGCACGTGAGATGACGTCGGGCCAGGTGCGCCGTGCTGCGATGTTCACCGGCGTCTCTGCATTCCAGATGGGTCTCATCCACATCCTGGCAGCGATGATTGGAGCCGGCGTGTTCGAGCGCTACCCACGGCTGAGGGTCTCGTTCGGCGAAAGTGGCATCGGCTGGATCCCCTACGCACTCGACCGCATGGACTTCGAATTCGAGGATCGCTTCCGCGACCTGATGAAGCTGAAGCCGTCCGAATATTGGCAGCGGCAGTGCAAGGCCACGTTCCAGTTCGACCCGATCGGGCCAAAGCTGCTCAACGTGAACAACCTGATGACTGTCGATACGCTGATGTGGGGTTCGGACTATCCGCACACAGATGGCATCTGGCCGGAATTGACCAAGTATATCGATGAGCAGTTCCAAGGACTGTCGGCGGAGGATGTGCGCAAGATCACGTGCGACAATGCCGCCAAATTTTACAACATGACGAACTAAAGGTCGCAATATCGCCGATGCGCCGCGGTTCATGGCGCATCGGCCAAGGCGCGGTTACGGTTTGCGCAATCGCGTCCGTCCGTTCGGTCAGAAGATGCCGGCGGCGAGACCGGCAGCCAGTGTCGCACCGATCTCCCCGCACCTACCCAGATCGTTGGCATCAATCTGTTTCGGTGCCAGGATCGCCTGTGCTGTCTGCGCGTGTGTGCACACGATCAGCGGATCGGCCACCGCGCGCAGTCGCCACCCGGTGACGATGCGTGCAATTTGCCGGGCTGCGTTCTCGCCGTCACTCCCGGCGCATATCAGGGTGGCGTATGGACGGCCGTTGATACGGTCGAGCGCGGCATAATAGGTCCGGTCGAAAAACTCCTTCATCGTGCCGGCAAGTGCTGCGAGGTTCTCCGGACTGGCAAAAATGTAGCCATCCGCTGCGAGCAGATCCGGACCATCGGTGTCGGGCGCTGGCAGCAGGCGTACGTCAACCCCGGCTTCGCTCCGCGCTCCCTGCGCAGCAGCCTCGGCCATCTGACGCGTTCCACCGGTGCGCGAGTGCCAAACAATCAGCAGCGTCTTCACTCGACACCCCACTGGCGCGTGGCTGGCAACGCCCGTGACAACCGGGCCATTGCGTCAGTGTATGCCACGCCACTGACGTCAGCGAGGTCGCCGGCCGCTATGGCAATGAGGCGATGCTGCGATTTGGCGGCCGGCTAACGCGCATTCTTTCCCGGTAGCTCGGTTCCGGCCATCGCATCAAGCTGCTGCATTCTTTGCGCCGACTCGCGGTCGCCCAGCGCAGCGGCTCTGTCGTACCAGCTGACGGCCATCGTCACATCCGGGCGCATGCCGATGATGCCGAGTTTGCGGATATAATCGGGGTCGTAGGTCCGGGCCAGCCCCTTCGCCGCGGCGGCATTTCCGAGATTGGCAGCCTGCTCATAAAGTTTGCGGGCGGCCGATATGTCTTTGATCGCCAGCATAGCGTCGCCGCGACTGGTCAGCTGCGCGGCTGTTTGATCCTGCATCAGCGGTGCGCGCAACGGGGCCGGCGGCTTCGGCGTCGCCAATGCGAACATGGTATCACCGGTCGGAACCTTGACCGGTGCCGCCGCCGGTTCGATCCGCGGTGGCGGGACATTGTCGGCCAGTGGCGCGGTGGTAACGGACGCGGTCGTCAGGGGCCCGGTGGTCTGGGGCCCGGTGGTCTGGGGCGTGGCGGTCACGGGCGCGGTGGTCGGGAGCGGGCCCGCCTGAACCGCGGTTTGCGCATCTTGTGTGGCTGCGTGCATCGAACTGCGCTGCAACAGCTCCTGCGCCATGTCGGCGAATGCCCGCAGGTCGAAAGCCACCATCTCGCGTCCGGCCTGACGTTCCGTTTCGGCGCGGCTCTCAGACAGGCTGACGAAGTCCTCCAAGGCGCGCGCTGTGCCTTGGGTCAAGTCCTGTGCCTGCTTGCGGATTCCCTCCCAGGTGGCGAGCGCATTGTCCTCCAGTGGCGAGACCGTACGACCGGCAACGATCTGTTGCACAACCTTCTGCAGCAGCGCGGCACTGGCCTTATCCGGCGCAACACCCTGCTTTGCTAACGGATCAACTGCCTGGGCCGTCGCAGCCGAGACCACGATGAAGCCAGCCCCGAGGGCGGCCAGCAGAACCGAACGGAGCGAGCTCATGGGCGCGCGGCCTGCCGCTGCTTGTCCCAGGATAGGAACTGGCGAAACAGCTCCTCCTTTGCGGTATCGGACAAGGTGCCGCCGACCTTGGCGTCCGACAGGAACGCAGCGAACCGCGCCTGTGTTGTGTCCTGGGCCACGTTCTGTCTGGCATGTTGCGCCAGCCAGTCCTGAGCGGCCTGGAAGCGTGTCCAGCCCGGAACTTCCGCCGTCAGATTCACTTCGCGCCACTTCGGATGCCGTGGCGGCTGTAGGAATTGATCGAACTTGTTGAAGAATGTGTCCACGAACCGCGCCACTTTGTTGAAGCGCTCGGTGTGGGGCTGCCACGCGAATACCGCCATGACGTCGCCGACGGCCAGCGTTGGAACCGTTTCTTCCACGGGCACCAGCGCAGGGTAGGTGTCATGGGTGAATTGATCCGGCAGGTAAGTCTGCGCCAGCGCCTGGTTCAGTTCGATCGGCAGCAGGTGCAGCCCGCCCGCGCCGCCGAGACGCGCCAACAGCGGCATCGGCGCGCCACTGACCTGGATGATCGCGGCAATTTCGCCTCGCTTCAGTGCTTCGAGCCCATCGACCTGCTTCTGATGTTCAATCTTTGGCTTGATATTGAGGGCATCGAGCAGGATCTCGGCGGTCATCGCCGATCCACTGCCGGCCACATCGACGTTGACACGCTGGTCGTTCAGATCCTGAAGGCTCGATATATCCGTGCGGGCAAGAACGTGGATTTCCTCATCATAGAGTTTGGCGATGTAGCGAATACTTTGTGTGAGGGTCGGATACAGGTTGTGTTGTTTTGCATAGGTTAGTGCATCAGCCTGTACAAACCCGACATCGACACCCCGCAAATAGAGAATATCGCTCAAATTCTGCAACGAACCCTTGCCGATAATCGGCAGCACACGTAACGTCCCGTCATCGAGTATAGTCAGGTCGGCAGCAGTCTGTGCGTAGGTGCCGCCCTCCATTCCGGTAATGACGCCAACCGTACCCTGGTTCGCACGATAAACTTCGCCTGCTGGTTGCTGTTGAGCGGAGGCGCTGGCTGCGAAGCTGGCACACAAAACGATTGTCAGAATGATGTACCGCACACCCTACCCCCCTTGTCACCGTTCACTGCAGCCTATCTACTCTATGGCCAAGGACGCAGGGACCACCCGCTTTGACTTTGAGTTGTCTTATTTCAGCTCTGGGAGCTGGTTGCAATTGCTATTATCGGCACCGTTGCACAAGCCAGAAACGCAAGGCGCATCTCAGATCAGACTACACTTTCCTGTCGTAGCGCGGCCACTTGATCTGGGCTAAAGCCAACCTCGATTAATACTTCGTCTGTATGGATCCCGAGTGGCGGGGGCGCATGATCCAACCTGCCGCCACCATGGGCCATCAGAAAACCCGAACCCATCAGGCGCAGCGGACCATACTGTGTCTCGACAGTTTGCATCGCGCCGCGTGCCACAATCTGCGGATGCTCAATTACCTCTTCGATGCGCCAAATGCTGGCGCACGGCGCACCGGCGTCGTTGAGGCGCCTCTCCCAGGTCTTGGCATCAGCGCTCGTCAGCGCCTCCTCAATGATCGCGCGCAGCGCCGTCTCATGCTCCTTGCGCTGGAACCAGTCGCCGAAGCGCGGATCCTCGAGCGTATCCGCACGCCCGATCGCGGTCATCAAGGCCTCATACTGGCGATCATTGTTCACCGCCAGCAGCAGCCAGCTTTCTTTGGCACGAAACAGATTGGCGGTGACCTTGCGGCTGATCGCCTGGTTGCCGAACTGCTCCTGCCGGTGGGCGGCAACGGTAAAGTCTGCAACCTGTGTGGACAGGAAGGCGAGGCTCGCCTCCAGCATCGACACATCGATGAACTGGCCTTCGCCGGTGTGCGTGCGCTGATATAGCGCGGAGGAGACGGCGAACGCTGCGGTCATGCCCGACAGGACGTCGCACACGGCAAAGCCGGCGCGCGTTGGCCCCATCTCTTTGTGTCCCGTCAATGACATAATTCCGGACAACGCCTGAATCTTGCCGTCATAGCCGGCTTCGTTCCGGTATGGGCCAGTCGCACCGAAGCCGGAGATGGTGCAGTAGATCAGCTTTGGGTTGATGGCGCGCAGTGCCTGATAGCCAATCCCCAGCCGGTCCATAACGCCGGGCCGGAAATTCTCCATCACGACGTCGGCGCGCGCCACCAGCCGGGAGACGATCTCGACGGCGGCGGGCTTCTGCAGATCGAGCGTAAGGCTGCGCTTGTTGCCGTTGATCGCCAGCCACGACGGCGCCATGCCACGATCGGCCCACTCGCGCGACAGTGGCGTGCGCCGCATATCCTCGCCCTCGCGCCGTTCCACTTTGATGACGTCTGCGCCGAGCAGCGCGAGCTGATAGCTGCCGTACGGCCCGGCGAGCACCTGGGTAAAGTCGAGGACGCGGACATTGGCGAAGGGGCGCGTTCCAGGTGTCACGCGGCCTTCTCCACGCGCAGCGTGCGTGCGACCGCCTTCTGTTCATCGAATTCGCGACGACGCCGCGCCAGTTCTTCCGGCGCAATGCGGTCCAGGTTCAGGTAGTCGAGCTTCCACGTCGCATCGTCGCTCCAGCGCAGTGGCGACTGCATCGTCGTGCGCGGCCCGGGTGCTGCCTCCAGCGTCTGGAGCGCCAACTCCAGCGTGCGGTCCTGCGACGCCAGGTCGTGCGGTCTGCCGGCACTGTTGCCCAGCGGAAAGTCGCTGAACAAAAAGCGCGGCACGGCGGCGTGCTCGACGATATCCTTGGCACAGCCCATCACCACGGTGGCGATGCCGTTCGCCTCCAGGTGGCGCGCGACCAGGCTGCATGTCTGGTGGCAGACCGGGCAGTTCGGCACCAGGATCGCCGCATCGGCGCCGTCGTCCTGGCATCGGCGGAGGATCTCGGGGGCATCGGTCTCCACCGTGGTCCGGTGGCTGCGATTGGTCGGCGCGCCATGGAAGCGTGACGTCACGGCGTCGACACGACCGGCGGTTACGGCACGTCGCAGCGCCAGCAACGGGAACCAGGTGCCGCTGTCGCGGGCCGTGGTGTGGGTGCGATCGTAGCCGATATGCGAGATCCGCAGGTCGTGCGGCTCCGACGTGTCGCCGGAGTACACCTGGTAGAACTTCGCCCCACCATTATAGGGCGCCCCTGGACCCTGGTCGCCGTTGTCCGGCCGGTACGGGGCAGCGGTGGTGACGATGGTCACCCGTGACTGTGCCAACGGTTTGCGCAGCGTGGTGAATGGCGTCTCGACATAATGCGCCCAGCGATACGGTGTCGTGTAGCCGATTGCCGCGTAGTAGTCCCGGGTCCGCTGCATGTAAGGGATCGGCGCGTCGTAGTCGGGGGCGAAGCCGAGAAGCGTATCGATATCGCGGTCCATATTGGCTCTCCAGGGGCGAGGGTAAGCCTAGGTGACAGGTTGGCCCCCGGCAATTCTCCGTCGCGATTGCGCAAACAACTGGCTTCGGCCACCACGGCTGTGCAGTAATCACACCGTGGGTCTGGTTCCATCTCCTACGGTGCTGAGCGTCGACGAAATGGGTCGTATCGCGCCGCCGATCTTCACTTCCGTCGGCCGCGGCGGCGTCAATGCACCGGTCGATGTGTTCGTCATTCAGTCGCTGCTGAACGAGCGGCTGCCCAGGCCGCATGCACCACTCGCGATGACCGGGGTTGTGGACGTCGGCACGACGCTTGCCATCGAGACCTATCAGGCGGCCATCCTGCAGATGACGCCGCCATCGGGCCGCATCGATCCAGGCAGCGCGACGTATTACGCACTTGCCGCCAGGCCCTTGGTCGAGGGCGCGCGACCCACCCCAACCGGGCACTTCGGCGAAGTCCCGGCCGATGTGGCCGACGCTGCAATTGCCTCGCGCCTGAAATGGACCGTGCCGGCTTCGGTGACCGTCGCACAATGGGCGGTGGAAAGTGCCTGGGGCGCGTCGATGCCGCCAGGCAGCAACAACCCGTTCGGCATCAAGGCATCGGGCGATCAGCCGGCGGTGGAAAGTCCGACGCGCGAAGTGATCAACGGCGAAAGCATCAGGATCAGCGCCCGCTTCCGCATGTTCGATTCACTGACGCAGGCGTTTGACGAACATGGACGCCTGTTGGCCACAGCGCAGGTCTACAAGGAGGCCATGAAACAGGTGGCCAGCCCGGAAGCTTTCGCCGATGCGCTGACAGGTGTCTACGCGACCGATCCCAACTATGGCTTCACGCTGAAATGGGTGATGGAACACTACGGCCTCGTCCAATACGACCGGTAGAAGTGCCGGCCGGGGAGATGGCCTTTGAGCGATAATCCGTTCTCCGAGCCGGAAGACGATCGCACTGTAATTCGCCCGACGCCGGGCGGCCGGCGACCGCCTGAGCCGCCCCCGGCATCGGGCCTAAAACCGGCGCCGCTGCCCACGTTCAACCCTGCTGCCCCGGCGATCACCGTTTCATCGCTGACGGCGGCGGCCTCCCCCGTGCTGCAGTTGCTGTCGAGCCTGCGCGTTATGCGCCGCGCGCCCGATCCGCGCGCGTTGCGCACCCGCGTCCAGCAAGACCTGCAGAGCTTTGAACGGCAGGCCCGCGCGGCCAACGTCGCAATGGACCTGTTGCGGCCGGCGCACTACGCGCTTTGTGCCAGCATCGACGATGTGGTGCTGAATACACCCTGGGGCGCGACCAGCGGCTGGGCCGATCAGACGCTGGTGGCCACGCTCCATCCGGGTGCCCACGGCACCGACCAGTTCTTCGACCAGCTCCGCCACATGCTGAGAACGCCCGATCGCTTCTTGCCGGCGATCGAGCTGATGTTCCTCTGCCTTTCTCTCGGCTTCATGGGGCGTTACCGCCAGGGGCGGGGCACAGCGGAACTGGATCAGCTTCGGGCACAGGTGCATGCGGCAATCGCCATGCGGCGGCCTGCGGCCGAGCAGGAGCTCTCGCGGCGCTGGCACGGCGTGGCTGCACCCTATCGAACCCGGCGCGAACTTCCGGTCTGGGTAGCGCTGGCCGGCGCGCTCGCCATCTGTGCCGGGCTGCTGTTCTGGACCTCATCCGGCCTGAATGCCGCCTCCGACAGCCTGCAGGCGCGGGCACTGGCGACGCCTCCGAGCCGTATGCCGGTGGTCGTGCGGACGGCCGTCATGCAGCCATTGCCCGCGGCACCGGCGCCCGCAGAACCGACCGCGCTCGATCGGCTGCGCAGCCGGCTTCAGTCCGACATTGATGCGCAGACGATCAGCGTGTTCGGCACGCCGACGGCGGTTATCATCCGCATTCCAGAGCACCTGGTATTCGCCCAGGGCAGCGCCTCCGTGCAGCGCTCATCGCTGGCATTGCTCGAGCGCGTGGCCGCGGCCTTGCAACGCGAACCAGGTGCGGTCCGCGTGCTCGACTACGCGGACAATCAGCCGGTGCGCACGGTACGCTTCCCCTCCAGCTTTCAGCTGTCCGATGCGCGCGCCAATGCCGTGCGCGACGTCATCGCACCCAACCTGAGCAATCAGGGACGCGTTTCGGGTGAAGGCCGCGCCGCCGCCGACCCGATCGCGCCCAACAGCACGGCAGAAGGCCGCGAGCGGAACCGGCGCATCGAGATCGTCCTGCAGCGCCAGGAATGACCATCCTCACTTCACGCTGGATCGTCAGCCTGGTCGGCATTGCTTCGCTGGCTGTCCTGGTGTGGTTGCTCGCGCCATTGCTGCCTGGCTTCGAGGAACAATGGCCGCGGCTCGTTGTCGTCGGTGCCCTGCTGCTGTCATGGGGCGGCAGCAATCTGTTCCTCGATATCCAACACCGTCGCCGCGATGCGGCACTCGCTCGCGGAATTGCGGCACGGTCGGCGGAAGAGACCGAGGAAGTTCAGGCCCTGCAGCATCGTCTGACCACGGCGCTGGATCTGCTGAAGAACGCGCAGCACAGTCGCGGCACTCTGTACGAACAACCCTGGTATGCGATCATCGGTCCGCCAGGGGCCGGCAAGACGACGGCGCTGCTGAATGCCGGCCTGCGCTTTCCCTTGGCAGACGAACTAGGACAGGGGGCGATTGCGGGCGTCGGTGGTACGCGGCTGTGCGACTGGTGGTTTACCGAGGACGCCGTCCTGATCGACACGGCGGGCCGCTACACCACACAGGATTCCGACGCGCGCATCGATCGTGCCGGCTGGGATGGGTTCTTGAATTTACTTAAGCGGACCAGACCGCGGCAACCGCTGAACGGGCTTCTGGTGGCGTTCCCGTTGAGCGATCTCGCCATGGCGACCGCAGCGCAACGCAAAGCGCATGCAACCACCATCCGCAGCCGGATCGATGAGCTGCAGGCGCGGTTCGGTATGCGCATGCCGGTCTACATGCTGTTCACCAAGACCGACCTGATCGCCGGCTTCACCGAGTTCTTCGACGACCTGGATCACGACGGATGCGCCCAGGTGTGGGGCACGACGTTCGACCTCGTGAACAACGACGACGAGCAAGTTGTCGCGGCGTTTCCCGGTGAATTTCAAGCATTGCTGGATCAGCTGAACGCACGGCTGTTCGATCGCATGCAGGCCGAGCGCAATGCCGAGCGACGCGCAAGGATCGCGATGTTTCCCGGCCAGTTCGCCAGCCTGGCGCCGTTGCTCATGGAGTTTCTCCAGGCGGCGTTCGTCGGCACGCACAGCGATCCGGCACCGTTGCTGCGTGGCGTGTACTTCACCTCCGGCGCTCAGGAAGGCACGCCGTTCGACCGCCTGACCGGCACGCTGGCGCGCGCACTTGGTGTGGAGCAGGCCTCCAGGCAAAGCCTGCAGCCGGCGCATGGGCGCAGCTATTTCCTTGAGCGGCTGCTGAAGGAGGTGATTTTTCGCGAGGCGTTGCTGGTCTCGCAAAGTCCTGCCGCGGTGCGGCGTCGTCTGGCGTTGCGTATCGCAGGCTTCGCACTCGCCGGTCTTCTGGTTGTCGCGACCGCTGCTGTGCTGTGGCACGTTCGCAGTGCAGGCCAGCGTGAGATCGACGCAACAACGAAGGCGTTGGCCGGCTATGCGCAGACAGCCCGCGGCCTTCCGCTCGATCCAGTCGCAGACGATGATCTGCCGCGCCTCGCCCCACTGCTGGACCAGGCGCGCGCGTTGCCCGGCGGTGGGCCAGAACCTGCATGGTTGCCGGCCATGCTGTCGCAGCGCGACAAGCTGTCCGCATCGGCGCGCGCAGTGTATCGGCATGCGCTGGAATGGGCGCTGCTGCCGCGCCTGATGTACCGCTTGGAAGCGCAGTTGCTCGGCAACCTGAACAACCCTGACTTCTTATACGAGGCAACGCGCGTCTACCTGATGCTTGGCAATGCTGGCCCGCTCGATGCATCGCTGGTGCGCGAGTGGATGAAGCTGGACTGGCAGGCCGCCTATCCCGGTGTCGGCTTTGCGCCGCTGCGCGATTCGCTGTTACGGCACCTCGATGCGCTGTTGGTCGAGCCGTTGTCGCAGATGCAGCTCGATGGCGCATTGGTTGCCACTGCACGCACCAAGTTCTCAGCGGTTTCGCTGGCACAGCGGGTGTATTCGCGCATCCGCTTGTCGGCGGCGGCGCAACGCCTGGCACCATGGCGGCCGAGCGACGTGCTGGGTCCAGCAGGCGTGGCGTTGTTCCAGCGTGCGTCCGGCAAGCCACTGAGCGATGGCATTTCCGGCTTCTTCACCGTCGACGGATTCCACAGGGTGCTGCTGCCTTCGCTCGATGGTGCCGTGCGAAGCGTGGTGTCGGAAAGCTGGGTTCTGGGCGATCGCGTCGGGTTTGATCCGAACGGCCCGCAGATGCAGGGGCTGCAGCGTGATGCCATCGCGCTGTACGAGGCGGATTACGCGCCGGCCTGGGACCTGATGCTGGCGGACCTGAACGTCGTGCAACTGCACAGTCTGTCGCAGGCGGCGCAGGACCTGTACATCCTGGCGGCTCCTAAATCGCCTATGCGCAATCTGCTGTTGTCGATCGCCCGACAGTTGACATTGTCGGTGCCGATGAACGGACCGCAGCCAGCTCCCGCATCCGGGCTGACGCCGAGCAATACCGAACTTCGACTTCAGGCGTTGCTGGGCACGCCCCAGTCTGCTGGCGCGGCACTGCCGGGCCACGAGATCGATGAACGCTACCAGGCGCTGCGCGGCCTTGTCGCTCGCGGCGCAGCTGCACCGATCGAACAGGTGCTGCGTGAAATCAGCGACGCACAACAGCAGATGGCCAAGCTGGCAGCATCACTGCTCAGCACGGCGGCCGCGGCATCATCGGCAGCCGGCGTTGATCCGCTGCTGCTGCTGAAGTCGGATGCTTCGCGCCAGCCACAGCCATTGGCGCGCTGGCTGACCGAGATCGCCAACGGCGCCCTCGCACTCCGGAGTGGGGATCCGCGATTGCAGCTGGCGGCCAACTTCAACGCGCCGGGAGGGCCGGCCGACACGTGTCCGCCGGTGGTCAATGGACACTACCCGTTCATTGCGGCTGCGTCAGACGACGTGCCGATTGGCGACTTCGCGCGGCTGTTTGCCCCCGGCGCCGCGCTCGACGGGTTCATCAATACGCTGCTGCGCCGCTATGTCGATATGTCCGGCAAGGCCTGGCGGCTGATCTCGGCCGATGCGTCGTCAGCGCCGATCTCGGGCGGCGACCTTGCCCAGTTCCAGCGCGCTGCCGCGATCCGCGATGCATTCTTTCCCGATGATGGAACGCGGCCGCGGTTCCGGTTCGACATTACGCCGATCGGTGCCGATCCGGGCACGAAGCAGGTGGTCCTGGATCTCGACGGCACCTCCATCGTGTTTGCCCGAGCTGCGCAACATGCGACGCAGGTGACCTGGCCCAGCTTCTCGATGCAGCCGACGACACGGTTGGCATTCGAGCCACCGGCGAGGGGTGGGGAATTGCGCGAGAGCGGACCGTGGGCGGTGTTCCGGCTGTTCAGCCGCGGCCGTTTGCAGTCGCAACCGGGGAGCACGGATCGCTACGCGCTGACGTTCCAAGTGGGCGAGCGGCAGGCGACGTTCGACGTTCGCATTCCCGGGGGCGCCAATCCATTCGCGCCAGGATTGTTGCAGGAATTTCGCTGTCCGGGCGTGCGGGCGAACTGAGTTAGAGTTCGGCTCCTCGGAACCTCAGGGCGGGCCGGTGGAGGCGAGCGCCGGCGATGGTAGCGGTGACGGCGGTTCCGGCGGCGCGACGAGTTCGGCGGCGAGCTGGAAGTGGGTCTTGAGCACGTCCTTCAGCAAGCGGATGTAGCTGCCGCCGTGGTTGTTAGTGGCGTTCTGAATATCACGCCACAGCGGGTGATTGGGGCGGATGGCGAGGTCGCGGCAGATATCGGCGATGACGGCGCCGATGGGACGGCGGCGGTCGGCGGCGATCTGCTCTTCCGTGGACATCTCGGCGGGAGGCGTGCCCACGCGAGGCGCCGCGGGTCGGTCGGAGCGTGGCTTGGGGGTAGGTGGGCGCTCTGGACGCGGACGATGGTCGGGTTGAGCCCGACCACATGCGCGGACGAGGCGTTCTTCCAGCGCGGCGGCGCGCTGCAAGGCGCGGGTTATGCGCGCCAGGATCTGGGCGAGGTCATTGGTGCCGAAGGTGAGAACGGCGAAGTAGGGGTTGTCGGCGGTGCGCTGATTGAGGGTGGCGGCGAGCTCCTTGCCGTAGTCGATAAGCTTGCGGACGAGGTCGAGAAGCGCGGCCATGTAGCGGAACAGAAACACGAAGGGTGATTTCGCGTCAAGGAATTTTTTCTTATAGAGGCACGGCACCGACATTCGCGACGGCTGAGGATACGTTTGTGCCTACGGCAGTTGTTTCCAGAATTCGGCGACGAAGCCGCGCGGATCGACGTGCAGTGTCTGGCGCGCGATCTGTGGTGTGCGGGCGTGGCAACGCCATGCGTAGATGGTGTCGTGGCCGGTTGCCGCGGCTGGCACGAAATCGGCATCGGGATTGTCGCGGCACCATTGAATGACGCCCGGGTTGGGTGCACGGCTGGTATCTGCCTTGCCGCACGGCAGATTGGCACCGACGGTGCAGACCATCACGCGGTGACCGGCGCAGCGGAACACGGTGGTGTCCATCGCCACGCGGGCCGGCATGCAAGTCTTGAACGTCGCGTTCACCGCGGAAACGAGAGCCTCGGGAATTGGGCGCGTCGTGTCGTCGGTGCCGACGCGCTGGCAGTATGCCGCAGGGGGCTCGGCGTACGATGGAGTGAGCCAGGCAGCGGGCAGCGCCGTGCATATCAGAAACCAGATAGCCTTGACGGCGCGCATCACCTGCGGTCGCGGTGCCGCCGGACCAGAGCGGTGCTGTCGGTCTGCTCTGGGGGCGTAAGACCGGGGATGCGGCGTGACAGCATGACCCGTTCGCTGGTCGTCAGGCGAGCGGCCGACGTCAAGGCCAGCCCTAGCTCTTGTTCAAGCGAGTGGCCATGCAGTTCGGCCTTGCGCTGCAGTGCTTCAACAACGTGATCCAGGTCTATGGCCAGCGTCTGCGCCATGGGTTCTCCAAGGTTAGGGGTTATCGGATTTGATGGTCGAAGCGCGTCAAATCAAGCTGCCGGGTGTTGGCCGCGTGCGCCCGCTGCGGGGTCCGTTCAACCGTGATATATAGAGTGTGGACAATCAGGATTTCTGACCATTGAGCGACGTGCCCCTGGAGCCTAATATCAGCTTGCCGTTCCCGATCGAGTTCGTGATCAGGGATACACCCCGCTCTCATCAGTCGCCCAACACGAGGGGAAAGGAGTTGTGGAAGCGGAAGGTCGGCGACATCGCTAGTACGCATGTGAAGACCCTGAGAGACTTTTTCTTCCTTGACCGTCGTCCGCTGGCAGCGACGATTTTTTACTTTCCACCGACCGAGATGGCCGGGGACGTGGACAACATCGTGAAGCTGATCGTTGATGGAATGGTCACAATCATTTAACCAGATGACCAGATCCTGGAGCGAATTGTCGTGCAAAAGTTTGAACCAGGAGTTGAGTTAGTCTTCTCTCTCTAACGCCTACGCTTGAACGGGCCGTCGAGACAGACCCCCCGGTGATTTATATTCGAATTGATGACGACCTGGAGCTGGAGAGAGATGCGGTGATGTCCGAAGCGCAGCTTTGGGAAAGCAATGTTCTGAGAAACCTACAGCTAACATCCGAAGCGCGCGGGTTGAAATTCTACGTCAATCCACCGCGTGAACTTGTTCCCAAATTCTTAGGAGACTTTCGGCCGGACGCTATCGCTCTAGGCCCGGAGGGAGGCATCATCATTGAGGTCAAGCACCGAAGAAGCTCTGCATCGGAGAAGCAACTTGCGGCGATCGCCAAGAAAGTTTCTAGTCAAAAGGGTTGGGAATTTCGAGCCATTTACCTGAACCCGCGTGCAGACGAGACGCCACCGATCGCTATGCCGTCCCCTGACCAACTTCAAGCCATGTTCAGGGAAATTAAAGCGTTAATGAAATCGCGACACCCGGCCGCAGCGCTGGTCACCGCCTACGCGGTTTTAGAATCTCTTGCGCGCCTGGCGAGCTCCGGTGACAATGGCATGCTTAAGGCCTTCTCTGCAGCTCAGGCGGTCCAAACATTGGCAGAACAAGGCTATATCGAATTTGAGACCGCAGACAATCTTCGTGAAATGGCGAAGCTTCGCAACGCAGTGGTTCACGGCGACTTATCGGTGACTGTGCCGGCGGAGCAGGTCGCCAGCCTACTCCGGCAGTTGGAGGCAATCGCATCTGATATTATGAGCGTGGCGTCGAAGCAAAACGCGTAGTGAAATACGTTACTGATCACCGATCAGCTAGGCGCTGAACACCATCGCGTGGCTGGCGGCGAACTCGCGCTCTGGGTCGGAAACTAACCTGCAACGCTGCCAACGCCTGCCGCTGGTCGGCATGGATAGCGAGTGGTGTATCATTCAGCGCCACCAGCTCGCTTGCACCCGTCTCGTCCTGAGGCAGCCACCCCTATCTTTGGCCAGTCGTAACCACCCTTCCCACCGCCTCGCCCAACAGCTCCACGCCCAGATCCACCTCCGCCTCGCTCACCGTCAGCGGTGGCGCGATGCGCATCACCCCCTGCGACGCGCCCGCACGCACGATGTTCGCCGACAGGCCCAGCTCCAGCGCCAGGTCCGTCACCGCATCGGAGATCGCCGCCGCGTCGCGCCCGCCGCTGGCACGGAACTCCAGCCCCAGCAGCAAGCCGCGCCCGCGCACGTCGCCGATACAGTCGAAGCGCTGCTGCAGGCCGCGCAGCCCCGCCGCAAGCCGCGCGCCCATCAGCTTCGCCCGCTCCGCCAGGCCATCGCGCTGCACGATCTCCAGCACCTTCAGCCCCACTGCGGCCGGCAGCGGGTCGTTCACATGCGTGGTGTAGAACAGGAATTCGCGCGTTCCGCCTCGGCAGCAATCGCATCGGTGGTCAGCACCGCCGACAACGGCAGGCCCGCGCCCAGCGTCTTCGACAGTGTCAGGATGTCCGGCACGACGCCGTCGCGCTCGAAGGCGAACATCAGCCCGGTGCGGCCCACGCCGGTCTGCGCCTCGTCCAGGATCAGCAGCATGCCGCGCGCGCGGCAATGCGCGGCCAGTGCGTCCAGGTAGCCGACCGGCAGGTCGATGATGCCGCCGCTCGACAGCACCGGCTCGGCGATGAACGCCGCCAGGTTGCCGGTGCTCTGCCGGTCCAGCAGCTCGAACGCATCGTCGAGTTCCTCGCGCCAGCTCACGCCGGGGAAGCGCGGCCGATAGGCATTCGGCGCCGGGATGGCGAAGTTGCCGGGCAGCATCGGCCCGATGCCGCGCCGCCCCGCCTTGTAGGTGGCGGCCGCCGCGCCGCCGGTCATGCCGTGCCAGGACTGCGCGAAGCCCACGATCTCCCACTTGCCGGTCACCAGCTTGGCCAGCCGGATCGCCGCCTCGTTCGCCTCGCCGCCGGTGGAGAGCAGCATCACCCGCGGCAGGTCGGGTACCAGCGCCGGCCAGCGCCTCGGCCAGCGCCACCACCGGCTCGCACAGCATCGAGGAGAACAGATGGTCCAGCTGCCCCACCGCGTCGCGCACGGTCGCGACGATCTCCGGATGGCGAGTGGCCCAGGATCGCGCTCATCTGGCCGGAGGTGAAGTCCAGCACCCGCCGGCCGCGACGCGTCGTACAGGAACGATCCTTCGGCGCGCGCCGGCACGAAGGGGACGAAGTCGCCGCCGTAGCCCAGCATGTGGCGCCGCGCGCGCTGCCAGAATCCGCTGTCGTCCATTGCCTGTTCCTCGTCCATGCCGCCGCTTTTCTGCGGCAAGGACGCCGACAGCCAAGGCTGATGGGTGGGCGACCCGTGCCGACTAAGCGGCTGCGGCGCTCCCGTCACTCGCCTGGTGCTTGATTGCGCCGGCTCGATGGCCGTGGTGCTCGCCGATATGGCTGTAGGCGAGCACGCCGGCCTTCATCCGTGCCGCGGCATTTTCGTCCGGCCCGGTCGCCTGCACCGATGCCATCATGGCCGGTGCCGAATTTGCGGTGCTTACCGGCACGCTCTGCCCGGCAGCTTGTGCCGCGAGCGTGGCGGCGAACGAGGACGCCTGCGCCTCGGTGAGCTTTGTGGGGTCGGCTTTGCCGCCCGCCGAGGCGGCGCCCTTGTCGCTGATCTGATCGGACAGCCAGGACGCGCCCTTGGCGACCGACATGACCGCGCCGATGACACCGCCGATAGCAACCAGTGGCAACATTTTAGCCTCCCGTGACGGCGTCGCCGGAGGCGCAGCAGAAAGCGTGCCAGGCGCTACTTCAGCGGCGAAAAAGCGGCCGGCACCACCAGCATGTTCTCCTGCTTCAGCAGGGCGCCGGGTGGCGAGCCGGGTGGCCAGACGCCCTTCGATACCGCCTCGGCGCGGATGCGCGAGCGCTCGCCGGCATCCTTGTAGGCCCAGATGTGGCACCACTTGTTGAGGCCGCCCAGTTCCGAATGCCAGGCGCCCACCAGGGGCGAGAGCTTGATCCGCTCCGGCACCTTCTCGGCCCAGCGCTCCATTACCGCCGGCAGCGTGCCGGGGGCGTAGGTGTACATGCGGATTTCGTAGATCCCGCCAAGGGTGCGCGGCTCGAGCGGCGGTGAGAACGCCGCCGGCAGGAAGATCTCGCTCTTCTGCTCGATCGTCAGCTCGCGTGTATTCGGTGGCCAGCCTTCGGCCTTGGATGCTTCAGCGCGCACCGCAGCGCGCTGGTCCAGGCTGTCATACGGCCAGACGTGGATGACCTGGTTCAGCGGCCCCACTTCGGTATGCCAGAACGCGGCGAGCTTCGAGTATTTTTCACGGACATGCAGCGCAGAGGCAAAGCGCTCTTCGAAGGTCGGGATGTTGCCCGGCTTCAGTGTGTAGGTGCGCATTTCGATGATCATCGCTCGCCCTCCCGTTTGATGGATGAGCAAACGTTAGTGCCCGCAGCGTGCATCAGGCAAGCGAGCGCAGGCGTGGCGGGAATTGAGCTCTTTCAGAAACGCAAAGACCCCCGCACGCCCTCAGCGTTGAACGGGGGTCATCATGCGAAGTTTGCAACTTCGCGCCTGGCTCTGATCGCCAGACGATAGCGTGGGCTTAGTAGTCAGTCGCCGATGCCACGTTGGTCGGCAACTCCGCGTCTGCCCGGTGGAGTCATGCTGCGATGCACCCTCCCTTGCAGTGGAACGATTGAAAATCTGCGCCTGTGGTCGCCAGATGTCAAGCAGATTGCAACGGCCCAATTCAAGAATTTGTAGTTACATACGGGAGGATTAGTAAATTGGTTAATCCGCCGCCGCAGCTTCCTGTTCGATGGTAATCACATCCCCCGCCAGTGTTGTACGGCGTACATCGCGCACCTCGTTGCGATCGAACCGCCGGGCGCGATGCATCGTTGTGCGGTTGTCCCACATCACCAGATCGAATGGGCGCCAGGCATGCGAGTAGACAAACTCGCGCTGCGTTGCGTGCTCGTTCAGATCGCGCAGGAATATGCGCGCTTCCGGTATCGTCCAACCTTCGATTGCCCCGGCATGCGAGGACAGGAACAACGACCTGCGTCCGGTGACCGGGTGCACGCGCACGAGCCGTTGGCGAACCGGCTTGAACGAGACGCGCTCTTCCTCGGTCAGATCAGTGAAGCCGATCGCCTCACGCGAGTACATCAACGAATGCAGGCAGACCAGGTCCTCGACCTCTGCCTTGGTTCGGTCATCCAGCGCATCGAATGCTGCGCGCATATCGGCGAATTCGGTGTTCGCACCCCACGATGGCAGCACGCGGCCGGACAGCAGCGAGTAGCGCGCCGGCACCGGACGGAACGAACTGTCCGAATGCCATAGCCGATCGCCCAGCTTGAAGAACCATACGCGATCCTGGTCGGACATGATGTTGCCGTTCTTGTCCAGATTGGAGAAGTCGGCGATCCCGGCACCGAGCCGGCCGTCGGAACGCTTACGGATATGTCCACCGCCTTTGTAGTTCTCGAGTTCGCCGAATTGGGTGGTGAAGGCGAGTTGCTGTTCGTCGGTGATGTTTTGATCGCGGAACACCAGTACCGCGTATTGGTCCATGCCCGCTTCCACCTCCGCAATCTGATCGCGGCTGAGCGGGCGGCGGCAATCGATCCCTGACACTTCGGCGGCGAAGGCTGGATGCAATGTACGGAACGACAGCGACATTTTCTCGGTCCTCCGTTGGCGATGGGGGCGCACTGTAGCATGCCAGCGTGAAGCTCGCGTGGCTTCCGATCAACGACGGCGTTGAGGGATCCTCTGCCAAAGGACGGGCCTCTGGTGATTAGGGAGCCTTCGGAGCAAAGTGCTGTGGGCAGCTGCAGATGGCGGTGCCGCTTACGACGGGGCTGCTTGGACGACCGGCACCCAAAAGCTCAATGTGCTAGCAGGAATTGTAGCCCGATGAATCGGCTGGTAATACCCCTTGTTTTTATCATCATTGCAATGCTTCTCGTGCCGATAAGCGCAGAGCGGCTTGCTATCGCCCAGCAGACGACCGCGGTCACGGGTGAGTGGAAGCCGCCGCAACGGCGGCGAATTGTGTTGATGCGGCACGGCGATGTTTCATACTTCGACGCTCAAGGAAAACCGGTTTCTGATTCGGACAAGGTTGTGTTGAACGATAAGGGCCGGGCTGAGGCTGACGCGACTGGCGCCTATCTGAAGAGCATTGGGCTTGGAAAGTTCGACCGTGTAATTTCCAGCACCTTGCCCAGGACTGTTGAGACTGCGGAGCGAGTGATGAAGGTGCTGGGACTAGCCGGGGAACCGACCGAGCTGGAGGCGCTGCGTGAGATACGGATCGGCTCTTCCGAGGAAATTCGGAACATTCCGACAGCGGAGTTGCCGCAGGATCTTCTGGGGATGATGCAACCCCGCGTAAACGGCGAACAGGGCCTTCTTCGAGGCGAAACTATCGCGGCACTACAGAATAGAGTTTTTCCGACAATTGACGCGCTGCTCGATGACAAAGGTTGGCAGACTGCTTTGTGGGTTCTTCACGGTGGTGTAAATATGGCCATACTTTCTCATGCATTGACGGGCGATGCCACGTATTACGGTCGGTTCGATTTAGGGCCCGGATGCTTCTCTATCATAGACGTTGGCGCGCGTTTCCAAGATGCCGTGATCAAAGCGGTCAACATTTGCCCAGATCCAGCACCCTATGCTTCACGACTGAGCGTTTTCGAGATGCTGTTAGAAGCAAATCTGAAGGCACGAGCGCCTAAACAATAGGCCTTGCTGCAGACTAAGTGAGGGGTGCCATGTGATTCCCGATACGTCGGCAGCGATGGCCATCGTGGGTTGGCGAAATGTCACGCTCATCTGGTTGCTTCCTTCGGGAGGCCCTGCGTGCACGGTGCGCGTCGTGTTCATGCCTGCCAGAGAAAGCCGTGTTGCATGATGGCACGCAACCTGACGGTCGGGCAGATCCTCGGTCATGTGCGGCGGTTCGCTCATGCAGCGCGTGCCGCCGTTATGAAGACGGCGCGGGTCGGTGCATGCGTCATCTCGAAACTTGGTCGTGCGGTCAAGGCGGTGGCGGCGCGACGCCGCTGGGCCCCACGGAATCGATCAGCCATTGGCGGAACAGCGCGATCTTCGGGGTATCGGCTGTCGCTTCAGGTGCGACGATGTAGAACCCCGCATCGGCCGGCAGCACCACGTTGAACGGCACCACCAATCGTCCAGCGGCGATGTCCGCCTCGACGAAGCGCGTGCGACCGAGTGCTACACCAAGCCCTTCGACCGCCGCCTCGATCGCCATGAAACTCTGGTCGAAGCTCAGTCCACGGCGCGTCGCCAGCGACACCGGCAAACCTGCGGCGGTGAGCCACAGTTGCCAGTCTTCGCGCGAGGCGGTTGCGTGCAGCAGCGTGTGGTTCGCCAGATCCTCGGGGCTGCGCAGCGGGTTGTCGCCGTTCAGCAGCGACGGGCTGCATACCGGGAACATGTCCTCTGCCATCAGCCAGTCGGTGCGCAGTCCTGGCCAATTGCCTCTGCCATAGCGCACCGCCATGTCCACTTCTTCGCGCTGGAAATCGACCAGGTGCGATGAGGTGGTGATGCGCACCTCGATCCCCGGGTTGGCGTCCTGGAACGCCGCGACCCGCGTCACCAGCCACTTGGCGGCGAGCGAGGCTGTGGTGCTGACGGTCAGCACGCCCTCGCGCTCGGGGCGGCGCAGCCGGTCGGTGGCACGGCGCAGGTCCTCGAACGCGCCACGCACAGCCGGAAGGTAGGAAGAGGCCTCGCGCGTCAGTTCGAGCGCGCGATTGCGGCGAACGAACAACTGCACCCCGAGTTGCTCCTCGAGCCGCCGGATCAGGTGGCTTACCGCCGTCTGCGTGACGTTCAACTCATCGGCGGCGCGGGTGAAGCTCAGATGGCGGGCCGCGGCCTCGAAGGCGCGCAGGCCGGACAACGAGGGCAGAGTCGCCATGCGGCGGGATGTAGCATGACCTCAGCTCATGTGAAGCCTGATAAAGTATCCTTTGCGAACCGAACCAGCGGGGCCCAGTTCATCGGCAGTTCTCCATGAGGAGCGGGATCGATGTCTGCTTTTGTCCACCCATCGCTGACATATTCTCAGCCGCTGGTGACCGAAAGAGCCGCCCGGCGCGGGCTGCTCGCCACCTTCCGGCAATGGCGTCAGCGTGTGCGCGAACGGCGCGCACTGGCCGAACTGACCGAGCGGGAGCTGGCGGATTTTGGCGCCTCCAGCGCCGACGTCTATCGTGAGCTGTCTACCCCATTCTGGCGCTCACTGCCGCCCTGCTAAGACTGCACCGAGGAGGAGTTTTCCGATGAACGCAAACCGCCTGGACGACCTGCCGCATGTCGACGCCACGCTGAACTACCTCGGGCGAATGGACGAGCGGCCCCGGAACTACACCTATGAGCCGCCTCCTGGCGTGTCGCGCTCCAATACCGTGCGCGACCCGCACACCGTGCCGATCCATGATGCGCGGCCGCTGGCCGACGACATTTCGCTGGACCACGAGGGCTTTGCCCTGATCCACGCCGCCAGCGCGGTGAAGGATTTCTGGGACGAGGACGAGGTGCGGCGGGTGTATTATCCCGAGGTGCAGCGGGTGATCGCCGAGGCGACCGGTGCTAGCAAAGTGTTCATTTTCGATCACACACTGCGGCGGCGGGTGAAAGACACTGCGGACCGTACGACCGGGACGCCCCGGCAGCCTGCCACCAGCGTGCATGTCGATCACACGGCGACGTCCGGCCCACAGCGGGTGCGCGACTTCTTCGGCGACGACGCTGAAGCGCTGCTGCGCGGCAGGGTGCAGGTGATCAACCTGTGGCGGCCGATCCGTGGTCCGCTGCGTGATACGCCGCTGGCGGTATGTGATGCGGCGTCGGTCGCTTCCGACGACCTTGTGGCATCCGATCTGGTCTACCAAAAGCGCACCGGCGAGACCTACGGCGTCAACTACAACCCGGCGCATCGTTGGTTCTATGTGCCTGAGATGCAACCCGACGAGGCGCTGCTGCTGAAGTGCTACGATTCAGCGACTGACGGGCGCGCGCGGTTTGCGCCGCATACGGCTTTCGAGGATCCGACCACGCCGGCCGATGCGCCGCCGCGTGAGAGCATCGAGATCAGGACTCTGGTGTTCCACGAAGTCTAGGGCGTGATGATCGGAAGGCGGGCTCGCCGGAGATCTGAATGACGCGATGAAACAATGAGCTAGAGCCGAATGGGCGAATTGGCCTGCGCTCATCCGGCTCTAGCGATCGTTGTCCCACCTTCGATCGGCGATTGTGCTTACGGCCGGGCAGCCGGCCTCAAGCCCAAGCCGCCTCCGGCGGTCGCTGCGCGAGGCTTGACCCCGACCACCCGGCCGTAGCCAGGGCTTGAGATCGAATAAAGGGGATGGTGTCGCTGCCGCCTACTGGCAGTTCAGTGCTCGCCGCCCAGACCTTTTCCGTTGCCGATCATTGCCAGCACCTCGCGGCGCGTCGTCGGGTCGTCGCGGAAAGCCCCCAACATGCGGCTGGTGACCATGGTGACGCCGGACTTGTGGATGCCGCGGGTCGTCATGCATTGGTGCGCTGCCTCGATCACCACGGCGACCCCGCGCGGCTCCAGCACCTGCTGAATGGTATTGGCGATCTGCGCCGTCAGCTTCTCCTGGATCTGCAGCCGTCGCGCGTAGGCGTCCACCACCCGCGCCAGCTTGCTGATGCCGACGACGCGATGATGCGGCAGGTAGGCGACATGCGCGCGTCCGATGATCGGCACCATGTGGTGCTCGCAGTGACTCTCCAGCCTGATGTCGCGCAGCAGCACGATTTCATCGTAGCCGTCGGTCTCCTCGAAGGTGCGCTCAAGCAGGGCGACGGGATCGATCTCGTAGCCGGAGAAGAATTCCTCGTAGGCGCGAGCGACCCGGGCCGGAGTCTCAAGCAAGCCTTCGCGGGTCGGATCGTCGCCGGCCCAGCGCAACAGTGTGCGGACAGCCGCTTCGGCTGCCTCTCGGGTCGGGCGGTCAGTCGAGGCTACGGCTGCCGCGCGAGCGATAGGCGAGACGATATTCACCGCTAAATTCCTCCCGGACGGTGATGGGATTGCCGCGCAATCTCCGAGCGCGCCAGTCGGGATATAAACCGCTCAGCCGAAGGCACAACCCCGTGAGCGAATTGCGCATAATCTGGTCGCGTGATGCAGACCGCTGGCGGTCCCGCCCCCGGTCATCGCGCTAGTGCACCCTGCCGCTCTGGTGAGGGCTGTCCAGACTGAAGGCCGGAATGGCCACGTCGAAATTCTCGCCCGACGACGGTATGACCATGTGGTAGGCGCCGACCATGAAGCCGGACGGTGTGTCGAGCGGCGTGCCGGAGGTATACTCGAAGCTTTCGCCAGGTTCGAGCAGTGGCTGTTCGCCAACCACGCCGGCGCCGTTCACGTGCTGCGTTCGGCCGCGCGCGTCCGTGATCTGCCACGTCCGGCGCAACAACTGCACCGGTTCGCGACCTTCGTTTTCAATCTTTACGCGATAGGCCCAGACGTAGTGGCCCTCGTCCGGTTGCGACTGATCCTCGAGATAAAACGAACGCACTGTCACGCGGACATTGCGCGTGACTTTCGAATAGCCTTCCGCCATGGCGCGACCAAGTCAGTTGGATGCGACCAATTCAAGGCGAGCGGCGGCCACTTGTCCAGTGTCCCCCCGGCTCGGCAGGTAGTGCTCCAACAAATAGAGCGGTCGGTGCTTTACCTCATCGAACACTCGGCCAAGATATTCACCGATGATCCCGAGCGTCACCAGCTGTGCCGAGCCGAGAAACAAGACGACAGCCATCAGGCTCGGATAGCCCGGCACCTCGTTGCCAAATACCAGCGTGCGGACCAGAAGCTGCAGCAGAAATACAATGGACCCCAGTCCGACCAGCAGCCCGAGATAGGTTGCCGCCCGCAAAGGCAGGGTTGTGAAGCTGGTGATCCCTTCGACCGCCAGATTCCACAGCTTCCAATACGACCACGCTGTGTGACCCGAGTGTCGCGGCTGCCGGTCGTAGCTTATTGCGCAGCTGGAGTAACCGACCCAAGCGAACAGTCCTTTCATGAACCGATGGCGCTCGCGAACCCGAGACAAGGCGTGCACGACCCGGCGGCTCATCAGACGGAAATCACCTGTGTCCGGCGGAATCGGCACGGAGGTCGAGCGTCGCAGGATGCGATAGAATGCGGTCGCGCTGGCACGCTTCAGCCACGTCTCGCCGTGGCGCTGGCAGCGCTGGGCGTAGACGGTATCGAAGCCTCGCCGCCAGGCGGCGATCAGCTCCGGTATCAGCTCGGGCGGGTCCTGCAGGTCGGCATCGGTGACGATCACCGCTTCGCCGCGCGCGTGGTCCAGACCGGCGGTGGTCGCGATCTCCTTGCCGAAGTTGCGCGACAGGTTCACGATTGCAACGTGGCGATCGTAATCGCGCAGCTCGTGCATCACCTCCAAGGTGCTGTCGCGGCTGCCGTCATTGACGAACACCAGCTCCCATTGTTCGCCAAGGCTTTGCATGACCGCGGCGATGCGCGCGTGCAACAGAGGCAGGTTCCGCTCTTCATTGAAGGCGGGCACCACAATTGAAAAAACCGGTCGGGCAGAGTGAGACTTCGTCACCGCAACCATTCAAGCGGAAACCAAACCTCTCGTTTGCCGCATAAAGCCTAACGAGGCGCTAATGCCGCGCTTGTCGGTGCGGCTACTCGGCTGCCCTGGCAGTTATGGGTGCTGCCAGCGCCTGCGCCAGATCGTCTCTCAGATCCTTGACATCCTCCAGACCGACCGACAATCGAAGCACACCATCGGTGATGCCCAGTTTAGCCCGTTCCTCCGCGCCGATCCGCATGTGCGTCGTGGTCGCCGGATGCGTGACCAGGGATTTGGTGTCGCCCAGGTTGTTCGATACCGCGATCAGGCGGAATGCGTTCATCGCGCGGAACGCCGCATCCTTGCCGCCGGCCAACTCGAAGGTGACCACCGTGCCTCCGGCCGTCATTTGCTTCGCCGCCAATGCCTGCTGGGGATGGTCGGCGCGCGTTGGAAACCACACCCGTGTCACCTCGGGCCGGGCGGCCAGGAAGTCCGCCAACGCGGCCGCCATCCGGCACGCTTCATGGACCCGCAGCGACAGGGTCTCGAGCCCCTTCAGCAGCACCCAGGCGTTGAACGGCGACATCGCCGGGCCGGTATTGCGAATGAACGGCTGCAGCGATTTCCGTGACCCACTTGCGATTGCCCAGCACGGCGCCGCCCAAGCACGCGGCCCTGGCCGTCGATGTGCTTGGTACAGGAATACACCACCACGTCGGCGCCGAACTTCAACGGTTGCTGCAGCAGCGGCGTGGCGAACACGTTGTCCACCACCACAATCGCTCCGGCGGCATGCGCCAGCTCGCACACAGCATGCAGATCGACCAGCTCCAGCATCGGATTGGACGGCGTCTCCAGCAGCACGAGCTGTGTCGGTCGTGACAAGGCCGCACGCCACTGCGCCAGATCGGCGCAATCGACAAATTCTGTGGCGATGCCGAACTTCGGCAGCAGCGTGGAGACGATCCAATGGCAGGAGCCGAACAGCGCGCGCGACGCTACCACGCGATCGCCGGCCTTGAGATGCGCGAGCAGTGCAGCGTTCACCGCGGCCATTCCGGTGGCGGTGGTGCGACAGGCCTCCGCGCCCTCGATCAGGCAAAGACGCTCTTCGAGCATGGAGATCGTCGGATTGGCGAAGCGCGAGTATTGGTAATGATCGATACTGCCGGTAAACGTTGCTTCGGCCTGTTCGGCATCGTCATAGACGTAGCCCGACGTCAGGTACAACGCTTCGGCCGTCTCGCCGAACTGGCTGCGCTGAATGCCGCCGTGCACCAAGCGCGTTGCGGTCCGATACTGAGGAGAGTTGGTCACTGTCTGGGCCCTTCGCACTGTTGGCCCGACCGTTGGAGCAGCTAGGCCCCTGTGGGGCTGTCGCTGGCCTCTTTAGCGCGCTTGTTTCACCTCGCCGCAATCCGGCCGGACAAATCACGAGGGCCGGTTGCTCCCGGCGGGGCGCACCCTACGGGCGGGCGGGTATGACGTCAATCTGATGCGGGCGGCGGCTCCGCCCCGGGCCACGGACCCCGCCGTCTCACACAGGAGTGAAGCCGGGTTGTTGCAAGTTCAGCGGAGCCGTCGCATCAGGACGCAGACATGGCTTGGGGTCGGGCGCATGAATGCCGATCGACCGCGACGAATTTCGAGCGTGACTGGAGCGTTGGGTGTCATCAACGACTGATCTGCATGAGCTGCTGATTCGCAGTGTGGTCGATTACGCTATTTGTATGCTCGACACGGAAGGCTACGTGGTCAGCTGGAATCCGGGAGCAGAGCGCGTCAAGGGCTACACTGCTCAAGAGATTATCGGCCAACACTTCTCGCGTTTCTACACCGAAGAGGATCGTGCCGCCGGCATTCCCAAGCACGCGTTGAGGCAGGCCGCAGAGAACGGCCGGTTCACTACCGAGGCATGGCGCATGCGCAAGGACGGCATGCGTTTCTGGGCGGCCGTGGTGATCGATCCGATCTTCGATGGCGGTAAACTCGTCGGTTTCGCCAAGATCACCCGCGACATGACTGAGCAGCGAAACGCGCAACTGGCGGCGCTGGAAACCGAACGGCGTTTTCGTCTGCTGGTGCAGGGTGTCACCGACTACGCCATCTTCATGCTCGATCCCGGGGGTCACGTCACCAACTGGAACACCGGTGCGGCACGGATCAAGGGCTACAGCGAAGCCGAGATTCTGGGCGCGCATTTTTCGCGCTTTTACACCCCGGAAGACCTGGACGTCCGTTTGCCATGGAATGCCCTTGAGAGGGCCCGCCGCGAAGGACGCTATGAAGCGGAAGGTTGGCGGGTGCGAAAGGATGGCACGCGATTTTGGGCCAGTGTCGTGCTCGATGCGGTTCGCGATGGGCAGGGGGAGATTATCGGTTTCGCCAAAGTGACGCGCGATCTTACCGAGCGGCGCGAGGCGCAAC
Organism: uncultured Alphaproteobacteria bacterium; assembly: GCA_963850535.1. Classification (GTDB taxonomy): domain Bacteria; phylum Pseudomonadota; class Alphaproteobacteria; order Acetobacterales; family Acetobacteraceae; genus JAMXLO01. The sequence continues at coordinate 63,129 of CAWKMC010000060.1, read as the reverse complement.
TGCAACTGGAACATTCGCGCGAGCAACTATTCCAGGCACAGAAGATGGAGGCGGTCGGTCAACTGACCGGCGGCCTCGCGCATGACTTCAACAATCTGCTCACCGGGATATCGGGCAGCCTGGAATTGCTGCGCGCACGCCTCGCCCAGGGCCGCATCGGCGATCTTGATCGCTATATCACCAGCGCACAGGGGGCGACGTCGCGTGCTGCCGCGCTGACTCACCGACTGCTTGCGTTCGCCCGCCGTCAGACGCTGGATCCGAAGCCGACCAATGCCAACAGGCTGATCGCCACCATGGAGGATTTGGTGCAGCGCACGGTGGGACCTTCGATCAAGGTAGAGACCGTGCTCGCCATCGGACTGTGGCCCACTTTGTGCGATCCCAATCAGCTTGAGAGTGCCTTGTTGAACCTCTGCATCAATGCCCGGGACGCCATGCCCCGGGGGGGGCGACTAACGATCGAAACGGCCAATACGTGGATCGATGAGCGTGGTGCGCGTGATCGCGACATGCAGCCCGGTCAGTATGTCGCGATCTGCGTCACTGACACGGGAACAGGAATGCCCCCTGATATTCTGGCGCGCGCATTCGATCCGTTCTTCACCACCAAGTCGGTCGGCCATGGTACGGGGCTAGGCCTGTCCATGGTTTACGGTTTTGCCAAGCAGTCGGGCGGGCAAGTGCGCCTGTACTCGGAAATCGACCACGGGACGACGGTTCGGCTTTACGTTCCGCGCCATGGCGCTGAACCCGAGGACGAGGACGTGCAGCCGAATCTCGAGCACGCGCCGCGCGCCGGCACGGGCGAGACCGTCCTTATCGTCGATGACGAACCAACTATTCGTATGCTGGTCACCGAGGTTCTGGAAGATCTGGGGTATTCGGCCATCGAAGCCGCCGAGAGCGTATCAGCGCTCAAGGTGCTGCGCTCCGATGTGCGGATCGATCTGCTGATTACCGATGTCGGCCTGCCGGGAGGCATGAACGGGCGCCAGATGGTCGATGTGGCGCGAGAGGCTCGTCCGGGACTGAAGGTGCTGTTCATCACCGGCTATGCCGAGAATGCCGCGATCGGCAGGGCCCCCCTGGAGCCCGGCATGCATGTGCTGACTAAGCCGTTTCCGATGGACCGGCTTGCGTCCAGGATCAAGGCGATCATCGTCGAACGCTGAGCCTTCCCGGCCAGGATTGGCTTGATCCTCTTGGTCCGATCGCACAGGATCGCGGTCAGGGAGAGAACGCCGAGTTCAATGGCCGTTGCCGGCGCCGCCACGCTGCTGGAGAGCACCCCGCATCGCGGCATGATCACTGCGTGCATCATCTGCGCCACGCTGCTGCAATCGCTGGATCAGACTATCGCCAATGTGGCACTGCCCTACATGCAGGGCAGTTTCTCGGCGAGCTACGACGAGATCACCTGGGTTCTTACCGCCTACATCACTGCTGCCGCGATCATGACAGCGCCGGTCGGCTGGCTGGCTGCGCGCTTCGGCCGCAAGCGGCTTTTCGTAATCTGCATCATCGGCTTCACCATCACCTCGATGCTGTGCGGTGCGGCGCAGTCGCTGCAGCAGATCGTGCTGTTCCGCCTGATGCAGGGCATCTGCAGCGCGGCGCTGGTGCCGCTGTCTCAGGCGATATTGTTCGACATCTACCCGGTGGAACGACGCGGCTTCGCTATGGCCGTGTGGGGCATGGGCGTCATGATCGGTCCGATCATGGGACCGACACTCGGCGGCTATCTGACCGAGATGTACAACTGGCGCTATGTGTTCTACATCAACCTGCCGTTCGGCATCCTTGCCGCAATTGGTCTGATGCTGTTCATGCACGAAGCCGAGGGCGAGCATCGGCTGCGCTTCGACTGGTTGGGCTTCTTCGTGCTCAGTACCGGCATCGGCGCGTTGCAGATGATGCTGGACCGCGGCAATAACCAGGACTGGTTCACCTCGCGTGAAATCATCGTCGAGGCTGTACTCGCCGGTCTGGGCATCTACCTGTTCCTGGTGCACATGGCCTGGGCACCGCGTCCGCTTATCCGGCCGGTTCTGTTTCGTGATCTGAACTTCTCTGCCGGGCTTGTGCTGATGTTCGCGGTTGGCACCTTGCTGGTATCTTCGATCGCTCTCATGGCGCCGTGGCTGCAGACGCTGGGCAACTATCCCGTCGCCACGGCAGGGCTGCTGATGGCGCCGCGCGGCATCGGCAACCTGGTCACCATTGTATTGTGCGGACGTCTGGTGACATGGGTTGATTTACGCTGGCTGGTGGCGATCGGCCTGGTGCTGCAATGCTGGTCTTTCTGGGTGATGACCGGCTGGACGCCTGACGTGTCCGAGCACGAACTGATCATCACGATTGCCGTGCAGGGGGCCGGCCTAGGCCTGGTCTTCACCCCGCTGCAGGTACTGGCCTTCGCTACGCTCGCGCCTTCTCTGCGCACCGAAGGGGCGGCACTGTTCAGCCTTGGGCGCAACATCGGCGCGGCGATCGGTGTTTCGGTGACCACATCGCTGCTGGCGCACAATGCGCAGGCCCTGCACGAGGTCATCGGCGCCTCGGTCAATCCCTTCAATCGCGCGCTACAGGCGCTGAGTGCAACGCGCGACGTGATAGATCCGACCAGCCGCCACGGTGCCGCGATGCTTGACCAGATGGTCAATCACCAGGCGCAGGTCATCGCGTACATCAACGACTACGTGCTCATGATCTTCACCACGATGCCCGCGTTGCTGTTGCTGTTGCTGATGCGTGGCCCGCGCCATCGGCCTGCGCCGGAAGTCATGCAGTCCAATGAATAGGTCTAAGCGCTGGCGGTATTCAACGCATCGATGTCCTTCGCGGTGAGCTTCAGCTGGACAGCCTGTACCGATGTCCTGCAGCTGTTCCACATTGGTTGCACTGGCAATCGGCGCAGTGACCGAGGGGCGCGCAATGAGCCATGCCAGAGCCACCTGCGCCGGAGTGGCCTTATGTGCAGCGGCCACATTGTCGAGTGACTGCAGTACGCGCTGGCCGGGTCCGCTGAGATACTTCTTCACCCCGCCCCCGCGGGACTCTTGTTCAGGTCGGCCTCGGACCGGTATTTGCCCGTCAGGAAGCCCGCGGCGAGCGCGTAGTAGTTGATGACACCGAGTTGTTCCGACTGGCAGAGCGGCTCGAGCTCCGTTTCAAATGCTGGACGCTCGACCAGGTTGTACAGCGGCTGGAGCGATTTATAGCGTGGCAGGTTGTGCGCCTTGCTGACCTCGAGCGCCGATTTCAGTCGGGCCGCGGTGAAGTTGGACGCGCCGATTGCCCGCACCTTGCCTTGCTTGATCAGATCGGCGAACGCCTGCGCCGTCTCTTCCTGCGGTGTGTCGGGATCGTCACGATGTGCCTGATAGAGGTCGATCACGTCGGTCTGCAGCCGCTTCAGCGACGCATCGCATTCCTTCATGATCCAGTCGCGTGATAGCCCCTTGTCGCCCGAGCCCATTGGGGCACCGACCTTGGTGGCGATGATCACGTCATCACGCTTGCCGCGGCGCTTCAGCCATTTGCCGATCACCGCCTCTGACTCGCCCCCCTGATGGCCGCGCGCCCAGACCGAGTACACATCGGCGGTGTCGATCGCGTTGATCCCGGCTGCGATGCAGGCATCCAGCAGCTTGAACGATGTTGCCTCATCGGCGGTCCAACCGAACACGTTGCCACCGAACATGATTGGCGGCAGTTCGATATCGGATCGGCCCAGCCTGCGTTTCTGCATCTCAGCGCACTCCTGACGTTGGTGAGCAGCAATATACATGGAAACCATGGATGCACATCCGTCCTGAGGCGATCGCGCTCATTGCTCCGCCTGGGCAGACAGGGGTGACCACGCCGCCTCGCTGGACGTGTGTCCCTGGTAGTGCACAATCGACGGCCACGGGAAGGAGCGGCCGATGTCCGAGCAGATGGTCGAATATGAGTGCGGCGAGCACATCGCCACGATCACGCTGAATTGGCCGGACAAGCTGAATGCGGTGAACGACGACATGGTACGGCAGATTGCCGCCGCGTTGCAGCGCTTCGACACTGACGACGAGGCGCGCATCGCCATCTTGTGTGGTCGCGGGCGTGCATTCTCCAGCGGTGCGGATGTGCGTCAGCGCCAGTTGCGCTCCCGCGAGGAGTTCGAGCGTTATGGTGGCGCACAGGCGCCGGATGCCTCCAGCCACGACCTGCTGCTGCGCACCGTGAATTGGAAGCCGGTATTGGCGGCGGTGCACGGCTACGTGCTGGGACTGGCTCTCGGTCTGATGCTGGAGTGCGACCTGATCGTCGCCGAGGCGGGCACGAAATTCCAGGTGACCGAAACGCCGCGCGGACTGTCCGGCGCGAAATACTGGGCGCTGCTGAATTTCCGTGGCGGCGGCGCGCTTGCGAGCGAAGTCGCGTTGACCGGACGTTTCTTCACCGCCGAGGAGGCACGCGCCGCGAACGTTATCGAGCGCGTCGCGCCACCGGGTGAACTGATGGCGACGGCACGCGCGCTGGCGGCGGAAGTGGCGAAGAATCCGCCGCTTGGTGTGCGCTCCACCATCCGCGCGCGACGCTCTTACCTCGAGCAGTTATCCCGCGAGGTGCTGTTGCAGGTGAACCTGGCCAAACTGCATCTGACAGAGGATTTTCGTGAATCGGCGCGCGCGTTCACCGAGAAGCGGCCACCCGCTCCGTTCAAGGGACGCTGATGCTGGATGCAGACCGACCCGATGGCGTTCGCCTCAGTGTTGCGGAGGCACGCGCGCTGGGTGAGGCGGCGCTGCAGCGCATCGGGTACCCGGCCGATGAGGCGGCGATCATCACCGACCAACTGATCGACAATGCGCTGTGCGGCTATCGCTTCGCCAGTCTGCCGCGGATCCTGGCGATCGCCGAAGATGAGAAGACCAGCAGGCCGCGGACGGCGGTTCGCGTGGTGCGTGAGACGCCGGTATCTGCGCTGGTCGATGGCGGCAACAAGGTTGGCTATGTCGCGGCGTATCGCGGTGCCGCGATCGCTATCTCCAAGGCGCTGGCCAGCGGCATCGCTGTTGTTGGGGTGCATAACAGCTTCTACAGCGGCCGCAATGCGTATTACGTGGAACTTATGGTGCGGGCTGGCCTGGTCGGCATCCATACCGCCAGCGCCAAGCCGCACGTCTTGCCACCTGGGGGCCGCAGACCTGCACTTGGCACCAACCCGATCAGCATCGGTTTTCCTTCGAGCAATGGTCCGGTGATCTACGACATCGGCACCGCGTCGCTGATGTGGGGCGAGGTGCTGCTGATGGCGCGCCTGGGCGAAGCGTTGCCGGAGGGCGTTGGGTTCGACGCCGATGGCAATCCCACGTGCGATGCCGGCGCGGTGGCGCATGACGGCAGTGTCACGGCGTTTGGCGGCCATAAGGGCTATGGCCTGTCGTTCGCCATCCAGGCGCTGGGATTGCTGGCCGGCGCAGCGCCGCAGGACTATGGCTTCCTGTTTATCGCTATCGATCCCGCGATGCTGGTGCAGGATTTTCCCGTGCGGATGGCCGAGCTGGTCGCGCGTATCAAGGCGACGCCAAGGCAGCCCGGTGTCGAGGAAATCCGCATTCCGTCGGAGCGCGCGGCCCGGGAACGCGAGCAGCGCCGGCGCGAGGGAATTGTGCTGGACCGCAAGGTGGTGGACGCGCTGAATGCGCTTTGAACTGTCATTGCGACGGAGCAAGCTCGGGGAAGTCGCGCAACCCCATCGGGATTGCTTCCCCCCGCTTCCGCGAGGGTCGAATGACAAGAGAGAGGGACTGAGCATGACATCGCCGATTGACCACGTTCGCCGCTACCACGAAGAACTTGCCGCGATACGCCAGGACATCCACGCGCATCCGGAGCTTGGCCTGGAAGAGCACCGCACCGCCGATCTGGTCGCACGCAAGCTGGAAGAATGGGGCATCGAGGTGCATCGCAGCGTCGGCGGAACCGGCGTGGTTGGCGTGCTGCGTTCCGGGAATGGGGAAGCCACCCTTGGCCTGCGCGCCGACATGGATGCGCTGCCGATCATCGAGGCGAACGATTTTTCCCACCGCAGCCAGAACAGCGGCAAGATGCACGCCTGCGGCCACGATGGCCACACGACGATGCTGCTGGGCGCCGCGCGCTATCTGGCGGAGACGCGCAATTTCAACGGCACGGTGAACTTTATATTCCAGCCGGGGGAGGAAGGCGTCGGCGGCGCTCTTGCCATGCTGCAGGACGATCTGTTCCAGCGCTTCCCCTGCAACGCGGTGTACGGCATGCATAACCGTCCGGGCATGCCGGTCGGCAAGTTCGGCATCTCGCCCGGCGCCGCGATGGCAGGCGGCGGATTCTTCGATATCAACATCACCGGCAAGGGCGCGCACGGCGCACGGCCAGAGGAGTTGATCGATCCGGTGCTGGTTGCGTGCCATATCGGGACGGCACTGCAGTCGATTGTGGCGCGCAACATCTCTCCGCGGGAGATGGCAGTGGTCAGCATCACGCGCATCCTGTCCGGCGACGCCTATAATGTCATTCCGCAGACTGCCTCACTTGGCGGCACCGTGCGGACCATGAAGCGCGAGACCATGACGCAGGTGGAGCAGGCGATGCGCCGTGTTGTTGCCGGTGTGGCCAGCGGCTTCGGGGCCTCGGCCGAATTGGACTTCCGGCTGATCTTCGCACCATTGGTCAACCACGACGCAGAGTTCCGGGCGATCGCGGATGTGGCGGCGGAGTTGGTGGGCGAGACCAATGTGAACCGGGCGCAGGCACCGGCACAGGCGTCCGAGGATTTTTCCTTCATGCTTGAACAAGTGCCCGGCGCCTATATCAACCTGGGCAATGGCGATTGTGCGCCGGTGCACAATCATCACTACGACTTCAACGATGCGGCGATCCCCTTTGGCTCGGCGTTGTTCGCACGTCTGGTCGAGCGGCAGATGCCGCGCGGCACGGAATAATCCACGGAGGCACAGATGCTGAAATTCGGCGCGGCCATGTTCTTTACCGACTACTCGATGACGCCCAGCGAACTCGGTACAGCACTGGAGGAACGCGGCTTCGAGTCGGTCTGGGCTCCCGAGCACTCGCATATTCCGCTGTCGCGCAAGACGGCTCCCGCGGGCGGCGGCGAACTGGCGAAGAAGTACTACGACACCATGGACCCGTTCGTGACGCTGACCATGGCGGCCGCTGCGACCAAGAAACTGAAGGTCGCCACAGGCGTCTGCCTGGTCGCGCAGCGTGATCCGATCCAGACCGCCAAGCTGGTTGCCTCAATCGACCAGGTCTCGGGCGGCAGGTTCCTGTTCGGCATCGGCAACGGCTGGAACCAGGATGAGATGGAGAACCACGGAACCGTCTTCACCTCGCGCCACAAGCTGGCACGCGAGCGGATCGAGGCGATGAAGGAGATCTGGACCAAGTCGAAGCCTGAATACCACGGCGAGTTCGTCAAGTTCGATCCGATGATGACGTGGCCGAAGCCGGTGCAGAAACCGCATCCACCGATCATCGTCGGTGGCGCCTTCCCGTATTCGGCGCGCCGCGCCATCCGCTATGGCGACGGCTGGATCCCGCACGCCACGCGCAACACCTATGCCGAGATCGCCGACATGCTGCCCGAGTTCAACAAGATGGCGCAGGAGGCGAAGCGCGATCCGAAGGAGATCGAGATCACGGTCTGGGGCCCGAAGCAGGAGGCTGACCTGATGAAGCGCTATCAGGACCTGGGCGTGTCGCGCGTGGTGTTCAACCTGGAGTTGGAAAAGGCTGACACGATCATGCCGGTGATCGACAGCTGGCAGAAGCTGATGCGCCAGGTCAACGGCTGAGGATTGCGAATACCGTTTGGCCTGGATCGCCTGCCGCGCGATCCAACCCTACGCAGCGTTGAGGTCGGCACGTCGCCGCTGCGGTTGAATACGCGAGCCGGTACCGCCGGACGTGATGCCGCTCGCGACCGGCGACCACGCGGCGCGGGTGACGGCCGCGCTGGCCTGGCTGGAAAGCCTGTGCGGCGACTATGCGCCGCTGCGCCGGCAGTTCGTCGCAGCATATTTCCGCTTCGCGGCAAGCGTGATCGACCTGCATCGGACGGAGCTCCTGGGGCGGCTGCAGCGATACGATGGTCTATACGTGCCCGAGGACTTGCTGTGGTCTGCCCTGCGCCCGTTGCCGCGCGGCTGGGTGCCGGTCGGTGAGCGCTGGCTGCCGGCAGATGTGGTGTTCTGGGACGGCGTGCTGCCGATGGCCATCGAACTTGGTGCACGCGAGACGGACCGGCAACGGGCGTTGCTTGCAGCGGATGTCGCCACGCTGCGCATCGAGCCCGCCGAATTCGATCGGCTGGATGCGATTTTGCCGCGCGGCTTTCACCGCTTCTGGGACGGCGAAGCGCTGCCCTTGAGCCCGTTCCGCCGCCCCATCCCTCAAGGCGTACTGGCTCAGCCGCAGGCTAGCGAATAGATGTCCTTCACGCCGTGCGGCAGGTTCATCGACTGCCAGTTTTCGCCACCATCCTGCGTGCCGAAGACCTCGCCGTCGTAGCGCGCGCCGATATACACCTGCTTCGGATCGGTCTGATGCAGCGCCACTGACATGATGGTGCCGTGCACCTGCACCTTGTCGAAGCGCTGCCAGGTCTGCCCTTTGTCCTTGCTGCGATAGACCGCGCCGTCCTTGCTCGCCGCCGCCACGCTGAGCGCGGAATAGACCGTGCCGGGCTCCTGCGGCGATGCCTTCATGTCACGCCCATAGGTGGTCGGCGAGAACCGGCCAACCTCCATGTCCTGCCACGTGTTGCCATCATCGCCCGTGCGGAACAGCCCCATGCGCACGGCGACGATCACCGCGTCCGGATCGGCCGGGTTGATCGCGATCGCATGGCCGTCGAGCATGCCTTCATCGGACGTGTTGCTGACGATCTTGCTCTTCAGATGCGGCAGCTGCGCCAGTCGGATCAGGTCGGGGCTGCAATCCTTCCAGGTCTCGCCGCCATCGGTGGTACGCATCACGCCGCCCACTTCCAGCGCGGCGAAGATCGTGCCCGGCTTGCCGGGATGCTGCGCCATGCGCATCACGCGGCAGGCGAACGGCATCACGCAGCGCGTCGGCATGTCCGGATCGGGCAGCGCTCGCCACGTCTCGCCGCTGTCCTCGCTGCGATACACTGCGATCGGCGAGCCGCCGGCATAGATCAGCTTCGGATTGCCGGCATCGACCAGGAACGACCAGATCTCCATGTTCTTGTCGGGGAAATTGGCGCGCTGGAACGTCTTGCCGCGATCGGTGCTGCGATACACGCCGTCATGCGTGCCGGCGAGCACGACGTTCGGATCGGTCGGATGGACGTTCACCGTGTTGCTGCTGAGATCGCTGAGCACATGTTCCCACTCGCCGGTCTCGGCCGGGCGGCGAAACACGCCGACCGTTGCCCGGATCCTTGTCGCTGCGGCCGACAGTTCCGGCCACGCTGGCATAGACATTCGCTTGTGCCATTGGTCCGCTCCTCCATGATCGCTGCGCCGCAGGCTACGCCAGAACGCGGCGGGGTTGACAGTGGGCCGCTTCGCCGCCTTGCTGACAGCAAAGCGCTGGAGGAATGCCATGCCCACCGTATCCGCCGAACGCCTGATGGAGATCGCCAAGGCGCTGCTGCAGGCCGCCGGTGCGTCGGCAGAGGAAGCGGCGACGATCGCGCGCTATAACATCGGCGCCAACCTGGTCGGGCATGATTCGCACGGCATCATCCTGATCCCGACCTACATCGACCGCATCAAGGCCGGGCACATCGTTCCCGGCGCGCCGTGGACCATCACGCAGGAAACGGCCACCACCACCGTGATCGATGGCAACTGGGGTTTTGGCTACGTCGTGACCGACCGCGCGATGCGCTACACGATCGAGAAGGCGAAGAAGCAGAACGTCGCCGCGGCGACGGTGTTTCGGCAGAGCCATATCGGCCGCCTCGCCAGCTATCCGCTGATGGCGGCGCGCGAGGGCATGATCGCGATGATCACCGCCGATTCTGGCCGCAGCGCCAAGGCAGTGGCGCCGTTCGGCGGAGCCAAGGCGCGGCTCGGCACCAACCCGATCTGCTTCGCGATGCCGTCCAACCTGGAAGGGCCGCTGGTGTTCGACATGGCGACGTCCGCCGCCGCCGCGGGCAAGATCAACGTGGCGACCGCGCGCGGCGAGCAGGTGCCCGCCGGCTGGCTGATCGATGCCGAGGGCAAGCCTTCGACCGATCCGCGCGTGCTGCGTCAGGGCGGCGCGCTGCTGCCGCTCGGCGGCACCGAGGGCTACAAGGGCTACGGCCTCGCCACGATCGTCGAGATCCTGTCCGGGCTGCTGACCGGGCTTGGGTTCGGCGTGGAACCGACCGGGCGGCACAATGATGGCTGCTTCATTGCGGTGTTCAACGTCGCCGCGTTCCGTGATCCTGGACACGTTCAAGCAGGAAGTTACCGAGTTCGCGCAATACCTGAAGGCCACGCCGCCGGCGCAGGGCTTCACCGAAGTGCTGTATCCGGGCGAGATCGAATTCACAAAGCGAGCAGGACCGCCGCAAGAACGGCATTCCGGTCGAGGATGCGACCTGGAAGAAGCTGCAGGATCTCGCCCAGGGCTACGGCCTGACCGAAAAACTTGGGTTATAGAGCGATGTTCGATCTGGTCATTCGCAGAGGCACGGTGATCGACGGCACCGGCGCCGATGCATTCGAAGCCGACGTGGCGATCGCCGGCGGCAAGATCGCAGCAATCGGCAAAGTTGCTGATCGCGGCCGCGAAGAGATTGATGCGCGTGGGCTTCTGGTGACGCCGGGGTTCATCGATCCGCATACGCACTATGACGGCCAGGCAACCTGGAGCAGCCGCATCACGCCGTCGTCGTGGAACGGCGTCACCACGACACTGTTCGGCAATTGCGGTGTTGGCTTTGCGCCATGCCAGCCGTCACAGCGCGATATGCTGGTGAAGCTGATGGAGGGCGTCGAGGACATTCCCGAAGTCGTGCTGACCGAAGGGCTGCCGTGGAACTGGCAGAGCTTCCCCGACTTCCTCGACGCTTTGGCGGCGCGCCAATACGATATCGACATTGCAACCCAGGTGCCGCATGCCGCACTGCGGGTGTTCGTGATGGGACAGCGCGGCGCGGATCGCGAACCGGCCACCGAACAGGATCGAGCCGAAATGGCCCGCCTGGCTGGCGAAGGCATCAAGGCCGGAGCTCTTGGGTTCTCCACGTCGCGCACGTTGAACCACAAGACGCTGGATGGCCGTGCGATCCCTTCGCTGAATGCGGCGGAAGCGGAGCTTGCCGCGATTGCCGGTGCGCTGCACGACATCGGCAAAGGCTGGATGCAGGTGATCTCGGACTTCGACGAAGTCGAGGACGAGTTTGCCATGCTGCGCCGTCTCGTTGCGAGTGCAAAGCGGCCGATGGCGATCACGATCCTGCAGCGCGACAACAAGCCGGAGGAATGGCGCCAACTTGTCGGCTGGATAGCCGAAGCGAATGCTGCCGGGTTGCCGATGCTGGGCCAGGTGCTGACCCGCCCCACCGGCATTCTGCTTGGCTTCGAGATTTCGCAGAACCCGTTTGTCAACCGACCCAGCTACCAGCGCATCAGCGTCGCTGCCGTTCGAGCAGCGCATCGCGATCCTGCGGCAGAAGGAGTTTCGTGCGCGCCTGATAGAAGAGGCGAGCGAGAGCGACGGGTTGACGCGCCGCGTGGCCAAGTGGGATCGCATCTTCCCACTCGGCGATCCGCCTGACTACGAACCGGCTGCCGAATCATCGATCGCTGCAATGGCGGCGCGGCAGGGACGCGACCCGGCCGAGGTGGCGTATGACCTGCTGCTGGAGCGTGACGGCAAGGCCATTCTGTACCGTCCGCTGTCCAACTACAGCTATGGCAATCTTGACACCGTACGTGACATGCTGACGCACGATGCCACCATCGTTGGACTTGGCGATGGCGGTGCGCATGTCGGCGTGCTGTGCGATTCCAGCGCGATCAGCTACCTGCTGACGCATTGGACGCGCGACCGCACACGCGGCGCGAAGCTGCCGTTGCCGTGGGCTATCCGGCGACTGACGCGCGATTCCGCTTCCGCAATTGGCCTGACTGACCGCGGTGTATTGGCGCCTGGGTATAAGGCAGACGTCAATGTGATCGACTATGCCCGGCTGCAATTGCGTCCACCCGAAGTGGCCTACGATCTGCCAAGCGGCGGCCGCCGTCTTTTGCAGCGCACGGACGGCTACGTTGCGACGATCGTCTCTGGCGTTCCGGTCTATCGCGATGGTCAGGCCACCGGTGCGTTGCCTGGGCGGCTGGTTCGCGGCTGAGAGAGCGCCCGGTCGCCGCGCAACTGCGGTGTCTATGCTGAGCCGATGGCCTATCGCCATCGCCTGGGCCATGATTTGGATGCTAGCATCGTTCATGTCGCATCCGGCAGCGTGAAAGGAACCGGCATGGCCAATCGCATCAACCGGGCGGTCGAGTTGTTGTCGCAAGGGCAGGCGATTTATTATGACGGTCCGCATAGTGGCCACGTGCTGACCCAGGCGCAGGGGCGCGAGGATGCGGGCACCTGGGCCGATTACATAAATGTCGGTATGGAGCACGGCTGCTTCGATATGACCGGGCTCGCGGAATACATGCACGGCATGGTCAGTGGCGGACCAACACGCTCCGGCCACGGCACGCCGACGGTCATCGTAGAGGCGCCGGTCAACGGCACGGATGAGGCCAACGTTCGTTTCAATGCTTGGCAGTTCCGTCAGATCCTTGGTCGCGGCGTGCATGGCATCCTGCTCTGTCAGGCCGAGACGGAAGATGCCGTGCGCGCCTTCATCGAGTCATGTCGGTATCCGCACCACCTGGCTGGCGTCGATCCAGCGCTCCCTTCGCCGGTGCAGCGCATGCGTGGTGCCACCCGGCCTGCGCACGGCGGCGACGGCAGGTTGGGCATTGGCGCGCGCGGCCGTGGTTCCGAGGCCACCGCGGCCGTGATCTGGGGCCTGTCCCAACAAGAGTATATGCAGCGCTGCGACCCCTGGCCGTTGAATCCCGAGGGCGAACTGCTGTTGGGGGTCAAACTGGAAAGCCCCGAGGGAATTGCCAACTGCGACGCCATTTGTGCTGTACCGGGTCTCGGATTCGCTGAAATGGGACCTGGTGATCTGGGTCTGTCGCTTGGCTACACCACGCTGCAACGCGATCCGTATCCACCGGAAATGGCCGAGGCGAGGGAACGCGTGTTTGCCGCGTGCCGCCGGAACAAGATTGCGTTTCTTGAGGGATGCTCGCCGGAGAACATCGTGCACCGGCTGGACGAAGGCGTACGCGTCATCGCGGGGCACAATCCGGAAACTGCCCGCATCGGTCGCGTGCATCAGAAGCGCGCGATGCCGGCGTAGCACGTGCCTGACACCGATATACTCAACGCGATCGATGCGTTTCTGACGCGCGATGTGGTGTCGCATGTGCATCGGTTGGAGCACGATGATATCTACCCCGAGGCCATCGTCGACCGGATGCGCGAGCTGGGATTGTTCGGTGCGACAATCTCGGCATCGTATGGCGGCCTGGGCCTGCCCTGCGCCACTTATGCCGACATCGTCGAGCGCATCGCGCGGGTGTGGATGTCGCTGACCGGCATTTTCAACTCGCATCTCATCATGTCGGCCATCGTCCAACGCAACGGCACCGAGGAGCAGAAGCGCGCATTCCTGCCGCGGTTTGCTTCTGGCGAATTGCGCGGTGGACTGGCGCTGACCGAACCCGATTGCGGCACGGACCTGCAGGCGATCCGCGTCACCGCGCGGCGTGATGGCGATGGCTATGTGGTGAATGGCACCAAGACCTGGATCAGCAACGGTATTCACGGATCATGCTTCGCGTTGCTGGTGAAGACCGATGTGAACGCAGAGCCTCGGCACCGCGGCATGAGCATGCTGCTGGCGGAAAAAGGCCCAGGTTTTACCGTCAGTCGCAAGCTGGAGAAGCTCGGCTACAAGGGTATCGACAGCGCGGAGCTGGTGTTCGACGACTATCGTGTTCCGGCTGAGCGGCTGATCGGCGGTATCGAGGGGCGCGGCCTGCAGCATGCGCTGTCGGGGCTGGAGCTCGGCCGCATCAACGTCGCCGCGCGCGGCGTCGGCATCGCCCAGGCGGCGCTGGACGAGTTGGTTCGGTATGCGCAGGTGCGCAAGACGTTCGGCGTGCCGATCGCGCAGCATCAGGCCATCCAGCTGAAGCTCGCCGACATGGCGACGCGCACCGAGGCGGCGCGGCTGCTGGTGCGGCGCGCGGCAGAACTGTACGACCGTGGCGATCGCTGCGATATGGAAGCCGGCATGGCCAAGCTGTTTGCTACCGAAGCGGCGTTGGAAAACGCCACCGAGGCGATGCGCGTGCACGGCGGCTACGGCTATTCCACCGAATTCCCGATCGAGCGGCTGTATCGCGATGCGCCCCTGCTGGTGATCGGCGAAGGCACCAACGAGATGCAACGCATCATCATCGCTCGCCAGCTCGTGGCACGGAATCCGGTCTGACTATGACCTATGACCCGCTGTCATTCCGCGCAAGCGGAGGACTGGATCCCGTTACGCGGGGATGCGTTACGCGTAGTCGCGTGCCGTGCCAGCCAGCCCATGTCGGAGTCCGGTTCGCAGTCCGTCGTCTTCAGATATGGCTTGATGTCGATCAGCGGCGTGCCATCGACGCAATCGAGATAGCGCACCTTCAGCGTGTCGGGTGCGGCGAAGCCACCGAAAGCCACCACGGAAAGTCCGATCGGATTCGGCCGGCGTGGTCCACGCGTGGCAAACACCCCGCGCGGTTCCGCATCGAATGGCGGCGTGAACACCAGCTCTGGCCCGCGCACCTGATCCATCCAATAGAGCAGTATGAGATGTGAAAACCCGTCGAGACTGCGGAGGCCCTCAACAAACTCCTGCAACACGATCGCGGTGCACACGGGCGCCGGATCAGGCTGCCGCCCATTCCGTGGACAATCGGCGACGCTGCGCCACGGCGTGTGCAGCGTGCCGATTGGGCGGACGATGAACTCCGCCATCAGGCCGCGTTCACCGCCTGCTTCATTACCGACAGCGCCTCGTTCACCTGGGCAGCAGTCACGTCAAGATGCAGGCAGGCGCGGCCACGATACTTGCCAGAGGTGGAGACCAGCACGCCCTCCTGTCGTAATTTGCCGGCGAACGCATCGGCGGTCATGCCGGTACCTTCGGTGTCGAAGAACACCAGATTGGTCTCCGGTATCTCCACGGTGATCCCAGGAATCTGCGCCATGCCTCGCGCCAACACCTTGGCGTTCGCATGGTCCTCGGCCAGGCGGTCGATATTGTGTTCCAGCGCGTAGATACATGCAGCGGCACACATGCCGCCCTGGCGCATCGAGCCGCCAAGCCGCTGCTTCCAGCGCCACGCCTGGCCGATGAACTCGCGCGATCCGGCAAGCACCGCACCCAGTGGCGCTGCGAGACCCTTGGTAAAGTCGAGCCAGACGGAGTCGCAACCCTCGGTGAGGTCGGTTGCCGGCACGCCCAACGCCACCGCGGCATTCATCAACCGCGCGCCGTCCATATGCGTCGAAAGCCCATGCCTGTGCGCGGCTTTGGTCACCGCATGCAAGGCATCGGCACTCCAGCACGCGCCACCGCCGCGGTTCGCGGTCTGCTCCACCTCGACCAGCCGCTGGGTCGGCGAATAGCGCGACACCGGGCGGATCGCCTCTTCCAGCGTGTCAGCCGTGAACTGGCCGCGCTCGCCCTTCAGGCCCAGGATCAATGCACCGGCGATCGCCGCCGCGCCGCCGCCTTCGCTCGACAGGATGTGCGAGGATTCGTGCGCCAGAATTTCCTCGCCGGGCCGGCAATGCGTGGCAATCGCCACCTGGTTGCACATCGTGCCCGATGGCAGGAATACCGCGGCCTCTTTGCCCAGCAGTGCCGCGGTGCGATCGCACAACTCCCACACGGTCGGATCCGAGCCCATCTGCTCATCGCCCACCTCTGCCGCCATCATCGCTTCCTTCATGCCGCGCGATGGCTTGGTCTGCGTATCCGACGACAGGTTGACGCGAACCGGGATCGAGAAGTCGAACCGCTTCGGCTCATACGACATGACGAAACCTCAACTGATCTTGCGAAGCTTGCGCAGGCAACGGACACCATCCGGGACTGGCTGATCGGCCCAGTATTGCGGCCAGAGCGTGCGCGACACTTCGCCGATATAGATGTCGCCGTGTGAATCCGCGCATAGCCCGTGCGGACCGATATAGTCGGTGGGACCAGTGCCTGGATGCTCCCCGCCGATGCGCGCCAGCAGGTTGCCCTTGTTATCGATGATCGAAACGCGCGGGCCAAGATTTGGGTAGTTGCGATTGGTGCGCGTCGCCGGACCGAGTTCGCCGACATAGCAGATGGGGCAGGTGCAGTACGGCATGAAGATGCCGCAGGGGCGATGCAGATTGTTGAACTGCGCCTCATAGCGCCCGTTGCCGTCGAACACCTGAATGCGGTGGTTCTCGCGATCGGCGACGTAGACCCAGCCATCGGGATCGCAGGAAATGTTGTGCACCAGGTTGAACTGGCCCGGCTCGGTTCCTGACTTGCCCCACGACATCAGCCACTTGCCGTCAGGAGCGTATTTGTGCACGCGCGCGTTGCCGTAACCGTCCGACACGTAGATCTCGCCCTTGGGCGACAGCGCGGTGTGCGTGCAGCGATGGAACGGCTGTCCACCCATGAACGGCGCCGGTTTGCCGGGCGTCCCCAGGGTCAATAGCACCTTGCCATCCAATGTACATTGACGCACGGAATGATCGCCATCGTCGGTCAGGAACACCGTGTCGTCCGGCGCCATGTGCAGACCATGCGCACGCGGGAACAGCCCCTCGCCCCAGGCACGCAGAAAATTGCCTTCGCGATCGAACACCATCATCGGGTGCTCGCCGCGATTGAACACATAGACGTTGTCCTGCTTGTCGACGCCGACCGCGCCGACTTCATGCAGCGACCAGCCCGGCGGCACCTTTGCCCAGTTGTCGATCTGTTCGTAGCGATAGTCGCCGCTGCCAACGATGATGGCCATGCTTTTCCTCCCCAGCGTCAGGCCGGACGTTCCAGTTGCGGATAGCTCACGCCCAACTGCTCCAGATACGTATCGTATTTGCTCGGCGTCGTAGTAGAATGGCCGCATCAGACGGACGAAACTTGTCCATCGCCGTTTGATTGAGGTCGATCGGCGGCTTGTCGTCCGGCCCGATGAACGGCTCGTATTGCTTGTCCTTGGTCTGCACCTCGGTGAAGTAGCGCTTCGTCTCGCTGATCAGTTCCGGCTGCAGCAGCAGGTCCAGCACCGTCGCCGCGACGACCTTGGCACCACAGACGACGCCCTTGTGCGCGATCGGGGTCGCCATCGCCATGGCGTTCGACCAGTGATGACCCGGCAGGTTGAGCATGTTGGCGGGATAGCGCAGCTGCACCGTCGGCACCACCCAGGACACGTCGCCGATATCGTCGGTGCCGGGGCTGAACGGGCTGGTCGAGATCGCTGCAGACTTCTTGGTCAATCCCACCGGCTCACCGCCGGCCGCGCGCTGCACGGCACGGGCGAAGACGTCATCATCCTCGGTCCAGTCGGGCACGCCAATCTGCTCGATATTGCTTTGCAACGTCTCCGCCAGCACCCGATTATAGTGCCGTGGCCAGGATGCGCCGAGAATGCGTCGGGTCACCTCGGTATCCGTCATCATCGCCGCACCGTCGGCAATGCGATTGCAGATGCCGAAGTTCTTGCGCACGTTCTCCACGTCAGTTTCGCGGATGTAGTACCAGACCTTGGCCAGCGCCGGCACAACGTTCGGCTGCTCGCCGCCATAGGTAATGATGTAGTGCGAGCGCTGCTCCGGCCGCAGATGCTCGCGGCGGACGTTCCAGCCCATGTTCATCAGTTCGACGGCATCGAGCGCGCTGCGTCCGCGCCATGGTGCTGCAGCAGCGTGCGCTGATGCGCCATGGAACGCGTATTCGACGGAGATCAGACCACCGGCGCCACGCACCTCGCCCCAGCCGGTTTCCAGATTGTGCGCCGACATGGGTGAACAGCACCGCATCGACATCGTTGAACAGGCCGTCGCGCACCTGGAACGCTTTGCCGGCCAGCAGCTCTTCGGCAATCCCAGGCCATAGCACCAGCGTGCCGGGAAGGCCTTCATTCTGCATCAGCTCCTTCAGCGCGAGCGCCGCCGCAATGTTGACCGCCTGGCCGGAATTGTGGCCCTCGCCGTGGCCGGGTCCGCCTTCCACCAGCGGCTCGTGATAGGCAACGCCAGGCTTCTGCGACACATTCGGCAGCGCATCGGTGTCGCTGCCGAGTGCAATCACCGGTCCGCCGGAGCCCCAGCGCGCGACCCAGCCGGTCGGCATCCCGGCGACGCCACGTTGCACCTTGAAGCCGTGGCGCTCCAGCGTGGCGGTCAGGTAATTCGACGTCTCGACCTCATGGAAACCCAACTCGCCGAACGAGAACAGGCTGTCGTTGATCACCTGCGCGAGCTTCGCGTGTTCATTCACCAACTCGATCACGCGCGTCTTCAGCACGCCGGTGTTCACGTCGTTCATCGGCAGGTTCCCGTGTCGGTATCGCCGGTCTGTACCATGGTGCCTGCGGATTGGAAAGCCGCGCATGGCCGTGCTGCGACCAATGCTGCTATAATGCAAAGACAGGAAAGAGGGGCTTCAACGATGGGGAACATCTCGCGTCGGACTGCGATCGCCTTGCTTGGCTCTGGCGCCTACGATCATACGCACCGTGCAGGCGCAGCAAAAGGAGCTCGCCATTGGCATGACCTTCCCGCTTACCGGCACGCTCGCATTGCAGGCCGGACAGGTCCGAGATGCTGTGCTGTTCGCCATCGCCGAGGCGAACGAGAAGGGCGGCGTCGCCGGGTACCGGCTGCACGATGTCAGCTTCGACGATGCATCACCGACGACCGGCCAGTATGATCCGGCGCTGGCAGCAACCAATGCGCGTAAGCTGCTGCAGGATCGCGTCGGTGATTGCGGCAGTGGGGCCGCTGAACAGTGGTTCGGCGAAAGCCGCGAGCCCGATCTACAGCCAAGGCGGCATGGCGACGATCAGCGGCAGTGCGACCAATCCCGATCTCACCGATCCGAAGTTCGCGACGATCTATCATCCCGCCGGACCGCCGATCTTTTTCCGCACCGTCACCACAGATGCCTATCAGGGCCCCAATCTGGCCAACTACTTCAGCGAGACGCTGAAGATCCAGAAGGTCGTTGTGCTGGATGACAGCGGTGCATACGGCGTCGGCATGGCAGATGCGTTTGCGCGACAGGCGGCGAAGAAGGGCATGACGGTGCTGATCCGTGACCGGCTGGACCCGTTGAATGCCGACTACACCGCCATCCTGACCAAGGCGAAGAGCTTAGGAACGCAGGCGCTGTATTACGGCGGTGATCCGCTGGCAGGTGCCAAGGTGGTCAAGCAGTCGTACGATATCTTGCCGGACATTGTGAAGGGCGGCGGCGACGGTGTGCACACGCCCGACATGCTCACCGGCGGCGGCGTGCCCGCGGTGCAAGGCTGGTACGCCACATCGGCCGCCGCGCATGTGCTGGACGAGCCGAGCGTCAGGCCGTGGGTGGAGCGGTTCGTCGCCAAGATGGGCAAGCAGCCCGCAGACTATTCAATCACTTACTATGACGCGACACAGGTTATCTTCGATGCGATTGAGCGCGTGGCGAAGGCGGGCAAGCCGGTCAATCGCGCCAATATCCGCGATGCCATCCAATCGACCAATTTGAAGACCCTGCAAGGCGACATCTCGTTCGATGCCAACGGCGATATGAAATCGAAAGTGGTGTCGATCTTCCAGGTCAATTACGACCAGAGCCATCCGATCGGCGATGTCGTGCACCAGTTCAAGTATGTTGGTGCGGCCCCCGAAGCCTGAAGGAGCCGTGCGTGAAGTTCAGCAATTTCCTGTTTCCGGAAAGCCGTGACCCTGCCGACGACGGCCGGGTGATCGATGAGACGCTACGCGAGGCGCGGCTGTCCGATGAGCTTGGCTTCGAGGTGATCTGGCTCGCCGAACACCATTTCGACGGCATCTGCGCCTATGTCGATCCAGTCAGCTTCGCGGCCGCGCTGGCAATTGCCACGAAGCGGGCAAAGATCGGCTTCGCGGTGGCGCAGATGTCGCTGCATCATCCCATACGAATGGCCGAGCAACTGGCGCTGATCGACAACATCAGCAAAGGACGGCTGATCGTCGGGCTTGGCCGCGGCACCGCGTACAATATCTACGACTATCAGGGCTACGGGCTCGACCACACCGAGGCGCAGGCGCGCTTCGAGGAGGCCGAGGCCATCATGTTTCAGGCATGGCGCGGGGAGAGTTTCGAGCATCACGGTCGAGTTCTGGGACATCAAGCTGCCGATGTTGCGGCCACGGCCATTCACCCAACCGCATCCCTTTGTGATCCGCTCGGCTTCCAGCGAAGAGGGCATGCTGCACATCGCACGACAAGGTCGTCCGTTCATGATGAATGTCCAGTCGAACGAGGTGACGCGGCATCGCATGGAGCTGTATCGCCAAACTCTGCGCGAACTTGGCTTCGATGAAGCGGCAGTGACGCGCAACGTCGAGCAGTGCTGGGTCTGGCGCAACGTGTTTGTCGCGGAGACGGATGCCGAAGCGGAGCGCATCGCTGTCCCGGCGTTCGAGGCGATGCACGAAAATCGGAGCGCAATGCGACAGCGCGTTTACGAGGAACAGGGCGTCTCCATCGTGCCGATGCCACCGCCTGGAACAGCACCTGCGGCGCGCACGGTGGTGGAGCATTCGCTGATCTATGGCTCACCGGCGACGGTGGCGGAGAAGCTGGCGCAGCTGGCGGCAATCGGCGTCGGCGGTGTGATCATTCAATTCCGGCTTGGCCCAATGAGCTACGATCAGGTGGCGCAGAGCCTGACTTTGTTCATGCGCCAGGTTGCGCCTGGATTGTCCGGCGGATGATGGCTATGCGGCGCTCGATAGCGGCGGAGCAACATCCTCCAGCGATTTTCCCGCCGCTTCCACGCCGAGAATGGACTCGCATACTGCCGCGCCAACCATCAGCGCCGCCGCAATAGCGTAGCCTCCGGCAACGATCCATTCCTTCCCGGTACCGATGAGCTGCCCGAACAAGAATGGAGCAGTCACGCCGCCGAGCAAGGTGCCAAGAGCATAGAAGAGAGCGATCGCCATCGCGCGCGTCTCCAGCGGAAAGATCTCGCTGGCAGTCAGGTAGGCGGAGCTTGCTGCTGCCGACGCGATGAAGAATATTGCTATCCAGCATGCGGTCTGCGTCCAGGCGGTGAGTATTCCCGCGCCAAATAGTCCAGCAACAGCGAACAGGAGGAGCCCGGACAGCCCGTATGTCGCCGTGATCATGCGTTTGCGTCCGACAGTGTCGAACAGCCGCCCCAATAGCATTGGGCCAAGCAAGTTCCCAGCAGCGAGCGGTAGCATATACGCGCCAATCCTCGCATCAGGGATATGATAGAACTTCGACAAGACGAGCCCGTAGGTAAAGAACACCGCATTGAACAGAAAGGACTGTGCGGTCATCAATACCAGAGCCAGAACGCTGCGCGCCCGGTTTTGATGCAACATGGCACGCAGGATCAATCCAAAGCCAAAGACCCGGCGTGGATGCACCTTCAGGGTCCCCTTCGGCGGCGGCAGCGTTCCGCCCACCTTACGCTCTATGTCGTTGGTCGTTTCCTTGGCTTCGCGGTCCCGGCCATGGGTGACCTGCCAACGCGGGCTTTCAGGCACGTAACGGCGAAGAAACAGAATGATGCCGCCCAGTGCCGCGCCAATGCCGAAGCCCAATCGCCAGCCAAGATCGATCCCGACCCACCGACCGGAAAGCAGCAGCAGCGATCCCGCCGCGCCAAACGCCGCACCTGCCCAGTAGCTGCCATTCACGAAGAGGTCGATGCGTCCTCGCAACCGGGCAGGGATCAGTTCATCGATTGCCGAATTGATCGCTGCATATTCACCGCCAATCCCGAGGCCGGTGATGCAGCGGAATGCTGCAAAGCTCCAGAAGTTCCAGGAGAATGCACTGAGAAGCACGCCGAGCAGGTAGATCCCCAACGTGACGTTGAATATCAACCGTCTTCCGAAGCGGTCGGTGAGCCATCCGAACACCAGTGCACCAGCCACCGCACCCGCAACATAGCTGGTGGCGATACTGCCGATCTGCTGATCCGAGAGGCCAAGAGTTTGTGGGCTGTGCAGGATAGGGCCAATCGAGCCAACGATGGTGACTTCCAGGCCATCCAGGACCCAGGTGATCCCGAGCGCCGTAACCACGAGCAGGTGAAACCGGCTCCAGGGCAGTCGGTCCATTCTGGCCGGTATATCGGTTGTTATCTCGCCCGTGTGCAACCTGGACCTCCCAGCGAATCTGCCAGGCCCAGAAGCGCGTGCCCCGGACGCGAGTTCCTTGGTCAGCAAGATTTGCCGTGAATTGCCGCACGAAACGGATTGTCTGCGCAGGTCGGGACATGACAGGCTCGGCGGCCCGGCAGGAGTTGCCCATGCAGCCCATCGCGGTCGGCCTCATCATCGCGACATTTGCGTCCAACCCGACAGTGGTCCCGGTCGACAGCAATGGTCGGGCTGAGATGTCTGCACCAGCCCGGACCGCGAAGGAACGTCTGACCGACAAGGCCTCCGATGAGCAACGGCTGGACGACTGCAAGGTATCCCCGGCACGGCGGACACGAGCGCGCCCGACCGCCTGCCAGGCTCGGTAGTTGCTCAGCCCAGGCTCAGTGCCGGCCAATGCCGTATTGATCGCCCATCCGCGTAACGCGGCCGTTGGCGAAATCGACCTCCAACATGTCTTCGGATGAACCAATTACGCCAACAGAGCGGTGGGTCTTGGCGTCAAAGATCTCGGTTCCGTCGCCACTGTTCTTCTGCGGCGCGACGTAGGCGTAGTCACCTTTGATATCGAAGGTCAGCCAGTGCGACCCTTGGCCGCTTCGCAAAGTCAATTGGGTCTGCAGGACCGGGGCCATTGGTTTCTGCATATCCCAAACATAGACATGTGGGTCTGCGCCTTCACCACTCTGCCACACTTCCCGCTGATCAGGTGTCCAGCCAATCCCGTGCATCAGTCCCGCGGCGTGCGGCGGATGTTCGGGAAGTTCAGCAGTGATGATCGCGCCAGTCTTTAGGTTGGCGACCTGCATTCCCCACAGTGTGGTCACATTGTTGACGACATAACTGCCTGAACCGTCGACGGCATAAGGCCCCAGTATGCCCAAGTACGGGCCGATGCGGGACACTTCGTAGGTCCGAGGGTCTACCAGGTACAGGTAGTTCCCCGTGCCATCGTCCGCCTTGGTTGTCTGAAATACCGGCCCGGGCAAAGGGTATTGTGTGTCATGCGAGCGGCTGGAGAAGTACACTCTTCTGATCAGGTCGCCCGTCTTGCCATCCAGGACCTGGATGTAATCGGCGGTGTCACCCTCCCAGGTCGGAACATACAAGAACTGTCCGTCCGGATCGCTAGCCAACCGATCGACGCCAGGAAGGATCTTCTTGTTCCAAAGCACTGTGGCTCGGTTGACGTCCAGGCAATACAACATGCCGTTGCCCGATACATCGCGGTAAGTGACGTAGAGCAGGCCAGTAGCGGCGCTGCCCGCCACACCGCGGACATCTTCCACATTCGGAACCGTGTGGATTGTCTGCAGCAGCCGATGACCCGCGTCGATATCGTAAACTGAAATCGAGCCTCGATTGGCCGCCGACTGGTTGACTGCATACAGGTGGCGCTGTGGCAGGTCTGCCGCCGCAGCGATCGTCGTGGCGCCGACGATGGTGGCGAAAGTCGCCAGGCGCAATTGGTTCGGAGCAAGACCCATGTCCGCCTCCCATCGGAGCAGCAGGTAACCCGCGTGGCGGTGCCCTGCTATCTCCTCTCGGCAAAGAACGCCCGCAGCAAAGCGGTTGCCTCTGCTTCGCGCACGCCGCCAACCACTTCCGGACGCCATAGGCATGAGGAGGCAGCGAACACCCGCGCACCGTGCTCGATGCCACCTCCCTTCGGATCATACGCGCCAAACACCAGCCGCCGCACGCGGAAGAAGCTCGCCGCCTGTGCGCACATTGGGCAGGGTTCGAGGGTGACGACCAGTTCGCAGTCTGGCAGTCGCACCGCCTTGCGCACGGCCGCGGCTGCACGCAGGGCCAGCAGCTCTGCGTGTGCAGAGGCATCGTGCCGCGCCTCCACTTCGTTCCCTGCACGCGCCAGCACCGCGCCGCCTGCGTCCAGCACAACTGCGCCCACCGGGACCTCGCCGCGTTCGGCAGCGGCGCGTGCTTCGGCCAGCGCGATCGCCATCGGCGCTGGTTGTGAGGCGTCGGAGAGCATTTGTTTCAACCCGTGGGAGCCCACATCTAGCGCCATGCGCTCAGCCGCGCGACGGCCTCGCGCATGTCTGCCTCGGGACCGCAGTATGAGAAACGCAGGAACCGGTTGCCACGACCGTGGTCGAAATCGACGCCAGGCGTCACCGCAACGCCGACTTCCGCCAACATCCGGGCACAGAATGCGACGCTGTCGTTCGAGCGTCGGGTAATGTCGGCGAACAGGTAAAAGGCACCCTCCGCCGGTGACAGGCGGTCGAAGCCGGCTTCGGGCAAGGCGCGCAGCAGATGATCGCGCGAGCGGCGATACCGCGCGACGTTCTCTGCCAGTTCAGCGTGGCAATCGAATGCCGCCTCGGCTGCCACCTGGGAAATATGCGGCGCGCTGATGAACAGGTTCTGCGCGAGACGTTCGACTGGACGCACGAGGTCGTCGGGCAATATCAGCCAGCCGATTCGCCAGCCGGTCATCGAGAAGTACTTGGAGAAGCTGTTGACCACCACCGCGCTGCTGCCAAGGGATGCGGCGGTGGTGATCGGGCTGTCGTAGTTCAGCCCATGGTAGATCTCGTCGCTGATCAGTCGCACACCGGCGCCATCGCACCAGGCGGCGATGGCAGCAAGCTCGTCGCGATGCAGCATCGTACCGGCGGGATTGCACGGGCTGGCGACGATCAGCCCATCGGGCGGCGGATCAAGCTTTTGCAGCATCGCGACGTTGGGCTGAAAGCGGGAGTCGGGCCCCGCCTCCAGGATGACTGGCTGCATGCCGAGTGCGGTGAGAATGTTGACGTAGGGGGGATAGAACGGCGAGGTCAGCGCGATCCGATCGCCCGGATCGAACGCCGCCAGGAAGGCCAGAGGAAAACCGCCAGATGCGCCGACGGTGACAGCGACGCGCTCCAGCGGGATAGAGAGATCGTACCAGTCCCGATAATGCGCCACGATGCGTTCACGCAGCGAGCGACGGCCGAATGCCTCGGTGTAGCCGAGTGCGTCGGATGAACGCAGCGCCGCAATGGCAGCTGCGACGGCACCGGCGGGCGCACCCGTGCCGGGCTGTCCAACCTCCATGCGGATCACGTGCGGATCGCCGGGCGCGATTCGGCTCTGGCGGGCATTGGCCGCGGCGATTACGTCCATCACGATAAAGGGTGGCGCATTCGCGCCGCGGCCGGTCTTCAGCATGCTTGGTTTCTAGGACGCAAAGCAAAGCTGGCTTCATAGTTCAAGAGCATTGTTTTCCCGGATCAGTGGCTAAGTTCGCGGGCCATCTCGTCGATGCCATTCACCGTCAGGGGTACATCCGGGCCTCCATCAGCTCGCTGGTCATGCCGATCGAGCGGACATGCTGCCATGAGGCACGTGGCGTAGGATTGAGCCATGCGGCGCTGCGATAGTGCGAGGTCAGACGTTCGAGCCAGATCCGTCCCGGCTCTTCGTTCATATGTTCGACGCTGCCGCCGGGCATGGTGATTTCGTACGGGCTCATCGCCGCATCACCGACGAAGATCAGCTTGTAGTCCGGGCCATATTTCCGGATGACCTCGAAGGTCGAAATGCGTTCGTCATGGCGGCGGCGATTGTTTCTCCATACCCGCTCATAAGGGAAGTTGTGGAAGTAGAAATACTCCAGGTGCTTGAACTCTGACCGCGCTGCGGAGAACAGCTCCTCCGACAGCTTGACGAAATCGTCCATCGAGCCGCCGACGTCGAGGAACAGCAGTACCTTCACCGCATTGTGCCGCTCCGGCACCAGCTTCAGGTCGAGCGTGCCGGCGTTCTTCGCGGTGGAGTGGATAGTGTCCGGGAGGTCGAGTTCTGTCGCAGCGCCCTGTCGGGCGAAACGCCGAAGTCGGCGCAGCGCCAGTTTAAGATTGCGGGTGCCCTGTTCGACGGTGTCGTCCAGGTCGCGGAAATCGCGCCGATCCCACACCTTCACGGCACGCCGGTGCCGTGATTTGTGCTGGCCGATGCGCACGCCTTCAGGGTTGTAGCCATAGGCACCGAATGGTGATGTGCCCGCGGTGCCGATCCATTTCGACCCACCTTGGTGACGTTCCTTCTGCTTTGCCAGCAGTTCGGCGAGGCGCTGCATCAAGGCCTCGAAGCCACCGAGCGACTCGATCTTCGCCATCTCCTCTGGCGTCAGGAATTTTTCCGCCAGCTTGCGCAGCCATTCCTCCGGGAGATGGCGTGGCAATACGCCTTCCTCGGTTTCCAACCCCTTGAAGCACTGCGCGAACACCCGGTCGAAGCGATCGAGATGCCGTTCGTCCTTCACCAGAGTCGCGCCGACTCAGGTAGTAGAAGTCATCGACACTCCATTCGGCCACTCCCGCCTTCATCGCCCCGAGCAGGGTAAGGTACTCGGTGATCGACGTGGGCAGTCCCGCCTGCCGCAGCCCCTCGATCAGATGCGCGAACATCAGGCGCCGCGCCGCGCCAGAAACGCCAGACGCTCGAACAGATGCACGTCCTGCTCGTTCTTCAGCAGCGCACCGTAGAGCGGCGGGATCACCAAGTGCTTTTCGTTGGTGCGCAAGGCCTCGACCGGCAGGTCCTCCACCATCAGCAGCTTCAGCCAGTCCAGCAATTCGGCGGTACTGGGCTTCTTCTTTAGCCCGGGGACTTCGCGGATCTGAAAGAAGACGTTCAACGCCTCACGGGTCAGGTCATGACGCAAGTCGGGATAGTGCGTCTGGACGATGCGCTCCATCGTCGCGCGGTCGGGGAAGCGGATGTAGTGGAAGAAGCAACGGCGCAGGAAGGCGTCCGGCAGCTCTTTCTCGTTATTCGACGTGATGATGACGATCGGCCGATGCCTGGCACTCACAGTCCGGCGCGTCTCGTAGACGAAGAAGCGCATGCGATCGAGTTCCAGCAGCAGGTCATTGGGGAACTCGATGTCTGCCTTGTCTACTTCGTCGATCAGCACCACCACCGGCTGTTCGGATTCGAATGCGTCCCACAGTTTGCCTCGGACGATGTAGTTGGCGATGTCGTGCACGCGTGGGTCGCCCAATTGTCCGTCGCGCAGCCGCGACACCGCGTCATACTCATAGAGGCCTTGTTGCGCCTTCGTGGTGGACTTGATGTGCCATTCGATCAGCTCGAGACCGAGGGACTGCGCCACTTCATGGGCCAGGACGGTCTTGCCGGTGCCCGGCTCGCCCTTCACCAGCAGTGGACGCTGCAATGTCACGGCGGCATTCACCGCCACTTCCAGGTCGCGGCTGGCGATGTAACGTTCGGTACTCTTGAATGCGGCGCTCACCCTTGGCTCCTTCTTGCCATCGTCCGGAAAAGAGTGTCAGGCGATTGTGGCCAAGCTGCAAGCGTTACGAGTTTCGATGGGCGCCAGGCTTTAGCGGTTCACGACCTACCCGCGAAACGCGGCGAACGCCTCCTGTTCGGTGCCATACAGCTTGATCAGACTGTCGAAACCGGCGGTCACCAGGATATTGCCGACCCTTTGGTTGGCGTTGCAGATCTTCAGCTCGCCAAGCTTTTCCTGCAGCAGCTTCGCCCCGCGCAGAATGACGCGGAGCCCGGCACTGCTCACATAATCGAGCTTCGAGAGGTTGAGGACAATCCGCTTGTCGTCTCCCTGGACGATGTCGACAAACCAATCGCCTGCGTCACCCGATGAATGGCTGTCGAGCCTGCCGCTCATGTCGACAACCAGCACGTCGTAGACCCTGCGCGTCGCAACCCCCATGGCCGCACCTCTACCGGTGGCGTTGGTATATCAGGCCGCAACCCTTTCCACCGGCGCCAACGGCGGCCGTCCGCGGATCATGTCGGCGGCCTTCTCGGCGATCATCATCGTGGTGGCATACGTATTGGCCGACGGCATGCTTGGCATGATCGAGGCGTCGGCTACGCGGAGCGCTTGCATCCCATGCACGCGGAGCTGATCGTCGACCACCGCCGTCGGATCGGTCGCCGGTCCCATCCGTGCGGTGCCGATCAGGTGATAGGCGGTCGAGCCGTAGCGCCGTGCGTAGTTCATCAGCTCATCGTCGCTTCGGACATCCGGACCCGGGAGCTGATCACCGGCAAAATACTGGGCGAGTTGCGGCGTATGCAGCAGGGCCTGCGCCAGGCGCATGCCGGACAGCAGCACCTCCCGATCCATCGGGTCGGCCAGATAGTTCGGCTGGATCATCGGGTCGTCGAACGGGTCGGCCGAGCGCGCGCGGACATAGCCGGTGCTCTCCGGCCGATGCTGCCACACGCCGCATGTCATCCCCGGGTAATCGTCCAGCATACCGACGAAGCCTTCCTTGTAGCTCGCCGGGCTGAACACGCCTTGCAGGTCAGGCAGATCCAGTGCCTCGCTCGATTTCCAGAACCAGTGCACCAACGATGGGCTGAGCGCCAGGATCGAAGGCTTGCCCATCGCCCAGCGCGCGATCTGCTTGGCCAAACCCAGGCCACGTGACAGCTCGTTGATGGTCACGCTGTTCTTCACCCGCGCCACCAGTCGCACGGCGTAGTGGTCGCGGAAGTTCTCGCCCACGCCGGCCAGCTCGTGCACCACGGGCACGCCGATCGATTGCAGCAGCGAGGCCGCGCCTACGCCGGAGATCTGCAGCAGCTTGGCGGTGTTGGCCGTGCCGCAGCACAGGATCACCTCGCGTCGCGCCCGCACCTCATGGTGCTCGCCGCGGTCGCTATCGTTGAGATAGCGCACACCCACCGCACGCTTGCCATCGAGCAACACTGCGGCGGCGCGCGCGTTCGTTCGCACCTCCAGCCGTCCGGTTGCCTTGGCGGGATGCAGGAACACGCGCGCGGCCGAATGCCGCCAGCCGCGATAGATCGCGCGCTGGAAATAGCCGACGCCTTCCTGCCGGTCCCCGCTGTTGTAATCCACACATCGGGGCAGCCCCATGCCGGCCGCGCCAGCAATGAACGCCTCGCATATCGGGTGGAACCAGTCGATGTCGGTGACCGGCAGGTTGCCCTCACGCCCGTGGATGCGGTCGTCGGCAATGCCGATGCGCCGTTCGGTGCGTTTGTAGTAGGGCAGCATGTCGACATAGCCCCAGCCGCGATTGCCGCGCTGCGCCCAACTGTCGAGGTCGGCGCGCTGACCGCGGTTGTAGATCATGCCGTTGATCGAGCTGGACCCGCCCAAGGTCCGGCCCTGCGTGGTGGGGATGGGCCGGCCGCCGCTTCCTTCGGACGGCTCGGTCTTGAACTGCCAGGTGAAGTCCGGGTTGAACAGCATCTTGATGAACCCGGCCGGCACGTGGATGTAGGGGTGCCGGTCCGGCGGCCCCGCCTCCAGCACACACACCGTAGCGCCCGGCGTCTCGGTCAGCCGATGCGCCAGCACCGAACCCGCAGCACCGCTGCCGACGATGACAAAGTCGAACTCCCCGTCGTCGGGCATGCGTTTCCCCCAATGGTCGCCCCCTTGGGCGTTTGATTGTCCCCTCGGGTCATCCTAAGCTGGCGCGGTACGTCAATCCAAGCCGGGTGGGAGGAACACATGGAGTATGTCTGCGATGCTCCGGGTGACAGGACCTGGTTTCGGCTGGTCAGCGAGGGGGAGGCCACGGCCGAATCCGAGCAGATGCGCCATGCCGTAGAAAAATATTTTCGGCGCGAATGGGACAAGGCGGCGGAGAGCTTCAAACCGTTGACCTCGGTCTATTTCGAGCAGGATATCGGCAAGGCCTCGCACATCCAGCGCGAGATGCCGCTGTTCCTGACGTTGCGCGACGGTGAGGGTGCGCCGCTGATCACCGCGATGTTGCCGCCTGGCGGACGCCGTGACCGGTCGTTCGGCTGTATCATCGTCGGGCCGGCCAATGGCGACCCGTACAAGCAGCATGCCGATGCGATCGAGGCCCTGGCCGAACATTTCGACCTGTCACTCGATCGGGCGCACTGCTATCCCTATCGCCGAGAATGAATCCACACAGGAGGTAGCCGCGAATGAGCACCACACTCGAACAGTTCGCCGCCAAGTGTAAGGAAGCACTGCAGAGCCAGCCGGGGACGGCGGGACGGCGGGCGGTGTGCGGACTGGTCAAAGACGTGCTGAAGGAGCCGGAGTTCGTTGCCAACTACATCCCCGATGGCACGCCGGAGCGCAAAGTGATTTATGAGGATCCGGAACTGGGGTTCGCCATCCTGGCGCACGCCTATGTCGGGGCGAAGAACAGCAAGCCGCACGACCATGGCCCATCCTGGGCGATCTATGGTCAGGCGGCCGGCGAGACGATCATGACTGATTGGGAATGCCTGTCACGCCCGACCGAGACCGTGCCCGGCAAAGCAAAGCACATCCGCGACTACACGATGAAGCCGGGCGATGCACACCTGTACGATCCGGGCGTGCTGCACTCTCCGCGCCGCGAGGGTTCCACCCGCTTGCTGCGCATCGAGGGCGTCAACATGGAGAAGGTGAAGCGCTTCCCGTACGAGGCGGTGGATACGCTTAGCCCGGCTGCAGAGTAACCCCTCCCCTAACCCCCTCCCGCACGGGGAGGGGGATTATTTGTTTTTCCTCGATCACGTAGCTCTTGATGCGGCCGATGAACAACGCACCGTCATCGGTCAGTCGCTTCATTTCCGGCGTCGCAGCCGCTTGTGCGAGCGCTGTCTCGTCGTCGTACCAGAGCTCGGCAATCCCATCGATCTCGACGTCGGTTTCCGGTATATCCGGGCGCGTCCGTGTGCCGATGATGTGCGACTGCACGTAGCGCCGGACGCCCGGTACAGCGTGCGCCAGTGGTCCGTGTATTTCCAGCCAGTGCTTGACGAACTGCTCGTGCGTCAGCCCCGGCTTGCGAGTGAGCAGCCCTACGACCTTGATCATGCGGCCTGCTCCATCGTGGACTGCTCGCATGCCACCGTGGTGCGATGCATGTCGCGCACCTCGGCGTTATCGAACGGTCGCGCGCGATGCATGGTCACGCGGTTGTCCCACATCACCAGGTCCCACTGCCTCCAGGCATGCGCATAGACAAACTGCCGCTGTGTCGCATGCTCCGTCAGATCACGCAGGAAGGCACGCGCTTCCGGCACCGGCCAGCCCAGGATCGCGCCAGCATGCGAGGCAAGGAACAATGACTTCCGGCCCGTCGCCGGATGTCGGCGGACCAGAAGCTGCTTCACTGGAGCGAATTTGCGCCGTTCGTCGTCGGTGAACTCGGTAAATCCAAGTACGGCCCGGGAAAACAGCTGGCTGTGCTCGCAAACCAGGTTCTCGCAGACTGCCTTGGTTTCATCGTCCAGCGCATCATAGGCCGCGCGCATGTCGGCGAATTCCGTGTTGCCGCCAGCCGCAGGAATACGCCGCGCCGACAGCAGCGAATACTTCGCCGGCACCGCCTTGAAGGAGCTGTCCGAGTGCCACATCCGGTTGCCGAGACCGAACAGGCGGCGACGGTCATCGCGTGCCAGCAACTGGTTGTCCTTGTCGAGGTTGGAGATGTCATTGACATCCATCGACAGCCGACGCTCATGGCCCTGCGCGATATCTCCAGTCGCCTGCTCCAACGCGCCAAAATTGCGGCTGAAGGCAAGCTGCGTCTCGTCGCTGAAGCGCTGGTCGTGGAACACCAGCACACCGTACTGGTCCATGCCCGCCGCAATCGCCGCCACGTCGCTCGGTGACAGAGGTTGCGTGATGTCGATGCCGGATACCTCGCCGGCAAAGAACGGACGGGATGCCGGATCGATCGCACGAATGGACAAGGTCATCGTTCACCTCTCGTCAAGCGGCCAACGCCATGCGCGCATCCTCGCGCACCATGGCGGCACCCTTCTCGGCGATCATGATGGTTGGCGCATTGGTGTTTGTCGATGTCACCGCCGGCATGACTGACGCGTCGATCACGCGCAACGCCTGCAGCCCATGCACGCGCAGCCGATCATCCACCACTGCCAGCAGGTCGCGACCCATCTTGCATGTGCAGGTGGCATGGAACACGGTGCCGCCCGTTTGCTTCACGTAGTGCAGCAGTTCGTCGTCGCTCTGGACGTCGTTACCAGGCATGGTTTCGGCAACAATGTACTTAGCCAGGGCCGGGGCGGCGAACAGCCGGCGGATCCAGCGGAGGCCGCCGATTGCAGCGCGGCAATCCGTGTGGTCACTGAAGTAGCGCGGATTGATGTTTGGTGCATCCTGCGCTCGCGGCGTGCGTGCTTCGACATAGCCATGGCTGAGCGGACGCATCTGCCACATACCACAGGTCATGCCTGGGACGGTATCGAGCTGACGCGACACGCCTGGCGCGTAGCTGCCATGGGCGAACAGCGCCTGCACATCGGGCGTCGCCAATTCCGGCAGCACCTTTACCGACGCTGCAACCAAGGATGCGGCATAGGTCAGGATGCCGTTGCCGACGGCAACATAACGCAGCACCTGCCCTGCCAGCCCCAGTCCGCGAGACTGCTGGTTCAAACTGGGTGCGCCCTGGATCCGGCACGATATACGCGCGAGATAATGGTCCTGCAGGTTCTTGCCGACGCCCCGCAGCGAGTGGTGTACGGTGACGCCGATACGCTCGAGATGCTCGGGATCGCCCACACCTGAAAGCTGCAGAATATGGGGCGAGCCGATCGCGCCGGCCGACAGGATCACCTCGCCTGCCGCATCGATGCGCTCGGTGACGCCATTGCGCGAATACTCCACGCCAACTGCGCGCGTGCCGTCGAACAGCACGCGATGCACAAGCGCACCTGTGATGAGGCGCAAGTTCGGCCGCTTCAGCGCCGGGCGCAGATAGCTGCGCGCTGCGCTGGCGCGCAACCGGCCGCCACGCGTCTGCTGTACCCAGCCCACGCCGTCGCCGTGACCTGCCGCCAGATCGTTGACATCTTCACGGTATTCGCAGCCGAGTTGCGTCGCCGCCTCCACCGCGGCGCGGCACAACAGCGGTTTGTCGCGACCATGCGAGGTGAACAGCGGGCCACCCTTGGCGTGCACCGCGTCCTCCTTGCCCGCCCAGTTCTCCGCTTTGCGAAAAAAGGGCAGCACGTCATCCCACGACCAGCCTCGGTTCCCCTGCTGTGCCCAATGGTCGAAGTCCTCTGGCTGGCCGCGAACATAGATCATGCCGTTGATCGAACTCGACCCGCCCAGGACGCGCCCGCGGGGGTAGTTGATGGCGCGCCCGTTCGTGCCGGGATCGGCCTCGGCCTTGAAGCCCCAGGTCAGGGTCGGGTGCTCGAGCAGCTTCATGTAGCCGGCGGGAATGTGGATCAGGGGGTTCCAATCGCGCCCGCCCGCCTCGATCAGTACGACGCGGTGGTTGGGATCTTCGGTCAGTCGATTGGCCAGACAGCAGCCGGCCGAACCAGCACCGACAATGACGTAGTCAGCCTGCATTTCCACACGTTCCCCGTTGCCTATCGGTGCCTACCAAACCGCAGCAGTGTTGACCGTGCAAGAGTTTGCGGGCGCCGCCGCTTGCCTCCCTGGTTCATGCCGGTTAGATCGAATGCAGGAGGATTTCGTGTCTACCTCGACGATCATTGTCGCGAAGAGGTCCGAGGAATCCAGAATAGCGAGCCTGATGACGCTCGCCTTTGCGAACGATCCGGTGATGCGCTACCTCTACCCAGATCAATTGCAATTCTTGACGCACTTCCCCGAGTTCGTTCGCCTGTTCGGCGGCAAGGCCTTCGACCGCTGCTCGGCGCACATTACTGAACATGGATTTGGCGCCGCACTGTGGTTGCCGCCGGATGAGCAGCCTGATGAGGAAGCGCTCGTCGAGCTGCTCAAACGAAGTGCCGCGGATTCCGCGAAAGCCGAACTGTTCCAGGTGTTCCAGCAGATGAGCAGTTATCATCCCGAAGAACCCCATTGGTACCTGCCTCTGATCGGCGTCGATCCACTGTATCAAGGTGGTGGAATTGGGTCGGCGCTGTTGACGTATGCGCTGGCTATTTGCGATCGCGAGAAACGCCTGGCTTATCTCGAATCCAGCAACCCAAAGGGCCTGCAGCTATATCAGCGGCATGGCTTTGAAGTCCTGGGAACCATCGATGTCGGCGAACATCCGACCATCATTCCAATGCTTCGAAAGCCGCGATGACCAGTCGTGACAGCGACGGTAATTGAGTGTTTCGCTCTCCGTCAAGGCCAAAATCCGGCGAAGCTCTGGTCCCGTTGATCAAGGATTGCAAGCCGATGACGCTGAGCCGGCGATGCCTTGGTCGCTGGCTCGGGTTGATCTCTATCGTCGCTGTGGCGAAGGGCTGGCAAAAATGAGAATGATCGGGAAGGCTGGTCGATCTGCCTGCAACCTACGCCCGTGAAGATGCGTCGATTACGCATGGTGAACGGTCACCGAATGCTGCGAGACGTCTCGGGCATGTCGATACGCGGAGTTCTCCGGCCTCGGAGAGCCGGAGCTTCAGATTCTACTGATCTGCAGTGCGACTTCGCAATGGCTGAAGCTTCGGGTCGGACACGGGCCTTACGCGAGCCAAACGATCATGCAGGCGCCAGTCACTGCGACTTTCGCTATAGACGATTGAGAGGAATCGACCGAGGAACTGCTGGTCGCACCTTATCCGAACGCGCCCACCTCGTGGGTGATGATGGTGGCGATCTCGCGCACCAAGCCGAACAGCGAGCGCATGGGCGCGAAGATCTCCTCGTGCTCGCGCGCATACGCAGTGGTGCCGCGCGGCGCGGCAGGCTCCGCGTAGTCGAACTCTTCAGACTGATCAGGCGCGGCAGGAAGATCTGCGCCAGCACGTCCAATGCCGGCTTCGATCTCCAGGCGCAGGATCGCGCTCTCCAGCACCAGACGCGTCACGCCGTGCCGCGGGGAAAAATCCGAGATCTCGGTGGCCAGCAGCCAGATGCGGTGAATCAGCGCGAGCCGTAAGGCGTGCAGCAGCACCTCGCGCGTGGCCATGCGCGGTGCATCAGGCCAGATCTCGCGCAGTGCCAGGTGATCGGCGTGGACGCGGCGGAACATGGATTGCGCCGCTGCCCAGATGTTGAGCCGCTCCAGCGCACGCGCCACGCCGACCAGGGCCTCGCGGTCTGCACGCAGTTCAGTGTGCTCGGCGCGGTCGAGCCAGGTGCCAGGGTCGAGCGTGGCAATGACTGCGCGCAGCACGTCGATGTCGGAATGCGCCAGCGCGTGCGACGCCAGGTCCATCGCGCGATGGAACCGTCGGCTGTTCTCGCGTAGATCGGTGAACAGCTCGGGATGCCGCGCCGCCGCCGCACCGATGCCCTGCAACGTGTTCGCGCACCAGCCGAGCTGCTGCAGGATGGCGTTGTTGGGAATTGCCCGTAGCTCGCGCGGATGGCGTATGCGCGCGGCTCCCACCGTGCCGTCTGTCTGCCGCGCCGTTGGCCGCGAGCCGGTCACGTCGATCAGCGAAGGGCCGAATGTGCCGAGCAGCGCGGCATAGCCCTGGTCATCGACCAGTGCCTCCATGCCGGCACGGACAGTGGCGAAGAAGTCGGCGGCGAAGTCCGGGTTGGCGTAGACCGGGTCCTCGATCGGACCCGCGGCCGGATGGTAGGTCTGCTGCGCGATGCCGGTGATCGTGGCGAGTGCCAGCTCGGGTGTGCCGAACAGCAGATAGCCGTCGCCGCCCTGAAAGGCGGCTTCCTCGCGCACACTCAGCCCGGCCCTGTTGAACGCCTGGCGGGACGCAGTCGGCGACAGGTACTTCAGCCGGTCGGTCAGCGATCCGGGGTGCGCACCGCGACCGACGCTCTCGCCATGCGTATCGAACAGGATCACTTCGACCCCGGAAATACCATGCGCGGCCAATGTCTGACCGATCTTCAGGCGCAGCCGTTCGATCAGGTAGCTTGCTGCGAGCTGCCCGACATAGCGGCCGGAATCCGAATAACCGAACTGCAGCGCAAGACGCCCTGTCTGTTTGAGGTAGGCGCGATAGTGCGGGCTTCGCAGCGCCTCCTCGAGCACCGTCGCACCGTGTTCGAGCGCGCTCGCGGTCTCGAACAGCGGGCTGATCTCGACGTGACGTTCAATGTTGAACAGCCTTGCCAGCCACAGCGCGGCGAGCAGCGTGTAGCCGGTCTCGGTCTCGGCGATCAGGAAGCGCACCGGCACCGAACCATCGACGTGCTTGATGATCTGCGCAATCGTCATCATCAACCGGATCGCCGATGCCTGCTCGGCCAGCAGTGCACCAAAATCAACGCTGATCGGCTTCACCGCATCCAGCGCAGCGTTCATCGCGCCGAACAGCACGCGACGATGCGCCGGGTCCTCCGGTGCATCGGCGATGCCCAGGCGCTGGCGGATCGCATTGTGGATCTGCGCGGCATTGAGCCGGACATGAGTGTGGGCAAGTGCCAGCCCATGCGACACCAGCCCCGCGCGCGCTACGCATAACGCCTGCCGGACATCGTCATCTTGCGCTGCTGCAAGCGCCTGCTCGAACAGCGGCTTGAGCGGGTCGGGCGTGGTGAGCGCTTTGTCGCGCTGCCCGACGAGCGCACGGGCGAAGCTGGCGACGCGCGCCGGCTCGGGGGCGCCCGGACAGAGAAGCAGTTGCTCACCCGTCGCCTCCAGCGCGGCCGCGACCCGCGTGGTCAGCGGCTCGGCATTTGGCAGGCCGGCCACCTGAGCATGCAGCCGCACGAGCTGCCGGCGCTTCATCTCCAACCGCAACCGAAGCGTATCCCACCAGCCGATGTCGGTGCGGCCGTCGGTGTCGTAGCCGACCCAGCTCGACAGGATCACCGGCCGAGGATCGAGCCCGGTCCACCGATCAGGCCAAGCGTCGCGTGCGACCGACAGCAGCACCGCGTTGAACCGGTCGATTGCATCGCGGCCGTTGGCGATCGCTGCTGCAGCCTGCTCGAATTCATCCTGCAATGTGATCGGGGGCGGCCGATGGGAGCCCGCGGTCGCGGTTGGCCGGCCGCTTGCGGTCTCGGCCAGAGCGTGCGCGACAGCGGTCGGGAGTGCGAAAGTGGGATGGGCGGTGAACACACCTGCGAACCGGGTGCGTTCGACCAGCGCGCGATATTCGGCCCAGCGCACCGGGCTGTCATTTGGATCGGGCCGCAGCAGCCGACGTGCCAGCTCGTGCAGGATCGCGTCGTGCGCCGCGCCATCGGTGCCGCCGACGTAGTCGGAGAGGCGGTGGGCGCGGTCGACCAGCGCCGCGTCGCGCAGGTGCCGGATCAGCGCGTTGATGTCACTATCATTCAGGGCACCGGCGCCTATGCGGCGGCTGATCGCCAGAGCGACCAGCAGGACCGGATTGCCGAAGGGATCCTCACCGGCGCGTGCAGTGATACGCGCCGTCAGATCCAGGAGCTCCTGGGTCAGCGGGCCGGGCTGGACGACTTGTGCATCTGGCACCGGTTTATTGTGCGGGCGATTGTGCGCCGCAGCAAGATGCGGAACTATTCCACGGTAATTTGCCCAACCATGCCGTCCCAATCATGATTGGCACAGATCAGTTCGAATGTTCCGGGATGGATGGGCATCAACTCGACTTCTACCGCGGCGCCCGGCTGAACCACGATCTCCTTGCCATCTTGCGACAAAAAACCTGGATCACGCACGACGGCATCGGCGAAGAACTCCGGCGCGGTGAATTCATGCACGTCTTTGCCGTCGTTCTCCAATAACAACCGATAGGGTACGCCGTGATGAAACGTCAGTTGATCCGGCACGAAGCGGTCATCCACCATCAGCACGTTGACTTGCTGCGCCTGGGACCAGTCGACGTCGGACTGTGCACGCGCTGCCGGTATCAGCAGCGCGAGCATCGCGATCAGCCATGCCATCGTCAGCCGGCGACAAGGGGCAGACCGACCTCGCGGCGGATATCGTTGATGATCTGCAGGACGCGCTGACGGTACGGCAGATACTGTACGCCAAACTCTTGCACGAGACGCGTGTTGTCGATCAGGTAATTACCGGAAGTCTCCCTGCCGCCGGTTTCGCGCTCGAAGCTGATCTGGGCATCGGGCAGGAATTCGCGCACGATGTCAGCAATCTCGCCCAGGCTAACCGCGATGCCGCCGGAGTTGTACACACCTTGCTTGGGTTTGTCGGTCAGCAGCACGCGGGTGAATACCTCGGCGATATCATCGACATGGATCGGGCAGCGCATCGCATCCTTATACGGAAAGGAGATCGGCTTGCCCTGCGCTGGCTGGGTGATGATGTTCACGTGGTCCACCGAGCCACGCACCTTGTCCGGCCCGGTGACATTCGCCGGTCGGACCGCGGTGATCGTCATGCCGTATTTCTCGTTGTAGTCCTGTGCCTGCCATTCGTTGAAGATCTTGTGCATGGCGTACTGCACTTCGCCGTGTCGGTAGTCGTCCTCGGTGATCATGCGGTCGCCATAGTGCTTCTGCATCCCGTTCACCGCGAGCGAACTGGCGAACACCACGCGGTTCACGCCGGCTAGCCGGGCAGCTTCGAAGCAGTTGTCCATGCCCAGGATGTTCAGCTTCATCGCGACATGCGGTGCGTGCTCGCTGCCGAGGAAATAGGAGAGATTGATGATGCGGTCCGGCTTGGCGCTGGCCGTCGCCGCCATGACGTCATCGAACTGCGTCACATCGCCCCGGATCAGGCGAACCTGCTTGCCTAGATCGTCGAATGATGCCGCGCCCGGGTTGATGTCCATGCAGACGATCTCCTCGCCTTGCGCGGCAAGCAGCCGGATGACGCGCGTGCCGATGAAACCCGTGCCGCCAATGACGAAGACCGACATCGTTTCCTCCTGTTGTATGCCGGCGGAGCGTAGCAATGGCAGCGGCGCTTGGCCACGCAGGCGGTAGATTGCTAGGCTTTGGATGGCGCCAGAGCATATGGCCCTGGCACCGCGAGTAGGAGACAATGCAGTGCGACCGCAGGCAGAAGCGAAGATTGCGCGGCTTTCCGAATCCGAGACGGTCTCGTTCGGGCCGCTGGCGGACTACAACAGGCTAACCGGCGACGATGGGCTGCCGATCTTTACCGGCGTGCAGACCTGCAAGCCTGGCTACCAGACCCCGTTGCACTGGCATCCCTACGTCGAATGTCTGTTCATCATCGAGGGCAAGATGGAGGCTTGGCTGGAAGGTCAGGAAAGCCAGCCAACAAGCCTGGGCGCAGGTGACATGATCGCGCTGCCGGCGTGCGTGCCGCACGTGTTCCGCAATGCGGGCGACGGACAGTTGCGGCTGCTCGGCATCCACGCCTCGCCGTCGCGCATCGTGCATCGGGTGCATGAGTAGGCGGCGATTGCTTCGGCCGCTGGGTACGGCGCGTGAAGTCTGCTACGGCAGACTTGGGTAATCTGCCGTAGCCGTGCGTAATGTCAGGCGTGTGCTACATGGTGCACTTCGATCGTGAACGCACCCTCGATAGTCACCTGGGTGTATTCGACCTGCGCCGGGTTCTCGTCGTACCTCACGTGGTGGGTCGTCACGATATCGCCTGCGAGGCCGGTAGGTTTGACCTCGACGAGCTTGAGGAGAAGGATCTTGGGGTTGATGCCCTGAGGGACGGCCCGCTCGAGGCTTACCGTCCATCCAGTTGTCGGCTCGGTAACATCTCCGGTGACGCGTAGTTCGCACTTGTGATGATGGTGCTTGATGAGCTCCGCCTTGAACGTATTCTGCACTGCCGGCATCTCGAACTCCTGCTTTGATGATGGGAACCGAACATCGATTTGTTCCCGCCATCACAGCTAGCCCTGGCGCGCTCGATTGGCTGTGAGCTATCTCATAACACCCATTTGCCACGTTACCTATTGGACTCGTTTCGCGTCAGCCGCTGAATGACGAAGTCCGTATCCATCACGTCGCCGAAGATCGCATAGAATGCTGCAAGCGAGGCGGTGTGCTCCTCCATGCTCATCGCTGCGTTTGCATCGCTGACCATGATGGTCCTGAAGTTGGTCATCATTGCATCGCGCGCCGATGACTCGCAGCAGACATTGGTCACAGTTCCAGTGATCAGCACGGTGTCGAACCCGCGGGCGCGCAGACGATAGGGCAGCTCACAGGTTCCTGGCAGGAACGCGCTGAACCGATACTTGCGAACGATCTCGTCCTCGGGCCGCACGTCAAGCTCCGGCCAGAGCTCCTGGCCTTTGCTGCCGTCGCTCATCGCTTCGGTCCGTCGCTTCTGGTTGGCGGACGTGAGCATTGCGTGCGCGTTGCTCCATTCATAAGCGCTACGATCATCGCACGTGTTCTTGATCCAGAACACGCCGCCACCCACGCCGCGAACGATAGAGGCGAGGCGGTTCACGTTGGGCACGATCTCGCGCGCCATCGGACAGACAGCGTGCCCAACCTCCTCATCCATGAATGCATTCTGCAGATCGACCACAACCAGGGCGGTGCGTTTTGGGTCCAGGTCGGCGTGCGGATGCACAACACCAGTGCGCGCGACGACTCGCTGGACGATACTGTCCGGCGCATCGAACCAGTTCATCATCATCATGGATTGCTCCTCTCCACGAGGTTGGCCGGATCACCGACGGTGCCCACTCGGCTCCCAAGCCGCATCGTTGGGCGTCGCTCGACGTCATGCTGTGGCCATGGTGGGATCGCCTCGTGCCCCGGATCGCCGCTGCGCACGAATGCGATCCAGGCATGGCGAATGCACGTCGAAAGTGCCTGCATTTGCATCGCGTCTCCCCCAGCCAACATCTCCGCATCGGCGAACGCGGGGAACGTGCCGAATACGAAGGGCAGATCGATGCAATGGCAGGATCGAAATCGAGATGCTGGCGATGCCCAATCGAATAGATAGGCGAAAGCGCGACCGCCACGTCGCGCTATCGCCTCGGCAAGGCGCATTGCCGGCAACAGAAATGTCTCCTCGGTGCCGAGATCGGCCAACAGGTCCATTGCACTGGCGCCGGGCCGCCGCGCTCGATAGCGAGCGAGCTGCGCAGCGCCATCGAACCGCGCCAGCACAGCATCATCGGGAGGATCTCGCATCGATGGATCGGCGGCGAACCATGCGTGTACTTCATCCGCCGTCGCGCCGACCAGCACCGGTTTGCCGTCCAGACCGTCCGCGATTGCATCAAGCATCTCGGGCTGGGTCATCGCCGCTGGCACCACCGGCATGAACATCGGCATCGTCTGTGCGAAGCGCGCATTGGCGCGCGCCAGTTCTGCCTTGGGCGGCAATGAGCCGTGGCACCGCCACGGCCTGCAGCCGCGCGAGCGCACCAGCCGATTGTGGATCGATGTCAAGCAGCCGGAAAAACTGATCGCCACGTTGCGTCGCCATGGCGGAAGTGTAGGCGCCACGACCATAGCCGCCGCTTTGCATGATGACGCGATGGAACAGGCCGCGCGCCTCGGGCAACATGGCGAGCCGAGCAATCGACGTCGCACCTGCCGACTGACCCATCACGGTGACGCAGCCAGGATCGCCGCCGAAGGCCGCGATGTGATCGCGCACCCAGGACAGAGCCGCGATCATGTCGAGCGTGCCGGCTTCCGCATCGACGATCCCGGGACGATGCAGCCAGCCGAGGGCGCCGAGGCGGTAGTTCACGCCGACGAATACGATGTCACCCTCGCGCGCGAGCTGGGTGCCGTCATACCAATCGAGCGAGCCGGCCCCTGAGATCCATGCGCCGCCATGCAGCCAGACCAGCACAGGTCTCGACCTTCCATCGGGCGCCGGTGTGCAGATGGTCAGCGACAGACAGTCTTCGTCCTGCAGTCGGTCGAAGTCGCCCATTGCGGCCCGCAAACGCGACGGTGGCTGTGGCGCAATGGGACCATGTCGGCTGGCATCCCGCATCTCCACCCAGCGGGTAGGTGGTTCGGGTGGCGCAAAGCGGCGATCACCGATCGGCGCTGCCGCATATGGCACATTGCGGAATACCGCGGCCCCATCGCCCCAAATGCCGCGCAGCGGCCCGAGTGATGTGTCAGCGATTGGAGCATCGGACATGCTGTGCCTCAGTGACTAAGCGATCAACTTGGCGGCCACTTTCCAGGCTCACCAACCACCATCGACGCTGATCGCCTGGCCGGTGACGAACGCCGCCTGATCCGAAGCAAGATACGCGATCATCGATGCCACTTCCTCCGGCGTACCAAAGCGCCCCACGGGAATGGCCTTCGCGCGCTCGCGAAACCCCACTTCAAGGTCGTCGCCATACTCGCGTCGATTGGTGCTGATCGCACGCGAGGTGCGGATCGGTCCCGGCAGCACCGCATTCACCGTAATGCCGGATGACGCGAGGTCGAACGCGAGCGATTTGGTAAAGCCCACGATGGCCGCCTTCGACGCCGCGTAGGCGACGCGCTTCGGCCCGGGTCGGAATGCCGCGCGCGATGACACGCTGATGATCCGACCCCAGCCGGCCTTGCGCATCACCGGCACTGCAGCGCGCGACATCAGGAAGCAGCCGCGCGCATTCACGCCCATCGTCAGATCCCAGGCGGCGAGCGGCACGTCCTCGATCTCGTTGCGGTCGGCGCCTTGCGGCGCGCCGGCATTATTGACCAGGATGTCCAGTCTGCCGTGACGCCGCAGCACTTCGTCGACCATACGTGCGG
The DNA here is from genome assembly GCA_963850535.1 of uncultured Alphaproteobacteria bacterium. Classification (GTDB taxonomy): domain Bacteria; phylum Pseudomonadota; class Alphaproteobacteria; order Acetobacterales; family Acetobacteraceae; genus JAMXLO01. Next base: position 20,096 of record CAWKMC010000060.1, on the reverse strand, counting down.
CATCGGCCTCGACGCTGACATCGCCCAGCGTCGCCGATGCCGTGCCGCCAGCATCCGCAATCGTGGCGACGAGGCTGTCGACGCCACGCCAGTTGGGGTCCATGTCCCCTTGCACATTGTGTTCGTTGGCGACCCCCGTCGGCGCGACATCGGATACCACGACTGTCACGCCGGCGGCGGCCAGCGCATGGGCGGTGGAATTGCCGATGCCAACCGGCTTGCCGCAGCCGGTGATCAGGGCGACGCGAGCTTCGCTGGGCACTCGACCCTCCTCTGAAAATTGCCGATTGCACACGGCGGTGCATACACTGCCACATGCCCGAGGGGACGCCAGTACCCGTATCAACGGCCCAGCAATCTGACCTATGCGGTCGATGAAACTCCACCGATTGTGCGGCTGCTCCTGCTCGGACTGCAATACGCCGCGCTCGATGCTTTCTATCTCGTGCTCGTCGCGATCATTGTCCGCCGCTCCTCGGCCACGATTGACGAGAAGGTCGCGCTGATGGGGGTCTCCTGCATTGCGCTCGCGATCGGAACGACGCTGCAGGCGTTGCGGCATGGTCCCGTGGGTTCAGGGTATCTGGCGCCACCGGTATTCTCGGCAACATTCATGGGTCCCTCGGTCGCGGCGGCGCAAATCGGCGGCATGCGATTGGTCTATGGCATGACCGTCATTGCCGGTCTGACCGAAGCATTGGTCGGACTTTGTCTGCATCGGCTGCGTATCATCATCACGCCGATCGTCAGTGGGTTGGCGGTGTTCATCGTCGGCCTGCAATTGGGCATCGTCGGCATCGGTGAAGTGCTGGACGTGCCACATGAAGCTCTACCCGCCTTTCCATTTCACCTGTTGGTGACATTGTCGACCGTCGCGGTTTGCATGGGGCTCAGCATCTGGGGCCGCGGCGCTTGGAAATTGCTGTGTTCTATTCTCGGGCTTGCCGTGGGTATGACAGCCGCCTGGCTGGCAGGGCTGATCGACCAGGAGAAGCTCGGCGTCATCGCCAGAATTGCCTGGATCGAGCTGCCGCATCCCACCTTTTCCTTCGGCTTCGACGTGGGATTGCTTCCCGCGTTCGTTGCTGCGGGCGCAGCATGCGCCTTCAGGGCTATCGGCGTGCTCACCACTTGCCAGCGCATCAATAATGCCGCCTGGCGACAGCCGGACATGGTCAATATCCGCAAAGGTGTGCTCGCCGACAGCGTCGGCAATATGGCCGGCGGCCTGCTTGGAACTGCGGGCATCAGCATCGGGCCGAGTATGGTCGGTATTTCCGCCGCAACGGGGGCCACCAGCCGGGTGATTGCCTTCGTTGCTGCCGGCTATCTGCTGATCCTGGGTCTCTCTCCGAAGCTGGCCGGGAGTTTTCTGCTTATCCCGCCGGAGGTCGCTGGCTCGATCATGATGTTCACCGCTTGCTTCCTGATCGCGAGCGGCATGCAACTGATCCTGACGCGGCCGGCCGATACCCGGGCAATCTACATCATCGGCATCGCCACGATGCTGGCGCTGAGTGAAAACGTTTACCCTGAGTATTTCCGCCAGCTTCCCGGAGCTGTGCACAGCCTGTTGGGAAGCCCCTTGGCGATTGGGCTGACCACGGCCCTTGTCCTGACACTGGTGTTCCGGCTGGGTACGCAGCAACGCGATACGCTGGAGTGGAATGACAGTGAGGCGACGCTGGCCGACGTGGTGCCATTTCTGACCAAGGCGGTCCAGGGTTGGAAGGTTGCCACCGAGACCGCTGCGCGATGCACCCGCGACATGACTTCGATAGTCGATTTTCTACAACAGCATAAGCTGGATACGGGGCGTCTGAGCGTCGCCTATAACGGTCTCGAGCTGCGCGCCGAGGTCAGCTATCTCGGGACGCACGAGGCGCCGAATTCATCGCGCGCTGGAGCCACCACCGCCGTCGGAGCTGGACGAATTTGTCAACGAGGAGTCGGCGGTCTATGTCGGTCTGCGCGACTTCCTGAAGAGCATGTCGGCCGATCGCAAGCGGGTCCTGCGGCGGCACGGTCATCTCAGCCTGCGGCTGTCGTACGAGACACCATAAATACCAAGCGCGACGAGAGGAAAGCATGGCGGATAAGCTCGAACATCGCCCGTTGGGGCGCGGCGGACTTACGGTTTCGGCGATTGGCCTCGGCTGCATGTCGCTGTCCGGTATCTACGGCGACGCCAATGACGCCGAGTCCGAGGAACTCATTCGCTACGCGATCGACCAGGGTGTCGATCACCTCAATTCATCCGACATGTATGGCTGGGGACACAACGAGCAGGTGATAGGCCGCGCCCTGCAGGGGCGTCGCGACCGGGTGGTGCTGGCGACCAAATTCGGCCAGACGCAAAATCCCGGTGGTCCGAATGGCGTGAACGGTCGGCCCGAATACGTGATGCAGGCGTGCGAGGCGAACCTGAAGCGGCTGGGTGTCGAGGTGATCGATCTGTATTACCAGCACCGGGTCGATCCGTCGGTGCCGATCGAAGACACCGTGGGTGCGATGGCAAAGTTGGTGCAGCAAGGTAAGGTGCGCCATCTCGGGCTATCGGAAGCATCGCCGGCGACGATCAGGCGCGCGCATGCCGTGCATCCGATCGCGGCGGTGCAGACCGAGTATTCGCTGCTGTACCGCGCTGAAGCCGAAGAGACGCGCGAGACGACGCGGCCTCTGGGCATCAGCTTCGTCGCCTACGCCCCGCTGGGTCGTGGCTTTCTTACCGGAGCTATTCAGACATTTGCCGATGTCGATGGCCGACGCTCAGCGCATCCTCGCTTTCAGCAAGAAAACTTCGAGCAGAACCGCGCATTGGTTGCCAGGATCGAGGCGATCGCCAAGGAGAAGGACTGCACACCCGCGCAGCTCACGTTGGCCTGGGTGCTGGCGCAAGGACCAGATGTGGTCGCGATCCCTGGCACCCGGTATCCGCGGCGGCTGGATGAGAATATCGGCGCACTGCGAGTGAAGCTGACGTCAGACGACGTGGCGCGGATATCGGCCGCAATTCCGAAGGGAGCGGCGGCCGGTACGCGTTATCCAGCCGGAGGGATGAAAACGGTCTACGTATGACCGCTACGCCGGCGCCGTCCCCCTGAGACAGGTCCGATGCAGCACGCGCGGGTAGCGTGCCGCATCGAAATTTAAATCGGCGCGGTGCAGCAGGCACCGATTGTCCCACATCAGAAGGTCGCCAGCCCGCCACTTGTGCCGATAGACGAACCGCGGCTGGGTGGCATGGGCTTCCAGCGACGCCAGTCGTGCACGTCCCTCAGCTATCGGCCGGTCTTCGAAGTGTGATGCATGCACGCCCATGAACAGGCACTTGCGTCCAGTGTCGGGATGTACCCGCACCAGCGGATGGCTCATTGGCGGCGCATCGGCAATCTCCTCCGGCGTCGCGATACGGCCGTGCTTCTGCTGCGACAGCTCCCAGCTATGGATCACCCGTACGCCTTCCAGCTCCGCCTTCTCAGCGTCGCTCAACGCATCGTAGGCGGCGTACATGTTGGCGAAACAGGTATCGCCACCTTCCGGCGGCATGGTGACAGCGTGCAGGATCGTCGCCAGTGATGGTTCCGGCCGGAACGACTTATCGGTGTGCCACTCCTGCGAGCCGACCTTGCCACTCGGATTGCCATCCGGCCCGAGATTGGAAACCGTGTGCACCAGCGGGTTATCGGTGCCGCGATTACGCGCAATGTGGCGCTCCAGAGTGCCGAACTGCTCGGTGAAAGCGATCTGTTCGTCCTTGCTCAGCCGCTGGTCCCGGAAACACAGCACTTGGTAGCGGCAGAACGCGTCATACACGTCGCGCCGGGCTGCGGACTCCAGTGGCTGTGCCAGGTCGAGCCCGACCACCTCGGCGCCGAGTACCGGCGACAGCGGGCGCACATCGGGCTTTTCCATCGCGAGGGACATGACGACAACCTCCTGCTAGCTGGCGGCGATGCTAGCGCAGTGGTGTCAGGCGACAAGCGCCAGCAGGCTGAACACGCCGACAGCCATGCAGTAATACGCGAAGGGGTTCAGTGCCCAGGCGTCGTGCTGGCGAAAGTAGCGCATCAGGAACCAGGTACTGGCAAATGCGGTGATGCCGGCGACCACCGCAGCCATTGCGGCCAGCTCGAAGGTGCCGACCGGAACGCTTTCGTGCAGCAGCTTTGGTACCTCCAGCACAGTGGCACCCAGAATGATCGGCGTGGCAATCAGGAAAGAGAAATGTGCCGAGCCCTCATGGTCGATGCCGCGCAACAGACCGCCTACGATGGTGGCGCCTGAGCGAGAGATGCCGGGGATCAGTGCGGTGCACTGCCATAGCCCGATCGTGAGTGCGTCCATCACGGTCAGACCGGACAGCGGTCGATGGCCACGGCCACGCAGCTTCTCCCCGCCAAGCAGGAGCAGCGCATTTACCATCAGGAAGATCGCCGCGACTATCGGCGTGCCGAACAGTCCGCGGACGAACTTCTCCAGCAGGAAGCCGACGATCACCGCAGGGATGGTGGCGACGACGATCAGCATGAAGACGCGCCGACTTTCGCTGACCTGATGTGGCGAGGCGAGCCCAAGAACGCCGATCGCCAGCGACCACCAATCGCGCCAGAAGAACAGAAGCAGCGCGGTGGCGGTGCCGAGATGCAGCATGACCAGAAACGGCAGGAATTCCGGCGAATTTTGATCGATCGGCCAGTGCAGCAGTGCTGGCAGCACGACAGCATGTCCGAGACTGCTCACCGGAAACAGCTCGGTGGCGCCTTGCAGAATGGCGATGATAACAGCCTGTAGCGCGCTCATGGCGTGTTCCTGACCTACAGCGCTGGATTCCGCAAGCGTGCTTTCAGTCGTTCATCGGGTAAGCGGTCATCAGCCGCTTCTGGCGTCGCCACAGCCGATACATCGCGCGAACACCTGATGTGCGGAAGCCGCGCGCCCGATTCGCCGCACCGATCCGGAATGCAGCTCCGTAGTGAAAGAACTGCGCGCGCCAGGCCTCTCGCAGTGACGTGGTCGGGTCCCAGATGTGGGTTGCTTCGGAGCCGGTGCCGTTGATCTCGATGATGCGGAAGCCTTCGCCGCGCAGCAGGGCCGGCAGCGACTCGAAGCGAATATCGATCCGGCCGAAGTGAAAGTTCGGCATTGAGCGCGCGATGCGCTCGAACACATCGGTCAGTGCGGCCGTCGCCAGCGGCGTTCCATCCTCGAAGATAGAACCCTTGCAATGATTGCCGACGAATACCAGACGTACGCGCTCCCCGCTGTCAGGCACACTTTCCAGGCGATGCGCCAGCCGCGGCAGATAGATGTGCGGGATGCGTCCGGCCCGCGGGTCCGCATGGATCAGCTGTCGCAAGATAGAGCGGCCATCGCCGATCAGGACAGGTGCATGCTTCAAGGTGATAGACGTAATGCGGCCGCAGGTCTCGTCGGGATGGCGCACGTAGAAAATGCCTGCCTCGCCTTCTAGGGGCACGAACTCCTGCAGGACGATCCGTTCGCCGGACGGGAACGCGGACAGATACAATTCCAGGTCATTCGGACCGCGCAGCAGCCGCACTCCAGTACCGTTGCAGCCGATGTCCGGCTTGACCACGACAGGGTAGTCAAAGCCGGCCGATACGAATTCCCGGGTCATCGACGGAGCGGCGCCGGGCTTGGCCTCGACGCTGATGTAACGAGCGAGTAGCTCGCGTGCCGTTCCCTGCACGAGGTCCAACGTCTCGGTCTTTCGTTCCCCGCACAACCCACCCGCGGTGATGTCCGGATTTGCCGCCGTGGGCAGGCTGAAGTCGCCATAGCGTAAGCCGAGGGCGATCCAGTGCGCCACCACGGGGAGATAGAACAGCCAGTCCGGCCAGAACTCGAAGAACGAAAGCGGCTTCTCGGCCTCGACGCTGCGTGCGATAGCGGCGGGGTTCAGCGTGTTGGCCAGCTTCACGGCCGTTTGCTCTGCAGGCTGCTCGCTGTGAGCCTGCCCGCGACAATGACGAATAAGGCGAAGCCCGCTGCACCTGCCCAGCGCCAGGCACCGAAATGGTCGATCAGCAGCTGGCCGATGCGCAGCGACACGCCGAACAGCAGCGAAGTCCAGCAGATGGTTGCGATCACAACGGCCAAAGCGAATTGCCGCAGGTCAGCGCCGACGAAGCCACAGGTGGTGTAGGTCGGCAGCCGCAGTCCTGGCAGGAAGCGGCTCACCAGCACGACTCGGAACACGCGCCCGTTCAGCCAGGCACGAACCACCTCGCTGCGCTGAGGCGGCAGCCAGCGACGGACCATGGGGATGTGGGCGGCCAATCGCCCCATGCCGTAGAGCCAAAGATCGCCCAGTATGATGCCGATATAGAGCGATCCAAGGGCCAGAGCTGCGGACAGGTGGCCTTCGCTCACCTGCATCGCGGCAAGCACGGTCGCGGCATCCTCGAGGATGAAGGTGCCGGCGATGATCGCGACGCCCTGGAGCAAGGGGTGATGGCCGGCCCATGCCAGCAGCGAGGCGATCGATGTGCCGAGCATCCCATTACAGATTGGCCGACCGTTTCACGGTGACAGGTTGCATCGCGACGTAGGCTAATCTGACAAGATCAGGAGTGTGTGATCTATCGCCTTCCCCGCGATGGCCAACCAGCACCAATCGGGGCAATATCAAACCCGCATGGCGCACCATAGTCACGATCATGCGCACCACCATCATCATCATGCCTCAGGGCATGATCGCGCGTTCGCCATTGGCGCCGCGCTGAACGTGGGATTCGTTGCGGCCGAAATCGGCTTCGGTGTGCTCGCGAACTCCATGGCTCTGCTGGCGGACGCGGCGCATAACTTGGGAGATATTCTGGGTTTGCTGCTGGGCTGGGGCGCCGCATGGCTGACGCGACAACCGCCAAGTGGAAGGCGCACTTACGGCTGGGGTCGCAGCTCCATTCTGGCTGCGCTGCTCAATGCCACCATTCTCCTGATCGGCGTCGGCGCCATCGGCGTTGAGGCGGTGCGGCGGCTGGTGTCACCCGCCACTGTAGATGAGCCGATCGTTATTGTAATCGCCGCGATCGGGATTCTTGTGAATGGTGCCACAGCGCTGCTGTTCATGCGCGGCCGTGCCGAGGATATCAACATCCGCTCTCAGTTCCTGCACATGGCGACGGATGCAGCGGTATCAGCCTCTGTTGTCGTCGCGGGTGGGCTGATCTGGGTCACTGGCTGGTTCTGGCTTGATCCGGTCGTGAGCCTTGGGATTGGTGCCGTTGTCGTCGGTGCCACGTGGGGGCTGTTGCGCGAATTGATCGACCTGGCAATGGACGCCGTTCCAACCGGTGTGGCGCAGGACGAAGTCGAGGATTATCTGGCGTCTGTCCCTGGCGTGCTTGAAGTACACGACCTGCACATCTGGGGTCTTAGCACGACGCAGACAGCGCTGACCGCTCACCTCGTCTGCAACGATCCCGCAGCCGAGAGAAGCCTGCACGATGTAACGACCGCATTGCGCGATCGTTTTGGGATTGGACATGCGACGCTGCAGATTGAGACGGATGCGGATGCCGAGTTGTGTCGGCTGCGCCCGCACGACGTGGTTTAGCGGATGACGCAGAAGCGGACCGTGCTGGTAACCGGCGCGGCGAGCGGCATCGGCGCTGCAGTGTGTCGCGCGATGGCCGCGCCGGGAGTGGCAGTGCTGGTGCACACGCGCAAGAATCGCGCAGGAGCCGACAGCGTGGCCTCCGAAGTCCGGGCTGCAGGGGCCGACGCCGAGGTCGCACTGGGTGATCTTGCTGATCCATCGGTTGCGCCCGCGGTGATCGCACATGCGGTCGAACGGTTCGGTGGCCTCGATGTGCTGATCAGCAATGCCGGCTTCGCCGATCGGACACCGTTCGCCGAACTAAGCGATGCGGCGATGACGGCATCCGTCGAGGCGATCCAGGGCGCGTTCTTTCGCCTGGCTCGCGCCGCAACGCCGCACCTGAAGAGCGAGCGCAACGCGCGCATCGTGGCAGTATCGAGCTTTGTTGCGCACGCCTTCCGCCCCGATGTGCCGCTGTTTGCTGCCTCGGCGGCGGCGAAGGCGGGTCTTGAGGCGCTGGTTCGGGTGCTTGCGATGGAAATGGCAGCAAGCGGTGTCACGGTGAATGCAGTGGTGCCTGGTTTCATCCGCAAGGATCCAGGCGCGCATGTCGCGATCGATCCGGAGCGGCTGCGTCGGCAGGTTGCCAGTGTGCCACTGGGCCGTGTCGGCCTGCCCGAGGAAGTGGCGGCCGCGGTCGCGTTTCTAGCATCGCCGGCCGCCGCTTACATTACCGGACAGACGCTGCATGTAGACGGCGGATTGGTGATTTGAATCAGGGGCGGTGGCGCTCAATCACCGCGTAACGCGACGCGCATCGCGTCCCGGTTCAGCGCCCGCAGCACATCCGTCATCCCGTCCATCCTACGCGCCAGCATGTGCTCGATCGGTGACTTGCGATTGAATGGCGGGGTGGCAATCTTGCGGTGTAGCCACGCTTGATCCTTGCCGGTCGCTTCGAGTGCTTCATTGATCGCCGGCAGGTAGGACGTAATACGCTGCTGGTGAGTGGTGAAGCGGAAGCGTGGCCGTTTGCCTTCCTTTCCCAACTTGCCGGGGAACTCGATCAGTTCCAGCGCTATTGCGTCAGGAATGCGCCACCGTTCCATCAGGTCCCAAAACTGGCGCGCCGAAAGGACACGTCCCAGTGGTCGTTTCGCTAGGTCCTGCTGCAGGGTCTCAGGCGCCTTGGCCATGGTTTCCGGTCTACACCAAACCGGCTACATGTCTCCGAAGTCAGCCTGATCGGCTTTTGACCTGGCACTGCCGCGTCTGGTGCGCTGCTTCGGTGGACAGCGCTTTACTTCGACCAGCAGAGGCATCTTCGTCTGGGGATCAGCCCCGCTCTCGCCAGGGGCAGCCCGCTCCGCGGCGAGCCGTGCCTGGTTCTGCAGTACGCGCATACGATGTTCGAGCGACTTTGATGGAAGCATCGCTTATGACGCACGCTTCCGAGGAGCCTTGGCGGCAGGTTGCGCCGCGGCCCTCGGCTTGACCTCCCTGGCTGGTTTCTTCGCGGTGCTGGCTGGTTTCTGCTCTGACGCCTGGCCCAGGCTCTTCTTCAATGCCGCCATCAGGTCGATGACGTTGCCACGATCCGGTTCTTCCGGCTCGCTCACATCGATGCCTTCACCCTTCAGCTTTGCGTCGAGCATGGCACGAAGCCGCGTCTCATAATGGTCTTCGAGGTCCGCCGGATCGTAGGTCGTGGTCTGTCGATCGATCAGCTGCTTGGCGAGTTGCACCATCTCCGGCTCAGTCTTGAGGCCGGCGACGTCACCGAAAATTACTTTGGCGTCGTTGATATCCCGCTGTTCGTCGAGCGTATGGGCAACAAGGCCGCCGTCCATCGCGCGGATTGCGATCGTGCGCTCCCGTTGGCCAATCACGACGCGGGCCAGTGCGACGCGTCCGGTCTCCGCGATGGCCTCGTGCAGCACCGCATAGACGTCGCGTCCTGCCTCGCCATCGGGCGCCAGGTAATAGCTGCCGGAGTAGTAGATCGGATCGATCGAGCTGACCTCGACGAACTTGTCGATCGTCATCGTGGACGAGCTTTCGACCTTGACGCTGTCGAAGTCCTCGTCGCGCAAGGTCAGCCAGCGACCCTTCTGGAACTCATAGCCCTTCACGAGATCGCGCCGCTGCACTTCCTTCTCGGTGTCAGGGTCGATAGTGATCATCCTGATCCGATTGCCGGTAGCAGGATTGATCAGGTTGAAGCGGATCGCCGCACGATCGGTCTTCGCGTTCCACAGCCCGACCGGGCACGAGACAAGTGCCAAGCGAAGATAACCACGCCAGATGGGACGAGCAGGCATGCTCGCAGATTGGGTGAACAGCCGAACGACAGGAAGAGCGAACCGCCATGGCCCATCTGCCAAAGCTGCTCTACGACTTTAGCTCCACTTCACAAGGCCTTGTCCAGGCGATCTTTTATCCCCTGATGCCAGTCGTAGCCGCGGAATCTCACGATCGCGCGATCGGGCGAGTGCCCGGGGTTTGCCACCGTTCTAAGAGCGTGTAGGCGGTCAGCCATGGACGCGGCCCAAGAACATGCGCAGGAGACGATCCACCATCATGGCGGCGCCAATCGCCGGATTGCGGTCCTGATTGCCGCTCTGGCCGCCGCGTTGGCTCTGGCCGATATGGGCGAGCAGCAGCAACAGAATCAGTACCTGACGCGCCACATCTCGTTGTCGGACGACTGGGGATTTTACCAGGCGAAGAACACCCGAGCTGCGATATCGGATGTCGAGGCGAGCATCCTCGCCAATCAGCCTAACGCCGGCGAGCCGGGATCTCAGGCGGCCATCGCGCTCGCGAGGGCGAATGCGGCCAGGCTGCGCGATGAACCTGGCGGCGACGGTATGAGGCAGATCATGGAGCGCGCGGCGGTCCAGCAAGAGGCCCGCGACCATGCGTTCCATCGCTACCACCAGTTCGAAATTGTAGTGGGCGCCCTGCAGATTGCCATCGTGCTGGCATCGGTCGCCGTGGTGACCGCGGTGCCAGCCCTCGCGGTTGCTGCCGGCGTTATTGGCGCTGCCGCTGCTGCGTTCGGCATCTACGTCGCGGTTGCATAGGGGCTCATATCAAGCAGGCCCAACCAGTCGCGCTCCCAGGGGCCTGAGCACGCGGATGCCAGGCGTATCAGCGAGCAGATCCGCGCTTGCTGGCGCCATTACAGCAAGGCCGCGTCGGCGCACGCTTTGATCCAGGCCGACGGCTTCCATCCATCGCACATCGGCGTCGCGCGGCAGCGCGGCTTCGCAGTTACGTTCGATGACAACGAGCCGGGCATCCATCGTCACATCGGGCGTGTGGTCGAGGCCACGAAACAGATTGCGATGCCAGTTACCCATTTTCGTTTGCCATTCGCCAGTGTTCGATGGGCCAGCGCTCGCGCGGTAGGCCTCCGAGCTGAACACCTGTGGGCCATCCACCTCGTGCAGCGCGACGAACGGCGCCGGAGTGACGTGGATGCATTCGAACCGCTGGCTCGCATGGATGCCAGGGATCGACAGCAGCCGATGCTGATGCGCTGTGTACCAATCCTCCCACTCGGCGCGACGTGCTGTATCGAGCAGTGCCATCTCAACCATGTAGATCACGCTGTCTGTCTCCGCTGCCGCGCCAATATTGCGATCACAGTATCAGGACGCTGCTTCGAGTGCCTCTTCCGCGGCCAGCCACTCTGCTTCGGCTGCCGCGGCCAGCTTGCTGATCGCCGCCAATCGCGCATTGGCCGCGGCGATCTCTGACTTGCGCGTCGGCACATAGAGCTCCGGGTCGGTCAGCATCTTCTCGATCGCTGCACGCTCGGCCGCCAGCTTTGCCAGCCTTGCCTCAGCGTCGCGTGCCTGCTTGCGCAGCGGGGCAAGAACCGTGCGCGCATCGGCGCGCTCGCGGCGCTCGTTCCGGCGACTGGCAACCTCGGGCTTCGCCGCCGATCGCGAACGCTCGGCAAGCAGTGCGCGATAGTCGTCCAGGTCACCATCGAAGGCCCGCACTGTGCCATCGGCAACCAGCCAGAGCCGGTCGGCGATCAACTCCACCAGGTGCGGATCGTGCGTGATCAGCAGCACAGCGCCCTGAAAGTCTGCCAACGCTTTCACCAGCGCCTCGCGCGCATCGATGTCGAGGTGGTTTGTCGGCTCGTCCAGGATCAGCAGTTGCGGTGCATCGCGCGTGGCGAGCGACAGCAACAGCCGCGCCTTCTCACCGCCGGACAGGTTCGCAACTGGCGTCTCGGCGCGGTCGGCATCCAGGCCGAAGCGCGCCAGTTGTGCCCGAACCTGTGGCGGCGAGGCGCGTGGCAGCGCCCGCGTCATGTGGTCGATCGGCGTCTCGGATTCCACCAACTCATCCGCCTGATGCTGCGCGAAATAGCCGACGCGCAGCTTCGGCCCACAATGGATCTCTCCCGACAGGGCCGGCAGCCGATCCGCCAGCAGCTTCGCCAATGTAGACTTGCCATTGCCGTTGGCACCGAGCAGCGCGACGCGGTCGTCCATGTCGATCGACAACGACACGTTGCGCAACACTGGTGTGCCGTCGTAGCCGACCGCGACGTGCTCGAGCGCCAGGATCGGCGGTGCGATCCGTGCGGGTTCCGGGAAGTCGAAGCGCGTCGGCGCGTCCTCGATGACCGTCTCGATCTGCGGCAGACGGGCCAGCGCCTTGATGCGGGACTGCGCCTGCCGAGCCTTGCTCGCCTTGTAGCGGAACCGATCAATGAACGACTGGATGTGCGCACGTTCGGCGGCTATGCGCTCAGCCTCGCGTGTCTGCTGCATGGCGCGCTCGGTGCGAATACGCACGAACTCGTCAAAGCCGCCCGGCGTGACACTGATCTTGCCGCGGTCGAGGAAAGCGATGGCTTGTACCGCACGGTCCAGCAGCCCACGGTCATGCGAGACGAGCAGTGCCGCGCCGGGAAAGCGCGCCAGCCACTGTTCCAGCCACAGGGTCGCTTCCAGGTCGAGGTGGTTGGTCGGTTCGTCGAGCAATAGCAGATCCGGAGCAGCGAACAGCGCCGTTGCCAGCGCCACGCGCATGCGCCAGCCACCGGAGTATTCGCCGACCGGGCGTTGCTGCGCCGCTTGATCGAAGCCCAGACCGGCAAGGATGGCGGCCGCCCGCGCCGGTGCGGCCTCGGCGCCGATTGCACGCAGGCGTTCGTGGATCTCGGCCAGTCGTTCCGCCGGCGCGGTCTCGGCCTCGGCCAGCAACGCGAGGCGCTCGGGGTCCCCTTGCAGCACGGTGTCCAGCAAACTGGCACTGCCCGAGGGCGCCTCCTGCGCAACAGTGGCGATGCGGGCACGATTGGCGAGCCGGATTTCTCCCCCGTCCAGTGCCATCTCGCCCGCGATCGCGCGCAGCAGCGTGGATTTGCCGGCGCCGTTGCGCCCCACCAAGCCCGATGCGGCGCCCCTGATCCACGGTCAGATCGGCTCCGTTCAGGACGTTCCGTCCACCAAGCCGGATCGCGGCGCCGGAAATGACAAGGAGGGACATGGCGGCGGGTGATCGGACGGAGCGCGGGGCTTGGTCAAGTGCGGTCGTGGTTTAGGACCGCTCTCAGCCATACGAAACCGACCCAGACCGGGAGCTCCCTCCACCCCATCAACACCGACTGGGCTTTGGTTGTAGCCCAGCAGCGTGCTACATGTCCTGCATGACCAGGACAGTCAGTTTGCGGGAGGCCAACCAATCATTCGCCCGCTGCATTCGCGAGGTTGAGGGAGGCGAGGAATTTGTCATCACCCGCAACGGCAAGCCGGTCGCCCGGTTGTCCCCTGTATCTGGCCGGCGCGTGCTGACGCCGGAGCAGGAGGCTGCCTGGGAGCGGACGAAGCGTCGAATGGAGGAGGGTTGGAATATCGGCGCCGGGCCGCTCGATCGCGACAGCCTGCATGAGCGATGAACGCTTCACCCTCGATGCCAATATCCTTGTCTATGCCATGGATGGCCGGGGCGGCGCACGGCAAGCTTCTGCAGCCCGCATCATCGACCTTGCTCGTCAAGCTGATTGCTGGCTGGCCTTGCAAGCAATATCGGAATTCTTTGCGGCGGTTACTCGTAAGCGCCTGGTTGCCGCCGCCGCGGCGCGCGACCAGGCCCTGGACTGGCTAACCATGTTTCCCACTGCTTCAGCCTCTGCAACAGCCGTGCGCGATGCGCTCGCATTGGCCGCAGCTCATCGGGCTTCATACTGGGACGCGCTACTTCTCCGCACCGTTGCAGAAACGGGTTGCACCGCCATCTTGACCGAAGATCTTGCCGATGGCGCCACCCTCGCCGGCGTCCGCGTCATCAACCCATTCGCCGGCCACGCGTTATCGCCCGGCGCTGAAGCATTGCTGAAATCCAGGTAGCGGCATCCCATTTGTGAGCGGACAGCCCTGCCGCTAGAATGGTTGACGCACGGCGCGCAGGGCCTCAGAAGCCAGCGCGCCCACAAGCCCATGGCCGCGGGCCGGGAGAGGAGTCCAGATTGCAGCCTACCGACATTCGGAACCCCGACTACTTTCACAAGGTGGTCGACTGCCAGTGGGCATGCCCTGCCCATACTCCGGTCCCGGAATATATCCGGCTGATTGCCGCCGGCCGGTATGCCGATGCGTTCATGATCAATTGGGATTCCAACGTATTCCCCGGTATTCTCGGTCGCACTTGTGACCGCCCTTGCGAGCCCGCCTGCCGGCGTGTTCGAGTCGAAAAGGAACCGGTCGCCATCTGCCGCCTCAAGCGGGTGGCCGCCGACTACAAGGGCGACATCCGCGACCGCTTACCGCGCCCCGCGGAACGCTCCAACGGCAAGCGAATCGCACTGATAGGTGCAGGCCCCGCTTCGTTGACCGTGGCACGCGACCTTGCACCGCTGGGGTATGAGCTTGTCGTCTTCGATTCGGATCCGCGCTCAGGCGGCATGATTCGCAGCCAGATCCCCAAATTCCGTCTGCCCGAGGAAATCATCGACGAAGAAGTCGCCTACATCACCGGCCTCGGAATGGAGATGCGGCTTGGCCAGCGGGTGGACAGCCTGAAAGCGCTGCTGGACGAAGATTATGATGCTATTTTCGTCGGCTGCGGCGCGCCGCGCGGCCGCGATCTGCCCATCCCCGGCCGCCACGAAGCGGCCGCCAATATCCATATCGGCATCGACTGGCTGTCGTCGGTTTCGTTCGGCCACATCAACACGATAGGCAAGCGCGTCATCGTGCTGGGTGGCGGCAACACGGCGATGGATTGCTGCCGCTCCTCGCGTCGGCTCGGTGGCGAGGATGTGAAGGTCATCGTTCGGTCCGGCTTCGAAGAGATGAAGGCGTCGCCTTGGGAAAAAGACGACGCCATGCACGAGGACATTCCGATCCTCAACATGCTGGTGCCGAAGGAGTTCACCCACAAAGACGGCAGGCTGACAGGCGTGCTGTTCGAGAAGGTGAAGGCGGAATTCGACGCACGTGGCAGGCGCAGACTGGTCCCGACCGGCGAGCCGGATCAGCACTTCGAATGCGACGACGTATTGGTGGCAGTGGGGCAGGAGAATGCCTTCCCCTGGATGGAACGCGATATCGGCATCGACTTCGACCAATGGGATATGCCGGTCGTCGACGAAGTGACGATGGGTTCCACGCATCCGAAGGTGTTCTTTGGCGGCGATGCGGCGTTCGGGCCGAAGAACATCATCTGGGCGGTGGCGCACGGACACCAAGCAGCGATCTCGATCCATCAGCTCTGCCAGGGCGAGGATGTGCGCGACCGGCCGCCGCCGCTGGTCAATCTGATGTCGCAGAAGATGGGCATCCACGAGTGGAGCTACGACAACGACATCTCGCTCGACCTGCGCTTCAAGGTGCCGCATCGCGACAAGCTGATCGCGTTGCGCGACATCAAGTCGGAGGTCGAACTCGGCTTCGATGAGGAGCTGGCTTACGCGGAAGCGCAGCGCTGCCTCAACTGCGACGTGCAGACGATTTTCACCGACAATCTGTGCATCGAGTGCGATGCCTGCGTGGACATCTGCCCGGTCGATTGCATCAGCTTCACCCAGAATGGCGATGAAGCCGAACTGCGGCTCAGGTTGAGCGCGCCGGCGCACAACACCACCCAGGATCTGTACGTCTCCGACGCGCTGAAAACAGGGCGCGTGATGGTGAAGGACGAGGACGTTTGCCTGCACTGCGGCCTGTGTGCCGAACGGTGCCCCACTGGCGCGTGGGATATGCAGCGCTTCCTGATCGATGTGGCACAGGCGGGGAACGCATGTTGCAGTTTGCAGAACGCGTAACTGGTCTCCAGCGCGTCAACGACTTCGTCGTCAAGTTCGCCAACGTCAACGGATCGGGTTCCGCCAGCGCCAATGCGCTGTTCGGCAAGGCGATCCTGCGCATGGGCATCCCGATGACGCCGCGCAACATCTTTCCCTCCAACATCCAGGGACTGCCGACTTGGTACCAGGTGCGGGTGTCGGAGGCTGGGTATCTTGGCGCGCGTGGCGGCGGCGTTGACCTGATGGTGGCAATGAATCCGCAGACTTGGGCGCAGGACATCGCCGAGATCGTGCCGGGCGGCTATCTGTTCTACGACAACACCAAGCCGATGCCGCCGTCGAAGTTCCGCCAGGATATCGTCATCATCGGCGTGCCGCTGACCGAGATCGTCAACAAGGCCTATACCGAATCACGCCAGCGGCAACTGTTCAAGAACATCGTCTATCTCGGTGCGCTGTCCGCGCTGCTGCAGATGGACGTGACCGAGATCGAGAAATTGCTGGCCGAGCAGTTTCGTGGTCGTGACAAGCTGATCACGGCCAACGTGCAGGCGCTGCATATGGGCCGCGACTGGGCGCTCGCCAATCTGGAGTGCCCCATCGGGCTGACCCTGCGACGCGCCAACGCTGTCGGGGATCGCATCTTCGTGGAAGGCAATGCGGCGGCGGCCCTGGGCGCCGTCTATGGCGGGGCGACAGTGTGCGCGTGGTATCCGATCACGCCGTCTTCGTCGCTGGCCGAAGCGTTTACTCGGTGGTGCACCCGCTATCGCGTTGATCCGGAGACCAAGAAGAATAAGTTTGCGATTGTTCAGGCCGAAGACGAACTGGCCTCGATCGGCATCGTGATCGGGGCGGCATGGAACGGCGCACGTGCCTTTACCGCAACGTCCGGTCCGGGCATCTCGTTGATGCAAGAATTTGTCGGCCTGGCCTATTTTGCTGAAATTCCCGCGGTTATCTTCGACGTGCAGCGCGCCGGTCCGTCGACCGGCATGCCGACCCGTACCCAGCAGACTGACATACTGAGCTGCGCCTATGCCTCGCATGGCGACACCAAGCACGTGCTGCTGTTTCCGGAAGACCCGTTCGAGTGCTTCGAATTTGGCGCGCTGGCATTCGACCTGGCGGACCGACTGCAGACACCGATCTTCATGCTGCTCGATCTAGAAATCGGCATGAACGAGCGGCTGTGCAAACCTTTTGTCTGGGACGACGGCCGCAGGATGGACCGCGGCAAGGTGATGACCGCTGAGGAACTGGAGGCCGGCAAGGATTTCGGTCGCTACCTAGACGTCGATGGCGATGGCATTCCCTATCGCACTTATCCTGGCACGCATCCCACACGCGGCGCCTTCTTCACCCGTGGCACCTCGAAGGACCGACGCGCTCGTTACAGCGAAGAGGGTCCGGACTACGAAGAGAACATGCTGCGCCTCTTGAAGAAGTTCGACACAGCGAAGCAGCTTGTACCGCGTCCGGTCGCACGGCAGGCCAGAGAGGCGACCAAGATGGGAGCGATCTATTTTGGCTCTACCAGTCCGGCGATGGATGAAGCCGACGAGATCCTCGCCGAGCGCGGTGTGCACGTAGATCTGCTGCGAGTGCGCGCCTTCCCGTTCCATAACGACGTGAAGAGCTTTATTGCCGAGCACGATCAGGTGTTCGTGGTCGAGCAAAACCGCGATGGCCAGTTGCGCACGCTGCTGGTGAACGAACTCGAAATCGATCCGGCGAAACTCACGCGCGTGCTGCACTTCGACGGTACGCCGATCACGGCGCGTTTCATCGCCGATGCGATCGGCGAGAAGGTCGATGCGAACAAGATCATCCCGTTCCGCAAGGCTGTGCCAGGATGGCCCGTGGTCCCCGGGTGAAGCCCGGGAACGTGGCCTGACCATGATGAGAGAAGGCCGGGCTGACGCCCGGGCAAATAAATGACCTTCATCCCCAAACCAAAGCTGCACCACCCGGAACTGCCGAAGAACGCTCTGGGATTCACCAAGCGCGACTACGAAGGCGCGGTCTCTACGCTGTGCGCCGGGTGCGGCCACGATTCGATCAGTGGTGCCATCGTGCGTGCCTGCTTCAACCTCGATCTGCCGCCGCACCGCATCGCCAAGCTGTCCGGCATCGGTTGCTCATCCAAGACGCCAACCTATTTCCTGGGCGCGTCGCACGGCTTCAACTCGGTGCACGGCCGCATGCCGTCGGTGCTGACCGGTGCCAATCTGGCAAACCGCGACCTGATCTATCTCGGCGTGTCCGGCGACGGCGACAGTGCTTCGATCGGCATCGGTCAGTTCGCGCACATCATGCGCCGCGGCGTCAACATGACGTACATCGTCGAGAATAACGGCGTTTACGGTCTGACCAAGGGGCAGTTCTCCGCCACCTCCGATCGCGGTGCCAAGAGCCGTCGCGGCGTCGAGAACAAGGACGCGGCGATCGACCTTGTCAGCATGGCGCTGCAGGTCGGCGCCACCTTTGTCGCGCGCAGCTTCTCGGGCGACAAGGACCAGCTCATCCCGCTGATCGAGGCGGCGTTGAAACACCAGGGGGCTGCCTTCATCGACTGCATCTCGCCGTGCGTTGCGTTCAACAACCACGAAGGCTCCCACACCAGCTTCGACTACGTGCGCGAGCACAATCTTGCCGTGAACTATCTCGACGTGATCACCGGCCGCGAGCAGATCAGGGTGGAGTACGCGCCCGGCACTGTGGAGATGGTGAAGCAGCACGACGGCTCGACCCTGCGACTGCGCAAGCTGGCCAATGACTACGACGTGCACGATCGCATCGCCGCGATGACCTACCTCCAGCAGCGTCACGCCGCGGGGGAAATTGTCACTGGATTGCTCTACGTCGACCCTGACCCAGACGATCTGCACCATCACATGAACACGATAGATGCGCCGTTCAACGAACTGGACGAAACCGCGCTGTGCCCCGGCTCAACCGCACTAGATAAGGTCAACGCGACATTGCGCTAAGCCTTGCCTCTGCCTCGCCTCTGCCTTGCCTCTGGGAGACTTCATGAAAAACATAACACGCCGCGCGGCATTGACCGCGCTGTCGGTAACGCCGCTTGCACTGCCAGCCATCGTTCGCGCTCAGTCAACATCGAAACCCGTGCGCATGGGACTGCTCAGCGATATGGGCGGCCCGTACCGTGACGTGGGCGGCCCCGGCAACCGCCTCGCCGTCGAAATGGCCGTCGCCGACTTCGGCGGTTCAGTGCTCGATCGACCCATTGAAGTGTTACAAGGCGACGACCAGAACAAGCCCGATGTGTCGAGTTCGCTGGCGCGCGAATGGATCGACAGCCAGGGCGTCGATGCTCTGATGGACGGCGCCGCGTCATCAGCCGGTCTCGCGATCCAGCAGGTATGCCGCGAGAAGAAGCGCATCTACCTGATCACCGGTCCGGCCACATCCGACATGACCGGCAAACAGTGTTCGCCGTACGGTGTGCACTTCGCCTACGACACCTACGCGCTGTCGCACGGCACCGGCACCTCGCTGACGAAGGCTGGCGGAGACACTTGGTTCTTCATCACAGCGGATTATGCGTTCGGCTACGCGCTTGAGCGCGACACCATCGCCGCCGTTCAGGCAGCCGGCGGCAAGGTGCTGGGTACTGTACGCGCGCCGTTGGGGACGGCCGATTTTTCGTCCTATCTGGTGCAGGCCAAGGCGTCAGGCGCCAAGGTGTTCGGTTTCGCCAATGCCGGAACCGACCTGCAGAACTGCATCAAGCAGGCTGCAGAATTCGGCCTGTCGCAGAGCGGCACCCGCATGGCGACGCTGCTGATGGCGATCAACGACGTTCACTCACTCGGGCAGAAGACCTGTGAAGGTCTGGTCTATACCGACTCGTTCTACTGGGACATGACCGACAAGACCCGCACTTGGTCGAAGCGCTGGAGCGAAAAGATGGGCGGCATGGTTCCTGGCCTGCTGCACGCAGCCAACTACTGCGCCGCCGACCATTGGCTCAAATCGGTGAAGGCCGCCGGCACCACGGATGCCGATGCGGTGGTGGCCAAAATGAAGGCCACACCGGTCAACGACTTCTACAATACCGACGTGCAGATCCGCGAGGACGGCCGGGTGATGCACGTAATGCATCTATGGCAGGTCAAGCCGGTGGCCGAGGCGAAGTACCCCTACGACTATTGCAAGGAACTGGTGACGATCCCGCCGGATCAGGCGTGGCGTCCGCTCGCCGAAGGTGGCTGCCCGCTGGTA
>CAWKMC010000059.1:0-29096 GCA_963850535.1 uncultured Alphaproteobacteria bacterium | reverse complement strand
AACCAATCTCTTGGCGTTGAACGCTACCATCGAGGCGGCGCGAGCCGGTGAAGCCGGCAGAGGGTTTGCGGTGGTGGCTGGCGAGGTGAAGGGGCTCGCTACGCAGACGGCGAAAGCGACGGAGGAGATCGCCACACAGATTTCGCGCCATTCGTGCCGCGACCGTGGAAGCGGTGGCCGCGGTGCGTGACGTCGCAACAGCCATCGGCGAAGTCGAGCAGGTGGCGACTGCAATTGCCGCAGCCGTGGAGGAACAGGCTTCCTCGACGCGCGAGATCGCGGCGGGCGTGCAGTCAGTCACGATGTCGGCGCAGGAAGCCAATCAGGCTATGCAAGAGGTGTCGGCCATTGCTGAACAGACGGATCTCGCCAGCAGCAAGGTCCTGACCGGCGCCGGGGATGTTGGAACTGATGCGGATACGCTTCGCTCCGAAGTGACGCAGTTCCTCGAGGCGATGGCAAGCGCGAATGAGGAAGATCGCCGTCGATACGAGCGCATCGGAGGTGCTGGGGCCACTGCGGCAATTCGGGCGGGAGACCGCACCGGCTCCAATGTCGCGATCATCGATATTTCCCGCGGCGGTGTGGCTTTGGGCTGCGACTGGTCCATGGCGCCTGGAACCGAAGGTACAGCTCGATCTGCCCGGTGTCAGTGAGCCGGTGCAGGCGCGGGTCTGCCGTGCTGCCGGTGGCAAGTTGGGGCTGGCATTCCGCCAGGACCTCGCAAACCTTCGACGCGTCGACACTGTGCTGGAGCAGATCGGCGCGAGCTTACAGCGGCCAGCCGCATAGATGAGCCTGGCCCCTTGCCATGAAGACAAGGGGTTCAACTTCGCTCAGCTGTTGGGGCCACGCTCCATCGACACCGGCTGCCAGCGGCGCAGCTTGGTGTTCTGCAGCACAGCCGGATTGACGCAGCTCATCGGCCACTTGCCTTCGAGCACCAGCGCCAGCTCCCGTCCCACATGGCGTTTTGCGTGCTCGGATCGAAGCGAGCGGATGCCGAGGCGGTGTGTGCGCTCAGGATCACGTTGTCCATCTTCAGCAGTGGGTTGTTGTTGCCGGGCGGCTCGATCTCCAGCACGTCGAGCCCGGCATAGGCGATCCACTTCTCTTCCAGCGCCTTGATCAGCGCGGCTTCCTGCACCGTCGGGCCCCGGCCGGTGTTGATGAAGATCGCGGTGCTTCTTCATCATGCGGAAGTGCTTCTCGCCAAGCATGCCTTCCACCTCGGGCCGCGCCGGGGCGTGCATGGAGACGAAGTCCGACTGCGACAATACTTCCTCAAGCGTGCACGGCAGGACGCCGTGCTCGACCATCACCAGTTCCTCGATGAACGGGTCATAGGCGAGGATGCGCAGACCGAATGGCTTGGCGCGCTTGGCAACGGCACGTGCCACGTGCCCGAAGGAGACCAGGCCGAGCGTCTGGCCCATCAGCCGCGGGATGCTCAGCAGCGCAGGGCGACCTTCGCGCCAGCGGCCTTCGCGCACCATGCGGTCCTGCTCGATTGTGCGGCGGAAGGTGGACAGCAGCAGCATCATCGCGTGGTCGGCGACTTCCTCGATGAAGGTATCGGGGCAGTTGGTGACCGGGAAGGCCGCGCTCCGTCGCAGCCTTCACATCGACGCTGTCCACGCCGACGCTACCCAGCACAATGGCGCGGCACCGTTCCGGCAGGCCGTCGATGATCTTCTTGGTGAAGCGGATGCCTTTGCCGTAGATGGCATCGGCATCCTGCGCAGAACCTGATGAAGCCGTCTTCATCGGTTGGGCCTTCGACGATTTCCGCGTCCATCCCCTGCAGCGGTGCCATCTCCAGGTCGTAGCCACCGCCCGCGACGGTGAAGCTGGCGCCTGCAGGTGTCGCAATCTTATGCTTGGCCAAAGTCGGGTCTCCTTCTACTTTGGCGGACGCGCGCGTACCGCCTTCTCGTTGACGTCGATGCCCCAGCCGGGGCCCTTCGGCAAGACGAACTCGCCATTCTCTATCGTTGGTACGGTCAGGTAGAACTCGTCGCGCCACGGCGCGCTGTCGATGTCGATTTCCATCACCCGGAAGTTTGGCACGATGGCGCTGAATGTTGCGCTGATCGCGCTGCACAGATGGCCGTAGAAATTATGCGGCGCGACGTTGATCTCGTACACGTCCGCCATCGAGGCGATTTTCAGCAACTCGTTCAGTCCATTCCAGATCACGTCGACGATTGCAATGTCCGTAGCGTAGTGATCGAAGAACGGCTTGAACTCGCGCCGACCGTGCAGCGTCTCGCATGACGCGATCGGGCAGTGCGCGCCACGCTTGATTTCGGCGAGTGCCGGGGCGTCGTGCGTGTCGATTTCCAGCCAGGTCAGGTTGAATGGCGCCACCGTCTCGGCAATCCGCTTGAACCCTTCGGTCTTGAAATTGAAGTTGATGTCCAGATGAATGCCCATTTCTGGCCCGACCGCGTTGCGAACCGCAGTGAGTTGGTCGTGCACGCTGCGCAGCAGCCGGTTGTCCCAGTTCAGCTCCGGCCAGCCGGGTGTGCGGCCAAAGCCAGGCGTATAGGATGTGGTGGTGCCTCCCTCCATCGGTATGATGTTGGTTTTCAGTGCGCGGAAGCCGGCGCGCTTAACCTCCTCGGCATGACGCGCGAGGTCGTCGTAGCTGTGCAGCGGCGGCACACCCATCAGTGCGGCGCTGCGCACACGGGGGGAGACCAAATGCGACCAGTAGACCGGAATGCGATCACGGATCGGACCGCCGAATAGCGCATAGACCGGCACGCCATAGGCCTTCCCGGTCACGTCGAGCAGCGCGTTCTCGATCGCTGCGATCGCCTGTTGGTTGATGCCGCCGCGCGACTGGCGGGTCAGCACGTGGAGGTGCTGCGTGATCTGCTCGTAGCGGCGAGGATCCTTGCCGATCAGGATTCGGCGACAGCCCGCGGATCACGTCTGACAGACCGATTGAGCCAAAGCTTTCGTTGAACTCCGACCAGCCCATGATGCTGTCACTTGCTGGTGACCTTGAGGAAGGAGAACATGCGCCAACCGGCATCGGCCTGGATTGTCTCGACGCGTTCGATTTTCATGCCCATATCCTGAGAGATGCTTCACTACGCTCGCAACGACAGTAAGGCCTATTCCTTCACCGCGCCTGTCATCGACGAGACGTAGTATTCAACAAAGAACGAGTAGATCAGCGCCACAGGCACCGAGCCCAGCACGAGCCTGCCATCAACGCGCCCCACTGGTAGACGTCACCGGTCACCAGCTCCGTCAAGATCGCCACCGGCACGGTCTTCTTGTCGGTCGACTGGATGAAGGCCAACGCGTAGATGAATTCGTTCCACGACAGGGTGAAGGCGAAGATGCCGGCCGAGATCAGTCCCGGCACCGCCAGCGGCAACGTGATCCGCCGCAGGATCTGCAGCCGTGATGCGCCATCGATGAGGGCGCATTCTTCGAACTCGTAAGGGATCGACTTGAAATAGCCGATCAGCAGCCAAGTGCAGAACGGCACCAGGAAGGTCGGATAGGTCAGGATCAACGACACCGGACTGTCGAACAGCCCGAACCGAAAGATGAGTGTGGCCAGCGGAATGAACAAGATCGAGGGCGGCACCAGATAGGCCAGATAGATCGCCAGGCCCACGTGCTGCGCGCCACGGAACCGCAGCCGCTCGATTGCATAGGCGCACAATACACTGGCGCCCACCGAAAGAAAGGTCGAGGCGACTGCGATGCCCATCGTGATCATCAGCCAACGGGGACAGTTCGTTTCGAAACAGCACCTCGATATCCCGCAGCGTCGGCGAATGGATCCAGACGGGTCTGCACTCCTGTAGTCGTACATCTCCCAGTCGGGCTCATTGGGTGATCGCCATCCAATAGAACGGAAACAACAGCACGATCACGAACAGTGCCAGCGGGATGTAGACGGTCACCGTGCGGCGCAGCCTGGAATCCCAGGACAGAGTCTCCGGCCGCTCGTAGCCGATCGCTGCCTGCACCTCGGCTGGCGATTCAGGAACCAGCGTATCAGTCATTTGCTTCGCCTTGCTGCCACTTGCGGCGCCCAACTCCGAAGAAGCATAGCAGTGTAGCGGCGACCAGGAACGGGATCATGGACACGGCGATCGCTGCGCCCTCGCCAAGCTGCGAGCCCGGAATGGCCCGCTGGAACGCCAGCGTCGCCATCAGGTGCGTGGTATTGAACGGGCCGCCGCGAGTGATCGCATAGACCAGCTGGAAGTCGGAGAATGTGAACAGCACGGACAGGGTCAGCGCCACTGCGAGGATCGGCATCAGCAGCGGCACGGTGATGCGGCGGAACTTCTGCCAGCCGGAGGCACCATCGAGCAGCGCCGCCTCATAAAGCGACGGCGAGATGGTCTGCAGACCGGCCAGCAGCGTGATAGCCACGAACGGAATGCCGCGCCAGATGTTGGCGACGATCAACGACCAGCGCGCCGGCCACGGCGTGCCCAGGAAGTTGATGTAGGTGTCGCGGAGGTGCAGCACGTCCACGATGACGAAGGAAATGATGGAGAACTGCGGCGAATAGATCCACCACCAGGCGATGGCCGACAGCACGGTTGGCACGATCCATGGCAGCAGCACGATGGCGCGGATGAACGCCTTGAACGGAATATGGTGGTTGAGCAGTAGCGCCAGCCACAGGCCAAGAGCGAACTTTCCAACGGTCGCCACCGTCGTGTAGAAGATCGTGTTGGTCACCGCCATCCAGAAGATGGGGTCTTCCATCAGGTACACGAAATTATCGAGACCGATGAACTCGCCCGGTTGCCCGATGGTCGTATCGGTGAGTCGACAGCCATAGGCCAAGGCCCAGCGGATAGGTCAGGAACACCACCAGCAAGCCGATCGTCGGCAGCATGCAAAGAAACACCAGGAACGGCTTGTAGTCGAACAGCCGCGTCAGCAGCCCGTCCGGCTTGCGGGTGAATGTCAGGCGCTGCAGGCCGACATCAGCAGTGGTGGTGCCCATATTATCTCCGCTCCCGAACAGGGACGTTGCGTTGCAACGTCCCACGCACGATGTCAGGCCTTCTTGTAATAGCGTTCGGCCGCCCTGGCCGCCTGCTTTGCTGCCGCCTCCGGCGTATTGGCGCCGCTGACGACGGAGGCAAACATATCGACCACCGTGTAATTGGCGATCACTGCCGCCGACGCTGCGCTGATCGGCCCCTTGTATCCCTCGTAGAATGGCGAATCCAATGCCCCTTCGAACGGCTTCAACTTCGGATCCGAGTCCCAGAACTTCATTTGGCTGTAGGCCTTCAGCGACTGGCACCAATAGCCGAGGCAGTTCGACAGCCACAGGCCGTACTGGTCCTCCTCCATCATGAAGCGGATGTATTCCTTGGCGGCGTTCGGATACTTGCTGTGCTTGAACAGCATCGCGTTGATCGGCGCCGCCGCATCGGCTTGCGCTTTGAAAGACCGAAGGGCGTGTCCTGACTGAAGGTGTCGGCGGCGATCGCGTTCACCTTCGGATCCGGCGACTTCAGCATCGTGTAGTAGAGCGACACGCCGTTGAAGGTCATGCCGAGGTCGCCGGATTGATAGGCTTGGTTGTTGCCGACATCGTTCCAGGTCAGCGTGCCGGGGATCATGGTCTTCTGCAGCTCGGTCGCGTATTTCAGCGCTGCGATCGTCTCCTTGGAGTTCGAGCGCGACCTTTCCCTTCTCGTCCACGACGAAGGCATTGTGCGACCACAGCAGCCATTCCGAGTAACCGTTGGCGTCACCCAACGCGTGGCCGAGTGACATGCCGAATGGGTGACCGTTCTTCTGCAGCTTCTGGCAGAGATCGAGGAACTTATCGAGGTCGTTGGGAATCTCGTTATAGCCGACCTCGTTGACCCATGACTTGCGATACAGCACCGGGCCGGTGCCACCGCCCATTGGCAGGCCGATCCAGTTCTTTGTTTCCCACTTCCGGCCATACAGCAGGGCGAGATCGTACCAACCCCCGTACTTGGCGCCAAGATAATCAGCCAGGTCCGTCAACTCCACCAGCTTCTCGGTGTAGATGTGCGGGTCGCCGCCGAAGCTCACTACGATATCGGCGCCGGCACCGGTATTGGCAACCACAGCAAGTTGCGGCCGAAGATCCTCCCAGCTGACAAAATCCACCTTCACATCGACGCCGGTCTTGTCGCTGAACTTCTTGGTATTCTATTTCCAGAACACCTCATCCGGATCGATGAATTTCGCGGGGCGGATCACATGCAATGATGCGCCTTGCTCGATCTTGTATTCCGGAGCCTTCACGTCGGCGGTCGGTACATCGTCGAAAGCCGCGTGCGCGCCGATGATCGGGATCGACGCTGCTCCCAGCGCAGCTGCGCCAAGAGCCAATGAATCACGCCGCGTGATTGCCATTCGGAATTTCCTCCATTGCCGGTCTGCCGTGCTCTCTGACCTTCGAGACCGAGCAATCGAAGGTCCGCTGCATATTCTGCCACACTGTCGTGCCGTAAAGGTGTCTAGGCGGCTCGCTGTCCGGTCGCAGCATCGAACAGATGCACCAGTGCGGGGTCGGGTGAGATGCGGATCGTCTCGCCCGGTTTCGCCGATATGCGCTCGCGAAATGCACAGACCACCGAGGCGCCGGCAAACTCCGCGACCACCTGCGTCTCCGAGCCGGTCGGCTCTACCACATGGACAGTCGCAGGCAGCCCCGACGGATTCAACTGAAAGTGCTCGGGGCGCACGCCGTAGACAGCCGGCGTCCCGTCGGATCCGTCGGGCCCGCCGGCAGCGGCAGCGAGGCGCCGCCTTCGCGCCTTGAAACTACCGCCCTCGACTTTGCCATTCAGAAAATTCATCGCCGGCGAGCCGATGAACCCGGCGACGAACAGATTGGCGGGTCGATCATAGAGTTCGAGCGGCGCGCCGATCTGCTCGACATTGCCGGAATTCATCACGACGATCTTGTCAGCCATCGTCATGGCCTCGATCTGGTCGTGGGTGACATAGACGGTGGTGGTTGTCAGCCGCTGGTGCAGCTCCTTGATCTCGGCGCGCATCGCCACGCGCAGCTTGGCGTCCAGGTTGGACAGCGGCTCGTCGAACAGGAATACCTGCGGGTCGCGCACGATCGCGCGGCCCATCGCCACGCGCTGGCGCTGGCCGCCCGACAGCTGCCGCGGATAGCGGTTGAGATATTGCGTCAGGCCGAGGATCTGCGCCGCACGCTGCACCTGCTGGTCGATCGTCGCCTTCGGCACCTTCGCCAGCAACAGCGAGAACGCCATGTTGTCGCGCACGGTCATGTGCGGATAGAGCGCGTAGTTCTGGAACACCATGGCGATGTCGCGCTCTTTCGGCGCGACGTTGTTCACCACGCGGCCGCCGATGGCGATCTCGCCGGCGGTGATGTTCTCCAGGCCGGCGATCATGCGCAGCAGCGTCGATTTGCCGCAGCCGGAGGGGCCGACGAGGATGACGAACTCGCCGTCCTCGATCTCGACGCTGACGCCGTGCAGGACCTCGGTCGAGCCGAACGACTTGCGGACGTTCCGAATGGAAACGTTGGCCATGATGTTCTTGGTTACCCTCCTTATCGTCATGGCCGGGCTCTAGCCCGGCCATCCACGTCTTATCTGTTTCCAATCGTCCGCCAAAGGCGTGGATGGCCGGCAATTCGCCAGCCATGACGGGCGACGAGTGGCGGCACTAGGCCGCCACGAGCAGCTAGAACTTGGAAACCCGCGTCTCCTTCGCGGTGATGAACTCCAGCAGCGCCGGCTTGCCTTGCTGCGTCTGCTCGATGCCGCGCTGGATCGCCGCCTTGATCTGTGCCGGATCCGTCACGCGCTCGCCGTAGCCGCCGAACGCCTTCGCCATGTCGGCGTAGTTGCCGGAGATGTCGGTGGACCGGTACTTCTCGGTCGATACCGGCATCACCTTCAGCTCGATCGCCATGGAGAAGTTGTTCATCAGGCACGACAGGATGGGGATACGCTCGCGCACCGCGGTCTCGAAGTCCATGCCGGTGAAGCCGATCGCCGCATCGCCCCAGAAGTTGATGCAAGCTTGTCCGGCTTGGCGAGCTTCGCGCCCATCGCCAGACCGAGCCCCATGCCGAGCTGGGTGGTCTTGCCCCAGCCGATATAGGACATCGGCTCGGTCGAGACCCAGAACGGCGAGATCTGATCGCGCGGACTGCCGGCATCGTGCGTGATGATGGTGTTCTTCGGATCGGTGCCGGCCATCAGTTCCCAGATCACGCGATAAGGGCTGATCGGCGCCTCGTTCGAATTGAGCAGCGGCTTCCATTGCGCCATCCACTCTTCGCGCACCTTGATGATCTCGGCGACCACTTCCTTCGGGTCGCGGTTGGACTTGATGGTCTGCTTCAGCTCGCCGATGAGCGCCTCCAGCACCAGCGTCGCGTCGCCGATCAGACCGACGGTCGCAATCACGTCCTTGTTCAGATGGTCCGGATCGAGCGTCGCGTGAATAAACTTCTTCCCCTTGGGGAACTTGATGCCGAAGTTCGTCTCGGTGAACGAGCAGCCGATGCCGATGATCAGGTCGGCATTCGCGACGAAGTGGTGCACCGGCTTCGGCACCGCATTGCCGCCCGATCCGAGCGACAGCGGATGGTTCTCCGGGAACGAACTCTTGCCGCCCAGGCTGGTGGTGACTGGCGCACCGAGCAGTTCGGCAAAGGCACGAAGCTGCGGCCACGCCTCAGACCACTGCACGCCGGTGCCGGCATAAATCAGCGGCCGCTTTGCCGCCAGGATCGCTTCCGCCGCCTTGCGCACATCGACCGGATCGGGCGCGGTGCGCACGTGGGTTACCGGCGTGTAATCCAATTGGCCGATGTCCGTCTCCCCAAAGGTCGGTCGGGATTTCGACGATGCACGGGCCGCCACGGCCATTGCGCAGCCGCGAGAACGCACGGCGCATCACGTTGGACAACTCGTTTGCGACGACCAATGGCTCGGCCGACTTCGCCACGCCGCGCATCTCGCGCACCGCACTATAGTTTGGATCGATGTGCGCGATCCGCTGAGGATATCCCTGCGGAATCACCAGCACGGGCACCGACTCGCTGTACGCCTGGGCGATGCCACCGTAGGCGTTCTCCGTGCCGGGACCGTGCTGCATGCAGAATGCGCCGATTTTCTTCCCTGAGGTCACGCGCGAGATCGCGTCGGCCATGTGCAACCCTATGCGCTCCTGGCGCACGATGATCGGCCGTATATCGGCAGACGCGGCGTATTCGAGGAGATGGTTGACGGGATAGCCGCAAAGGATCTCGATGCCTTCGCGTTTCATGATCTCGGCAACAGCTTCGCCAACCTTCATTTCGCTCGTTCCCTCTGTCATCGGGTAATGCGCGGCACGGTAGGACTGGCGTCGCCGCGTGGCAATGTCAGCGCCGCTCCAGCGTCGCGGCGAAGAACCCGTCGGTGCCATGGCGTGCGGGGGTCAGGACGAGGCCTTCCCCCACGGTGAATTCCGGATGCCGTGCGAGAAAACCGGTAACCTGATCCTCGTTCTCGTTACGCAGCAGCGAACAGGTGGCGTAGATCAGGCGTCCTCCCGCGCGAACCAACGGCGCCGCCTGATCCAGGATTGCGGCCTGCTTGGGCAGCAGTTCGGCGAGATCCGCTTCGGTCAGCCGCAACCGCGCATCGGGATTGCGCCGCCAGGTGCCGGTGCCCGTGCAAGGGGCATCCACCAGCACGCGATCAAATGTGCCCGTACAGACGCTTCAGCCATTTGTCCCCGGTCGTCAGCAGATGGCGCTCCACGTTGTGGACGCCGGCGCGACGGAGACGCCGCATGGCGCCTTCCAGCCGCTGGGCCGAAACGTCGCAGGCAACCAGCTGGCCGCGGTTCTGCATGGTCATGGCCAGTGCCAGGGTTTTGCCACCGGCGCCCGCGCAGAGGTCCACAACGCGCATGCCTGGCCGAGCGTCGACCAGCCCAGCGACGAGCTGGCTGCCTTCGTCCTGGATCTCGACCAAGCCATCGCGGAATGCCGGCCCCGTTGTGACCTGGCGGCGGCCGGCAATACGCAGGCCCCAGGGCGAGTGCGGTGTAGGCGTCGCTTCCAGGCCCTCGGCTGCGAGCGCGGCGAACGCTTGCTCGCGGGTGGCTTTCAGGAGATTGACGCGCAAGTCCAACGGAGCGTGCTCCAGCAGGGTTCGCAATTCTGCAGCGTCGATTTTTGGCGTCAGCCAATCCGGCGCCTCTAACGCCACGGAAGCAGGCATCGACGGATGGTCCAATGAGCGGCCTTCGAGACGCCGCAGTATCGCCTGTTCGGATCGCGCCAATGGTGCAGCGGCAAATCGAGCCCCCGAATACGCTTCAGCGACCGAGGAGTAACGGCCGCCATCCAGCAACAACGAGGCTGCAATCAGTAGCCGAGGCGTAGGCTCATCTCCTAGCCACCAACTCAGTCGTCGATAGCTGCGCAGCACGCGCCAGACCTGGTCGGATATGGCGCGCCGGTCACCGGAGCCAATGAAGCGACGCGCGCGTAGGTAGTCGTTGGCAACGGCGTCGGCCGGACGCTCCGGCGCTGCGAGAATGGCAGCCAACAACTCGATGGCAGCAGCGATCCGCCCGGCCTGGGTCACGATTAGGGGGCGCTGTCCTCTGGCCGGCCGCTTTGACGGATCGTGCAGGTGGGCAGTGTCTTCTTGGCCTTCCCGTCCACCGAACGTGCTCAGTCTTGCCGGTAGTTCGGAGCCTCGCGGCTGATGGCTACGTCGTGCACATGGCTTTCGCGTAGGCCGGCGCCGGTGACGCGGCGAAAGTTTGCGGAGCGCTGCAGTTCGGTGATTCCGCCACTGCCGGTATATCCCATGCCAGCTTTCAGGCCGCCGACCAATTGGTGGATGGCCTGCGCCACGGGACCTTTGTAGGGGACCATGCCTTCGATGCCCTCGGGCACCAGCTTCAGCTGGTCCTTGATGTCCTGCTGAAAATAGCGGTCGGCCGAGCCCCGTGCCATGGCACCTATGCTGCCCATGCCACGATATGATTTGTATGACCGACCCTGGTAGAGGAACACCTCGCCGGGTGCCTCGTCCGTGCCAGCCAACAGCGCGCCGATCATCACAGCATCCGCGCCCGCGGCAATTGCTTTGACGATGTCGCCCGAAGTACGCATGCCACCATCGGCGATCGCCGGTACGCCGTGCTCGC
This sequence comes from uncultured Alphaproteobacteria bacterium, assembly GCA_963850535.1. GTDB lineage: Bacteria > Pseudomonadota > Alphaproteobacteria > Acetobacterales > Acetobacteraceae > JAMXLO01. The sequence goes on along the minus strand of CAWKMC010000059.1, from coordinate 17,906 downwards.
GGCACGCGGCGGCGGTCTCCAGCACGGCAGTGAACTGCGGCATACCGACGCCAGCGACGACGCGCGTGGTGCAGATCGACCCGGGGCCGATGCCGATCTTCACCCCGTCGGCCCCGGCCTCGATCAGTGCCAGCGCCCCCTCCGGTGTGGCGACGTTGCCGGCGACGACTTGCACCGCGTTGGAGTATTTCTTGATCGTGCCGACTGCATCCAGCACCCCGCGCGAGTGGCCGTGCGCGGTGTCGACAACGATCACATCCACCTCAGCCTCGATCAGGGCGCGGGACCTGGCTTGGCCTTCGGCGCCAACGCCGGTGGCCGCAGCGACACGCAGGCGTCCAAGCTGGTCCTTGTTGGCGAGCGGGTGTGTCTCTGCCTTGTCCATGTCCTTTACGGTAATCAGCCCGACGCAGCGATAGGCATCGTCCACCACCAGCAGCTTTTCGATGCGATGGCGGTGCAGCAGGCGGCGCGCCTCCTCTGGGCTCACGCCTCCGGCGACGGTGACGAGGTTCTCCCGCGTCATCAATTCATAGACCTTCTGCGTCGGATCGACGGCGAAACGGACATCGCGGTGCGTGATGATGCCAACCAGCCGGTTGAACTCGCGCTCGACAACAGGAATGCCGCTGATCCTGTGGGTGTTCATCAGCGCAGTGACATCAGCGAGCGTCTGGTCAGGATGGATGGTGAGAGGGTTCACCACCATGCCAGACTCGTATTTCTTGACGCGCCGCACCTGTGCCGCCTGTTCGGCGGGTTCCAGGTTTTTGTGGATAACGCCGATGCCGCCCTGCTGGGCCATTGCGATTGCCATGGCGGACTCCGTGACGGTATCCATGGCGGCCGAGATGATGGGGATGTTGAGCGGAATTGTACGGGTGACCCGGGTGCGGGTGTCGGTGGCGGACGGCAGGACCTGAGAGTAGCCAGGGATCAGCAGCACGTCGTCGAACGCAAGCGCTTCCTCGATACGAGGCGGCGTGGCGTGGGGACGAGGGGTGTCGAATGCCATGGGCGGACCTTTCCGCTACCTTGGCGGCCCCACATATGCCGGCGCAAAGGGGTACGCAAGTTTGGCATCTTCGCGCGAACTATTCGCACGGGGTGCACTGTCGCTGCTGATCCGCTGCGTTGCAAATGCCGCGCTGTTGTTACCTGCTCGCAGGACTGGCCTGCAGCGGCTTCGCTTCATGGCCGCCGACGCATGGTGGGGTGAATTCTGGCACGAACATTTGGTCGGAGCGGCGGGATTTGAACCCACGACCCCCAGTCCCCCAGACTGATGCGCTACCAGGCTGCGCTACGCTCCGACCGATTTGGCTGTGGATTTACCAGCCATGCTGGACCGTCGCAACGCCATCCTAGGGCAGCCGCGCCCGCAAAACCTCCAATTCGTGCAGCGTGTCCGTCAACGCTGCCCGCAGACGCTCGGCGTCTATCTCGCCACGTGATCGCACGCTGCTGCGCACCACCTGCGTGGCTGGTGGCGGCGCGAGACCCGGCATCGGCAACTCGGGTTCAACCACGGCGGCACGCTCAATCTCCGCCGCTTCCTGTTCGTCTGCTGTGGGAGGGGGAATGTCGTCTGACAATTTGCCGCCGCCCTCGCGCAGCAGCCGTTGCACACCCTTGATAGTATATCCTTGAATATACAGCAGATCCGAGATTCGTCGTAGCAGCGAAATGTCATCCGGCCGATAGTAGCGACGTCCGCCGCCGCGCTTCAGCGGCTTTACCTGCGAAAACTTTGTCTCCCAGAACCGCAAAACATGCTGCGGGATGTGCAGTTCGTCCGCCACCTCGCTGATCGTGCGGAATGCATTGGGTGCCTTTTTTGGCCGCAACCGGGCAATCGGCGATTCCGCCATATCATCTGCCGGAGCGCTCATTCGTCGTCATCCAGGTCTGCCGCAGTGCCGTTGACCCGCGCCTTGAGCACATGGCTTGGACGGAACACCAACACCCGGCGAGGGAGAATTGGCACTTCTTCGCCGGTCTTAGGATTGCGACCGATCCGGCGCCCCTTCTGTCGCACAGAAAAGGTCCCGAACCCACTGATTTTAACTGATTCGCCCGCCTCCAGTGCAGCGGAGACGCGCTCTGGTACCCGTCTCCAGCAGATCGGCTGACTCGTTCCGCGACAGCCCTACCTGCGCATAGATCGTCTCGGCCAAATGCGCGCGCGTGACGGTCTGCATGCATCAACGCTAGGCACCCGGCGCCCACGCGTCAAGTTATCTATGCAACAAAATCAAAGAGGATCAGGAGCTTGCGGGAACTGTGCGGGGATTGACCTTAAATTCACATACGCACCAGGGCAGCCCCCCAGGCGAGGCCGCCACCCAGCGCCTCGAGCAGGACGAGGTCGCCCTGGCGGATCCGGCCGTCGCCGCGCGCTTCCGCCAATGCCAGGGGCACAGAAGCCGCCGAGGTGTTGCCGTGTCGATCGACGGTGATCACCACCCGCTCAATTGGCAGCCCGAGCTTGCGCCCCATGGCATCGATAATCCGCAGATTGGCCTGGTGCGGCACCAACCAGTCAATCTCACGCCGCTCCAGACCGTTGGCGGCGAGGGCCTCTTCGACCACTTCCGCCAATCGAACAACGGCGTGGCGAAACACCTCGCGACCATTCATTACCAAGTGCGCTGGCTTGTCGCGCTGCCCGACCGCACCGTCGACATACAGAATGTCGCCCAAAGCACCCTGAGAATGCAGATGGGTCGACAGGACGCCGCGGTCGAACCGTCCGCTCCCGTGTCCAGCGCGCAGGAAGACTGCCCCGGCGCCGTCACCGAACAAGACGCAGGTGCCGCGGTCCTGCCAGTTTAGGATTCGGGAATAGACCTCGCTGCCGATCACCAGGGCACCGCGCACTTGACCGGTTCGGATCATGCCGTCGGCGATCGACAGTGCGTAGATGAACCCAGCGCAGGCAGCCGCGACGTCGAAACCGAAGCCGTTGGTCACCCCCAGTGCCGCCTGTACACGCAAAGCGGTGGCGGGGAACGCCTGGTCGGGCGTGCTGGTGGCTAGGATGATCGCATCCACCTCGTCCGACGTGGCCCTGGCGTCAGCGAGCGCTGCTCGTGCGGCGGCGGTGCCCATGTAGGCCGCCGTTTCGTGCGGTGCAGCAATATGGCGCTGATGAATGCCGGTACGCTCGCGGATCCATTCATCGGATGTCTCCACGCTGCGCGCGAGTTCATCGTTGGTCAGCACGCGGTTTGGCAGGTAACCGCCGACACCGGCGAGAATCGAGCGGATGGGCATGTTCCTTCCTACGGCGCCGTGGCGAGACGCGCGCCGCTCTCACCTTCCTTGTCGCCGTTCTTGCCAGGCACGGCCATCAGTTGGGCGATTCGGGTCAAGTCCTCCCGAATATGATCGGTGAACCGGTGCACCACCATGTCCATTGCGACATCCACGGCGTGCGCGAAACCCTCCGCATCCGTGCCGCCGTGCGACTTCACTGCGACCCCGTTCAGTCCCAGCATCACTGCGCCATTGTAGCGACGCGGGTCCATCCACTCGCGCAGTCGCTCCAACGACGGTCTCAGCAGCAGATAGGCGAGTTTTGCTGTCAGGCTACTGCGGAACACTTGGCGGAGCAGATCGAGGAACAGCCGAAGCGCACCTTCGCCGGTTTTCAGCGCGACGTTGCCGGTAAAACCGTCGGTGACGACCACGTCGGTGGTACCCGCGGCGATGTCGTGGCCCTCGACGAAGCCGGTGAACTGCGGAGCGATGTGGCTGGCACGGAGTGTCTCGGCGGCAAGGCGAAGGGTGTCGTCGCCCTTGAGTTCCTCGGAACCTACATTCAGCAACCCAATCGAGGGTGCGGTCAGCCCCAGCACGGTGCGCGCAAACACATCACCCATCACCGCGAATTCCACCAGATTGCGAGCGTCGCATTGGACGTTGGCGCCAAGGTCCAAAAGTACCACGTCGCCGCGTGCCGATGGACCGATCGCCGCCATCGCCGGCCGGTCGATCCCTGGCAACGTCTTGATCACGATCTTGGCAAGCGCCAGCAACGCGCCTGTGTTGCCAGCGGTGACGACGCCGGACGCCTCGCCGCCGGCGACGGCATCAATGGCGACTCGCATGGACGAGCCCCTTACCCGTAAGGCTGCCGTCGGCTTCATGTCGTTGCCGATCACCGCGGGCGCGTGCCGGATGTCGCACGCGGCAGCGGCGCGGCGATAACGTTGCAGGAGCGGTTGAAGTTGAGCTTCATCGCCGACAAGCAGAAACCGAGCGCCGGGGTGGCGTTCGGCCGCAACCTCGAGCCCCTCGATCACCATTTGTGGTGCGTGATCGCCGCCCATGGCGTCTATCGCCAGCGTGTAGCTCGCAATCAAGGGAAGGGGGCCACGCCGCTACGGGGCGTCAGGCGCGAACAGCGCCCTTCAGAGCGTCTCCCGCAGGCACAACCTCGCGGCCATCATAGTAGCCACAATGGCTGCACACGTGATGCGGCCGCTTCAATTCGCCGCAATTCGGGCACTCAGCGTGTGCCTCGTGCGGTAGAGCCTCGTGACTCCGACGCATGCCACGACGGGACGGCGTCGTCTTTCGCTTGGGAACGGCCATGGGACTGCGCCCCTCCGGTCTGGTGACGCCCTGTGACCCGACTGGGACAGAAGGGGGCGGTCACATATTCTCCACAGAATAGGAAGCGGGCCGTCTAGCAGAGGGGCAGCAGGGTCGCAAGGGAGCGCGGGCGCGACTTATGGGCTTGCAGCAGTCGTGACCGTACCGGGATTGACCGTTGCAACGGGCGTGGCACTGACTGGCACACCCTTCAGTGCCTGGCAGGCTGCAACCACTGCCGGGTGGACCAGCAGGTCCACACCCGTGACAGTGACGCCGGTGGTACCCAGTGCGGCCACGATCGGTTGCGCGACCGGCACCACGATCCCGTCGACATTGCAAGCCACGGTCAATATCTCGATCAGCTTCGCCTGTTGCTGCGGTGCGGTAGTGCACGCGGAGAGGCAGGCGAGCAGTGCCAAGGTGGATTTGCTTTGCATCGGGTGGCCTCGATTTCTTTGCAGTTCAAGGGGTCGGATGCGCGTTGATCGAGACGCTCGGGTCGGTGGCGAGCAGGCCGCCGAAGCGTGCCTCGACCATGCTTCGTACGTGCTCGGGAGTAATGCCGAGATCGGTCAGCGCCTCGGGCGTAGAAGCGGCGACATGCTGCACTCCCTTGGCGATCGCAGTCTCGCGAATAGCCACGTCCCGATAGCTGGCATTGTGTACGGCGATGTAGCCATACGCCGCCTTGGCCCCGGCGTCGGCCGCTGACTGTACGGCGGCCGCCTCGGCTGCGGTCAGTCGGACGTGCAGATAGCGGCGGAGCAACAGCGACAGGAAGGGAGTGATCGCAGTCACGGCCGCCAAGGCAAGCGCGGCCAGCGCCTGCACCAATGGTGTCAGGTCGACGTTCATGGGATCTCCGGCAGGCGGGGGAAAGCGGACGCAGGACGCCCGTTGTCGGGGGTTAGTTAGCAAAAATGGCGTGTTGCGTCAATAGTAATGACTGGCGGATTTAACGCCGCCGACGCAGTCCATCCAACGCGCCAAACGGATGCGCCAATTGTTCATCCGCGATGTCCGGCATCTCAGCCCCTGGCGCGCGGGGATATGGATCGAGCGCCAGAGCCAGTTGCTCGGCTGCTGCTTCGCCCAGATCGATGACACCTTTGGCAAACGCAATCTCGTCGGGCGACTCGGGATCAGGGTCCTCGGTCTCGTGGCCTGCCTCGACGAAACGCACGGTAAAGCGTTCCTCAATGAGGTTGCCGAAGTCTTCGAGCGAGACGACGCAGGTCTGCACCACATGGGCAATCAAGTGGCCACCGGCCCGCAGCGAGTCCGCGCTGTCCCGCTCCAGGCGAAACCGACAGGTCAGCGCTGTAATCTCCGGCAACTTCATGCGGATCGCCAATGCGGCGCATTCGGCGGGTGTCGCTTCCACCAGCACGTCGAGCCCCGCCGCGCCGATGCGGTCAATGGCAATTGGCCGCTGCAGTTCAGGGCTCATCCTGTCCCACCGGTTGTCACTGGCAAAACTGCGCATTGCCAGCCGCAAATGCTGCCAGCGGCTGTTGCTGGAGATGCGCTACCTGTGCCAACACCGCCTCGGCCAGCGCCGCCGATGCGCCGTTGGGCGGTGCCGCGCGCCAGACATTGCGCGCAAGCGATGCCTCGAGGCTGGCACGATCTGCCGCGTCGATCGCAGTGGCGTAGGCCTGTGAGCGGCCATGGAACGCTTCCCACATCGTCCGCATGCGCCGGCCGACACTCAGATCGCTGACGCCGATTTCGCGCAGATTGTTGTCCATGTCGCTGAACATGGCGTCGAAAATCCCTTGCGCCACGGCTGGTCCGGGATGGGGTGCGTCCTGCAACCGATGGATCAGCAGGAAGGCGTACAGCGCGATCAGGTCAAAGCGGCCGTCCAGGGTGTCCGGAACGCCGAGTTCGCGGTAGAACCATGGTGCGCGCGCGGCCGCTACGGCATCGCGATACAGGGCAGATCCGGCCCGCTCTTCCGGTGTCGCCTTGCGCAGTGATCTAAGGCGCAACAAACCCGCCAATCTTCCCACAATCCAATGCCGCGCCAGCGATTGACAATCGGTCGGGTGGCGTGACACCGAGGTGACATAGCGCGGACCCAGGACTCGAACAATTGGCCACAGAACGCTCATCTCCGCTTCGGCCGCTGGTTGTGCTTTGGGCGACTTTGCTGGTTGCCGGCTGCAGCATTTTTGCGGCGCCATCGCAGCTCCGTGGCAACAAGGTGGATGCTGATCAGCTCAAGGAGCTGGTGCCCGGAACCTCGACCAAACCCGATGTCACCGCGCTGATCGGCTCGCCGACAGCACGAGCGACGTTCGATGACAACACCTGGCTCTATGTCAGTGAAGTCACGCACACGCGCATCGCAAGGGTCCAGGGCATCGAGAGCCAAGAGGTCGTCAAGCTGACCTTCAACGACCAGGGCGTTCTACAGGAGGTGAAGCGCCTCGATCAGGATGACGGAATCTCGGTTGCCATGGTGTCGCGCACGACACCATCGCCCGGCACCGAAGCGTCCTTCTTTCAGCAGCTGTTCGGCAACATCGGTCGGTTCAACGCCTTCGGTCAGCAGCCTCAGGCCCCGACCGGCGGCGCGCCGACCCCAGCCTACTGAGCTGCCGCCGGCGTCAGTCGCGACTGCGCAAACCGATGCCAGATCACCAGCGCCGCTGCTATCACCGTCGGCGGCAGCACGACCAGATTGAGCGCGGTCCAGCCGCCGATCGCCTCGATGGCGCCCGACGCGAAGGCCGTGCAGGCGACGGTGCCGAACACGATGAAGTCGTTGGTAGCCTGAACCCGAACACGCTCATGGGGGTCGTGCGCTGCCGCGAGCAGTGTTGTTCCGCCGACGAACATGAAGTTCCAGCCGATGCCCAGCAACGCCAGGGCCACCATGAACGTGGCCAGCAGCGGCGGGAACAGCAGGTTGGTGGCCACGCAAAGCGCGGTCAGAACTGCACCGATGCATATGATCGGATGAGCACCGAATCGCTGGATCAGCCGGCCGGTGACGAAGCCTGGCAGAAACATCGCAATCGAATGGGCGCGGATCACATCGGCACTGGCATTTACGCCGAAGCCACAGAACAGCATCTGCAGCGGCGTCGAGGCCATGACCAGGTTCATGGTGCCGTAACCCACCATGCTTGAGACGACGGCGGTGACAAACCCGGGTCGGGCGATGATGGCGCGGAACGGCACCGGGGCTGCCACCTGTCGTGTCGCAGGCGGCAGCCGGATGAACATCAGCAGCGTGGCGCTGATCAACGGCAGGATGGTCAGACAAAAATACGTGCCGAGAAACATCAATGGCGGCAGCAGCATGTTGGTGCGCTTGACGATCTCGGGACCAATGATTGCCGCGAGCACGCCGCCCGCCATCACCAACGCAATCGCCCGCGCGCGGGCCTCGGATGCGGCCACCTCGGCGGCCGCAAAGCGCAGATGCTGTGCGATGCCGAAGCCCAGGCCAGCGAACACGGCACCCACACAGTAGACCTCGAAGATCTGCGTCCAGACACCGAGGGCAAACGTCAGGCTACCCAGCAGCGAGCCGGCGCAGCCGAGCCAGAATCCGGGCTTGCGCCCGAGACGGGCGAAGACGATGCCGGCCGGAATCGAGGCGGTCATCGTGGCGGTCATCTGGATGGCCATCGGCAGAGTGTTCAGTGCCTTGTCGACCGCCAACGCGTGGCCGATCAGCGCGCTCATCACGGTTTGCCCGGACATCACGGCGTTCATCAACGCCTGGCAGCAGAACAGCAGATAGACGTTTCGGTTCATGTTCGGTGAGTATCTCGTTTGGCGACTAGCCGCCGCTGTCCTGGTTGGGTCCGGGTATCCAGGCGCTGGGTCGGCTGGTCAATCGCCAGTGCAGGAGGGTCTGCGCTTCCTGCTTTGGGGATGCCGAGTACCAAACCTCTACCTTACGATGCGGGCGGCCGCTGCGCTGCGGTCCCGGTGGGGGCGTGCTCACCGGGGCAGGTAGGTTCAGCGCCACCTGCGATTGATCCAGGCCGGCCAAGACAGGACCTACCTGCGCTTTCGGCAGGCTGATTGTCAGGGAGGCGCTCATCGAGGAATACAACTGCGCGCCGGAGCCGTATCGCGGCTCAGACGACACGCCCGGGCGCTCGTTCCAGGTGCCTGCAACCAGCATGAAAATTGCGGGCAAGCAGAGGAGTGCCGAAAACAGCAGCCGCCACATCCACTGCACGCGCGAAGCCTCCTTCGTGCCCGTCATGGCAAACGCAGAATGATCCTGGATGGCGTGGAAGGGAAGCGGCGGCACCTGCGCTAGAAGTGGCTCCAGCCGCCAATGGCGAGGGCCATCGGCGAGCCGTCGGGGCCCCGCACGACGACGCGCGGTGCCCCGGATACGAACCGGCCGATCCTGATAACGGCGGTATCAGCAAGCTTGGCCGCGCTTTGCAGCGCGGCTTCGCGCGCCGGCGGGACGGCCAACAGCAACTCGTAGTCGTCACCGCCAGTCAGGCAGGTCGTCAGCCACTCTGGGCCGGCGGCGCGGGCTGGTCCCGAAAGAGGCACCAGCCCTGCCTCGATCTCCGCGCCGACGTTGCTGGCGCGACAGATGTGCCCGAGGTCCTGTACCAGCCCGTCGGATATATCCATGCCCGCCGATGCGAGGCCTGCAATTGGCAGCCCCACACGTGGCTGCGGCAGCCGATAGCGCGACAGCAGATGCCCACTGGGATCCGCCAACCGGCCGCGCGCCACCGCGAGACCCAATGCGCCATCGCCGATTGTGCCGGTGACCCAGATGCCGTCCCCGGCCGAGGCTCCGGCGCGATGCACCGCCTGGCCGGAGGCCACATGGCCGATCGCAGTGAGCGACAAGGCAATCGGGCCGGGCGTCGACGTCGTATCCCCGCCGAGGAGGGAAACTCCGTAGGCACGCTGGTCGTCCGCCAGCCCAGCCGCGAAGCCAACGAACCAGCCTTCCGGCGTGTCTCGTGGCGTCGAGATCGTCATTAGATAGCCGAGTGGCGTTGCACCTTTGGCCGCCAGATCGGACAGGTTCACCCGCAGCAGCTTACGGCCGACGAGGTCCGGGGGGTCATCTGGCAGAAAATGCACGCCCGCGACCATCGCGTCCGCGGTCAGTACCAATTCGCGACCGGCCGGCGGGGCAAGCACCGCCGCGTCATCTTGCAGGTCGAGCGAACCGGGGCCGGCGAGGGGCCGGAAATGCCGGGCGATCAGTGCGAATTCGGCGGGAAGGTCCGAGGCCACACTCTCAGGCCAGATCGATCGCGTGCCGCTTGAGGTCGTTCAGCGCGCAGTGATCAAGAGCACCCTGATGCGTGGCGCGCAGCACGACACGCGGCGCTGCGCCAGCATCCAGTGCTTCTTGCCAGCGCGGCGCACACAGGCACCAACGGTCGCCAGCCTTGAGGCCGGCAAAGCCGAATTCCGGGCGCGGTGTGGACAGATCGTTGCCGGTGGACCTGCTGAATGCGAGGAATTCCGCGGTCATGACCGCACAGACAGTGTGGCTGCCGGCATCTTCGGCCCCGGTGTCGCAACATCCATTGCGGAAGAACCCGGTCATCGGTTGCGTGGAGCAAATGTCGAGAATTCCGCCCAGCACATTGCGTGACGGGCGGCGGCCGGGCTGACGGGATGTTTCATCGAATGGCATCGACGCCTCCATGACTGGGACGAATGCGACGGCTTTCACTCTAGGCGAGAGCGCTGCTGCGACGCCAGACACTGAGATGGTCAGGTTGGCAAAGGCCAAGGAGGGCGTCTGGGCTTGCAGAGCCAGCGCTGCCGATGATCGCTGGGCGTGTGATCTGCTATCGCCTCGGGCAGCCGAAAACGCAGATCGATTTACTACATGCGGAACCCGCCCGACTGTAGCGATGGGATGGGTGTGAAGTGCATCACTGCTATTCGGTTGGAGGTCGAGTTCCCTCATAGGCAAACGCCTGGAGGAATCACTGTCGTGCAAAAGCTCCCATTGCTGGTCGGTCTCGGAGTTTCGGCAGCGCTGCTGCTTGCAGGTGAAGCGGCATACGCTCAAGAGAACGGCACAGCTGTCAGGACAATCGAGGGAAATGAAGCAGGTGTCCATGCGGACATCTTGAGCCTGAAGCGTACCGAGGGTGGGCTTCTGACCTTGCGGGTTGCCTTCGATAATGAAACTGGAGGCGAGATCAAGAACAAGGCGCTTCCAGGCGGAGGCAACGTGGAGAATTTTCAGCTTGTCGATTTTCTGAACAAACGAAAATACAACGTGCTCCGCACCTCCGATGGTGCATGCCTCTGCACGTCACTGAACCCGCTTACGTCCTCGGAACCGGGAAAGCGGATACTATGGGCAAAGTTCACCGCTCCTCCGGAATCGGTGACACGCATTTCGCTGCTCTTGCCCGAAGCAGAACCCGTGGACGATATTCCCATCACGAAATGAGGTCCTCCCCGCCACGTCCATCATGATTCATTGGTGTGCGGTTGGCCCGCAGTGGCGGGCAAGCTCGGCCGCAGCACAGTGTGTTGCCGCTTGGCAGTGGCGTGACTGCCGTGGGCCGGTGGGAACCGGCCCGCAGCAGGTAGCCAGGTTCTATTTGGGGCAGATCCTGAAGATTGTGCCTGTGCCCGGAATCTGGACGAGCGGGCCATTAGCAGCACCAACGAACTTAATCTCGGGACTGGACTGACCGAAGTCCCGCACGGCCCCATAATCCACGACCCAGGCGCAACCGTCGGGCCCCATGCGAACGTTCGTGGGGCGATCGAAGCCATGGACGCCGTCTTCACTTTCGAACGCCTGATCGAACGTCTTATTGTGAGCGAACTGAGCGATATCTAGGTGCAGCGCTTTGCCGGGAGCACTGAAGTTGATGAGCTTAATCTCGTGCCCCACTTCGTGTGCAGGCTCGGTGGCATTTCCGACGGAGAACCCAAAGTCTCCCTCTAGCGCATAAAGCACCGCTCCCGCTGCAACTGGCCCACGGGCAAAAGAAGCCGGGACGAATTCGACAGCGGTGAACGAGGAGTCAGCCGCCTCCGTCGCGAGTGGAGATGTTATCTCCTGCGGGGGACCTGCCAGCACATTCCTGATGGGCACGTCTTCCTCGAGGATTTGCGCGAGGCTCGCGGCCGTGCACTTGCTTTGCGTGGTCGGGTCCGGGACGCAGAGATCGTCCCCTGGACCGCCAATCGGATTAAACACCGCCTGATCGGATGTCAGGAAACCGAACCGGTCGGGCCAGCCATGATAATCCGGCGTGCCGTCCCGATTCGGAATTGCTAGATGAAAGTTGTCCGGCGCGTTGTTCGAGGGTCTGGCACCCCGTTCATCGGCTCCGTCTTCGCCGACCAGCAATTGTCCTTGCAGCGCATGATGTTTCGGCGCGAATCGGATGGCGTAGCCATTCCGATAACCCCAGGAATAAGGCTGTATAGTATTTTGAGGAGATTGCGAATCGAGACGGGCACGCAGGATCGCTCCGTCGCACACGCCCGGATAGCTTGCACCGGTGAAGGCCTTCACCGTCGCTCCAGGTTGCTGGACGCCAAATTTCGAATACCCGCTCGTCTGGACCCCGCCACCCGAGTCGAACACGTTTTGGCTCAGAACGACGTCCTGGCAGGGAATATCCGCCTGGTTGGTGCCGCCACCGTTGTCACGCCCAACGACGCCGCTGTTGGTGGTGGAGCCTTGTGACCAGTAGAGCCAGCCGTCCCGAAATGCTAATTGTTCAGTCGGGTGATCGCCAGTCGGAAGATTGCTGATGAACGGTGTGACTTGTCCCGTGTCCGGATCTATGACCACGATACGCGAGCTGTTGTTCTGCCCGGCGGCATGAGTTGCCTGATTGGAGTCGGTGACGAACAGCCGTCCGCCATCGATTCCATTCTCGAACGCAAGATCCACTGCCGGCCCGGCCGGTTGCAGGACACCAGATTGCTCAGTGTCCGTAGGCTGGGGTTTACCAAGTGGGCCTCGCAACTTGTTACCTGCTTGGTCGAATACCAAAACGTCCGGCGTGAACGGATTTTGGCTGGACGGGCCACTGAAACTACCCTGCTCATTGCATCTGCTGGGTAGGCCATGGCCCAACTCCAGGACAAAGACTTCGAACGCACGAGCCGGGTTGCCTAACTTATCGACTTTATGGGTGCTACGAAAAGCAATTCCGGTCGGGAAATTCAGACCCTTCGCGAACACCGAAACGGTATAACCATCCGGCACCACGATGTCCTGTCCTTCTCCAGGGTCATATAACGCGGTGTTGCCCGAGCATCCATCTATGGGATTGGCGATGGTATTGATGGTGCCCGCAAATGCGACGGGCGCGAATGCGAAGCTGCAGCCAGCGACGGAACAGAGCAGCGCCAGTTTCCGCATGGTTTCCTCCTTGCGTTCATTGTTTTATTGCAGTGCGTCACTGCCCCCGGATTGCTGTTGAGCTTTGGGGCAGGCAGAACGTCGTTTCGGAAGTCGCGCAATCGCTAGGTTAAGTGTAGAGACTCATTTTTGCGGTTTGTCACTCGAATTCTTCTCGCAACTCGGAAGAATTATTCGCCATGTCGCAATAATATTTGAAGTATAACAAACTGAACTATTGTAGAGCTTCCTCGCTTATAGACAACCTCTGATCGCAAGAGCGGAAGTAGCTACACGTTGAAACATGTGCGGGAGACGCGCGCGTGTCCTATCAGATGGTCAACACCATGCACCACAGCCATAGGTAGTTCATCTGTCAAAGCAAATGCAGGCGATAGACGGCTGTTCGGTCAGGGCGCAGCGTACTGCTACGGGTTGCAAATCATGCCGGACTCGGTCTGGGTGCCGTTAGGACCAGTCGAGCAGAGGTCGTAGTCATGTTGCCCGCGCTCGGAAGGGCTCCGATAGACATAGGATCGGCTCCAGGGATCGAGAGGCACGGAGTCGCCCTTGAGATAAGGCCCGTTCCAGTTTTCTGCGCCGCCCGGCCGTTTCACCAACGCTGCCAGTCCCTGCTCTGTCGTGGGATAGGAGCCCATGTCGAGATCATAGAGATCGAGCACACCGGAAAGTCGCTCGATCGACTGCTTCGCCACGGAGACGCGTGCGCCACTCAACTGGCGTAACGCCGCCGGTGCAACCAGACCAATCAGCAGCCCGACGATGGTGATGACAACGAGGATTTCCAGCAGGGTGAACCCAGCGTCGCTGTTTTCAACTCGGGATTTGCGCTGAGAACGCGAGGAACCCCCAGGAGGCGCCATGTGACCTAGAGCGATGCAATTCCACCGATCATGTCCGGGCTCGGGAGGTTGCAACACACTATGTCCCCCCACTCTCGTCCATGCCGATACTTGTAAGAGTATCATGAGCTTGTTGGAGCGCCAACGTGCACCTTTGAACCTCTGGTCCGCGTCAGACCGCACCGTTGTAGTTGCAATGCCGAAATGTCCTACATTTGATTTATGACGAATGCTAAGAATGCCGCAATGTGCATGCGCTGACAGAACGGCCCGCATCAGTTGATGCGTGCGAACACGATGCTACGAACAACACTGGGAGGGATGGAATGATTGGCCACCGGCGAGTGGACGCTGTAACAAAATTTTCCAAGCCGCTGCTACTGTCGGTGGCCGCGCTGGGAGCGACTTTGCTGACCGCCGGCAGGCCCGCGGCGGCAGACGAGCATATGACCTTGGTCGACAAGATCGCCGTGCCGCCGGCATCGAATGTCTCGCAATCCACCTGTTCGCTTGGAACGGGGCTCGGTGCCTTCGACATCAGCTTCGTCGACCCGAAGAGCGGTTTCTATGTGCTTGCCGATCGCACCAACGCCGCAGTCGACTTCTTCGACGCCAGCGACAATACGTATGTCGGCCGCGTTGGAGGCTTTCAAGGCGTTGTGTGCAGTACCGACCAGCCCTGCTACGGCAAACAACGCCTTATCGGGACCTGACGGAGTGGTCATCGTCGGCAGCAAGGAGGTCTGGGCAGGCGACGGCGACAGCACCTTGAAGGTGATCGATATCGCTACGTTCAGTCTCACCGACACCATTAAGGTGACGGATCCCACCAACCCAGCGGAGATAAAGCGCGTTGACGAGATGGCATGGGACTTCGCGCGATCACATTCTGGCAGCCGCGAATAATGCCAACACCACCCCCTTCATAACTCTGGTCAACACCGACAACCATGAGATCCTCGGACAGATCATCTTCGATAAAGCTCACGGTGTGGACGCACAAAACGGCATTGAGCAGCCACAGTGGTCGCCGCAGACCGGTCTGTTCTACGTCTCGGTCCCGCAGGTGGGTCCGGATCCCGCGCAGGGCGGTGTCGCGGTGATCGATCCCAGCAGCATGCAGGTTACCGCCGTGTTCCCGGTGGTGAACTGCTCGCCCGCCGGCCTCGCGCTTGGTCCCAATCACCAAGCGGTCATTGGCTGCGGTGCGTCGTTCCCGGTTACTCCCCCATCGGGCACGGTTGCCACAACTCAGACACTCATCATCAGCATCGACAATGGCGACGTAATCGCTAACATCACTGATGCAGGCGGCAACGACGAGGTATGGTTCGATCCTGCCTCGCAGCATTATTACCTCGCTGCCCGCGGCACGCTGACGGATGGTAAGGTGACACCGATCCTGGGCACTGTCGACGCGGGAACGTTCATGTTCGACGATGGTGCGCCGACATCAACCACGGCGCATTCGGTCGCAGCTGACAAGTTCTCGCATCATGTGTTCGTGCCGATCGGCTTCGTGCCAACCGGCAGCCCTGCCGGCACGGACCCGACCAATCCCTGCCCGGCGAACGGCTGCATCGCGGTCTACCTGCCGTCATCGATCGATGACGACGACGTCGGTGCGCGGTTGGCAACCCGTTAGACTAACGCCGAGCCGTCAAATCAGGTGGCGACCGATGGGCAAGGTCCAAACTCTGGGGTTGGACCTTGCTTTCGTTTCTTTGCATTAGTTCCAAACTCGCTCGTAGGATAGAATTTCGTAGCGGCGGCCCACGGGGTTGCCATTGGTCCGCACCACCACACGAAGCCCGTAATGTGCGTTACCCCGGCCACGCGCTTCCGCCATGATCGACACGAGTTCTTCGCCCCTTTCCTCGACATTCGCATTGAACTGACCGATTGCCGTAAGTGCGCGGGCGACAACGGGATCGCGTGTGCCTGCTCCAGGATCACTATCGGTGAATAGGGCCAGATGCGGACGCAGCCTGCCCAGAAGTTCGGGCGTCATGCCAAGCACAGAGCCAAGTTCCTCGACGCTGGAGAACGGCTCGCCCAGCGGAGCAAAGTCACGGCCAGCATACCGAGCGAGAATGGGATTTGGCCGGCCTGGCGTATTGCTCGCCATGCGCCAATCCACAATGCTTGCCGCGACGGCCGCCGCCGTCCCAGGATCGGCACCTACCTGCAGCAATAAAGCCCGCAGCAGGGCTGGTGAGGCGATGCTTGGATTTACCTTGTCAGCCTCATCTTCGATTTGAACCGTCACTCTCGCCCGGCCAACCTGAAGCAAGTGGATCATGCGATCGGCATTCCAGTGGCCGGAGGATCGATCAAGCACTCTGAAGATCCCCTGTTGCAGCGCGCCGTTCGCCGCCGCCTCGAGTGTCGCCGCATCGAGCTGGTTGCGCGCGATCTGCATATCCTGCCGGCTGGTCGCCAGTAGCTGCGTGCCGAGCAGTGCCAGCAGACCCAAGGTCCATAGCACGATCAGTAAGGCAAACCCTTGTTGCGGCCGTCGACTGCACGTCATGGCCGATCGAGCCGCGGTGCGGCGACGATGTCGGGCCAACGACGGATGTCGCCGGCCGGAAAGCGCACGCGCAGCCGCACGAGGGTCGGCAGATTCGGCGAGCGCCAAGCAGCGACCCAGCCACTGCCAGCGGACCAGAACGCCAGTTCGACGTCTGAGACACCGCGCAGCAGTTCAGATTCGGATACCGCTGGCGCGGGTTTCAGACGGCGCGCATGAACATAGGGCTGCCAGCGAATTACCAGCTGATGACTGGCATTGACCAGCAACGTCGCCTCGATACGGCGGACACCGCCGGCAGTTCCAGCATCCGGCAGCGCCGTCAGGCAATGGAGCTGATTTCTGCTGCCGAGGAACGGCGCCGGATCAATCTCGGTGCCAGGATCCGCGCCCTCGATCAACTGACGGACGATGCCGTCGAGAGGATTGAAGTCATCGTTGCGGCCAGACAGTCGAACTTCGGTCGCCCAGGCGAGCAGGCCGAAGTGCAGGCCCTGCGCCAATCCGACAAGAATAAAGCCAACTATCGTGGGACCACGAGGAGCTCCAGACGTGAACCCTCGAGAGCCCCTGATTGTGCACCCTGCCGATCTGTTCCGTGTCGAGTTTGACTCCTCTCCTGTCGCCCCTGTCAGCCCAGCTGATCCACCCGTCACCGCGTATAGAGTAAGCGGGAAACTTGCTGATCCGCGTGGCGTGACGGTGTAGGCCGGCCGCACTGTGGTGTTGACATTGGGCGTGACGCGCAGATGCCAGACGAAGCCGCCGCCGTTATCGCCTGCCAATCGCCGGCTATCAGTGGACTGGCATTGGCTGCAAGTTCAAATGTGATCCAGCATGCGCTATGGCCTGCTCGTTTTGTGACGCAGCCTGGGTGGCAAGCAGACCGGTCAGTCCGGCGTTGAACAGGACGCCAAGCGCAAGGCTGGCAATGACAAGGGCAATGAGAGCTTCGAGAAGGGTAAAACCCCGCTGGGTCGTGGGAATGCAGGAGCACGGAGCGCAATGCTCCTCGGCCGTGCGCGGTCGCATACGACGTCAGTCGCTGGGATCCTGATCTCCACCATTGCCTTGGTTGAAGTAGGACGCATCGATCAAGTCGCTAATGATGGCTGCCGCTGAGCGTATCGTGATCCGCCCGTTATTTGAAATACGGCATATTGTAGAACCCCATGGCAGTTGCGCCGCGCAGGCACCGAAGCCGCTACTTGGATGAGGAGGCTTTGCTGCCGCCGAACAGGCGATAGGCAGACGTCAGAACCTTTTGCTGATACGCAATGTTGAAGGCGGGCGTGTGCGAATGATACTGCACCCACGGCCAGCATCAGATCGCCGTGAGCCTCGTCGAGGTAATATCGCATGATCGCCCCAGCCGCGGCGATATTGAAGCACCCTTCATGGATCAGCCGAAAACGCGCCATGTCCGGCGTGGTCTGCGCAACCTGCGCCAGACCCGTCACCCAGCGCGTGTTGACCTGCATTAGGCCTAGGTCCTGCGATCCATCAGTATTGCCGTGCACCACACCGACTGCGCCGCCTTCCACCGCCTGAATCGACGGCA
>CAWKMC010000058.1:0-30157 GCA_963850535.1 uncultured Alphaproteobacteria bacterium | reverse complement strand
GTTGCTTGGCTCAGCGACGCTGCCACGTTACCAGCGTCAGATCGTGCGCCGGGTCAAGCTGCTGAACCGGGCCGGGTTGGAAACCATGCTGAGCCAGGACGTCCTCGGGACGCCGGGCCGGCACTTCGGGAAACACGGGTCGGCCACCCGGCAGCCAAACGCCAGGCGCTCGGGTCAGATGGAATACGTCGAACTGGCTTAGGAAGAGACCGAACACATCGGTTCCGCCGATGACGCCGATGCGAGCCTTTGGCTCGTGCAGGTCAGCCAAGGCTTCATCGAACGACGCCCCTGCAGGATTCCAGTACCGCGCCCTGCTGTTCGAGCGGTGCGGCTCGATGCCCGCAACCCGCGTGGTCAGGATAAGCCGCTGACGCAGTGGCGAACGTGCAAAGCGATCCTGCGAGTGCCGTCCATGCACCACGACATCGTCCGCATCGAGACCTTGCTCGAAGAAACGCTGATCAGCACTGAACTTGAGTGCATCGGGCATGTGGCGCGTGGCATCCGCCAGCATCCCGTCCTCCGATACGATTGCATAGCCTTCAACAAACCGGCCGCCGGTCATGCAGTTTACTCCTTTGGTCAAGATCCTCGTTGCTTCGGTGTAAAAACGATAATCGGTACAAGGGTTGTGCGGGTAATTAGCCGGAACGACCTCGTGAGCAGGTAGTTTTGGGTTCGTCTCACATCTGCGGACACGAGGATACATTGGCAACGAAGACGCTCAACGACCTGCTGCTTCTATTCATGCAGGACGTCAACTATGCGGAACGACACGGTTGAAGGCGCTGCCAAAAATGGAAGGCCACACAAAGCGACGAGTTGCAGTATGCGCTCATGCACCACCGCGAGGAAACCCAGGGACAGGTCGAGCGGCTGCAAAAGGCATTCGCGGCGCTTGGCAAGCGTGCACGCGGTCAGACCTGCGAGGCAATCAACGGAATCGAGGCAATCACCGGAATCGAGGCAATCACCGGAATCATAGAGTTTGCTGAACGATTTGGCGAAGCGTGGCATCAATCAGCAAGCGGTCCAACAGGCAGCCTAACGAAACACGCGCTATGCGCCATCGGCGAGCGGCCGATGGCGCTTTCCTGTGGTGCTGTGTGCCAGCGCCCCTTCGGCTGACTGCACCGCACGCAGTACCTTCATTGCATCCGCTAACGCCCCGACATCATGCGTGCGAATAAAGTCTGCACCGCGCAGGGCTGCATAGATTTCTGCCGCCAATGTCGCCGAACCGGTTCGCGCCGCATCAGACTGCCCGGTTACGTTCCGCAGGAACGACTTGCGAGACACCGAGACCAACAACGGCAGATCGAGGGCACGCTTGATACGGTCGATCCCGGCAAGTGCAGCGAACGACGCATAGGGGTTCGCGCCGAGAAAGAACCCCATCCCAGGATCAACGATCACACGCTGACGCGCCACACCCGCAGCCTCCAGGACGATGACCCGCTCTTCGAAGAAGCGAATGATGCTATCAACGACATCCGGAACCGGTATGTCCGCGCGTGTGATATGGTTCGGGCCATGCAACGAGTGCATCGCGATCAGCCGGCATGACGATGCGGCGAGCGCCGGATAGATGGTCGCGTGCGGAAAGCCATGGATGTCGTTCAGGAACGCCACACCGCGCGACAGAGCGTAGAGCTGCACCTCCGGCCTGAATGTGTCGACGGAGACCAAAGCGCCACGCGTGTGAAGATGCGATATGACGGGGGCCAAACGCTCTATCTCGGTCTCGACCGAGACCCGAGCAGCATCCGGGTTGCTGGCAATCGCTCCTAGATCGATAACGTCGGCTCCTGCTTCCAGCAGAGTGTCTGCCTGTGCAATGGCAGCCCGTCGGTCGAGGAAACGTCCCCCGTCGGAGAACGAATCCTCTGTGATGTTCACTATGCCCAACAGCCGTGGCGAAGGCATGCCCTTGTTGCTCGCGCCTCAACAAACGCCGATCTGCATTTGAGCATGCCGAGGAGGGTTGTCCAGAGCCGACCCGGTGGACCCGGCCGCTGATAGCCTCGGGGGATTATCCGCTATAGGCTGCGGCGTGTGCGGGAGTTGCGTTCGGTTCCGGCATCACCGAAAGGAGGAAAATCCATGGCATTTATCCGGCACGTTGCTATTGCGAGCAAGGACCCTGCGGGCACCGCCGAGTTCTATAAGAAGCACTTCGACCTGAAAGAGCTGTATCGACAGCCAAAGGACACCGGCGAGGACGGGGTCTGGCTCAGCGACGGCTACATCTATTTCGCGATCCTGAAGCATGGGCCCCAGACACCCAAACTTGGGCCTGATCAGGCGTCGGATTACTGCGGCATTCACCATATCGGCTTCATGGTGGACGATCAGCCGGCAAAGGTGGCGGAACTGGAGGCGTCGAACGTTCCTCACGTGCAAGACAATCCAGCAGGCCAGCAACGGACCAGTCTGATCAGGAACGCGCCTAATGAGAAGTTCATCGGACCCGACTGGGTGCACCTCGACGTGCGCGAGAAAGGCTGGAATGAGGCCATCCGCTCGAACACTCAACTTTATGAGCTGAGGCCGGTAACCTCCGACCGCTAGGCGGAGCGACGAGACTGGGTGGCAGGATACAGCACCTGCCGCTCCGTTCCTGTTCGAGTGTCAAGGGCGTATGGAGACTTGACCAGCTCTTGCATCAATTCGGTCGTCACGTAGGAATTTGTATTGTAATCGAACCCACAATACTCCGGGAGAACGTCCATGGATCGTCTGGAATTCGAGGCTGAGCTGCGGCGCGAAGGCTATAGCATTGTAAACAGCAGCCTGAAGCCGAACATGGTGGCAGAGAACCATTGCCACGACTTCGACGCCAAGCTTCTGGTCCTTGGCGGTGAGATCACCATCACCCGGGACAACAAGCCGGAGACGTTCCGCGCGGGCCAGTGCTGCGCGGTGCCGGCGGGCTGCATGCACGCCGAGTATGTCGGTCCCGAGGGCGTGGCCTTCTTGTCCGGCCGCCGCCGCAATGGCGGACCGCTGACCCGTGAGGCATTTGAAAGTGATCTGCGGCGCGAAGGGTACGAGGTCGTGCATGGCGGGCAACAGGCAGGTCATGTCGGCGAACCCCACGCACATGACTTCGACGTTCGGATTATGGTGCTGGGTGGGGAGATCACCCTCATCAGGGATGGCAAGCCCGAAACCTTCCGTGCCGGCGACCACTGCGAAGTGCCGGCGGGCTGCGTGCATGGCGAACAGGTGGGGCCGGAAGGCGTCGCCTATATCGCGGGCAAGGCCAACCGCCGCGCCGCTACGAGCTGATAGAGGATCTTGCGGCAACAGCCGCGATCCTTCCAGCGGTGCCCCCAACAGAACCTCACCGAAACGTAATCGCCGTCGCCAAAATCCTGCCGTTACATATGCAATCTACGAACCTGCTCACCCTCCGAGAGACCAGTCGGAGGCCACCGATATTATTAAGGAGGAGCCGAATGCGCCTTGTGCTGCTGCCCCTGGGCGTCTGTCTCGCGGCCTGCACCGTCCATACCTATGAACCCGCGCCTCAGCCCGCGCCAACCACGATCGTCGTGCCCCCGGCTCCCGGCTCAGTCGGCACCGTTGTGACGACGCCTCCGCCTCCACCACCACCAGGTTCCACGATCATCCGATCGCCGTAACGAGCACCCGCGCCCCCTCGACGTTCATCCCAAGCATCGCCGGACAACCCACCACTGCCGGAGGGTATGGTGGGTCCGGCGGTTTGAGGGCTGTGACCCCGCCGCGTCAAAGCCGGCTTTTTTTGCGTCGAAAGCTTGGCGACTGTGGTCTACTTCCGCCCGGTGAAGCCGCCAGATGAAACAGTCGGTATAAGCGGGGGAGATATAACGTCATGGTGCACGATCCGCGTATTGTCCGCGACGAGGCTCAGATCGAGGTCCTGCGCCAAACTATTCCCGACTGGATCAGGCACATGCGGCGACCGCCCACACCGTCGCTGATGCCAGGCTTTGGGCCACTCGAAGGCATCCGCGCAGTCGGTACCGGTATCTTGGTGGCGCAGCCGTATATCGGCACCAAGCTCGCCGAATTTGGCGCCGAGGTGATCCATGTCGAACGTCATGGTGGTGATACTTTCCGCGTTACAGCGCCCTTTATTACACGCGGCGGTCGTCCGCATGGTGCAGACGAGGCAGAGGTCGCGAAGAACAAGCTGTCCCTCGGGCTCGATCTGAGGCACGCGCGCGGGCGCGAGGTGCTCATGGCGCTCTGGAAGATTTCAGATGTATGGATGGAATTCCGCCCCTGGCACGCTTGAACGCATCGGGCTGACCAACGAGTTGGCGCTCGCCGTCAATCCACGTTTGGTTATCGTGCGCATCAGCACTGTACGGCCAATACGGCGAGCCGGATTATCTCGCCCGTCCAGGCTATGACGCTCTGGCGCAAGCGTATGGCGGCATGATGAGCATCACGGGCGATCCCGCCGGGCCGCCTCAGCGTGCCAAGACATACACCGGCGATTACATCACCGCGCTGACTGGTTGGGCGGCGACGATGATGGGGTTGTGGGAAGTTCAGAAGACCGGACGTGGCCAGGTGATCGACCTGGCGCAATACGAGGCGGTAGCGCAAACCGGCGGCAATACGCTTCCGCTCTATACAGCCGAAGGTGCCACTTATGGCCACACCGGGAACCGTGCACCCGGGTTCCAGCCTTATGACACGTTTCAATGCGCGGATGGCTGGGTCTTCATCGGTGCCCTCGGTGGTGCGATTTACGCACGAGTTCCACCTTTCCTCGGCCTCCATCCCAAAGAATACAGTTTCGAGGCCTGTTCAAAAGATGCTGCGGCAGTCAACTCCCCCAAGGGCCGCGAACTCGACCGTCGCCTGCGCGAATACTGCGCCGCGCGACCGGCCGCGAAAGTGGAGGCCGAACTCAACCACGCCAAGATCGCCTGCTCGCGTGTCTTTGGGGTGCGCGAACAATACCGCGATCCACACTACGCCGCACGCGAAATGACCGTCCCGGTGCTCGACCGGCAATCGGGCGTGCCGATCCGTGTGTTCGGTGTCGTTCCAAGATGTCACTCACCCCCGGCCGTATCTGGCGCGGTGCAGGTTCGATCGGCGAAGACACAACCGATATTCTATCCACCCTGCTGGGCCTGAGCACGACGGAGATCGACAGCCTGTACGCGGAGAACACGGTGCACCGAACCGAGCCCTTTGTTGACCCGCAAGCAGAAGCGGCTAATCCCTGACCGATGGCCCTCAGGCGACAGCCGCTCGGTCCAAGTCCCTGTAAGGTGGTGGGTGCGACAGGGTTTCAACCTGTGACCCCCGCCGTGTGAAGGCGAGGTTGTGGGGTTGCGGCGCTTGGATTCTGTTTGCGCGTCGTAAGCGGGGCAAAAGCCTGGGCGAGGGCTGATTCTTGCTTGCTCCGACGCGGGGCGACTTTATTTAAGCTGCTTGGGACCGCCTCGCCCGCGATGTCTGGCCTGTCACATGGCGCGCTGCAGGAGCTCGTGGTGAAGCTGCCGGGCAAGGTGACGGCGCTCGAGCGCATCATTGCCGAACAGCGCGAGGAGATCGCGCGGTTGAAAGGCCTGAAGGGCCGCCCGGCCATCAAGCCGAGTGGAATGGAGCTACAACTGAGCGCCCGGCGCGTGAGCTGTGTAGAGACCGGTTGGGCGGACTGACATTCTGATCTGAGCGCCCAGTTCTGGCGCGCGGGACAGTGATGAGCGCGACAACAGACAAGGAATTGGCAGAACTCCGCCGCGCGTATGAAAAATTGCAGAACGAGCACGATACTGTGCTGGCAAAGCTGCAAACGCGCACCGCGTCGCTCGCGCAGCGGAACAACGAGTATGGCGAACGCATAGAGCACCAAACAACCACCATCGACGTGCTGATGGCGATGTCGCATTCGCCCAGGCGACCCCCAGCCGGTCTTTGATTTGATCACCAAACATGCCGCCGACCACTGCAACTCGCGGGGCTTTCTGTGGGAGTTCGATGGCACTTTGATGCACTTTAGGGCGAGCCATGGGGCCGGGTATGATTTCTGCACAGGAGGCGATCATCAGCCAGTTTCCTGCGCCCCATAATCGCGGCGTAATCTCCGGACGCGCTATCCTGGAGCAGCGTCTGATCTAAATTTCAGGTGCAACTGAAGATACGGAGATCTGGCCGCTTCTAATCGCCAGCAGCGCACGCTCCTATGCGGCAATTCCATTAATGCGTGGGGGCAAGCCGATTGGTGCGAGCAGTATGAATTCACCTATCGCTGGAGGCTTTTCCGACAGTCAGATCTCGCTGCGGCAAACCTTCGCCGAGCAGGCGGTGATCGCCATCACCAGCGCCGAGACCTATCGCGCATTGCAAGGCCAGCCGCCCGACTCTCGTACGACGAATTGGATGGTGTCCACCGGCAGTGGCCACCCGGCTCGGTCGCGAGACCTCTGACTCATCGACGGTGATCAAACTTGAGGTTGCTCGACCACTACCGATTTCAACCACCTAACGATCTCGCTCTGGTCAGCACCAGAACCGATCTCTGCTTCGGCTGCGGCCCACGCCTCGCGGCATGCAGCGACCAGTGGCGCATGGGTCGCAGTTGATTGCGCAGCCGAGGCAGTGATTGAAGTGCCTTTCAGCACGTGGCCTAGTGCCAGGCGGGTGTTGAATTTGCGCGTCAGGACCTGTTCGTGCAGCAGGCTTGCCATAGCCGGGCCAATACCGCTCAATGCCAGGCTAACGTCCACCACGGATGTAGGATTCAGGCCGAGACCTTCAGCAATACGCAGTGCTTCACTGGCGGCAAGGATCTGGACACCACGGAGAAAGTCGCCAATTGCCGCTGCAGCCTGACCTGAACCGACAGGCCCGACATGGAATATGCGTGATGCCAGCACGTCGAAAATTGGCTGGCACTTCGAAACGACGGTCGCATCACCACCAATGACCAGGGTCAGCTTGCCGGCCCGTGCCTCGGCGGGTGTACCGAGAGCGGGTGCATCGATAAGATGGATCTCATGCTCCGCCAAGTGCTTACCGAGTTCAGCGGTGATCAGCGGATCCGATCCGCCCATATCGATAACCACGGCGCCCGGCGCGAAGCCACCAACTAGGCCTTCCCAACCATAGAGCACATCTCGCAGCGCATCAGCTGAGGGGAGAACCGTGATGATGACGTCGCACGTTTGCGCCATCATCTTCGGCGAGCCACTCATCATGCCGCCGACGTCGTTCGTGAACATCCGAACTGCGATATCCACGACGTCGTAGACCTGTGGATTGAACCGTTCCCAAACCAAGCGAGTGGCGATGCGCGCGCCCATTGCGCCGAGGCCGATGACGCCGATTCGCGGACGCGCCGAGTCACTCATGGTTGGCCTGACCCTTCAGCGTCTCATCGATCAGGAAGATATCGGTCAGCAAGGCTCGGATATGGATCGAGGCGTTCAGATTGTCGATGAGCTGCGAGCTCAATGCCTTCTGCGCCAAAACCAGGCGAATTGCGGCACGCGTCCGTCGTGCATCGTCTTCCACTACAACAATGAAATCGATGAAGGCTTCCGCCTGGGTTGCGACTGCCTCCCGCAGACACGCCGCCAGGCCCTCGAGCGCCGCATCGGCGCGTTTGAGGAAGCGCCGAATGGAGCTACTGTCGTCCGCGTCGTCTTGCCGCCCCTGAGCGGCATAGGCCAGCATCAGCTCATAGGCCTGCTCGATTGCCTCGATACGTTCAGACAGCGACAGGGCGACGCCTGGCGTGGTCATTGGTATCCTTTCATGTGTGGTCACTCACCAGCAGAATACGCTCTGCCCTCGCGTGATGTGCTGGCCACATCCGGCACCGGCCAACGCTGCGGATCGTGATGCGCCAGATAATCGTCACGCGAGATCCGGCCGTGGAACATGGAGCGGGTCATCCACAGCTTCTCCGGTCGTAGCGCGAAATAGACATGCGCCATGATCAGCGTAATCATGGCCATCGCGCAGAGACCATGAATCGCGTAGATCATCCCCCACTGCGTATCGGCCAGCCAATACGGATTGCGCCGCCAGAACGGCGTGTCGATCTTGCTGAGCATCAGTAAGCCAGTCGCCACGATGGCCAGCACCACGATCGCGACCAGCTTATGGAACAGCTTCTGCAGCGGAGAGTATTTGGCATCAAGCTGTGGCGGCGGGCCGCCCAGGCCCAAGGCGCGGCGGACAAATCGCCAGGAACTTCGCAGGTCGCGCCGGCCCGAACACCATCGACCAGAAATCCTGCCACACGATGGCGCGGACGATATGAAACAGGATTGCGGCGGTGAGCACGACACCAGCGATCCAGTGCGTCGTCACCCACTCAAATTTCCAGCCAAGGATCGGCAGAAACGCCGTGAACAGGCACGTCAGCAGCGCGGCAGCCATCGTCCAGTGATACAGCCGGTCGGCGACGTGATGCCGCAGGATCCGCTCACCCGTCACCCGCTAGCGCTCCCGCGTCTCTCGCGGTGGTGGACGACTGACGAGACTTCACCGCGGCGTGCACGAACAATGAAGGCCGCCCCGGCACCGACGAACCACCAGATCAGGTCCCACGACGCCCCGACCAGCACTGTCTGCCCGTAGACGCTCGCTGGCGTAACGAAACAATCGGCACCGGCGATCAGGCCGTGGCGTCGCGCACCGCTCGAGTGACGAGGTTCGCCATCAACGGGATCTTGAACTGGTTGTAGTTCACCGGCCGCGCGCCGCGCACCGCCGACTGGCCGGCGAGCTTGGCGATGTTCGGCGTCCTGCGACTTGCCCTTGATCACCTCTTCGACCACGGTCAGCCGCCGCGGCACGGCACTGACGCCGCCGCAGGCGACGCGCGAGCGCTCGATCGTGCCGTTGGTGACGACGATGGCGGCGGCGACATTGACCAGCGCGAAGTCCCATGTATTCCGGTCGGCGACCTTCTCGAAGTAGAAGTGCGCGCCGGCCCAGGTCTTGGGAATGCGGATCGCGGTCAGCAGCTCGTTCGGCTGCACCGATGTCAGATGCGTGATGTCGACCTTCGGCCCGATGAAGAACTCCTCGGCGCCGACGACCCGCTCGCCCTTGGTGCTGCGGATGACGAACTTCGCATCCAGCGCGACCAGCGCGGGCGCGGTGTCGGACGGGCTGACCGCGATGCAGCGGTCGCTATCGAACAGCGCATGCTCGCGGTTCACGCCTTCCGGCGTGTCGGCGAAGCAGGTGTTGCCGCCGGCGCGGTAGCAGGGCAGGCCGTAGCGGTAGTACAGGCAGCGCGCATCCTGCGAGACGTTGCCGCCCATCGTGCCGGTGTTGCGGATCTGCGGGCTGGCCACGCGGCGCGCCGCATCGGCCAGCACGCGGTAGTTCGCGCGGATCGCCGGGTTGCGCTCGATCTCGGTCAGCGTGGTCAGCGCACCGATCTCGATGCCGTCCGGCGTTTCGCGAATGCCCTTCAGTTCGGCGATGCCGGTGATGTCGATCACCGCCTTGGGGCGCTTGGTGCGCTCCTTGAACCAGCTCAGGCTGTCGTTGCCGCCGGCGAGCTTCCAGCCGTCCGCGCGATAGCGGTCCAGCAGTGCGAGGGCGTCGGCGAGCTGCGTCGGCTGGTACAGCTCGAAGGCAGGCATCATGTCCTTGACGATCATGGCGATGCTCCCTCAGACCGAGTTGACCTGAAGCGGCTTGTGCGCCTGCGGGCGCCCAGTACAGCGCATTCAGGATCATGTCGGTCGACACGGGCGTGCGGTTGAACAGGTGTCCGCCCAGCGCGTCCGCGATCGCCGTGGTGATCGCGGCGGCCCCGGAACCTTGCGGCGGTTCGCCGACACCTTTCACGCCGACCGGGTTTTGCGGATCGGGCTTCTCCACCGCGCCCCAGCCGATCTCCGCCGGCACGTCGAGGTAGCTCGGCAGCTTCGCCTGGTACAGCAGCACCGTGGTCGGAATCCCGAGCTTCGGGTCGTAGACGTGGCGTTCCAGCTGCGCCAGGCCGATGCCCATCACGTTGCCGCCGCGAATCTGGTGCGCCAGCCCCTGCGGATGCAGCACCGTGCCGCAATCGGCGACGCAGAGCATGTCCATGATCTTGAACTTGCCGGTTTCGGTGTCGAGTTCGATCTCGGCGAAGGTGACGGTGAGGCCCGGCGTCACGCCGACGCGCGGCAGATTGTCCTTGGCAACGCCGATCAAGCCCGGTGCCGGCGATCATCGCCACGCCATCCTTGGTGACCGGGTTGATGTCGGCCGGCACCTCCTTGCCGCTGTACTTGCCGCCGAGTTCGATCGCCTTCTGCGCCGCCTGCGCATAGGTGATCGACTTCGACGGATCGGCCTTCGACACGACGCGCTCGTCGCCGAGTTCGTAGTCGCCGGGTGCGCCGCCCAGCATTTGCGCGGCGATGTCGAGCAGCTTGTCCTTCAGATCCATCGCAGCGACGTAGTTGGTGCGCGACTCGGTCGATGCCGTGAGGCTGCCGGCCTGCGGGCTGTTCCACGGCAGTCCGAGCCGGCTGTCGCCGCGCTCGATGATCACGTTCTCCCACGCGACATTCAGCAGGTCGGCCGGAACGCGCGCCGTTGCCGAATGCGAGTAGGTGCCGAGATTGCCGACGCCGGTGTGGACGTGCAGCTTGCCGTCCGGGCGTGATGCGCACGAGACCGTCGAAGCCGTTGCTGCCGGCCGAGTGATAGCCCTGGCCGATGCCGATGCCGATCACCTTGCTGCCGTTCTTCTGGCCGGAGCGCTGCTTCTTGCTCGTCCCAGTTGAACATCGCGGCGCCCTTGTCCAGCGCCTCCTTCATGAACGCGCTGGTCACCGGGCCCTGGTCGGCGCCGATCTTGCCGTTGTTGTCCGGCGCGTTGATCTTGCGGATCTGCACCCGGTCGATGCTTCAGTTCGCGCGCCGCCTTGTCGATCATCGGCTCGATCGCCGGCACCAACTGGTTCTCGCCTGGCCCGCGCTGCGGTCCGCGCAGCGGCGTGTTGGTCAGCACCGGAATCGCGCGGAAGCGCATCGCCGTCGGCTGATAGACGAACGACAGCGCATTGCCGGCCGAGCGGAAGTCGCCGCCGCCGATATCCGGGCCGTTCTCCTGCACGACGTAGAGATCGGCGGCGAGCAGCCTGCCGTCCTCGCGGAAGCCAAGCTTGGCATGGCCCTGGAAGGTCGGGCGCGCCGTGCCGAGCGAGTATTCCTCGATGCGCGTGATGCGCATCATCACCGGACGGTTGAGCTTCTTCGACAGCAGCGCCGGGATCGCCATGATCGGATAGCCGGGGATCTTGCTGCCGAAGCCGCCGCCGCAGTACTCGGCGATGAACACCAGGTCCTTCGGCTCGATGCCGATGTAGCGCGCGATGTTCGGCACCGCCGCGGTGTGGCTCTGGTTCGAGCCGTAGAGGAAGCACTTGCCGCCCTGCCAGTAGGCCATGGCGGTGCGCGGCTCCATGCTGTGATGCGAGTAGCCGGCGGTGACGAAGCTTTCCTCGATCACCAGCTTCGACGCCTTGAACGCCGGCGTCGAGATCGCCGTAGCTCCACGTCTCGGCCGGCTTGCCCATCGGCAGCTTGCTGTCGTCGCCGAAGTCGCCGGCCTGCCACTTCACGGTCTGCAGGTTGATCTGCGCCGCGGCGACGTTGCCGTTGGACCGCGCGTTCGGTCCGCCCGGATACAGGCTGTCGAGCGGGTCCACCACGTGCGGCAGTTGCTCGAAATCGATCTTGACCTTCTCCAGCGCGTCCGCCGCGGTGGTTTCGTCCACGGCCGCGAGCGCCAGGATCGGATCGCCGATGAAGAACACCTCGTCCTTCTGCAGGATCGGCCGCTGCGGCGGCGGGAACTGCGGCACGTCGTCGGCAGTGAGAATGCCGAGCACGCCCGGCATCTTCAGCGCTTCCGACGCATCGATGCTGCGGATCTTCGCGTGCGGCATCGGGCTGGTCAGCAGCTTGCAGAACACCATGCCTTCGGCGCGGAAATCCTCGGCGTATTTCGCCCGGCCGGTGACCTTTGCCACGACGTCATGCGGCTCGAAGTTCTGGCCGATCAGTTTGTATGCCATGTCACGCCTCCCCCGCCGCGCGCATGACGCCGCTGCAGGTAGTGATCGTAGGCGCCGCACCGGCAGAGATTGCCGGACATCGCGAGACGCGCCTCTTCCACGGTCGGATGCGGATTGTGGTCGAGCAGGGCGACCGCGGACATCACCTGGCCGCTGGTACAGAAGCCGCATTGCGGACCGAGTTCCGCGACGAATGCCGCCTGCACCTTGTGCAGCTTGCCGTCCGGTCCTTCGATGCCTTCGATCGTGGTGATCTTTCGATCGCGCACGCTGTGCGTCAGCGTCGAGCAGGAATACACCGTGATGCCGTCGATGATGACGGTGCAGGCGCCGCATTCACCGTGATCGCAGCCGAGCTTCGTGCCGGTCAGGCCGAGCTTGTAGCGGATCGTGTGCGCCAGCGTTTCCTGCGGCAGGACATCGACGCGGCGGCTGGCGCCGTTGACGTTCAGCGTCACCAGCCGCTCGACGGTGCCGGCCGCCTGCGCATAGGCGGACGGGACGCCGGGGCCGCGGAACAGATAGCCTGCCGCAGACGCTGCCGCACCCGATGCGATCACGCCTTTGATGAAGGCGCGCCGAGACGGAGGGCTGCGACGCACGAATGACGTCGGTTTCACCGCCCGTCGCCCCGCCTCGCTCGGCGTCGCGGTACAGGCCGGAATCGCTTCTGGGCCATGGATGTTTTCTCCCCAGCTACCGACGGTCACATTCTACCCAGAGGACCACGGCAATTTTGATCCGTGGCACGGGGTAGCACGGACCTGACTCGTTCGGTCTCTGCCAGATTTGCACAAGCGGGACATTGGCACAAGTTGCCAGCTAGGGGGTGGGATGAGTGTGATGTCGGAACCATTCATTGACGATATTGAATGACTGCTGCATTTCCGTTGGCGAGAGATGTTCCAGGGCGACATCGCGGCACTCGGATGCGTCGGATTGACCGTTGGTTTCGGCGATGTCGCACCACGCAAAGGCCGAGACATAGCTCTGCGGCACACCGCGCCCGAAAAAAAATAGCGTCCCCAGCAGCAGTTGTGCTTCCGCCTGGCCCTGTTCGGCGGCCTTCACAAACCACGAAGCGGCCTCCGCGTCGTCCTGAGTCACACCGAGGCCTTTGTGGAACAGGAAGCCGATGCCTGCCTCGGCCGCAGGATCGCCGCGTTCGGCAGGCCCCAGCCACTCTCGGAGCGCACGTGTGTAGTCGCCGCTGTTGTAGGCCGAAAGTCCCGAGCGGAAGTCTTGTGCGACGGCTGTGCCAGACGTGGGCACGGCCATCGCCAAGAGGGAGACGCAGGCCACCGCCAGTTTGATGCGCATTCGAAGACCTGAGCACGGCCTGCTTTGCTCAGACAACCCAGGCGCCTAATCGACAGCAAACACCCAGATCGAGCCGCCCTGTGGAACTTCTGGATAGGCGCCGGGCCTCACGAGGTTCAGACGCAGCTGCATGCGCGCCGCATCGACGCCCCAGCCGCTCTGCACGGCAACATACTGCTTGCCATCCACTGCAAACGACATCGGAACGCCGTTGACCCCGGAAGGGGTGGGGAATTCATACAGCACCTGTCCGTTGGTAGCATCAATTGCACGGAACTTGCGATCATTCGTGCCGCCTTCGAACAGCACATTGCCTCCGGTCGCGAGCATGGGCCCCCAGTTCTGGCTCATGCCGTAGCTATGGGTCCACTCCTTCTTTCCGCTATCGAGGTTCCATGCCTGCAATTCGCCGATGTGGTCGGCGCCCTTGCGCAAATAAAGCCAACTGGTAACGCCAGTATATGGCTGCCCGGCCGTGTAGGTGACCTGCCGACCAAGGATGATGCCACAGAGATTTTCGTTGGCGGGAATGTACAGCAGCTTGGTCTTGGGGCTGTATGCTACTGGCGGCCAGTCTTTGCCGCCCCATAGGCTGGGACAGAAATCGGCCTGCTTGCCCGTGCCCGGTTTGTGGTCGGCGGCGACGACTGGATGACCGGTCTTCGGATCAAGCCCGGTGAACACGTTATGATAGACGAATGGCTGGCCGGCCACGAAATTGATCTTGTCCGCTGTGCGCTCAAGCATCCAGAGGTAGCCGTCGCGAGCGACGTCAACCAGGCCTTTCACCTGTTTTCCGTCGTGCATGTAATCAACGATTATCGGCGGGGACACTTCGTCCCAATCCCACGAATTGTTCTGATGATACTGATGGTGCCCTTTGATCTGGCCCGTCGCCGCATCGAGCGCCAGCACTGAGGTCGTATAGAGGTTGTCGCCGGGGCGCTGATCGCCCATCCAGGGTCCTGGGTTGCCGGTGCCCCAGAACGTGAGTTTGGTTTCGGGGTCGTACACCCCCGTGACCCATACCGAGCCGCCGCCGGTTTTCCACTGATTGCCTTGCGGCCAAGTCTCGCTACCCGGCTCGCCCGGCGCAGGAATAGTATAGGTCCGCCAAACCTCAGCACCCTTATCGGCATCGAATGCCGCCACGAAGCTGCGAACGCCAAGCTCGCCGCCCGACGAACCGACCAGCACCTTTCCGTCGATCACCAGCGGTGCCAGCGACATGTAGTAGCCTTTGTCGTAATCGGCGACCTTGGTGCTCCAGACCTCCTTGCCGGTCTTGACGTCGATCGCCACCACGTAGCAGTCGGAAGTGGCGAGGAACAATTTGTCGCCCCACAGCCCGACACCACGACTGGTCGGGTGCAGCAGGAACTGGTCCTCGGGAATGGGTCGTTTGAACCGCCAAAGCAGCTGGCCGCTCTTGGCATCGATGGCCAGCACCTGGTTGCCTGGAGTGGCGACAAACATGGCACCATTGTTGACGATCGGCGCCGCTTGGTGTCCTTCGACCTGACCAGTCGCCATGCTCCAGACCGGATGCAGGCGCGCCGCGTTTGCCGACGTGATCTGGTCAAGTGGACTATAGCCCCAACCGTTGTAGGTGCGGCGGAACATTGGCCAATTGCCATCGCCTGGTTGGGTGAGTTGCTCGGCGGTGACCGACTTATAGTTGGCCAGCACGGGCGAAAGCGCTGCGGGCGCTGCAACCGCTTCGCCGTTGGACGGCATCGGATCGGGTGCGACGGGCGGTGCGGGTGGCGTCGTCGGCGCCACCTGAGCGAGCGCGGATGAGGCCAGTAAGGCCCCCATCAGGGCGACGCCTGCGGTTATGCGCCACCTGCATTGTGGGTCAGACATTCGTTTCCCTCCTTATACACACCGCGCGCGCCGCGGTCCGATGCCGCTCAGAGCTGCTGAATCCCAAGCCGACCAATGAATGCATGCGCAACGGTCAACTGGCCATCCGTCAGGCGCAGGGGCAGCGCTGCGAGTCCGCGTGGCGATGGACCGGCGATCACCCGTGCGCCCGCTTTGGGATCATATTGCGAGTTGTGGCACGGGCACTCGAGAATCTGGCGATCGTTGACCCAGCTTACCACTTCGCAGCCCGTGTGCGGACAGATAGCGGAATACGCAATCACACCTGCAGCGGCACGTGCTGCTGTCGTCTCACCGAGTACCCGCAGGATCGAGCCTTAGCAACAGGACCTTGTTGAGCCGTGAGCCATCGCGCACGACCTTTGTAGCGGGATCCATCGGCCAAGCCATGATCTGGACCACGCCGGTCTCCAAATCGTCGGCCTTAAGCGGTGCTGCGCCCGGGTTATCCACTCGGACTAGCAGATCGCCCTCCTTGGGGCGCTCGTGGGCCGGATCGGATTGCGCCCAACCTCTGCCGGCCAGCAGGCCGACGCTGACGCCAGCTCCAAGGAACGAGCGTCGAAGAGCAACCGGATTATCACCACCAGCCCCATCTTTGCGGGACTCATCCGACGACATGCAACGCTCCTGCCCCAACGTTTGTTGTAATATGGTACCAGCCGGCGAAGGGCCTGTCACTCCCGTCATTCGATCTTGTGGTGTGTCGGAATGAATCTAAGATCATTTACGATGAGCAGTGAGCGAGGGAGACGGCGCTGGCAGATGACGAAGCGGATGATGTCAATCGCAATCATCGCACTCTGCATCACGGTGCAAGCCCGGGCAGAAGAGAGAGCCGTGAATAACGGCCTGGAAGTGCATGAGACCGAACTGATCGTGCGCGAAGCACCACCAACACATTTTCTCACCAAGGAGAGCTGTGCCGATGCCCAGCCTGGATGGAAGATTATCGCAGACGCGGTGAAGACTGAGGTGGTTACAGCGCGAATGATGGACCCTAGCGGCGATCCCGATTGGAAGGTCGAGAAAGCGGAAGCCCACACGCGAATCGACAACGACAATGGGCGAATTTGCCTGTGGGGATACTGTCAGGGTCCTTTGCAATTCGAGTGCGAGATTCAGGTGCGGGCGAGCTGGAAGGAGACACGCTGACCTGTGGGTGCACATACCATCTTGCCATACTGACGCTCGCGGTCCAATGTTTCACCGATAAACCCTCCCGGCAAGGGAAGGTCGCATAACGACTGCTTGGGGGAAACAGATGGGCATTCGGTTGAGCCTGCTGATTACGGCATTTCTGGCAATTGGCCTGACGTGTATAAGCGTGCCGCCAGCCGCGGCGCAGGATCCTGACATCGACAAGCTACTAAAGAGTCCTGTCGGTAAGGACTGGATTACCAATGGCGGCAACCTGACCAACCAGCGTTACTCGACGCTGAAACAGATTGATACCAGCAACGTGAAGCAGCTGAAGGGCGCCTGGATGACCCGTCTGAAGGGGTCAGGCATGGGCGGCAAGTATTCGGCCGAGGCTACACCGCTGGTCAAAGACGGCATCATGTATGTCGTCACTGGCGATGACGACGTATTCGCGCTCAAAGCGACGACCGGAGAAATGTTGTGGGAGCGCTGGTCCGGTCTCAATCAACAAATCACCACGGTCTGCTGTGGTTGGCTGAACCGCGGCCTGGCCATGGGCGAAGACAAGCTCTTCCTCGGGCAACTCGACGCCAGTGTCGTCGCTCTGGACATGAAGACCGGCAAGGAGGTTTGGAAGACAGCGATCGAGGATTGGCGCAACGGCTACGGCGTGACCGCCGCACCACTCTATTACGATGGCATCATCTATAGCGGCATTACCGGTGGCGAGTTTGGCGTGCGCGGGCGCCTGACAGCGCTCGATGCGAAGACCGGGAAGATCCTGTGGCGGTCCTACACGCTCCCGGCGCCCGGCGAGGTCGGCAGTGAGACTTGGCCTGCCGGCACCACGCACGCGATGCGAGGCGGCGCATCCATCTGGAACACGCCGGCAGTCGATCCGGAGTTGAACCTCCTCTATTTCGCCACCGGCAACTGCGGACCGGACTATGATGGCTCGATGCGGGAAGGCGACAACTTGTTCTGCGCCTCGATCATGGCAATCGACCCGAAGACCGGACAGTACAGGTGGCACTTCCAGCAAGTGCATCATGATATCTGGGACTATGATGCGGCGAGCCCTGTCGTGTTGTTCGACACCATGATCAACGGCCAGCCGCGTAAGGCCATCGCGGAGGCGGGTCGGACCGGATGGGTGTACATCCTTGATCGTACGACCGGAAAACCGCTGGTCGGCATCGAAGAAAAGCCGGTGCCGCAGGAGCCGCGGCAGAAGACGGCGAAGACGCAGCCATATCCGGTCGGGGACAACACGGTGCCAACATGCGCCCCGCCAGCGCCAGGCTATGACAAGGCTGGCTGCATCTTCGATGCGTTCTGGGATACTCCCGTTGTTATTCAACCGGGGGGGCAGGGCGGCACAAACTGGTCGCCGATGCCGTATGACCCGGACACTGGCTTTCTCTATGTGCCAGGCACGATCCGGTCGAGCGTCTTCGCCCGCGTTCCGAGCGAGTGGAGGAATGGCATTCGCTATACGAACGGCACTCAGTCACCACCTGTTGGCTCCCGATTTGCCGGGACATTCACCGCTATCGACGCCACCACGAACAAGATCGCGTGGCAGCAGCAGATGCCGTATCGCATGGGTGGCGGCGGTGGCTCGACTGTCACCGCAGGCGGACTGCTGTTGCGCGGTGAGCCCGACGGGAATTTTGTCGCCCTGAACGCCAAGACAGGCGACGTGCTGTTCAAGTTCCAGACTGGCTTCGGCGCAGATGCCCCGCCGACCGTCTACGAGGTGGACGGCCAGGAGTACATCAGCATCCTGACGGGCGGAAACGTAATCCAGGGCAGCGCTGCTGGTGACGCGGTGTGGACCTTCGCGCTGAACGGCAAACTGCAGCCGCTATGGCCGCCACCTGCGCCGGCACAGGAGGCGGGTCCTTTAGGAGCGATTGCCACCGGTGTGAACGCGGTCAAGATCGGTGACAACAACGTCGAATATGCTTACTGGCCGGCCCGCACGCGAGTGAAGCCAGGAACCACGGTGACCTTCACAAATGTAGGCGACCTGCCGCACACAGCGACTGCGGCGGCGGGCAAGGAAGGGACGTGGGACACCGGCGCGCTCAGCAAAGGTGAGTCGAAGGCCATCACGTTCGACAAGCTTGGCACCTACTACTACATCTGCACCCCGCATCCCTGGATGTACGGGCAGGTTATTGTGGAGCCCTGAAACCTGCTGCCTCGCAGCAGCCGATTATCTCGTGGTTGGAGACTTCCCACTGCCCGGACTGGTAGCGCCCGTGTCCGTTGTTCCATCGGCCGTACCGCTACCAGTTCCCGCTTTTGGGGTCATGCCGGCTGAGTAGCCGGTGTGCGGCGAAGCGCCTGCGCCTGGGGCCTTGCGGGCATCCGCCGCATTCGAATTGGTCAGGCTTGATGAGCCATCATGGGACAATGTTTGTGCGCCCTGGCCTGACGTAGCGCCTGGGCTGGAGAGAGTGGGAGAGGTCGTGGTCGTAGTTTCGGCCAGTGCTGGGGTGGCCATCACCGCGAGAATTGTAGTGAACCACAGATAGGACTTCATGCTCGCCTCCGAGTGGAAGACATACGGCACAACCGATCGGTCGACGCGGAGTTGCGGACGCTGGAGCAATTGATCGTGAGCCCTTGTAGGTTGGCGGCGCTTATGACGGAAAAAGCGCGGATCGCGGTGATCCGAGAAGCCCGGGGTAGGCGGCGTCACGAGGCATAGGTCGGCGATCTGGCCCAGGCGATGGCTTTTGTCGGGATCGGCAAGTCGCAGGTCTACAAGCTGTGCAGGGACACTGATGAGCGTGTGCGCGCTTCTTGCACGGGTGCGAGCTCCGGTCAGCCCGTCGTCGCACCATAGTTGCACCATCCGGTCGTCGCGCTGACCGACCCCTCGACGATCACGCACTGGTCTGGGTCGATGAAATAGTGGCAGAAGCCGCACGTCTCCGGACCGCGCTTGCCGCGGTCGATGTAGCCAGCGACGTGTTTGCTGAATTTATGCCAACCGGCAGGTGTTTGCTGGTCCGACGGCTTGATGGCCGGCAGTACTGTTTCGTCGGCTAGTGCTCGACTACCAGCTAACGCGAATAGACTCTGGAGCAGAAATCTCCGTGACCCCCAGTGCCCACAGCTTCTTGCCATTGGCGCTACCTCGTCGTCGTGGTCAAACCTATCTTATCGATATCTCTCGGAGCAGGTAAGGCGATCGCTGCGGGTGCCGCGCTAGGCCGCCCTTCCCTCGAATCTCTGTATGAGAACGTCTGTAGTGAGCGGCCCCCGGGTAAGCTCCTGAATAACTGAAATTTGCTGTTATCGGGACGAGCGAGGACACCGCGAGCCGATAGCCCCTTGACCTTCCCACATGGCGGGTGCGACCGCGAGGCGGGGGTGTGTCAGGTGCCAGCATCAACCCACTGGCAGACCGGTGGTGCGCAGGCGGTCCCACGCCTGTTGGGCTGCGACGGAGGCCAGGTTGGTGCGGATGTTACGGCTGCACTTCCTGCAGCATTGGTTCAACCTGTCTGATCCTGCCGCCGAGGAGGCGCCGTATGACTCGATCTCTATGCGCCAGTTCGTCGGCATTCGATCTCGGGCGCGAGCGGGTTCCGGACGAGACCACAATCCTGAACTTCCGTCATCTGCTGGAACGGCACGACCTGACGCAGGCGCTATTTGATCGGATGAATGCCTATCTTGCATCGCGCGGATTGCAGGTGAGAGGCGGGACGATCGTCGATGCGACGATCATGGCCGCACCGAGTTCGACCAAGAATCAGACCGAGACGCGCGATCCGGAGATGCGCCAGACCCGGAAAGGTCGGCAGTGGTATTTCGGCATGAAGCTGCATATCGGCGCGGACAGCAGACCAAGTCGATCCACTCCAATGACAACGACCGCAGCCAGCGTGCACGACGCGAAGGTGCTCGGCAGTTGCTGCACGGCAAGGAGACGCGGGTTTAGGGGAGGCGGGGGGGGGGGGGGGGGGGGGGGGGGGGGTCTGTTATGGAGGTGTCGGTGCGCTGCATGAAAGCGCAAGAGAGAGGCGGCGCTCTGCGCCTCCGGGCGACATCTGATCGTTCCACTGGCCGCTCGCAATAGGATAGTTTTGGGACCGTCATAAGTATCGGCAAGGCGATACGCGGCGCCCAGCCTGCGCGTCGGCGAGCCAGCGGGGGCGCCCGGTGAAAACGAGGCGCGCAGCAGGCCCTCACGGATAGCGTCAGCGACGGCGGCGTCAAGCCGGGCCAGCGCGTCACTGGCGTTCGGCCAGGGTGCCCAGCGCCCGCACCAGCCAGCGCAGTCGGGTCGACAATGTCGATGGCAATCGTAGATGCGGGCCGCCCGGCTGCGGTGTAGGCTCGATCCCAGAATAGAACGGGTGCACTGTCGCCGCCGCGCCGGCTGCCCGCCGGCGATTGTGTACTATGGAGCGACATTGTTGTGGCGGAGGCAAGACTTTGACGTGGACACGCATCACCGATCCCGATGAGGCCGCCAGCCTTCTGCCGGCCTGGTTTGGGAGCCGCATGATTGGACTACGAGGACGATTCGGGCTGGTGCTGACGACGGGAGATACCCTGAGAATGACCTCCATCGGAGCCCTGCATCAGTCATCCAGCGGCATCATCCTGCTGGACGTGCTGCTCGACCATGGCGGCACCCCTGACGGCATAGATTTAGCCTGGCAATCGAAGCATTTTCTTGGCGCGCCCGTTCCAGGCGCGACAGTAGCGACTGTGAACCTTGCGCACGTCGTGGCAGCAGTTGAATTTCTCGCGGAGGAAACTGTCGAACAGCGGAGTGACTCCGCCGTGCTCACAGGAGACGAGGTTGACCCGACTCAGGTTGGTTCACTCTCCGAGACCATAGATCGCGCCAATGAAGTCTCTGACAAGACATCCCTTGCTGGCGGTTAAGAAGAGTGCGACCGCTTCACCTTGAGCGGACCCTGCTCAACGGCGAACCGGAGGGACTTTGATGGACGAAGATCGCTTCAATCTGGCGCTGCGCGGTTTTCTCAAGGAGGTGGGCGTCACCTCACAGAGGGAAATCGAGAGACTTGTGCGCGAGCACCCGCCGCAGGCAGGGATCCTCCGGCTGCGCATGGCGCTCACCTCGCCGGATGCCCCGGCGCTAAACCATGTGATCGAGCACGCTATCTCGCTCGTCTGAGCCAGTGGTTCGGGTTGGCGCACGCCGCCAATGGGCCGCCAATCACCCTGCGACATGACCACTGAATTTCGCCGTGCCTCGAACAGGACTTGGGTTCAGCGACGCGCTGGATCAGAGCCGGAGGAGATCAGGCAGCGAGGCGATGCCGCCGACGCGCTGTTCCGCGAAATCGTGCGCCGCCCCCGCCGCCATCACAAAGCTGCCGCAGTGGTGAATTGCCATC
The DNA here is from genome assembly GCA_963850535.1 of uncultured Alphaproteobacteria bacterium. Lineage (GTDB taxonomy): Bacteria > Pseudomonadota > Alphaproteobacteria > Acetobacterales > Acetobacteraceae > JAMXLO01. The sequence continues at coordinate 8,352 of CAWKMC010000058.1, read as the reverse complement.
CGCTCTGACGAGCTGACTTCATCAAGTACTCGAACCTTCCCGCACGGGTGGCGCCTGGCTAACGACACATCCCGGAATCCAGCTCTTCCCGGAACACTAACGCAGGTAACCCTTATGGGGAGCCATCCGGACGTGCCGTCCGTGGGATACCTGCGCCCCGGTGCTCGGCAATCTCGGTCCGAGCGGTGAAGCACTGTCGGAAATCGACGCGCCCCAGCCGACAGAGACATAGTGAAAGGCGAGCAGCATCCCGACGTGATCCACGCGCACCTGCACACGTAGGTGCTTAGCGCGCTATCAAGAGTGATCGCCGGAACAAGACACGCCATGACTCCCCGACAAATGGATTTGTCGACGAATACCTCGTGGACCTGAACGCGACCCAAGCAGCCACCCGCGCCGGCTACAGCGCGCGCACAGCCAACGCCCAGAGCGCCCGCCTGTTAGCCAATGCTAGCGTGGCTGCAGCCATTCAGGCCGTACAGCGCGCCCGTAGCGAGCGGATCCAGATTACGCAGGACGACGTGCTGCGCGGCTTGCGCCGAGAGGCGACACTGGCAGGCGAAGGCTCGTCTTACGCTGCCCGCGTCTCTGCATGGGGACTGATCGGCAAGCACATGGGGATGTTCGTCGAGCGGCGGCAGCAGCTGGGGGAGAACGGGCAGCCAGTGAACAGTCAGCTTTTTTTCGGTTTCAATCACGGGGTGAGCCCCGCTCGTCGTTGGGCAGACCGCCAGAGTTCCAGCCGCACTTGCCAGCTATGTGCTTGCTAGCAAATCTGCGGCCGTCGAGGACGAACGGATAAGTCCTCGAAAATATGGTGGGTGCGACAGGGTTTGAACCTGTGACCCCCGCCGTGTGAAGACGGTGCTCTCCCGCTGAGCTACGCACCCCTGAGGCGGTCAGATAGGCGGCTGCTCTTCCGGGTGTCAAGCCAGCGATCACACTTGCCAAGGCGATATGGCAGCGCAACATATCCGGCATGCGACTGTTCGCGGCAGTCTCGCTTGTCTCGACCCTGATGGTCAGTCCGGCCGCCTTGGCAGAACCGGAGCAGGTCCGATTGAGTTACGACACCTACGCTGCCGGCATCGAAGTCATGCAGATGACTGCCTATTTCGGGATCGGTCCGTGGAACTATCAGATCCGGATTGACTACCACACCACCGGTCTCGTCGGGCTGCTCTATCGGGGCCATCAGGTCAACACCGTTCGCGGGGTGTGGCAGGACAATCGGGCGGCACCTGTTGAGTTTTTCGGCCAAGGCGAGTGGCGCGGACAGCAGCGCCGCACCCTGATCGATTACGACAACGGGCTGCCGGAGGTGCGTGAGCTCGAGCCGCCCCAGCAGAGCGAACGCGAACCCGTTCCCCGGGATCTGCAGCTCCACACGATGGACACGTTAAGCGCATTGGCGCAGCTCATGCGCCGGGTTGAGCGCAACCGGACCTGTGAGACCAGCGTCCACACCTATGACGGCCGGCGCATGTTGGAGGTTACGGCACAGACCGGGGGGATGGAGCGGCTGGAGCCGACCGGACGTTCGATGTTCAGTGGACCGGCGCTGCGCTGCGATTTCGAGGGCCGCGAGGTGGCGGGCTTTCTCCTGGGTGACAACGACCCAGAGCACAGACGGCCCCTCCATGGCTCGGCATGGCTGGCCCCTCTGGCACACGAAGGGCCGGTACTGCCGGTGCGGATTGCCTTCCAAACCAGATGGTTTGGGCCAGCCACCATGTACCTGACGGCAGCCACAGGACCAAATTCAGCCGGGCCCCCGCGCAACTAGCGACTTCCTCGTCCTGCGCAAAAGTCATATCGGCTGAACCGGCATTAATGCCGCACGCATCGCGCTCTACCTATTGCGCCGAAATGGCAGCGAGACTGCCACGACGAGGAGAGAGCCATGAGTGGGTTGGTCGAGCGCGCGCCCGGCATTGATGCGGGCCGAGCCAGGGTTGGACGCCGCCGCCTGACCCTGAAGCAGGCATTGCTTGGCATGGCAGGTGCGATCGGCCTTGCGGCTGCCGCCACCTACGGCGAGCATTATTGGCAGGTTGGGCGGTTTGAGGTCGAAACCGACGATGCCTACGTCCGGGCCGACTCGATCATCATTGCACCCCGCGTCGCCGGCTACATCGCCGAGGTGCTGGTCAATGACAACCAGCCGGTGAAGACCGGGCAGGTCCTTGCGCGAATTGACGATCGTGACTTGCGGACGGCGCTGGACCAGGCGATTGCGGACCGCGAAGCGGCCGAGCACAAGGTCGCCAATCTGGCGGCGCAGCTTCAGCTGCAACAGTCACTGATCACCGAAGCCGAGGCGCAGCTTGCCTCGGCCGAGGCTGCTGCAAGCTTCGCCGCGCAGGACCAGAAGCGCTACGCCGATCTTGCTCATTCAGGCGCGGGCAGTGTCCAGCAGGCACAACACACCCAGTCGCTGCTTGCGCAGCGCGCCGCCGATCTGCAGCGTGCCCGCGCCACCCTGACCAGCAGCCGCCAGCAAGTGGACGTGCTGCGCACCGCGCAGTCCGAGGCGAAGGCCGCGCTGGCACATGCACAGGCGGTCGAGCAGCAGGCGCGGCTGAACCTGAGCTACGCGACCATCGTCGCGCCGGACGACGGCACGGTGGGTGCCCGCACACTGCGGGTGGGTCAATACGTCCAGGCGGGCACGCAGTTGATGGCGGTCGTGCCGCTGCACGCAGTCTATGTGGTGGCCAACTACAAGGAGACGCAGCTCACTGACGTGCGCCCCGGCCAGCCGGTGGATATCGCGGTCGATACCTTCCCAGGCCAGACCGTGCATGGCGTAATCGACAGCATCGCGCCGGCGAGCGGCCAGGAATTCGCACTGCTGCCGCCGGACAATGCCACCGGCAACTTCACCAAGATCGTGCAGCGCATTCCGGTGAAGATCGTGCTGCGCGACGACACTGCGCTCGCCGGCCTGCTGCGCCCTGGCATGTCGGTCGAGCCCACCATCGATACGCGGAGAGGCTGATCGCCATGGACACGGCCATAGCGCCCAGCGCCCGAGCCAAGCGCCGATGCGAAGGTCTGGCTCGCGGTCATCGGCTCCATCATCGGCGCATTCATTGCCGTACTGAACATTCAGATCACCAACGCGTCGCTGCCGGACATCCAGGGCGCGATAGGCGCCGGCATCGATGACGGCGGCTGGATCTCGACGTCCTATCTGGTAGCGGAGATCGTGGTCATCCCGCTGACCGGCTTTCTTACGCCGGTGTTCTCGCTGCGCCGCTATCTGCTTGCGAATACGGTGCTGTTCCTGGTGATGTCGGTCGCCTGTGCCTTCGCCGGGAACCTGCAGCAGATGATCGTGCTGCGGGCGCTTCAGGGCTTCTTCGGCGGCGTGCTGATCCCGCTCGCGTTCACCATCACGCTGACCATGCTGCCGCGGTCGAAACAGCCGATCGGGCATGGCGATGTTCGCGCTGTCGGCCACCTTCGCGCCTGCCATCGGGCCGACCATCGGCGGCTATCTGACCGAGACCTATGGCTGGCACTACATCTTCTACGTCAACCTGGTGCCCGGCGCGATCATGCTGGCGACGCTGTTGCCGTCGCTGCCGCGCGCACCGATGCAGCTGGCTCTGCTGCGGGAGGGCGACTGGCCAGGCATCGCGACGATGGCCATCGGGCTTGCCTCGCTGCAGACGGTGCTGGAGGAAGGCAACAAGGACGACTGGTTCGGCTCGCCGTTCATCGTGCGGCTGTCGCTGGTCGCTGTTGTCGCGCTGGCGCTGTTTTTCTGGATCGAGCTGACCGCCGAGAAGCCGTTGCTGAACCTGCGCCTGCTGCTGCGGCGCAACTTCGGGCTCGGCAGCGTTGCCAACGTCATCCTCGGGATGGCGCTGTATGGCTCGGTGTTTCTACTGCCGAGCTATCTGTCGCAGATGCAGGGCTATAATTCGCAGCAGGTGGGCGAGGTGCTGGCCTGGACCGGCCTGCCGCAGCTGGTGCTGATCCCGTTCGTGCCGCGGCTGATGCGCCGCTTCGATGCGCGCCTGCTGGTCGCCTTGGGCCTCGGCCTGTTCGCCGCGAGCTGCTTCATGAATATCGAGATCAACCCGGACTACAGCGGCCCTCAGCTGCTGTGGCCGAACCTGGTGCGCGCCTCGGTCAGGCGCTGGTGTTGACGCCGCTGTCGGTGCTCGCCACCGGCGGCATCGAACGGGAACAGGCCGCCTCGGCGTCGGCGATGTTCAACATGATGCGCAACCTTGGCGGCTCTGTCGGCATCGCGGTGCTTGCAGACGTTGCTGACCAAGCGGGAGCAGTTCCACTCCGCCATCATCACTCCATCGGTGTCGCTGCTGAACGAGGCGACGCGGCGCCGGCTGGAGATGATGCAGCGGTACTTCATGGCATCCGGCACGGCCGATCCGGCGACGGCCTGGCATGATGCGGTGGTTGCGGTCGGGCGTGCGGTGCGGGCGCAGGCGTATTTCCTGGCCTATGGCGACACGTTCTTCCTCATGGGCTGCGCGCTGCTGCTGGCTTTGGTCGCGGCCGTCCTGATGCGGCGGGCCTCGGGCGGCGGCGCGGGAGCGCATTGAGCGGGGTAACGCTACTTCAGCAGCCGCCGGGCGATCGCCACCAACTCGGCGAAATCCTGCGCCACCGCGACAGCACCCTGTGCCATCTCCGCGGCCCATAGCCCCAGGCGGCGAAGACGCAGGCACCCTCCCGGTGGCGGCCGCCACGTCATTGACGTGGTCGCCGCCATCACCGCCAGCTCGCGACATCCGCCACCGCCTCAAGCGTGGCCAGCAGGTGACGCGGGTCGGGCTTGCGCACCGGGAAGCTGTCGCCGCCACCGATCGCGCCAAAGCAACTATCCAGCCCGAGCGCCGCCAGCAAAGTCCGGCCGCAGCCTCGGGCTTGTTGGTGCACACCCCCAGCCGCCACCCGTCGTGACCCAATTCGCGCAGTGCCGTGATCACCCCGGGATACGGCCGGCTCTCCACCGCCGCATGTGCAGCATAGTCGGCGGAAAAATCGGCGACTGCCTCGGGGTCGGGACAACGGCCGCGGGCAGCGAACGCCCGCTCAACCAGCCTGGCGACACCATCGCCCACCATGCGCGCCGTCTCCGGCTGGGTGAAACCGGCAAGGTGACGAGACCGCATCAGTCGGTTCAGCACGGCTGTCAGGTCTGGCACGGTATTTACCAATGTTCCATCCAGGTCGAACAGAAGGGTGCGGATCAAATGTTGCACTCCGAAACGGGATTTGATTCGACAGGATAGCGACAGGCTTTGACACCGCGTAGCCTACACCGCCAGAAGACACATCAGTACATGGGATCGACAATGGCGCGCGCGCCGTGATCCTCGCCGCCGGTTTCGGCACCCGCATGAAGTCGGCGCTGCCAAAGACGCTGCACAAGATCGCCGGCCGCTCTATGCTGCGCCACCTGCTGGCGACTGCGAGCAGGTGTTCGCGCATCGTGGTGGTGATCGGTCCCGGGATGGAGGCCGTGCGCGGGAGGCCGCGCCCACCCCAGCGTCGTCAGCAGGACGCCGTGGCACCGCGCACGCCGCCCTGGTCGCCGCTCCAGTTCGGCGATGGTGAGGTCGCGATTCTCTATGCTGATAATCCGCTGATCCGGCCGGCCACCTTGTCACGGCTCCTGGAGCGTCATTCGCCGGGGATGCGGGCCTGGCCCTGCTGGCGTTCCGCCCGGCCGATCCAGGCCGTTATGGCCGGGTGATCATGTGCGATGGCTCTGTGGAGCGCATTGTCGAATGGATCGATGCGGCGGAAGCCGACCGAAAGAGACATTGTGCAACGCCGGCGTCTTGTGCGGTGACGCAGCCGACATGTTGCGCTGGCTGAGTGACGTGCGCGCCGACAATGCCAAGGGCGAATACTACCTGACCGATGTCGTGGCGCTGGCGCGCGCCGATGGCGGGCGTGTCGCTGCGGTCGAGGCTCCGGCCGAGGAGCTGGCCGGCATCAACTCCCGCGCCGAACTGGCCGCGGCCGAGGCCGTGGTGCAGTCCTGGCTGCGCGACGCAGCGATGGACGCCGGGGTCGCCATGATCGACCCGGGCTCGGTGTTCCTGTCCGCCGATACCGAGCTTTCACCCGATGTGATCATCGAGCCGAACGTGGTGTTCGGCCCAGGCGTCAAGGTCGGGCCAGGCGCGGAGATCCACGCCTTCACGCATCTGGTCGGCTGCACCATCGGCCCGCATTGCAGCGTGGGACCGTACGCGCGGCTGCGCCCCGGTGCGGAACTCGGCGAACACGTGCATATCGGCAACTTCGTCGAAGTGAAGGCGACGAAGCTCGGCGCACGTACCAAGGCCAATCCACCTGACCTATCTGGGCGATGCCGACGTCGGTGAGGCAACCAATATCGGCGCCGGGACCATCACCTGCAATTACGATGGCTACAACAAGCATCGAACCAAGATCGGTCACGCGTCTTCATCGGATCTGATACCGCGCTGGTGGCGCCGGTGACAGTCGGCGATGGCGCGATCACCGGCGCCGGCAGCGTGATCACTGAGATATACCGGCGGATGCCTTGGCGGTGGCGCGCGGCAAGCAGGTGAACAAGCCCGGCCGGGCGGCGGCCATCCGTGAGAAGTTGCAAAGGAAACACGTTAAATGTGCGGCATTGTCGGCATCGTCGGCGCACGCGAAGCAGCGCCCGTAATCCTGGATTCCCTGAAGCGCCTGGAATATCGCGGCTATGACTTCGCGGGCATCGCCACGCTGGTGAACGGCCATATCGACCGCCGCCGCGCCGAAGGCAAGTTGGGCAATCTGGAAGCGGTGCTGGTCGCTCGCCGCTGCCGGCACCACCGGCATCGGCCATACCCGCTGGGCCACGCATGGCGCACCGACGGAGAACAATGCGCATCCGCATGCACCTCGCGCGTCGCTGTCGTGCATAACGGCATCATCGAGAATCAGCCGAGCTGCGTGACGAACTGGAATCAGCCGGTCAGGTTCAGCACCGAGACCGATACCGAGACTGTCGCGCAACTGGTGGACCTGGAACCTGAAGCGCGGCATGACGCCGATGGAGGCTGCCGGTGCAGCATTCCGACGGTTAGAAGGTGCCTATGCGTTGGCGATGATCTTCGCCGGGCACCCGGAACTTTCTGCGTCGGTGCACGGCATGGCGCGCCTCTAGCGGTGGGGTTCGGCGACGATAGATGTTCGTTGGGTCCGATGGGGCTGGCGCTGGCGCCGCTGACACAGCGCATCGCTTATTTGAACGACGGCGACTGGACGATCGTTGATCGAAAAAGGCGCGCGGTTCTTCGATTTCGCTGGAGCAGGAGGTGAAGCGCGACGTTCAAGCTGACGCAACTCACCGGGTCGGCCCATCGGCAAGGGTAATTTCCGCCACTTCATGGAAAAGGAGCTGCACGAGCATCCGGCGGTGATCGGCGACACGCTGCACCGGATCGTCAACCCGGCGACCCGTGCGGTCGCGCTGCCGGCGCTGCCATTCGACTTCGCCGCGTTGCCGCGCATCACCATCAGCGCGTGCGGCAGTGCCTTTTATGCCGGAATGGTCGGTCGCTGCTGGTTCGAGGCGATCGCCCGCATGCAGGTCGATGCTGATGTCGCCAGCGAGTTCCGCTATCGCGAACCGCCACTGGCGAAGGGCGGGTTGGGCATCCTGGTAAGCCGGTCGGGCGAGACCGCGGATACCATGGCTGCACTGAAATACATGCGCGAGCAGGGGCAGCATGTGCTCGCGATTGTCAACGTGCCCGAGAGCGGATGGCGCGCGCCTCGAGACGCTGTACTGGAAACGGTCGCAGGGCCCGAGGTCAGTGTCGCCAGCACCAAGGCATTCACCGCGCAACTTTCGGTATTTGCCTGCCTCGCCCTTGCCGCGGGCGTGCACGCGGCACGAATCAGCCGCCCAGGAGGCAGCGATGACTTGCGGCATTGCTGGAAGTGCCGAGCCGTGCGGCTGATGTGCTGGATAAGCATGAGGGAGATCAAAGAGCGCTGGCGCAGCGCGTCGCGCAGGCACGCGATGTGCTGTATTTCTGGCCGCGGCAACTGTTTCCCGTGGCGCTGGAGGGGGCGCTGAAGCTGAAGGAGATCAGCTACATTCACGCCGAAGGCTACCCGGCCGCCGAGATGAAGCATGGACCGATCGCGCTGATCGACAAGAACGTGCCGGTGATTTCGATCGCACCGTCCGGACCGCTGTTCGAGAAAACCGCATCGGAACCTGCAGGAGGCGGCCGCGCGCGGCGGCCAGATCGTGGTGTTCAGCGATTCAGGCAGGGGCGGCGAAGCTGCGCGGGGATTGCGACCGAGACGATCGTGCTGCCCGAGGTCGAT
>CAWKMC010000057.1:0-47857 GCA_963850535.1 uncultured Alphaproteobacteria bacterium | reverse complement strand
AGCAGGATTCCGGTGATGCGAATTTATTTGCACCATTTGATGATCGTTCGTCGGTCTCGCGCTATCCCGTCGTCGTCAAGCTCCTGTTCGATCTCCTTGATCGCCTGGGGACGCGACTTTCCTTCGCGCAGAAGTTCGCGATAGCGGGTGATCCACGGCGTCCAAAACGTCCGTGCATTGGCCGAGCGTTTTTTCGCGGAATTCGCGTTGCCCTTGTTTCGACCCATGCGGGCGCGGTAAGCGCTTTGCATCTTTCGCCCGTCGCGCTCCAAGTCCAGCACTTGCGCGACGCGGATCGGATCGGAGATCCCCGCCGCAAGAGCTTCCCGTGCATGCCGCAGCGCGAACACCAAATGCAGCATTCCCTGATCGAAGAGCCGCTCGGCGACCAGCTCATCGAGGCCCCGACGTCCGGCTCCAGGCGTTCAACGACGCCCCGCAAAAGGAAGAACTGGGTGGCTTCGGCCTCGTCGGGCGTCATCACCAGCTCTCCGCAGCGCCACAACATCGGCGCCGGACGCACCGTCCGTCACCAGGGTGGCCACATGCGCGTGCCATCGGCGCAGCGCGGTGAGCACCTCATCGGCATAAGAATGCCGGTCATAGATTGCTTGCAGCGAGCCGATGTGGCTGACGTGGTTCACGGCCCGCTCTGCGATGTCTGGCGGCACCCCGAGTTGCGACAATCCGCTTCGGCACGTGCGGCGAAGGTCGTGCCAGCGCCACGCGGTCACCCCGGACGAGCGATCCACAAGCGCCTTGGCCCGGCCGAACCCGCGCAGCCCGCTCCCAGGGATGCCGCCCAACAATCTCCAGCCCGGCCCCGCGATGTGTGTCGGCATGACGGCGCGCAGGTCCGCAATCAGGGTATCATTCAGCGGCACGGTGTATGCGCGCCCGTTCTTGGTGCGGCTGCCTGGGATGGACCATGTGCCATTCGCCAGATCGACCTCGCCGACGCAGACGTCTGCCGCCTCTGCACGGCGACAGCCGGTCAGCAGCAGCAGCCTGACGAACGCGCGTGGCTTGGGCGTTAGTCGGGCGGTCGCTTCCCAGACCGACCGCAGTTCATCATCCGACAGAACACGCTCGCGGGCATCCACAGCCGGCGCGATGAACGCCACGCCCTTGCGCGGCAGTAGCGGCGCCGGGATCAGGCCGCGTGCCTCTGCGTCGTTCAGGAACGCGGCACATGCCTTATACAACATGTTGCCCACACCGGGCGCGCGCCGATGCACAGCGGCGATCATCGATGTCCAGTCGGCCCGCGTCGTCTCTACAAGCAGGCGCTTGCCAAGCTTAGGGACGACTTCTCGTCGGCATAGCCGTGCAACCTCGGTCTGATAGCGGGCAGACCACCGCGCCTGTTTGGCCTGCTGCCAGTCGGTCAGCAATACCGCGACGGTGGGCAATGCGCTGCGTGCTTCGCGCTCGGCACGGGCGGCGCGGCGCTCGGTGACAGGATCGCCACCACTTTGGATTTCGACCTGCACGGCGCGAGCTTGTTTGCGGGCGACAGACACACCCATCGCCGGCCAGCGGCCCAGGATCGGCTGGGTGCGTTTGCCGTCCTTCGTGCGCACGCTGACCGACCACGATGCGACGCCGGTCGATGATACGCGCAGGATCAGCGGTGACTTGGTATCGTGGATGACAAGGCGTCCGGTCTTGGGCGGGCGTAGGTTTCGTAGCCATAGGTCCGAGATCGCGACTTGCATCAGTATTCCCCTTGTTGGCTGCCCAGGGCGTATCTACAGGCAGGCATCCACTGGGCATCCAAAATCGATGCGACGCAGGGATATTAGCCAAGACGGTGTGAAATCAAAAGACGCGGTATTTGGCGGTCTCTGCGATCTGGCGGGCGGGCGCCCGGCATGGCCGGCCAGCGGATACGCATAGCCATAGGCTGTGTACCACCATGGAGCACCATGAGCGCCAGCATTCCGAGCATTCCGAGTGCGACAGCACCCAATGCGGCGAGGCGGGCAGGCCCCAAGGCGCGCAGCCCTTCCAGGAGCGCCTTCATCTTCGGTTACCCCTTTACCCGCGACCCGGGCACGTCAGTCGTTCGAAATGTGACTCGTCGGGCTTATTTTGCCGTTAACGACGCGGCACATTGTGCCGGGTCCGGCCGAACCGTTGCGCATCAGCGGCAGGTAGCTGCAACATTGTTGCAACAGGGGCTGATACAGGGGCAGGGGTCGATGAAGTCCAGCAGGATGACAACCTATATACTCGTGGCGATGCTGCTGGGCATCGCCGCTGGCGGGCTGATTTATGACCATTACCCGAATCCAGCCACGCAAAAGCTGATTGCAGGCTACATCTCGTTCGGCAGCACGATCTTCCTCCGCCTTATCAAGATGATCATCGGCCCGCTGGTGTTTTCAACGCTGGTAGTAGGGATCGGCCACATGGCTGATGCCGGCACGGTCGGGCGCGTTGGCGGGAAGGCCATGCTGTGGTTCGTCAGCGCTTCCATCGTGTCGCTGGCCCTCGGGCTCGTGCTGGTGAACCTGTTCGAGCCCGGCATCGGCATCCACAAGGTCGCGAGCGGCGTCAGCTCGGGCATCGACTCTCACGCAATGACGTTGGACGGGTTCGTCAAGCACGTGTTCCCCGATTCCGCGGTTCGTCCGATGGTAGACAACGAGATCCTACAGATCGTGGTATTCTCGATTTTGTTCGGCATCGCCTGCACCGCGATGGGTGAGCGAGCCAAGCTGCTGCTCGATGGTATCGAGGGATTGTCACACGTTATCCTGCGAGTGACCGGGTACGTCATGCTGCTGGCGCCGATTGCGGTGTTCTGCGCCATTGCCGCCACCATCTCCACCAATGGCCTGGGTATCCTGGTGAACTATGCAAAGTTCATGGGCGAGTTCTATCTCGGTCTGCTCTGCCTGTGGCTCGTGCTGATCATCGTCGGCTTCTTGCTGCTGGGCTCGCGAGTTAAGCGGCTGATCCTACTGATGCGCGAGCCATTCCTGCTTGCTTTTTCGACGGCAAGTTCGGAAGCCGCATATCCAAAGATGCTGGAGCAACTGGCGAAGTTCCCTGTCTCCCGCAACATCTCCAGTTTCGTGCTGCCATTGGGCTATTCGTTCAATCTCGATGGCACGATGATGTACTGCACCTTCGCTAGCGTGTTCATTGCCCAGGCCTACGATATCCCGCTGACCTTCGGCACGCAGATTGCCATGCTGCTGACTCTGATGCTGACCAGCAAAGGCGTTGCTGGCGTGCCGCGGGCATCGCTGGTGGTAATCGCGGCGACGCTGAGCCAATTCAGCCTGCCTGACGAAGGACTGCTGCTGATCCTTGGTATCGACACGTTCCTCGACATGGGCCGCTCCGCGACCAATGTCATCGGCAACTCACTCGCGACCGCGGTGGTGGCGAAATGGGAGGGACAACTGGTCAGCGACGTCGACACCGCCGCGATGATCGAGGAGATGGAGGTGGAGCCAGTATGAGCTGGCTCTCCGCCGCCGCATCGATGACGTTGGCTGTGAGTGTGACGGGCGGCAGCGTGCTGGCGGAAGAGGGCACGGTGCTCACTGGAACGCTAAAGACAATCAACGACCGGGGTACAATACTGATCGGCTATCGGGAGAGCTCGCTGCCGTTCTCGTTCCTAAACAAGGCCGGTCAACCGGTGGGCTTTTCTCTGGAGATCTGTCATGGCATCGCCGAGGACGTCGCACGCACGCTGAACCGCGACCTGCTGGAGCCGGATGCACCTGCGTGGCAAAGCGGGGTGCGGATCGTTCATGTACCGCTCGCGGCGGACCAGCGGCTACCGATGGTGATCTCGGGCCAAGTCGATCTGGAGTGCGGCTCGACGACCGCCAACGCGGAACGCGCCAGGCAGGTGGCGTTCTCGCCGGTATTTTTTCTCAGCGGCACCAAATTGATGGTGCCTCTTGGTCCATCGGGATCTGCCGGGATCAGTTCGTATCGCGATCTGGCTAGCCGCACGGTCGTGGTCAGCGCCGGCACGACCAATGCCGAGGTGATGCACCGCCTGGCCGATAAAGTGTCGCCCGGTATCGCGGTTACGGAGCTGCCAAGCCTTTCCGCCGCCTATGATGCGCTGGCGGCGGGCAACGCCGATGCTTTTGCATCGGACGACATTTTATTGGCCGGCTTCATTGCCGCCCACCCTGGTGTTCGCCGCTTTGGCATCGTCGGCGATTATCTTTCGTTCGAGCCGTATGCGATCACCCTGCGCCGCGACGACCCGGCGTTCGCCGATCTGGTCAAGTCGTCGTTTGCCCGAATGGCGAGCGAGGGCACACTGGCTCGCCAGTACACGCGGTGGCTGGTGGACCGGCTGCCGACAGGCGAGACACTCGGCATCCCGATGAGCCCTTACCTGTCAGAGATGTATCGGGCTCTCGGCCAGCCCGATTGAGCTCTGCTAGGCAGCAACCGTCTCGTGGGCTGTCACGTCGGTCTGCGCGGCCTGTTCACGAATCATGTAGCCGCGACCCCATACCGTGCCGATGAGGTTGTCCGCCCCAGCTAACGTCAGCTTCTTCCGCAGCTTGCAGATGAACACGTCGATGATCTTCATCTCGGGTTCATCCATACCGCCGTAGAGGTGATTGAGGAACGCCTCCTTGGTCAGGACCATCCCTTTGCGCAGAACCAGCAATTCCAGGATGGCGTATTCCTTGCCGGTCAGGTGCACCGCCTGGCCGTCCACCATTACCTCATGACTGTCCAGATTGAGGAGCAGCGGGCCGATGCGCAGCGTTGGCTGGCTGAATCCTTTGCTGCGGCGGACGATTGCCTGCATACGCGCCAGCAACTCGGCCTTATCGAAGGGCTTGGTGATAAAGTCGTCGGCGCCCAGGCCCAACCCCTTCACCTTCACCTGTGGCCGCGACAATCCCGACAGAATGAGCACCGGCGTGTCGTTGCGCGAAACGCGCATGCGCCGTACAACCTCGAAGCCCTCGATGTCTGGCAGCATCAAATCCAGTACCACGATATCGTAATCGTAGTGCCGCGCGAGTTCGAGGCCTTCCTCGCCGGTATCTGCATGGTCTACCACGGCGCCTGTGGACTTGAGCATCAGCGAGACGCCGCGCGCCGCGACAAGGTCGTCTTCAATGAGCAGGATCCGCATCCTCGGCTACTCCATCACTGCGGCGTAATGTTTACCACTGTTGCGTGTATATAGCCAACGAATTTTCATCTTTTGCGTGTAGTTAAACTGAACCGCTGCACTGAAGGGTGGCATGGGAGCTATTTTTCAGCGTGAAGTCCAATTCTGATACGATGAAGTGTCTCAATGAGATACATCGGGTTCCTGGAACGTAGCGCCGCGTGCGCAGCAAGGCTGCGTGAGATCGCGCCGGTTGTGCTGGAGGGCCATGTGACCGGCCTCTCCGGACTGATCGTGGACGTCGAGGGCCTAGGCGGACGTGTCTCGGTGGGAGATAGGCTGATCTTGTCGGCACGTGATGGGCATCGCGTGCCTGCCGAGGTCGTCGGCTTTCGCCGTGGGCTCGCACAGACGATGCCATTCGGAGCTCTGGACGGGCTTGGTCCGGGTAGCTCTGCATTTTTCGAGTTGCGCGGGGTCGGCGCGAAAGGCAGCGGCACACTCGCGGTATCGGATGGCTGGCTCGGCCGGGTGCTCGACCCGCTGGGACGGCCGCTCGATAACCGTGGGCCGCTTCCCGTCGGAGAGGACTATAGGTCCGTACTTGCCGCACCGCCCGGCGCGACGGTACGGGCGCGTCTAGGGGCGCGACTCGATCTTGGGATACGGGCGCTGAACTGCTTCGCCACCTGTCGCCAGGGTCAGCGCCTGGGGCTGTTCGCGGGTTCGGGGGTCGGTAAGTCCAGCCTGCTTGCCATGCTCGCGAGATACACAGCTTGTGACGTTGCGGTGCTGGCCTTGGTCGGCGAACGCGGACGCGAAGTGCGCGAGTTCTTGGAAGACGATCTGGGAGAGAGCGGCCTCGCCCGCTCCGTGGTGGTCGTCGCTACCTCCGACTCTCCGCCCTTGCTTCGGCGGCAGGCCGCCTACACGGCAATGACCGTGGCCGAGCATTTTCGCGACGAGGGCAAATCGGTGCTGCTGCTGATGGACAGCGTCACCCGCTACTGCCTTGCGTTGCGCGAGATCGGTCTCTCGGCAGGCGAGCCGCCAGCAACCCGTGGCTATCCGCCTAGCGTGTTCGCCGAGTTGCCGCGGCTGCTCGAGCGGGCGGGTCCAGGCCTGGAGCGCGAGGACGGCCCGGCGGGCCACATTACCGCATTATTCAGTGTATTGGTCGAAGGCGACGACCAGAACGAGCCAGTCGCGGACGCGGTCCGCGGCATACTGGACGGGCACGTTGTGCTGGATCGCCGAGGGGGGACGTTACCCTGCGGTCGATGTGTTGCGCTCCCTCTCGCGCGCGGTCCCGGGCTGCAACGCTCCAGAGGAGAACGCGCTTGCGGGGCGCGCTCGCTCACTGCTCGCCCTCTATGCTGACATGGCCGACATGGTGCGGCTCGGAGCCTACCGCACCGGCAGCGATCCGTGCGTGGATGAAGCGGTAGCGCTGGCGCCGCGGATCGAGGCGATGCTCCGTCAGTCGCGCGACGAGCGAACCGGGATCGAGGACAGCTTTGCCGCGCTGGCGAGAACGATGGAAATGCCATGAAGCACGACCCTCTCGAATTGCTGCTGCGGCTGCGCGAGGTGGCGGTGGACCAAGCGCGCCGTGGTCTCGCCGACTGCTTGCGGGTGGAAAGCGAGGCGGCAGCAGCAGTTGCCGCAATCGAGGCGGCCATCCAGCGCGAAACCGAGGCTGCAAGCAGCCTTGCAGCAAGTGATGCCGAAGTCGAGGCATACGCCGCCTGGCTGCGGCGTATAAGGCCCAAGCAGCAGGCAGCTCGGGCAGCCGAGGACGCTGCCGCAGCAGCGACGGCAGAGGTGCGGGCGGTGCTGGGTGCGGCACGGGCGGCAGTCAAGGCAGTCGAACAGATGCTCGAAAACAAGGCCAAGGCCGCATACGAAGAGGCCGAGCGCAAGGCACAAGGCCAAATCGACGAAGCCGCGAGTTGGACGAGGCCAATCAAAGAAATGTGAACACTCGATGTGTGATCGATCACACGTATTCGGCTAGTTCCATCGCCTAGCGTGCTATCGGCAGGCGAGGACCGCTGATGGCACGACAGCTTCTGGTTGGGACCGCGCTGCAAACGGGGCTGGTCTTTACCGCCGCCCTGGCCAACGCTCAGCCGGCACCGAACGCTCGTCCAACGGGCGGGGCCGTGGTGGCGGGGAGTGCCGCGATCAGCCGCACCGCCAGCAACACGCGGATTGATCAGTCGAGCCAGCGGGCGGCGATCGACTGGAAGAGCTTCGACGTCGGCAGCCAGCAGAGCGTCATCTTCGCCCAGCCTTCGGCCAGCGCGGTGGCGCTGAACCGTGTCACCGGACCCGACCCCTCGCAGATCGCCGGACGCATCGACGCCAATGGCCAGATCGTGCTGGTGAACCAGTCGGGGGTGAATTTTTATCGGGGCGCCCAGGTCAACGCTGCCGGCGTCATGGTCAGCGCCGCCGGGATCAGCAACAAGAACTTCATGGCCGGGCGGATGGTGTTCGACCAGCCGGCCCACGCCAACGCCAAGATCAGCAATGCCGGCACGATCACGGTGAAGCAGGCGGGACTAGCGGCGCTGGTGGCACCGCAGGTGGCGAACTCCGGCACCATCAGCGCGCAACTGGGCCACGTCGTACTGGCCGGGGCGAAGACCGCGACGCTCGACCTGTATGGCGACGGGCTGCTGTCGCTCGACGTGACCAACCAGGTGACCGAGGCGCCGGTGGGTGCGGGCGGCAAGAAGGTGACTGCACTGGTGACCAACAGCGGGGTTGTGGTTGCTGACGGCGGCACGGTGCAGCTGACCGCGCGGGCGGCCGACGGGATCGTGCAGAACCTGGTGCAGGCCGGGGGCAAAATCCGCGCGGCGACGATGGGCGATCAGACCGGCACGATCGCGCTGAACGGGGTCGGCGGCTCGATCGTGGTGGCGGGGCAACTGTCCACGCCCGGCCGGGCGCCGGGTACGCGCGGCGGCAATGTCGAGGTGGTGTCGGACGGCGCCGTCACGCTTGCCTCGAAGGCGCGGATCAATGCGTCGGGGCGGGCGGGCGGTGGGACGGTGGCGATCGGCACGACGCTGGCACGGGGGCACGGCGGTCCGGGCATCGCTGCCACGCGAACCGCGAAGAACGTGACCGTGCAGCAGGGTGCCAGGATCGCGGCGGATGCCAAGGCGAATGGCAACGGCGGACGGGTCGCGGTGCTGTCGGATCAAGCCAAAGGCACGACGCAGATGGATGGCGTGATCAGCGCCCGCGGCGGACCACAGCGCGGCGATGGCGGGTTCGTCGATACGTCGGGCTTCAAGCTGGGCATCGGCAGCAGTGCGGCGATCGATATCGGTGCGCGAGCGGCTGCAGGGCGACCGGGCACCTGGCTGCTTGACCCGTTCGATATCACCATCACTACGACCGGTCTTAATACCAGCAATAGCGGAGGGACGTTCACCGCCAGCAGCGATCCGGCAACAATCGCAGCCAGCGCTCTGCAAAGTGCGCTCAGCGATGGAAACGTCATCGTCAGCACGTTGGGATCGGGCAGCGCCCGTGGAGACATCAAGGTTCTGTCTCCGATCAATTGGGCGACGGGCACGACGCTGACAATGAATGCCGACGGCGCGATCGTCATCAATGCGCCGATCACCAACAAGACTAACGGATCTGCGGGCCTCATTCTTAGCGCTGGCGCCGGGGTGAGCCAGGACGCCACCAACGGGGCGATCACCATTGAGAATCTTTCGGTCACCGCATCGGGGCCGGTTGCTTTGGATGCGGCGAATGCAGTGACGAAGCTTGGCCCGTCTTCTGTAAACGGCGGCGATCTTGTTCTTGTAAATCAGCGCGATCTCACCTTGCATGGCTCAATCGTTGCAAATAACCTATTCTTCGAAGTTGCAACGAAAAATGGCACGCTAACATTCGGAATACCGGATATTCCGGGCGCGGTCATCAACACGCCGGCGAGCCTTACTACGGTTGGCGCAAGCGGACGCATTTCACTTGTCGCCGACAACTACGTAGTGGAGACCAAAACCGGTTTTAGTTCTATCAAGAATGCCGGGACGCTAGAGCTGGCGCCGTTCTCAGCTGCTGCCATGACTCTCCATAGCATCGCCGATCCTGAGTTCGGAGGTCTCGTTGTCAATTCCAAGCAGTTTGCGAATGTTGGGACCGTTGGGACCCTGCAACTCGGCAGCTTCACTGATGTTCCTGCGGGCACATCAACGACCTCGGTCCGGGCAAGCTCTATCACGATAGACGGTGGGCTCGACCTGACTAGCATCGCTGCAACCTTAAGGCTGAATTCATCCGGTTCGATTGGGCAGGAAGGCAATTTGAAGGTCAATAATCTGACTGGTTCTTCGAACGGCGGGACAAAGCTAGACGGTGCGAATCTGATTGCGAAATCTTGGTCCCTTTACAGACAACAGCTCCGACATTGTAATAAACAACGTCCGACCGTTGACTGTCACTGGAGCGGTGAGCGCCGCCCGTTTGCTCAACCTCACAACGACTGGAACGATTGAATTCCCCCCCCTCGGACCTGACGCTTGACGCAAATCTCTCCGGGCTTGCGGTAGCTTTGCACGCTGCCGGTTCGATCGCCCAGGTGGGGGGGACGATTGCTGCCGACACGCTGACGGGAAGCGCCAGCAGCGCAGTCCTGAACAACCCTGCCAACCGCATTTCCAATCTCGGCAGCTTCACCGCTGGCGGCTTAGGGCAGGTCGGCACATTCATATTGATGGACGCGGGTCTCCTGAATATTACGGGCCCTGTATTCGCTGCCAATCTCAATCTCACCGTCGGCGGGCCGCTGCAGATCGGGACAGCCGCTGCCCCAGCCACCCTCAACGCCGGAGCGGTGGCCCTCACCGCTGCCGGACCGATTACCGAGCCGAATGGCTCCATCGTGGCTGACAGCCTATTCACCCGCACCACTGCAGGCGACATCCTCCTCACAAGCGTCAACAACAAGGTCGCAGCGAGCACCGGCCTCACCGCAGGCAATGGAGATGTCGTGTTCGTCGATGATCCGGCGCTGGTGCTGACCGGCACCTTCAGCGGCAACAACCTCTTCTTCGAGGTCGCCGCGCCTGGCGACACCCTTGTCCTTGGCACGCCAAGGACCGTCGGCGCTGCTGCCCCGATCGGTGGTCCCGCTATTCTCACGTCCGCACCCGGCGGCCGAGTCAGCTTAGTCGCTGACAATTACATCGTCGGCAACCCCACCAGTTCGGTCACCGCGAACGCCGGTACAGTCGAGTTGTCCCCTTTCTCTGCCATTCAGACCAGTCTGCTCGGCTCCAGCGGCCAGATCATCAACTCTGACCTGCTGTCGATCATCCATACCGGCAGCGGCACGCTGGCGGTGGGCGGCTTCACCGATGTACCGGCGGGCTCCACTGCACCGGCCGCCCGAGCGAACTCCATTACTCTTGATGCTGCGGCGAACCTCAATCCGATTGCCGCAACACTTAGGCTGGATTCCACCGGCCCCATCTTGCAGACGGCGGGTGGGCTGACAGTCGGCAATCTGACTGGGAGTGCAGGCACCTCGGCCGATATCACCCAGCCAGCCAATCTGATTGGAAATCTGGGAGCATTTAACACCGGCGCCGGCTTCGCGCTGACGAACGCCCAAACGCTGACGGTGACCGGGCCTGTGCGTGACCCAGGTGCGACGAGCGCAGTGGGGTTGAACGCGCGGGCAGGCGACTTAGACATTGCCGGCAGTGTCACCGCTGCAAATGCAGTCAATCTGACGGCTGCGGGCGCCATCAATGAAACCGGCACGCTGGTCGCCGCGGCCCTGAGCGGCAGCGCAGCCTTCGCCGCAACTCTGACCGGCCCTAATCGAGTTGGCGTGCTGGGCAATTTCTCCAGCGCAGAACTTGCACTGAACAACACTATTGACCTTGCGATATCGGGCACGTTGAACGCCGCCAACATCGTCATCAACGTTCCGGGTCACCAGATATCGTTGAGCAGCGGTGCGACTGTCATCACTCAAAACGCACTGCTGCAATCTGCCGACTTCGCCCAAATCGGCAGCAGCGCAGTGTTGGGGCAGGGAGGCAGCGGATCCACGTTACGGATTGCCGGCACCGGGACCCAGCAGTTCGATCCGGCACTCGGCCTGCAGGCCACCAGCACATCTCTGACACTCGACCTGAGCACCGGTTTCGCGACAGGCAACGTGTTCGTCGGCGCACTAGATGTCACCTATACCGCGCCCGGCGGCACCAACCTATCTGGCACGATCGCCGGCATCACCGGTGGCCCGGCTGCCGCAGCGGGCAATATCCAGCCCGCCGTGAACGCGAACTACCTGTTCAATGGCTGCATCATTGCCGCCCCGGTGTGCCAACCGAGTCCACCACCACCGCCACCGCCGCCACAAAGACGCTTGACGGACAGCGAGATCACCTCTGCTCTCGGCGGCATCTACCTGTTCCTGCCAGGGTCGCCGCCGGACCTGGTGGCTTTGCCGCACCTCGTGCTTGTCGCCATACCACTGCTGCGCTCGCAGCCACCGCAACTGACCGACGCCGACGTCGTGCCGCCGAACATCTCTTACCTGGATTACTAATCACGTGAGTCACGTGACGATGCGCTCCTGGCTTACCCCGCTCGCAATCATGTCGCTGCTCGTCGGATGCATGCAGCCGCACCCATCGGACTATGTCGGCGGCGGCGGTGTGCACAGCGGCAACGCCGTCAGCCTCGGCAAGAATGCCAGCGGCGAGATATGCAATCAGTTGCCGGGCGAGGCACCCGACACTGTCGCGGTGTTCTGCGGCTCGTGGGAACAGCCTGCGGCGCGTATCCGCACCGTCGGCGACGCAGCAACACCCATGCAGGTCGCAACCTCGAGTCCCTGGCGTGACACCATCGAGCTGCGCTTCATCTGCGATGCGCCAGTCGCTACGTCGATCCTTGGCGATATGCCTGCCGCCCTGATGCACTGCAGGCGACGCATCGGAGGCTGGCCGCAGGTCGCGTTAATCGCCAGCTCAGGCAATCGCATTTACCAGGCCGATGGCATCCTGCCGACGCTCGACGTAACGGAGCGCGCGATCGGCGTGCTGTCCGGGCGGATCGCCGCGCCGACCGTGGCACTGCCGCAATCGGCTGCCGATCGGCTCATCGCATCGCAACTTGCGGCGCGCGCATTCAGCGCCGGCGACGTTGGCGAATATCAGCGACTGATGTCGCTTGGTGCACGTGCAAACCTGGCCGAGGACTTCGCTGCCGCGGAAACCGCGTACCGCGCTGCGCTTGCTCTGCAGCAGAAAGTGCTCGGCCAGAATGACCCGGACACCGTAACACCGTTGATGCATCTCGCGCTGCAGGTCTCCGACCAGGGGCGCTTCGCCGAAGCAGATGCGCTGTTTCGCCGGGCGGACGCGCTCGCGCCACGCGGCAGCGACAAGGCGGCGGTTGCGCGGCTGTACCACTACCGCGCATTGAATGCGCTGAACCAAGGCCACGACGAGCAGGCATTGTCTTTGCTCGCCCAGGCGGAGCAAGCGTATGCGGGGGTGCTGCCGCCCGAAGCGCTGCAAGGCGCGCCGGCTGCTGCGCGCGTGCAACTCGTCTCGTCGCGCGATCTTCCGTCGCTGCCGAGCGAACGGCTGATGACCGATCCGACGGCCCAGTCGGCGCTGATGGGCCTGATCGAAGTACGCCGATATCGCGCGATCGTGCTGCGCCGCCTGGGGCGGGTGCCTGAAAGCGAGGCGGCCGTCGCATCGGCGCAGATGCTGGCCCGTGCCAACCAGATCTCGGTGCCGCTGGTCGCGGCACGCCTGACGCGCACATCGGCGACCACCGATGAGGCGCGCGGCGACCAGGGCCTGGCTGACTCAGGGCTGTCGTTGTCGCGGCAGAACTTCACCCAGGTCGTGCCGCAGACCCGCCCGGTGGCGGTGACGGCGCTGTTGCAAGCCGGCGTGGCGGCGCAACGGGCTGACGCCGCGCGCGTGCTCACGCTGTGCAGGCTTGGGGCTAGGCTGCTGCGCGACCTGCATGCTGGCACTGATCCGGCTTTGCTGGAGCCCTGCCTCGCAACATACGCAACCGAAGCAAACCGCCAGAGCGGGGAGCGTCAGGCGCTTCTGGCGGAGATGTTCGAGATGGCAGAACTGGCGCAGGACACCATCACCAGCCGCGAAATCGGCGAGGCGGCAGTCCGAATGGCGGCGAATGCGCGCGATCCGAAAGTGGCAGAGGCGATTCGCCGTCGCCAGGATGCCGAGGACGAGCTTGCCGACCTGTATCGGCAGCGCGACGCGCTGGCGGGCAACGCGCCACCCGACGCCATGCCGCTAGGTCCTTCGGCGAATTTGGCCGATGTGGACAGGCAGATCACGGATGCGCAGTCCAATCTGGCCGACGCTGATGCGGCATTGCAGACGGCCGCACCGAATTACGGGCAACTGGTCCAGCAGGTGGTACCGGCGCGGGATGTGCTCTCGGCGCTTGGCCCCGCTGAAGCGCTCGCCGCCGTCACCCTGACAGCTCATGGTGGCTGGATTTTCCTGCTACGGAAGGATGCAATCGACGCGGCGCCGATCAAGGGCGATGCAGCCTCGGTCACCGCTCTGGTCAAGCGCCTGCGGGCGAGCATCGAAACGCAGACTGAAGCCCTGCCGGCATTCGACACGTCGTCGGCGCAGGCGCTCTACGACGCGACACTAGGCCCGGTGACCGCAAGGCTTGCCGGCGTGAAGGCGCTGGTGGTGGCGCCGTCCGGTGCTCTGCTGTCCGTGCCGTTCTCGCTACTGCTGACCGGACCGGCGAGCCCGAACGATTTGGCGGATGCGCCTTGGCTGATCCGGCAGATGACGGTCGCCCACGTTCCTTCGCCGGCGAACTTCCTGGCACTGCGCAAGGCGGGCCCGTCGCGTGCGCCGCAGCCGTGGTTTGGCTTTGGTGGCTTCCATCCGGTCACGCTCGCGCAGGCACAGGCGGCGTTTCCTGGCACCGCATGCGCGGAGAGTGCGCGTCTGTTTGCCTCATTGCCGACGTTGCCTTTCGCCAAGCGTGAACTCGATGCGGCGCGCGCGTTGCTGGGAGGTGCGCCCGCCGATGAATTGCTCGATGCCGCTTTCACCGCGGAGGCAGTGCGGCATGTGGCACTGAAGAACTACCGGATCCTGCACTTCGCGACGCACGCCTTGCTGCCGGCCGAACTGCGTTGCCAACATGAACCCGCCATCGTCACGTCAGCGCCGGCGCACGCGCGCGATGCAACAGGAGCATTATTGACCGCCGGCGAGGTGACCGGGCTCGACCTCGATGCCAACGCGGTGATCCTGTCGGCGTGCAACACTGGCGGCCCGGGCAGCAGCACGGGCGGCGAAAGCCTGTCAGGGCTGGCGCGCGCTTTCTTCTTCGCCGGTGCCCGCTCGCTGCTGGTGACGCACTGGTCGATCAACGACCAGAGCTCGGCATTCCTGGTGGCCGACACGCTCCGTCGGCTGGCTGCCGGTCAGGATGGCGGGCTGGCCGGCGCACTGCAGGCCGCACAGCTTGGCATCATCGACCGTGCCGGGAAGGACCTGCCAGCGAACCTCGCGCACCCGTTCTATTGGGCACCGTTTGCACTGATCGGCGAGGGACGCAGCGGCGCGGGGGTCGGCGCAGTGCGCGGCGGCTCCTAAACTAGTCGGACGGAAATGCAGGGTTCCTCAGCCTTATCGGTCATCTCGAAGAGATGATTCCGAGCTCAGTGAACCCCGGCACGACTTGTGTGTCACTGCAACACCGCACGGCGGACGGGCCGACGTGGTTTTCGCAGGAGACGCAAATGAAGCGACGTGCTGCACTACTAGCCTTTTCGGCTGGGGCGCTGCCTATCTTAGCCCCGATGGCAATGCGCGCGTACGCGCAGGCTCCCGCCAACATGATACCCCGTGATCTGGGCCAGTACCGAACCATGACACTGATGGTCGGCTCGCTCGCGCTGCAGAGCAGCCAGCTTGCAACGCAGCGGGCTACCATGGTCAAGGTGAAAGAGTTCGCGGGATTCGAAACAGCCGAGCAGCTTACGATAGCGCAGGTTCTGAACGACGCGCCGGCGCCCCCTGTTGCGCAACTGGACAGCACGCATGCGGCACAGTTGCAGGCACTCAGCAGCTTACCGGCGGGTCACGCTTTTGATGTCCAATATGTCACGCTTCAGTTGCAAGGCCACCACGAGCTGCTTGGTATTCAGAACGACTTCCTGCAAGCACAGCCATCGATGTCATCAGATGTTGCCCACATCGCTATGCTGGCGCGGACGACCATTCAGATGCACCTCACGCTGCTGGAAGAGCTGCATCGGGCGATAGAGGCATAGTTCGCGCGAACGCAGCAAAGCACTGTTGGCGATTGCACTGAAGTCCGAGCAGCGCATGGAGTGAGCCGGTCATGGCGGACTTGGCCAAGACGGCTGCTCCCGGGTCTGAAGAAATGTGACCGCCGACCGATGGGCCTCGCAGGGGGCAGGTCCTCTGCGGATTTCGATCGCTTGTGGTCGGCGGAAAGCTCGATTCAGGTCGCATGCTGTGCGCCCCGGGGGCCGATGCTCCATCCGCTGCGCACCCTGGGTGCGACGCGTCGGTAAAGACGGTTTGACAGTGGCACCTACTCGTAAGTAGCCTCCAAAGTCCATTGCAGGAGAGCCGATAAAGGCCTCAGAAACAATGGAAGGAATGCCGCAGCAGACGTGACGAAGAAGCCATAGCGCGAGCGACGCGCATAACGTCAGCAGGAGGAACGATCATGCTAAACACCATTCAGGATGACCTGTTCACCCCGGATGTGATCGCGAACCCTTATGCCTATTACGGTCGACTGCGCGACGAAGACCCGGTGCATTGGAACCGTGGCTACGAGCTATGGGTGATCACCCGCCACGACGACCTGGTGTGGCTGACGCGCCACCATGAGCTGTTCTCCTCCGCGGTATTCAGGAACGACCCGCGACCCGCTTATCCGCCGATCGACGAGTTGGACCTTGGACTGTACGATTACGTGCGCAACTACCAGGGCGACCAGTTCATTCAGCATGACCGTCCAGAGCATCTGGAGATGCGCCGGGTGATGCACAGCTACTTCACTCCGAAATCAATGGAAGCCTGGCGCCCGTTCGTGCGCGAGGCGGTGAAGGACTTGCTGGATGAGGCGGAAAAGAAGGGCAGCATGGATGTCATGCGCGACCTGGCGACGCCGTTGCCGGTCCTGGTGATTGCGGAGATGATGGGCGTGCCCAAGGCTGAGCGCCCTTACATCCGTCAGCTTGCCGAGAAGCTGCTGTATATCGGCCGCGGCGAGTATGACCGGATGAAGCCCCTCACCGAGGGGATGCGCGGCATGATCGAGTACGTGTCGCCGTTGGTCGACAAGCGCAAGGTCGATCCCGGCGACGACTTCATCTCGGTGCTGGCGCGGGGCGAGAAGCAAGGCGTGTTCACGCGTCATCAGGTGCTGGTCAACACCTCGCTCCTGCTGCTGGCGGGACACGAGACGACGATCAACCTGCTATGCAATGGCACGCTGGCGTTCACCCGCCATCCCGATCAGTGGGAGCTGTTGAAAGAAGATCCGGCAGGGCGTGCCAAGCAGGCAACCGAGGAGTGCCTGCGCTACGACTTACCGGTGGTATCAATTCAGCGCATCGCGACCGAGGATGTAGAGATGCGCGGCAAGGTATTGCGCAAGGACGACCGCGTGCGCTGGTTCATCTCGTCGGCCAATCGTGATCCCGAGGCGTTTCCCAACCCGGAAACCTTCGACATCTTCCGTCATCCAAACCAGCACGTGGCATTCGGCTCCGGCACGCATCATTGCCTGGGCGCGACGCTGGCGCGCGTGGAAGGCCAAGAGGTGTTCAAGGCGCTGGCCGAGCGCTTCCCCAACCTTCGGGCGGAGACGGAGGAGCTTGAGTATCAGCCCAGCATCACCTTCCGCTCGCTCAAGGCGCTGCCCGTCACCTGGCACTAGAGTGGATGAGCACGGAAGGACGCGCTCTCACTTCGGGTCGCGTGATGCAAATTCCAAGCGATTCCGCCTCCGTCATCACGCTCTAGGAGAATGGAAGTGGCACGCAAGCTGAAAGTCTGGGTGGATCACCAGGCCTGCGTCGGCAACGCGATGTGCGAAGCGATTGCGGCGAAGACATTCCGGCTCAACGATAATCGACAGTCTGAGGTGGTGGATCCGACAGCGAACACGGAGGCGGAGATTCTCGAAGCAGCAGAGAACTGCCCGGTGAGTGCGATCTTCGTCGAGGACGCGGAGACGGGCGAGCGGCTGTTTCCATAGGTGGAGTTGGGCGGGGGGCAGCAGAGCGCGAAAGAGACATCGTTCCTCTCGCAAACTCGCCCTCCTAGCCTCGGCCCAAGTCAGCACCAGGGAGATGATCGGCCGGGTCTCATGCACTCCCGGAGAACGGCTGCATGAAGGCGACGCGCTTCCTTCCTCCACGCAAGGAGGCTGCAGACGAGACCAAGGCCAGCCATGAGGTGATGGAGCTGGTGCGTCAAAACCCTAAACTCAGCCTTTTGGTGATTTAGCTCCGCGAAGCCGGGCGATCCTGGTCTGACGTGAAGGCCGGGATCGAAGCCGAGGTGAAGCCCGCGACCCACAGCCGGAGACACCGCCGCGTCAAGTGATCTGGTTCTTGGACAAGCTTGGCTTGGCGAGCACGGAGCGGCCGAAGGCAACAGCTCGCTCATCGGGACCCATGATTGCCCCGCTTGGTCCGCCTTCGTGCGGCGGCGCCTAATCAGCCGTATCGCTGTGACACTGGCCTCGCCCATCCGGCCGTGCTTTATCGCTCGCGCACCAGCGTAAGGGTTCGCATACATGCGTATTGCGATGATCGGCGGCGGCTACGTCGGCCTGGTTTCCGGCGCCTGCTTCGCCGAGTTTGGCACCGATGTCACCGTGGTTGAGGTAGATGGCAAGAAACTTGCGGCCCTGCACGAGGGTCGTATGCCGATCTATGAACCGGGTCTGGAGAAGCTGGTAGCGGGAAACGTCGCAGCCGGCCGGCTCACCTTCACCGCCGATCTCCCATCCGCGGTTCGCGATGCCGAGGCGGTGTTCATTGCCGTTGGCACGCCGACGCGTCGCGGCGATGGCCACGCCGACCTGTCCTATGTGTTCGCCGCAGCCGAACAGGTCGCCATGGCGCTGAGCGGATATTCGGTGATCATTACCAAGTCCACGGTCCCGGTCGGCACCAGCCGCCGCATTGCGGAGATCGTGCGTTCCACCCGACCGGACCTCGAATTCGACGTCGCCTCTAATCCGGAATTCCTGCGCGAGGGTAACGCGATTGGCGACTTCATGCGGCCGGATCGGGTGGTGATCGGCACCGAAAGCGAGCGCGCGCGGGAGGTGCTGCGGCAGCTGTATCGCCCGCTCTACCTGATCGAGGCGCCAATCGTGTTCACCGGCATTGAGACGGCGGAACTCACCAAGTACGCGGCCAACGCCTTCCTGGCGATGAAGGTCACCTTTATCAACGAGATGGCTGATCTGTGTGAGAAGGTCGGCGCCGATGTGCACGACGTGGCGCGCGGCATTGGGTTGGATGGCCGCATCGGGCGCAAGTTCCTGCACGCGGGGCCAGGCTATGGCGGATCGTGTTTCCCCAAGGATACGCTGGCGCTGATGCGCACTGCGCAGGACTACGATGCACCATCGCGCCTGGTTGAGACCACGGTCGCCGTGAATGAGGCGCGCAAGTCGCACATGGCGAAGCGGGTGATCTCTGCCTGTGGGGGCTCGGTGCGCGGAAAAACTGTTGCCGTACTCGGCTTGACCTTCAAGCCTGAAACCGACGACATGCGCGACGCGCCGTCGTTGTCGATCGTCGCGCGCCTGGCGGGCGATGGCGCAAAGATCCGTGCGTTCGACCCCGAGGGCATGCGCCAGGCAAAGCCCTTGCTCCCCGAGTGCGTGACCTATTGCCGCGATGCTTTCGATGCCGCAAAGGGGGCCGATGTGCTGGTGCTGATCACTGAGTGGAACGAGTTCCGCGCGCTCAGCCCCACCCGGCTCCGCGACAGCATGCGCGGGCGGGTGCTGGTCGATTTGCGCAACGTCTATGACCCGATCGCGATGCGGCAGGCGGGATTCGACTACCATTGTATCGGTAGACCGGACAGCGCGTAGCGCGTTAGCAGCTTGTGAACGGGTGTCACCTAGCATCGGCAATATCTGAAAGTGCTGACTGGCTATGTAAGCCCAGTTGAAGCGTCGTTGCGGCAAAAAGCGGGAACCTGAACAGCGGCACCTTTAGCTGCCCAGGGTCCCACTTGCGTGCGGATTGCGCCGAATACCACCTGGACTTCCCGCTCAGCGCTGGTTGATCGCGATGTCACACATGGATATCACCGTCTGCATCTGCACCCGAGATCGCCCTGCCTATCTGCAGGACTGTCTGCGTGGGCTGCAGTGCCAGACAGTGGGTGATCGGTTCGACATCCTGGTGGTGGACAGCGCATCACGCTCGAGCAATGCCACCCATCTGGCGCACCTGATCGCTGACATTCCCCGCGCCCGGCTGCAGCGTGTCGAGCAGCCAGGGATCAGCTTGGCGCGTAACATCGGCGCGCAAGCTGCGCGCAGCGGTTACATCGCCTACATCGACGATGACGCCATTCCTGCACCCGACTGGATCGAACGGATCGCCGCAGCGATCGCCGAGAGGATCCGCCAGCGCTGATAGGCGGTCGCATCATGCCGCGCTGGGAGGCGCCGTTGCCCTCATGGTGGCCGCGGCAACTCCGCGGAACGCTGTCGATCATCGAATACGAGGGTCAAGGCGAATACCGCTCACCGGCGCTGCCGCCGGGACTGGAACCGTATGGCGCCAATATCGTGGTGCACGTGCCAACGCTGCTGGCGCTTGGCGGCTTCGGGCGGCACAGCGGCCGTGACGGAAGAGGATTGCTGTCGGATGAGGAAGTGCAGGTCGCCTGGCGCCTGCAGGACGCCGGACATTCGGCTCGCTACGACTCGCGAATCGTCGTCGAGCACCAGATCCAGGCGTCGCGCCTGACGCCAGCGTGGCTGTTGTCGCGCCTTTACTGGCAGGGCGTGTCCACCGTACGCACCCGCCGCCAGCTTGGACGTGCGCGTTCCGTCTGGTGGGAATTGCCTCGCCGCTTCGCTGTCGCGGTCGCGTGCGCGCCGACTGGCCTGCTTCCACGCAGCAGCGATCGGTTGCTGGCCTTTCGCTGGCGTCTCGCCTACGCCACCGGCTTCCTGCGCGCTGCTCTCGGCGACGCGCTGACTGCACAGGGCTAGTCGAGTGCAGCTCTACCGCTGGTGCGGCAGCGAACGAAATTTCGGTGATGAGCTGAACCGCCTGCTGTGGCCGCGCCTGTTGCCCGACTTTTTCGATGACGATGCCGCTGTGCTGTTTCTGGGCATTGGCTCTGTGCTCGACGCGCGTCATCCGGCCGACGCTGTCAAGCTGGTCGCCGGTGCCGGTTACGGTGGTTACGAGGGCAGTCCGGCAATGGATGCGCGTTGGGTCATTCACTGGGTCCGCGGCCCGCGCACGGCGCGGGTTCTGCGTCTGCCCACAACATGTGGCCTTGGCGACCCTGCTATCCTGCTTCCGGTCCCGTCCGCAGACGGGGGTCGGGCAATCGGATTCATGCCGCATTTCGAGAGCCTCGGTCGCGGCGCCTGGGCCGAGGCAGCGGTCGCCGCCGGCATGACCCTGATCGACCCGCGCGATGATCCGGACGCGATCATCGCGGCGATCCGTACCTGCCGACTGTTGCTGAGCGAGGCTATGCACGGAGCCATTGTCGCCGATGCGATGCGCGTGCCCTGGGTCGCTTTGCGTCCGCTGGTCGCAGTCCATCGTGCGAAGTGGCATGATTGGGCCGACACGATTGACCTCCGGGTTCGATTCCAGCCACTCTCCGCATCATCGCCCGCCGAACGCCTGCATGCATCGCGCCTGGCCGGGACGCGCGCTGGTCGCCGTTTACTCGCGAGGACACAGGTCGGGCTGAGTTGCGTGGCCCGACGGTGGTTTGTCGAGCGAGCGGCGCGCGCCCTGGCCGCCGCCGCCCGTGCCGAACCGCAGCTATCGGACGCGATTGCGCTGGACCGCGCTCGCTGCCGCATGCTCGAGCGGCTTGACACACTGCGACGAGACCCATTTCGGGACGGCGCTTCTGCCTTGCATGGCGTCGGCAATTCCGCCTACCACGGCTGATCCACGTCAGGTCGCCGCCCCGCGCATGACCCGTTACCCAGATTTCGCGAACACCGACCTGCTGGAGCGCATCCCGCTGACGGCCCAGAGCGTGCTCGATGTCGGCTGCAATGGCGGTGCGTTGGGCACGGCATATCGGCGTTTCAATCCTCGCGCGCTGCTGCTTGGTATTGAACCTGACGCGACCGCGGCAGAACTGGCCGCTCGACGACTCGATCGGGTGGCCGCGGTGGACGTCGAGCTGAACCCGCTGCCGTTCGCACTGGATCGGCCGATCGACTGCATCATCTATGGCGACGTTCTCGAGCATCTGCGCGATCCATGGGCCGTGTTGCGCCGGCATGCCGAAGCGCTGAGCGAAGACGGCACCATGGTCATCTGCGTGCCGAACGTGCACCACTGGAGCTTCGCCGATCGACTGCTGCGCGGCACCTGGAAATACGAGCCGGATGGCCTGCTCGACGAGACGCATCTGCGCTGGTTCAGCCTGGACAGCATGCGCGAAGGCCTGGAGGCGGTGGGGCTGTTGCCGCACGATGTCAGTCCGCGCGTGTTCGATGCCGAGAAGGCGAAGGAGTTCGCCACCGCGATTGCACCCGCGCTGCACAACCTTGGTGTCGATCCGGCGGCCTATGCGCGGCGCGCGGCCCCCTTGCAGTATGTCTGGCGCGCGGTGAAGCGACCGCGGCCGATGCTGTCGGTCGCTTCCAGCATGCTGGCGCCCGTCGGCGGCGTTTCGCATGTGCGCATCGTGTACCCGATGCAGGCGCTGCGCAGCGATCCTGGCGTGCTGACCCAGATCGGCGTGTCGGAGGTCACCACCCCGGCTCCCGATACACCGCACATTTTCATTCTGCATCGCCCGCTGCTTTCCGGTGAGCGTGGGGCGCAGGTGATCAGCAAGCTGCTGTCCGAGGGCTGGGTGATCGTCACCGAGTTCGACGACCACCCCGACCATTTCGGTATGCTCGATGCCGAGGATCAGCTGGCGTTCAGAGGGGTTCACGCGGTTCAGGTGAGTACGCCGGCGCTTGCCGCGGTGCTACAAACTCGCAATCCCGAAATTGCAGTATTTCCCAACACCATCCGCGCCCTGCCCGAGCTGCGCAACTTCCTTGATCCGCAGATTCTGACGCTGTTTTTCGGTGCGCTGAACCGCGAGCGTGACTGGGCTCCGCTGATGCCGGTGCTGAACGAGGTCGCACAGAAGGCGGGCGACCGGCTGCGCTTCAGTGTGGTCCACGACCGGGCATTTTTCGACGCACTGCACACATCACACAAGCGGTTCACGCCGACCTGCGACCACGAAAACTATATGACGCTGCTCGGGCAATGCGAGATCTCGCTGATGCCGTTGGCCGATACGCCATTCAATCGTGCCAAGTCGGATCTGAAGTTCATCGAGGCCGGCGCCTGCAGGGTCGCCACGGTCGCCAGCCATATTATGTACTCCGATAGCGTCGAGGATGGCAGCACTGGCCTGCTGTTCCACGACGCTGACGAATTGCGCGACCGGCTTCTGCGCTTGGTGGCGATGCCGGAATTGGCGCGCGCTCTCGGCGATGCGGCGCGCCAGTATGTCGCCGGCGAGCGTATGCTGGCGTATCAGGTGAGCCAGCGGATCGCGTGGTATCGCTCGCTGTGGGCGCGGCGCGACGAACTGAACCTGGCGTTGCAGGCGCGACTGGCGGATCTCGCGCCGGCGGTATGATGCTGGCTGCAACGCTGCAACTTCTCGGCCAACCTGGAAGTCAGCCTACATAAGTCTTATGAGCGCCTTGGCATTATGACGCATTGTGCGGGCGTAAGTTCAAATGAACAGCAATGTAGGCAAGCGCCATCCTGACGAGCGCCGCCGGATGGATGAACAATAGCTCGGCTCGATACTTGGTCGACAGCAGAATCATCGCTCTTGCGATGATGCGCGAGGGACAAATCACTTTTGCCAATCCTGCATTCATGCGCTGTTCCAATCACCCGACGCGCTGGTCGGTGCAGGGTTCGAGAACCTTGTGAGCAGCGGCCCTCGACTCGATGGTTAACTGCGCGAGCAGGCACCAGTCGCCTTATGGCCGGACCGGCATCGATGCGCCTAGCCTATCTGAGTTGCCTGCGAGCCAGCGCACCGAAGAGTTCGCTATTATTGGCGCAGCAGGGCTGGCGGATCGCTGCATGGCGTCATCGACCTTCGATCTGGTGCTTTGCCCTGGTCAGCCTGGCCGCGCTACCTGGAGGAATGGCTGCTGCACCATATCGACGGCATGGACAGGCAACTCGGCAACGCGCTGATCGCCAAGGGCTATAGTGAGCGCGCGGCCGGTCAGTGTGTCGGATAGGTCCTTGGCCAGGTGATCTGGTCGGGCGGCCCCGGCGGGTCCGGTGGTCCCTTCTTGCCGCACGCTGCCAGTATCGTACACGCCAGTAGCGCCGCAGCGAATAGCGCAGGCTTCATGCCAGCGCCGCCTGCCACCGCGCTGCCTGACGTGCCACGTTCGATGGCGCGGTGCCGCCGAAGCTGGTGCGCGAAGCGACCGAGGCCTCGACGGTCAGGACGGAGAACACATCGGCGGTGATGCGCGGCTCCTCCGTCTGCATGTCCTCCAAGGTGAGCCCGGCCAGGTCGCAGCCCTTTGCCTCGGCCTTCGCCACCAACCGTCCGGTGACGTGGTGCGCGTCGCGAAACGGCAGCGGCAGAACGCGCACGAGCCAGTCCGCCAGATCGGTTGCCGTGGCAAAGCCGGCGCCGGCGAGTGCGCGCATCCGCGCCGTGTCGGGCGCCATGTCACGCACCATGCCAGCGATGGCGGCCAGCGACAGCCCCCAAGCCTCGGTCGCATCGAACACCGGTTCCTTGTCCTCCTGCATGTCCTTGGCATAGGCGAGCGGCAAGCCCTTCATCACGGTCAGCAGCCCGACCAGTGCTCCGGTGATCCGGCCAGTCTTCGCCCGCGCCAGTTCGGCGGCATCGGGGTTGCGCTTCTGCGGCATGATCGAACTGCCGGTGGTGAAAGCGTCCGACAGCCGGATGAACCGCCACGGTGCCGAGCACCAGATAACGATCTCCTCGGCGAAGCGCGACAGATGCATGGCGGAGGTCGCTGCGGCGCTCAGATACTCCAGCGCAAAGTCCCGATCGGAGACGGCATCGAGCGAATTGGCGGCCGGCCGATCGAAACCCAGCGTCTGCGCCGTCATCGCGCGGTCGATCGGGAAAGAGGTGCCGGCGAGAGCCGCGCTGCCCAAGGGACATTCGTTTAGCCGCCGCCGACAATCGGTGAGGCGGCTGCGGTCGCGGTCCAGCATCTCCACATAGGCCAGCAGATGATGGCCGAAGGTGACCGGCTGCGCCGTCTGCAGGTGGGTGAAGCCTGGCATGGGATCGGCGGCGTGCGCAGCAGCGCGATCGGCCAGCGCGCGCATAACGTCGGTTATCTGTGCGCCAATTCCGTCAATCGCGTCGCGCACCCAGAGGCGGAAATCAGTCGCCACCTGGTCGTTGCGGCTGCGCCCGGTGTGCAATCGGCGACCTGCCTCACCGATGCGCTCGGTCAGGCGCGCCTCGATGTTCATGTGGATGTCCTCGAGCGCCGTGTCGAACGGGAAGCGGCCGTTCTCGATCTCGTGCGCAATCGCCGCTAGACCATTGCTGATGGCCTGCTCATCTTGTGGCGTGATGATCCCGACTTTCGCCAGCATGGCTGCATGCGCCAGCGACCCCCGGATATCCTGTCGCCACAGCTTGCGATCGAAACCGATGGAGGCGTTGATCTCCTGCATCACCACCGATGGCCCGGCAGCGAATCGCGCGCCCCATTGTGGGTTGGCGGCCTCGTTCCGCTGGTCCGGCGTCTCGCTCAAGCGTGGTGCCCCATGGAAGGTATCGTTATCGCGCCGGCATCTGCTGGCGGCGGCGGGGACCCTAGCGGCGGGCCTGTTTGCGCGCAAACCGCGCGCGCAGGAATTGGAGGATCTGGCGGGCGCGCTGAAACTGACCGAGCCGCCGGTGACCGCACCGGCCATCAGCTTTGTCGCGCCCGATGGGACGGAGCATCACCTGGCGGACTTTCTTGGCCACGGCATGGTCGTGAACCTTTGGGCGACGTGGTGCGCGCCATGCGTGGCGGAGATGCCATCGCTCGCAGCGCTTTCGAAGACCCTGGCACCCAATGATATCGCTGTGCTGCCGCTGTCCTCCGATCGCGGCGGCGCAACAGTGGTGGAGGCGTTCTACACGCAGCACGGCATCACGGGCCTGCCAGTACTGCTGGATCCAAAGGGCGCCGCGGCGCATGCGTGGCATGCACGCGGCATCCCGACCAGCCTGATCATCGACAAACAGGGGCGCGAGCGTGCACGGCTGGAAGGCTCGGCTGACTGGTCCACGCCGGCCGCGGCGGCGCTGGTGCGGAAGCTGACCTAGCCTGCTTGCATGTTCGCTGTCGCGGCGAGCCATATGCTGGAAAGGGGCTCACGACAAGCAACGGATTGGGTGAGACGCTGTGACGATCGAGATCAATGGGATGGCTCATGTCGTGCTGACGGTCAGTAACTTTGCCGCCGCACGAGCTTTCTACGGCAAGCTTCTGCCTCGGTTCGGCATGACGCCGGTGTTTGACGGGGATCGCTTCTTCTATTGTGTCGGTGGTCGCACGGCGATCGGGGTTGAACCCTGTGCTGCCGAATATCAGAACGAACGCTTCGTGCAGCAGCGCGTTGGACTGCACCATCTCTGTCTCCGGGCGCGCTCACGTGAGGACGTTGACCGGTGTGCGGCGGCGGTCAAGGAGATTGGCGGGACCGTCGTTCGCGGGCCAGAGGAGGGGACCTGGGCGCCAGGCTATTACTCGGTCCTGTTTGAAGACCCCGATGGCATCAGGTTAGAGATGTGCTTCGTTCCGGGAGCCGGCGTCCTGGAAGCAGGCGTGTCGTTTGATCCCAAGGAAGGTTACGTCGCGGAATAATCAGGCATCGGAGATGACGCAATCACCACTGATGCAAATCGAGATCCGTGTCTGGGCAGCCCGTTCACCTGCCATGCCTCGACGCCACCTCGGTACCAGTGCACGTATGTATAGCCGAGCGCGGCAAGGCGTAGAACCAGGTTGTAGCCTGTGAACCGCTCGGAGTTGACGCAGAAGACAACGACCGGTTTGTTCAGATCGCCGCCGGTCAGGGTCATGCATACGGATGCAGCCGCGGTCAGAGGAGGAAAACTGGCCGCTACATATTACCCGGTCCTGTTTAAAGATCCGGACGGCATCCAGGATGGAGGATGTTGTGCGCAGTCAGCGATCGAGGCTCGGTATTTCCGCTCCGTGATCTTGTTCATTTTCACATCGGAACGGATCCTGGATCTGTAATTGGATAACCAATTCTACAAACGAATAAGAGCGTCGAATCACTCGCTCAGCCCCGCGTTGTCGGCCATTTCGTTGAGCTGCTGCGACTTATACACGGCTTGAGTGCGGTTGGTGGCGCCCATCTTCCGCATGATATTGCGAATGTGGACCTTTACCGTGCTTTCTGTCATGCCGAGTTCGTATGCGATGATCTTGTTGGCCTTCCCTTGGCGCAGATGCGATAGCACCGTCATTTGCCGCGGGGTGAGGTGCTTGATTGCTGACGCATCCGAAACTGGTGGCGGCGATGTCGCGCGCTGAGTGAGTAGGAGATCCAGCGGCGCGAAAGTGCCGCCATCCTTGACGAACCGTATCGCAGCCACTGCCGCAGACATCTCGGTGATTGATGTGGGGATAAAACCCTGGGCGCCGCTGTTCAGCGCGTTCCTGATATTCCGCGGCTGTAAGGCAGTCCTTGCGTCGGAAAGGACAACAATTGGCGTACCGGGGAATGCCTGCCGCAACTCCTTAACATGCTGCAGTATCAGCATGTCGGATGAACTTTCGCTGTGCGAGTAATACAGCATGAGATGCAGGCCGATAGGCTCAGCGCCAATGCAGTCAGCCACGCTCGCAAATGGCACCATCGATAGTTCCGGATGCAATGTCCGCAGCGCCTGGATCATGCAGTCCCGACTGAACCGAAGGCAATCGATCAAGCCGACAGCAATGGCGCCGTCGTATTGTAGGCTGGAGTTCCCAGACGTCTGACCCGATTCCTTCCCTTGCTCAGATCTCCCGTTGCCTCCGTTGAGCCCACGGGGTTCGGGCTCCCCGAGGACATTGTGCTTACGCATAGGTGCTACGCCTTTGGTTGCAGCAATCGCCCGGCGGGAGATTGGGGTAACGTGATGTCTCCGTTATGAGGAGACGCAAAATATATGACTTTATCACGCTTTTGTGTCAATCCGTAAAAAGGGCAAAACGGTCAGATTGAATAGAGCAAATGCCTTAGGCAGCATCAGGTCTACCTTGGCAACTATTCTTCTTCCGAAGTCTTCAACGCCAGCGTAGGCGGTTGCGAGCGCGCGGATGGTCCCGCAATGACCCGCGGTCCTCATACCCTCGACATTTCCGCTGTGTCTTGTCGCCGCTGCTGCAAACCCCGCAGTTTGACGGTTACTGGCTTAGTTTGCATTCTTTCGGTTCGCATTGCGGACGACAAGGCCGCCAACATGCCGGGAGAAACCGTCCACCACGATACGCCCCATCGGGCGATGATCACGGCGTGCGCGATCGGCGCCACGGTGCTGCAGTTGCTCGACCAGACCATCGCCAACGTGGCGCTGCCCTACATGCAAGGCAGTTTCTCCTCGAGTTTCGACGAAATCACCTGGGTCCTGACCTCCTACATCACCGCATCGGCGATCATGACCGCGCCGGTCGGCTGGCTGGCGGCCCGCTATGGTCGCAAGCCCCTCTATGTCGGGTGCATCCTCGGCTTCACCATCGCCTCGATGCTCTGCGGCGCGGCCCAGTCACTGGGCCAAATCGTCGTGTTCCGCGTGCTTCAGGGCATGTTTGGCGCCGCCCTGGTGCCGCTGTCGCAGGCCACGCTGTTGGACATCTACCCCGCTGAGCGGCGCGGCTTCGCCATGGCGATCTGGGGAGTCGGCGTGATGCTCGGGCCGATCATGGGCCCGACGGTCGGCGGCTGGCTGACCGAAACCTACAGCTGGCGCTGGGTGTTCTACATCAACTTGCCGTTCGGTCTGCTCGCCGCCGCCGGCCTGATGATTTTCCTGCCGGGCGGCGGCGAGCAGGGACGTCTGCGCTTCGACTGGCTCGGCTTTAGCGTGCTGGCGATTGGGATCGGCGGCTTGCAGCTGATGCTGGATCGCGGCCAGGACCAGGACTGGTTCACCTCCAGCGAGATCATCGCCGAGGCGGTGTTCGCCAGCCTTGGATTTTACCTGTTCCTGGTCCACGTGTCGTCCGCGCGCCAGCCGCTGATCCGGCCGGCGCTGTTCAAGGACGTCAATTTCGCGTCCGGCGTCCTGCTGATGTTCATGGTCGGCATCTTCATGGTGTCCAGTCTCGCACTGATGACGCCATGGCTTCAGGTGTTAAGCCATTACCCGGTGGAGACCGCGGGGCTGATCATGGCGCCGCGCGGGTTTGGCAGCCTGGTGACCACCATGCTGACCGGGCGTCTGGCGGCCCGGATGGATGCGCGGCTGCTGGTGGGGATCGGACTGCTGATGCTCAGCTACACCTACTGGCTGATGACGGGCTGGACGCCCGACGTATCGGAGCGAGAAATCATCATCGCGATCGTGATCCAGGGCGCCGCGATGGGGCTTTTGTTCACCCCGATCCAGGTGCTGGCGTTTGTCACGCTGGAGCCGTCGATGCGGACCGAGGGCGCGGCGCTGTTCAGTTTGCTGCGCAACCTCGGCGCGGCGATCGGCGTCTCTGTTGCGACGTCGGTGCTGGCGCGCAACACCCAGGCGATGCATGAGATGATCGGCGCGTCG
The DNA here is from genome assembly GCA_963850535.1 of uncultured Alphaproteobacteria bacterium. Lineage (GTDB taxonomy): Bacteria > Pseudomonadota > Alphaproteobacteria > Acetobacterales > Acetobacteraceae > JAMXLO01. Next base: position 18,622 of record CAWKMC010000057.1, on the reverse strand, counting down.
GTCACTCCGTTCAATCGGGCCTTGCAGGCGGTCGGGCCGATCCGTCAGTGGCTCGATCCGTCCACAGGGCACGGCGCGGCATTGCTGGATCGGATCATCAACGAGCAGGCGCAGATTGTCGCCTATGCGGACGTTTATGTGTTGCTGATCATGACCACATTGCCGGCGTGGCTACTGCTTCTGATGATGCGCTTGCCTCCAAGAGCGAACTCACTGCCCACTTAATCTCTGCGCGACGTAACGTCACCTGACAAGACCTTGCATTGGTTGCCACGATCCAGAGACCAGGAACTCGCCTAAGTAGTAGCCGGGTTCTGGCGCTAAACCTTAAGCTGGTAGACCTGGAGCTCTTTCGATAACGGCAAGAGTGCCTCAATCGAATTTTTGACGCTGGACCGCGGACAGGGTTCGGAGATCCGACAATATTGTTTATCAAGCAGGGATCCACTACCGTCCCGTAAATTCCTCAGGGGGGCGTTATGATGCGCAATCGTAAGGCACACATCCTGCGCGCCCTCGCAACTTCATCGACATTGGCTGCCAGCATCTACATTGCGATGATTGAGCCCGTTTCTGCACAGCAGCGACCCGTGCAAGGTGCGAGTGTTGAGGCCGACTCGCAGATCAAAATGTTGCTCAGCAGTCTGGAGACCTTGCTCGGCCAGCAACAGGCAAACTCAGCCGAGTCAGTAGGGATGCTTATGTCAGCGACCGATCTGCTTCCGACGGCCTCTGACGCTGGCCAACAAATGATGCGGCAGTTCCCAGGCCATCTGAGAGCGCGAGCCAAGGAACTGCGCGACGGGGGGTCTCTGGCTCGGTCTATCGACTATGAGGCCTTTGCCGAAGTCGCGGCGCTGTATACCAAGAGCCAGCAGCGGCCTATTGAACCTACGACCGATATAAAGGGATTTGCTGCTGAGAAGTCTGCGCCAGTGCCGGTTGCAAAGGAATCCGTCTCGTCACGTTCTGATTCTTCGATGTTGCCCGCATCGGTACAGCACACTCTTCTGGAGCGCGGCGATGCAATGCTTCAACAGAGGAATGTGGCAGCCGCACGGATGTTGTTCGCGAGAGCAGCCAACGCGGGAGTTGGCATCGCTGCGCTCAAGTTGGCAAACACCTATGATCCCGATTTCATTGCTGAGCACAATTTGATCGGTATCAAGGGCGACCCGCAAGAAGCAGAGACATGGTATGGCAAGGCAGCGGCACTTGGGGAGACGTCAGCTGAAGGGCATCTCAAGAGCTTAAAGAGCAGTAGGAAGGCTGTCGCCACTCAGTAGCGTCAACAGATCGTCGGAGAACAGGCAAATGTGGAATGGGGTCGCCCTGGTATTGCTCGGAGTGACACTCCTTGCCAACGCGGCCTACGCACAAAATGATGCTCGAAGCCTGCGTTGGTCCGGTTTACCGGACGAGGAAACATCAGCGTTGGTAACTCGATCACAGAAGCCGTTCGCGCGGCCACAGACGAAGGAAACCGAAACGGGGGAGATCAGCAAGATAAATGCTTGGACTGTCGGTTTGGCTGCTGGTCAGCGGGAAGGAGCACCTCTCGAGTTCGCAACCGACATCTCGCGAGTGGCGGATGATGGTGACGACTTGCATGTCTTGCCGATCGTCACACGGGGCCCCACCGAGAATGTCATGGACTTGCTCTATCTAAGGGGCGTGGACGTCGCCATTATCAACTCTGACTCGTTGGAGCAATTCCGTGCCAAGGTTCCGGATATTCAGCAGAAGATTGCCTATATTCTCAGCTTATTCCCCTCGGAACTGCACATCTTGGTCAGACCTGAGGTCAAGACGCTTGATGATCTCAAGGGCAAGAAGGTCAACTTCAACACGCAGGGCACGGCGGCGGCATATTCGGGGCCGCTGATCTTCGACAAGCTGAAACTAAGCGAGGTTCAGCGAACTTTCATCCCCCATCAGGTGGCTATGGAACAGATGAAGTCTGGCGTCGATGATATCGCTGGAGTGGTTTTCATCACCTCGAAGCCAGTCGACGCATTCCTTAAGGGCAAATGGCCCCCTGGATTTCACTTCCTCTCGGTCCCGATGGAGGACTACAGCTTTTATCTTCCCGCGACGCTGACCTCTGCCGACTATCCCGCCTTCATTCCGCAAGGGGAGGAGATACAGACAATTGCCATTCCAACTATTCTGGCGGCGTTCAACTGGCCAAAGGGGTCGAACCGCTATGCGAGGGTGGCGCGACTGGTTGACAATCTGTTTGATCGACTGGAACTGCTGCAGAAACCGGGCTACCACCCGAAATGGAAGGATGTCGTCTTGAACGCGCAGGTACCGGGTCTCGCACGATCTGCAGCCGCGCAGGAGTGGCTAGACAGGAGAACGGCGGTCGCACAGGCTGACACTTCATCTATGGACAATCCAACAACCATGTCCCCAGCGCAGGCCAAACTATGGCAAGACTTCCTGCGCTGGAGGAAGAATGCCCATCAGTAAGGGGGAAGGAATGCGTCGACTTCAACTTGTTCTTGTTCTGGCAATTGCCGTAGCGCCTCAGATTGCCTGGGCGCAGCAAACTCACTCCCAGCAATCAGCATGGACCAAGCAGCATCGCGTGGTGATCCAGGTGGATCAAGACGACCCCAAAGCGATGAACCTTGCGCTTAATAACGCCGCAAACATGAAGGAGTACTGGGACAAGAAGGGCGAGAAAAGTCAGATCGAATTTGTCGCCTTTGGTCCCGGCCTTCAAATGGTGCGCAGCGATACCTCGCCAGTCCATGATCGGATCGCCGAGTTGAGCAAGAAGGGCATTGTGTTCAGCGGATGCGGCAACACTCGGACGAATCAATCCAAAGCGGAGAATAAGCCGGTCGATCTGCTGAGCGAGGTTCGGGAGGTTCCCACAGGCGTGGCTCGGATTACCGAGTTAGAGGAGCAGGGATGGAGTTACCTGCGCCCCTGAGGCACCGGCCGCGTGTGGAAGCACGCGGCGCAGCGTCCCCGACGAGCGACGCGCTATTGAGCCGCCGCCGCCACTGGCTGATGCGCCCGCAGGAATTGACGGACCTGCTCGATCGTTCTCGTCTTCAATTCCGACGGCTCTTTCCAGGGAAACACCGTCTTCTCGGCTTGCGGTGCCAGCGCCGCTACATCGAGCGAGGCTTGTAACGGATGCGCCGGCGTTTCGTCTGGCAGCACCAATAACGGGGTTTGGCACTTACCTGCGAACTCGCGTGACACGCTGTAAACAAAGTCGGGCTGCACTCGGTAGAGGTTGTGCAGATACTGCTCGATCGTCGCCATCGTGATGTCGGGGCGTCGCTGCAGGAGTTCCGGTGCCCAGACATCGCGGCCGGAGCGATACATCACGTCCGGGTCCGCGTCCCAATGACCGACCGTTTGGACCAGCACGGCGGCCACCACGCGCTCCGGCGCGCGCTCGATCAGCTTCATGGCGAAGCAGCCGCCGATGCAGTAGCCCATGAAGAAAAACTTATCGATGCCGAGGTGATCCATCAGCCCAAGCTGATCGTCGGCGAAGGCTCCCCAGGGGTCGTCGACCGGGATAGGCCCAGTGGAACTCGCCACCATTGGCGTTGCGTTGATCCATCGTGATGCAGCGGAAGTCGTTCTTGAAGATCTCCATTGAATTGAATACCGCGGTGGGCCAATTGCTGACGCGCGAATTCAAGCCGCCGCCAGGCGTGACCAGCAGAGGGAAGCCGCTGCCGGTTTCCTCATAGCGGATGCGGATGTCGCCCTTCTGGTAGAATGGCATGGTGATGGCTCCTCCTGAGGGTTGCTTATCTTGTGTCGCGGACGACAGCTCGACGCTGAGCTGGATGACCGATACCGTCCCCGGGACAAGCCCGGGGACGTCGGACGGCATGACGATGGGTCAGTTCGCGGCCAGCTTGTCCTGCGTCTTGGTGTCGAAGTCGCGCGCGTCGTGGCGCTCGTGCAGCTGTTCTGAGGGTTCCCCTTGCAGGCGGTTGACCATCCGGCCGCGTTTCACCGCCGGTCGCGCATAGATCGCGTCTGCCCAGCGAATGACGTTCTTGTACTCGTGTGCTGACAGGAACTCGGCTCCACCATAAGAATTGAACTTGACCAGGCCGCCGTACCAAGGCCATGCGGCGATATCTGCGATTGTATATGCATCGCCCGCCAAGTACTCGGTCTCTGCCAGACGCTTGTCAAGCACGTCGAGCAAGCGCTTGGTCTCCATCGTGAAGCGATCGATGGCATATTCGATCTTCACCGGTGCGTAGGCGTAGAAGTGGCCAAAGCCGCCGCCGACATAAGGCGTGCTGCCCATCTGCCAGAACAGCCATGACAGGCATTCGGCGCGCGCACCTGGCTCGGTCGGCAGGAAGGCGCCAAACTTTTCGGCAAGATGCACCAGGATGGCGCCGGTCTCGAACACGCGGATCGGCTTCGGGCCGCTGCGGTCGACGAGTGCCGGGATCTTGGAGTTGGGGTTGATGGCGACGAAGCCGCTGCCGAACTGGTCGCCTTCGCTGATCTTGATCAGCCAGGCGTCGTATTCGGCACCCTTGTGGCCGAGGGCGAGCAGTTCCTCGAGCATCACAGTGACCTTCACGCCATTCGGCGTGCCGAGAGAATAGAGTTGCAGCGGATGGCGGCCGACCGGCAGTTCCTTTTCGTGCGTGGCGCCGGCGGTAGGACGATTGGTGTTGGCAAACCGCCCGAGAGCCGGCTTGCTGATCCAGACCTTCGGTGGGGTGTACTCGGACGTATCGGACATGTTGCACGCTCCAGATGTCTGGCGGACAGCGTGGCCCTGCAGCACAGCTCATGCAAGCCACGCTGCCCTGCCAGCACTTGGAGGTCGATGGTTACGCCGATAGCGCCTGCGGTTCGGTGCGCACGCGTTTCACCAGCAGCTTGTTCAGCGCGTGCACGTAGGCACGGGCCGAGGCGACGATGGTGTCGGTGTCGGCACCCTGGCCATCCACCAGCTTGCCGTTCTCCTCCAACCGCACGGTGACCTTCGCCTGCGCGTCGGTCCCTTCGGTCACCGCGCCGACCGAGAACAACTGCAACGTTGCGGTGTGTGGGAAGATCTGCTGGATCGCGTTGAAGGTCGCGTCCACCGGACCGTCACCGCCGGAGACCGCCGACTTCACCGCCCCATCGACCTCGAGCTCCAGTTCTGCGCGCGGGGGCGACTTGGAGCCGGCGTGCAGGTCGAGTGAGACGAAGCGAATGCGTTCGTGGTCGCGCATCACCTCGTCATCGACCAGGGCGACGATGTCGTCGTCGAACACCACCTTCTTGGCATCCGCCAGCCGCTTGAAGCGATTGAACGCATCGTTGAGCTGGTTGTCGCCGACCTCGCCGTAGCCGAGCGTCCGCAGCTTGTCGCGAAACGCGGCGCGGCCCGAGTGCTTGCCCAGCACCAGGCTGTTCTTCGCCCAACCGACACTCTCCGGCGTCATGATCTCATAAGTCGCCGCATTCTTCAGCACGCCATCCTGATGGATGCCCGCCTCGTGCGCGAAGGCGTTACGTCCCACGATCGCCTTGTTCGGCTGCACATCAAAGCCGGTGATCGTCGACAACAGCTTGGACACCCGGAGGATATTCGGGGTCTGGATGTTGTTCTTGTACGGAATCGCATCGCTGCGGGTGCGGACCGCCATCACGATCTCTTCCAGGCTGGCATTGCCGGCGCGCTCGCCGATGCCATTGATCGTGGTCTCCACCTGCCGCACGCCGGCCCGGATTGCCGCGAGCGTGTTGGCCACGCCCAGACCAAGGTCGTTGTGGTTGTGGGTCGAGAGCACGACCTTCTCGATGCCGGGAACCCGGTTGCGCACGGCAGTGAACATTCGCTCCATGTCCTCGGGCAGCGCGTAGCCGACGGTGTCCGGCAGGTTGATCGTGGTCGCGCCGGCCGCGATCGCTGCCTCTATCGCACGGCAGAGGAAATCGATGTCACTGCGTGTGGCATCCTCGGCCGACCACTCGACGTCATCGGCATGCTGACGCGCGAGCGTCACCGAATCGACCGTCGCCGCGACCACCTCGTCTGGCGACATGCGCAGCTTGTGTTCCATGTGCAGTGCGCTGGTGGCGATCACTATGTGGATGCGCTTGCGCTTCGCCGGCCGCAGCGCCTCCGCCGCGCGCAGCACGTCGATCGAACCGGCGCGTGCCAGGCTGGCGATCACTGGCGTGTCGTCGCGCTGGCCGATGCTCTCCGATATCGCCTTCACGCTTTCGAAGTCGCCCGGTGACGCGATGGCGAAGCCGGCCTCGAGCACGTCGACGCCCAGTTCGGTGAGCGCCTCGGCCATGCGGATCTTCTCGTTGATGTTCATCGAGAAGCCGGGCGACTGCTCGCCATCGCGCAGCGTGGTGTCGAAGATGACGATGCGGTCTTCTTCCAGCTTGCCGAAGCTGGGATGTTCGATGCTCATTGTGGGTCGGGTCCTTGGACTGATTGCACGACGTTAGCCTCAGGGGATCCCCTGAGCGAAGCCGGCGTTTAGCGACCCGGCGGAGCGCTCAGGGGCGGCTAAGTCGAAGGAGGAGGCCGAGGGCCAAAAGGCATGCGCCACCACGCGCAACGGCGCGGGCGGTACGACAGGCGAGGCGCAGGCCACAGAACATGGCCGCCTTATAGGCTTTCGGACCGGCAGACGCAAGCGGCCGGTCAGTTTGCTGTACGACTGACCTCAGAACGGCCGAGGGCCAATAACCTCCCAGCGGTGACGCTGGAATGCCTCGGAGGCCTCCTGCGCATTCATCGTCGATATAGGACGGTTGTTGTGGAAGGCCTCCTCAAAGAGGCCGCCGGCATTTCCTGGCGTGTAAAGGAACAGCACGCGTCCAAGCGGGATACGCGGGTTAGGACAGAAGCAACATGCGGAGGGCGGCGGGGACGTTGAGACCCTATCTCGTCGATACCACCCACGAAGGAGACATGAGCATGAGCTTCCGTATCAGCGGTCTTCCTACTGAGCCGTTCGCCGGCTTGTTCGACTTATCGGACGATGCATTGCGGGAACACGGCGCCGTGCGACGCATTGCGGAGCACAATGCACCCTGCCGGGTCAGCCTGACCGATGCGCAGCCGGGCGATGAGGTGCTGCTGGTCAACTATGAGCACCATTCGGTCGAACTCGCCGTATCGCATGCGCTTCGCCATCTACGTGCGGCGCGGCGAGGAACAGTATGACGCGGTTGACCAGGTGCCGGAACAGCTGCGTACGCGTATGCTGGCGGTGCGAGCATTCGATGCGAACGGCATGATGCTGGCCTGGGAGGTTGTCGACGGGCAGCAGGTGGAAGAGGCAATCGAACGCCTGTTCTCGGACCCTGATGCTGCCTATCTGCATGTGCAATTATGCCGCACCGGGATGCTATGCCGCGCGCATCGATCGCGCCTGATCTGTTGAGCGGATTGCCGGTCGGCCCCGTCAGGGAGCCGATCGGCGATGGTGCCGTGGTGCTGCATGGTTTCGCTGGGCCACGCGCCGATGATCTGCTGAGCAAGGTGGAGCAGATAGCCATCGTCGCACCGTTCCGCCATCTGGTGACGCCCGGCGGCTATACGATGTCGGTGGCGATGACCAACTGCGGCGAACTGGGCTGGGTCAGCGATCGCGGCGGCTACCGCTACCAGCGGGTTGATCCGCTCAGTGGCATTGAATGGCCGGCTATGCCGGTGACGTTTCAACGCCTGGCAGCGGAGGCGGGGGAACAGGCCGGGTATCGTGATTTCGCGCCCGACGCCTGTCTGATCAACCGCTACGAACCCGGCGCACGGCTGTCTCTCCATCAGGATCGCGACGAGCGCAACCGACAGCAGCCAATTGTCTCGGTGTCGCTCGGGCTGCCGGCGATCTTCCTGTTCGGTGGTAACCGGCGCAACGACCGGCCTCGACGCCTTCGCCTCGATCATGGGGACGTCGTGGTCTGGGGCGGGCCGACGCGCCTTGCCTATCATGGTGTCGAGGCGCTGATCGATGCGGAGCATCCGCTCACCGGCCGCTGCCGCATCAATCTCACCTTTCGCAAGGCCGGCTGACCGCTAACGCACCCAGTCGCGCAGGGTCGCGCCCGTCGCGTGGTCCAATGGAAAAAAGTTCTCGATGCGCAGTTCCTGCAGGGTGACGTTCTGCGGTGTGCCCAGCGTCGCGAGCGTCGTGAACAGGTTCAATGTCACTGCGCCCTTCTGGAATTGCATAGGCAGGATCGGCGTGGTCGGCACATGCGGCGCACTTGCTTTCAGCGCTGCCTGCACACCGTCATAGTTCAGCAGTCGTTCAAGCAGGGTCGCTGTCGCGCCAGTGACATCTGCGGCTGCGTCGGCTTCAACGCTGCGGATGAAGTAGCGGGCCACGTCGTGCCAATTCGTCAGATAGGGTCGCAGCACATCGGGGGCAACCAGCGCATCAGCGAGGTTGATCCGCGCGTCAGCCGACACGGGGCCGACGAGGAACTCAATCAGTCGCACGGCGCCGTCGTTTGCTTTCAGCAGGTTCCATTGCCGGTCGACCACCACGGCCGGATATGGCTCCTGTTGGGCGAGCATGTAGTTCAGGCCGTCGCGCACGGCACCAAGTTCAGGCGCGGTGAGATCGCTCTCGCGCCAGATTGGTGCGAAGCCGGCGGCGAGGAGCAGGGCATTCTGTTGCCGCAGCGGCAGATCAAGCGCCGTGGCCAGACGTGCGACCATGTCGCGGCTGGGCGAGGCGCGCTCCAGTTCCAGAAACGCCAGATGGCGCTGCGAGATTCCCGCGCGGCCTGAAAACTCTAGCTGCGACCAGCCGCGACGCCTTCGCCAACCGCGAAGCTGAACCGCAAAACCCTGTTGCTGCATGACGACTACCTGGCGGGTAGTTGAATGACCGGATCGAGATGTTGGCATATGCGGCGGACTACCAACAGGAGGCGGCAAATGAGCGAGTGGTTCGGCGTCTTGCTGGCGATCGTGTCGAGTTCGTTGGGCGGTACGGCGGCCGCGGTCACGCGCTATCTTGTCGGCAGCGCTGATCCGGTGACTCTTGCCATTCTGCGGTGGGGCATAGGCCTGTGCGTCGTCGTGCCCGTCGCACTTGCGTTGCGCGTGCGCTGGCCACGGTGGAGCGACCTGCCCTATGTAGCGGCACTGGGCCTGTGTTTCTTCGGCTTGTTCTTCGTCCTCTACAACATCGCCATCGGCTACACGACAGCGGCACGCGCGAGCCTTGCGCTGGCCACGCTCCCGCTACAGACCATGCTGGTCGGCGGCATACTCGGGATCGAAGCGCTGACCTTACGCAAGCTGGTGGGCGTGACCATCGCCGTGCTCGGCGTATTCACCGCGTTGGCCACAAGCCTCGCGCTTGCACCACCAGGGGCCTGGCGAGGCGAATTGATCATGGCCGGTGCCGTCCTGTGCATGGCGTTCTATAACGTCTGGTCGCGCCCATTCATCATACGATCGAGCGCGCTCGGGTTTCTCGCGGTCGGCATGGGGGCCGGTGCACTGGCGCTCATTGCCATTGGCCTGATGACTGATCGCCTGGCGGTGCTGCGCGGCTTCGACGCAGCACAATGGTTGGCCGGCGCTTGGCTTGGCGTTGGTGGCGGGGCGCTGGCATTCATCCTGTGGGTGCTGGCATTGCAGCGGACGACGCCGACGCGTGTGGCGAGCACCATGACGGTCAATCCGATGGCCGCGGCACTGCTGGCCAGCGCGCTGATGGGCGAGGCGATCACCGCGGCACTGGTCGGCGGCCTGATCGCCGCGTTCGTCGGTATCTGGATCGCCACCACCGAGCGTGGCACTGCCGTTTCCGCGCAACCAGGCTCGATACCTGCCGCACCGCGGATAGCCTCTGATAACCTTTGATCGGCACAGGCAGACGCATTACCCGAGCTTATGGATAATGCGCCTGCCACTCGATGTGCAGCACGGTCCTGCGGGACAGGCTGCGTTCAGATCTACGTGGCCCTGTGTTGCCACAGCCCAAGCGCCGCACCGGTCGGATCGATGATGATCGAGAGCGCCCCTTCGCCCATCACTTCCATCACGTCCTTCACGATCGTCGCACCCAGCGACTTCGCCCTAGCGGTCGCTGCGACAATGTCATCGACCTGTACGTACGGTAACCACATCGACGGTGCATCCGGCATCGGGTGCTTCATCATGCCACCACCGGTACCTTCACCGACGTTGATCAGCGTATAGGTCATGCCGCCGCCCATATCGACGTCGTTGAGCGACCAGTCGAAGAGCGACTGATAGAAGGACTTCGCCTGGGCGACGTCCTGTGTGTTGAGCTCGACATGCACGAACGGATTGGCCATTGCGGCTCCCCTGTCTGAATGTGCAAGGTCACAGAACGGCGATCCCCCTCTTTGTTCAAGAGCAGAATGGCGCGACACTGAGATTTCATGATCACCAGGGAGCGAGACCCTCTCATGCCCACCATCGTGCTCTGCCGTCCCCTGCATGCAGGCGGAATGGCGCTGCTGGAAGCCCGCCACGACGTCACCATCCGCATGTTGAACCGACCGTCAGCGAAGGAACTGGCCGACGCCATGCCGGGTGCACACGCAGTGCTGGTGGGGCTGGAGAAAGTGGACGAGGCGCTGCTCGCCGCTGCGCCCGACCTGCGCATCGTGTCGCGTTTCGGCGTCGGCTACGACACGGTCGATATCCCCGCCTGCACGCGCCGGGGTGTCGTGGTCGGCGTCACCAACGGCGCCAACGATTTGTCGGTGGCCGAGCACACGCTGATGCTGCTGCTCGCGGTGGCGCGGCGGACGCTCGATATGGACGCCTCGGTGCGTGCAGGGAAGTGGATGATCCGTGAGGGACGCCCGATGGGCGAGTTGGCCGGCCGCACCATCCTTGTGGTCGGCTACGGTCGTATCGGCACGCGCGTCGCGCGGCTGTGTGCGGCGTTCGGCATGCACGTAATGGTGTGTGATCCAGCATTTCCCGTGCCGCGTATCGCGGCCGACGGGTTCACGCCGGTGACCGATATCGCGGCCGTGCTGCCGCAGATCGACGTGCTCACCCTGCATTGCCCGTTGGGCGAAGACACGCGGCATATGGTGAACCGCGAGACGCTAGGACTGATGAAGCCGACCGCCTGGCTGATCAATGCGGCGCGTGGGCCGCTGGTGGATGAGGCGGCGCTCATCGAGGCGCTGTCGTCAGGCGGACTGGAGGCCGCCGGCCTCGATGTGCAGTTGCGCGAACCACCCGATCCGGCCAATCCGCTGCTGAAGCTGCCGAATGTCGTGCTTAGCCCGCACAATGCCGCGGCACCGCTCGAATGCAACGAGAAGATGTCGGTGCGGGCGGCGAAGAACATGTTGGAGCTGTTCGACGGCGCACTCGATCCCGGTTACGTGGTCAATCCAGAGGCTCTGCCCAATCGGCGGAACACGTGAGATTGCGCAGTTTGCTGCGTTTCCCGGCTAGAAGAGCGGCGAAAGACGACAAGTAATGACACAGCGGAGCTTACCAAGCCCCGCTCTGCAATGCGGGAAATGGCGCGCGTTCTGGCGCCAGGGGGAAGCTCTCACTGAATGTGTGGGGACCATTGGAAAGGCAGGTCCACTTCGTGACCTTGTTCAAAGCCGTCATTGGCGATGATGCGGCAAAGACCATAGCCTCGCCGCACACCCCTGACCACACGGGAGGAACTTCGCGGGTTGGCAGTTGGTGCAGGCTTCAGACACATCAGCGTTCGCTTTGAGCAACGCACCATACGAGGAGGTGGAGGATATTGCTCAATTCACCAATGGACTTCTCCAAGCGACGCCGGTGGCGTCGCAGTTCCTTGCGCTGGCGCAGGACCAAAGGCTGACTTTGGCGAGCTTTGTAGCCGATCAGTTGGCCGGTTATGTCGATGACGCCGGAATGGCGGTGCCTCAGGAGAATCATTTTCTGTTCGCGATTCGATAGGCCGGTGTCGACGCTCGTGGCGTCAGCGCAATCTGCAGCACCGCGGCGTGTACCGTTGGCCGCGAGGCGGTTAGTGTCGCGGTACACGGCTTGCGCGCGTTTCGCGTCGCCGACATTTTGCGGCACACCAGGTTGCAGTCGCCCGACCAGGTGATTCAGTGCCTGAATGTGCTGACCCAGGCGTTGCGGCGTACTCGCGGTGACGCGGCGGCGGAATTCTTTGCGTTGGACGATCAGGGCCACTGTCTGGTGGCGGAGGCGACGATGCGCAGCGTCCTGCGGCTGTGGCAGGAGATCGTGGCGCAGCGGGGGGCCGAGCAGCCTGCGGAGGCTTCAGCCTGACGTCATCGCGGTAATATCGACCTCCATCAGCAGTTCCGGGCTGGCCAACCCCTTAACCACCAGCGCAGTAAAACAAGGGGTGACGCCATCCAGACGGCGTAGAACGACATCGGCGACCCCGGGCAGGTAGGCGCGGTCGGTGACGAACACGGTGGCCTTCACCACGTCGGCCAGCGTCGCTCCCGCCTCGCTCAGCAGCACCGCGACGTTGTCCATCGCCTGCTCGGCCTGGGCGGCGGGGTCGCCGGCACCATGCATCACCTCGTTGAGGTCGGTGCCGGTCTGGCCTCGCAGGATTATCTGATTCCCGGCGCGCACCGCCATGCAGAAGTCGCAGTCGAGCGACTGCTGCTCGGAGCCATAGCGCACTGCATTCGAATGGTAGCGGCGCAGCCGCAGGTGCGGGCCACCCTGACGGCGCATCACGTGAACGTCGATCTCGAACAGGATCTCCGGCCGGGCAAAGCCGGCAACGATCAGGCCGGTGGACACCGGGTGAATGCCGCGGAAATGCCGGCCGATCACCGGATACACCGCCGCACGATAGGCGCGGTCGCTGATGTAGACGGTGATCTTGCAGACCTCGTCCATCCCTGAGCCGGCTTCGTGCAACAGCGTGGCGAGGTTGGTCAGCGCCAGGTCGGCCTGCGCCGCGGCGTCCTCCGGCCGACGACCAAGGCCTGCCATGGCGCTGCCGTCGAGCGCCGCGCCCGTCTGGCCGCGGACGAACACCTCGCTGCCAGTGGCGGCGACCATCGCGCCCTGCCAGGCGATGTCCTGGGAGAACCAGTCCTTCAGCTCGAACGTGCGCAGGCGCTGCACCGGCTCGCCGAGGATCGCTTCGGCGTCGATCTGCACCATCAGTTCCGGGAGCGGCAAGCCGGCCACGACGAGGCCAGTGCCCACCGGAAACACGTCGCGCAGCCGCTGGCCGATCGCTTCATATACCGGCTTGCGGTGCGCCCGATCGATCAGGGTGGTGGTGAGTTTGGTGACGTCGCGCAGCGAGCCGCCGGCGGACTGCAGTGCAGTTTCAATGCTGTCGAGCGCGGCGTGCGCCTGTACCGCGGGGTCGCCGAGGCCGGCGACCGTCCCATCCGACCGTAGGGCGCTGCGGCCGCTCAGGAACATGCGCGAGTCGCAATGCGTGGCAGCGGCGACGGGGAAGGAGGAGAACGTGGCGACGGGGAATGGGAGCAGGCGCGAGCGGGGCATGGGAGATATGGAACCACAATTGTGGTCCATCCGGAGACACTCTCAGGTGGGTGTCAACAACGCTACCGAGTTGCAGGAAAAGCTGGGAGCTGGTGGGGGAGTCGAGAGAACCGATCGCCCCGAGGTAAACGCGCCGAGGCCGCAATCCAGGCGCCCAGGAACCCGCATAGGTCGCTCTCCGGTATACGGAACTGCTTCCGAATAAGCCGTCTGCCATGTAAGACGCCCGGCACAACCTTCGCCGTGGCAGGGGCTGTCGATGCCAGACCCGAGACACCGCCGACCGAACCATGTGGAGATCGACATCTGAATCAGTGACGCGGCGGGTCGCCTCGTTGCGACGTCGCCTCGGACGGCGCGTCCGAAATCTTCGCGGCGTTGAAGGCAGACGGCTATGGCTTTGGGACGCTGCCGATGGCGCAGGCGGCTTTGGCTGGCGGCGCTGATGCACTGGCACTGATCGACCGGGCTGAGGCGACTGATGTTGCGCGAGGCGCGGATCGACGTGCCGATCCTGCTGTATGCCGGCTCGCCGATCGACGCGGAGGCAGTCACCGCGGCGGAGGCACGGCGCTTAATCTTGACGGTGTTGAGCGAACGGCAGATCGAGTTCGTTGCACAGCAAGCGCGGTCGCCGGTGGAACTGGCGATCAAGATCGAGGTCGGCGCGGAGCGAATTGGGGTGTTGCCTGACGAACTGCTTGCTATGGCGCAGCGCATCGCAAAACAAAGGATGCTGTCGCTGGAGGTCGTCAACGCGCATCCGACATTCGGCGACGACGCCCCCGATAATGTGGTGAAAACACAATTCCAGCGATTTACTGATGCGGTCGGGCATCTGCAAACGGCAGGCGTCCGCGCTTCCGACGCGGTTGTTCGCGTCATCCAAGACGCTGGTGCGAACCGCCGGCATGGAACTCGATGCCATCGATCCCGGGCAGTTCCTGTTCGCAGATGCCAGCGAACGGCCGATCATCCGCTCGCTGCGAACTGTGCTGACCCAGGTGCGGCGCGTTGACGCGCGACTTTGCGCCGGAATATGCACCGTTTGATTTTGCCAAAGTGCGACGCGTCGGTGTCGTTCCGTTCGGCAGGGTTGATGGCGCTGGGCACTGTCACGCCAACGAAGTCCTGGTCCGAGGCCGGCGTGCACCCATCCTGGGCGCGCCATCGCTGGAATACATGCGTATCGACCTGTCAACTATCGACGACGCCGACGAGGGCGACGAGGTCGTGCTGATCGGGCGGCAGGGCACGACGCAAATCAGTCTGGCTGAGGTATGCGCCGCGCAAGGGCGGACGCCATCGGATATCGCGATGGCGCTCGGCCCTGCCGTGGTGCGTCAATACTGAGAGTAGTAGCCCGATGGCGGCGTAGTATCCGGGCGGCGGCGCATATGCCAGCAGGGCGGTGGCGGCGCGTAGTACGGGGCGGTGGCGCGTAGTAGGTCGGCTGCTGCGATGCGATCACGCCGCCTAGGATTGCCGCGGCTCCCAGCCCAAGCACCGCGCCGGCAATGGCCGCGCCGTTGTCGTGGTGCTCATGCTGCCAGCCCTGGTGCCAACCGCCGCCGCCACGCCACTCGTGGTGACCACGCCAGTCGGCGTGCGCCGCCGGTGCAGCCAGCAGTCCAGCCGCAACAGGCGCTGCAACCAGTAAAGTAGACCAGATCCGCATGGAACAATCCTTGTTCTGAACGCGTGACCTTCAAGCTGGGATGCGCTCGTGGCGGGAATCGGGCAGGACGGTGATTTGTTCGCGACAAGTGAGCAGTCAGTGGAAGGTTCGCCCGCCATCAACGGCGAGGCTCACGCCGGTAACGAACGAACTCTCGTGCGCCGTCAGGAACAGGATGGCGGCTGCGATCTCCTCTGGCGCTGCCGGGCGCCCCAGTGCATAGCGGTTGACAATCGCGGGAATCACCGCGCCAGCCGCATCGCGCAACGTACCATCGGTCATCGGCGTCTCCACCGCACCGGGGCAGATTGCATTCACCCGGATTGTTGGCGCCAGTTCCGCTGCCAGCGCGCGCGTGAGAGCGATCACGCCACCCTTCGAAGCGACGTAGGCGGTGCTGCCACCACCCGTCGGCAGCAGTCCCACACCGGAAGCGATGTTGACGACGCTTGCCCGGTCCGCTTCACGCAGGAACGGCACCGCTGCTTTAACGCACAGGAATGTGCCGGTGAGATTGACCGCGATCGTCGTGTCCCAGATCTCGGCTGTCGTCTCCATGAGCGCCTTGTTGAAGAAGACGCCGGCGGCATTGACCAGACCGTCGAGACCATTCAGTGCTTGTGCGGCCTGCTGTATGGCGCGCGCCACGTTGGTTGCATCCGACACGTCACAGGCGATCGCCTGAGCCCCGGTGACGCGCGTCGTATCGCGATCAAGCACAACTACCGAGGCACCCTCGCGGGCGAACAGCTCGCACGTCGCACGACCGATGCCGGAGGCGCCTCCGGTGATGAGTATTTTGCGGCCGTCCAATCTCGCCATCGCGCATCCTCCTGCTGCTGTTTGCCTGTAACCAAGTAGCATGACACGGTGACTGCAGATAGCGCGGCGGAGGAGCGGGACATGAGCGAAGAGCTGCTGTATCGGCTGGAGAACCGGGTCGCAGTGACTGACCCTGAACCGGCCGGAGCGGCTGAATGCGCTTACCAGGGACATGATGCAGGCCCTGCTTGTGTGTCTGTCAGACTGCGCGATCGACGATGCGGTGGGCTGCGTCGTGCTGACCGGCGCCGGTCAGGCATTTTGCTCCGGCGGTGACGTGCGCGTGCAGGCGAAGGTGGCCGCAGAAGGAACCGCGCAGACACCAGAGCAGCGGACCGACACGTTGCGTGCATCGATGGAGGCATCGCGCCTGCTGCATGAGATGCCGAAGCCAACGATAGCAATGGTCAATGGAGTGGCCGCGGGAGCAGGGCTGTCGCTGGCACTCGCATGCGATCTTCGGATCGCGGGACGCAGTGCGCGGATGACTACGGCGTTCGCCAAGGTGGGACTGTCAGGCGATTACGGCGGCACATGGTTTCTCACGCAACTGGTTGGCACCGCCAAGGCCCGCGAACTGTATTTTCTGTCCGAGGTGCTGGATGCCGCTCGGATAGAGGCGCTAGGGCTCGCTAATAGAGTTGTGGCCGACGCCGAGTTGGCAGCGGAGACGATGGCAGTGGCGGAGAGACTGGGTAATGGTCCAAGTGTAGCGCTGCGCTACATGAAACGGAACTTGAACGTGGCGGAATCCGGAACACTGGCTTCAGGGTTGGACAGCGAAGCTTATGGCATGCTGCGGGCACGGGCGAGTGAGGACCACAAGGAGGCGGCGCGCGCGTTCGTTGAAAAGCGCCCGCCAGTGTTTGGCGGACGTTGACAAACCAGCCCGTAGGAAATACTACCAACGGGTAATTTAAGCGGAACCGTCCACCATGGCTGAAGCCAAGTCGCCCGCCACGTTCGATGTCGTGATTGTCGGCGCTGGCTTCGCCGGCATGTACATGCTCCACCGGCTGCGCGGGCTCGGCATGTCGGCGCGTGTGTTCGAGGCAGGCAGCGGCGTTGGCGGCACCTGGTACTGGAACCGCTATCCGGGGGCGCGCTGCGACGTGGAGAGCATGCAATACTCGTATTCGTTCTCGCCGCGAATTGCAGCAGGAATGGCGATGGAGCGAGTTGTTCGCCTCGCAGCCGGAGATCCTGCGCTATGTCAACCACGTGGCTGACCGGTTCGACCTCCGCCGCGACATCCAGTTCAACACGCGTGTCACCGAAGCGCAGTTCGACCGCGCAATGCACCGCTGGACTGTTCGCACCGATCGCGGCGACCTGATCTCGGCGCGATACTGCGTAATGGCGACCGGCTGCCTGTCCACGGCGCGAGTGCCGGACTTCCCGGGCATCGACCAGTTCGCCGGGCAAGACGTACCACACCGGCCATTGGCCGCATGACGGCGTCGACTTTACCGGCCTGCGCGTCGGCGTGATCGGCACCGGGTCCTCGGCGATCCAGGCGATCCCGGTGATCGCCCAGCAGGCGGCGCAGCTCTGCGTGTTCCAGCGCACGCCGAACTTCAGCATCCCAGCGCGCAACGGACCGCTGACCGGATGAGTACGCGCAGTCGTGGAAGTGCGACTATCCGGCGCTGCGCGAGCAGGCGCGGCACGATGCGCACCGGGGTCCTGAACAACCCGAATGACATTTCGGCACTGGAAGTGTCGGACGCAGGAGCGCCGGCGGATCTACGATGAGCGCTGGGCAGCCGGCGGCACCACTTCATGGCCGCGTTCAACGACCTGATCGTCGATCAGCGAGGCCAACGACACCGCGGCAGATTTCGTGCGCGACAAGATCCGCGAGATCGTGAGCGACCAGGCTGTCGCCGAGCGCTGGCGCCGAAGAACCACCCGATCGGCACCAAGCGGATCTGCGTCGATACCGACTACTACGCGACATTCAATCGGCCGAATGTCACTCTGGTCGATGTGCGCCGCGCGCCGATCGAGTGAGATCACCGCGGCCGGCGTACGCGCGGGCGATGCCGAGTACGAGCTCGACGCCATCGTGTTTGCCACCGGCTTCGATGCGATGACCGGGGCGCTGCTGAACATCGACATCCGGCAGCGACGGTACGACGCTCCAGCAGAAATGGGACGCAGGACCCCGCACCTATCTGGGGCTGATGATAGCCGGCTTCCCGAACATGTTCATGATCACCGGGCCAGGCAGCCCATCGGTGCTCAGCAACATGATGGTGTCGATCGAACAGCACGTGGACTGGATCGCCGATTGCGTCGCGTATCTGCGTGCGCATGGCGTGGAATGCATCGAGGCGATGCAGGACGCCGAGGACGCATGGGTGGAGCACGGCAACGCAGTGGCGCACAAGACGCTGTACCCGATGGCGAACTCCTGGTACATGGGCGTCAACATTCCCGGCAAGCCGCAGGTGTTCATGCCGTATATTGGCGGCGTCGGCACCTACCGCGACATCTGCGACGAAGTCGCGGCCCACGGGTATCGCGGCTTCGGGCTATCGGCGCGGGCGGAGGCGCTGGCGGCCGAGTAGTTCCTCTGCACCGTTCCCCTGCGGCTTGGTTATCTATCCCTCAAAATTGGCACGGTTAGCAAATCGGACGGA
>CAWKMC010000056.1:0-106813 GCA_963850535.1 uncultured Alphaproteobacteria bacterium | reverse complement strand
CATACGAGGCTCAAGTGTGTGGGGGCCGGCGCAGGCATCGACACCATTGCTCGGGCGCGCAAGCATCGGTTCGCAGCGCTGCTGCATGACAATCCGGACGGGAGAGATGCGAATCCAAATGCTGCTGCCGTTGCTCGCGCTTGTTTTGGGAACCGCCGCTCGGCCGGTGCCGGCAGCCTTGAACGATCCGAAGACAACCGAGGGCTGGATCTGGCAACAGGTACAGGCAGGTGTGCCCGCCGATCTGAATTCGCGGTGCGGCACGGCTGTGCTGGATGTCGCGCAGACCGCCGACATAAGGTGGCAAGACGAATGCCGGCGCGTCCATGCGCCGCTACTGCAGGCGCTGTTGACGCGGCCCGATCTCGGCGACGGCGGGCCGCTTTCGGTGATCATTCGCGGCGCCTACATCGAGGGTGCACTTGATCTCGAGGGTGCTCACATCAAGGCGTCCCAGATCGGTCTCCAGAACTGCCGGTTGACCGGAGACCTCCAGTTGGAGGACGCGAAGCTTGACGGCGTGCTGGACCTCACGGGATCGTCAATCGATCAACGTTTCATCGGAGACTATGCAACCATCAGCGGCCGGCTGATGCTGATCGATGCCGAAGTAAAAGGCGGCATCACGGCGAATGCGATGCACGTTGGCAGCTTCCTCTTCCTGCGGGGTACCCGGATCGGTGACGCCGTGGTGCTGCGCGACGCCCGTATCGATGATCAGATCGATATGGAGGGAGCCGTTATCGCCGACGGAAAGCCACTCGATGCGGAGCGGCTGTCGGTTGGCCACGGCGGCCTGTATATGCAGAAGGTCACGTTTGGTGGTCCGGTCGACATTATGGGTGCACGGATCGACGGCGATCTGTTGATGAATGGCGCCAGCGTCGCACCGGGCCAGCCATTCAATGCCCAGAGCCTCAAGTTGGGGGCGGGCAATTTGTTCATGACTGACGCGGCCTTCGGCGGTCCGGTTGTCCTGAGAGACGCCGACGTCCATGGGCAGATCAACCTTCGTGGAGCCAGCGTGGCTGCCGGCCAGAGCGTCGACGCCAATAGGCTGCGTGTAGCAGGCGGTGGACTGCTGTTGACGAAAACGCAATTCGGTGGCCAGCTGGACTTGATCTCCGCTCGCGTGGAGGGCCAGCTTGACCTGAGCGAAGCGACCTTCCCGGCAAATTCCAGCCTCAATGCGGAACTTCTTCAGGTCGGCGAGGCATTGCTTGCGCGGAACGCAACCTTTGGTCGCGAGGTTGATCTTCAGGGGATCAGCGTCGGCAACCTGCTCGATCTCCGCGGGGCGCATATTCGAGTGCTTCTTCTGCAAGAGGCCGATATCAAGGCCGACCTCGTTCTAGGTGGACGGCGCTTGAACAAGGAAAGCTGGGCACTTTGGAATACCTGCGACCCAGGTGTCTCGTGTCTCGACCTCCGCAATGCCAGGGTCGGCAACCTGCAGGACGACGAACGTGCCTGGCCGGCGCGCATCTCGCTGGAGGGGTTCAAGTATGCGCATCTCGGCGGAGAGCAGCGTCAGGATATGCGCCGTCGCCCCATCGGGTGGTGGCGCGGCTGGCTCGCCCGTGATCCCGTCTACAGCACACAGCCATATACGCAACTGGCCGACGTTTTGGCAGCCGCGGGCAATCGGGACGGTGCGGCCGACATCCGCTTCTTTGGCCGCGACCGGGAGCGTTTGGAACTGCTGCGCGGTTGCCACTGGCTGCAGGGCGTGGGCCTGGTCGAGAAGCCCGATGATGATCGCTCCTGTGGCATTGGACGCTGGGGCACCTGGATCGGTCTGACAACGCTACAGGTGTTTGCCGGCTATGGCATCGGTGCCTACGGCTTCCGAGCCATTGCCTGGGCCTGATCCTGCGCTGATCGCACGCTCATTCTCAGCGCCGCACCCGGCGTGCGTGGTGCCGGACCCGTTCGTTTCCCCAGGACGCCACGCACAGCGCGACAAAAATCGCTGCTGTGGTGCTTCGGCGCCAGCCTCCATCACGTCCTGCCGCTGGTGTCGATCAGCCGGGAATTCAGCGACTTCTTCGACGATCCGCAACGCGAAAGACTGCGCCCGTGGCAACTCGTCGCATTCGGCGCGCTCGCACTTTGCGGCTGGGCGCTCGGACTGTTCGTTGTGGCGGCGTTTTCAGGCCTGATCCAGAGCTGACGCTGGACTACGCGACCCCCTCCGCCAGCTTTGCCAGATAATGCGCAGTGTCGCCGAACAGGCGTTCGATTACCATGCAGCGGCGGAAATAGTGGCCGACAGCCAACTCCTCCGTCATGCCGATTCCGCCATGAAGCTGAACGGCATTCTGGGAGACGAAGCGCCCGGCCTGACCGACGCCGACCTTCGCCATGGCGATGTTGTGCGCCCTTTCGGCAGCGTCCGGTTCGTCCACCATCATCGCTGCCAGCATCGCCATCGAGCGCCCTTGTTCCAGCGACATCAGCATGTCCGCAAGCCGGTGCTGCACCACCTGATTTGATCCGATGGTGCGGCCGAACTGCTCGCGCGTGCGGCTGTACTCCAGCGTCATGCTGTGCATCGCCTCCATGCAGCCGACGCACTCGGCACCAGTCGCCGCAATACCAGCTTCGATGACTCGCTCGATCAATGGCAGTCCGTTGCCCACCTCACCCAGCACAGCGTCGCCATCGACGCGCACGCCTGACAGCGACACTTCCGCTGCACGTTGCCCATCTCGCACCGCGTATCCTCGGCGCGCCACGCCGCTCGCGCCAGCATCGACCAGGAACAGCGTGATGCCGTTGGCATCATCGCGTTCGCCAGAGGTGCGCGCGCTGACCACCAATGCATCGGCGCAATCACCATGGGTGACGACGCTCTTGGCGCCATCCAGCACCCAGCCGGAGCCATCCTTGCGCGCGGTCGTCATCACGTCGGTGATGTCATAGCGCGCCTGGCGTTCGCCATGCGCGAAGGCGAGCTTCATGCTGCCATCGGCGATCGATGGCAGCACCCGCGACTTCTGTTGCTCGCTGCCGCCGAGACGCAGCGCGGTACCACCTAAGACGACACTGGCAACAAATGGCTCCAGAATCAGCCCGCGGCCGAACGCTTCCATCACCAGCATGATCTCGACCGCGCCGCCACCGAAGCCGCCGTACTGTTCGGCAAACGGCAGCCCGAGCAGTCCCAGTTCGGCGTACTGCGACCAGAGTGCCGCGCTCCAGCCACCGGGCTCTTTGATGTAGTTCTTGCGCTGATCGAAGGAGTAGCGCTCGGTCATCAGCCGATCGACGCTGTCCTTCAGCAGGCGTTGTTCATCGGTCAGAGTGAAGTCCATTTGACGCTTCCGGTTAAGTTGACCGCGTCATGGCCGGGCAGCGTCCCGGCCATCCGTAGCGGCATTGTGCCATGGCCGATGGCCGGCACTGGGTCGGCCATGACCGTGAGGGGCGACGATCAGAGTCGCAGAACGGCCTTGGTAAGAATGTTCTTCTGTATCTCGTTCGTGCCGCCATAGATCGAGGCTGCGCGCAGGAACAGGTAGCTACCGGTGGCCTGTGTTGCCCACTCCGGTCCGACATCGGGTTCATTCGACAGCGCCGCAAGTTCCTCCGCCCATATCGGCATCGACATTGGGCCGCCGACATCCATGGCCAGTTCGGTCGTCGATTGCAGCAGCTCGGTGCCTTTCACTTTCAGCACCGACGACAGCGGATCGGGACGTCCGTCGCGCTGTTTGTCGTAGGCCGAGACCACGCGATACTGGGTGATCTCCAGTGCCTTCATGTCGACTTCAAGCTGCGCGATACGCTGCCGGAACGCAGTATCTTCGATCAGCGGCTTTCCGCCCTCACGCACCTCGCGCGCCATTTCCTTTGCCGAGCGCACCCGCTCCTTGGACTTGCCAAGACGAGCGATGCCGGTGCGTTCGTTGCCCAGCAGGAACTTGGCGACGTCCCAACCCTTGTTCTCTTCACAGACGCGATTCTCGACCGGCACCCGCACGTCGTCGAAGAACACCTCGTTGAAGTGATGACTGCCATCGATCGAGATGATCGGGCGCACGGTGATGCCAGGCGTATTCATGTCGACCAACAGGAAGGAAATGCCTTCCTGCCGCTTGGCGGCGTTGGGGTTCGTGCGCACCAGTAGGAAGCACCAGTCAGCGTGATGCGCGGTCGAGGTCCAGATCTTCTGGCCGTTCACCACGTAGTGGTCGCCATCGCGCTTCGCCGCGGTCTTCAGCGACGCAAGATCCGATCCGGCCCCGGGTTCGGAGAAACCTTGGCACCACCAGTCGTCCAGATTGGCGGCGCGCGGCAGAAAGCGCTTCTTCTGCTCGTCGGTGCCGAACTGGATCAGCACCGGGCCCAGCATCGTGATGTTGAACGAGGACAATTCGGGTGCCGGCGCGATCTGGTTCTCTTCCAGAAAGATCATCTTCTGGATCGCAGTCCACCCGGGGCCGCCATATTCCTCCGGCCAGGAGATCGCGGCCCAGCCGCGCTGGTGCAGAATGCGTTGCCAGCGGACGGTGTCTTCCTTGCGCGGGCCATAGCCCAGGCGCATCCGCTCGCGAATGTCGGCGGGCAGGTTGTCGCGGATGAAGGCGCGAACCTCGTCGCGGAACGCCGCTTCGTCTGGTGTGAAGCGCAGGTCCATCGGATGTCTCTCCCTACTGGCCGGTAGCGACTTTGGCAGCGTGGAATACAGAAAGGAAGGTCGCTCAGAACTGCTTCAACAGACGCTCAATATAGTCCAATTCCATCTGCGGCCGCTCGCGGTTGGCGCCCCGATGACGCAGTTCCTCTTGAATGGCCTGCGTGCGCTGCCGTTCCCGTTCCTCCGGTACCGTGACATCCGCGCTCTCATCAGCGCCGGAGCTGCCCTGGCCGTAGCGCCGGCCGAGTGGGTCGCGGCCAGTCTGTGCGCGACCCGGTGGTGGGCCCTGGCGGTAGCCATTGCCCTGATCGTCGCCCTGGCCATCGTGCAGCGTCAGCCCCATCGGGCCATCGCCATCGCCTTCCTGCTCGCCGCCATCCTGGCCGTTCTGCTGGCCAAATTGCTTGGCCATCGCCTGGCCCATCTCACGGCCGCCCTTCTGCAGCGCCTCGATTGCCCTCTGCTCCGACTCGCCGGCCCCTGCATCGTTGCCTTCCGCCAATTGGCGGCCCGCTTCGCGCATGGCGGTGTCAGCCTCGCCGAGACTGGGCGGCACCTGGCCGGTCAGGTCACCGAATTGCTGCATCAACTCGCCGAGAGAGCGCCGCAGTGCCTGCTGCACCCGGCGATCCGCTTCGCGCTGCGCAGCCTCATCCGATGGTTTGGAGGGCGGCTGGGCACCACGGAGCGGGTTGCCCTGATCGGCACGGCTTTGCGACTGGTCGAGCAGCTTACCTTGCCGACCGATCATGTCCTGCACCGCACCCATCTGCTGCCGACCGCGTCGACGTTGCCCTTCGGCGCGCTCGCCTTCGCGGCCATGTTCGGCGCGGGCGTTGCGCAGCTTGTCCAGCATCCGCTCCAGCTCGGCCATGCGCTGCTGCGCGTCCTGCATCCGGCCTTCACGCGCTGCCTCTCGCGCCTGATCAGCAAGCTTGTCCAGGTCGCGATTGGTCAGGTGCTGCGCGTTGGGATCGTATCGCATCTCCGAATTGTTGCGCCGCGCGTCCTCGGCGAGCGCCTGCAAATGGCGCTCAATCGCCTCCTCCAGTTCCTTTAGCCGTTGCTCGAGCGCCTCACGGTTGGCGTCGGTCGGCTCGCGGATCGCCTTGTCGAGCGCATCTCGAGCCGCCTGGCGTGCTTCTTCCAATGCCTGCGCGGTCCGTTCGGTCTGGCCCTCCTCCAGATGCAGCGCGAGCTCCCACATCTGTTGCTGCGCTTCGCCGATCGCCTCGGACGACTTGTTGCGTTCGAGCAGGTAGTAGATCGCACCGAGGTTCAGATACGCGCTATAGTCGCCGGCGAGCGCCTCGGGCCTGCTGAGCAACGCGTCAAGACCGCTAATCGCGGCGTCCCGATCGTCCGGATGCACGCTGAGGCCACGGCGGATCGCCATAAGGGCGCGCGCCACCGGGTGCTGAAATGGACGTTCCGCCAGCACGAACTCGGCCTCGGCACTTTCACCCAGCTGGTTTATTGCGTCCCGCGCCACCAGCTTGCCGATCACCGGCAGTCCAGCCCAGGGGTGCGCGGTCAGATCCTGCTGGCTGACGCCGTGCGCCGATTTTGGCGTGCCCCCTGGGAGGGGAATACCGACCACCAGTGGCGGCGCGTCGGCCCGGTCGCGCAATCGCAGTTCGGCCTGGAGGGAAACCACCCCGTAGTCGTCAGCGGCACGCCAAGGCAGCCGGGTCTGTTGGCTGCCAGCTGCCCGGCCGGGGTTCTCGCTCCATTCTGCTGTCGGTTTTTGATCGGCGATGACGGCCAGGTCCCAGGCGGCAAGCTGACGGCCGTCGCGGCGGATAGTGAGGTGGCCGCCCTGCGCCAGATCGTGGTCAGCCTGGAAACTGGTCTTGTCCAGCGCCCGAAACGCGTCCGACCGCCCAGCCAGCGACAGCATAGGCGTGTCGGCTCCTCCGGTGACGCTGACGGTCAGTCGGGAGCCGGCGGGCACCGACACGGTGCCGCTGTCCGGCTTCAGGAAAACCGGAGCCAGGCGGGTATAAGCCGGCGGCGTGATCCACGCCTGAAGTTCGGTAGTCGGCGGCGGTGTTTCGCGCGGCAGCGTGGGCTGCAGGGCCAACGCCAATCGTGCGGGTGCATCGTTGCCGGCGATGGCGAGGGCGGCGACCAGGGCGAGCAGCAGGGCAGCGCGCAGCGCACGCGGATCACGCCGCGCGAGACCAGGCCGCGGTAACCCGACCCTCAGCTGCCGCACTGAGCGCACCGCGCGCATGACATGCGCCTGCCACAATGCGAGAGACGCGCTGTCGGGGCCGCCCGATGGCCGGTCGGTCAAGACCGAAAGCGGTCGATGGGCGAGTCCGGAGGCAAGCTCGAGGCGCCGGTCCGCCGCCCTGTCGTCCGGCGCCACCAGGTGCCACAGGCCACGGGCAAGCAACGCGATGATCAGCAGCGGCGTGACCAGCAACAACGCGATGTGCAACCAGAGCGGCAGGAACCGCGGCAGGTCCAGCAGAGCGACGCAGACGAACAGGCCGGCGACGCCCAGAGGGGGCCAGAGTGCCGGCCAGATACGCTCAAACAGGATGGCGATGCGTGCCAGGGAGCGCCGCCCGGCGAGACGGCGGAACAGGCGATCAGTATCCCCGCCCGGTGTGTTCATTTCAGCCAATGTGGCACCCGCTCGCCTCGCCACAAGTCGGCGAGGGTTTCTCGTTCGCGGATCACAGACCAGTTGCTGCCGTCCACCATCACCTCGGCCGCGGGCAGGCGTGCATTGTAGGATGAACTCATCACCGAGCCATAGGCCCCGGCGTCGAGTATTGCGACGCGCGCGCCGGGGGCGAGCGGTGGCAGCAGGCGATCGCGCGCGAATGTATCGCCGGACTCGCACACCGGACCGACCACATCAGCCGGCACGGTAGCAGCGACGGCATCGACCGGCGAGACGGGGACGATGCCGTGCCAGGCGTCGTACATGGCGGGACGGATCAGATCGTTCATCGCCGCATCCAGCACGACGAAGCGGCTGCCCTGCGTCTGCTTGGCCAAGATGACGCTCGACAGCAGGACACCCGCAGGCCCGACCAGCCAGCGACCGGGTTCGATCAGAACGTCGACGTCCAAATTGTGCAATGCGCTGCGGATCGCGCCCGCCAGTGCGGCGGGCAAGGGGGCCGGTTCATCACGATATGGGATGCCGAGCCCACCGCCACAGTCGATGACGCGAAGCGGAAGGCCTTCCGCCCGCAGAGTGCGGGTGAGTTCGGCCAGCCGCCCGAACGCCGCGCGATACGGGGCGAGCGACAGGATCTGGCTGCCGATATGTGCCGCAAGGCCGATCGGCTGAATGCCAGGTAATTGCACGGCCCGTCGGTACAAAGCAGCAGCATCGGCAAAGGGGATGCCGAACTTGTCCTGCGCCCGTCCGGTGGTGATCTTGGCGTGCGTGCCCGCATCGACGTCGGGGTTGATCCGCAGCGCGACCCGCGCAGTGCGGTGCATGCCCGTCGCGACCGCCGCGAGCATCTCCAGCTCTTCGGCGCTTTCCACATTGATCTGGGCAATGTCCTGGGCGAGTGCAAAACGCAGTTCGCGCTCGGTCTTGCCGACGCCCGAGAAGACGATGTTGCCCACTGGGATGCCGGCCTCACATGCACGGCGCAGCTCTCCTTCGCTGACCACGTCAGCGCCGGCGCCTTCCGCGGCAAGTAGTCGCAGCACGGCGAGCCGGTCATTCGCCTTCACGGCATAGTGGATATGCGCATTCACGCCGGCATCAGACAGCGCGCCGGCGAGCGTGCGGTATCGTCGTCGTATGGAGGAGGCGGCATAGACCCATACCGGCGTGCCTGCGGCATCGGCGATGGCATTCAGCGGCACCTTGTCGATCAGTAGCCCGTCCATAGCGTGCATCGCGAGATGGGGCCGCCCGGCAACCAGCTCGGCTGGGGTGGGATCAGGCGTGGTGGTGGCCGGAATCGGGGTCATGGAACTACCCAATATACATCGGCACGAACTGGCGAGGAGGCCATGTCAGCGTTCCAGTCGACCCCCAACTAGAGTAGGTAGGCCTACACGCACTGGTTGAGAACTCTCGAAAACGTGGACGAGGGCGCGCTGACCCAAGGCCGTCCGCCGCGCGGAGGAATTAGGACGGCATGGACATGCTGCAGGCGCTCGCGCCAAGCACCGATTCTGACTGGCTGCTGATCGAGCAGGGCTATGACCCGCTGCGCGAGGTCAGCATCGAATCCCGATTGACCGTCAGCAACGGACTTCTCGGGGTTCGCGGTGCCCGCGCGATCAGTCGAGGTCCGACGTGGGTCTCGTGGCTGCAGCACCTGAAGTGGGCATCCTGGCCGCGCACCTTCGTCGCGGGGCTGTTCGATACGCCCAACATCGAGCCGCCTGTGCCAGCGCTGGTCCCCGCTCCCGACTGGCTGCGGGTGCGCATCCAACTGGATGGAGAACCAGTGCTGCAGCACTCGGGAGAGAAGCTGCATCACCAGCGAATTCTGGACATGCGTCGGGGCGCTCTGCTGACCGAATGGCAACATCGTCATCCCAGCGGTGTGGTGATCAAGGTGACAACGTACCGCGCGGTATCTTTGGCCGATCGTCGGCTCGGCCTGCAGCTTGTCCGCGTGGAGGTCGAGGATGAAGCTTCGCATGAGATCAGCCTGGAGGCCCGGTTCGGCCAGATGGGTGGCGGCCTCGACGCCGACCGGCTGGAACAGGACCTGGGCGTGTGGCGTACTGAGCAGTCCGGGAAGAGCCTTGCAATCGCCTGCACCGCGTCGTTGCAGCTGAACGGCACCGAATTGCCTTCGCGGGCGCCAAGCCCGTTCCATTGGTCCTGGCATTGGACATCAGAGCCCGGTCTGGCTGCGTCGTTTCAGCGGATGATCGCCTTGGCGCGAAAGGACAGTCGTGAAGGAGACGCCTCACAGGAGGTACTGAATGCGCTCGATCGGGCAAAGCGCGCCGGCTGGCGGGACGTGCTCGTGCAACACGAGGCGGCATGGGCGGAGCGGTGGCGGCTTAGTGATTTGGAAGTCGTCGGAGACGATGCCGCGAGACTGGCTTTGCGGTTCGCCGTCTATCATCTCAACGGCGCCGCCAATCCAAACGACGAGAGGGTCTCTATCGGCGCTCGCGCGCTGACCGGCGATGCCTATCTCGGGCATGTGTTCTGGGATACCGAGACGTATGTTCTCCCGTTCTACATCGCGACGTGGCCGGAAGCGGCGCGTACCCTGTTGATGTATCGCTATCACACGCTACCGGCCGCACGCGCCAAGGCTGTGCGGATGGGTTGGCGTGGGGCGATGTACGCCTGGGAATCAGCCGATACCGGCGAAGAGACCACACCAGACAACGTCCTCAATCCCAGGGGCGAGACGATCCGTGTGCTGTGCGGCATCCAGGAGCAGCACATCACGGCCGATATCGCTTACGCTGTCTGGCAGTATTGGGAGGCGACCGGCGACGATCGGTTCATGCTCGACGCGGGCGCCGAGATATTGCTGGAAACCGCGCGATTTTGGGCCAGCCGTGCGGTGCTGGAGCCGGATGGCAAGCGTCACATTCGCGAGGTTATCGGCCCTGACGAGTACCACGAATCGATCGATGACAGCGCATACACAAATGTCCTGGCGCGCTGGAACGTCCGGCGTGGGATCGACATCGCCACGATATTGCGTGAACGCTGGAGGGACCGCTGGGAAGAGCTGTCAGGCAAACTCGGTTGCAACGACGCCGAGTTGAAGCACTGGGCGGAGGTTGCGGACACGCTGCTCGTCAACTTCGATCCGAAGCGCGGACTGTTCGAGCAATTCACCGGCTTCTTCGAACTCGAGGAGGTCGATCTGGCGCAGTATGCCGGCCACACAATGCCACTCGACGTCGTGCTCGGACGCGAACGGGTGCAGCGAGCGCAGATAGTCAAGCAGGCCGATGTTGTCGCTTTGCTCGCGATGCTGCCGGACGAGTGTGATGCTGCGGGAAGGCTGGCGAACTTCCAGTTCTATGCCAAGCGCTGCTCGCATGGCAGCTCGCTCAGCAAGGGGATGCATGCCCTGGTTGCGGCGCAACTGGGCGACATGGACAACGCGCTTCGCTACTTCCGGGAAACGGCGGCCATCGATATGCATGGCGCCAGCGACAGTGTTGCCGGCGGCGTGCACATTGCGGCACTCGGCGGCCTGTGGCAGGCGGCCGTGTTTGGCTTTGCCGGAGTGTCACTGCGGGGCAGCGCTCTTGGCATCAATCCGCACTTGCCCGCCGGGTGGCAGCGACTGGGTTTCTGCGTACACTGGCGCGGACGCTTGGTCAGGATCGACATCGACCAGGCGGCGAAGGAACTGAGTGTCTCGCTCGTCGAGGGCGATACCATGCCGCTGGAGGTGCGCGGCAAGAGCCATGTGGTGAGATCAGCCGCGATATACCGCACCGGGTTCTGAGTAGTCGGGGTCGAGAACACAGGGAGTGAAACAAGATGCGCGGCTTCGCCATTACCGCGACGCTGGCCGGTGCGGTCACTGGTACTGCCAATGCCGCGGCCACGCTCGATCGTGCGCCGTACGGCACAACGCAGGCTGGCCAGCCGGTCGAGATCTTCACCATGACCAACGAGCATGGCCTGCACGTGCGGTTCCTCAGCTACGGCGGCGTCATTACCGAGATCGTGGTGCCGGACCGTGCGGGACACCCGGACAATGTCGTGCTCGGACTGCGCAACCTGCACGACTACGAGACGCTCAGTGCGCATTACGGTGCGATCACCGGACGCTATGCCAACCGCATTGCCAATGCGCAGTTCACGTTGAATGGCCAGACCTACCATCTGATCGCCAACAATGGGTCCAACTCGCTGCATGGCGGACCGAATGCGCTCGATAAGCAGGTATGGACCGTGTCCCCGACGCCGGCGACGAACGGCGTTGCTGCGACGCTTACTTATGTCAGCAAGGACGGCGAGCAGAACTTCCCCGGCACGCTGACGACACATGTGACCTATACTCTGACCAACGACAACGAATTGCGGATCGATTACCAGGCCACGACCGACAAGGACACGGTCGTCAACTTCACCAACCATTCCTACTTCAACCTGGCGGGCAACGGTTCGGGTTCGATCGCAAGCCAGATGCTGTTGATCAACGCCGAGCGCTACACACCGACGGGTCCTGATCAGATCCCGACCGGCGAGATAGTCGCTGTGGAGGGTACGCCATTCGATTTCCGGCAGATGATGCCCATTGGCGCCCGGCTGCATAGCGCTGATCAGCAGATGGTCTACGCACATGGCTACGATCATAACTTTGTGCTGACCCGGAATGCCGGCGAGGGCATGACGTTTGCGGCGCGCGCCTACGATCCGCGGTCCGGTCGTGTGCTCGACTGCTTCACCACCGAACCGGGTTTGCAGGTCTACACCAGCAACTTTCTGAATGGGTCGGTGGTTGGCTCGTCTGGCACGACGTATCGCCAGACCGAAGCGTTCACGCTGGAGACGCAGCATTTTCCGGACAGCCCGAACAAGCCCAACTTTCCCAGCACGGAGCTGAAGCCTGGGCAGGAGTTTCGGTCCTCGACGATGTTCCGGTTCGCCACGGACGCACCTCTGCCGCCACTTCCCCGATGAGGCGCAGATGTGAGTTTACCAGCAAACAGGAGATGCAAAGTGCCGGACCGCGCAACCTTTGATGCTGATGTTCTCGACGCGCTGCGTCGTCGCAAGGAAGTTGGCATTCGCACCAGCCACAATCAGCAGCGGCCGGTCACGATCTGGATCGTCGTCGTGGATGATGCCGTGTTTGTGCGCTCTGTCCGCGGTCCGCAGGGCAGATGGTACATTGCCGCGCGCGCGGATGGCGAAGCGACCTTGATCATCGATCAGCGGGAATTGCCGGTGCGCGTGACCCCGGCACCAGATCCGGCCGACGTGGCTGCGGTCAGTCAGGCGATCCTGAGCAAGTATGCGACCAGCCCTTATGCGCAGGTGATGGTCTCGGACGAAATTGTGCCGACGACTCTGAGGCTTGATCCGCGTCGTTAGGCGTGTGGGGTTGGGTGCAGACTACTTCGCAACAATGTGGCCCCGGGATTTTGGGTTGAAGTCGTCGAAGAATTCGTATCGGCCCGCCCGCAGCGGACCGATGTATACGACGATCTCCTGCCCAGGAGGCACGATCTTCTCCCGGTGCAGTTCATGGCTCTCGAATTCGGATGCTGCGGCATCCTCGTTGCGGACGTGCAGTTCGATCTTTTGGCCGGCCGGCACGCTCAATTCGCTCGGTTCAAAGGCGCGATTGCGGATCGCGAGATTTGCAGTGGGCGTGTCGGCCGCGGATGCGGATGCGGATGCGGCGAAGAGGAAGGTCAGCAAAGCCAGTCTGAGAGTCATCGATTCTGATCCGCACAGTTGCGAGTGATTTGCACTCGCATATCTGCGCTTACAATGCAAGGCCGGCAAGATGAATGGCGCGGGCACCGGTTCCACCTGTTATACGTTCGGACTGACACGCGAATGTCGCCGAGGCCTTATGCCCCTGCAGATCGTCCTGATCGTCGTTATCGTTATCGTGTTGCTGATCGTGGCGCGGTCGCTGCGCATCGCCTCGGAGTGGCAGCGCGCAGTGGTGCTGCGATTGGGGCGCTTTCACAAGGTGAAGGGGCCCGGCCTCTACCTGGTGTTCCCGATCGTCGACAGTGTCGCGCAGGTGGTCGATCTTCGCATCCAGACCACGACCATCACGGCGGAGCAGGCACTGACGCGTGACACTGTTGCCGTCGGGGTGGACGCCATCGTGTTCTGGCAGGTCAACGACGCGCAGGCTGCCGCGGTCAACATCGCCAACTATCGGGAAGCAATCGAGCGCGTGGCACAGACCAGCCTGCGCGAGATGATCGGCGCCACCGATCTTTCACGCCTGCTGTCGGATCGCAAGGCGGCCGACGAGGAACTGCGGCGCACGATCAGCGAGAAGACCACTTTTTGGGGTGTTCTGGCGCGCAGCGTCGAGATCAAGGACGTGGGCATCCCGCGTGAGCTTCAGGATGCGATGAGCCGCCAGGCGCAGGCCGAGCGAGAGAAGGACGCCCGCGTCACGCTAGCCTCTGCCGAGAGAGAGATCGCGCGCCAGGTGCTGGAGGCTGCGGAGCTATATGCGCACAATCCCAATGCGCTGAAACTGCGCCAAATGAACCTGTTGTACGAGATGAACAAAGACCGCGGCACGACGGTGCTGATCCCTACGGACATGGCGAATAGCCTCGGCGGTCTGATGGGTCTGACCGAGGCCATCGCGCAGCGACGTAAGGCTGACGACTAACTGCTATCGGCAGACCGCGTCCATCAAGCCGCGGATGTAGCCATAGCAGAATGCGAAGGCAGTGCCGGCCGGATCACGGCCGGCGATCTCGGGCACGTGGTCCGGCATCAGCATGTACTGATAGCCAACCTCGTGGTAGATCCGCAGCGACCGCGCCATGTCCATGTCGCCTTCGTCCGGAAACGCCTCCATGAAGTCGAGCTTGCGCCCGCGGATATTGCGGAAATGCACGTTGAACAGCTTGCCCCGCGTGCCGAACCAGCGGATCACGTCATCGATCTCACGGCCCGGATCGTCGAGCATCTCCGCCACGGTGCCCTGGCAGAAGTTCAATCCGTGGTACGGGCTTTCGTGCATTGTCACGAAGCGCTTCAGGCCATCGACCGTGCGCCTAGGACGCGCGTGACGCCCTTATAGCCGGGCGGTGTATATGGATCGTGCGGATGGCAGGCCAGCCGCACCTTGGCCGCTTCCGCCACCGGTACGACCGCGGCCAGGAATGCATCGATGCGTTCCCAGTTCACCTCCTCGGCGACGACACCAGCCTTGCCAGGTTCTGCTGCCTGATCGGCATCCGCCCAGCGAAACGCCGCATTGCGCGATCCGCCACGTCCCGGCTCATCTCCGGTGCGTGGAATGCCGATGATATTGAAGTTGTATTTCGCCGCCGGAATCCCCGCCTCACCGATGCGCTCGATCAGCCGACAGATCGAATTCGAGTTCCCGCTGCCGCTCCGGATCCTTGCCCAGTAAGATATGCGGGCTTTGCGCCTCTTCGATGGGGCGCGACGATAACGGCAGCTGCACCATGTCGAGTGTGAGGCCAAATTTTTCTGCGTGCTCGCGCTGCCGGTTAAGATCGTTGACGCTCCAGTCATGCGGATTGCCGGGCGGATCAACGCAGACATGCGTCACGCCGAGTTGTGCCCAGACACGATAGTCACCGTCATCCCGTGGCCTGATCTGAGTTCCGACATACATTGTCGCCTCCTTACAGCTAGCTGGACGGGTCGATTGACAGTGACACCCATCGCACGCCGCTCTGACCTTGGACCAACAGGGCCAAGAACTGACGGTGCTGTTCGTGCGCGGCTTGTATAGCACGACGCACATCATCCGGCGTCGTCACTGGCGCCTGCAATGTCGCTGTGATGACATCACCGCCGACGATGCCGAGATCACGTGCTTCGCAGTTGAATTCGACCGACGCGACGAGGGCACCGGTCAGCTTCTCGTCCAGGCCGTACTGCTTGCGCGCCGCATCGGTGAGAGGCACCAGCTGCGCACCGGGATCCGGCGCCTCCTGGTCCATCGTTTTGGCCATATTTGTCGCAGTGACGCCTTCCGGCATGACATGCGGCCATGCAGCGACCGTGGCACTTATGACCTGCTCCTTGCCGTCGCGCCAGACGGTCAAGCGGGCCGGCTCCGCGATCGGCATCTGTAGGATTGCGCGCATGAACGCGCGCGAGTCGTTAAGTTTGGTTTGCCCGATAGCCGACAGGACGTCTCCGGGCCGAAGCGATGCGATACCGGCGGGTCCTCCTGGATCAACCGCTGCGATGATTGAACCTTTTGCGCCAGGAAGCCCCGCCGCCTTCGCCAGGTCCGGTGTCAGATCCTGCAGCTTCACGCCAATCCAACCCGGCTTGGGCTTGTTGGGATCGAGCAGATGCTGCACAACGAACTTCGCGGTCTCAGCTGGTATCGCGAGCCCGATTCCGATGAAGCCTCCCGCGTCATCGGGATTGATGAGCGCTGTATTGACGCCCACCACCTCGCCGTCCGGGTTCACCAATGCACCGCCCGAGTTGCCACGATTGATCGCTGCGTCGGTCTGAATGTAATTGTCGAATGGCGTATCCTGGGCATCCCTGTTCAGGGCACTGATGATCCCCGCCGAAACAGACATCCCGAAGCCAAGCGGATTGCCGATCGCCAATACGGCGTCACCTACCTGAAGCTCACGGCTATCGGCCCATTTGAGTGCGACCAACTGGCGGCTAACACTTACTTTAAGCACTGCCAGGTCGATCATTGGCGCGATAGCGACCACGTCTGCCTTCGCCTCGTCGCCATTATGAAAGATCACTTTAACATGGAAGGCGCCGTCAATGACGTGCCGGTTGGTGACGATGATCCCGGAAGGATCGACAATGAAGCCCGAGCCCGAGGACCTCACTCGGCGGGGCGGCCCTCCGGCCTCGGCCGGCGGACGCACCTTCCAGGTCGCGATGTTCACCACGGAGGGCATGGCCTTACTCGCAACCGCAGCGTCCCCAGATTGCACATCCCGCGCGAATGATGGCCCGTTTTCACCAAGCATAGCGACCAACGCGACGACCGAAGCTATCAACCACCGATACATGATTCCCCCCATCCAGGACGTAATGTTACACAAACCTTGCAGCTACACATCCACTCGCCGACAGGCTTGATCTTGTTAAAGAACTGCTCGAACAGATCTTGAGCGTGGTGAAGATAGAGGCTGAAGCCGAGTGCGTTTCTCCGATTTCTCTTTGGAGGCAGATGCGCCCAGGCTCCACGCTGGCGGAAAGGCTCTGATTTAGTCGGTCTTACATCCGCGGTGAGCAAGCAGCATTGATTCAGGCAGGACAAAAGTTTAGCGGCGAGCGGTTATTGACGATATGAATCAAACAAATGGATCGCGCAATTGTGCAGGCGGTAGAAAAAACCCGGCACCATCGGCGCTTACCAGCCACGACAGCCGGCGCTAAGGTGGTTCAAGAAGCAGCTACCTATGGGCGAGACTGAGCCACGACGGGGTTCGTCGGCTATTCAACGCCCTGACTCCTGAATGAAGCTACCTGTACCGTCGTATTGCACGCCTCTGGCTCGACTCAATCGGCCGCAACTACGCCTCAGCGTAGCGCCGTCGATGCTGTCAGTAAGGCAGTCAGTAGGAGACGATAATGAGCTTGGACAACACCTCACACCCCACTCGATCGGGGCCCGACGAGTTGGTTCCATCGCGCTACGCGCTGCGGGTCGGCGAGATTGACGTGCTGGTGGTCAGCGATGGGGTGCTATCGCTGCCAGGCGCGATGTTGGGCCACAATGTTGATCCGGCCGTCCGGTCAGCCTGGCTGGAGGACATGTTCCTGCCGCCCGACGTGCTCGAGTGGGGGCTGAACGTGGTTGTGGTACGTAGCGGCGGCCGGACCATACTCATCGATGCTGGGATGGGGTCGGAGTTTCCGGACTTGCCGCGGGCTGGGCGGACGGTCCAGCGACTGGAGGCTGCCGGCATCGATCTCGCCTCCGTGACCGACGCGGTGCTCACCCACATGCACATGGACCATGTTGGCGGGCTGCTCGTCGACGGAGTGAGGGACCGGCTGCGCCCAGACCTGCGGGTCCACGTGGCGGCCGCCGAAACCAAGTTCTGGGAATCGCCCGATTTCTCCCACGTCTCCATGCCACCCGGGTTCCCGGACGCGCTTCGGCGGACGGCCAAGCGGTTCTTGCACGAGTACCAGAGCCAGTTGCGCACGTTCGAGGAGAAGCACGAGGTGGCGCCGGGGGTGCTCGTCACACGCACTGGCGGACACACCCCCGGGCACAGCGTGGTCCGCCTGGCATCCGGCAGCGACCGGTTGACGTTCGCCGGCGACGCCGTGTTCCAGGTCGGGTTCGAGCATCCCGACTGGTACAACGGTTTCGAACACGACCCCGAGGAGGCGGCCCGCGTCCGGCTCCGTCTTTTGCGGGAGCTGGCGGCAAACCGCGAGTCGCTGGTGGCCACTCATCTGTCGTTCCCGTCCGTCTGCCATGTTGCGGTCAACGGCGACGTCTTTCGTTGGGTGCCGGGGCCCTGGGAGTACTGACCGCTTGTTGGGTTAGGGCCGGACTAAGACGACCGCTTGCGTTTGAACGAAACGGATGGCCGGCGGCAAGGAGGCGATCATGGACGTATATGAGGCGGTCACAAGCCGACGGGCGGTGCGCGGATTCAAAGACGAGCCTGTGTCAAGGCAGGTGCTGGAGCGCGTGCTGTCCGCCGCGGCCTGGTCGCCATCCGGATCGAACATCCAGCCGTGGAACACCTACGTGCTGACCGGCGAGCCGCTCGCCGAGCTCAAGACGCGCGCCGTCGAGCGTGTGGCCCACGGCGACCCCTGGGACGAGCGGCAGTACGAGATGTACCCGCGCGCGCTGAAGTCCCCATACGGAGAACGCCGCTCCGCCTTCGGCAAGGAACGCTACAGTGCGCTGGGCATTGCGCGCGAAGACTGGGAGGCGCGCCAGCGCGCGGCCATCGCCAACTGGAATTGTTTCGGCGCGCCCGCCGCCCTGTTCTGCTACATCGACAGCGACCTGGGCCGGCCA
This sequence comes from uncultured Alphaproteobacteria bacterium, assembly GCA_963850535.1. GTDB lineage: Bacteria > Pseudomonadota > Alphaproteobacteria > Acetobacterales > Acetobacteraceae > JAMXLO01. The sequence continues at coordinate 88,519 of CAWKMC010000056.1, read as the reverse complement.
CAATGGGCCGACGTCGGCATGTATCTGCAGACCGTCATGCTGCTGCTGCGCGCCGAAGGGCTGCACAGTTGCCCGCAGATGGCGTGGTCGCAGGTTCGCGAGACGGTCGCGGAGATCCTGTCACCCCCGGAGGGGCTCATCCTGTTCTGCGGCATGTCGATCGGGTACGAGGACCCCGCGGTGAGTTACGCCCGTACGGGCCGCGCCCCGCTCGACGAGACGGTGACGTTCGTGGGCGGTCAGTCGTTCGCCTCCCCGAGTGGGTCGCCAGTCATCAACAACGGAAGGATAACGCCATGAAGATCGTAATCATCGGTGGCACCGGGCTGATTGGCTCGAAGACTACCGCCATCCTGCGACAGGGCGGCCACGAGGTCATCGCCGCGGCGCCCAATACCGGAGTGAACACCATCACAGGTGAGGGGCTCAAAGAGGCCCTGACCGGCGCGCAGGTCGTGATCGACCTCGCCAACTCTCCCTCATTCGAAGACAAGGCGGTGCTGGAATTCTTCGAGACCTCCGGGCGCAACCTTCTCGCGGCGGAGACCGCGGCGGGTGTCCGACACCATGTCGCGCTCTCCATCGTCGGCATCGACCGGTCGGACAATGGCTATTTCCGCGCCAAGGTCGCCCAGGAGAAACTGATCGTGGCCTCCGGCGTCCCCTACACCATCATCCGCTCGACCCAGTTCCTGGAATTCCTTCGCGGCATCGCGGATTCAGGTACGGAGGGAAACAAGGTCAGGATCGCGACAGGCATGTTCCAGCCGATCGCGGCGGATGACGTTGCTGCCAACGTTGCCGACGTGGCGATCGCAGCGCCACGAAACGGCATCGTCGAAATTGCCGGTCCCGAACGGGCACCATTCAACGAAATCGTCGCCCGCTATTTAAAGGCGGTCGGCGACCCGCGTGAGGTCGTAGGGGACCCTGGGGCCCGATACTTCGGCGGCCTCGTCGAGGAGCGTTCGCTTGTGCCGCTGGGAGAGGCGCGCCTTGGTCGCATCGGTTTCGACGAATGGCTGCGCCACTCACAGAAAGCCTGATCCCGGATCCCTCTTTCTTCTAATCGCCAGCAGAGGCAGCCATGTCATACGTTCGGAATATTGGAGCGACGCTTGTTCTCGCAGGAAGCGCACAGCTCGCGGCGCCTGCGCATGCCGCGCCGCAGCCAATTGTGGTTCCCATCATGCAGAAAGATGTCGCTGACGCGCCCGGAAGGGAAATGCTGATGCTCTCCGTCGAGTATCCGCCTGGAGCTGTGGAAACCATCCATCGGCACGATGCGTACGCCTTTGTCTACGTGCTGGAAGGATCGGTCATCGAGCAGGTCAGAGGCGGCAAAGAGGTCACCCTGACGCCAGGACAGACTTTCTACGAAGGCCCTAACGATGTGCATACGGTCGGGCGCAACGCCAGCACGACGAAGCCGGCAAAGTTCCTCGTGGTTATGCTGAAGAAGAAAGGCGCCGACGCAGTGTTGCCCGCCGAGTAAATCAAGCGCTGAAGTTGTGCGTCCCTAATCTGCCGCACCGCGCACTGGCTGCGCAGGCACAGATCGGCGGCCCGTCAGTTCGTCGCCGGCATTGCGCGGCATCCACAGCGCAATCGGTGCGGCGGACAACGTGAAAAGCGCGACGACGAGGAAGGCATGGCTGAAATCAATCGGCTCGGGAATCGCTCGTCCAGCCAGCGCCATCGAGATCTCCAGCGACACCGCGCCGGCTGAAATACCGAGAACTGCGGCGAGCTGCTGACCGGTGACATAGAGACTGGTCGCGGAGCTCATGCGCGAGCGTGGCACGTCACCGTAAGCAAGCGTGTTGTAGGCGGTGAACTGCAGCGAGCGGAAAAAGCCACCAATCAACAGCGCCCCGTAAATCGCCGCAGCGGGCCAAGTGGGGCGGAAGGCTGCGCAGATCGCGATCATCGCCGCCGAGATCACACCGTTCCATACCAAGGTATCGCGAAACCCGAAGAGTCGCAGCGCGCGTTGGGTCGCCGGCTTCATCACCAAGGCGCCGGCAGAGCTTGCGAAGGTGATCATGCCGCTCTGCACGGCAGAAGCACCGAACCCCACCTGGAGCATCAGCGGCAGCAGGAAGGGAATGGCGCCGATGCCGACGCGGAACGGCATCATCGCCGATAGTGCCACACCGAAGCAGGGCAGGCGCATCAGCGACAAGTCCAGCAGCGGCGCTACGTGATGCCGCGCGTGCAACAGATAGGCGACCAGCGCGACCAGGCCGGTGCCGATCATCGCCTCGGTCAGGTCGCGCGGCACGACGCCGCGACCTGCCGTTTCCAGCCCGAACATCAGGCACGACAGTGCGACGCCGGAGAGGATCAGCCCGACTCCATCAAACTTGCCACGCGGCGGCTCGCGCACTTCTTCGACGAAGATGCTGACCAGGACGATGCCGAGGATGCCAATCGGCACATTGATGTCGAAGATCCAGCGCCAGTTGAAGTAGGTGACGATGAATCCGCCAACGGGCGGCCCAAGCACCGGGCCGAGCAGCGCCGGAACCGTGAGCCACGCCATCGCTGCGACGAGCTCTTGTTTCGCCGCGGTGCGCAGCAACACCAAGCGGCCTACCGGCACCATCATTGCGCCGCCGATGCCTTGCAGGACACGCGCGCCGACCAGGAAAGCCAGGCTGTCGGCCCGACCGCAAAGCACCGAGCCAATGGTAAAAACGGCGATTGCGGCGCGGAACACGGTGCGCGCGCCGTAGCGATCGGCGACCCAGCCGCTGGCGGGAATGAACACCGCGAGCGACAGCAGATACGAGGTCAGCGCGACGTTCATATGCACTGGTTCGGCACCGAACGCCTTCGCCATCGTGGGCAGCGCGGTGGCGATGATCGTCGAGTCGAGGTTCTGCATGAACATGGCGCAGGCCACGATCATGGCGGTCGTTCGGGTTCGGCTGCTGGTGCGGATCCGGGGCGGGCGGGCAGCGTCGCTCATTGCCCGCTGGTCAGTAGCACCGGTCCTCTTAGGGAGGAAACTCCCGCGACGCCGCTCGCAGCCTTCTTCCGTGTTCGCGGGCGCCGCGGTGGACTGACTTCCGGTTAGGGCAGCAGCACGGTGCTGCCAGTGGTCTTGCGCGACTCCAAGGCTATGTGTGCCGCTGCCGCATCCTTGAGCGGGAAGGTCTGGTTCACCGCAATCTTGACGATGCCCTTCGACACCACCTCGAACAGTTCTCCCGCTACCTTCTCCAGATCTTCGCGTTTGGCCGTGTACGTCGCGAGGCTCGGCCGGGTCACATACAGGCTGCCCTTTGCCGACAAAACTCCGATATCGAACGGGGGCACCGGGCCGGATGCATTGCCATAGCTGATCATCAGGCCGAGTGGTGCCAGGCAATCAAGGCTGGCGTTCCAGGTGTCCTTGCCGACACTATCATAAACCGCCGGCACCATCGCCCCGCCGGTGATGCGCTTTACCTCTGCGGCCAGGTTGGCATGGCCGATGACGGTATGCGCTGCGCCGTGCGCGCGTGCCAGTTCCGCCTTCTGCTCGGTCGACACAACGCCAATCACGGTGGCGCCCAGGTGTTTCGCCCACTGGCACAGGATCAGGCCGACGCCTCCGGCGGCCGCGTGCGTCACGATGGTATCGCCTTCCTTCACACGGTAGGTGCGACGGATCAGGTATTGCGCGGTCATGCCCTGCAGCATCATCGCCGCCGCGGTCTTGAAATCGATCGAGTTCGGGAAGTTTTACCAGCCGGTCAGCAGCAATGACGCGTTCAGTTGCATAGCCACCTAGCGAGCCGGCGTAGGCGACGCGGTCACCCGGCTTGACGTTCGTTACCCCCGGTCCGACGGCTACGACGCTCCCTGCCCCTTCCTGGCCAATGGTCAGCGGCATGGAAGGCGCCTTGTACAGGCCCGATCGGAAATAGACGTCGATGTAGTTGAGGCCGACCGCTTCCTGTTTGATCAGTGCTTCGCCAGGGCAGGGCTCAGGGCGCGGTACATCGTCCCACTTCATCACCTCTGGACCACCGGGCGTGTGGATGCGGATCGCCTTGATCATGGTTTTCTCCGTACGCATTGGGCCGGTCAGGCGGCCGCAGGGGCAATGGACCGCAGCAATGGCGGCGCTTGTGCTTCAAGCGCCAACAGCCATCGCTTTGTGTCGAGGCCGTCACCACCGGAATAGCCGCCGATATGTGTCGTTGCGACGACGCGGTGACAGGGGATGAGGATCGGAATGGGATTGTTGCCATTGGCCTGGCCGACCGACCTGGGGCTGCCGCCGGCCACTCTGGCGATGTCGAGATAGGTCTTGGTCGCTCCGTAGGGAATCGCGCACAGCGCCTGCCACACTCTTTGTTGATAGAGGCTTCCGGCAGGAGCGAGCGGCAAATCGAACTCGGACAACTCCTGGTCGAAGTACTTGTGCAGTTGGTCGCAGGCACGCCGCAGCAGTCGCGTTTCGCTCTGTCGACTACCCCAGCCCCAATCGACTGAGACAATGGCACCGTCCTCTTCCGAGACGGAGACGTCACCGACCGGGGTATGGAGCGATATCTGAGGCACGGGGACGAATGCCAGCGCCGCCCTGAGGCATGTGTCAAGGGCAGCGTTCGGGTAGGATTCTCCATGACCCCAGAGAACATCCGAGTCGCACTCGAGAACGCTGTCGGCATCCCCGAACAAGCGATGCGCGCGGTGGCGAGCCAATCCGCTGCATTTGCCCCAGCCGTGATTGCGGTGGCGCAGAGCATGGCTGACGGTCGGCTTCCGTTGCCGCATGAGGAGAAGCTGCTGCGCTTTGGCCTGCATGCTTTGGCCGCCGCGCGCGAGGCGACCGCTTGTTCCGCATTCCTTGCACTGCTGCGCCGATCAGAGATCGAGCTGGACTGGCTGTTCACCGAGGACCGTACGACGCCGGTTGCCCAATTGTTGCTTGGATTGTTCGATGGCAATGAAGCGGCGATCAGCGAATTGATTGCAGATCCCGTCTGCTGACGAGGATGTTCGCAGCGGGCTGATGCTGGCGTTGGCGCGGCTGGCATGGGAGGGCCGCGCTTCGCGCGAAAGGCTGCTGGCGCTGCTCGATCGGCTGGACGATGAGAATGCGGACTCCGGCCGACAGTCTCATCTGGTTCGGTTGGCAGGAAGCCATCCTGCTGCTTGGTGCAACCGATCGCATTGCGCGCGTGAGCGCGGCTGGCAGGCTCGGCCGCCTGAGTCACTCGTTCCGCGACATCGACCGGAAGGACTGGCTGGAGCAGGTCCGTGCTGCGGCGGAACATCCCGAGGACCCGCGGCGTTTTCGTCGAACTCCAGCTTGTCCCCATCGACGATCCTGCGCAAAGCGTCGGTTGGTCTGCTTTAGCTCCGCATGAACCTGGCGATGCACTCGACGAGGACGAGTTGGCATGGCTCGATCTTGCGTTGTTGCGTACGGTCCCGGAAAACCGGTGCCTCGAGGAAGCCGACGGGCTGCTGACCGCTCTCGCCGCTGGTCCGGTGCGCGTGGCGCCTGGTCGATACACTGGTCATGCCTCTGCTTGCGCCGCTGCCTGATGACGAGGGGGGCGCGGGCGGTGCGCTTTCCTACGAGCGGCGCTCTTCGCTGGTCAAAATGCTGCCCGACATCGCATTGGCCACCAAGGCGCACTGGACCGGATCATGGCACCCGCTGCTCAGTGCGCCGATGCAGCGAATACCAAAGATTGGCCGCAACGACCCATGTCCATGCGGTTCGGAAAAGAAGTACAAGCGCTGCTGCGGAGCAGTTTAGCTCCTGCCGCAGGTCATGCTTGCATTCGCTGCTTCAGCTGCATGGCTAATGACGCGACGTCGGTCACCGGCAAGCCGCATACGCTGCGCCGACAAACAAATGCGGCTGCGCCTTCGTTACCGGACCACTTGCCAGAAGCGGGATGACTGGGGGGCAATGCGTCGGGACGTATTGCGCGCAGCAAGGCGACAGCAGGATCAGGTGAGGCAAGCGCTGTGCGGGTCAGCGCGTCAACCAATGGCTGCTCCGCTTGGCCAGCGACAACGACAGTTGCCCCTTCTTCCAGCAGGTCAGCGGCCGCAAGCAGTGTCGGCATTGCGGCCAGTTGATCGGGGTTACCGGTAAACGCTCGCAGCAGCGCCTGACACCGAGTGCGCCAATCCGAGTCCCCAGTCAGATGCCAGAGACGCGCGAAGACCTCTGCTAGCAGACCATTTCCCGCCGGTGTCGCATTATCCGCTGCGGTGCGAGGGCGCGCCAGCGGCACATCTGTCGCGTCTGCCGCGGTGGTGTAGAACCCGCCCTGCCCATCGGTGAATGCCGCTTCCGCAGCCTTTGCCAGACGGACCGCCTGCGCGAGGCGCTGCGCGTCGCCCGTCGCCTCGTACAGTGCCAGCGAAGCGCACGCCATCGACGCCTGGTCGTCGAGGAGGCCCACGGCTGTGACGCGACCCAGTCGCCAAGCATGTTGCACGCGCCCATCCGTCGCTGACATTTCTGCCAGGATGAAGTCCTGGGCTTCTTCTGCGCGGGCCAGCCAATTGGGCCGGTTGAACACCGTTGCCGCGCGTGCCAGTGCGGCGATGGCGAGGCCATTCCAATCCGCCAACACCTTGTCGTCGCGTCCCGGGCGGATGCGCTTGGCGCGCGCTTCGAACAACACGGTCCGCGAGCGGGTCAGCGCTGCCTCTTCTTCCGGGTTACCAGGCGGTGTGACCCGGCGCAGGATCGTGTGACCCTCCCAATTGCCCCCACGCGTGACGTCGTAGGCCCGCTTGAATGCGGGCGAAGCATCGCCAAGCAATGCGTCCACCTCCGCTTCGGTCCAGACGTAGAATTTTCCCTCCTCGCCCTCGCTGTCCGCGTCCTCTGATGCGGCGAACGCGGCGCGGCCGTTCACATGTTCGGCCGTCATGTCGCGGGTCATCCAACCGACTGTTTCCTGCGCGCGCGCTGCATACAGCGGATCGGGGCGATGGGTGTGTGCGAACGCAAGCAGTTCCAGCAATTGCGCATTGTCGTACAGCATCTTCTCGAAATGCGGCACCAGCCAGATCGCATCAGTGGAGTAGCGCGCGTAACCACCGCCGAGATGGTCATAGAATTCCACCTTGTGACATGCGCGTCAGCATCAGGTGCAGTGCGTCTTGCCCCTCGTGCGCGCCGGTGCGGAACGCGTTCTGCCAAAGGAAGCGAAAGATCGGCGGGTTGGGGAATTTTGGGGCGCCGCGCAGCCCGCCTTGCTCCCAATCGTTCAATCGCAGCAAGGCGGCGGCGACTGCATCGAGATGCGTCGGGGTGGGCAGATCGCCGGGATTTGCATCGGACATACCGGCGAGCACCCGGCGCAGCGCGGCGGTGTTTTTCTGCACCATGTCGTGTCCAGTGCGCCAGGCGTCCGACACCCCTTGCAGCACCTGACCGAACGAGGGGCGGCCCCAGCGTGGCTCGGGCGGGAAGTAAGTGCCGCCCCAGAATGGCGCCCCGTCGGGTGCGATGAACATGGTGAGAGGCCAGCCACCCTGTTCGCCCATGGCGTGCAGCGCGGACATGTAGAGGTGATCGATATCCGGCCGCTCCTCGCGATCAACTTTGATGTTGACGAAGCGTTCGTTCATCAGCGCCGCAGTTTCTCGGTTCTCGAACAATTCGTGCGCCATGACGTGGCACCAATGGCAGGCCGCGTAGCCGATCGAGAGCAGGATCGGCTTGTTTCCCGCTTTCGCCTCCTCCAGTGCCGCCGGGCCCCAGGGCCGCCAGTGCACCGGGTTTTCGGCGTGTTGCAGCAAATAGGGCGATGTTTCGTGGCGCAGCAGGTTTTCCGGTGCGGCCATGGTCGCGCTCCCTGGGCGTTGCGCCCTCTGTGTGTCGGCGTGACATAGGAAGAGATGAACGCAGACACCATCTTCGCGGTCGCTTCCGGATCAGGCCAGGCGGCGCTCGCGGTGATGCGGGTGAGCGGGGCTGCCAGCCGTGGGATCCTCGCGTCGCTGTGCGGGCGCGTGCCCGCGCCACGGCGGGCGTCGTTCCGCCGCCTGCGGGATGTCGAAGGATCCGAGCTGGATCAAGGCATGGTGGTCTGGCTGCCGGGTCCAGGCAGCTACACCGGCGAGGATTCGGCGGAACTTTACCTGCACGGCGGCCGGGCGGTGCTGACGGGGGTGGCCGATGCACTGGTCGCGCTTGGCGCGCGGCCAGCGGAGGCCGGAGAGTTCACGCGTCGCGCATTTCTGAACGGTCGGATGGACTTGACCGCCGCAGAGGCGGTGCATGACCTTGTGGCGGCGGAGACGGAAGCGCAGCGGCGCCAGGCACTGCGTCAGCTCGATGGTGCGTTGGGCACGCTGTATGGCGACTGGGCGGAGCGACTGCGCCTGTTGCTGGCGCAGCAGGAGGCCCTGATCGACTTCCCGGACGAGGATCTGCCGCCGGAGGTGGAAGATCAGACCATTGTTGAGCTAGACGCTCTGCGATGCGCAGTTGCGGCACATCTCGACGATAACCGGCGCGGCGAGCGGCTGCGCGAGGGGCTGGTGTTCGCCATCACCGGCGCGCCGAACGTCGGGAAGTCATCGCTGATCAATGCACTGGCCGAGCGGGATGTGGCGATCGTGTCGGCGACCCCGGGCACGACCCGCGATGCGTTGGAGACCCGCGTCGTCTTGGCCGGCGTGCCGGTTACGCTGGTGGACACGGCGGGGCTGCGGGACACGGTGGATGAGATTGAAGCCGAAGGAGTCAGGCGAGCACGCGCGCGAGCCGCAGCGGCAGATCTGGTCATCGTGGTAGTGGAGGCTGGCGACGCTCCCCCTCCCCTTGCGGGAGGGGGGCGGGGGGAGGGGGTTGGTGATCCGAAGCCCCCTCCCCCTACCCCCCTCCCGCGAGGGGAGGGGGAGATCGTTGTCGTGGCTAACAAGATCGATCTCGGAGGCACAGTGCCGGCGGACGCGATTGCGGTGAGCGCTCTGACCGGCGAGGGACTACCGGCAGTGCGCGCACGACTTGAGGCAGCCGCGCGGTCGCTGACTGAAGGTGCGGGACCGCCGCCGCTGACGCAGGCAAGGCATCGAGCCGCGTTGCAGGAAGCTGCGGCGCGTCTGGCCGGGGCGCGCTGTGCCGATCTGCCCGAACTCCGCGCCGAGGACCTGCGACTTGCGTTACGTGCACTGGGCCGCATCACCGGCAGCGTGGGTGTCGAGGACATCCTCGATACGCTGTTCGCCCGCTTCTGCATCGGCAAGTGATTACGGGCTGATTAGCGTGTCCTTGCGGTTGATCACGAATGCCTCGTGCCGCTCCAGGAAATCCGCCGTCACATCGGCAAACGCCTCCGGACGATCGGTGCTGATCTCATGCCCCGCATCGTAAACGAACACGAGTTGGCAGTTTGGCAGCAGCGTCTTGTAGTGCCGTCCCATCTCCGGCGGTATCACCCTCTCGGACGTGCCGAACAACACAAGCGTCGGCGTCGCGAGATCACGTAGCTGCATTTCAAGATCGCTGTCGCGATCCGGCCCGCGCAGTCGCCCGACGAGTGCACGCTGTTTTGCCTGTACGTCCGGATCAACAGGTGCCATCGGTGCGGCGCGTTCTGGATGCGCGAAGATCTGGCGTGCGATCTGCTCCGGCGTGCCCGACGGCGGTTGGTGACCAGCCGGACGGATTGCGGCCGGCGCCTCCAGCACCAGCGCCAGTATGCGCTCGGGTCGTTGCAGCGCCATCCATAAGGCGACCCGGGCACCGAACGACGTGGCGATGACGTTGTATCGCTCGATACCGAGGGCGCTCATCGCACGGGCCATTGTCGCGCCGAGTTCGCGCACACTCTGTGTGCGATCGTTGACCGGCGACAGACCAAAGCCAGGCATCTCGAACACGATGACCCGGTATTGCCGGCTGAGCAGCGTATGCGCCTGCGTCAGCCGCATGCCACCGGCACCGTGCAGATGGATCACCGCCGTGCCCTGCCCCGCTTCCATGTAGCGGATGCGGAAACCGTCCGCATCGACGAAGCCTTCGTTGAACGCCGCCTGCTGAACCGCCACCGTCAGATCTCCCGAATGCGCGGCAGAACCTTCCGCCCGAACAGCTCGAGCGCCCCCAGCATCGCGTCAGTATCGCCGGTGCCGGGATCTTGCAGCGACAGATCGAGCACGCCGGCGCCGACTTTCTCGCGGCACTGGCGGATCTGCTCGACGATCCGGTCCGGGCCGCCGCAGAAGCTGATCGGCAACACGCCGCCGACGGGCTGAGCGCGCCGCTCGCCCGCCACGTTGCGCTTGATGTCGGCATCCAGCAGCGCGTCGCGAAGTGACGGCCGCACCGGAAATGCCCCTTGGCGATCGCGCCGCTGCAAGGTCGCTTCGGCTTCCTCGTCGGTTTCGCCGAGGATCATGTTGGCGCGATAGATGATATCCTCCGGCCCGGGCTGCCAGCCGTACTCGGCACAGCGTTCGCGGTAGTAATTGGTCGCCCGCGCCATGATCTCGAACGTACCGTACGACACGCCCAGCCCGATGCGATGGCGCGCGGCGAACTCGCCGGCTTCGGCGCTGGTGCCCAGGGCGTAGGTCGGCGGCGGCGGGTCCTGCAGGCGCGGCCAGATCGACACGGTGCGATACTGGAAGTGCCGTCCCTGCCAGCCGAAGGGCTGCGGTTCGGTCCATGCCTTCAGGATCAGGTCCATCCCCTCGTCGGTGCGCTCGCGCGCCTCGGTCGGGTTCAGGTCGTAGCTCAGGTATTCGTTGGTAGTGCCGCGCAGCAGACCGATGACGATGCGACCTGGTGCCAGCGTGTCCAGCATCGCCATCTCTTCGGCGATGCGGATCGGATTGCTGACCGGCACGATCGGTCCAAGCATGGCGATCTTGATCCGCTCGGTGCGGGCGGCGAGCCAGGTGGCAGCGACGACCGGCGACGGCGTCAGGATGCGCGGCGAGTAGTGGTGCTCGGACAGGCTGATCCAATCGAAACCCATCGAACTCGACGAACTTTACCCGCTCCACCATGCCACGCAGCGCTTCCGTGCCGACGGCGGCATCGTAATTGCCGGACGGCACCGGCCATTCGCGCGGCATATCCGGTGGTGCGACGTAGCGGCCGGTTTCGAAATACGAGACCTTCATGGCTCACTCCACAAGTCCGCGGACCGGAAGAAACCGTGTGCTTCCAGCCGGCCTATTCTGGCCGCTCTAAATCGCGGCGCAAGCCATGTCGCAAACCGCCTGAAACGGTCAGACTCGTCAGAGTGATTTCAGGAACGCGATCAGGTCACGCTTCTCCTGATCAGTGAAGCCGATCCCGAAGCGACTGTCGTAAAAGGTCACGACGTGGTCGAGATCCGCGGCGGAGCCATTGTGGAAGTAGGGCGCCCTGGCCGCGAGGTTTCGCAAGATCGGACCTTTGGTCTTGCCGATATCGGCGCACTGGCCGCTGATCAACGCCTTTCCCGGGTCGGTGACGTGGTAGATTGTCCCGGCCAACGGACCTGCATCGCACTGAAGGGTGAATGCCGGTAGCCCCGCTGTGTCCAGTCCATCGGCCACCGGTGCGACGACGCCGATGTTGATTGCCAGCGGAACGCTGTGGTTGCCGACGTTCGGCGTGTCGTGACAGGTGGTGCAGAAGCCTTTCACTGTCGCTCGGTCAGGCGTGTCATTCAGTCCTGCAACTCCCGTGATGGTGACCGGCTTTTCGTTGAACAACCTCTCGCCGCGCAGGATGCTGTCCGCATTTGGATCTTGCTCTGCATCTGCTGCCGAAACGTCCTCCCAGGCGCTGAACAATGTCATCGCATCGGGACTGAACGGCACGCTGGTGGGATTGCCGCCAAGCGGATCGTTGATCCCGGCGAAGAAGGTTTGATCGGACAAGGCGATTGGACCACCCTCAGCGTCGCGGTCGTTGAGCCGGCCAATGCCGGTGCTGTTGATCTGCGCGGAATAGAGTCCCAATTCGAATGCGACGATCTGCGCGATCTGCGCATCGCTTGGTGCGGCCGCCGCCTGGAAATGAATCAGCGCTGCGTCCCTGGCCTGCGATTGCAGTGATGCTTCACGCCCATCCCACATGACGGTCGTCAGGAAGCGAAGGTTGGTAGATGGCAGCGGACGGCGGTAGACCGAGACGCTGCCTTGTGTCGGCGCGGAGGGCCCGAAGCTTGTCAATCCAAACTGTGGGTTCGTGGTGCAGCCATAGGGATCCTGGATGTCGACCACACTGAACTGCAATGTCGGTGGATCCGGCAGTTTGATCGAAACCCGGATGAGACCCTTGCCGAGAACGAGATCGTAGGCGGCAAGACGCGCCTGGTACGTCGATGTATCCGCTGACGGGCACACGGCGCCGTCCACGGGGCGGAACAATGGCGCGGTTCCGGCAGAACGGTGAAATGCTTTTTAAATCCGTGATGGTGTGATGCTCCAGCCAGCCGAGGGCTGGTGGCATGTCTGACAGGTGCGCCCGTTGGTGCCGAGTGGCATGAAGAATGCCTCGCCCTCGGTCGCGGTCTCACCGGCTGATTGATAGTTTGCCGTATACCCATCCGGATCGCGGAATCTCTGAAGTTCCGGAATGACCGCGGGCGCGGGCTCGGCTGAGATCGAGCCTGGCGGCCTGCTTCGCGATGCATCACGCAGAGCCTGCCCCGCCCAATGGGGACTTCCTGCGGGCTGGTCAGTATTGGAGGCCGCGCGGGAATTTGCCGCCAGCGCCGACGCCAGAGCCAACAGAACGACGCAGCTTCGGGCCGGTCGAAATACGAAGCGTGGTGGCGGCTCGATGCAACCTGGCGCAACGGTAAGTGGATTTCTCTTCACCGTCATTTCTTCCCCTTTGCCTGCAATGTACGATGCCGGCCGGGGCCAGGATGTTATCCGCGTCACATATGACGCGTGATGCTTTTCGGGCACGAATTACCACTGACGGCGTGCGCCGCCGCAGGGATCAGAACTCGATCGAATATCGCTGCTTTAAAGCGACGCATATTTGCGATGGTGGCGACCTCGTCGTGCCCCTCGACCTCAACATCGATCGCGGTCACGCCGAGCTCGCGCAGCGCACGCAGGTCGGCAATGATGTCGGCATCATCGCCAGAGAACAGGCGCCGTTCCCCATCCGACGCGACCGGCGGCACGGAATGTCCGTAGCGCTTCACCCGATATACGACGGATACGGCCGTCGGCTCGCGTCCCGCCTCAGTGGTCAGTCGGCGCAGACGTGCAATGCCGTTTGCGAGCCGTGGCAGCGTGTCGAGCAGGTGCTTGTTGTTTGAACCGATCGGGTACCACGCGTTGCCAAAACGCGCGGCACGACGCATCGAGGGGCCGCTCTCACCGCCGACCCAGATCGGCGGATGCGGTTGCTGCACCGGGCGCGGTAGAAATACGAGGTCGGCAAACTTCGTGTAGCGGCCGTCGAAGCGTGCGTGGTCCTGAGTCCATAAGGCGCGGAACGCCTCCAGGTATTCGTCCGTCACGGCACCACGTTCCGCAAACGGCGTGGTGACCACGGCATCGAATTCCGCCTTCAACCAGCCGGCGCCTATACCGATGACCAAGCGGCCCTCGGACAGCACATCGATGGTGGACAGCATCTTGGCGGCGAGCACCGCGGGGCGGTGTGGCACCACCAGAACCGCCAGGACCAAGCGAATACGCGACGTCTTGGCGGCGATGAACGACGTGGCCGTCAACAGTTCGTGCCGCTCGGCCGGCGCATTGGCGATGAATTCGCCGGACTCGGAATACGGATAGCCGGGCGAGCTTACGTCAGGCAGCACAACGTGGTCGGTCAGCGTCAGATAGTCGTAACCAAGCGCTTCGCCTTCCTGTGCAAGTCGGGCGAGGCTGCGTGGCGCGGAATTGGGGCCGCTGATCGGCAGGTTGAAGCCGAGTTGCATGCAGAGTTCTCCCGAGATCAGTGCGCCGCGGCGCAGGAATGGTCCTGTAATGCCTCTCCCCAACCGTGGCCGGCGAGCAGCACGAAACCATTGGGTTGGCCAACAACCGCCAGCGTGTAGTTTCCCATGTCGCCTCGCGCACCTGGAATGCCATCGGCGAGCAACAGGAACGGATTAGCCTGTGTCAGGTCCGGTTGATTGATGCGCATTGCCATGTAGTCGTGGCCGACCAGCTCTTCTGGGAATGGCGCCCAATGCGTGCTGATGACGTTTGCGTGGTGGCGTAGTGCCGCCTGTACGTCGAGGCGCACGCAGTCCACGTGAATGTGCAGCTGGTTCTGCGAGCGGCGATCCTTTGAATTGATCACCAGGCTCACGTCGTCACGCGGCAGGTCCTGATGCGCTCGCTGGTTTACAAAATGCCTCGCCTGCCAGGCGGCTTCGAAATAGTTCGGTGCGCCGGGTGCCAATATTTCGGGGCTCTCGATGCCGGTGACACGCGCAGTCGGAATGAGCAGAAACTGCGTGTCGCCGACGATGTCTTTGAGCACCGCGTACCCACCGGCAAGGTCGACCTCTTCGCACGGTTCCGGCGAGTGATGCTGCTCCTCGTCCGGCAAGCACTCGCCACCGACGATCTTCCACAACGCGTTCGGATCGGCAGCGCTGCACGGCGCTGCGAGAAAAGCGAGCAACGCCGCACCAGCCGCAAGTCTTACCAACCGCGCACGCCGCCTGGGCGGCGTATATCGGCGCCGCCTTCCAACAGGCCGCTTTGACGGTCATGCACGATGGCGCAGACGCAGCCGGCCTTCCATTCCCACTCGCGCCACCAGTTGACGCTGTGGCCCATACGATCGAGCGCCGCCGCGGTCTCATCGCTGAAGCGCCGCTCCATGCTCATGCGGCCTGGCGTGTAGCTGTGCGGATCGGACGAGGAGGGAAAACTGGATGAGGCAAAGCGCGGTTGCTCGATTGCCTGCTGCGGCGTCATGTCGAACACCACCATGTTGAGGAACACCTGCAGCATCGCCTGCGGCTGCACGTCATTGCCCGGCGAGCCGAACGGCATGATCCACTTGCCGTCGCGCATGGCAATCGAAGGATTTGGCGTCAGCCGCGGTCGCTTGCCAGGTGCGAGGCAGGCGGGATGCGCGGGATCGGTCCAGGACTGCATGCCGCGCGAGGACGGTGCGAGACCTGTGCCGGGAATGACCGGACCGTTGATCGCGCCATCGCTTGGCGTGGCCGAGAAGCAGTTGCCGTGGCGATCGATGACGCAGACATACGAGGTGTCGGGATCGCCCTCGACATATTCGCGGTCCGCCTTGGCTACGGGTGCGGCACGGGCTGCGATCCCCAGTTCTTCTGCGGTGCCGGCTTGCGGCATTTCCGGGCATGCCCTGGCCGGATCGATCAGCGTGCGCCGTCGCGCCGCATAGGCGTCGCTCAGCAACGCATCGATCGGCACGTCGATGAACTTTGGGTCGCCGTAATAGGCATGCCGATCGGAGAACGCGAGCTTCAGCGCCTCTATAATCGTATGGACATAAGTCGGGCGAGTTATGGCCCAGCGCTTTCAGATCGATGCCGTCGAGGATCTTCAGGGTCTGCAGCAGCACTGGTCCCTGGCACCATGGGCGACAGCCGAATACTGTCACATCGTCATAGCGCACATGCAGCGGGGTCTCCACGTCCGAACGGAACTCCGCGAGATCGTCTTCCCGCAGCCAGCCATCGTTCTCCTTGTGATAGGCGACGATCTTCTGCGCGATATCGCCACGGTAGAATGCATCGCGCGCGGCCGCGAGCCCCGCGGCACGCCCGCCCTTGCGTGCGGCGGCTGCTTCCTGGTCCGCCATGTACTGGATCGAGTTGGCGAGATCGGTCTGGAAGAAGCGCGTTCCAGGCTTTGGCACCTCGCCATTCGGCAGATATATCGCCGCGTTCTGCGGGTAGCGGCGGATGACATCGACTGTCTCCGACATTACCTCGTGCGAAATCGACTGGAAGCCGAAGCCTTCGCGGCCGAAGCGGATCGCCGCCGCGGCAACGTCGGCGAAGCTCATGGTGCCGTAGCGTTCCAGCGCGGTGATCCAGGCATCCGGCGCCGCCGGCACCACGCAGCGCTTGATGTTGGACAGGATGCGGCCGCCCTGATGCTCGCGGAACCACGCCGCGCTGGCCAGCTTCGGCCACGGCCCAAGGCCGCTGATCGACACCGTCTCGCCGGTCTCCGCCAAGTGGATCATGATCGGCGCAACACCGGCGAAATGCACGTATTCGCATTGCAGTACGCCAAGCGCGATGCCACCCGCCACGCCGGCATCGATCGCATTGCCGCCCGCTTCGAGGATGTAAAAACCTGCCTGCGGCCGCCAGGTAGTTGGCCGACGACACCATGTGCCGCGTGCCGATGATACGCGGATGATGCGTAGGCATGCGATGCTGGTCGGCCATTTTCATTCTCCCTTTTGCGGCAGGACTTCGACGGCGCGCAGATGGCCGTCGATCCGTGGTGTATGGCGGATGCTACGCGTCATCGCCTCGATGTTGAACTGGTGGTGCAGCGGCGTCAGCGCGTAGTCGCGGAACGCGAGGTCGGTGGCCTTGATCAGCAGTGCCTCGCGCGCATCGCGGTCGAGCGTCACCAGCGCCTGGTCCAATGCCGCATCGAACGCGGGGTTGCTGTAGACGCCGCGGTTGAATGCGCCACGGCCGCGCGCGGCATCCGGCGTGGCGAGCTGGCTGATCAGCATGATCGACGGCTCGGGCGTATCGATGGTCCAGAAGTAGGTGAACAAACTGAACTCGTGCCGGTTGGCCCGCGGCACCCATACCGCGTGCGGCATTACCTCCGGCGTGGCCGCGATGCCGATACGGGTCAGCATCTGCGCCAGCGTCTGGCAGATCGCCGCGTCGTTGACGAAGCGATCGTTCTGGCACGACACGGTCAGATGGAAGCCATCCGGATAGCCCGCCTCGGCCAGCAACTGCCGCGCGCGTTGCGGATCGAAACGCGGCGGCGGCAGGTCGGGGTCGTAACCATACTGGCCCGGCTTCATGTATTGATTGTCCGGATCCGATTGGCCGTTCATGATCCGATCCCGAATGGCGGCGCGATCGATCGCCAGGTTCACCGCCTCGCGTACGCGGCGGTCGCGGAACGGGTTCGCAGGCAACGGTGCGCCGTCGTTACCGGAGATCTTTGGTGAAGAGCGTTCTTGCACGTCGAACACGAAGCCGACGATGTCGTCGGATAAACCGGACGCAAGAGTGAAGCGCGCATCGTCTTTGACGCGCGCGATATCCTGCACGGAGACCTGGTCGATGAGCTGCACATCGCCCGCAAGCAATGCGGCGAGGCGCGAGGCCGGATTCTTGATGTAGCGGATAGTGACGGTGTCCCATGCCGGCGTTCCGCCCCACCATTTTTCGTTGCGCCTCAGTGTGATCCGATCGCCCCGCGCCCAGCTTACGAAGCGGAACGGCCCAGTGCCGATCGCTGCCTTGCCGCTGTTGTAATCGGCCGTGGTGGCGCTTCCGCCGTGCGCACGCGACACGATGCCGATAGCGGACAGGTACTCGGGGGCTAGTGGGAATGGTCCCTTGGTATGGAACCGCACGGTGTGAGGATCGATCACTTCGACCCCCGCGATCTGCTTCAAGTATTCCGACATGTCGGTGACGGTGGTCGGCACATTCGGCACGCGGTCGATGGTGAACGCGACATCGTCGGCGGTCAGCGGCGCGCCGTCGGAAAAGGTCACACCGTCGCGCAGCCTGAACTCCCACGTCGTGCTGTCGGTCAGCTGCCAGGACATCGCGAGGCCAGGCGTCAGGTGATCCTGTGGATCAATCGAGGTGAGCGCGTCGAAAATATTCGGCATCAGGCCCTTGTTGCCGCCGAAATTGTGGTAGTGCGGATCGATCGAGTCCGGTTCGACCGCGATCCCTAGGCGAAGATCGGCGGCCGAAGCGGCGGTGCTCAGGGCGAAGAGAGTGGACAACAGGAGAAGCGTGCGTCGCATGCCAGGAACCGTTGCGCGGTCCGACAGCCTGTGCATCGCTGCAATGGAAGGTCAAATCCCGCCTGAGGGCAGCCGCCCGTTCGCGCGCTGCGTGGCCACGGCGTTCGACACCTACCTGCGCGCCGGCGCCAGCGCCACAGGGGTCCGAGCGACGTCCGCTTGCCAATGGCCGTCGTCATCTTAAGATAAGGTTGTCACGACATTTTATTTGCGCTGGTCGAGAAAAAGTCTTAGCAATCCGCTGCACGCACGGACGTGCTGGCGCGCTGCGTTGTGGCGGCCGTGACCCCAGGCGTCGTCGCGGGAGCTCGGGTCATGAGCGGAGGTTTCACTATCAGTCGCAACGCGCTCGCGTCGCACAAGCTCACGCAGCTGCGTCGGGAACCACTCGTCTGTGCGGAGTATCGTCACCTCGTTCGTCACATCAGCCTATTGCTTGCATACGAGGTGACCTCGGCTCTGCCAGCCGAGCCGATGACTTTCGAGGTCAGAGGCTGCGAGACTTCCGGGACAACCCTAGGTTCTGACCCGGTCATCGTCCCCATTCTGCGCACCGGACTGGTCATGGCAGAAGCATTTCAGGAGGTGATGCCTCAGACCCTGACGGGCCACATCGGTCTCCATCGGGACAAGGGAGATCCCAACAAGAAACTGCTCCAGTATCTTGTCAGCCTGCCAGAAATGAACGAGCGGCTCGTTATTATGCTGGATCCGGTCATTGCGACTGGTGACACCGCTTCCCGAGCCCTTGAGATTGCCAAGCGGCGAGGGGCGCAAAACATCAGCTTCGTGAGCCTTGTCGTCTCTCGCCAAGGGCGCGACCGGCTCGTGCGGGAACATCCCGATGTGCAGTTCTACTGCGTTGCCGTTGACGAGACCGTCAACGAAGCAGGCCAGGTGTTGCCGGGACTCGGATCTGTCAGTGAGCGCCTGTTCGGGTTCAGGACCCGCTCAGCAAGTATTTGAGGGACGCAACCGTGTCCGACGACCTCGAGATCATCGATCCTACCGAACTCCATCAGCAAGGCAGGAATTACTACGATGAACTTGCCTACAATATGCGGCAGCGAATCATCAACTTCATCAGAGCGGCTCCCGAGCAGCCCGAAGAGCTCTGGAAACCGCTCGAACGATTTATCGAGTCGGCGTCGGATTCGGTGGTTCGGACGGTTTATGCCCGCATGATGTCCGTAGCCGAAGCCGCGGAGATACTCATGTGGAAGGAAAAACTTGAGGCATTTGTCAAAGCAGACCCGCCACCGCTGAAATACGAGACAACCAAAGACTCGGGAAACCCCTTAGAGTTTCTTGAGGCGGTGTGGGGTGAGTATCTGGATCATGGCATACTCTATCAGGACACGTTGTCCGCGTACGACAGCAAACTGATCCCGGCCATCTACAACTATTGGAACAGCCACGAGCGGCTCAGCAGCGATCGACTGCCACTGCCGAAGCGTGATCGCACAGAGGCCATCCTGCGGCGCGTCGTGGCGCATGGCCCCGATCCGTTCGAGGACGTCATGCGGGCGGTTCGCGCCTATGCTCGCCGCGGCGAGCGTGAGAAATAAGTCATTCTAACCAATGCATTGCTGCTGACAATGTGAAACGGAGAGTTTTTATTTGACTCCTAGAGAACGCTGGCGGATAGTCCTCATGCAGTCTGGGAGATTGACCAATGTCGGGTGTCACGAAAGACCCGCGCAGATATGACGGTGAAGGCTGAGCCGTAAACGACGACAGAACGGTTCGGCCCTTACGAGCCGTAGCAACCTTCGCCCGCCCGATACGTCCCAAGCGCTATAGCGGCCAGATCGCCATGTCGACGCGACTGGAGGGTTCCAGGTCATGTCCATGAGTCCCCTTAATTTGAATTTGCCGGAAGACTTCAGGCAGCTCACCCCGATGCAGAAAGTCGTCTATTGCACGGGTGCTTTGGCCGGGCTTGCATTAATGGCGCCGGTCACTTGGCTTGCGCTTCAGGCGATCACGACGATCGCCCTGGCATGCGTCGTCGGCCTTGCGCTCTTCATGGGGTTTTCAGCGCTGCCGCTCATACTGCGCTGGTGGCGCATCCGAGTGCTCAAGTTTCTAAAAGTGACAGCGCGACGCAACCCGGTCGAGACGCTCCAGTTGGAACTGATCGACCGGAGGAAGGCTTTCGCCGCGGCCAGCGCCAACGTGGTGGCGATCAGCGCGATGCGCGATTCCCTGCGAGAAAAGCTCGATGACTATGTCGAGCTGCATAGAACGAACGACGCCAGCCTGGAGCGTTCGATCAATCAGTTGTCTGCGCTGGTGGATCGGCTCAGGGCGTCGCTGCACCAGGCGGACATCAAACTCGAGGAGTTTGAACGCTTCGTCGCCAGGCAGGCGGACCGTTGGAAGGTTGCGAAGGCCGCTGGCGAGTTGGCCAGCCTGCTGAAGGACAGCAGCGGCAACACGACCGAGCAGTTCCTCAAGGAAGAAGCGATCGACAGCATCCGCGATGCTCTCAATCTGTCCTTTGCACAGATAGATCAGATTTTGCAGAAGGAGGAAGTCAAGCGAATTGTCGCGGCGAAGCCGCCACGCTCGGGATTTCTCTGACGCGCCCCACCCAAGGCAAGCAGCAACGAGGGGCACGTGGCGATGCGTAGATACGCCTTGGCTCTGCTTGCGGCCGTTGTCCTGGTGATCACCGCATACATCCTGAACAACCGAGGCACGCCGACGCCACCGCTCACTCAGCATCGCATGCCGCTCGATCCGCATGAGTTTAGGTTCCATTGACGAACAGACAGGGAGAAGATCATGCAGCGAAGAACGTTCATTGCCGCAGTGCCGGCGCTTGGCCTCTGTTCAGCTACAAGTCGCGCGAGGGCCCAAACGATACAGAGGCCGATGGTCGTCTCATCAGGCGGCGCGAACGGAACCTATTATCGGCTCATGAAAGAGTTCGACGCGGCCGCGCCTGGGCTGATCATCAACACAGAGTCGGACGGTTCGTTGACCAACATCGATCGGGTGATGGACAATCAGGCGGAACTCGGCGTTACTCAGCTTGATGCGCTTGTCGTCCGCGCCTCCAAGGAGACGAACCTCAAGGAACGCATCCGGGTTCTGGCGCTCTTGCACACCGAAGAAGTGCATTTCATCGCAAAGTCGGCACCGTCAGGCGGCATCTTGGGCATGCCGTTCTTCAAGTCCAAACCTCTCACGTCCCTCGATGATCTGGGTGGTCAGAAGCTCGGGTTCTGGGGCGGTGCCATCATCACCGAGCAGGTCCTCAGCCCGATGGCGCTGATCGGCTGGGCGCCGACGGAGTATCCCGATCAGAATGCGGCCCTTGAAGCGCTGAAAGGCGATCAGATCCAGGCCATCCTGGCCGTGGGGGGCCAGCCGCTTGACTGGGTGAGCGAACTCTCCCGCGACTACAAGTTGCTGGGCGTAAGCGATGCGATGGCGGCCAGGCTGGCACCGGTTTATGAGAAAACGACGCTGACCTACCGTAACCTCGGGCAAGAGGGTGTGCAGACCCTTTCGATCCGAGCGATGCTTGTGACGCGCAACTACACATCCCAAAGCAAGCATGATCAGCTGCAGATGATCCACGACAAGCTCGCAAATGTGGTCGGCGATATCCGCGAGACCCGCGGCACACACCCGAAGTGGGAGGAGATCGACCCCACGGCCGTGACCGACAAGTGGCCAATGTACCTGACTGCGAAGGGTGGCGTCCAAGAACGAGGCACGCGCGGCGGTCAACCGAGCGAGCTTCGGCGCACCGCAAACGAAAGCGCTGCCTGACCCAGCAGAGCCGAACCGAACAGCACCATGGCGACAGTGAACACCGACCCGGGCCGCCAAACCTCCACCACGATGGTGCAAAGCGCGCCGTAAGACATCTGCGTAAAGCCGTACAGCCCAGAGGCGGCGCCGATCGCGTGCGGATTGACGCTGACCGCGCCACTCAGCGCGAACGGACTGGCCATTCCGGCGCCGACCATGAACAGCACCACCGGTGCAATCACCGACACCACGTTCAGCCACCCGGCAAGGTAGGCCAGTAGGAAGCACGCCGACCCAGCGATTGCGATCGCGTTGGCGATGCGGAGCGCGTTCGGTGTTCGGATCTTTCCTGCCAGACGATTGGCCGACAGACTGCCCGCCGCGACCCCAGCCATCAGCAACAGATAAAAAAGCCCGACGCGCTCTGCCGGCTGGTGCAGCAGGTTGACCAGAATGAACGGCGACGCCGCCATGAAGGCGTAGAACGATGTGGTGGTGCAGGCTCCGCCCAGCACGAACCCGCAGAAGGCGCGCGAGCGGAACAGGCGAAGCGAATTCAGGAACAGCGGCGCCCTCGGGCTCGCCTGCAGCGCGCTGGTCTCCGGCAGCAGCGCCACCGCGAACGCCAGCGTGGCTGCGCCAACAATCGCCAGCAGCGCGAATGCCGCTCGCCAACCGAACCAGGCGGTCGCGTAACCGCCCAGCACCGGGGCGATCGCAGGGGCCGCCGACATCACCATCGTCAACAACGCGAGCTGTGCTGCCGCCCGGTCCGGCGCAGCCGCATCGCGCACAATTGCACGACCCAGAACCAGGCCGCTGCAGGCGCCGATCGACTGCAGGATGCGGGCGATGACCAGCATCCAGGCATTCGGTGCGGCGGCACTGGCAGTGCTGGCCAGGGTGAACAAGGCCAGCCCCACCAAAAGCACCGGGCGACGCCCGAACCGATCCGATATCGGCCCATACAGGAGCTGCCCAATTGCCAGGCCAATCAGATACAGCGTGATGGTGAGCTGGACAGTTCCTGCGGAGACGTCGAGCGCCTTCGCGGTTGCCGGTAAGGCCGGAATGATCAGGTGCATTCCCAGCGTGCCGCAGGCCGTCACCGCGACAATCAGCGGAAATGGCGCCTGCCCCCGGCTGCCGGAAAGCAGCGATCTGTGCCACTCCATGTCGTGTCTCACCCTGTCGGAGCCGTTCAGCGGCCATGCCAAGCACGGATGCAAGTAGGCTGCCAGAACCCGAACGCGAGCGGCGCTGGAGCCTGGCTGCGGCGATTGCGTCAGTTACCGTCTTCGGCCTTAGCGTCGGTCAGGCCGGGCCGCTGCTGTCGCTGCTGCTGGAACAGCGAGGGATTGACGCCACACTGAACGGAATGAACGCGGGCGCTACGTTCATCGGCGTCCTGATTGGGCCCCTGCTCGCGCCTAGGCTGATCCAACGCTTCGGCATCCGCGACTTCCTGCTGATCTGCTTCGGCCTCGACATCGCGCTGTTTCTGGCGATGAAGCCGCTCGACAGCATCACCGAGTGGTTCATTCTGCGCCCGCTCAACGCGGCGGTCGGATCGAGCATTTTCACCGCCGGCGAGGCCTGGATCAATCAACTGGCCGGTGACACCGGGCGTGGGCGGATCCTGGGAGTGTATGCGGCGGCCCTCTCGGCGGGATTCGGATTGGGGCCGCTGATTCTATCTCTGACCGGTGTCATTGGCTGGCCACCTTTTGTCGCCAACGCTGTCATCAGCGCATTGGCCGCCGTTCCGCTGGCTGGCGTCCACCGCGCCGGCGACACCTTCGGCAGCGAAGGAGCCGCAACACCGTTGCGCATGTTTGCGCGGGCGCCCGGGATAATGGCGACAGTCGCCGTTTTCGGACTGTACGAGGCTACACTGGTGAACTTGCTGCCGATCTGGGGTGTACGCAGCGGGCTGGACCAGCGGCTGACCGCGGCCACTTTGTCGGCGATCTTCTTTGGCTCGATCGTGCTGCAGGTCGCGATCGGCTGGCTGTCTGACCGCCTCTCGCGCGTCGCGGCACTGCGCCTGTGCAGCATCGTTGGGCTGGCGGGAGCTGCACTGTTGGCAAACGTGCCGGTGCCGCCCGCGATACTGTTCGTTGTGCTGTTCATCTGGGGTGGGACGGCGTCGGGGATCTATCCTGTGGCGCTCAGCATCGCCGGCGACCGGTTCCGACGCGGCGAACTGGTCAGCGTCAACGCCGCCATGATCATCGCGTACGGGCTTGGTGGACTGGTGGGGCCGCCACTTGGCGGCATCGCGATGGACATCCGCAACCCGCAGGGTCTGTTGTGGCTGTTCGTTATCCTGTTTGGTGCTCTTATCGCGGCGCTGCTGTTCGCACGCACGACGCGCCGTCCGGTCCTGCCACATTGACAGCCCTCGGCATGGGGGATGTGCTCGCCACCATGCGCAAGTTCTTTGGCCCGATGGGCACAGTCA
This sequence comes from uncultured Alphaproteobacteria bacterium, assembly GCA_963850535.1. Classification (GTDB taxonomy): domain Bacteria; phylum Pseudomonadota; class Alphaproteobacteria; order Acetobacterales; family Acetobacteraceae; genus JAMXLO01. The sequence continues at coordinate 64,370 of CAWKMC010000056.1, read as the reverse complement.
GCAGGATCACGGTCGAGAGCGAAGCTCTAAAGGCCAACATGCTCGGCGATCCCGCGGCGCGGCTGGTGGATGTGTATATCCCGGCCGGCCACAGAGGCGAGGGACTGCCGGTGCTGGTCGACCTCGTCGGATTTACCGGTAGCGGTCTGGGCCACACCAATTGGGTTGGCTTTCGCGAAAACCTTCCGGAGCGGCTCGATCGCCTGATCGGCGAAGGCCTTATGCCGCCGGTCGTTGTCGCCTTCCCCGATTGCTTCACCCGCGTCGGCGGCAATCAGTACATCAACTCCGCGGCAATCGGCCGGTGGGAGGATTACCTGCTGCACGAAATGCTCCCCGCGATCGAGGAACGCTTCCGCTGCGGCGGTGACGGCCGGCGTGGAGTGTTCGGCAAGAGCTCGGGCGGTTACGGCGCCATCATGCACGGGCTGCGTCATTCCGACATCTGGTCAGCGATCGCCTGCCACTCCGGCGATATGGGCTTCGAGCTTTGCTATCTGCCCGACATGCCCGCGACGCTGCGCGCCCTCGCCGGCAGCGAGAACTCCATCGAACGGTGGTGGCAGCAGCTCGAGGACGCCAAGAAACACCCCGACGGCGCATTCAAGGTGTTCAACGTATTGGCCATGGCTGCCAGCTACGATCCCGACCCGGCGCAGTTCCTTGGCATGCGGCTGCCGGTGACGTTCGACACCTGCGAGGTGATTGAGGAACGCTGGGCGAACTGGCTGCGTCATGATCCGGTCGTTGCCGTAGATACCCACGTCGACAATCTTCGCCGCCTGAAAGCACTGTATATCGACTGCGGCGAAAGGGATCAGTTCAACCTGCTGTACGGCGCACGTCGGTTCGTCCGTCGGCTCAAAGAGCTTGGCATCGAGCACCGCTATGAGGAGTTTCCCGACAACCATAGCGGCGTCGATTACCGGATGGACGAGAGCCTGCCGTTTCTCGCCAAGGCACTGGTCGGTTGACCGTTAGCCTCCCCGCACGCCCTGTGTCTCGACATACAGCGCGTAAATCGACTGGCTTGCCGCCATGAACAGCCGGTTCCGCTTTGTCCCACCAAAGCAGACATTGGCACAACGCTCAGGCAGCAAGATGCGCCCTATCAGCTTGCCGTCCGGTGCGAACACTGCCACGCCATCCTCGCCCTCACCGCCGGTGAACCCACACCAGACATTGCCCTCGGTATCCACCCTGATGCCGTCAGCCCACCCTTTGGTGTCGAAGAATACGCGTCCGTTCACCGCCCGCGTCCCATCATCCACGATATCATACGCATGGGTGGTCTTCGGCTCCGCCGGCGTATCCACTACGTAGAGCTTCGATTCATCTGGTGAGAACGCAAGCCCGTTCGGTCGCGCCATATCGTCGATCGCCACCGTGAGTGCGCCAGTGCGGCCATCAATGCGATACACGCGGAACGGCAGCTCCGCTTCGCCCTTGTGCCCCAGATAGTTCCCTCGGATCCCGGCACCATTGTCACTGAACCAGATCGATCCGTCCGACTTCACCACGACGTCGTTGGGTCCGGTCAGCCGCTTGCCCTCGAACCGTTCGGCCAGCACGGTGATGGTGCCATCATATTCAGTGCGCGTCACTCTCTGGCTGCCCATCTCGCAAGTGACCAGTCGTCCTTGTCGGTCGCGCGTGTTGCCGTTGGCGTAGTGTGACGGACGCCGGAAGGTGCTCACCGCCCCTGTTTCCTCGTCCCAGCGCATGATGTGATCGTTCGGAATGTCGCTCCACAACAGCTGTCGCGTGTCGCCGAACCACACCGGCCCTTCAGTGAAACGGCAGTTTGTGGCAATACGCTCGATCGCCGCATGTCCCAGAACGATGCGCTCGAAGCGTGGATCGAGCGAAACGATACCTGGGTCCGGATAACGGATTGGTGGCGCGTTGGCCTCCCAGCGCGAGCTCATGGTGCGGTTTCCTCCAGCATGTGTTCCGCGCATTGTGCGGGGGGAGGGCAGGTGCGACAACCGTTGGCGCCAGCCTTGGGTTAACTATGTTCGCGTCACGGCAGTCAAATTCATTGTCAGCAGCGCGCCGGGCTTGGGCAGCTCACTGACGGCAACGACCGTGCGTGCCGGGTGATGTTCGCCCATCACCTCGACATAGGCCGCGTTCATGGCATCAAAATCCGTCATGCTCTTGAGGAAGATGTTGATGTGCACGGTGTGGTCCAAGTCGGACCCGACGCCATCCAGCATCACCTTGAACGATTGCAGGATCTGCTTTGTCTGCGCCGCGACATCGGATCCCGCAAGTTGCCCCATCGCCGGGTCTACACCAGCCGTTCCGCCAATCCAGATGTGTTCGCCCACCTTGGTGATGTGGTTGTAAGGACCGATCGGCGTCGGCTTATTTGGCGGCGTCAAAGTCTGGACCCGCGATGTCATGAATGGCTCCTCGTCCCGGTGGCTCACCGTCGCATATAGGGGTTCCAACGCGCGCGAAAGCTGCTCTGGACCATCCGCGCCAGCCGTGCTGTTACGGCTTGAAGCAACTGAGGAGCTGGCCCATGCAATTTGGCATTCATCTGCCGCACGCAGGCGAGCAGGCCACGCCCGCGCTGATCCGCCGTCACGCCATGCGTGCTGAGGATCTGGGCTTCGACGATGTCTGGGTCAGTGAGCATATCATCGTGCCGCGCAAGGAATTTCCGCGCTCGCCCCTGTTCTACGACCCGGTGGTGACGCTGAGTTACGCTGCCGCGGTCACCAGACGCGTCCGCCTTGGCACCACCGTGCTGGTGCTGCCGATGCGTCATCCTTTGCCCTTGGCGAAAGAGCTTGCGACCCTGCACAACCTGTCGGAAGGCCGACTGATCCTTGGCGCCGGAGTCGGGTGGCTGGAGCCGGAATTCGCCGCCCTCGGCGTTCCCTTCAATGAGCGCGGCCGGCGCATGGACGAAGGCATCGCCATGATGCGCGCCGTTTGGTCTCAGGATCCTGTGACGTTCGAAGCCAAGTACATACCGGCGAAGATCCGCGACATGACGATGCTGCCGCTCCCAGTCAGTCCGATTCCGTTATGGATCGGCGGCAGCTCGGACGCGGCGCTGAAGCGTACCATGCGCATTGCCGATGGTTGGCACGGCAGCCGCGAATCTCCCGAGGAAGCCGCCCCCATTGTGCAGCGGCTGCGCGCAGCCAGGCCGAATGACTTTACAATCTCGATGCGCATTCAGTGGAACGGCAAGGATCAAGGTGAATTGCGCGATCGCCTTGCAGCGTACGAGGCGGTCGGTGTGCAACACGTCCTGATCGCGCCGGTGAACCGCGAGGTGGACGATTGGGACGAGGTGATCGAGGGTGCCGGCAGGCTGGTTGCCTGATAGCAACTCAAACAGATAGCCGCATCAGCGGCTCGCCAACGTGAGGAGGCTGCGGCCACGCGTCTGCGGCCGGCGAATCGAGACCTTCAAGGCTTGCAGGAGCCTTGCCTTGAATGGGACCTGATCGTTTGGTGTAACGAAGGTTTCCGTCTGGGGTCAGGCTCAGCTGCGAAACCGCACCGGCTGCCGCTTGCGGCCCCAATCGCCAGGATGCGGCTCGAACACGCCCGCCGCCTGTGTCCCGCACTGACGGCAGCAGCCCTCGGGGTCCAATTCCCACGCGGTCAACTCATACCAGTCGCGCCCGATCAGCAGCGAACCGCAGGCGTGGCAGCAGGTGCTGCCACCGGCGCCGTCGTGCACATTGCCGGTATAGACATAGCGCAGCCCGTGGCTCATCGCGATTGTTCGTGCTCGCGTCAGCGTCGCCGGCGGAGTTGGGGGGTGGTCGGGCATCCGCCAGTCGGGATGAAAGGCGGTGAAGTGCAGGGGCACGTCGGGACCAAGCTCGCTGGCGAACCAGCTGGCGAGCGCGTTGATCTCGTCATCTGAATCGTTCTCGCCAGGGATCAGTAGCGTGGTCACTTCCAGCCATACATTCGTATGGCCTTTGATCCACACCAGCGTGTCCAGCACATCGGCCAGCCGACCCCCACACAGATTGCGATAGAACGGTTCCGTGAACCCTTTTAGGTCCACGTTGGCGGCGTCGATGTCCGCGAAGAACTCACCGCGCGCCTGCGGGGTGATGTAGCCGGCGGTTACCGCCACCGTCTTCACGCCGGCCTCACGACAGGCGCGCGCGGTATCGGCTGCGTACTCCAGAAAGATCACCGGATCGTTGTAGGTGAACGCGACGGAGCGGCACCCGAAGTGGCGCGCGGCCGCGGCGATCGTTGCCGGCGTGGCATCCTGGTTCAGCCGATCCATCTCCCGCGCCTTGCTGATGTCGTGGTTCTGGCAGAACTTGCAGGTCAGGTTGCAGCCCGCGGTGCCGAACGAGAACACCGGGGTGCCGGGAAGAAAATGGTTCAGCGGCTTCTTCTCGATCGGGTCGATGCAGAAGCCTGACGAGCGGCCATAGGTGGTCAGCACCAGCGCGTCGTTCTGGCGTGCACGAACGAAGCACAGGCCGCGCTGGCCTTCATGCAGGCGACAATAGCGCGGGCACACGTCGCACTGGATGCGGCCGTCCGCCAAAGAGTGCCAATGGCGGGCTGGGAAAAGGGCGCCTTCAACGACCGGTTCCATCGCTTATATTTGGCGATGATGACTGCGATCCGCTATCCCGCCGTGGCCGGTACATTTTACCCAGCCGAACGCGACGTGCTGGAGCGGCAGCTCAAATCGTTTTTGTCGGAGGCGGCGAACGACGCGCCCGCGGCGGCGCTGCCGAAAGCGATCATCGCCCCACACGCCGGCTACGTCTATTCCGGGCCTGTGGCGGCGCGTGCCTATGCCCGGCTTGCCGCGGCGCGAGGAAAGATCAGGCGCGTGGTGCTGATCGGGCCGTCGCACTACGTCGCTTTCCGCGGTCTGGCGGTCGACACCGCCGAGGCTTGGGCGATGCCGGGCGACACTGTCCACCTGGACATGGACGCGATCGCGCGGCTGCGGTCCCTGCCCATGGTCGGCGAACTAGATGCCGCCTATCAGCGCGAGCACGCGCTCGAGGTGCATGTGCCGTTCCTGCAGCAGGTGCTGGGCGATTTTCGCCTGGTGCCGATCGTCGCCGGGGATGCACCGCCCGAGGCGGTCGCGGCGGTGTTCGATGCGCTGTGGGGTGGGCCGGAGACGCTGATCGTCATCTCCACCGACCTGTCGCACTACCTGGACTACGCCACGTGCCGCCGCGTGGACCAGGCGACGGCCGAGGCAATCGAGCGGTTTGACCTCGACGCGCTTGGACCGTCGCAGGCCTGCGGTGCCATTCCCACGCGGGGGCTGCTGCTGGAAGCGCGGCGGAGGAAAATGACGATCGAGCGCCTCGATCTGCGCAATTCCGGCGATACGGCGGGGCCGAAGGACCGCGTGGTCGGCTACGGCGCCTGGGCGCTCTATGAAGATGCCGAACGCGCTGCCGTGGAGGCGATCGGCGACGATCTGATCGCATTGGCGCGGCGCTCGATCCTCTGTGGGTTGGACACCGGGCAGCCGGCACCCGTGACGATTGACGAGCGCACTGCGGCACTGCTCGCCGCCCCTGGTGCCGCGTTCGTCACGCTGCGCCGCAGCGACGGTGCCCTGCGCGGCTGTATCGGCTCGGCGGTGGCGACCCGACCGTTGATCGTCGACGTGACGCAGCACGCCTTCAACGCCGCGTTCCGCGACCCACGCTTTCCGGGGCTGGACTGGCTGGAGCTGCCCGGGCTCTCCCTATCGGTCTCGGTACTGACAGCGCCCGAGCCGATGCGGTTCGCCGATGAGGTCGATCTGCTGCAGCAGCTTCGACCTGGCGTCGACGGGCTGATAATTGAGGATCTGGGGTTGCGCTCGCTGTTCCTGCCCAGCGTCTGGGAAGAGGTGCCCAATCCGCAGCGGTTCCTGACGCTGCTGAAGCTGAAGGCCGGGTTGGAGGCGCAGCACTTCTCGCCAACGTTCCGTGCGCAGCGGTTCCGCTCAATAGAGGTGAAAGGCGCAATGGCCGCCGGCAACGGCGCTGCGTTCGATCGGCTGAGCTGGCGCGTCCTCGGCCAGCTTGCCCACCGGCTGCCTTGACGCCTACCGTGCAGTAGCTGGGGTCGTCGGTCGCTCTCTCCGGCGTGCCCACGCGTGCGGCAACCGAGGAGCGTCTCATGCAGGAAAAGCTGATCTCTGCCGATAATCACATCGACCTTACCTATTGCCCGCCCGACCTCTGGTCTGAACGTGCGCCACGCGAATGGCGTGAAATGGCCCCGCGCACCGAGGAACGCGACGATGGCCTGCACTGGTTCGTCGACGGCCAGGACAAGGGCATGTGGAACGGCGTCGGCCCCGGTTTCCTGAAATACCAGAAGGGCACATTCCACCACGTCGATGAGATGAAAGAGGCCGGTTTCGAATGGGACTATCGGCGCGGCGCCAAGCCACGCCCCACCACACCGGAGACCCGCATCAGCGATCTCGACAGGGACGGCGTCGCGGCGGAGGTGATTTATGGCTGCCTGATGATCAACGAGATGATCGCTGATACGACGATGCGCGACTGGGCGGACACGGTGTACAACGACTGGGCGGCGGACTTCGCCAAGCAGGCGGATCCGAACCGCGTGTTCCCGCTGGCTATCATTCCCAACAGTGATCCCAAGTCCGCGGCAGCCGAGGTGCGGCGCTGCGCCAAACTGGGGCTGCGCGGCGGCGATCTCGCGTTCAAGCGCATGGGCATCCCACTATGGCATCACGACTGGTATGCGCTTTGGGAGGCGTCTGCCGAATGCGGCTTCCCGATCTCGTTCCACTCCACCGGCTTCAAAGCGGCGCGCGCACCAGACACACCAGAGATGGAGAAGGAATACGCGGTGCAGTATCGCCTGGTGCGGTCGGCGTTGTTTCAGACCGACACGATGGAGGTTCTGGTCTCGCTATTGGCCTCGGGTGCCTGCGACAAGTACCCCAATTTCAAGTTCGTCCTTGGCGAGTCCGGAGTAACCTGGCTGCCGTATATCTTCGACCGACTGGATACTGAGTATGAGGATCGCGCCCGCAGCCTGGGGTTCAAGCTCAAGCCGTCCGACTACTTCCGCCGGCAGGGCTTCGTCACTTACCAGCAGGACAACTTCCTGGAACCGATCGTGCCGCTGATTGGCGAAGACAACATCATGTGGGCGTCCGATTACCCGCATCCGGATTCGCTGTGGCCGGACTCGCACCGGGTGGTGGACGAGAACCTTGCAGGGTTCTCGCCGGCGGTCCGTCGAAAGATTGTCTGCGACAACGCCGCGCGGCTGTATGGCCTGAACTGAACGCGATCGTCATGGCCGGCCCATGTCCCTGGGCTTGTCCCGGGGAACCGGTGCCGGCCATCCCTCGCGCCGCTATGGCTGGGCACGGGCAGAGCCCTGCTGCCGCGCCGCCATGAACTCCTCCCAGTGCTGTCCGTCGAACAGGCTGGGGCTTAGGCTCCCGAGATCGACACCCTCCAGGCAGCGCACATTCACGCTGAACCCGTCCGGTCTCGAGCGCGGCGTATAGAATGAGTGGATGCCGCAGTGGCGGCAGAAAGTGTGCTTGGCCACCCCGGTGCCGAACGTGTAGGTAGACAGTGCGCCCTCGCCGCGCAGCAACTCGAAACGCTCGCGCGGCACCTCCATGTGAATGATACCCTTCATCGTGCAGATCGAGCAGTTGCATATCGAGACGCGATCCAGGTCGCCCTGCACGCGGAATTTTACCTGGCCGCAGTGGCAGCCCCCTTCATACGTTGCGAGCATGATGTCTCCTGTTCTCGTCCTAGACCTTCATCACCTCCGCGCCCTCCGCCGGCTCCAGCTCGCAAGCATTCACCGTCATTGACAGCAACGCGTAATAGCCGATCGCGCCGGTGAGTTGGATATACTCGTCGTCGCCGAATCGCTTGCGCATCGCGTCTGCCGTCACATCATCGATCCTATGCCTGCGCAGCAGCATTCGCGTGAACTCGACAATCTGCGCGTCCTCGGCCGGAATGCCGCGCGAGTGGTTCTCGCGAATTGCGGTGATCGTGCTCTCGGGCACCCCCAGACGGCGTGCGCCACCGCTCTGTGCGCCCCACACATACATCGCCTCGTACTCGCGTGCGACCACCATGGCCGCCAGCACGCGCACCCGCATATCCAGCGAGCCCTCGAAGCGCACATAGGCACCGAGATGCGCAACACGGCCGGCAATCTCCGGCGAGTGCAGGAACACGGTGAACGGCCCCTGTACCGCACCGCGGCTGGCGACGATCTGATCGAAGATACCGTGGTCCTTTGCCGGCACCTGATCCTTGCGCGTGATGGATGGAAGTCTGGGCATCAATCCCTCCCTGCCACAGTGGCGAAATACAGTTTTGGATCCGCCGCCCGCACATGCGCCTCGGGCAGCCCCAGTTCACGGCGCACGATGTTGGTACCTTCCACCATCGAGACGCACTTGTAATGCGCAATGCGCCGGCTCAGCCCTTCGCGGCCGAAGCCGCAGTCGGTGGTGATTACCAACCGCTCGGGCGGGATGAATTCCAAGGCACGGCGGATCAGTCCGGCGACATATTCCGGCGGCTCCACCACCGTGTTGCAATGGTTCACCACGCCAATGCCGATCTTCTTGTCCGTCTTGTACTTGCCGAACAGCGCGAGATCGCGCCCATCGCTGCTGGCACATTCGAATGTGATGACGTCGCAGTTCAGTTGCAGCAGATACGGCATCGCTTTTTCGTAACTCGGCACCTCCCAGTACACGCGCTGCTGATTGGGATTGCCCCAGCAGGTGTGCACCCAGATCTCCGCATTCACGCCGGCGAGCTGGCGATTGAACGCCTCGGTCAGGAACTGTAATTCCTCCTCTGTGCAATCCGGGCGCGTCGAGCGACCATGATGTGGCGGTTCTTCCACCTGGATCAGCGGACAGCCGGCATCCGCCATCTCGCGAAATTCTGCATTCATGATGTCGCACAGATCCTGCACCAGCTGCCGGTCGTCTGGGTAGTATTCGTTCCACAACATGCTGGCGAGCGCCGGCGCGCAGATCGCACCGAACTTCACGGGGCGGTCGGTCAGTCGTTGCGCCACCTGCCACAACGCAGTGTATTCCAGCGGTCCGCGGCCAAGCTTGTGTTTCACCACGCTGGGCTGATATGCCTCCTGCACCTCCCATAGGATATGCCCTGGCTTGATGTTGTGGCGGCTCATCCAGCCGCGCGAGGTGTCCCGATGACCCTCGATGCCGGTAAGGCGCTCGATCGGGTAGAAGAACCAGGATTTTCCTCCAACCGCGAGATCGAAGCGGCTGTCGCCGTCAGTGACGATGTCGAGTCCCGCCGCCTCCTGCGCGTTGATGATCGTGGCCACGGCGTCGAGATACTGCTCGCGGAACAGCGACTTGCCCAGTGCCGACTTGAACGAACGACCATCCAGGCTGAGATCGAACCATAGCGGTCGTGGGTATGACCCAGTGATCGCCGTCGGCAGAATCATATTCTGCGTCACAGTCAACATAGCAGCACCCCCTCCCCGACCCTCCCCCGCTTTGCGGGAGAGGGAGTTGCAATCAGTTGAACATCAGGTACGGTGCGCGCGACCTCGCCGGCCTTCATCGCGCGGAACGCATCGTTGATGTCGTCCAGCCGACCGCGCCGGCTGATCATCGAGTCAAGATCCAGCCGACCCTGGCGATAAAACTCCAGATAATTGGGAATGTCAGTGCGGAACTGGTTCGAGCCCATCCGCGAAGTCTGGACCTTGCACTCGGGCCGGATCGCCATCCACGGGAACTCGATGGTCGCATCCGGCGGCAGCACACCGACAATCGTTGCCGTTCCCCGTACCGCCAGACACTCGATCGCCTGCCGGCACAGCTGCGCCACTCCCACCGCTTCGAACGCATGATCCACGCCGAGGCCCTTGGTCAAAGCGCGCACTGCCTTCACCGGATCGTCCTGCGTGCTGTTCACGGTATGCGTTGCACCCACGCCCTTCGCCATCTCGAGCTTTGAGTTCGAACTGATCTACCGCGATGATCTGCCGCGCCCCGCCGATGCGCGCGCCTTGCACAATCGAAAGCCCGACACCGCCGCAGCCAAATACCGCAACCGTCTGCCCCGCCTGCAATCCGGCACTGCGCAATGCCGCGCCGACCCCGGTCAGCACACCGCAACCCACCAGTGCCGCGCGGTCCAGCGGTATCTCTTGCTCGATGCGGACCAGCGAATTCTCGTGCACCAACATGTACTCTGCGTAGCTGCCGATGGCGGCAAATGTTCGGAACGGTTTGCCTGCCTGCGACAGGCGTGGTGTGGCGGCCTCGCCGCGGGCCACAATGCCGCCGGTACAGACATTCGGATGTCCGCTCAGGCATTGCGGACAGGTGCCGCAGAAGCCGGACAGGCACGCCACGACATGATCGCCGACACGTACTGCGGTCACATCCGCGCCAACGGCCTCGACGACACCCGCGCCTTCATGTCCCAGGACGAAGGGACGATCGAGTGGGAAGCGGCCCAAGCCGTCGACCACGTGCAGATCGCTGTGGCAGACACCGGTCGCGACGGTACGCACCAGAACTTCGCGACTCAACGGCTTGTCCACTTGCACCTGCTCGATGGTCAGCGGTTCGTGAACCTTGCGAAACACGGCAGCGGACATTTCCATGACAGGCGCTCCCTTGTGACACTTCGTCACACAATAGCGGCGGTGGCCCGCAAGGCCAACTTGTGGGGAATATTGCCCTGTGCCTCGCGTCATGCTCACGTCTCCCGGACGCACGCACGGTCAACACAGGAGCACACCGCATGATCACGCTGACCGTCAATGGCGCTTTGCGCAACGTCGACGCCGATCCGGATACACCCCTGCTCTGGGTCATTCGCGAGTGGCTTGGCATGACCGGCACCAAGTATGGTTGCGGCATCGCGCAATGCGGCGCGTGCACGGTGCATATCGACGGGGTGGCGACACGGTCCTGCCAAGTGCCGGTCGGAACGGTGGGGGAAGCGAAGATCATCACCGTCGAGGGGTTGTCCTCCGACGGCCTTAGTCATCCGGTGCAGGTCGCTTGGCTGCAACACGATGTGCCGCAATGCGGCTACTGTCAGTCAGGCCAGATCATGGCAGCTGCGGCACTGCTGAAGCAGAACCCGAAACCGACAGACAGCGACATCGACGCAGCCATCACCAACATCTGTCGCTGCGGCACCTATCAGCGCATACGCGAGGCGATCCATACCGCCGCTTCCGTCGGCGGCAAGGCATAAGGAGACGCACCATGAGCAATCGATTGGTTCTGCGTCGCCGCGCCTTCCTCGGCACGGTCGCTGCGGTCGGGGGCGGCATGGCGCTGGGTTGGCGCATCCCGGCGCCGGCACAAGGCCAGGCCCAAGGACAAGCGGTCGGCATCTGGGTGGTGATCAGTCCCGAAGACACCACCACCGTGCGTATTGCGCGCTCAGAGATGGGCCAGGGGACATTCACTGGCCTCGCGCAACTGGTTGCCGAGGAACTGGACGCGGATTGGACCGCATGTGCGCGCGGAATACGTATCGCCGGACGAGAACCTGGCGAACAAGCGTGCTTGGGGCGACATGTCCACCGGCGGCAGCCGCGGCATTCGCGGGTCAGTGGACTATGTGCGCAAGGGTGGCGCCGCGGCGCGCGCTATGCTGATCCAGGCAGCCGCACAGCGCTGGAACGTGCCGGCGAGCGAATGTAACGCCGTCGGTAGCGTGATCACTCATACGGCAAGCGGTCGCACGCTCCGCTATGGCGAAGTTGCCGCCGATGCTGCGAAGTTGCCGGTGCCAAGTGAAGTCACGCTGAAGACACCCGCGCAATGGACCATCATCGGCAAAGGCGTGAAGCGGCTCGACACCGTGGACAAGCTATCGGGCAAGCAGGTGTTCGCCATCGACGTGCAATTGCCCGATATGCTGAACGCCGCCATCGCGCAGTGCCCGGTGTATGGCGGCACGTTGACTGGCTTCGATGCGGATAAAATCAAATCGATGCCTGGCGTGCGCCACGTTGTCGCTGTGGACGACAAAGCCGTCGCTGTGATGGCCGACAAGTGGTATCAGGCAAAGACTGCGCTGGCTGCACTGCCGATCACCTGGAACGAAGGCGGCAATGCGAAGGTGGACAGCGCGCAAATTGCAGCGTTGCTGAAGACCGGCCTGGATGCAAAGGAAGCCGCACTCGGCCAACGGCACGGCGACGTTGAGGCGGGATTGGCCGGTGCGGCCAAAGTGGTCGAAGCGGTCTACGCAGCGCCGTTCCTGGCGCATGCCACGATGGAGCCGATGAACTGCACCGCCCGATTTGCCGACGGCAAGGTGGAGATCTGGGTCCCATCGCAGAACGGTGATGCCTCACTTGCGGCTGCGGCTGACGCCGCCGGCGTAAAGCTCGCCGATGTGAAGGTGAACAAGCTGCATCTCGGCGGTGGCTTCGGCCGGCGTGGGCAGCAGGACTACACGCGTCAGGCCGTGCTGATCGCCAAACAGGTCCCAGGGCGGCCGGTCAAGCTGATCTGGTCGCGCGAAGAGGACACCGCCCACGACTTCTACCGCCCGATCACCCAATGCAAGCTGCGCGCTGGGCTGGATGCCAACGGCAATGTCGTGGCGCTGCATGCCCGGCTGTCGGGCCAGTCGATCCTTGCTTATCTGATGCCGTCGCGCATGGAGAACGGCGTCGACATGATCGCCTTCCAGAGCTGGACCAAGGAGGAGTTCGGCTACAAGTCCATCCCCAACCTGCTGATCGACCACGCAGTGCGCAACACGCATGTCCCGGTCGGCTTCTGGCGCGGCGTCAACACGAACCAGAACGCGATCTACATGGAGTGCTTCATCGACGAGTTAGCGCACGCGGCCGGCAAGGATCCGCTGGAATTCCGTCGTGCACTGCTGGTGGAAAGCCCGAAGCACCTCGCGGTGCTGAACGCGGTGGCGGAGAAAGCCGACTGGGGCAAGCCGCCGCCGCAGGGCGTGTTCCGTGGCATCTGCCAGAACTACGGCTATGGCAGCTACACCGCTGCGGTGGCGGAAGTCTCGGTCTCACCGAAGGGCGAGCTGAAGGTGCACCGCATCGTTGCGGCGACCGATCCGGGATACGCGGTCAATCCGCAGCAGATCGAGGCACAGGTGCAGGGCTCCTTCGTCTACGGGCTGAGCGCGGTGCTGTTTGGCCAGATCACCATCGACAAGGGACGCGCGGTTGAGACCAACTTCGACACCTATCCGGTGATGCGGCTTGCCGACATGCCGAAGGTGGAGACGATCATCGCACCCTCCGGCGGATTTTGGGGCGGTGTCGGTGAACCCACCATCGCGGTTGCGGGACCGGCGGTGCTGAACGCGGTCTTCGCCGCCACCGGCAAGCGCATCCGAACCTTGCCGCTGCGGCTGAGCGACCTCGCGCACGCATGAGGGTTGCGATCGGTGCGTTGGCGGTGCTGCTTGGCGCCGCGGCACCGCTGCCTGGAGCATTGAGTTGTTCCGGCTGTCATGGCGGCGTGGCACCGCTGCCGGTTTTAGCTGGCCGCGACCCTGATGAGATCGTGGCCAGGCTCGATGAATTCCGTGCCGGCACCCGGCCGGCAACGGTGATGGACCGTATCTCCAAGGGCTTCAGCCACGACGACGCTGTCGCGATCGCCGCATGGTGGGCGACGCAGAAGTGACGGGGTTCAATCACAGTCCCCCCTCCCCCCGCCCCCCTCCGGCAAGGGGAGGGGGAGTTCTCTTTCCTTCTCCTTCGTTTGGCCGCCGCACCTTCCTTGCCGGCGCCGTTCTCGCCGCCCCGATGATCGCCCGTGCGCAGACTGCGCCGCGAGTCGTTGTGGTCGGCGGCGGCTTCGCCGGGGCCACCGCGGCGCGTTTTCTCCGCCGTATCGCCCCCAATATCGACCTGCTGCTGATCGAGCCAAACGCCATCTTCACCGCCTGCCCGTTCAGCAATGAGGTCATTGCCGCTCTGCGCGACATCGATGCGCAGCGCTTCGTCTATGATGGCTTGGTCGCGGACGGCATCCGCGTCATGCAGGCTGCCGTAACGGAAATCGATCCAACACAGCGCAGTGTGGCATTCGGCAGCAACCGACTGCTCTATGACCGATTGATCCTGGCACCGGGCATCGACATCGTCTGGGACGCGCTGCCCGGTTACGACGAAGCCGCTGCCAACCGAATACCGCATGCGTGGAAGGCGGGCGAGCAGACGATCCTGCTGCGACGTCAGCTCGAAGCGATGCCGGATGGCGGAGTCGTGGTGATGTCGTCACCGCCGAACCCGTATCGCTGCCCGCCGGGCCCATATGAGCGGGCAAGCTTGATCGCCTGGTACCTCAAGACGCACAAGCCCCGCTCGAAGCTGATTGTTCTCGATGCAAAGGACAATTTTTCCAAGCAGAAGCTGTTCCAGCAGGCTTGGCAGCAACTTTACCCTGGCATCCTCGAATGGGTGTCGCTGTCGGACGGCGGTAAGGTCACGCGCGTCGATCCCGCGACCAACACCTTGGAAACTGACTTCGGCGCCCACAAAGCGGACGTCGCCAATGTCATTCCGCCACAGCGTGCGGGCGCCATCGCCACCGCGGGGGGCGTCGCCGATCGCACCGGCTGGTGCCCCATCGATCCGGTTACCTTTGAATCGAAGCTGCAGCCAAACATCCATGTGATCGGCGATGCGGCCATTGCCGGCGCCATGCCGAAATCGGCGTTCGCGGCCAATGCCCAGGCTAAGGTGTGTGCAGAAGCCGTCGCCACCCTTCTGTCGGGCGACACGCCGCAGGAACCGAAGATAATCAACACCTGTTACAGCCTTGCCGCCCCGGGCTACGGGTTCTCCGTTGCCGGCGTCTATCACCCGGCCGGAGGCCAGCTCACAGACGTCGAGGGCTCCGGCGGCACCAGCCCGCTCGATGCGCCCGCCGAGCAAAGGGCACTGGAAGCCAAATTTGCCGAAGCCTGGTTCAAGACGATCACCAATGAGACATTCGGCTGATGTGCTGGCCCTGGCGCTGGCCAGCGTAATGTTGGGCGCGGCTGCCGATACGATGGATACTTCGCTGACCGACCAGCCGGGCGACCCCGCGCGTGGCCGCCAGATCGTCGAGGATCGCCAGCTCGGCGACTGCCTGCTGTGCCACACCGGCCCGTTTCCCGCGCCGCACCTGCAGGGGACAATTGGACCATCGCTCTCCGGCGTCGGTGCGAGGCTCTCCGCCGGGCAGATCCGGTTGCGCCTGATGGATGCCAGAAAGCTGAACCCCGATACCGTTATGCCGCCCTATTATGTGGCCGATGGGCTGAACCGGGTGGCATCCCAGTGGCGGGGCAAGACAGCGCTGACGGCACAGCAGATCGAGGACGTGGTCGCGTTCCTGGCCACGCTGCGCGCGCCATGATGCGACGTCGCTTCCTGTTGCTGAGCGGCAGCGGTCTGATTGTGCCGCTGCTCCCAGCGCCCGCCCGCGCCACGCCGGCGAAGGTGGCCGCGCTGATCGCCGATCTGGTCGGCGAGGGCGAGATGCACGACGGTCGCGTGAAACTCGACATCCCGGTGATGGTGGAGAACGGCAACTCGGTCGGCATGACGGTCACGATGGATGCGCCGGTCGTGGACGTGCGCAGCATCGATGTATTCGCCGAGGGCAATCCATTGCCGCACGTGCTGCGTGTGACCTTCGGCCCGCATACCGGCGCGCCGCGCTTCGCCACCCGCATCCGGTTGGCGACATCACAGACAGTGATCGCGGTGGCGAAGCTGGCCGATGGCAGCTGCTGGCGCGACAGTGTCGATTTGCTGGTCACGCTCGCTGCATGCGTCGACAACACGAACTGAGAGCACCATGGTCCGTGTGCTGATCAACGTCCCGAAAAAGGTCAAGCGAGGCGAGCCATTCGACGTGAAACTGCTGATCTCGCATCCGATGGAGAGCGGCCAGCGACACGACGATATGGGCCAGCCGATCCCGCGCGACATCATCAACAGCTTCGTCTGCATCTACAACGGCGCCGATGTGCTGCGCGCCGACCTGTTCCCCGCGATTGCCGCCAATCCCTTCCTGTCCTTCGCCGTCGTCGCACAGGAGAGCGGCCGGCTGACCATGACGTTCACCGACGACAACGGCGCGGTGCAGACCGAGACGGCGGATGTCGTGGTGGAGTGAGCATCGCTATTGCCGCTCGAACTTCACCACGCGGCGGACGCGCCCCCATTCACCTGGCTGCACGACATAGAAGTCGCCATGCGAGTCGCCCCAGATGCCGTGGCACGAGCGATGGATCGGGTCGCCCCAGCGCGCCAGGCGTTCACCGTCCAGTGTCAGGATACTGATCATGCCGCCGTTGTGCTCGGCGACATACACGATGTCGTCCTCGTCCACATAGAAGAACGCCGGCCCGATGAGTTCGGTGCGCCAGACTTCCAGCAGTTTGCCGTCCAGGTCGAAGATTTGCACGCGATCGTTCTCCCGATCCGCCACCAGCAGGCGTCCGCGCCGATCGACCCATACCCCATGTGGCAGGTTGAACTGTCCCGGCGCCTTCCCCGGCTCGCCCCATGAGAAAAGGTGCTGCGCGTCGGCGGAGAACTTGTGCACGCGCGCATTGCCGTAACCATCGCTCATGAACATCGATCCGTCCGGTGCGAAGGCGATGTCCGTGGGCAAATTGAACGGACCGCCCGCATGCGTCACCTTCTTCCACGCGGTGGAGCTGAAGTCGTCATCTGGTACGCCAGTATCGGAGCGGTGGTCCTTTGTACCGATCGTCTGTACCAGCTTGCCGTCCGCGGTGAATTTCATGAACTGCTGATGATGTTCGTCGGTCAGCCAGGCGAAGCCCTCCGCATCGAAGCGGATCGCGTGCGGAAAGCGGAACAGGCCGGCCCCCCACGAACCTTGAAAATTGCCGTCGCGATCGAAAACCACCACGGGATGTTCAGCCACGCGGTTGAAACAGTACACGCGGTCCTGCGGGCCGACGGCAACCGCGGCCGGCTTCATGTCTACGCCCTCTGGCACATGCGCCCAGTTCTCATGCACCTTGTAGGTGTACTTGCCGCTGCCCACGATTGCTTCCATGGCATCTCTCCCTAGCTCGGCGAAAGCCTCCCGCCGGTCGCGCCGAATGTCCACTGTGGCGGCCTGTGCGACGCTGGCCATAGTCGCTGCCGGCGGAACAGCTGAGAAACGTTCCGGCTACCAGGATGCCAGTCCCGAGACGCGTGCGATGCAGGATGACGATGCGAGCAATCCCGGATTCCTGTGGGTGCAGCAAGGTGAAGCTTTGTGGTCGCAACGCACCGGCAGCGTGGCGCGCAGTTGCGCCGACTGCCACGGCGCTGCAGCTGTCTCCATGCGTGGCGTGGCCGCGCGCTATCCGCTTGTAGACGCGAAGCTTAGTCGCCCGATCACGCTTCCCCAGCGCATCGAGCAGTGCCGGATTGAACGCCAGGGCGCCGCTCCGCTGCAGCCGGACAACGACACGATGCTGGCCCTGTCCGCTTATGTTGGGCTGCAATCGCGCGGGATGCCGATGCAGGTGGCGCGCGACGGTCAGGCACAACGCTTTTACGAAGCGGGCAGAAGGCTGTTCACACAGCGGCAGGGCCAGCTCAACCTGTCATGCGCGCAGTGTCACGACGATCGCGACGGACAACGTCTCGGCGGCAGCGTCATTCCACAGGGCCATTCGAATGGCTACCCGGAATACCGGCTGGAATGGCAGCGCATGGGCTCGCTGGAACGCCGCATCCGCAATTGCTTGGTTGGAGTCCGCGCCGAGCCATTCGCCGATGACTCATTGGACCTCGTAGAGCTCGAGCTTTACCTGGGGGTTCGGGCGAATGGTCTCGCAGTGGAGACACCGGCGGTTCGGCCCTTGAGACAGGCACAAAGATACTCGCGCCAGCCCTACCACACCCAAGGCACAAGACGAGATCTTACGCTCTGCATATACTCGGCGTACCCCCGTAGAGCTTTGCGGAGGAAATCTTCCTCATCCAGGATACGCCAAACGAGTACCGGGAAGAACGGCACCACCAGCAGAACGCTCCACCATGAACCGAGCGCGAGCGGCATCGCCAAGAGCAGGAGCAGCGCACCAGAATACATAGGGTGCCTGACGTAAGCGTACGGGCCCGTAGACACGACCGGCTGCCCCTCCTCTACCTGAATGGTCGACGCAGCGTAGCTGTTCGATTGCATCACCACGAAAAATAGCACGAACGACAATACGATCACTGCGTTTGCGATAACTGACACAACCGGCGCAACCGGTGACCAACCGAAGCGATGATCAAACGCGGGAAGCACCACGAACCCGACAAACCCAAGCATAAACAGCGCTGAGACGAGTTTCTGAGCCGGTCGCTGCTCCGCCACGGGTCCGATCTTCATTCGGCGCTCGACGAGTTTTCGGTCGTGGATGAGGAAATAGATGCCCAACGCCTGGGCCGATCCCTCAAACACCGCCACGAAGACCCACGCTTGCCAATAGTCGAACGTACCAGCGGGAATGAACAGGCACGCGAGCAGAATTGCGAGCGTTACAGTGTTGGCCAGTATTCCACGGACGTAAAAATTTGACATGCTGTCCAGCTTGCCCTTGAGGCGGCGGGCGCATCACCCGTCGCTGCGTGCACGCCGCAACAGAAACACCCCCTGCTCGCCAAACATGTTGGCCAGCCTTGGGAACCGCCGCCACGGCGTGCGTCCTCCAGCATCATCGGCGGCCCACCAGGTCTCAACGACGTAGCCGTCGTGCTCGCATAGTGCGAAAAAGTCGCGGATCGTGCAGGGGTGAATGTTCGGCGTCTCGTACCACGGGCGGTCCCAGGTGGGCGTCATCGGCATGCGGCCCGTGCTGAACAGTTGCCAGCGCACCAGCCAATGGCCGAAATTAGGAAAACTCACCACGGCTCTTGTGCCGATGCGCAGCATCTGACGCAGCACTGACCGGGGCTGCTCCACCGCCTGCAAGGTGCGCGACAGCACGACGTAATCGAACGCACCGTCCGGATAGTGCGCAAGGTCGATATCCGCGTCGCCATGCATCACCGGCATACCGTGCGCCACCGCGCGGATCACCTCCGCCATGTCGATCTCGATGCCCCGCGCGTCGCAGCCCTTGGTGCGGAACAGGTGGTCGATCAGCATGCCGTCGCCGCAGCCGATATCGAGCACACGCGAACCAGGGGCGATCATCTCGGCGATCAGCCGAAGATCGACGCGCATGTTCTTGGCGACGAAGCGGACCGGATCGTGCGGTGTCATTCTGCGCCTAGTTGTTGCGACAAATCGCGGGCGGCTGCAATCACCGCCTCGATCGCCTGCGCCCGAACCTCGGACGTATAGCGGCGGATCGGGATCGACACGGTCAGCGCCCCCGCGACTGCGCCAGCCGGCCCCCGGACCGCTGCCGATATCGACGCCCCTTCGTCGATCCGCTTGTTGTGTGTCTCGGCGTAGCCATGCCGACGTACATGCGCAATGGCGCGCCACAGCATCGGCGCATCCACCTTCGCTCCGGGAAACGGCGGCACGAACTTGGTGCGCGCGAAGTATTCGGTGATCTCCTCGTCCGGTATCGCTGCGAGCAGCACGTGGCTCGTGCTTCCCACATACAGCGGGTTCAGCTTGCCTATCGCGACCACACGCCGAAAATCGCGGATCCCTTCCAACTGATCGAGGTTGATTCGGTCGTCGCCAACGCGCACCGCGATATACACGGTCTCGTTCAATTCATCGCGGATCCGCCGCATGAACGGCCTTGCCTGGGTGACGAACCCGGTCGACGATTTCGCTACTTCCGCAAGCGCGATCACGCCAAAGCCAAGCCGATAGACCCCGGTGCGCGGGTCCTTGAACGTCATGCCGCGCCGTGACAGCGTTGCCAGCAGACGGAATGCGGTCGCCTTATGCAGGCCGGTGACCGCCGCGATGTCGGTAAGCGACAGCTCAGGCCGCTGATGCGTGAACGCTCGCAACACGTCGAGCGCCCTCTCTACAGTCGAGACGCCGTACGGCTCTGTCGCGCCCTTCATTGTCCGCCAGCTTGACAGCGGCACGTCGGCATATACGATCCAGCGACAATTACGAAACACGGTTTCACTATATGAAACCAGCGAGGATGTCCAGGTTCCGCCAATGATCGATGCTCCGGTCATCGAGGCGGTCGACGTCAACCACTTCTACGAAGGCCAGCTCGGATGGAACCACGCGCTGGACCATCTCTCGCTGCGCATCCGCCACAACGAGTTCCTCTGCATCCTCGGTCCCAGCGGCTGCGGCAAAAGTACCTTCCTGAAGATCGTCGCCGGTCTGATCCGGCCGAGTACCGGATCGATCCGGCTCAACGACAAGCCGATCAGAGGCCCTGGTCTCGATCGTGGCGTTGTCTTTCAGGACCCGGCACTGTTTGCCTGGCTGACGGTGCTGCGCAATGTCGAGTTCGGCCTGTTGATGGATGGCTGGAAACGCCACGCTGCGCGCGATCGCGCCATGCACGTGCTGGACATCGTCGGCCTTGCGAAGCAGGCGTCGCTGTATCCGTTTCAGCTCTCCGGCGGCATGAAGCATCGGGTCGCTGTGGCGCGCGCCTGGGCGCTGACGGATGCGGCGCTGCTGCTGATGGACGAGCCGTTCTCAGCAATCGACGCGATCAACCGCATGACGCTGCAGGATCACCTAGTGCGGATCTGGCTGACCGAACAGCGCACTGTCCTCTACGTCACGCATGACATCGAAGAAGCCGTGTATCTCGCCGATCGCATCGTCGTCCTGAAACCGTCGCCGGGACGGCTGGCAAGCGATCTGCCCAACAATCTGCTGCGCCCACGCGACCGCCATTCGGCGGAGTTTCTCGGCATGAAGGCGCGGATCATGGAGGAGATGCGCCGCCATGGCGTTGCCACAGAGTGATCGCCCGCGCGCGACCACGCGGCTGAAGCAACTGATCCATCGTCAGGGCAAGGTGCTGTCGGTGATGCATCCACCGACCGCGGCGCTGGCGCGCATCATGGAACGCGCCGGCTGCGAGGCGATGTTCGTCGGCACCAGCGCCGTGGTTGGCGGCTACACCGGGATGGCCGATGTTGGCACCGCTACGATGACCGAATGCGTGCAGATCGCCGGCTGGATCGCGAATAGTGTCGCGACACCGGTGATCATCGACGGCGACACCGGACACGGCGGGATCATGGCGGTGCGCCGTCTCGTGCGCGAGAGCATCCACGCCGGTATCGCCGGCATCCGCATTGATGATCAGCCGATCGAGGGCAAGCGGCGCACACAAAGCGCCGGCTTGGAAGTCGTGCCGCTTGAGCAGGCCATCGTGCGTTACCGCGCGGCGGTGGACATGAAGAACGAACTCGACCCGGACTTCGTGATCATGGCGCAGTGCTACGCGCGCGACGCAGCGAATGGTGGCCTTGACGACACATTGCAGCGCCTATCCGCTTATCAGCGCGAAGCCGGCGTTGACTGGGTACAGCTTGAATCGCCGCATTCCACCGAAGAGATCAAGCGGGCGCGCCAGGCCGTATCCTGTCCCCTGTCGTTCATGCGCGGGAAGCTGCCGCGCTATTTGTCGCTGGAAGAGCATCTTGAACTTGGCGTCACCATCGGCTGGCTGCCAAGTTTCTCGCATCACGTGATCTGGGCGGCGCTGTCCGATTTCATGGCGGATTTTTCCTCCCGCGGCGTCGCCGCCTGGGAGGAGTTCGTCGCCAGCCGCAAAAATCGCCCATACATCGTCCCGGATCTGCCGCCTGATGGCGAAGGGCTCGACAAGCAGCGCGCGCTTGAAGAGCGCTATTTGTCGCCCGCTTCTCTGAACAAATACCGCCGCTCGGCGGGCGGCAACCTTTCCTGATCGGAGGACAGCACATGGCACGCGACGGCTACAAATTCTTCGACACCGACGCCCATGTCGGTCCCTATGTCGATGTGCTCGAGCCTTATCTGAGCAAGGACGACAAGGCGCGCCTGAACGCTTGGGATCAATACAAGGCGACCAGCCGCAGCGGCCACGTGTCCTATAACAAGGGGCAGCGCAAGTACCAGCGCCGGCTATACACCGAGAAAGCCGACGAGGCTCCCGGCGGATACATGGCCGGATTCACCGGCGTGAAGCGCGAGCGTGCGATTTCGCCCGATGTCGATCGTTCATCCGCCGCGCGCATCGCTGATATGGACTTCGAAGGCGCTGATGTGAATTTCATGCTGCCCTCGGGCTGGTTCGGCACCTTCACCACCGGTGACGACGTCGCGCTGGAAACCGCCATGTATCGCGCCTTCCATCGCTGGATGGCCGACTACTGTGGTCCGTACCCCGAGCGGCTAGGCGGCGTAGTATTGGCCAGTTCACGCGACGTCGAAGGCAGCATTCAGGAGATGCGTCGTGCCGGGCGCGAGCGTTGGGCCTGGGGTGTGTTGGTCTATGCGCCGTACGGCACGCCGATCGATCTGCCGTCGCTCGATCCGATCTGGGCGGAAGCGCAGGAGCTCAATCTGTCGGCGGTACTGCACACCTTCACCGTCATGCCGCCCTATGCGCCTGGTGGATTGGACACTTGGGACAATCTCTGGCTGCAGCGCTCCTCTGCGCATCCGTGGTGCGGCATGCGCAACATGGCGGCTCTGATTGGCAGCGGTCTGCTCGACCGTTTCCCGCGTTTGCGTCTTGGCTGCCTGGAAGCCGGCCACGGCTGGTTGCCATTCTGGATGGCGCGCCTGGACGAGCACATGGAAACCATCCGCTCCGCGCTGCCGCCTGATCTCAAGCATCATCCCAGCGAATACGTCATGGGCGGACGCTACTATCAGAGCATTGAAATGTCGGAGGGCGAGAAGGTGACCAACATGGTGGCCGATATCGTTGGCGAGCATGTGCTGATGTACGCCTCAGACTATCCGCATGGCGAAAGCGCGTTTCCGGAGTTGGTCAACATCGTGCTTGGCTGGAAGCACATGTCGGAAGAGCGGAAGCGCAAGTTGTTCTGGGAGAACCCCGTCCGCTTCTACGCCCGCTGCGGACTTTGAGTTGATGCACCGGCGCTGCGTGCTCGCGATTCCAGCCTTGGCGCTGACCAGCCTGGGAAGCGCGCGCGCCTTTGCTGCAGACCGCATCAAGGTCGGCATGCTGAAGCCGAACATCGTCACCGTGGTCTACTGGATCGCAGTCAAGACGGGCGCCTTCACCCAGAACGGCCTCGAAATCGCCGAGAACCCGTTCCCGTCTGGTCAGACGTCTGCCGGCATCGAGCAGCTCTTGCGTGGCGGGATCGATTTCTACCTCGGCGCCAGTGGCGAAGTGGCACACGTGGACTCTCGTTACGTCGAAGCCGGCAAACCGCCGCCCGTCGCTTTGATCGAGGGCGGCATCTCCGGCGGCTCCTTCTTCGTTCTGCGCAGCGACCTGCAAGGCAAGTCGCTCGACGAACTGCGTGGTATGAAGCTGCGCGTCGGCCTGTCCAATCCGTCCTCCTATCATCTGATCCTGTTCCGTGCCTTCCTTCGCACCAAGGGACTGACTACCAACGACTTTCAATGGCAGTTCCTAACCGTCGGCGGCCCGGAAATGCTGCCGGCCATGGTCAGCCACCAGCTCGATGGCTTCATGCATGATGCCCTCACCACTACGCTGGCGCTGCGCGCGAAAACCGGCTTCGTCTTCATGAGCAGCGATCGCGGCGACTTCGGCCCTCAGGCCAAGCAACTCCCTGGCACCGGCGTTTGCGGCAACCGCGCCTTCATCGCAGCACATCCTGATGTCACCAAACGCTTCACTCAGGCACTGCGGGACGCGAGCGCCAGTTATGCATCTGTGCCGAAGCCGGAGATGGTGGCGGTCATGGCAGAATGGTCACGCCAGGATCCCGCCGTAATCGAGGACATGTACGAGCGCTTCGATCCGCGCGTCGGCATGACACCGGCTGCAGCGCAGGTGTGGTGGGATATCCTGGGGGCGGCAATGGTCGCGCGTGGCGAAATCTCGCCGAAGCTCAAGCTGACCGATGTGTTCGATCTGAACTTCGTGCAACCGCGCACATGAACGCCGTCGAGCGGATCGTCACCCCGGTCGCCGCTCCTTCTGGCTATCGTCGTGCTGACTTTCAGACAGACCTGAAGCAGCGGAATCGGCGTCTACGCCTGCGTCGGATGCTGCGCGGCTGTGCAGGCCTTCTGGCAATCCTGCTGGTATGGCAATTCGCGTCGCAATGGTTGGATCTGGACCTGCTGTTGCCACAGCCATTGACTGTGCTGCGCAACGTCATCAGCACGCTCGCGGTCTCCGATCCGCACTGGCTGTACGGGCCGAACATCTACGTCCATCTGTCGCACAGCTTCCTGCGAGCCATGGCCGGCTTCGTCACCGCCGCCGTCGTTGCGATCCCTCTCGGCCTTGCGCTCGGCCGCATCACCGCCCTGCGCGAGTACATCATGCCGAGTATCCAGGTGCTCTACCCAATTCCCGGCATCGCCTGGATCCCGCTGGCAATCTTGTGGTTCGGCCTCGGCGACGCAGCGGTGGTGTTCGTTGTCTTCGCAACGACCTTCTTCCCGCTGTTGTTCAATGCCGAGGCCGGTGCGCGGCTGATCAGCCCGACCATCCTCGACGCGGGTCGCTGCTTTGGCGCTCGTGGGTTGTCGCTCTTCTTTCGCATCGTGCTGCCCGCAACGATACCGTTCATCATCACCGGCCTGCGTATCGCGCTTGGTGGTGCGTGGCGGATGATTGTCGCCGGCGAGATGCTGGCCTCGCAGGACGGCATCGGATACCTGCTGATGGAATCGCGCTTCCAGTTCCGCGCGGTCGATCTGATGACGGCGATGATTCTCGTCGCTGTTGTCGGTTACGCGACCGAGAAGCTGATCGTCGGTACGATAGAGAAGCGGACGATCGAGAAGTGGGAAGTCCAGCCGTCCTGACGTGTCGAATCGTGAGGGCCGGCCATGACGCCGAGACCTAAGCTGTTCAGCGCCACCGGCATTGCATCGCGTTCTTCTCGGGCTCGCTGTACTCTTTCCTGCGTCAACCGGGAGGACATCCACATGCTGCAGTCCGGCCGTGTCGTATTCAGCCAGATGGAACAGGTGCTGTTCGGCATACCCGCCGCCCAGGCGGTCGCTGAACTGGCGCAGGACGCACAGCGCGTACTCCTGATGGTCAGCGGCACGCTGAACCAGCAGACGGACGAGATCGAGAAGGTGCGCCGTGCACTCGGCAATCGCTGTGTCGGCACGTTCGATCGCATGCCGCCACACACGCCACGGAGCGCCGTCATTGCCGCCGCTGAGCAGGCCCGCGGGCTTGGCGCTGATCTCATTGTCACAGTCGGTGGCGGGTCGATCACCGATGGCGCCAAGGCGGTGCAGCTTTGTCTCGCCAACGACATACGCACGCCGGAGGCGATCGATACGCTGCGTCCGGTCGATGGCAACCCGCCGCCATGCAAAGCGCCCACGATGCGGCAGATCACCGTGCCCACCACGCTGTCGGCTGGCGAGTTCTCGGCCATTGCCGGCGTTACCGACGAGCGGCGCCAGGTAAAGGAACTGATCCGCCATCCCCGCATCATCCCTCGCGCCGTGGTTCTCGACCCGGCCGTCACTGTGCACACGCCGGAGTGGCTGTTCCTGTCCACGGGCATTCGCGCGGTGGACCACTGTGTCGAGGGCATCTGCTCGAACGAGGCAAATCCCTACGCCGATGCGCAGGCCCTGCGGGGGCTGTCGCTGCTGGCAAGTGGACTGCCGCGGGTGAAGGCGCATCCATCGGACCTCGCAGCGCGGCTCGACTGCCAGATGGGCTCCTGGCTCTCGATGGGGCCGCTGGCCGCCGGTGTGCCGATGGGGGCGAGCCACGGCATCGGCTATGTGCTGGGCGCGCTGTTCGACATCCCGCACGGACACACGTCGTGCGTCATGCTGCCGGCGGTTATGCGGTGGAACAAACCGGCGAATGCCGCACGGCAGGAACTGGTGTCGGCCGCCATGGACCATCCCGGCGAGGACGCGGCCGAAGTGCTCGACGCATTCATCGCCGGCCTCGGCATGCCGCGCAGCCTGGCGGCGGTAAAGGTGGGCCGCGACTCGTTCGATCGCATGGCGGAGCAGGCGATGGGCACGCCATGGGTGCCGCGCAACCCGCGACGCATCGATGGACCGGCGCAGGTGCGCGAGATATTGGAGATGGCAGCTTAGCCCGACAGGTTGTAACGCGACACTTGCCAGCCCGTCGGCACCGCACGATACATCCACCATGAACGAGGGCGTGACTGTCGCGGCCGAGCCGCCGCGCTTTGATTTCAAGCAGGCCGAGCCACGGTGGCAGCGTGCCTGGGCGGAGCGGGGCTGCTTCCGCGTTGCCGACGTGCCCTCGGGCAACAAGCCCAAATACTATGTCCTGGAGATGTTCCCGTATCCCAGCGGGAACATTCATATCGGTCACATGCGCAACTACGTCATGGGTGACGTGGTGGCGCGCTATAAGCGGGCGCGCGGCTTCACCGTGATGCATCCGATGGGCTGGGACGCCTTTGGCCTGCCGGCCGAGAACGCGGCGCGCGAGCGCGGCATTCACCCGGCGAAGTGGACCTGGGACAATATCGCGGCGATGCGCGCCGAGTTGCAGCGCATCGGCCTCTCGCTGGAATGGGAGCGCGAGTTCGCCACCTGCGACCCGACCTATTACGGCCACCAGCAGAAACTGTTCCTGGATTTCTGGCGCGCTGGCCTCGCTGAACGCAAGGAGAGTTGGGTCAATTGGGATCCGGTCGATGGCACGGTGCTGGCCAACGAGCAGGTGATCGATGGCCGCGGCTGGCGCTCCGGCGCGGTGGTCGAGAAGAAGCAGCTCAGCCAGTGGTTCCTGAAGATCACCGATTACGCCCAGGAATTGCTGGATGCGCTGACGACCCTGGACCGCTGGCCCGAGCGTGTGCGGGTAATGCAGGCCAACTGGATCGGCCGCAGCGAGGGCGCGCGACTGAATTTTTCCCTCGAACGGCCAGAGAGGAGCATCGATCAGGTCGAGGTTTACACGACCCGGCCTGACACGTTGTTCGGCATGTCGTTCCTGGCGCTTGCGCCAGAGCATCCGTTGTCGGCAGCGCTCGCCGAGCGTGACCCGAAAGCAGCGGGGTTCATCGCTGACTGCCGGCGCATGGGCACGTCAGAGGCAACGATCGAAACGGCCGAAAAGCGTGGCTACGACACCGGGATACGCGTCAAACATCCGTTCTGCGATGCGACATTCCCGGTGTGGATCGCCAACTTCGTGTTGATGGAGTACGGCACCGGCGCGATCTTCGGCTGCCCGGCGCACGATCAGCGGGACCTCGACTTTGCCCGCAAGTATGGCCTTTCCGTGTTGCCTGTGGTGCTGCCGCCTGGCGCCGATGCGGCGACATTCGCGGTCGGTAACGACGCGTATGTCGGTCCCGGCGCCATCATCAATTCCGATTTCCTCAATGGCCTGGATGTCGAGACGGCGAAGCGCCGGATCATCGGGGAACTGGAGCAGCGGCACATCGGCCGCGGCGAGGTGAACTGGCGGCTGCGCGACTGGGGAGTAAGCCGGCAGCGTGGCTGGGGCTGCCCGATCCCGATGATCCACTGCGACGCATGCGGCGTTGTGCCGGTGCCGGACGATCAGTTGCCGGTGAAACTACCGGATGATGCGCGGTTCGACCGGCCGGGCAACCCGCTCGACCATCATCCGACGTGGAAACACGTCGCCTGTCCACAGTGCAGTGCGCCAGCTCGGCGGGAGACCGACACGTTCGACACCTTCGTTGACAGCTCGTGGTATTTTGCCCGTTTCTGCAGCCCGCATGCCGACGCGCCGGTAGAGCGGAAAGCCGTCGATCACTGGCTGCCGGTCGATCAGTATATCGGCGGCATCGAGCACGCGATCCTGCACTTGCTGTATTCGCGCTTCTTCGTCCGGGCGATGAAGCGCACCGGGCACCTGAACGTCGAGGAGCCGTTCGCCGGCCTGTTCACCCAGGGCATGGTGACGCACGAAAGCTACCGCTCGGCCCCGGGGCCGAACGGCACCTGGCTGTATCCCGACGAAGTGGTCAAACAGCCGGACGGGAACGCAGTGCATCGGTCGACCGGCGACCCGGTGGTGGTCGGCCGCGTCGAAGCGATGAGCAAGTCGAAGCGCAACACTGTGGCCCCCGAGCCGATCATCGCCCGCTACGGCGCTGACACCGCTCGCTGGTTCATCATGTCGGACAACCCGCCGGATCGCGACATGGAGTGGACCGAGGCTGGCGTGGCGGGCGCTTCCCGCTTTATCCAGCGGGTATTCCGGCTGCTGGAGAACTTACCCGATCCTGATGATGACGGGACATCGGACGCCGCCTGGGCGTTACGACGCATCAGCCACGGCACGGTTGCCGCAGTGACCGAAGCACTCGAGAGCTTCGCCTTCAATGTCGCGGTGGCGAGGCTGTACGAACTGGCGAACGCGATTGGTGATGCCGAGAGAGCCGAACAGGCCGGCGGACTGACAGCGGCGCGACGCGAGGCAGTCGAGATACTCGCTCGACTGATGGCACCGATGACGCCGCACCTTGCGGAAGAAATGTACAGCCGTATGCACCCGGCCACCGCAACGTTGGTCGCCGATCTGCCCTGGCCGGAAGCCGATCCCGATCTGCTGGCGGCAGAGACTGTGACCATTGCGGTGCAGGTGATGGGCAAGCTGCGTGGCACCATCGCTGTGCCGCCCGATACATCGCGCGACGACACGCTGGCTGCTGCGAAAGTCGAAGCCAACGTCGCCCGAGCGCTGCAAGGCAAGCGGATCGTCAAGGAGATCTACGTGCCGAACCGGATCGTCAACTTCGTCGTCGCGGGATGAAACGGCGGCAGGTGCTCGGGCTGGCATTCGGCGCGTCGCTCACTGGATGCGGCTTTCAGCCGGTCTACATGCCGACCGCGTCAGGGCAGGCCGGCGTTGCTCAGCGGGAACTGGCGGCGATCCACGTGGCCATCATACCTGACCGCCCCGGGCAACTTCTGCGGCAGGCGCTGCAGAATAGATTCGAAGGCTCAGGAAGCGGCGTCGCCCAGCGCTACGAACTGCGGGTGGGCTTCGGCATCGCGGGGGACGCCATCGCGATCCTGCCCGACAGCAATCCGACCAGGATCCGCGAGATCGGCAGCGCATCATGGACCCTGGTTGCGCAGGATCCGGCGCGTACCACCATCACCAGCGGGTCGGCCAAGGCTGTGGACGGCTACAATCTGATCAACGCGCAGTACTTCGCCTCCGATCTGGAGAACGAGGTGGTTCAGCGCCGCCTCGCCAATGCGCTCGCCGACCAGATCACCATGCAATTGGCCGTCTATTTCCACCGACAGGCGGCGAAGAGCGGGTGAAGCTCTCGCCCCAGCGCGTGCCTGCCTTTCTGCGCGATCCGGGAGCCTGCCGGGTGGTGCTGCTCTATGGCGAAGACCACGGGATGATTCGAGACCGTGCCTCCGCCCTGGTCCGGGCGGTTGCCGGATCGCTGGATGATCCCTTCCTGATCGCCGAACTGGGACGTGAGGATGCTGGCACGCTGGCCGATGAGGCCAACTCGCTGCCGCTGACCGGAGGGCGACGAGTGGTACGTCTGCGCGAAACCACGGATGCGGTTGCTGACCGGGTCGCGGGCATCCTCAAGAGCGCCGCACCGGCGTTGGTGATCCTGGAGGCCGCCGGACTCGCGACCCGCTCGCGCCTGCGCTCCGTCGTTGAGGCGGCGCCCGATGGCGTCGCGATCGGCTGTTACCCGGAGGAAGGGCGCGCGCTCGGGGACACGATCCGTGCGGTACTCGGCGACGCTGGCGTTGCGATCGACGCCGACGCCTTGGTGTGGCTGTCGGACCATTTGGGCGCAGACCGGGTCTCGACCAGAGCAGAGGCGGAGAAGCTTGCCCTATATGCCGGGCCACGCGGTCGCGTGGATCTCGCGGCGGCCATGGCCTGCGTCGGCGATCTCGCCGGATTGTCGCTCGATGATGCGCTGTTTGCTGCGACCGCAGGTGACGTGGTGCGTGCTGATCGTGCCCTGGAGCTTGCCCTTGCCGAAGGCGCCACGCCGGTGGGTGTGCTGCGCGCAGGGCTGATGCATCTGCAGCGTGTGCATCGCGTCCGGCTCGCGGTCGAAGATGGACACAGTGTGGCCGAGGCAGTGAAGGGCGCGCGGCCACCGGTGTTCTTCCGTCGTGCCGCGGCGTTCAGCCGGGCTGTGGAGTTGTGGCCCTCTGCATCACTGATGGCGGCGATGAGCGGGCTGTCGGAGGCAGAACTGGGCTGCAAGCAAACCGGCGCACCTGACAGTGTGCTGGCGCGCAACGCCGTGCTGACCCTGGCCCGCCGCGCCGCAGGGGCGGCGGGCCAACGTTAGATTGATTACGAGACTGTGCGCAGCAGGGCTTGAAGCGGCATGATGAAGCCTGATGCACCGCGCGTCAGCGGATCAGCCAGGAGCACTTGACCATGATGCAAACCGGCGATCGCCTTTCGACGGGTGTCGCTGGGTTGTCGACTGGATGAACTAACGCGCAATCGGCCGGTACTTGATTCGGTGCGGCTCAACCGCCGCGTCACCCAGACGTCGCCGCTTGTCTTCCTCATACGCCTCAAAATTGCCTTCGAACCACTCGACGTGGCTGTCGCCTTCGAATGCCAGAATATGGGTGGCCAGACGGTCGAGGAACCAACGGTCGTGGCTGATGATCACCGCGCAGCCGGCGAACTCGGTCAGCGCATCCTCCAGCGCACGCAGCGTATCCACATCCAGGTCATTGGTCGGCTCGTCCAGTAGAATAACGTTGTGCTCGACCCTCAACATCTTCGCCAGATGCACCCGGTTGCGCTCGCCGCCCGACAGGATGCCGACCTTCTTCTGTTGGTCCGGGCCTTTGAAGTTGAACGCGCCGACATACGCGCGCGAGTGCACCCCGCGTTTGCCGAGGTAGATCATGTCCTCGCCGCCACTGATCTCCTGCCAGACCGTGTTGTCAGCGTTCAGGCTGTCGCGCGACTGGTCGACATAGCCAAGCTTCACCGTCTCGCCGATGCGCAGTGAGCCAACATCCGGCTGTTCCTGGCCGATGATCATACGGAACAGCGTTGTTTTGCCGGCGCCGTTCGGACCGATCACGCCCACGATGCCGCCGGGCGGCAGACTGAAATTCAGATCGTCGATCAGCAGGTTGTTGCCGTAACCCTTGCGCAGCTTGTCCGCTTGGATCACCACGTTGCCCAAACGCGGCCCGGGCGGGATGACGATCTCCGCAACACCGGCTGCCTGCTCCTGCGACTTCGCCAGCAGCTCCTCGTAGCGTTGGATGCGCGCACGGTTCTTCGCCTGCCGCGCGCGCGGCGAAGCTGCGATCCATTCCTGTTCCATTGCAAGGGCGCGCTGCCGGGCACTTTCCTCCTTCTCTTCCTGCGCCAGCCGCTTGCGCTTCTGCTCCAAGCCAGGACGAGTAGTTGCCTTCGAACGGATAGCCACGGCCACGTTCGATTTCCAAAATCCAACCGGTGACATTGTCCAGAAAGTAGCGGTCGTGAGTGACGATCATCACCGTGCCGGCATAGTCGTGCAGCGTGCGCTCCAGCCAGGCGACGCTTTCGGCGTCGAGGTGATTGGTCGGTTCATCGAGCAGGAGCAGGTCGGGCTTTTCCAGCAGCAGGCGGCACAGCGCGACGCGGCGCCGCTCACCACCGGACAGTGTGGTCACCAACGAGTCCGCGGGTGGGCAGCGCAGCGCATCCAGCGCGATGTCGACGCGCCGATCCAGGTCCCAACCCTCTTCCGCGTCGATCTTGGTCTGCAGATCCGCCTGCTCGGCCAGCAGTTCGTTCATCTCCTCGTCGCTCATTGGCTCGGAGAACTTCATGGAGACTTCATTGAACCGATCGAGTGCCGCCTTCAGATCGGTGAACGCCTGCTCGACGTTCTCGCCCACCGTCTTGTCGGGATCGAGCTGCGGTTCCTGTTCCAGATAGCCGACGCGCGCACCTTCGGCCGCCCAGGCCTCGCCACCGAAATCGGTGTCGAATTCGAGCCATGATCTTCATGAGCGTTGATTTGCCGGCGCCGTTGATGCCGAGTACGCCGATCTTCACCCCCGGCAGGAAAGCAAGTGTAATGCCCTTGAAGACCTCTCGCCCTCCCGGAAAGGCCTTCGTCAAATCCTTCATCACATAGACATACTGATAGCTCGGCATATGGTGGATGTCCTTCTATCCGCGACGCCGCGCAACGCGCGCATCCCCCGCGAGGAGGGCCGCAAAGAGCCACGGTCATGGGAATGTTGGCGCTAGATAAGCGCACCCAGCCGCGTGGTCCAGGCCGAGACAGGGGCGGCCGCACCTGATGCGGCTGCGGCGTGGGTTTTCCGCCCCGGGCATGGTCGGACTGGCGGCGCTGCTGGCCTTGCTGACAATCTGGACGATGGCTCCAGGGGTTCGGGTCGCCTTGCGGGAGCGCACATTCGACCAGCTGCTGCCGTTGTTGCCCCAGCCGCCCATTGCGGGGCCTGGGGTGGTGATCGTCGATATCGACCGAGCCGCACTTGCGAAGTTTGGACCTTGGCCCTGGCCGCGAGCGCGGCTGGCGCAACTGGTCGACGCGGTAGCTTCGGCCAAACCTGTCGCCATCGGCCTGGACATACTGTTGGCCGGCCCCGACCGGTTCCTCAGCGATGGCAACGCTGTGCTGGCCCAGGCGCTGGCTCAAGCGCCTACCGTCCTCGGCTTCGTGGTCGACCCCGAAGCCGGGACACAGGATCTGCCGCCGACGCCAATCCTGGCACGGGGGCCAGTGTCGCTGGCTGACGTTTGGCGCGCCCAGGGTGTCGTTGGCCCCGCGCCAGAGCTTATTGACGTCGCGCGTGGGTTGGGCGCCCTTGTCGCGGCCGCCGATG
Organism: uncultured Alphaproteobacteria bacterium; assembly: GCA_963850535.1. Classification (GTDB taxonomy): domain Bacteria; phylum Pseudomonadota; class Alphaproteobacteria; order Acetobacterales; family Acetobacteraceae; genus JAMXLO01. Next base: position 31,423 of record CAWKMC010000056.1, on the reverse strand, counting down.
CCGATGGACCGATCCGCCGCGTTCCGATGCTGTTGCAGACCGGCCCGGTCGTGCGGCCAGGGTTTGCGGTCGAGATGATCCGGCTCTCCCAGGATGCCGGGGCCCTGCTGGTGGACCCGAACGGCACGCTGCATGCGGGCGCCGTCGCCGTGCCGCTGGGAAGCGATGCCATGCTGCGGCTGGCGCATGTGGCCAGCGCGCGCTCGATCCCTGCGGCACGCGTACTTGATGACCCCTCCTCGCGGACTTCGCTGGCGGGGCAGATCGTGCTGATCGGCAGCAGTGCGCCGGAACTCGGCGGGCTGCGCGTCACGCCTGCGTCACCCGCAACCCCGACAATTCAAATACAGGCCGCGGCGGTGGAGGCGATGTTGCGCGGAGCCGTGTTTGTACGTCCGAAGTGGGCGAATTGGGTCGAACCTCTGGCCGCGCTCACCCTGGGTCTGATCTGCCTGCTTCTGGCAACGACATTCCGTCCAGCCATCGCAACATTGCTGACCACGCTGCTCTGCCTCGCCTGGGTGAGCAGCGCCTGGGCCGCGGCACCCAACCTGTCGCTGTTGCTGGACCCAGCCGGGCCGCCGGTCTTGGCAGCATCGGTCTTCGCCGCCACCGCGCTGGCGCGCTTTGTCCGCGACGAGTGGCGGGCACGCATGCTCCGCGTCAGCTTCGAGCAGCACCTGGCCCCCGAGGTGGTACGGCGCATTGCCGCCGATCCAGCCGCGTTGCGGCTGCAGGGGGAGATGCGGGAGATCACGGCCTTGTTCACCGATATCGAGGGATTCACCAGCATGACCGAGCGGGCGGAGCCGGCGGAACTGGTTGCCCTGCTCGACGCATATTTCGACGCGGCCACGCGCATTGTCACCGACAATGGCGGCATGATCGACAAGATCGTCGGTGACTCGATCCATGCAATCTACAACGCGCCATTCGAGTTGCCAGATCATCCCAGTCGGGCCGTGGACACCGCGCTGGCCTTGCTGGCGGCGTCCGAAGACGTGCGGCGGTCACCGCTCGGGCAACGGTTGCAACTGGGTCGAACGCGCATCGGCATCGAGACCGGCCCTGCCATCGTGGGCGACGTGGGCGGCAGCAGGAAACTGGACTACACCGCGCACGGCAACGCGGTGAATGCGGCGGCACGGCTGGAGGCGGCCAACAAGGATCTGGGCTCCAGCATATGCATCGGACCGGGCACGGCGGCACGGGTTGATCCGGCGACGCTCCGCCAGATCGGCACACTGACGCCGCGAGGTCAGAGCCAGCCGATCGCTGTCTACACGCCGGTGTCGCTGCCCCTCAGTTGACCAACGCCATCGCAGCTGGCGATGCGTGCCGCACCCCAGGGATGAGGTGTCGTCGGTTCGTCGCCAGGTCTGGCGATGTCGGTTCCCTGACCGTCGGTCACCAGCACCGCGGTGTTGACGCCGATCACGGTCACCGCGCCGCGCTCAACGAAGACCCCGAATACGCCATTGCTCGGTCCGGCGAAGAACCGCGTGCCCCGGACGGCCAGCAACCCGTAAGGCGTGCGCACCGCCAAGTCGCTGCCGCCCACCGCCTGCTCGTGGTCGTAGAGCATGGCGCCACGGTCCAACACCAGTACACCGCCGGCGTTGATGATGAAGCGATCGATGCGCAGGCGGGATTCTGCCCCCAGGCGGACCTCTGTGGCCTCTCCCAGATGCATGCCCAGGGCCGATTGCGCCCCGGTGGCAACCGCGTCTCCGACGAACACGGGCGCGTCCGGACTTAAGTTCCGGCGCGCGGTCGCCATTTGGGCGTAGCACTCGCCACGCGAGTTTTTCACTTGGCCTGCGCGTTCAGCGGCCCGGGTGGGTGCCGCACCGCCCATGGCAAGAAAACCCGCCAGGAGAGCGCGTCGTTCCATCCGGTTTGTCACTGCCCACGAATGCGAAAGGCTGCGGGCGCCACTTGCCAGCTACGGCTCAGGCCAATGGCGCCCCGCAGGTTACGTTACCGTGAGTTCTGGATGCAGGGCATCTCCGCCATAGCCTCGGCCCGGCGGGTCTGATTGCTCACCGAGCCCACACCGCCGCCCTCTGCCTCGGCTTGACGGGTCCGCAGGTTGACTGATCCCACGCCGCCACCTTCCGCCTCGGCGCGGCGGGTCTGGTTGTTCACCGAGCCCACGCCGCCGCCCTCTGCCTCGGCTTGACGGGTCCGCAGGTTGACTGATCCCACGCCGCCACCTTCCGCATCGGCCCGGCGCGTCTGATTGTTCACCGAACCCACGCCGCCGCCCTCTGATTCGGCGCGATGATAGCCGGCAGGGCAACCAGTATAGGGTGTGGCGGCAACCGCTGACGTTGCCATAGCTGAGCCGAGCAGCAGCGCTGCGGCTGATGCACTAGACCATAGGCGCATTGTACCCCTCCATCTAAATCTGCCAACGCAGGTTGCGTCGCATATAAGGTCGGTCGGCTAGGTTCTTATATAAGGTGGCCCTGGCCGTGTGTCGAAGACACACGATAACCCTTGTTCATTCCCTCTTCCTAGAACATAGCTCGCCCGAACACCGGCTGCGGATGTATGTGCCAATTGCAGCTTCTGCGGCCGCAGGCAATGCCCCAGCCATGCCGACGGCGCAGGTCAGCGCCCTAAGAGCTGCGAACAGGGCATGAACCTTGGGCTGCAGGTGCTCTCGGCATCCATTACAATTCTCAAGCGCGCATATTAAAACCGCGCCGGCGCCGCTTCGCGGTGGGAGCTCTTTTGAGCGCGCATAACCGCTCAGGAGTGGTGCGATGAGGGCCATCGAGATGCTCCGCAAGCAGCAACTTGTGCAGGCAGCGAGAAACGTCGTGCTAGGAACCAAATTTAAGACATCTCGAACGCAATTGTGAAACGTGTAAAACGGGATTGTGAAACGTGAGAAGAACGCCGGGGCGCACAGGCGCAGCGCCCGGTAAGTTCGAGGCGCTCTTGCATCGCAATGCCAACCAACGAGGCTGGAAAACGAGCGCCAAAGCCTTGCTGCACGTCACCGCCCTGCGATTCCAGCAGGCCGCATTTTAGATATCAATTAACATCAGCTACCCAAATTCCGCCTAAACTACGCTTAATTTGGCAGCGACCAAAGTGGTTAGAGTAGACCAAGCGACGTCAAGTTGCATAAGCCGGCTGCAAGACATGCAATATGTATCTGGGCCGGTCTTGAGTTTGCCGCTACAGTCTAATAAGTTCCCTGGTTACGTATCGAGCAGAATGGAGACCAAGTTGCCTCGCAAACCAAATTTGTCCAAACATCTGCGTGAAGCTCGGATCAAGCGCGGCCTATCGGTTGCTGAAGTGGCAGAGCAGGTCGGTGTTAGCCAAACGAGCATATATTTTTGGGAAACCGATTACTGCCGCCCACGCGCAGCCAATCTCGCTGCCTTGTGCAAGGTGCTCAAGCTACCGGTTCGTGCGACAAGAGAGCTCGCTGGCGCCTGAGGCCATTGCCTCAGGCGGAAGATGTATCTAACGGCGACTAGCGGTCCATCGTCACGCCCTGCAGCCGGATCAGTCCGTCGGGGACCTGCTGGAAGCCGTTGACCGCTTTCTTCAATCCCACGATGTTCTTTGCCGTCCAAAGGTAAATGAGCGGCAGGTTCTTGCGCTCCTGCTGCCACACTTTGGCGTATGCCACTCGCCGCTGATCGACGGCGGCAACAGTGCGCGCGTCATCCAGTGCGCTGTCCACCTCGGCGTTGCTGTAATGCCCATAGTTGAATGTGCCGCCAGCATGCAGCATTTGCCACATGTTGCCGTCAGCGTCCGCGCGGCCAGACCAACCGATCAGATAGGCCTGAAAGTCGCCGGCGTATGCCGCCTGCAACGAAGAGGCAAACTCCATTGCCTTGATCTTGACGTCGAACCCTGCCTCGCTCGCCATCGACTGAATCACCTCGCCGGCCTGTTGGATGTCGGAGCCGTTGGTGATTGTCAGCGTTAATGGAACCGGCGTGGGCACACCCGCCTGTTTCAGCAGCGCCTTCGCCTTGGCTACATTCCGCGCTGGTACCTGGAGGTCCTGAAAAAAGAATGGCGAGCTTGGAGGGTTCGCCTGCACCGTCGGCGTATACATACCGGCGTACACGACCTGAATGAGTGCTTCGCGGTCGATCACCAGCTCGAACGCTTGTCGCACCAAAGCATTCTTGCCCAGTGCGGTATCCTGTGCCGGACCATTGTCGGTGTTGATCGTGATGCCGGTGTAGGCGAGTGAATCATCGATTGCGATTTTGAGTTTGGGGTCCGTCTGTACCGCGGGCACGTCGGTCGGCAGGATGTACTCGACCATGTCCAGAGCGCCGGCCTGGAGATTGGCCAGGCGCACCGACGAGTTCGGGTTCGGCAGGTAGACCACTTGATCGAAGTGGATCGATTTGGCGTCCCAATACCCGGGGAAGCGCTTCAGCACGATGCGGTCCTGGGCGACGCGTGAGTCAAAGCTGAACGGACCCGCGCACACCGGGTGCAGCCCAAACTTATCGCCCTCTGCGTCTACTGCTTTCGGCGAAATCATGATGCCCGCGCGATCAGTCAGCTGTGCCAGCAGCTGTGACGCCGGCGCCTTAAGATCAAGTTGAACCGTGAGGGGATCCAACACGTCGATGCTGTCGATTGCATTGACCTCGCCACGCCGCATACTGCCCTTGGCTGTCAGGTCGCGCATCAACTTGTACTTCACCGCCTCGGCATCGAGCTTTTCTCCGTCTTGAAACTGCACGCCATCGCGGATGTGGATGACGAGGTGTGTCGGATCTTTCCACTCGTAGCTGGTCGCCAGCACAGAGACGATGTTGAGTTTTGCGTCGATGTCGAACAGCTTGTCGCACAGACCCGCGAACACGATGCGCCCGACATAGGAGGAGCCAAGCGTTGGATCGAGCAGATCGGGGTCCTCGCGCAACCCGACATGAAGGATCCGCTCTTGAGCCGCTGTCTGCACGGACAGCGTCGCGGTGAGGACAAGGCCAAGAGCGAGCCGGCGCATGAACGCCTCCCTGATTGCGCAGGCCAGATTATGGGGTTGGTAAGCGCCCGCGAGCAATGGTCACATTGGTGAGCCTGCTACAGCAAGTCGGCAACCACTGTGCGATACCGCGTGATGGCTGCAAGATGCTCCGCTGCAGTTCGCCCGTCGATACGTTTGTGGTGACTGCTGGTATAGGTCGTGTGCGCCGTCACGTGGGTCACGCCGGCCTGCTTCCAGAATGCGAACTCGCGCCGCCAATCATCCTCGGTGCCGGCGATCGATAGCCAAACCTCAATCCCCATCTGCGCCGGATCACGCCCCGCTTCACGGGTAAGCCGGCGCAGCTTTTCGAACGCTGCAAGCGCCGCATCATCCGGCGGATAGGCAAGTGGCATAAACCCGTCGCCATATTTCGCCGCACGGCGAAATGTCGCCTCGGCGTGGCCGCCGTACCAGATCGGCACGCGGCCTGAGGTCGGCCGCGGATTGATACCGGCATCCTCGATGCGATGAAACGCACCGCTGAACGTCACGTGTTCCTGCGCCCACAGCGCCTGCATCACCTGCACCTGCTCCTCCGACCGCCGGCCGCGATTGTGAAAATTCTCGTTCAGGCCGACGAACTCCACTTCATTCCAGCCGACGCCAACACCGAGGCGGAAGCGACCGCCGCACAGCACGTCCAGACTGGCGGCCTGCTTCGCCACCAGGACTGTCTGGCGCTGTGCCAGAATGAGTACGCCGACCGCGAAGCCGATGCGCTGGGTGCAGCCTGCGAGAAAGCCGAACAAGACAAATGGATCGTGGTATGCATTGGCCGTGGTGCCGACCCGGCGGCCGCCGTAATCGGCCGCTGGATTGCCACCCATCACGTGGTCGGGCGCCACCAGATATGCATAGCCGAGCTCTTCGGCGGCCTGCGCGTAGTCGCGCACAATGTTGGGCGCGGTGCCGATATCAACCACCGGCAGTGATGCACCGATCTGCATAATTTCTCTCCTCGGTTGGCCGTAGCGACGCTACATTGCGTTGCGCGTTCGATCGAATCCTGCCGCTGTGCAGGCTGTGCGTTGACGTGATCGAGTATCCCGTCCAGCCTTCTGCTTCAATGCGAAGGAGGGAACGCACATGCCGCTTCCGGCAGACACCGACGCCAGCACGCCCAAATTCCTGCGCGACAAGTATGCGATTGTCGGCGTTGGCGAGACGACCTACACGCGCGGATCGGGCAAAACCACGCGCGCAATGGGCACCTTCGCGGTCCGCGCGGCTATGCAGGACGCCGGCCTGAAAGCGTCCGACATCGATGGCATGCTGTCCTACTCGGGCAATGATTCCACACCATCACCATTTCTCGCCGGTGATCTTGGCATTCGCCTGAACTTCTTCATGGACGTGAACGGCGGCGGTTCTTCGACCGAAGCGCTGGTCGGCATCGCGATCGGCGTGATCGAGGCCGGGCTGTGCAAGTGCGTGGCGATCTTCCGCTCGATGAACGGCTATTCGCAGGTCCGCATCGGTGGAACCGGCGCGCGGTCGGCGGCGCCGGTGAATGGCGATGCGCTGCACAGCCGCGCCTATGGCTGGCAAAGCGCAGGACAGATGTTCGCGCCGACCTTCATGCGCCATATGTATGAGTACGGCACCAAGCCCGAGCAGGTGGCGATGGTGAAGGTCGTGCATTCAGAGCACGCCTCGAACAACCCGAAGGCGTTCTACAAGAAGCGCTATACGGTCGATGACGTGCTGAACAGCCGGATGATCTGCAAGCCGCTGCACTTGCTCGACTGCTGCGTTGAGACGGACAATGCCACCTGCATCATCGTGACCAGAGCAGAGCATGCGCGCGACCTGCGCCACACGCCGGCGCTGATCCGTGGTGTGGTTGGCCGCTGCAGCAAGCCGCGCACCGATATGCACTACCAGTGCGGACCGATCTCACGCGTCGCCGGCTACTATGCGAAGGACATTTTGTGGCCCAACTCCGGTGTTGGTCCAGAAGACATCGACGCTGTCGGCGCCTATGACGCGTTCACCTTCACCTCAATGCTGCAGCTTGAGGACTATGGTTTCTGCGAGAAGGGCGAAGGCGGCGAGTACGTTTCAAGCGGCATCACGCGGCTAGGCGGGAGACGGCCGCAGAACACTTCGGGCGGCCATCTGTGCGAAGGCTACACTCATGGCATGAACATGGTGATCGAGAACGTTCGCCAGCTGCGGCACGACGCCGACGACTACTGCCCCATCGGACCGGACGGCAAACGCCAGCATACCTTCGATTATCGTGAGGGCGGCTGCCGCCAGGTGCGCAACATCGAAGTGACCGCCAATCTGGGCTGGGCCAATCCGATGACCGGATCGGCCATGGTCATGCGGCGCGGCTGAGGGGAGGAGCAACATGTCGATTCGCGCCACTTACCTGGACATGCCGCTGTCGATCGACGATTTGGACGGCGAGAATCTGGAGTATTTCCGCCACTGCTCGGAGCACGACTTCCACCTGCAGCAATGCGATGACTGCAAGCTGTTGCGTTACCCGCCGACCACCGCATGCCCGTGGTGCACCTGTCTGACGTCCACTTGGACGCGGGTCGAGGGCAAGGGCGAAGTATATTCGTACGAGGAGGTGCGCCACGGTATTCAGCCGGCGTTTCAGGCGCGTGTACCTTATATGGTGCTGCTGGTGGAACTCGACACGCAGAAGGGCAAGCCGACCGAGCACGAGGCGCTGCGGGTCGTCGGCAACCTGACGACTGCAGATGGCACCCTCGCGCCGCCGGATGTGGTGAGGCGCGTCGGCATTGGGTCTCGCATGAAAATGGTGTTCAGCGACGTGGCACCAGGCCTGTCATTGCCGCAATGGACGATCGACGAGAGCGCCACCGCAGCCAACCACGCCTTGGCGGTATCCTCAGGAATAAAAACCTAGAACAGCTATTCCGCCGGCTCCCCTCGCAGCGGTTGTCGCAGGACACGCTGTTCCTGCCGGCGTGCAAAGAGCCATGCAATAAGCAGCCCGGCCCCGACCGCGACGCAGATCGCCACCGCGGCGGGGCCGGCGAGCGCTTTCGCCTCGTGCCCCAGATAGTAGGCGCCCGCTCCGTAAATTGCTGACCATGCGAGGCTGCCTGCAACGTTGGCGACCATAAAGGACGTCCGGCCCATGCGGTTCGCGCCTGCCAACAGTGCTGCCAAGGTCCTGAGTACCACCACGAAGCGGGAAATAACCACGACTTTCTCACCGTGACGGCGGAACAGCGCCCGACCATAGGCGAGGCGGCGGGGGGTCAGCCCGATGTGGCGGCCGTAGCGCCGCAACAAGCGGTAGCCAAAAGCCCAACCGATGCCGTAGCCGACCATCTGACCGATAATCGCGCCGATCGCCGCAGATAGCACGACGAAGAAAATATTCAGCTGGTGCGTCGTGCCGGCGTAGACCGAAGCAGCGATCAGGAGCGTCTCGCCTGGCAAAGGCAGGCCGACGCACTCGAGTCCCACCACCAGCGCCACCACCACATTGCCATAGGCGTGGAGAAGCTGGATGAGATGGTGGTACGAGAAAAAGTCCATCTCCGCTATTAAGCGGACGGGGCCGTATGTAACAAGGTGTATCGCGGATGGTCAGCGGATTTGATGTTGTGGTGGTCGGTGGCGGGCATGCCGGTTGCGAGGCAGCCGCGGCGGCGGCGCGCATGGGAGCGCGAACGCTGCTGCTGACACATCGGCTCGACACCATTGGAGAGATGTCCTGCAATCCCTCCATCGGCGGCATCGGCAAGGGTCACCTGGTGCGCGAGGTCGATGCGCTAGACGGGCTGATGGGCCGCGCGGCCGATGCGGCGGGCATTCATTTCAAGCTGTTGAACCGCAGCAAAGGCCCAGCCGTGCGGGGGCCGCGCGCCCAGGCCGATCGGGCGCTGTACCGGCGAGCAATACAGCAGTTGTTGGCGGAGACTCCAGGACTGACGGTGACCGCCGGGTCGGCTGAGGATCTGCAAATTAGCGCTGACGGGCGAGTTAGGGGGATTCTGTGCTCCGACTGCGGGTTGATACCATGTGCTGCTGCGGTATTGACGACTGGGACCTTCCTGCGCGGTGTCATCCATATCGGCGACCAATCGCGCCCCGCTGGTAGGGTCGGGGAGGCACCCGCCATTGGACTGGCACAGACGCTGGCTCGGCTCGAGTTACCACTTGGGCGGCTCAAGACCGGAACACCGCCGCGCCTGGATCGTAGTTCGATTGACTGGCACGGGTTGGCCGCGGACCCCGGGGACGCGATGCCGGAGCCGTTCAGTACCCTCACGGCGCGAATCAGTAATCCCCAGATCGAATGCCGAATGACCAGGACCACGCCCGAGACGCATGCTGTCATTCGGGCCAACCTGCACCGCTCCGCGGTATACGGCGGGCACATCGCGGGGACTGGGCCGCGCTATTGCCCATCCATCGAAGACAAGATCGTGCGGTTTGCTGGCCGGGACGGCCACAATATCTTCCTTGAACCGGAAGGATTGGACGACGACACCGTCTATCCAAATGGTATCTCGACCAGTCTCCCCGCGGAGGTCCAGCTCGAGCTACTTGGGACAATTCCGGGTCTGGAACGGGCTCGGATGATACGCCCTGGCTACGCGGTCGAATACGACTACGTTGATCCGAGGGCTCTTGCCCCCACTCTGGAGGTCCGCGCTTTGCCGGGGCTTTTCCTGGCCGGCCAGGTGAACGGCACGACCGGATACGAAGAGGCAGCTGCACAGGGTGTGCTGGCGGGCATCAACGCGGCACGGAAGGCAGCAGGCGGGATGGGCGCCACCCTTGATCGCTCCGAGGCGTACATCGGGGTGTTGATCGACGATCTGACGACCCAGGGCGTGAGTGAGCCGTACAGGATGTTCACGTCTCGCGCGGAATACCGGCTAACGCTGCGAGCGGACAATGCAGACCTTCGCCTGACGAGGAAGGGTATGGCCTGGGGTTGCGTGGGACGCGAACGAGCTGCCGCGTTCGTCGCACATGAGGCAGGGGCGGCAGCAACCATCCAGCAGGCGATGACTGATGGCGGCCCTCCAGCATGGTTAGCGCAACGCGGCATTTCGGTTCGTGCTGACGGGCGTTGGCGGTCAGTATTCGAGCTAGTGGGGCTTCCTGACGTGCCATTGCATGCTGTCGCCAACGCATTTCCCTGGCTCCAGGGTCTCTCCACCCGACATCTCAGCCACCTTCAGACCGAGGCTCGATACAAGGGCTATTTGGCGCGCCAGCAAGCCGACATACACGTATTCCGGCGGGAGGAGGTGCTGCAGCTTGATGGCATTGCCTTTGCCGAGATCGGTGGCCTCTCGGCGGAGCTTCTGGCAAAGCTGGCGCAGACGCGGCCGGCCTCACTCGGTGCGGCGTCGCGCATTCAAGGCATGACGCCTGCCGCGCTGGTGGCGATCGCCGCACACGTTCACAAGCAGCAAAACGCCGCCTGAAGTGCGGCTTCAGGTTTCACGTGAAACACAAGAGGTGCTGCGCCACTTCGCCGCCCTTCTGTTGCGTTGGAACCGCACCGTGAACCTGATTTCGCGCGCCGACGAACAGCATCTATGGAAACGTCATATCGACGATTCGCTGCAGCTGCTCCCGCTCATGGAGCCCCTGCCCTCGCGCGCGATCGATCTCGGCTCCGGCGCCGGATTCCCGGGGCTGGTACTTGCCTTGGCCAGTGGCGTCCACTTCGATCTGATTGAAGCCGATCAACGGAAATGCGCCTTTCTTCGCGAGGCCGCGCGAATTACCGGTGCCCCGGTTAAGATCCACGCTGTTCGAATCGAGGCCGCCTCTCTAACACCGGCCGTGTTGATCTCTGCCAGAGCCTTGGCACCACTGCCGAGGCTGCTGGAGATGGCCGCGCCGTTACTGACAGCTGGAGGGCGATGCCTCTTTATGAAGGGCGCAAATGTGGCCACGGAATTGACGCACGCGGGCGCAGAATGGCAGATGCAGGTTGAGCGAATCCCCAGCCGGACCGACCCAGAAGCTTGTGTCTTACGGATCTGCAATCCAACACGTGTTCACTCCTCAGACTGACGGCGCCTTGGCGGAACAAGCGCCAAGCGGGGTCCGTATCCTCGCGATCGCCAATCAAAAAGGTGGCGTTGGGAAGACAACCACCGCGATCAACCTGGCAACCGCTCTTGCCGCGGTAGACGAAGGGATTCTGTTGATCGACCTCGATCCGCAGGGCAATGCCTCGACTGGACTCGGGGTACCACGTTCAGACCGGACCACAGGCAGCTATCGACTGCTTACCGGCGACGCCGGGCTTGGCGAGGTCGTGCGCGAAACGACGATTACTAACCTGTCTCTCGTCACCGCCGAGGCGGGACTGGCGGGCGCGGAAATCGAGCTCGTGGGCTTGGATCGGCGTGAGTTCCGTTTGCGTGATGCCCTGGCTCCGCTGCGCACCGGCCCTTCACCATACCAGTTCGTGCTGATCGATTGCCCCCCCAGCCTCGGCTTGCTGACGCTCAACGCACTCGTTGCGGCCGATGCCGTACTGGTGCCGCTGCAGTGCGAGTTCTACGCGCTGGAGGGTATCAGCGGTCTTGTTCGCACCATCGATATGGTCAAGCGGGGTCTCAACCCGGGCCTGCGCCTGCAAGGAATTGTCCTGACAATGTTTGATAGGCGCAACAATCTATCGGATCTGGTCGCAGCGGATGCCCGCGGCTTCTTCGGAGAGACGGTCTACGAGACTGTTATCCCACGCAATATTCGCATCTCAGAGGCGCCGAGCCACGGCAAGCCGGTTCTATTCTACGACTTTCGTTCTCCAGGGGCCCAGGCCTACGTGCGGCTTGCGGGAGAACTCATGCGCCGGGAGCGCGCGCTGCCATGACAGCACGCCGGGACCCAGGGCCCCGCCTCGGTCGCGGCCTGGCCGCCCTTCTTGGCGAAGCCGCCGTCCAAACCTCGCCGCCTGAAGCGTCCTCACTGCGTCAGGTGCCACTCGATCTATTGGAGCCCAACCCCTTCCAGCCACGCAGCAGCATCGATCCGTCCGCGTTGGACGAGCTCGCCCAATCCATTCGGCTTCGAGGCATCTTACAGCCTTTGGTTGTCAGGCCGCATCCAGAAAAGCAGGATCGATATCAAATTGTGGCGGGCGAGCGCCGGTGGCGAGCCGCGGGGGTTGCCGGGCTCCACGAGGTCCCCGCATTGGTCAATCCCATGACCGACACCGAGGCCGCTGCTGTTGCCTTGGTCGAGAATTTGCAGCGCCAGGACCTCAACCCAATCGACGAAGCTGAGGGCTACAATCGCCTGCTGACGCAGTTCCAGTTTACCCACGAGGCGCTGGGCCAGTCGGTGGGCAAGTCGCGCAGCCACATTTCCAACGCACTGCGGCTGCTGAACCTGCCCGAGGCAGTCAAGGACGCCGTCCGTAACGGCGACATATCAGCTGGACATGCGCGAGCATTGTTGGCGCATCCAGCTCCCGAAACAGGGCTGCGGGAGGTGCTGAACCGTCAACTGTCGGTGCGGCAAACCGAAGCATTGGCAGCCCGCCCACCATCTGCCGAGTACACAACGGCCAAGGACCTGCAAACGCAGCATGATGCCAATGCCGGGCAGTTGGAACGGTCCCTTAGCGAGCAGCTTGGCCTGACCGTGAAAGTCTCATTCAACGGCAAACGCGGTGTGATTTAGTTCCACTATACGGACCTGGAACAACTTGACCATTTACTCGGCCGCATGGGCTTGTCACAGTAAAACTAAATAAAGGCCAGTATACCGGCGGCCCAATGCCCCGACCGTTATTCCCCAGTGACGCTGGGTAATTGATGGATTGCGTTTTTGAGGAGTGAGTTCTGAGCGGCGCAGCATGCATCAACAATGGCCTCGTAGCTGTCGTAAACGTAAAGTGCCGAAAGTTCTGGCTGAGGAACTGCCAGAGGAGTCCTACGAGTCGCACGGGGTCGCTGCTCCTGCCGCTGGCAACCGCTCCGACAGCTGGAGCGTTTGCTCGGCCACCAACTCAGGAGAGATAAGAATGTCCAGCACGACGACAGGTCAGCCAGCTACCGAGGAAACCTCGCAGCTGATCGCGTCCGACAAGGTCGAGGGAACCGCGGTCTATAACCGAAACGGCGATCGACTTGGGTCGGTGTACAACTTCATGGTGAACAAACGTTCAGGCCAGGTTGCCTATGCCGTCCTTTCCTTCGGTGGCTTCCTCGGGATCGGCAGCAGTTATCACCCGCTGCCCTGGAACGAATTGACTTACGATACATCACTAGGCGGCTATGTGGTGAACCGCAGCAGGGAGCAACTCGAGGGCGCCCCTGCCTATTCGACTTCGGAGCTGCAATCGTGGGACGATGCGATCTACAGCGGTCGCGTCGATGATTATTACAATGGGTTGGGCGGCGGCCGGATGGCGTAGCTTCAACCCTTGTTATGCAGCACGGCTTGTGAGTACAGGCCGTGCTGCGCGATAATGGGCCGTCTGCAGATAAAAGGAAGATCTCATGGCTGACGTGACAATTGAGGTGAGGCCGAACGGTCCATACATCATCAACGGCCCGATCGAAGTACGGGACACCAACGGCGACGTGGTGCCAACGCAGACTAGGACAGTGCTGTGCCGCTGCGGTGCCTCTACCAAGAAGCCGTTCTGCGACGGCACTCATTCGAAGATCGGCTTTCAGGCCGCAGCACAGGCCGTTCCTGGGTCAGCCGAAAATAGCTGACCGGCATAACAGAGGCGTACTGTGTCCGGCTCGGTCTTCCGCTCGGAAGGCGTGACTGTTCGTCACCAGCGAGGCAAGCTGGAGCAATTCGCACGAAACTGGGACCTGTTCCAAGGCACTCTCGACCACAGCTCGGCTTCATCTATATCTCGACCGCATAATCACCTCAAGCCGTTGCTCGGAGGTCCTGAGATCAGCGGGCCGAACCTGCCCTGCGGCACCTAACCGCCGCGAGCACTCATACACAGAGATCAGACGCTACTACCTAAATGCTTTTGTTCCGTAGTCTCTCCCACGGTGTCACCGGATCAAGGCGGGCAACGCGTCGGCTACTCTCCCAGACCTCGACCGCAGCCGCGTAGTTTTCCGCGCCCTTGCTGGCCATTGCCAGGGCGGCACTGTCTGATCGGCACATAACGGAGTAGCCATCCACGATGTGATCGGCCGGATCAAGCTCGTATATACGATAGTGACCCATGGTAATTCCCTGAGTGTCTCCTCCCCGCTAGCAACGAGCCGCGCCATCGGTCGGTTCGAGCGAAACGGTGTTTCAGCTGAACGATAAACTTGAGGGATGCGCCAACAGAAAAGGCCGCCCTGTCCGGGCGGCCTTCCTCTGATGTATCGTCGGATACTAGCCTAGCGTGTCGCGTCGCGCGCGGTGTCCTTTGCGTCGCCGGCGGCATTGTGAGCGGCGCCCTTCGCCTTGTCCATCTTCCCCTCGGCCTGCATCTTTTCGTCACCCGTCAGCTTGCCGGCCGTATCCTTCACGGCACCTTTTACCTTATCGGCAGCGCCCTTGACGTGTTCGCGATCCATGATCTGTTCCTTCTGAAGTCGCCTCTCGGGATTAACGCCGAGGACCGACTGTCGTTCCCCTCCATGGGGCAGTGGCGATTAGCACCCTGCTTCGGTTGTCGAACGAGGCAACAAGGGCAACGGCCCGCAATCGTCTCGCAACGGCGTGTCTATGACCGCACTCACCTTATTCCCTTCATTTGCGCATAAATCCTATGCTGAACCCCCTGATTATCCCGCAAGCGCCGGAACCCATCTTCCAGCCATCGCAGATGCTGCGATGCACAATTCCGGACATGCCGGAAGATGAGGAGAGAGACCATGAGGACCAAGCTTCTAGTTGCCGCCGGCCTAAGCCTTGCGGCGTCGACAGCGGCCTATGCCGATAGTGGCGACGGCCCCGCCGCCAACACCCTGTTCACCGAGTGGCCTGGTGTCGTTGCCCAAGCCGACGTTCCGAATGCTTCGGCCTATGCCCAGAACCGGCAGGTGCAGCCCCAGGAGGCGCAAAGCGGGCAGGCGGTGCATGTCTACGCGACCCAGCCGAGCCGTCGCACCTGGCTATTTCAGGCGAACCCGAACCAGGGCGCCAACAGCTAAACCCACCAGCATCGTAATCAAACGCATGCAGATAGGCCGGCGGCTCGCCGGCCTATCGCGTTTTCGGTGGCCTTTCCAAGCTGCTTTTGCTGAGCATGGCCAGGCAGACCGTGAGCCGCGGCGGCGCCGACGAGACCAATCCTCGCCCTTGTCACGGGACGGGGTCCGCACGATCATCTCGAGCGTGCGCGGAACGCGCCCGCACCTCGAAGTCCGGAGACCGTTGCATGAACGTCCAGGCCACCAGCCGCCCCATCGTGCAGTCCGCCGCTGCCTCGAAGCTGGCGATCGCCGACGGAGACATCCACCCGCAGCGCAACTCCTACAAGGATCTGTACCCCTATATGGAGGCGCGCTGGGTCGAGATGGCGAAGACCTTCGGCTCCCGCCCACGTCAGGCTTACCAGGCCGGTCCGGCCTACCCGAAGGGTCAGCCGAATGCGTCGCGCCGTGACGCGTGGCCACCCGGCGGACGTCCCGGCAGCAGCCTGCCTTTCCTGCAGAAGCAGCTGCTGGACGAGAACAACATAACGCTGGGTATCCTCAACCCGACCGGCGACAACGGTGCAAGCTTCCAGAACCGCGAGTTTGGCGCCGGCGTCGCCAGCGCAATGAACCGCTGGGTGGAAGCAGAGTGGCTGATAGAGCCGCGGCTGAAGGGTTCTATCGTCGTCCCGTACGAAGATTCCGATGCGGCGGTCGCCGAAATCGAGCGCTGGGCCGGCGATCCACGCTTCGTCCAGGTGCTCATGGTGAGCCGCACCGCCAATCCACCTGGCCAGAAGCAATATTGGAAGATCTACGAAGCCGCTGCGTCCGCGAACCTGCCGATCGGTGTGCATGCCTTCGGCTTCGGCGGCTATCCGGTCACCGGCTCGGGGTGGCCATCCTTCTACATCGAGGACATGGTTGGCCACGCCCAGTCCTCGCAGTCCTTCCTCACCAGCCTGGTGATCGAGGGCGTGTTCGAGCGTATCCCCCACTTCAAGTTGGTGCTGATTGAGTCAGGCTTTGCGTGGTTGCCACCTTTGGCGTGGCGGCTGGACAAGCTGTGGAGCCGGCTGAAGCAGGAGACGCCGCACCTGAAGCGTGCGCCTTCTGAATACATTCGCGAGAGCGTCTGGCTGACCACCCAGCCCATGGAAGAGCCTCAGCCGCGCGAGCACGTGCTGGATGCAATCGACTGGATCGGCTGGGACCGGCTGCTTTTTGCCACCGATTATCCGCACTGGGACTACGATGATCCGACCCAGGTGCTGCCGATGCCGCTCCCAGAGCAGCAACGGCGTGACTTCTTCTTCAATAACGCCATGAAGCTGTACCGGCAGGTCTGACTCGCTGCAGCGGGGAGCAACCTGGGCTACCCCGTTGCGCCAAGCCCAGCCAGAAAGACGCCGATCGAGACGTCGACTGCGACCAGCCCGACGGCAGGAAGTGTACCGATCCCTAAGGTGAGGCGGAAGCCGAACCATTCTAGCCAGAGTGCCCAGCCCACCCCGACAAGCTGCGCCACCTCGTCAAGCAGCTTCGGTGCGCCCAGCAGGCCAGGAATGCTGAACCCGACCAGCATCATGTATTGGATGACGTTGCACCAGTTCCACAGCGCGATGCAGCGCGGCCAACGCGGGCCAAGGCCCATGATGCCAACCAATCGATGCGACAGCACCGCGAACCCGCACCAGCCGATCAGATAGGACAGCAGGTCCAGCCCCAGCGTATGTGCTGCGTGCGGCGGTGCTCCCGTCTGCATCCAGGCGAGAAGACGCAGACAGATGAACGCGGGCAGGCAGATCGGCACGGCCCAGAAGCTGCGAGCGGCCCCGGCCATATCGGCCTCGACATGGCGCACGCCCTCGGCACGACCGCGCGCCAGTAGCCAGGCAGCGTATAACCCGGACGACACGGCTGCGCTGATAGTCACGAATCGGTAGTGCCCAGGGCGATCACCCGCGGTCCCACCACCAGCATCGCGGTGGTCAGGTTCACCGCGAGCACCAGCAGAAGCGCCCGCGGGCCTGACAGGCCAAGGCCGTGGCGGGCCAGGAACCAGTGCAGCCACAGCGCATAGGACAGCAAACCAAGCAAAACGCCGATCCGCGCCGTCGCACGTGGCAAGCCCAGCGCCGCCAACAAGCCGAATACCAGCAGCAATACGCTGCCAACAATTGGTATAACCCACTGGCACCAGTTGAACGCAGTCGCGAAGCGCAGCCAGAACTGCTGCCGGCGCCATAGCCGCGCGACCTCAAATGACAGCACCAGCGGCGCGACCAGAGCGCATAGCGTAGCGAGGAGGTCCGACACCGTGTTCAGCCCTCCGCCGCCCAACAACATCAGCATGCCGCCGACCAAGGGGAATGCGATTAGGGGAGCAAGACTCGCGAGGAACGCATCACGTGTGGCCCCGAACTGCTGCATGCCGTCCGGTCGGCCTCTGGCGAGGCGCACAATGCCCAACACGATGCTTCCTGTGCGGCCACGAAGGCTGCCCCGGCGACCGCTCATGCCAGGAACGCCGCAAGAATGCCGCGATAAATCTGCGCAAGTTCATGCAATTCGGCAACAGGCACCCGCTCGTCCACTTGATGCATGGTCGCGCCGACCAAACCGAATTCCGCCACCGGGCAATAGCGGGAAATGAAGCGCGCGTCCGATGTACCGCCCCCGGTGTCGAGTTTAGGTTCCACTCCTGTCGTATCGACGATCGCCTGCCGCAGTGTGTGCACCAGCGGACCAGGCTCGGTCAGGAACGACTCCCCACTGATCGCGATGTCGAGGTCGCTGCGTTCGGCGTGTTGGGCAATAACCACGCGGAGCCAAGCTGACAGGGCCGCACCCGTATGATCGCTGTTGAAGCGGATGTTCAGCATCGCGCTCGCTTCGGCGGGAATCACGTTGGTCACCAAATTGCCGACATCGATACTGGTGAACTGCAGGCTGGATGGCTGGAACCAGTCGTTGCCTGCGTCGAGCGGGGCAGCAGTCAGGGCATCCGCGATGTTGACTAGCCGGTGCACTGGGTTGTCAGCACGCTGCGGGTAAGCGACATGACCCTGGGTACCATGCACCGTGATTTTGGCGTTGAGACTGCCACGACGGCCGATCTTGACCATGTCGCCGAGGGTCACTGGACAGGTCGGCTCGCCCACGATGCAAAAGTCGGGGATCTGATCGTGCGCCTGCATCCATTCCAGGACCCTGTACGGTGCCATCGACCGCAGGACCTTCTTCGTCGCCGGTGATCAGCAGACTGATCGAGCCGCGCGGCGGTCCGTCCGCAAGATGCAGCGCGGCGGCTGCCACGAAGGCCGCTATGGCGCCTTTCATGTCGCAGGCGCCGCGGCCATAAAGGATGCCGCTGCGCACTTCCCCTCCAAATGGATCGGACTGCCAATTCGCCGCACCCACCGGCACCACGTCAGTGTGGCCGGCAAAGCAAATGTGCGGCGAGCCGGTGCCAATTCGCGCGAACAGGTTGTCGATCTCGCCGTAGCGTAGCGGCGTTGCGATAAAGCCGAGTTGCGTGAGAGCATCGGCCAAGACCGATTGAGCGCCGGCATCGACGGGGGTGACCGATGCGCAGCGGATCAGGGCCTGGGCAAGCGGCACGGGATCGTGGAGAGGGTTCAATACATGGGCCCTCTCCCCGCGTCCCTCTCCCGCAAGGGGAGGGGGAGTGTTGTCTGGCGGGCCACGATCACTCGCGCAGTAATTCGTTTATCGAGGTTTTCGCCCTGGTCTGCTCGTCCACAGTCTTCACGATCACCGCACAATAGAGCGACGGGCCAGGCGATCCGTCGGGCAGTGTCCGCCCCGGCAGTGATCCGGGTACTACCACTGAATAAGGCGGGACGCGGCCGATATAGACCTCACCCGTTGCCCGATCGATCACCTTGGTGGAGGCACCGATGAAGACACCCATCGACAGGACGCTGCCGCGCTCGACCACCACACCCTCGGCCACTTCAGAGCGCGCGCCGACGAAGCAGTCGTCCTCGATGATGACCGGGTTGGCCTGCAGCGGCTCAAGTACGCCACCGATGCCGACACCACCGGACAGGTGGCAGTTGGCGCCGATCTGCGCACAGCTGCCGACGGTCGCCCACGTGTCAACCATAGTATTGCGTCCGACATAGGCGCCGATGTTGACGAAACTCGGCATCAACACCGCGCCAGGGGCAACGTAGGCCGCACGGCGCACCACCGCGCCAGGGACTGCACGAAAGCCTGCCTCACGGAACCGGTTTTCGCCCCAGCCGGTGAACTTCAAGGGGACCTTGTCCCACACCGGCGTGCCGCCCGGCCCCTGCATCGCCATCGAGTCGGTGAGGCGGAACGACAGCAACACCGCCTTCTTCAGCCACTGATTTACCTGCCAGCCACTCGCCGTCGGTTCGGCAACACGCGCGGCACCCGAGTCCAGCAGTTCCAGTGCTGCATCCACTGCGTCGCGTGCCGCGCCCTTGTTCGCAGGCGACAATGACTTCACGCCGTTCCCAGAGCTCCTCGATCGGCAGTTGCAGCGCGTGGTTGCTCATGCGGGGAATTCCTTGAGTTCGGTCGGCGGGACCATGCGCAGCGACCCGGACCCTGTCAACGCGGCGTGGCAACCCTTCGTTAGTGCGGATCGCGTCTAATGATTATGGGACAGGACCGCCCGTTCATGAACGAGATTACCCCATTGAAACCAGGCCCACGGACAACGGCCGACGTGAGCCTGCGCCAAGCGCTGCTCGACAGCCGCCAACGTTGGCGCGATCTGGTCATGACGGTGGCCGACATCGTCTTTGAAACGGATGCGGCGGGACGCTTCATTTTCCTGGCACCCGACCCCGCGCTCGGCTGGCCAACAGCCACGCTGATCGGGCAACCCGCCGAGTTGCTGCTGGCGTGTGATGCCGAGTTCGAATGCGTTCAATCCGTTTCGGCTCGCCGTTCCCATTAAGCGCCGGCGTGCGTGGCTCAAGCGGGTCGACGGCAGCCTGGTCATGCTGTCCTGTTCCGGGGGGCCGCTGCTGGACGCCGATGGGCGTGTTGTGGGCGCCCGTGGCCTCGGCATGGACTGGACGGAGTTCGATGCCGAGGCCGGACACAATGCAGCAGCGCTGCGCCGCGGCGAGGTGCTTGACCACATCTTGTGGCGGATGGGCCGAGAGGTAATGGCGCCACGGATGATGCAGGCGGCGTTGGATGGGTTGATGAACGCTGTTGGCGCCGAGGGGGCCGCGGTGATCGACCTCGGTCGTGAGACGGACCCCGCGCTGATCCATAGCGCCGGCCGAGGTGCCGATGACATCAAGATCGAGGCTGCTGCACTGTTGGCGACCTCGAGCGGCGCCGTGGATGCCGCTGCCAAGGATGGCCGGCCAATCATCGTTGCCAACTGTCGTACCCGGTTTGGGATCAATGCGGGCATTGCATTGTGGCGTTCACCCGGCGCGCGCCTATGGGATCACGAGGATTGCTTGCTGCTCGGCTCCGCGGCCAGCCTGATCTGCATGGTGCTGGAGCACGAGGCCATCCAGCAGGAAATGGGGCGACAGGCGCGGACCGACCCGCTCACAGGCCTGCTCAACCGCCGCGCCTTTCTCGAGGAAATGGAGCGTCATATCGATCGCCTCGATCGTGAACAACTACCGGGAACGCTGATGTTTGCCGACCTCGACGCCTTCAAGCCGGTGAACGACCGCCTGGGACACGAGGCCGGCGACGAAGTACTGCAGCGCACAGCGACAACTCTGCGCAATGCCGTGCGGCCGAGCGATGTCGTTGCCCGCCTGGGGGGAGACGAGTTCGCTTTGTGGATGAATGGTGCGGACCACCTGACCGCAGCGGAACGCGCCGAACATCTTTGCGCTGCCGTGCCCGAGATCTTGCGGGAATTTGCCGACGGTGGAGGCGCCTTGCCCACGGTTTCCATCGGCATCGCAACGCGCGAGGCAGGCAGTGGTGAGCCCGTGGACAGCCTGCTGCGGCGTGCCGATCAGGCGATGTATCTTGTGAAGCGGCAGGGCCGCGGTCATTGGCATGTCGCTCGGGCAGAGGGCGCGTGAGCGCCGGGAGAAGCTATTGCCGCCCGGATGAGGTAGCCCGCGTCAAGCTGGGCTCCGGCGCCGGCACCGATCCGAACATGCTGGTCGACCTCGCTGCGGATCCGTCAGTGACTGTCCGGGCTGCGCTGGCCCTCAACGGGGCGGCCCCGGGGCGGGTCAACGAGCTGCTGGCCAAAGACGGTGACGAGCGGGTGCGTATCCTGCTAGCCCAGAAGCTGACGGCCCTGGTTCCTGGCCTGTCGCAGGTCGAGCGGGCGCAGCTGTACCAGGAGACTTGGGATACGCTGATCAAGCTGGTCGCCGACGAGGCGACGCGAGTGCGCGCGGTGATCGCCGATGCAGTCAAAGATCTGCCGGATGCTCCACGAGAAGTCATCCGGCAGTTGGCACAAGATGCTGAGTCCTCGGTATGTGAGCCGGTTATTCGCTGGTCGCCGCTGCTAAGCACCGAGGACCTGTTAGCGTTAGTCACCAAGCCGCCGGCCGCTGGGATAGTCCTCGCAGTGGCCAGACGCGCGCGGCTGGAACCTGCGGTGTCGGATGCCATCGCCGATACTGCCGATACCGTGGCCATCCGTGCACTGCTCGACAACCCACTGGCGCAGATCCGGGAAGCCACACTCGACGCTCTGGTGGCCCGTTCAGCAGACCATCCCGACTGGCACGAACCCCTGGTGCGGCGTCCGTCACTGCCGCCCCGTGCAGCCAAGATGTTGTCCGAAATCGTTTCGGCCCATCTGCTCGCGCAGTTGGCCACGCGCGCCGACCTGCCCCTCTCGCTTGCAGAGGAATTGCGGCAGCGCGTCGCTGTCCGGTTAGCTGCGCATGGGGAGCCCGCGCCATCGCGCGACTTGACCACCGAGGAAGCGTTGGCCCAGGCACGCAGCCTGGCTTCGCGAGGCATTCTGGACGAAGCGCAGCTGCTGGACGCGGCGCGGAGGGGCGAAATTCGCTATGCTACGGCCCTCCTTGCAGTCGCGGCAGCCCTCCCGGTTTCGGTGGTAGATCGAGCTGCCTCGCTGCGCAGTGCGAAGGGAATGGTCAGTCTGGTATGGAAAGCCGGCTTCACGATGCGGGCCGCTGTGGCCGTACAGACGCTGCTCGCCCGGCTTGCGCCCGACGATGTGCTCCGTCCAGGCCGGGCTGATAGCTTCCCGCTGGCAACCGAGGAAATGCGTTGGCAGCTGGATTTCCTCGCACGCATGGGACGATAGCCCGGCAACGCTGGCGAAGCGTAAGTCCCGACAGCCTGCTGATTCGCGATCTTGCCGCGCGATGTTTGTCTGCGTCAGACTGTGACCGAGAGGGAGGAGACGCCGACATGGGCATCACCGCCGAACTGGCGCAGTTCACCGCGGATATCCGTTTGGACCGGTTGCCGCCAGAGGTATTGCAGCGCACGAGGTTCCTGGTTCTCGACCTGGTCGGCAACATCGTGCGTGCGCGGCACGATGCGGAGAGTACGGCATCCTTCCTTGGCGCAGCACGCGCAATGGGGATGGCCGCCGGCAACTCCGGCGTCTTCGGCGATGCGGCGCGATACACGCCTGCCGGAGCCGCATTGCTCAACGGTGCACTAGCGCATTCGCTCGATTTCGACGACACGCATGCGGCTGGCTCGCTCCATCCGGGTGCGCCGGTCATCCCGGCTGCACTGGCCGCCGGCGAGATGGCGGGCGCCTCGGGGGCTGATGTGCTCGCAGCCATTGTCGCGGGATACGAAGTCACCTGCCGGATCGCGCTGGCCCTGCCCGCAGGCGAGCACTATGACCGCGGCTTCCATCCCACCGCAACATGCGGCGCCTTCGGAGCAGCCGCGGCGGCTGCGCGGGTGTTCGGGCTCGACGCGGCGGGCATAGAAGGCGCACTGGGC
This sequence comes from uncultured Alphaproteobacteria bacterium, assembly GCA_963850535.1. GTDB lineage: Bacteria > Pseudomonadota > Alphaproteobacteria > Acetobacterales > Acetobacteraceae > JAMXLO01. The sequence goes on along the minus strand of CAWKMC010000056.1, from coordinate 8,371 downwards.
ACGGTGCTGAGCCAATGTGCAGGCAGCCTGCAATTCCTGGTCAACGGCGCCTGGACCAAACGTTTCCAGGTCGGCTGGGCCGCGTGCAATGGCCTCATGGCGGCGACGCTGGTGCGCGAGGGTTTCAAGGGAGCGGCCGAGGCGTTGGAAGGCCGCCATGGGTTTCTGCACGCCTATGCACCGAATCCGAAACCGGAACGTGCCGTGCAGGACCTGGATTCGGTCTTTGAACTGATGCACACGGCCGTAAAGCCGTACCCTTCCTGTCGCTACGGTCATGCGGGCATCGACGCAGCCCTGGCCTTGCGGGCTGCCAACGACCTCAAGCCCGCGGAAATCGAGACGGTCACGCTGGGGCTGCCGCGGGCCGGAATGATGCTGATCGGGGAGCCGGCGGACAAGAAGGCTGACCCCCAGAATGTGGTGGACGGGCAGTTCAGCGGACCGTTCGTCATTGCGGCCGCGCTGGCGACCGGCGCGATGGGGTGGGACAGCTACGAGTTACTTCAGGATACGAGGGTGCGCAGCCTGTTGCCGAAGGTGACCTGCACATTCGATGCGGAGATCGAGGCGGAGTTTCCTGCCAACATGTCCGGCAAGCTGACTGTCGCGGCACGCGGACAAACGTTTGCAGAGAAGGTCGTCGTGCCGAAGGGCGAGCCGGATAACTTCCTCACCGAGGCAGAACTGCGAGCAAAGTTCGCCGGCCTCACCCAGGCGGTGATCGGCCCGCAGCGCTCCGCCAGGCTCGCTGATGCCGTGCTGGCTCTTGATAGAGCCCCCGACGTTGCCGGTCTTGTGCGCCTTGCTGCGCCGCTGGCTTCGGCACGGCTGGCCGGAGAGTAAACCGCAGCGTCTTCGACGCCTCTTGCCGCCACCGGACGGCTGCCCTAGCAGGCGAGGCTCCGTCTCGGCGATCAACCCGCGGGACGCTGATCGGGAGTCCAACCTGTTATGCCGACCTTCTCCCCCCAGGCATTCCACGCACTGACCCTGCTGATCGCACGCCGCATGGGAAGCGCCGAAGATGAGGCGCGGGAGGTGGCTGACCATCTTGTGCGCGCCAATCTCGCGGGCCACGACAGCCACGGGGTCGGCATGTTGCCAGCATATGTCCGATTGCTGCAGGACGGGCTGCTGGTACCGAACCAGGTGCCACAAACGGTTCTGGATGCAGGCGCGTTGTTGGTGGTCGATGCACGACGCGGCTTTGGTCAGCGGATGGCGGCGGATGCAGTACGCCGCGCGGTGAACCGCGCCTCCGAACTTGGCGCCTGCGTGCTGGCGTTGCGCAACGCCTCGCATATCGGCCGCATCGGCACTTATGCCGAGTTGGCAGCTCGGGCGGGTTGTGCCTTTACGGCTTTCGTCAACGTCGCCGACCATCGTGACGTGCAGGCGCCGTGGGGCTGCGCCGAGCCGCGGCTCGGCACCAATCCATTCTGCGCAGCGGTTCCAGGCCTAGGGGGACCGTCGCTGATGCTGGACATGGCAACCACGACGATTGCTGCCGGCAAGGCGCGTGTCGCCTATAACAAGGGATCACGGGTACCGGAGGGCTGTCTAATAGACGACACCGGCCACCCGACTGATGACCCAGCCGGCTTCATCCACGATCACACTGGCGCGCTGCTGTCGTTCGGGCGGCACAAGGGATCGGGGTTGGCGGTGATGTGCGAGATCATGGCTGGGGCGATCGGAGGAGGGCAACGGGCCGATCAACCGGTGCAAGGCGGCATTCTGAATTCGATGCTTGCGACTGTGATCGATGTGTCACGACTGCAGGATCCGGCCACTGTGGCAGGGCATATTGAGACGACAAAGGCGCACATCCGTTCCTCACGCGTCGCACCCGGCTTTGACGAGGTGCTGTTGCCTGGGGAACCAGAGCACCGCGCTGCGCAGGACCGCACGAAGGCCGGGATTCCCGTCGATGAAACGACGTGGCGCGAGATACGTCAGGCTGCTGCGAAACTCGGTATCAGCGATGCAGAGGTCGATCGAGCAGTTGGCGCGAACTAAATTGCTCATGCACGGATGGGTGGCCGAGTGGCTTAAGGCAGCGGTCTTGAAAACCGCCAACCCGCAAGGGTTCGTGGGTTCGAATCCCACCCCATCCGCCAATGAAGGCACCTAAACTCACTGAAATCGCTAGGTTTTCCGCCCCAGCGCGGTGTCCAGCATACGCATTGGCATACAGGCCGCGAACCAACGGCAGATGGTAACGTACGACCCCGGGGGACACATCCACTGCGAAATCTCATGACCGACCCACTGACGCCGTGTAAGAAACCACGGAAACCGTCGGCGAACCGGTTACGCAGGCGACCGCACGCTAATCCTGAAGGAGTGGCGTGACCCAACGGTGGTCCGACCGCCACAGTGTCTTATTATGTCCAGAGCAGCGATCTAGGCACAAAATAGTGCCGGCACATGGCCCATCCGGGGAACGCTAACCGGAGCTTGCTCGGGCTAACAGCCGACAGGCCGCTCGGCCTGGCAAGCAAACCATCGCTTGCGCACCGATCTATTCGCGAATCACCGGAAGCGATGTGCGCCGCTGCCCACGCAGCGGAGACTGACGAGGCTCAGCGTCATCAGCCAGGCCGGCGTCCTCCTGGCTCAGAACCGTCCGCGCATAACCGTCCGGCCTGGGCGCAACTGATGTGTCGATGGCCCTTACCGGCTGGATCACCAGTACCGGAGCGACGGTTGAGGCGAGTTCCGGAGACGGCGTAATCATCTGCACCGGCTTGCCAAAGCCACGGTCCAGCAACGCGACAGCGGCCGGAACACGTTCCCTCGGACTTTGCAGCGCAGCAACAAGTGCATCGATCGCCTCGGGCGCGTGCGAGCGGGCGAGCTCCTGAATGTCGTGGACTACCTTTGGGCGTCCGCTCGGATTGCCAGACTGGCCTTTTACGAAGGGTCGCCCGGTCGGCATGCGCCGAACCGCTGTTAATTTGCTGTTAGCAGTGGCTTCGCTCATATCTGTGTCTCCCTCTCGGCAGGTAGGTCGCAGATCGGATACCGGCAAGTGCCAGCTCGTGGTAGGCTGCGGTAGTTGCAACGCGGGCTTCGTCCACGGGTGAGTCCCGATAGCCACAGCCTGCCGACAATCGGCAGCGGGTGACATGCGACTGATTCCGGCGCGGTGGTTTCTTCGATTTGGCGACGGGACGCCCGGCCTATCGCGTCGTCTTTGAATTCTGGCTCAAGATTTTTGGCGTCGCGTTCGGGTTGGGCATGCGACTGATTTCGGCGCGGTGGTTTCTTCGATTTGGCGACGGGACGCCCGGCCTATCGCGTCGTCTTTGAGTTCTGGCTCAAGATCTTCGGCGTCGCGTTCGGGCTCGGCGTCGTCTCCGGGCATCGTGATGGCGTTCGAGTTCGGCACCAACTGGAGCGAGCTGTCGCGCATGTCGGGGCCGATCCAGGGCCCGCTCCTCACCTACGAGACCTTCACCGCCTTCTTCCTCGAAGCGAGCTTCTTCGGCATCCTGCTGTTCGGCCGCCCGCGCGTGCCGCCGTGGTTCTACCTGTTCTCGACGGCGATGGTGGCGCTGGGCACGACGCTCTCCGCCTTCTGGATCATGGTCAACAACAGCTGGATGCAGGTGCCGGTCGGCTATGCGACGGAGAACGGCCTCTTCGTGCCGAACGACTGGGCTGCGATCATCTTCAGCCCGGTCGTCTGGGTGCGCTTCCCGCACATGCTGCTGGCCTCGTACCTGACCGGCGCGTTTTGCGTCGCGGCGACCGGGGCCTGGTACCTGCTGCGCGGCGAATATCCACGCCGAGGCCCGCATCATGCTGCGCATGGGCCTGTTCCTCGCCGCCGTGCTGGTCCCGGCGCAGCTCTTCTTCGGGCATCTCGTCGGCGACTACGTGCACGACCAGCAGCCAGCGAAGTTCGCCGCGATCGAGGGCCGCTGGCACGACGAGCAGCCGGCCAGCGAGGTGCTGATCGCGTGGCCGGATGAGGCAGCGCAAGACCAACCGCTACGCGATCAGCATCCCCGATCCTCGGCAGCCTGATCGGCAGCATGAGCTTCACGTCGAAGGAAGTCGGGCTCGACTGACTTTCCGCCGCAGGACCGGCCGCCGGTGGCTGATCCCGTTCTTCGCCTTCCGGATCATGGTCGGCTGCGGCCTGCTGATGCTGCTGCTCGCCTGGTTCGGCTCGTATCTGAGCGTCAAGGAGCGCATCGAGCGAGAACCGCTGGCTGCTGTGGGCGATCTTCCTCAGCTTTCCGCTTGCCGTTCATCGCGATCCTGACCGGCTGGTTCACTGCCGAGGTCGGCCGGCAGCCGTGGACAGTCTACGGCGTGCTGCGCACCGCCGACGCCATGACGCCATTCCTGACGGCGCGCGAAGCGACGATCTCGCTCGTCGTGTTCTGCGCGCGTCTACAGCTTCATCTTCGCGTTCGGCATCCTACTACATCTACCGGCTGCTGCGCGCCGGACCCGCGGGTCGCCTGATCGAGCCGCCGGTCGGCGCCGTCCCCAACCGGCCGATGTCGGTCGTCCATCACCACGCGACGCATCCACCGTCCCGGCAGGAGAATGAGCATGATCATGTTCTGGGTGGCGGTGCTCGCCATCAGCATTCTGCTCTATGTGCTGCTCGACGGGTTCGATCTCGGCGTCGGCATGCTGTTCGGCCTGACCCGCGACGAAGAGCGGCGCAGCGCGATGCTGAGCGCGGTCGCGCCGGTCTGGGACGGCAACGAGACCTGGCTCGTGGTCACCGGCGTGGTCCTGTGGGGCGCGTTTCCGCTCGTCTATGCGACGCTGCTCTCGGCGTTCTATCTGCCGCTGCTTCTGATGCTGGCGGGGCTGATCCTGCGCGGCGTCGCGTTCGAGTTTCGCGCACAGCGCCGAGCGGATGCGCTGGGTCTGGGATGTCGCGCTTTGCCGGCGGCTCGCTCGTCGCCACCTTCATCCAGGGCCTGACGGTCGGCGCCCTGGTCGAGGGTCTGCCGATCGCCGAATGGCCATTACGCCGGCGGCGACTTCGGCTGGCTCAGTCCCTTCGCGCTGCTGTGCGGCGTCGGCCTCTGCCTCGGCTATGCGCTGCTCGGCGCCTGCTGGCTGGTGAGGAAATGCGAGGGCGACAGTCCGCGACGACGGCTATCGCCTGATCCCGCGTCTCGCAGCTCGGCCTGCTCGTCTTTCTGGTCGTGGTCTTCGTCTATGCCGCTCGCCGACGCAACCTGCGGGTCATGGATCGCTGGCTCGAGCGGCCGTATCTGTTGGTCTTCCCGCTCATCGGCGCGTTCGCGGCGTTGGTTCTCGCGCGACAGCGTTCGCGCCGCCGGGATGGCGCGCCGTTCTACATGGTCGCGCTGATCTTCGCGGCGGCGTTCGGCACGCTAGCGATCTCGTTCTGGCCTTACATGATCCCGTTCTCGATCACGATCGACGCAGCTGCGGCGCCGCATGCGAGCCTCGCCTTCATGTTCTGGGGCGCAGGTCTCTTCGTCTTCCCGCTGATGCTGGTCTACGCCGCGGTCAACTACAGCGTCTTTCGCGGCAAGGTCCGGCCGACAAGCGAACATTACTGAGGAGAGAGCCGATGATTCGATGCATACGCCTGTGGACCGGCGGGGACCAGAACTCGCATTTCGAGGAGGGTCTTCTCGACATCGAGCCGGGCCGCAACGATGATGGATGGCGACATCGCACCGATCGCCCTATTGTGCGACGTCGCCGATCGCTACGGCGCGATGACCTATCTCGACGAGGTCCATGCGGTTGGGCTTTACGGCCACGCGGCGGCGGCATTGCCGAGCGCGACGGCGTGCCCGGCCGCCCAACGGTAGTCCAGGGCACCTTGGCGAAGGCGTTCGGGGTGATGGGCGGCTACATCGCCGGCTCCACGGCGCTCGTCGATTACATTCGCAGCCACGCACCCGGCTTTATCTTCACGACCTCGCTGCCGCCGACGCTGGCAGCCGGAGCGCTCGCGGCCATCCGGCACCTGAAAGTGAGCCAGGTGGAGCGCATTCGTCAGCAGGAGCGCGTAGCGACGAAGCTCTCTTCTGACGTGTGCGAATTTGTGCTGGTCCATGTAGCGCCGGTCGGAAGCGAGGCGCCGCAACGCAACGAGGCCCCTTTCGGTGAAGTAGGCTGTCGGCAAGGGAGTACCGGTCCGGATCTCCATCAGGCCACTGTCAACCATCGTCCGCAGCGCAGGGGGCAGTTTGGGCTGTCCGGCCAGCGGACCACGGCGCCATGTTCGCAGCTGAAAGCCGTCAGCCACTGAAGGCAGGGTCCCAAAAAACAGGTCCAGTTCTCGCCGGATGTACTCCCGTTCCTGCGCGTTGAACGGGCAGGCAGTTTCGTCAATGCGTAAACTCATGTGGGCAGTATACGCCTTCCTGCGGCGCGTACCTCAATGCGAAGCACTTACGAAAGAGAGTTGGACGGCCATGGCCGCAGACCGTGGAGCATGTACCATGAGGCACCGAGCTAGATTTGCACCAGACCAGTCCAAACGACCATCAGACCAACTACTCCACCAAACGCCCTCAGGTAGGGTCGCAGCGCGAGATAGTGTGGACAAGTTGCCAGTCGAACCATGGCTGCTCTCCTTCTCGAGGTGAGGAGGATGCGGGCTGCCGGCGCCTTATTCTGTGACGACGGTCACAGAGGTTGGACCGATTTTAGCCAGACAAAATTCGCCATGTTCCTGGTGGTGCTGAGCTGCGCCGACAGTGAGCCACTGCGGCCTCAGTGCAACGCAACGAAACTCAAGCCTTGCTTAGCGGCGGCTTCGACTGTCGGCAGGTAAGTGGGCGGTGCCCGACGAACTTACTGCGGCGATCCTGGTTCGGCCCTTGGACGCGCGGGCGCAGGGCTCTGCACTGGTGCCGGAGGCCATGCCATTCGACATTCCCTACGGCACACCGATCGTCGATGGCAAACTTAGGCGCGATCGCGAAGTGAGCGTGACCTTGAGGCGCAGGATGGCGCGGCCGCAAAAGCCGTACCGGATGCGGTGACGACGCTTTGAACTGCGACGCCCTCTGTCGAACTTCCCCGTCTTCTCATGTGTGCAGGAATTGTGTGCCTGGGAATACAGGATAGAGCGTTCGGGTTCTGTCACACAGCAGGTAGTTGCCAATAGCTGCTGTAAATCGAGCTGTGAAGTAATTCATCCCGCTTCAGCCGCTGTTAGCCCATCCTGCATCCAGTCCCGAGGGGCTAAATGGGGAGAAGACCAATGACTGCGCTGCTGCTTGGTCTGGGTGCGTTGTTGCTGGCGGTGGCCGCCGGCGCACTGCTCGACCCACGGCCGTCCCATACGGACCGAGCTGACGACCAAATGCCGTCGATGGATGAAATCGTGCTCACAGCCTGACGCAGCGGCAATCGCCAGGGAAGTCGGCAGGTAGCTGACAGTCGCCCGTCCGGATGCCGCAGTCATAAGCGGCGGCCGTCCCTCGGGACCGGCCTGGTGTGAAATGCCTCACTGAAGCACTTCAGCGCCACAGGCCCATCCGGTCGGCATTGTCCGTCGCGTCAGCAGCTGCTGACGCAATGGGGGAACCGGCCATGACGAAGACCTTGATCACCACCGCTCTGGCGCTCGGCCTCGGTCTTCTCAGCACCCCCAGCTTCGCCGCCGGCAGCTATATCGTTAATGGCCATGCCGCCTCTCCGGCCGAGGCGCAGCACCTGGTCGCCAGCGGCGTTCAGCAGGGTGCCTGGGTGGTCAACGGGTATGGCATCGCGCCGAGCCGAGCGCACGTCCTTCACCGCTCCGGCTTCGACCGAACCCAGCGGTCAGAAGTGCTACTACGTTCTCGACGTGCTGCTGTGTGACTGACGGACTTGGCCCACCACGCATTTTTCGTCGAACGGAACATTGCCGGACTATCGGGTGGAGCAACGTCCTCGGATTGAGCGGTCAGAACTCCCCCAGACTGTGTCCTTGATCACAGCGCTTCGGACTTAAGCCCGTCATTCTGGCCAGACCAGAGGAGAACACCGATGCTTCTGCTGGTGATCGCAATGGGTGTCCCGCTATTCGCCGTTATTGGATATGCGCTCCTGAGTCCAAGTCAGCCGGTTCCCGAAGGCAGCTGACCAGGACACGGCGGCTGGAGACGCTGCGCCGCCGGTGTAAGTCACCTGCCCTGCCAGGAGCGCAGCAGCACGGTCGCCGTCTGCAGCGCGTGATCACCTTGGGCATCCAGTATCAACTGCGGCCTCGCTGAACAGGAGGACCTGCTCTATTCGCCCCGGAGATGCGCTTCGAGGTTCTCCCGGGCCGTGTCTGCTTCCTGGTCGGGCGGGTTGGGGTCTTCAGGGGCGACGCCTGGCGGCACCGCATCGCCCGGATCGATGTCGCGTTCAATTC
>CAWKMC010000055.1:0-47804 GCA_963850535.1 uncultured Alphaproteobacteria bacterium | reverse complement strand
CACGTGCTCAGTCGGCTGCGGTGTCGCGGTCATAACGCACACGCCATTGGGCGCATCGAACTGATCCAGGCGTTGCGCGGCACGATCGCCATCATCCCCGCACGTAGATATAGCGACTGCCGTCCCTCGGCGGTGATCAGGTGCAACGTCGTTGTGCCATCGACAATCTGCACGATCTCGTCCCCTTGCGGATGCCGCTCCCACGCGCTCTTGCCGGCGAACTTCGCGGTGGATGCTGCCCTATCGCAATGCTGGCCCGCTTTTGCCTGAGCGTGTTTGCCCCCATTTATGCATCAGTGCGCCATCGACCGTCAGCATTGTCAGCTTTTCGAACTCGGCTTTGAGGTCGATCACATCCACCATAAAACGCTCTCCCAGCTCTATCTGCGTTGCCTGCAGGCGCTCCTCGATGTCCATCATGACACACCCCAGACTGCCTCTCTGGCCTTTTTCGGATAGCGCGGGGTGATGTCGGTTGCTTCACCAGCATGTCGCGCAGGCCTCGCAGCGCCAGGAGTAACCGGCGATCCCGAAGCCGGTGAGCATCCCTTGGCTGACCGGAGCGGTGTCCGACAGCGGGCCACGACGGACCGGGTTGGAGATATGCAAGCTCGATGGTCGGGAACTTCACCTGGCTGATCGCAGCGACCAGAGCGGGATAGCCGCGAGAAAACCCCGCCGGATTGAACAGCGCCGCGTCGAAGCCGCGATCATTCGCCTCGTACAGCTTGTTGATAACCTCGCCTTCGATGTTGGAATGGAAGATCTCGATCTCCACACCGAGTTCGCTGGCGTAGCCACGGATGCGTTCGTCATATTCGGGCAGCGTCATCGGCCCAAAAATCTCGGTCTGCACCTTGCCGCGCATGTTCATGCCGGCACCATGGATGATCAGGATCTTCGCCATGCTTCTATCCTTCGTTCAGGCGACGCGATATTGCGCCAGCGTTTCGTAGTTTGGGTCGGCGCCGATGCCGGGCACATCGGGCGGGCTGACCGTGCCGTCATCATTCAGCGTCAGCGTGTGGCGATAGACCTTGCCCCACATCGGATCGACGGTGTCTCGGTAGAACTCCAGGATCAGCCCATTGGAGATCGCCGCCACCAGATGCACGTGGATGTCCTGTGAGCCGTGCGGTGCAATGTCCAGGTCGTTCGCCTGCGCCAGTGCGGCCACCTTCATGAACTCCGTCACCCCGCCAAGCACCTTCGCATCCGCATTCAGAATGGCCGCGCATTCGTGCCGGATCAGGTCGCGGAAGCCATATCGGGTATACTCGTTCTCACCGGTGGCGATCGGGATGCTGGTGGCCTGCGCCAGCTTGCGATGGCCGTCGTAGTCGTCGGGCGCGACGGGCTCCTCGAACCAGAAGATGTCGTAGGGCTCGATGCGTTTCGCGAACTGGATCGCTTCGTAGTAGCGATACGCACAGTTGGCATCCACCATCAGCTTGACGTCCGGCCCTACCGCCTCACGCGCCACGCGCACACGCGCGACATCCTCGGCGATCGGCACCGCGCCGACCTTCATCTTCACCGCCTTGGCGCCCATGCGCACGTTGTCTTCCATCTCGCGCGCAAGCTCACGCAGACCCTTGCCTTCCTCGTAGTAACCCCCGGCAATGTAGGTCGGCACACGATCGCGGAAGCCTCCGAGCAGCTTGTACAGCGGCAGGTTGGCGAACTTTGGCGCGAATGTCCCACAGGCCGATGTCGATCGCGGAAATCGCGCGCGTGGTCAGGCCGCGGCGGCCGATCAGCTTGGGCTCCCACATCTTGTGCCAGAGGCGCTCGACGTTGATCGGGTCCTCGCCGATCAGCATCGGCGTCAGCCGCGCGATGGTGGCGCGCTCGATCTCACCGCCGCCGCCGAGGCCGATACCGGTGATGCCTTCGCTGGTCTCGATTTCCACCACGGCGAACGTCACGTCCGTGTAGGTGTGCTTGCCGTTGGTGATCGGCTTGTGACGTGGCCAGCGAAATTCCTTGGTGGTGATGCCAGTGATCTTCATGGCGTGACCTCCTCCGATGTGGCGCGCATTCAACGCGTTCAATTGGGCAGGCGCAAGCGCACCGAGACCGGACAGTGATCCGACAAGCGTTGCTTCCATTCATCGCCAGTCTCGCGATAGCTGAGCACGCGCAACGAGTCCGGCACCAGCCAATCCCGTGCAGCATCACCGAGCACGATGTGGTCAATGAAAACTCACCGCCCCAACAAGGGCTTGCGCGACCCTCGGTTGTGCGGACCAGTGGCGCGGCCTCGTTCAGGTGCTGACCAGAACTGGTCCTTGCCCTCCATGTGGCGGTTGAAATCGCCCATGATGACGAACGCGATGCCATCGGCGTGACGCGCCCGGATCCAATCGATCAACGCGGTCTCTGTTCCCCCAACTCTGCGCAGGCGCCATGAGGCTCCGTTCAGCGGGCGATCGAAGCAGCCGGTCTTCAAATGGACGGCGAGGATACGCAGCGGCGGGTTGCAATGCAGCGTGATGTCGACACCGCTGCGCAGGCATGGCTCGGCCGAGTCGAGGCCGTGACATCAGGATTGACATCATAATGGATGCCTTGACGCACGACGATGCCGACACGCTGCACGACGTGGTCATGGCTCATTTGGATCGAGTATTGGTCGCGGGGAATACACGTGCGGACGATTGCCGCGCCGTCCACTTCCTGGATCCGATCACGTCGGCATTCGAGTTCCGCAGCATAGCGTCTGCAGCAGCTCGATGTCCTCGGCCTGCTTCGGTCGCACATCCTGCGGCAGGTTGCGCTCGCGCGTCGTCAGCCACTCGAGGTTCCATGTTGCCAGCTTCAGCTCCGCAGCTGATGCAAGGGTGGACAGGAAGACGACACTAATGAAAGTCGCTCCCGCGAAAGCGGGAGGCCCAGTGGCTGGATTCCCGCCTTCGCGGGAATGACGGGGGACGGTGCACTCAGTGCGGCAGGATATCGTCGCGTGTCTCGCGTCCAAGCCACATCGCGAGGATGCTGAGTGCGGCGAAGCAGGTCATGATCGCCGTCGCCTTGGCGAAGTCTCCGCCGAACGGCATCACCAGCAGCCCCGCGACCAGCGGACCGAAGCTGGTGATCACCCGGCCGGAGCCATTGCAGAACGACACTGCGGTAGCCCGCACGTGGGTTGGGAACAACTCCGGCAGATACACTGCGTGGCCGGAGAACACGCCGAATACGAAGAAGCCAAATATCGGCAGCATGACCGGGTACAGCTCGTAGCTGTCCACGCCCAGGAATAGGTAAAGGCCGGATGCGATGGTGCCCAGATTATACAGGGTGATCGTCGGACGCCGGCCGATCCAGTCGGCGACAAAACCGAACGCTGCATAACCGGCAATGCCGCCGACGCCCCATAACGTCATGCCATTGCCGATCAACTGCGCTGCACCGGCCCCGGTGATGCCCGTCTTCGCCAGCATCTGTCCCTGGATTGTCGGCAGCCATATCTGGCTGGTCCAGATCGCAAGCAATGTGCCGATGCAGAATAGCACGCCCACCATCGTGCTGTAGCGCAGCTCACGGCTGAATAACTGCGCCGGCACAAATCCGAGGAACGCGCGGTCCGCTTCGTTGAGTTCACGCGCAGCACGCAGAGCGTGGCGCCGCGCATGCACCATCTGGAATCGCTCGGGTTCTTCCATGCCGCGACGGATCAGCAGCAGGACCAGGGCCGGGATGACACCGGCAAACAGGACATAGCGCCAGCCATAGGGCCCGACGAAGCGGTATATCTGTCCGCCGATCAGGTTGCCGAATCCGCCACCCGTCATCATCACTCCTAGGATTTTCGCACGATGTACATCGGCGAAAGCCTCGGCCACCAGCGGTATGCCGACAACGATCTCGGCGCCGGTGCCGACACCGGTGAAGAACCGGCAGACGCCGAACATCACCGGCCCCTGGGAGAAGCCCTGCAGCGCAGTGAATACCGCGACCATCACGACGCTAAGGGCCAGCGTGCGGACTCGGCCGATATAGTCGCCGACGATACCGAAACAGAAACCTCCCAGGGCCCAGCCGAGCAGGCCGGCCATGCTCAGCAGGCCGCCGACGCGGCCGATCTCACTGAGCGGGGGGTTGCCGAGTAACTCGGTCAGCGCAGGTCGCAGCACCAGAGCGAACAGATTGAAGTCGGTCACATCCAGCGACCAGCCGAGCCAGGCGATCAGGAAGACCATCCACTGATAGCGGGTGATCTCGCGTATCCAACCGATGCCAGTCGCCGTCTGCGTTTGGCTCATGGTGCCTCCCAAGGCCAGTTTTGCTGGTCTTTTGCCAAGCGATAGTCACCTTTGTCGCTGCGACCGGTCAACCTTCTGTTGCAATGAACCTTTGCACGCGTTCGACGAATGCTGCGGGTTGCTCGATCTCGGGATGATGGCCCGCCCGCTCGATCAGCTCGAACTTCGCACCGGGGATCAATGCGCTGTACGCACGACCATAGTCCGGCGTTACGACGCCATCGCTCGCACCCCAGACCACCAGTGTCGGCACGGCTATTCGGCACAGCCAGCGCGGCAGCTTCGGGTTGTACATGAAGGGCTGCCAGCCGTAGAGACAAAGCGCATCGCGGTTGCGTGCATGCACGACGATCGCATCATCCGACATGGCGTTGAAGTCGACCGCCCACTTTGCGGGTTCATGCCAGGTGCGGCGCTCCACCTCGGCTGGTGATGTGTTGAACAGGTCCAGGATGTCGCGACTCTCGCGGTCACCCAGCTTGATGCCGAGTGGATCGACCAGGATCAAGCGTTCCAGCCGATGGCAGCAAGCGGCGGCAATCTCCGCTGCCAGCCAACCGCCGAAGGAGAACCCGAGCAGTGTCACCTTGTCATGCGGCAGCGTCTCCAGCAGGTCGAGATACAGGTGCACCAAATCATACACGGTGTCGAAATCGGGCGGCCGTGGTGAATGGCCGAAGCCGGGATGTGACGGCGCGATAATCTCCGCGTGCTGGCCGAGCATTTCGAGGAATGGCGTCTCAGCGTTTACCGTGTGCAGGCCGTGTAGCAACAACATCGGCGTCCCGCGGCCGTGACGCAGGACCTCGAGTTCGATGCCGCGCACCGATAGTAGTTGCACGCTCATATGCGCTCGCTGATGCGGATCGCCAGGCGGCATCCTGCCTTGATTGCCGCCGACATCAGCCGATAGCCTGGTGCCTGCTCTGCACCGTGTTGCAATCCGACGTCGCGATGCGCCAGCTCGTCCTGCCGGAAACTGGTCAACGTGCTGCGCAGAGGCGCCTCACTCTCGTCGAGCTTGTCGATCTGGCCGGCGTAATGCGCATCAATCACCTCCTCGACTGCGACCGTGCAGGCCATCGCGGCGCGTTCGCCAAGCGCTGCCGTCGCAGCACCCAGCGCGAAGCCCGCGATGTGCCACAGGGGCAGCAGTGCAGTCGGACGCACCCGGCGCTGAACGATCAGTTCGGCGAAGCGGTCCAGGTGCTGGCGTTCCTGCTCCTGCATTTCGTGCAGCACCGGTGCCGTTTCTCGGCGACCCAGAACTGCGAGCTGTCCTGCATAGATGCGTGCCGCGCCATATTCGCCGGCGTGATCGACCCGGATGATGCGGGCGATCTCGGTCGCCGCCGATGTATCGCCAGGCAGACGCTGGGTCATGCGGGCCTCCGCTCACGCAACAGCGCCGCGGCGAGCAGCACCACGAACGCCAATGCATAGATCAGGTTCATCGCCGCCATGGAGATTGGCAATCCCGGTATGAGATAGGTCGCATCCTCGCACGGTTTCGCGGGCTGTGCCGGCATCTGTGCCAGGCGTTCCGCGATCGAGCCGCCGGTAAAGCGCGGCATCGCGCATGCCGGTATCGGATCCGGCCAGAAATGCTGCTCCACCCCGACATGCACGACCGCCATCGCGGCGCCAACGGCAATGCTCAGCACGAGCAGCCACAGGATCCATCGCCCCCATCGGGGCGGCACGACCGCAGCGATCAAGCCAAGGATGATGGCAATCCGGTATGGCCATCGTTCCAACAGGCAGAACGCGCAGGGAACCAGGCCGCCCCAGTGCTCCGAGGCAAGCGCAATACCCAGCGCAAGCGCCGCTGCGACGGCACTGAGCAGGCCGATGCCTCGAATCCCCGGCAGCGTCATGCCTGCGATGTGCCCCGCTTCGAGGGTCGGTGCAACCCGTTGCCGCGTGCGCCGCGCCAGCCTAGGCTCGACGCATCCAGACAAGGAGGCAACCGATGCGCCGCATTCTGTGGGGCCGTGCCACATCGAGCAACGTGATGAAGGTGATCTGGACACTCGAAGAACTGCAACTTCCCTACGAGCGCATCGATGTCGGCGGTTCGTACGGCAAGACGGACACGCCGGAATATCGTGCGATGAACCCTACCGGGCTGGTGCCGACGCTGCAGGAAGACGACTTCACGCTGTGGGAGAGCAACGCGATCTGCCGCTATCTCTGCCACGCACACGCGCCGCATTCGAAACTGTGGCCGCAGGACCCGCGTGCGCGCGCCACCGTCGATCACTGGATGGATGCGCAGCAGACCTGCCTCAACCGTTATATCACCACGATATTCTGGGGCCTGGTCCGCACGCCGGCCGAGAAGCGTGACATGGCGGCGATACAGCAGGCGATCAAGGATTGTGCCGGTGTCTGGCACATGGTCTCGGACGAGTTGGCCAAGCATGCGTATCTGGGCGGCGACGACCTGACCCTGGCCGACGTGCCGTGGGGCCCGCATCTGCACCGCTGGTTCAACATGAACTTCGAGCGACCCGAGATCCCGCATCTGCGCGCATGGTATGATCGGCTGCTGCAACGCCCGGCTTACAAGCAGCACCTCGGGGGACCCGTCGTGTAGGTGGCATTCGATCCGGAGGCAGTCCGCGCATTCGAGCACGCCCGCTGGCAGGACGCGGCTTCGGTCTACGAGACCACATTCGCCAATGCGACCAAGCCGTTCATCGCGCCGCTGCTCGACGCGGCGGCCGTCGCGCCGGGTATGCGGGTGCTCGACATCTGTTGCGGCCCGGGGTTCGTGGTTTCCGCTGCGGTCGCGCGTGGCGCCGTTGTGCACGGGCTGGATTTTTCCTCCGCCATGCTTGCTGTCGCCATGTCGCGCGAAACGGCGGCGACGTTCGATGCAGGCGATGCCGAGAGCCTGCCTTATGCGGATGCGACATTCGACGCGGTGGTGGCGAATTTCGGCATCCACCACGTGCCGCGTCCGGAGTTCGCTCTGTCCGAGGCGCATCGCGTGCTGCGGCCGGGCGGTCGTGTTGCGTTCAGCTTCTGGGCGGAACCATCCGACAATATTGCGTGGAGACTGGTCTTCGACGCTGTCGCGCGCCATGGTGATCGGGCGGCCGCCCGCACGCCTGCCCCCGGCGGCGGTTTTGGCACCCCGGCACAATGCGCCGAGGCCCTGCGAGATGCTGGTTTTGGCGGCCACATCACCGAACGGGTCAGCGCTATATGGTCACATCGCGATGCAGCATCGCTGGTGACGGCGTTGCGGACGGGCACCGCGCGCATGGCAGCGATGCTCGAAGCCCAGCACTTTGATGCATTGTGTGCGATCACCGCTGATATCGCTGAGAACGTCGAGTGTTATCGCGATGGTGGGCAGCTTGCAGTGCCTATTGCCGCTGTGATCGCATCTGGCACGAAGAGTTGAGATCGAATGGACATCTATCACGCGTTTTGCGATCTGAAGCCCGGCGTCAGCGACACAGCGTTCGCCGAGAACGTCGCCAGCTACATGGGCCACCTCAAGCAGCAGGGACTGATCGAATCCTGGCGCCTCACCCGTCGCAAGCTCGGTCTGGCGCCGCCCAGTCTTGGCGAGTTCCACCTGATGATCGAAGTCAAGGACCTGGCGCAACTCGAGCGGGCGTTTCAGCGTGTCGCCGGGCGCAGCGAACCTGTCGAAGGTTTCCACTTCGGGGTGAATTCGCTGGTGCAGAATGCGACGTTTGCACTCTATCGCGATTTTCCTGATGCCTTCAAGCAGCGCGGCCAGGAGCGCTTCTGAGCGGTCAGCCGCGTCCTCGGTAAGGTGCCACGTCCTGCGCCGGGATCCACGCATCCTGCGGTGGCGCACCGCTCTGCCAGAACACATCGATCGGGATGCCGCCCCGCGGATACCAGTAACCGCCAATGCGGAGCCATACCGGATCAAGCAGCGTCATCAGCCGCTCCGCGATCCCCATCGTGCATGCCTCGTGGAATGCACCGTGATTGCGGAACGAGGTGAGATACAGCTTCAACGACTTGCTTTCGACGATCCAGTCGCGCGGAATGTAGTCGATGACGATATGCGCAAAGTCGGGCTGACCGGTGATCGGACAGAGCGAAGTGAATTCCGGGCAAGTGAAGCGTACGACGAAATTCTTGCCGCGCGCCGGGTTGGCCACCCGCTCCAGTTTTGCGGCATCGGGGCTCAGAGGCTGTTCGACGTGATGGCCAAGCTGCGTCAGGCCGGCATAATTTGGATCACTCATCGTCACTCCTCAGCCATCCGGCGCGCATTGCAGCGGCGTAGGCTTCCAGTCGTCTTTCGGCTATCGCCACTCGCAGCCCGCGCATCAGCTCCTGATAATATTGCACGTTGTGCCAGGTCAGCAGCATCGGCCCGAGTATTTCCTCTGCCTTGAACAGGTGATGCAGGTAAGCCCGGCTATGCCGGACACAGGCCGGACATCGGCACGATGCATCCAGCGGTGTGGGATCGTCGGCAAACCGTGCGTTGCGTAGGTTGAACACGCCCCGCGACGTGTAGGCACGCGCCGTGCGACCGCCACGCGTTGGTATTACGCAATCGAACATGTCGATCCCACGCTGCACCGCGCCGATAAGATCATCCGGCGTGCCCACACCCATCAGATAGCGCGGCTTATCCCGGGGCAGGTGCGGGATGGTGGCATCAAGCACGGTCAATGTCGTGGCCTGGCCTTCGCCGATCGCCAACCCACCCACGGCGTAACCATCGAAGCCGATGCCCACCAGAGTTTGTGCCGACTCCTCGCGCAGTTCCGGGTAGACGCTACCCTGCACGATGCCGAACAATCCGTAGCCTTCGCGAGTTTGGAACGCCGCGCGCGACTGCTGTGCCCAGCGCATGGACAATTGCATGGACGCGCGTGCTTCCTGCGGCGAGGCGGGGAAGGGGGTGCATTCGTCCAGGACCATGGTGATCGTGGCATCCAGCAAATGCTGGATCTCGACCGAGCGTTCAGGTGTCAGCCGGTGTGTCGAGCCATCCAGATGCGACTGGAACGTCACGCCGCCCGCATCGAGCTTGCGCAGCTTCGCGAGCGACATGACCTGGAAGCCACCGGAATCGGTCAATATAGGACCTGACCAGTCCATGAAGCGGTGCAATCCGCCTAGCCGTGCGATGCGCTCCGCCCCGGGACGCAGCATCAGGTGATAGGTGTTCCCCAGCACAATACTCGCGCCCGTTGCGCGTACCGCATCTGCCGTCATGGCTTTGACCGTGCCTGCGGTACCTACCGGCATGAAGGCCGGTGTCGGTACTTCGCCATGCGCCGTGTGCAGGATGCCCGTCCGAGCGCCGCCGTCGGTCGCAAGAACGCGATACAAAAATTCGGTCACGACAGCCCACCCCTTCCCCTCGCGGGAGGGGGGCGGGGGGAGGGCGCCCCAGTGTTGCGCTCCAGCAAACACGCATCGCCATACGAATAGAACCGATAGCCCTGCTCGATTGCATGTGCATAGGCCGCACGCATTCGCTCGGTTCCGGCGAACGCGCACACCAACATGAACAGCGTCGAGCGCGGCAAGTGAAAATTGGTCAGCAGCAGATTGACAATGCGAAACTGGTAACCTGGCACGATGAACAGCGATGTATCGCCAGAGAATGGTCGTACGCGACCACTCTCATCCGCCGCCGTCTCCAACAGTCGCAGGCTTGTTGTGCCGACTGCCACCACCCGCCGCGCGGCGTTGATCACAGCCGCGGTCGCCTGGGTAAGCTCCCCGCGTTCGGCGTGCATCCGGTGCTGTGTCACATCCTCGGTGCGCACGGGCAGGAACGTACCCGCCCCGACATGCAGTGTGACGGTCGCACGCTGCACGCCGCGCAGCTCCAGCGCCTCAAGCAGAGGCGGTGTAAAGTGCAGCCCCGCGGTTGGCGCCGCGACGGCACCGTCCTGTGCAGCGAAGATCGTCTGGTAGTCGCTGCTGTCCTGCCGCGATGGTCCGAGTGGCCGCTCGATGTATGGCGGCAGTGCCAATGCCCCCGCCTGCCGGAGCGCCTGGGCGAATGCTGCGTCCTGTTGGTTGAACGCCAGTACGACGCCGCCGTCCGCGTCGCGCTGCACCACTGTCGCCCGCAATTCATCGCTGCCGTCGAAGTGCAGCTCATCGCCCACGTGCAACCGCCGCGCATTGCGCGCCAAGGCATGCCATGCGCCATCAGCGCGCGGTTGATCCAGGGTAATGCCGATGCGCGCGTCGCCACGTCGTGCGGTAAGCTGCGCCGGGATCACCCGCGTGTCGTTGACCACCAGCACGTCGCCAGGCTGTAGCAGGTCGGGCAGCTCGCGTACCACGTGGTCTGCCACACCCGCACTCGAAACATGCAGCAGACGCGCCGCATCCCGTGGTCGCGCCGGATGCTGCGCAATGCGGTCAGGCGGCAGGTCGAAATCGAACTCGGCAAGCCGCATCAGGCGGGCGTCGGTGCGACCCGGCGCAGCAGGCGTGTCAATGGAATGGCGATCATCACCGCCCAGAGCTTGCCGACAATCTGACCGCCGATGAATTCCAGGCTGCCGAATGCAAGGACCAGGAACACGACTGAATCCACCACCAGGCCGACGATCGAGGATGCCACAACGGCGGTGGTCAGGCGCCGTCGCTGCAGCGGTGTATACACCGCGAAGTCGGCGAATTCGCTCAGCGCGAACGCCGTCCCGGACGCCAGCACCAGCGGACCCGGTGCCACCAGCACCGACAGCAGCGTGCCGGCGGCAACAGCTGCCAGTCCACTGGCTAGACCCAGGCATCGCTGCACCACGTCACGCAGCACCAGCGCCGCGCCCACGGTCAGTACGCCGGAGGGCGCGAGCAGGCCGGGCGCGACCGGCACCAGGCATGGCCCTTGCGGCACGCAGACGGTGCCGACATGCAGCACCATCCAGTTTGCCAGCGGGATCGATGCCAGAAAACACGCGAACGCCGCGAGCCCGACACGCAGTCGAAGGTCGCTGTTCATCAACCTGACAGATAGGATGCGATCTCGACCAGATTGCCATCAGGATCGCGACAGTACACCGAGCGGATCGGTCCCAGGGCGCCGGCGCGCTGCACCGGCCCGGTGAGAATCGGCACACCGCAATCATGCAGATGCGCGATCACCTCATCTGGGGGAACGGCTGTGATGAAGCAGAGATCGCCGGCGCCGGCGCCGGTATTGACCCCGGTGACCCAGCGCCCAGGATCGGCGTCCGACGGCCTCACATTGATCTTCTGGCCGCCGAACTTCAGCGCCGTACGGTTCTCCGGGCCGAAGTCCTCACGTTCCATGCCGAGCACGCGCAGATACCAAGCGACCGTAATCTCGACGTCCTTGACGTTCAGCACGATGTGGTCAATGCGATCGACGGTAAATCGCATCAATCGAAGCCCCTCGTAAAAGTCGTTGCCCTTGTCGTCGATCACGATGAACGCAGGGAAGTCCTCCACTTCAATACGCCACACGGCTTCCATGCCGAGTTCGGGATACTCCAGCACTTCGACCTTGCGGATGCAGTCCTGCGCCAACCGGGCCGCGGGGCCGCCGACACTCCCAAGATAGAACCCACCGTTCGCCTTGCACGCCTCGCGCACCGCCTTCGAGCGGTTGCCCTTGGCCAGCATCACCAGCGAGCCACCTGCCGCCTGGAATGCCGCGACATAGCTGTCCATGCGTCCCGCAGTTGTCGGACCGAAGCTGCCGGTGGCATAGCCGGTCGGCGTCTTGGCCGGACCGGCATAGTACACCGGATGGTCCTTGATGTAGTCAGGCAGGCCCTCGCCGCGATCCAGCCGCTCCTGCAGTTTCGCATGTGCGATATCGCGTGCCACCACCATCGTGCCGGTCAACATCAAGCGCGTCTTCACCGGATACTGCGAGAGCTGCCGCCTGATCTCCACCATCGGTCGGTTCAGATCGATGGCCACCGCATCGCCGCCCAAATTCTGGTCTGTCGCTTCCGGCAGATATTTGGCCGGGTCGGTCTCAAGCTGCTCCAGGAATACGCCGTCCGGCGTGATCTTCGCCAGGATCTGTCGATCGGCGCTGCACGAGACACCGATGCCGACCGGCAGCGACGCACCGTGCCGAGGCAGTCGGATCACGCGCACGTCGTGACAGAAGTATTTACCGCCGAACTGTGCGCCGATGCCCAGCTTGCGCGACAGCTCCAGAACCTGCTGCTCCATCTCCACATCGCGGATCGCATGGCCCGCCTTGCTGCCGGTGGTCGGCAGCGTGTCCAGCCAGCGCGTCGACGCCAGCTTCACCGTCTTCAGCGTCAACTCGGCACTGGTCCCGCCGATCACGATCGCCAGGTGATATGGCGGACACGCCGACGTCCCCAGCGATCGCATCTTGCCGTCAAGATATTTCAGCAGCCGCTCCGGCGACAGGATTGCCCGGGTTTCCTGGAAGAGAAACGACTTGTTGGCGCTGCCGCCGCCCTTGGCGACGAACATCAGGTGGAATTCATCGGCATGCGCCTCGCCAGGTGCAGCCATGATGTCGAACTGCACCGGAAGGTTGTTGCCGGTGTTCACCTCCTCGAACATCGACAGCGGTGCCATCTGCGAATAACGCAGGTTGGTTTCGGTATACGTGCGGTGCACGCCCCAGCTCAGCGCCTCTTCCTCATCGCCGTTGACCCAGACGCGCTGCCCCTTCTTGCCGAACACCAGCGCCGTGCCGGTGTCCTGGCACATCGGCAGAACGCCGCCCGCGGCAATGTTGGCATTCTTCAGCAGGTCGAGGGCGACGAACCGGTCGTTGCTGCTTGCCTCCTTGTCATCGAGAATGGCGCGCAGCTGCGTCAGGTGCCCGGGTCGCAACAAATGCGACACGTCGCGAAATGCCTGGAACGCCAGCTCGCTCAATGCGTCCGGCGCAATGCGCAGCACGGTCTGCCCGTCGCATGTCGCAGTCCGCACACCTTCGATCGCCAGCCGCTTCCAGGTCGTGAGATCGGGCCCGAGCGGAAACATCGGCGAGTAGAGAAACCCGGACGGGCGGGGGAGGGGAGCGTTCATTGGATGCTCGCCATCAGCTCTTTGTCGGTGGCCGGCGACGGAACGCGTCGAGGCTCACCACTTGCGGTGTCTCATCTGACTTTTCTGGTTCCGGTGCAGGCTCAGCTTGCGATTCCGGTTGCTCCTCCTCCTGGACCACCGGCACCGGGCGGAAGCGCAGACCATACTGCACATGAGGGTCGGCAAATCCGGTGACAGCACCGAGCGGAACCACCAGCGAGGCCGGAACGCCGCCGAACGACAGGCCCACGCTGATCAGCTCCGCTTCCTCGTCCATCTTCAGGTCCCAGAATTGGTGCTGCAGGACAATCGTCATCTCCTGCGGATAGCGTGTGCGCAGTCGCGGCGGCATGGCGACACCGGGATAATCCGTTCGGAACGTCACATAGAAATGATGCTCCCCCGGCAGCCCGTTCGCAGCGACATGGGCGATCGCGCGTGCGACCACCTGGCGCATCGCCTCCTCCACCCACTCGTCGTAGGGGAGCAGGCTCTCGGGCTGCTGCTCCTTGTCCTCTGCCATTCGACTGACCTCGCCAATCTGCAAATAGAAATAGCGCGCGGAGGCCAAAGGGCAAAGAGGCGGCGGCTGGCCTTTACACACCGGTGCGTTCCACGAATTCTGCCGCTCCCGAGCGAAGGCAGTGAACGGAATGAATGCGACGCCCCAACAGGCGCAGCACCGGCAGCGTACGCTATGGACGATGGTCATGGGAGCACTCGCCGGATTCAACTCGGCTGCCACCGTGCTGGTGTCAACTCAGGAGCCGGAACAGCGTCTGGGCTATTCGCTGCGATGGCTGGGCACCGGGCAATTGGTCGGCTCCCTGGTCGGCCCGATCATCGGTGGCGTCGCCGCCGACCTTACCGGCAGCTATCGCGTGCCATTCTTCTTCGCCGGCGCGATCTCGCTGGTCGCGTTTTTCGATACCTGGCGATTCGTGCCGGAGCGCTTCACTCCGCCGACGAAGGGGCGCCAGCGCAATTCGCTGCTGTCCGGTCTGTCCACGCTGACGCGTACGTAGGGTCTGGTGCCACTGATTGTTGTCATGCGGATGGCCCAGTTCGCCATCCAGGCGGTGCAGCCGGTCGTGACGCTGTTCGTGCAGGATATGCTGGGTCAACGGCCGGACCTTGCCACGCTGGGCGGGCTCGCCTTCTCGGTCACCGGCATCGCCGGCGTGCTTGCTGTCCCATTCCTCGGCCGTAAGAGCGATGTCATCGGCTATCGCACCATCCTGTTGATTAGCCTGTTGGGCGCCGCGCTGTTCACCGCACCGCAGGCGCTGCCACTCGGCTATTCGGCACTTGTCATCGAGCGTTTTGGTCTTGGCCTGTTCGTCGGCGGCATTCTGCCGGCGGCCAACTCGCTGATTCGGACGCCTGACGACCGCATCAAGCCGTGGTTTCGTATACGGCATGGTGTCGTCGGCCTATTTCATCAGGAACACGCTCGGCCCGCTTACGGGTGGTGTTGTTGCTGCGACTGTCGGCATCCGCTTTGTCTTCGCTGTGACCGCAGCGTTGCTGCTGACCAATTGGATCTGGGTCTGGTTCACCGTTCCTGAGGCCGCCAGCAAGCCGGCGCCTGCTTCGGGTAACTGATTGTCTTTCAGCACCGTGCAGCCGACCGAGCGCGTACAAGCTGCTGGCTGCCGTTGCGAACAGCGGAGCCTCGCCCAATCCAGGTAACCGCGATCGCCGCGGCGCAAATGAACAGAGCAGCGGAAAGCAATAGCGCCAGGCGGATGCCCCCCACCCTATGTCCTGCCATCAGAGCCCCGAACAAGGCGACGCCAATGGCACCGCCAGCCTGTCGCACCGTGTTCAAGACGCCTGATGCGACACCCGAACGCTCCTTCGGCACCGATGCGAGTAGCGCGGATGTCATCAATGGCACTGACAATCCGACACCCAACGGAATCATCATCAGGCCAGGCAATAGAGTGATGTAGCGAGACGCCGGCCCGAGGCGCGCCAGCACGCAATATCCGATTGCACCGATCAGCAGCCCCATGGCCATCGGAATTCGCAAGCCAAACCGATAGCCGACTGGGCCAGCAGCAACATTGGCCATTCCCAGCACGATTGGCAGTGGGAGAAACGCAATGCCTGCCTCGATGGGCGAATACTGCAACACCTGTTGCAGGTACAGCCCCAGCACGAAAATCATGCCGTACAGTGTGAGATTGATCGCGAGTCCAACGAACGTGGCAGCACTGAACGTTGCGTCGCGGAAAAACCCCAGCGGCAGCATCGGATCGGTCGCACGCGCCTCACGCAGTACAAATGCGCCGAAGCAAAACAGAGCGGCCGCAAAGCCCGCCACCACAAGTGTTGTCAATCCGCGGTGCCCAGCCTCGATGATGGCGCCGGTGATCGTGAACAGCATTAGCAGTGCGAGTAGCTGCCCCTGTAGATCAAGAGCACCGGCGCGTCGCGGCGTTTCAGCAACCGTGCGCCATGTCCACCAGATGCCGGCGGCGCCGATCGGGATATTGACCAGGAAGATGCTGCGCCAGCCGAGTGCGTTGACCAATGCGCCACCAAGCAACGGTCCAGCCGCCAGCGTGACGCTTCCCGCCGCGGTCCACAGACTGACCGCGCGTGCTCGCGCCGCCGAATTGCCGGCGCACGCGTGGCTCAGCAATGCAAGGGAGCAAGGAACGACGAGAGCGGCGCCGACCCCTTGCAACGCCCGCGCTGCTATGAGCAGGGCGGTTCCGGGGGCGAAACCGCAACCCACTGACGCGGCGGTGAACAGGGCGAGGCCGGCGACATAGGCGCGTCGCGCACCGACCCGGTCGCCCAACGCGCCGGCCGCCAGCAATAGCGATGCAAAGACGATCGCGTACCAGTTCGATGATCCATTGCAGCCCGACCACGCCACTGCCGATCGATTGGCTGATGCGTGCCAGCGCAACATTGACGATTGACACGTCGAGTTGAACCAGAGCGAAGCCGAAGCTCGTGGCGGCGATGACTGGCCAATCGACCTTCCGCATATGCACCTCCGCTGATTGATGGCAGGCGGAAGGTGGGAAGCAATTGCAGAGAAGTCCGTGGTGTTTGCTTCGGCCAGCGCCGAAGGGTCAGGGCCGCCGATACCGGTGCATCACTTCAACCAGACGATCCAATGGCAACGCGTGCGCGTTATGGCCGGCATATCCAGTCATCGTCTCGGCTGCAGTCAGCGCATTAAGAATTGCTTCCTCGGTCGCTTCGGCCGCTGCCTGGAAGAGCGGGTTCATGCGTCGGGCGACAACATGCGCAGTGTGCTGATCGTCTCGCCATGCCGCACGTGGTTGCCAGTGGCGAAGGCCAGGAAGATGTCGCCGCTGCCGTTGAAGCCGACACCGCCGACCCAGGCCAGGCCCGTGGTCGCGCGTCGCGCCAGACGCTGGCATTGGATCGCCAGCAGTGGCGCGTCGGTCGCCAGAATGACGATGATCGAGCCGGCCTCACGTGGTACGTCACGGTGAGACGGCACGGCCTCGACGCCGACCTCCCTGCCGACGGGCACGCCATCGACTCGCAGCAACTCGCGCGCGCCATAGTTCGCCTGCACCAGCGCGCCAACGGTGAAATTCTCGCCGGCTGTTACGACGACACGCGACGCGGTGCCAGTGCCACCCTTGAATTCGTGGCAGATCATGCCGGTGCCGCCGCCGACGTTGCCCTCTGCAATTGGTCCCGATGCGGCTGCATCCAGCGCTGCGCTCGCGTGATCCGCGGTTACCGGGAAGCTGGACGCGTCGCTGAGCCAGCCGTCATACGTCTCCGCCACGACCGGCAGCAGCCACGGCATTGCTACCTTGTCGAGCACCGCCAGTGCGCACACCGCATCCCGCACCACGCCAACCGAATGCGTGTTGGTGATACAGATCGGGGAGGCGAGCAGTCCTTGTTCGGCAATCCACGCCCACCCGGTCATCTCACCATTACCGTTGAATGAGTGGATGCCGGCGAACACCGCATCGGTCCACAATTCCGGCCCACGCGGCCAGATCGCGGTGACTCCGGCGCGCACAACATGCGGTGTGTCGTGGATCAGCGTGGTGTAGCCGACGCGCACGCCAGGCACATCGGTGATCGCGTTCCACTTTCCAGGCGGCAGCGTCCCGGTGACGATGCCCAAGTCACGCAGTCTGGCGCGCGGCATGGTTACCCTCCACCGATGTCAGCGACCGCGCCTGCTCCAGCAGCCAGTCGCGAAAAACCAGCAGACGCGGCGACGGTTCGATCTGGTCGGGATAAACGATGTAATATGACCGATCAGCACGTACCGCATGCGGCACCGGTCGGACCAGCCGGCCAGCATCCAATTCAGGCTGTGCCAGCAGGCGGCGCGAGAGCGCGATGCCCAGCCCGGCAATTGCCGCACGCAGCAGAATGTCGGTTTCGGCGAAGGTCATGCCGCGGCGCGCTGGTGGTGCCGCCACGCCGAGTGCCTCGAACCATTGGTCCCATGGCTGCAACGGCGTATGCAGTAGTCGCGATTTCGCCAACTGACCGAGCGTCTTCGGAAGGCGGCCGTCGTTGAAGCGTGGGCTGCAGACCGGAAACACGTGCTCATCCGCCAACCGCACGGCACGGACACCAGGCCACTTGCCGCCTCCATAGCGCACCGCGAGGTCGACGTCCTCCGAAGCGAAATCAGTCAGCAAGGGGCTGGCCCGGATGTTGATGTCGATATCAGGATGCCGACTGTCGAAATCAGCGAGCCGTGGAATAAGCCAGTGTGTCGCGAATGCCGGCAGCACGCTGACAGTGAGTGCGCGCTGTGGCCGCCCGCGCACCTCTTCGATACCGCGCACGATGCGGTCCATGGCATGGCGCACTGTCGCAGCAAGAGTGCGACCTGGTTCGGTCAGTTGCACGCCGCGATTCTTCCGGTGGAACAACGCGACACCCAGCTCACGCTCCAACGCCTTGATTTGGTGGCTGATCGCCCCGTGCGTCAGATGCAGTTCGTTGGCCGCCCGCGAGAAGTTCTGATGCCGCGCCGCCGCTTCGAAGGTGCGCAGCGCGGCCAGAGGTGGCAGGTGCTGTGAGCGGGATTCACCCATCATGTGAGAAAACATCGTTACCGATCGGCTGTCCACAAGCCTATGTGGTCGCCGGCGCTCACAGCAGGGAGGCCTCGCATGCCGCGCGCATTCACCACACTCGCCTTCAGCCCCTCGGTTCGAGCCGCACAGGCGCGTTACGGTTCGCGAGAGCGGATGCAGCAGCTTGCGGCGCGCGAGCCCGACCGGGCAGCGCTCTCCGATGAGATGCAGCAGCGACTGCGCAGCGCCAACAGCGTGATCATCGGGACCGCAAGCCGAGACGGGTGGCCTCACGTGCAGCACCGGGGTGGTCCGCCGGGATTCATCAAGGTATTGGCGCCGGACGAACTCGCTTTCGCCGACTACAGTGGGAACCGGCAGTACATCACGGTCGGCAACCTGGCCGAGAACGACCGCATGTTTCTCCTCCTGATAAACTACGCCGAGAGGACCAGGCTAAAGGTCTGGGGCCGGGGCAGGGTTGTAGACGACGATCCCGCGCTGTTGGAGCAGGTACGCGATCCGGACTACCCGGCGCGCCCGGAGCGCGTGATCCGCATGCACGTCCAGGCGTGGGACACCAACTGCAACAGCCATATCCCACATCTGCTCCCTGAAACCTCTGGCGCAGCGTGAGCCAATCAAGTAAGCAGGCGCGTATGTCCTGCCGCGTAAACAAGCGCACGATGAAGAACTGGAAGCCCGGTCGGGCATCCTGGGCGTGCGCGTGTTGACGGCAGCGACATAGCACCACCCAAGGCCCCGCCGGCACCGGACGGGGCCTTTGTTTTCAGGCACTCGTCTCCGCCGGCCCAACCAACGGAGCGAGTTCGATGAGCCTGCAGCATCCCACCCTCGGAATTGTCGGAGCCACCGGCGCAGTTGGCGCCGAGTTGATCGGCTGTCTAGAGTCGCGCTCCTTTCCGCTGGAACGATTGCGTCTGTTTGCCTCCGATCGCTCGGCCGGCCGTAGGTTGCTGTTCCGCGGCGAGGGTATTCCGGTCGAGCAACTGCACGAGGACAGCTTTCCCGGGATCGACATCGCACTGTTCTCGGCCGGCGGTACGGTGTCGCGGCGGTTCGCACCGATGGCGGTGCGGCAGGGCGCGGTGGTGGTGGACAACTCCTCGGCTTTTCGCATGGAGCCGGCAGTGCCGCTGGTGGTGCCCGAAGTCAACCCTGATGCGATTGCGCGCCACATCGGCGTCATCGCCAACCCCAACTGCGTCGCTATCGTCGCCGTGGTGCCGCTCTGGCCGCTGCACCGGCACACCCCGATCCGCCGAGTGGTGGCTGCCACGTATCAGGCAGCGTCCGGTGCTGGTGCCGCGGCGATGGAAGAACTGCGCGCCTCCACCGCCGCCTATCTGCAGGGCGCTGCCTACCAGCATCGTGTGCTGGCGCATCCCTATGCCTTCAATCTGTTCAGCCACGACACGCGAGTGGATCCCACTACCGGCTACAACGAGGAGGAAACCAAAGTCATGCGCGAGTTGCGCAAGATCATGGATGCTCCGGACCTCAGGATCGGTGTCACCTGCGTGCGTGTGCCGGTGTTGCGCGCCCACTCCATCGCGCTCACGGTCGAGTTCGAACGCCCGATGACGCCGGAACAGGCACGCGAGGTGCTCGCCGACGCACCAGGTGTCCGCATAGTGGACGACGTGGCCGATAATCACTTTCCGATGCCGATCGAGGCCTCGGGCCAGAACGATGTACTGGTTGGCCGGATCCGGCGCGATGTCAGTGATCCCTCGGGCTGTTCGCTGGCGATGTTCGTCGCCGGCGATCAGCTGCTGAAGGGTGCGGCGTTGAACGCGGTGCAGATCGCCGAACGCTTGATAAGCGGTTAGAATGCAGTGACTGGATGAGCGCCTCAATCGCGCTCATCCGGCCGCTAGAAGGCCAGCGTCAGTCCTACGAAGACGCCACGCGCCCGGTCGTCGCCGGCAAGCTTGAAGCGATATTGAATGTTCAGATCTATAAAGGACATCGGCGCGGTGTATTTGTCCTCGCGGAACCACCAACGAAGACTTATGCCAGGGCCTGCTCCGAGTGCGCTGGGCGTGGCAAACAGACTGTCATAGCTGCCGCCAAGCGCGAGAAACGGGCGTCGCGACCAATCTGTCGCTGATTGCATCGAGGCGAAAGCTGCGGCCGAGCCGAGCCTCGTACGCGACGACATTCTCGACCGTCTGAAAGTATCGATCGTATTCGGCGTAGATCTGCCACATGGTCCAGTTTGTGGCGTCGTAGCGTAGATCGGTGCCGTCGCCATGAGAGAATGCCACGCGCGCCAGCCAGTCCTGACGCGCATTGGTGCCGATCGGGAACACCCGCGCTCCTTCGAGAACAAGATTGAAGTCGGAGAAAGGTTTGACCCGCATCCCGGCGGCGCCTTGCCATGTCGGTGCACCGGTCGGCGCTCCGGTCGCGTCCGTCAATGTTTCGAAAGACCGGACGAAGACCTCGAAAATTCTGCCGTCCCGATAGCCGATCACGGGCGGCCGCCAATAAACTTCGCTGCCTGCTTGCAGGATGCGTCCCACCGGCGGCGGGGTCAGAGAAGAACTGGGCATTACACCGACGGCGCCGTAAGTCAGGCTGGCGAACGCTCCCCAGGTGCGTTCCAGTTCCGCCACTTCCCGGCGTGTCTCGAACAAGGACTGCTGGCTCAGCGGCAACTTGCCTTCGGCATTCGCATCGATCGCGGCTTTGAAGTCGGCGATGGCCTCCGCATTGTCGACGGAGCGCTTGGCCGCATAACCCGCATCCAGCATTGCGGGCCCGGTTAGGTTGCCGTTGGTTTTTGCCTGAAGAAATCGGGAGGTAGCTGTCGTATCGTCGCCGAGACGGACCGCGAGATAGGCGATGTCGAGATCAGATGCGGCGTCCAGATCACCACTTGCCTTCGCTTTCTCGAACAGCGCCTTTGCATCCGCTCTTTGCCCAAGGTCAGCCAGCAGGTTGATCTCGGCCTTAACCGTTGTCGCGCGGTCCTGGGCCGTCGTGGCGAGTTCCGCGGCGGAGCTGAACGCCGAAAGGGCTTCCTCCTTCTCGCCGAGTGCCAACAGGGCGAACGCGCGCCGCGACGCGACCGCGTAGGTTTTATCGTTGGCGTATGGCTGCAGAGCATCGACGGCACGTTGCGGCTGCTTCGCCGAAAGCGCGGCGTCGGCGAGGGCAAGCGCGACATTCCTGCGCTCGGCGTCGGTCGCAAGACCGGCAGCTTCGGCGGCCACAAAATCATCAGCTGCTTCGGCGAATTGGCCCGATCGTTGGCGAATATAGCCACGCTGGGCAAGCAACGCCGCGTCATGCGGGTCGTTGGACAGTGCATCTGTCGCGACCTTATCGGCCTCTACAAGATGGCCTGCATTGGCAAGAGCATCGACGAGCAACCGACGATATGCCTGGTTGCCGGGTGCCAGCGTCACCGCCCGGCGAGCAGACGTCACAGCCGCGGGGTAATTGCCTTGCGCCTCCAGTTTGTAGGCGGCGTCTGCCGCCCGGTACGCCTGCTCCCGCACATCTGCCTGGACAGCCTGTTCAGCCGTTTGCAGCAGTTGGCGATATTGGGCGTTCTGCGGGGCGAGGGATACCGCTTCGCGTGCACGCCGAACCGCTTCGGCGTAGTTGCCGCGGGCATACGCTTTATACGCTGCGTCCGCCGCATTGTAGGCGGCTGCCGGCGGTACCGCGGTGGTATCTACACCGGGCGATTGCGCTTCAGCTGCCGTGGTGACGCAGATCAGGGCCGCCATAAGTAACGTGGCTATGAGATTGGGGCGTATGCACTTGCCGCGCCATTGGCCCATCGCTGTTTCCCCTAGGTCCGCGCCGTGGCAAGCAGCCGCTGCTGGGCCTCCATCGCCTGCTCAATCGCATCGCGCGTCACCACGCCCTGCGCGACCAGAAAGTCGCCGATGCGGCCATCTTCTTCCGGCTGATAGTGCGAGAGAACCGGGTCGAGAGCATCGCGCCGGACTAGACCCATCCTGAGAAGCAGGTCGCCGAGCAGCGGCACGGCGTCGGTGCCGGTGACGGTTTCGTTCGGACGCATCACCCGAAGTGCGCCGGCGATCTCACTCTCGCGCACCACATGCCAACCAGGCTCCTGGCTCAGCGACTTGGCCACGTCTTGCCGCATGGCGGTGGTGGGCGGCCCCGCAGTCGCAAGCATCACACGTCCGGCTGGATCGATACCGATCGGAGCAATCCGCCAGCGCACGCAGGTATCGATGGACAGCGTGCCCATCGCTTCGCGGATCTGCTCGGTGGTTGGATGAGCCCGCGGCAGGTTGCTCTGATAGGCGATCGCCTCGGCCACCGTCTCTTCGTCCAGCAACCCGTCAGCGATCAACATCCGACCCAGCGGGAGTCCGTTGGACTGCTGGCGATGCAGCGCCATGGCCAGGCTGTCTTCATCCACGGCACGCCAGGCGACCAACAACTCACCCAGCCTCCGTCGACGCTGCACAAGTATCTCAGCCGAGGGAAAATCGTGGTCCGTCTTGTCCCAGACAATCGGGGTACCGAACACGACGTGTGACAGGAAGATCTTCCAGGCGCGCGATGCGGCCATGAAATTTACGAGGTTCCCGATGACGATGCGCGGGATGGAGAGCAGGCCGTGCTCCCAGCCATACAGCCGGCTCACGAAGTAGCAGCGCTGCGAGATGCGCCACAGGAACACTGCGCCGTTCGCATAGAACAGCAGCACGATGCGCCAGTCGAGCAGCCTGTTTGGCAATGAGCTGGGCCACCAGCCGCTATAGGCCGCGACGTAAAAAGCCAGCAGCTGCGCCGTGAGGATGTAGGCCGCGATATTGATGAAGGGCGTAACGATCCCCTTGCGGTCACGGAACAGCAGGTACTTCACCGCAAGCGAACCGGACCAGCCGACCTGCTGCCAGCCCTGAAAGCATATGCCAAGAATCCATCGCGCCTTCTGTCGGTACGCGGCGCGAAATGTGTCGGGAAAGTACTCGCGCACGCAAAGTGCCATGCGCAGTCTTACCTCTTTCTTTGGGCTAAAGCCGAAGGACTTCTGCCGCTGGACCCTGAAGCTGACCGGGAACCGGCAGAAGATTGACTGCATGCCGCGCTGCGCGAGGCGGGCGCCAACATCATAATCTTCGGTGAGACTGTCGGTGTTGAATGGCTGGTTGTTCGTCTCGCGTACCAACGTGATGAGCGCGCGGCGCGAAAAGCAGGTGCCGACACCGGCCGATGGCACCATGCGGGAAAGGCTTTCGCGAACCACCAGATCGCGCGCGTGCCATTCGGCGAACTCATCCATATAGGTTCCTGCCACTAGCTCGTCCCATCTCCGTTCCAGGGAGGTGACAGGAATCTGGATGAAGTCCTTGCGCGGCAGAATGTAGTTGAAGAGCTTGAGTTCCAGCGGGTGGAGCACATCCTCGCCGTCGTGCAGGACCATGCCGGCAAACTCAATGTCACTGGTCTGCTCGTGCAGAAAGATCGCCTGTACGATCCAGTTCAGGCAGTCAGCCTTACATGTCGGACCGGCATGCGGCACCTCCACCCGGATCAGTTGGCGGAATCGCCGCCGCATCCGCTCGACTTCGGCGATGGTCGCCGGATCGTTCACATAGGTGCCGACGAAGATCAGATAGTTCTTATAGTCGAGCGTCATAACCATGTTCTCGATCATCGGCGCAATCACCGCCTGCTCGAGCCATGCCGGTATCATGATGGCGAGAGGTTGCTCGTCGCGTTCATAGAGTTGATTTGCGGTCAGCGGCCGGTGGACCCGCCAAACCGTGAGACGGCGATATAGTTCCCGGCACCAGAACCACGCGTCAACGAAGAGATCGTCGATCGACAGCAGCAGGATCGCTGACGCGAGAAAGACTGTCGCGAGGACCAGACCGCTGTAATATGCAGTGGCCACTGAATCCAGCATGCGAATTGGCCCTAGTTGCCGATCGGCGGCGCGACGAATTCTTCGACGCGGCGCCCGGCGAGGGTGGATATGATCCGTTCGGTGGCATGGCCGTCGCCATAGGGATTGAGCCGACGCGAAATGCGGTCATAGACGGAGGGGTCGTCGAGGAGCTCGCTGACCGAGGCCACGATCCGCTCTTCGCTGGTGCCAACGAGGCGGACCGTCCTGGCGGCAACCGCCTCGGGCCGCTCCGTAACGTCGCGCATGACCAGGACCGGCTTGCCCAGCGACGGCGCCTCTTCCTGCACGCCGCCGGAATCGGTGAGGACGATATATGCCCGCTGCATGAGGTAAACAAACGGCAGGTAGTCGAGCGGATCGATAAGATGAATACGTGGCCGGTTCGCAAGCTCGCCGAGCACCGGTTCCCGAACATTCGGATTGAGATGCACCGGATAGACGATATCGAGGTCCGGCCGTCGTGACAGTCGGCGGAGTGCTGCGCAGATCGCCGCGAACCCCTCACCGAAACTCTCGCGGCGGTGGCCGGTGACCAGAAGCAGTCTGCGGTTGGCTTC
This sequence comes from uncultured Alphaproteobacteria bacterium, assembly GCA_963850535.1. GTDB lineage: Bacteria > Pseudomonadota > Alphaproteobacteria > Acetobacterales > Acetobacteraceae > JAMXLO01. The sequence continues at coordinate 22,972 of CAWKMC010000055.1, read as the reverse complement.
AAGGAAGGGAAACTGCTCTGCAAGAGACGACCGGAGGTCGACGTCGCGATCGATCAGAGCGGTGGTTGCCAAGAGAGCATCGATCACCGTGTTGCCGGTTACGACGATCCGACCGCCAAGCCGCTCATTTTCCAGGTTTGCCTTCGCGCCAGCAGTCGGCGCGAGCAAAAGATCGCTTACGACATCGACGACGCGCCGGTTCATTTCTTCTGGCCATGGTCGCGAGAGGTCGTAGGTCCGAAGCCCCGCCTCGACATGCCCGACCGGAATGCGACGGTGAAATGCGGAAAGCGAGGCCGCCATTGCCGTGGTGGTATCGCCGTGCACCAGCATCCGGTCGGGTCGCAGCTCTTCGAGCACCGCGTCCAGCGCACCAAGCGCGCGCGCAGAAAGCGTGTTCAGGGTCTGATTGGAGATCATCAGCGAAAGGTCGAAATCCGGCACGATCCCGAACAGCTGAAGCACCTGTTTGAGCATCTCGCGATGCTGGCCGGTTACACAGACCAGCGAACGGATCGAAGGCTCACCCTTCAGCGCCTTGACCAGCGGCGCCATCTTTATGGCCTCGGGCCGCGTGCCAAACACAGTGAGGATGTTCATGCCCGTTTCACCGCCAAAAGCTCCGCCAGCGCAATCTCGGCTCATCGACATAGAGTGCGCCGAAGGCGTCGATCTGGATTCGGGGATCGACGCCGGTGTGATCGTGGCGATATGCACCATAGGGATAGGGGGCCGATCGTTAAGATCGTGTTATCAGTCGGTTAAACCCCTCGATGATGCGAGCTCCGGACACTATTGCTGAGATTCACCGTGGCTTTCATTGCATGCGATGCACCAAAGCTGCAGTTCAGCGGCAGAAGATGGGCGCTTCCACACGTCCTGCATCGGCGCCGGCTGACAGGGGCGCCCTGCCATTGAGGTGCGGCAGCAAGTGGGCCCTCTGTCGCCACATGACAACACGAACACCGCTGCGGCAGCATGCGGTGCTGTGGCACCCCTCCAACAGATCGGTGGTCAATTCCCTTGAATATGGATGCCGGTTCCGTTTCGCGACCTGACACACTTAGTATTCGAGCCACGCTTGTGGGCTGGGGTGTCCGCCGCTACCTTCTGCTGGTGGTGCTGAGCAGTCTTCTTCCGCTCGCTGCCTTCGCCGCTTATCTCTCCTACGACAGTTCGCAGGCTCAGCTCGCGACCATCAGGACCTCGGTGATCTCCACGACGCGTGCTCTCGCTGTCGCGGTGGATGAGCATATCCGCATGCGCCGTGCGATGCTGCAGGAGCTGGCAAGATCGCCCAGGCTGCAAGATGGCGACCTGATCGGCTTCCACGCGGAGATGGTCGGCCTGTCACGCCTGCTGCAAGGCCCGATCCTTACGCTGGTGCGTCCGGATGCGACCCGTGAGCTGTTCAGCGATCTGCCTCCTGGCACCGTGGTCCCTGGCCATTCTCAGCCCGACCTGGTTCGACGAGTGTTCGAAACCGGGGAGCCACAACTCTCCGACGTCTTCCTCAGTTATACGACACGGGAACCGATCGCCGTGCTCGCGGTGCCGGTCAAGCGCGACGGGAAAGTGATCTGGTCGCTGCAACTGGCCATGCGCAACCAGGAATTCGGCCAGTTGCTCAACGAGCATCTGCTGCCGCCTGGCTGGCTGAGCGGCATCGTCGATCGACAGGGCCGTTTCCTGGCGCGGGTGCCGGACAATGACAGGCGCGTCGGGCACCTGGCCTCGGACGGCTGGCGCGCAGCCATTCAGGTCCGGCCGGACGAGAGTTGGGACCGTTTCGCATCCCTCGAGGGCGATAGCGTCTACAACGGCCACGCGCGCGCACCCGAGGCGGGCTACATCGTCGGTATCGGTTTGCCGGCGAGCATCATCGAGGCGCCGCTGCATCGCTCGCTTTGGCGTCTTTTGATCGGTGGCGGCGTCGTGGTCGCACTCGGCACACTGATCGCCGTGCTCGTAGCCCGGCGTGTCACGGACGGGTTGCGGAACGTTGCCGCAGCGGCGGGCCAGGTACCCATGGGTCATTGCGACGCGCCGCGCTCTACCGGGGTACGCGAGATCGACCAGATCGCCGCGGCCCTGGTCGAGAGCGCCCAGACCATCCTGCGGCGCACCAACGAACTCAATCATCTGAACGAAACACTGGAAGAGCGCGTCGCCAGTGAAACCGCCGAGAGGCTGCGCGCCGAAGCGGCGCTGCGCCAGGCACAAAAAATGGAAGCGATCGGTCAGCTCACCGGCGGCGTGGCGCATGACTTCAACAACCTGCTGCAGGTCATTTGCGGCAGTCTCGAGAACCTGCGTCAGCGCTTCAGCAGCGATGCGGATGTGCGGCTGCGCCGCTTGATCGAGCTTGCTGTCCAGGCGGCCGAACGTGCTGCATCCCTGACGCAACGCTTGTTGGCGTTTTCACGCCAGCAACCTTTGGCCCCAGAGGTGATCGACCCCAACCGCCTGGTGAGTGGCATGTCCGATCTGATCCGGCGCAGCATCGGTGAGATGGTTGCCATGGAAACGGTTCTGGCTGCCGGCGTCTGGCGCGTGTTCGCCGATCCCAATCAGCTGGAAAGCGCGCTGCTGAACCTTGCCGTGAATGCCCGCGATGCGATGCCCAACGGCGGGAAGCTCACGATCGAAACGGCGAATACGCATCTCGATGAGGCGTACGCCACGTCGCACGAGGTCGCGCCTGGCCAATACGTGGCGATCTGCGTTACCGATACCGGCGAGGGTATGACATCAGAGGTGATCGACAGAGTGTTCGATCCGTTCTTCACGACCAAGCCACCAGGGCAGGGCAGCGGCCTCGGTCTGTCGCAGGTCTATGGCTTCGTGAAGCAGTCGCAGGGCCACGTGAAGGTGTACAGCGAGCTTGGCGCTGGCACGACAGTCAAGATCTATCTGCCGCGGAGTACGGGACCTGACAGTGCCGTGGCTTCGTATGAGCACCAACCCGTGCCGCAAGGCGACCCTGATACGGTTGTGCTGGTGGTCGAGGATGATGAGGCTGTGCGCGCACTCAGCGTCGACATGCTGCAACGGCTCGACTATCGCGTGCTGCAAGCAAAGGATGGCACGGAGGCGCTTCAGTTGCTGGCGGCACGGCCTGACATCAGCCTTTTGTTCACCGACGTCGGCCTGCCGGGCCCGTACAATGGCCGCCAGTTGGCTGATGAGGCGCGGCGACGCAATCCGGCGCTCAAAGTGCTGTTCACGACCGGCTATGCGCGCAATGCCATCGTGCACCATGGCCGGCTCGATCCTGGCGTCGAGCTGATCGTCAAGCCATTCAGCTACGCCGCACTTGCCGCTAAGCTGAAGACCATACTGGAGGGGAAATGAGGCCGAACCTATGAAGTATCTGCCGCTCGCCATGACGCAGGGACCGCTGCTGTCCCAGGTGGTTCGCGACCTGCACAAGGACCCCCGTCGCCGGACTTTGTGCAGTTGCTGCGGCGCGCGGATGCTGATCAAGCCGGAACTACTTGATCAGAAGGTTCGCTGTCCCGGCTGCGCCCGCTGGCAGCGTGTCACACTGAATGAGGAGCCGCGCTGGCATCTGACCGCGGCGGCAGCGGAGGCTCTGCGGCGGACGCGCTCCTGGGCGCGTCGATTGCAGTAAACGGCTGCGCCTACACCGTAGGTATAGTCTGCGCCAAACGACCCCCGACCCGCACCGGCGCGACCCGTCGCGCAAGCCCGGTCGTATCGTCGGTCTCGATGAACACGCCACACACGGTCGCCTCGCCTTCGGCAGGCGACAGTCGCTCGCCAGGCATCTTTCGCCAGAACCGCAGCGTGGCGGCGTCCTTCGCCATGCCGATAACGCTATCGTAGTCGCCCGACATGCCGGCGTCGGACTGGAACGCCGTCCCCCCCGGCAGTACCTGCGCATCAGCCGAAGGACAATGCGTGTGCGTCCCGATCACCGCCGATACCTGGCCATCGAGGAAATGCGCGAATGCCATCTTCTCGCTCGATGCCTCGGCGTGGAAGTCAACGAGGATGGCCGCAACAGTCCCACCCAGCCGATGCCTCGCCAACAGGTCGGCAGTAGTGCGGAACGGGTCATCGAGTGGGTCCATGAACAGCCGCCCCATCGTTTGCAACACCAGGGCGCGGCGCCCGCCGTTCACCTCCACCAGCGCAGAACCCGCCCCGGGTGTGCCTGGCGGAAAATTCACGGCGCGCAGCAGGCGAGGGGTCTCGGCGATGTAGGGTATGATCTCCTTGCGGTCCCAGGCGTGATTGCCGAGTGTGATTACATCGGCGCCAGCGGCAAACAGCGCAGCCGCCATATCCGGCGCCAGACCGAATCCGTGCGACGCGTTTTCGGCGTTTACCACCGTAAGCTCTATGCGCAGCGCATCTCGCAGACCCGGCAGTCTCGCGGCGACGGTCTCGCGGCCGGTCCGACCGACCACATCGCCGATGAACAGGATGCGCATTCATTCGTCCTTGCAGAAGATCACGCCGCGCTCGGTAGCGACAGCGTCGAGACGCTCGTCGTAAGGACCGGCGGGCACTTCGTCCAGTTGCTGCGCGGCATAGGCCACACCCAGCCGGAACCGTTCAGGTAGCTGCGCCAGAGTGCGATCGTAGTATCCGGCTCCGTATCCTATCCGATAGCCTCGCCGATCAAACGCCAGGAGAGGCACCAATAGAAAGTTCGGGGCCAGTACAGGCCCATCCGGCCGGAAGGTGCCGAAACGTTCCTGTACCATCACGGCGTCTGGATGCCAAAGCCGAAAAATCAGTGGGTTGCCGCGCTTCGGTGTTTCCGGAAGGACAATGCGGTGGCCGTGTCGGTGCAGTGCGAGAAGCAGCGGCCGAATGTCGATTTCTTGACCGATCGGCCAGAACCCAGACACCACTGCGCCAGGCGGGGGCGGTGCCTCGCGCAGCACATTCTCCGCCACCATTGCGCCCAACGCCGGGTCCCACGCCTCGCGTGCCGCCAGCATACGCTGGCGCACTGCGCGCTTGGCTTCGATCAGATCGGGCGGGATGTGCGGAGCCGCCATGGCCGTTGGCGTCTCATCCTCCCAGAGCCTGCGTGTGCAGGTGGGCGCCAGATACCGAGACCAGGATCCCGGCAGAGCCAGCTCCCTGGAAGATGCTTACTGGCCCCGGGGATAAATTGCCTGACGCACCGGGCAGCTCCGCCCTCACAATCTAGGAATGCTCCAGTCCGGCGGCAATGTCCTCGGCGCGTTTTGCCAGTTTGCCAAGCCGCCGTCCCAGCTTCTGATCAGGCATGGACGCCACGATCGGCCCAGTCTGCGACATCTTCAGCGACTTCCGCGCCTCGTAGAGGTCGTCGGCCAGCAGCAGTGAGGCCATGGCGAGCATCCGTGCCTCATTGGTAGGCCCAGCCGCCGTCTTGATCGACTCGATCCGCCGCTCGACCTCGGCGGCCATCGCCTGGAGGTGCTCCTCCTCCCCGTCCTGGCAGCCAATGGTGTATGCGTAGCCGTTGATGCGAACGGTAACCTGCGCCATCCAATTATCCCTGCCCGTTGGTTCAGTCACTCCTGCCGAGCGCCGCGCGCAGACGATTGATCACTGCGTCGAGTTGCGCCGCAACCTCTTCCGCATCATACTTCGGAAGTTGATCGCCAGGGCGCGCTTCGGTGCGCGCCGCCGCCTCGGCTATCCGCTGCAAGGCCGCTTCAAGCCGGTCCGCCGCGGATTCAGGATCCTCGCTGTCGCTGACCATCCCTCTCTCGTCTCACCTACCGTATGAACAGAAAGCGGGCGGGACAATGAACGTCAAGCAGATATCCGCGGCGTGATCGGCAATCTCTATCCAGCAGTCGTGGTTCATGGCCTAGTTGACGCCCGAACCGCGTTGTCCGTCGGCCTCCCGGTGACCCTTCTCTCGGCGGAAGGCGCGGTGATATACGCCGGCAGCGCGTGGTGGCGAGCGCTGATCAAGCGGGCAACTGCAGAATTTCCGGACGTCCCTTGCGAGAACATCCTCGATTGCGCGGATGCGTCCGGCCTGGCACTTGGCGCACTGCGTATCGGCCAGCGCCGGATCATTCTGGACCCGACTGCGCCTGGCTGGGCCGAGGTCGCCGCTACGGCGACCACGCTTGGTTGCGAGGTCCTGTGCAACCGCCCTCCCGCTCTCGACATGGCGCAACGTGGCGCCGCGCGCCGCCTACACGATTGGTTGCAGCCGCGAACCACACTGGGTGACAGCAAAGGCGCCCTGAGCTAGTTACCCGAGGATCACATCAGGAAGGACCCTCCCGATGCGCATCACCCAGAAAGTGAAGAAGATCCTGGATTGGTATGAGGGCGATCCGCCCGGCGTGAAAGCCAACATCGCCCGCATCCTCTCCACCGGCAAGCTTGGTGGCACCGGCAAGGTGGTGATCCTGCCGGTCGATCAAGGCTTCGAGCATGGTCCCGCTCGCAGCTTTGCGCCGAACCCGCCGGCCTACGATCCGCACTACCATTACCAACTCGCCGTTGAGGCAGGCCTCAACGCATACGCCGCGCCTCTCGGCATGATTGCAGCCGGAGCCGACACATTTGCCGGTCAGATCCCTACGATTCTGAAGTGCAACAGCGCCAATTCGTTGGCCACCAACAAGGACCAGGCGGTCACGGCCGGCGTCAAGGACGCGCTTCGGCTCGGCTGCGCCGCGATCGGCTTTACCATCTATCCGGGCAGCGAGTATGCCTACGACCAACTGGAAGAGCTGCGCGATCTCACCGCTGAGGCCAAGGCGGCAGGCCTGGCCGTCGTGGTGTGGAGTTACCCTCGCGGCGGCAATCTCGATCGTGCCGCCGAGACCGCGCTCGACATCTGCGCCTATGCCACACAGATGGCGGCGCTGATGGGAGCGAACATCATCAAGGTGAAGCCGCCGACCGCGGTCATCTCACTGGACGCTGCGAAGAAGTCATACGAGAAGATCGATGGTTCAACGCTTGCAAAGCGCGTCGAGCACATCATGCAAAGCGCCTTCAACGGACGACGCATCGTGGTGTTCTCCGGCGGTGAGGCGAAGGATCTCGACGGTGTCTACGAGGAAATCCGCGGCCTGCGCGATGGCGGGGCAAACGGCAGCATCATCGGTCGCAACACATTCCAGCGCCCGAAGGAGACCGCGCTTGAGATGCTGAATAAGATCATCGACATCTATCTCGGCAAGGCCTGACTCGTGGCAGGCATGGGCGGCGGCCGCGACGGCTGCCGCGTCTACCTGATCACGCCACCGAAGCTGGACCCTACGTCTTTCGCCAATCAGCTTGCTGCCGCGTTGGATGCCGGCGACGTGGCAGCCGTGCAGCTCCGCCTAAAGGACGTGGATGACGACGCCTGGCGCCGGACAATCGATGTGCTGCGTCCGGTGACGCAACAGCACGACGTGGCATTCCTGCTGAATGACCGCGCCGATCTGGTGCGCGAGACCGGCAGCGACGGTGCGCATGTCGGACAAGAGGATATGCCGGCGCGCGAGGCTCGCCAGTTGATGGGCGCTAACGCGATCCTCGGTGTCACGTGCAAGGGCAGTCGCGACCTCGCCATGCAGGCGGGCGAGGACGGTGCTGACTACGTCGCTTTCGGCGCGTTCTTTCCCTCGGGCACCAAAGAGGTCACGCGCTTTATCGGCCCTGACATTCTGCAATGGTGGTCGGAACTGATGGAGCTGCCGTGCTGCGCCATTGGCGGGATTACCGCCGAGAACTGCGCACCGCTGGTGCAGGCGGGAACCGATTTTCTCGCCGTCGTCGGCGCTGTGTGGAATTACCCGGATGGTCCTGCGGCCGGTGTGCGCACGCTGAACGCAGCGATCGCTGCGGCTCGGTCAGCCTGATCCGGGCGATCCCGGGAAATGTGTGCTGGTCGGCCTGTTGAGGGGACAAGTTGATCCAGATCAAAGCCGATACATTCGGTCTGTGCATCAATGCCACCACTGCGATGGGTCCGTAAGCAGCGGTCATGGCGGCTTCCGGCACTACATGGCGGGAGGGAAAAATGCAGATGCTATTACTCACGATGCCGGAACTCGAACGAGCCGCACGCCAGTGGGCCGCGGAATTCCTCAATGAACCATGGGATTTTGCATCTGTAGCAACGAACAGGCAGGAGGTGGAAGCGATCGCGTGCGAGGGCCGAGGCATCGTCTTGTTCGAACGGGCGCCGGCTGAAGTGCTGAGGCACGTGCTGCAGAATGGCGGCCGGCCCTGGTTGGTGAGCGATATCGTCAATCGCACGACCGGAGACATGCACTACCGGATGTGACGGTTCACTTCTGCCAGAGGATCATCGGTAGTTCGGCTGGTGCGGTGGCATCCGGATGGCGCGGCATCGCGCGCACCGTGTAGTGCGATGCCGGGCGCGAGGCTGGAACTGTACCTGAATAAAGATGTGTGCCGTCCGGACCGGAAGCGCCACAGGATAATGCGTAGCGACACGCATCTGCCGAGATCGGGTCCGCATAGACTTCGATGAGGACGTCGTCTGCGGCGAGTGTGCCGAGACAGACCGGGACGGTATAGACGAATGTATCCTGATCGCTCCTCATCTCGGGCGTACCGATCCGCAGCGTCGGCCAGCCTCGCTGGATCCGATCCTGCCATGCCGCAAGCGATCGGGCCATTTGCGCGCTATTGGCGAGGCGCCTCCGCACCGCCCTGGCTGCCGGCAGATACGCCGTCTCGACATAGTCCCGCAGCATCCGGGTGCTGCTGTACCGCGGTGTGAGTTCCGCCATGCTGCGTCGGATCCGCGCCAGCCAGGCCCGCGGCAGCCCGGCTGCATCCCGCTCGTAGAATTCGGGGATGACCTCGGTTTCCAGTACCACGCCAAGCCGTTCGGCGTCGTCGGCGTCATGCTCGCCGCTGCCATCGATCGTCCACCCCAGGTCTGGGGCAAAAGCTTCATCCCACCAGCCATCGCGTACGGAGAGGTTGAGACCGCCATTCACCAGCACCTTCATGCCGCTGGTTCCACACGCCTCCCATGGCGGGCGCGGTGTGTTGATCCAGACGTCCACACCCTGGGTCAGTTCCTGTGCCACTGATAGGTCGTAGTCCTCGAGAAACACGATGCGGTCCCGCAGCGCCTGCGATTGTGCAAGCGCCAGCCAGGACTGGATCATCTGCTTGCCCTCGATGTCGGCAGGATGCGCCTTACCGGCCAGCACGATCTGCACCGGCTTCTGTTGATCGCTCAGCAGCCGGGCCAAACGGTCACGGTCGTGCAGCAGCAGGTTCGGACGTTTGTAGCCGGTGAAGCGCCGGGCAAAACCGAGCGTCAATGCTTGGGGCTCGAGAACGCGGTCCGCCAGTGAGATGACTTCTTCCGGACTGCCGCGCGATGAAAGATGTCGCCGCAGGTGAGCACGTACGCGCTCGACGAGCTCCTTCCGCGCATCGCATCGCATCGTCCACAGCATATCGTCCGACAGCCGCGCCACTTCGCCGCGCATGTCTTCCGGAAAGCAGCGCCAACGGTCCTTGCCGCATGCCTCGGTCCAGATCGCATCGGCGGCTTGCGAGTCCCAGGTTGGCACGTGAACGCCATTGGTGACGTGGCCGATCGGAACCTCGTGCTCGGGCCAGCGCGGATACAGCGACTGGAAGATGCGCCGGCTGACGGCGCCGTGCCGTCGGCTGACCCCAAACGTCGTGATTGAACCTCGCGCTGCGAGGTATGCCATGTTGAACGGTGCCGCATCGTCGGTTCCGTCTTCCCGCCCGAGCGCGAGCACGATGTCGGGATCAATGCCGACCCTTGTCAGCGAGGGACGGTAGGGTTCGAGCAGTTCGAGCGGGAAGCGATCGAAGCCGGCATCGACGGGTGTATGCGTGGTGAAGACGTTGCCGGCTCGTGTCGCCCAGAGTGCCTCGCAGAAGCTGATCCCCATGCGTGCCGCGAGGGAACGCGCGCGCTCCAGCACTGCGAAGCGGCATGACCTTCATTCATGTGGCACACCTCCACTTCCGGGTGGAGGGCTTCGACCAATCGCCAACCGCCTATACCGAGCGCAATCTCCTGCATCAGGCGCATCTGCGTCCCGCCGGCATAGAGTGCACCGGTGATGCCGCGATCCGCTGCGCTGTTCAGCGTGCTGTTGCTGTCGAGCAAATACAGAGCCACGCGGCCGACCGATGCGCGCCAAATCCGTAGATGCAGACTGCGTCCGGGCAGTTCGATCGAGACATGCAGCCTACTGCCATCCGGTGCCAACACCGGTTCCACCGGCATTGTCGCAGGTTCGTTGTATGGATAGGCCTCATGCTGCCATCCCGCAGCATCGATCATCTGGCGGAAATAGCCTTGCTGAAACAGTAAGCCGACGCCGATCACTGGAATGCCGAGATCGCTTGTGGTCTTCATCAGGTCGCCTGCAAGCACTCCGAGGCCACCGGCATAGAGCGGCAGTGCATCTCCAAGCCCGAACTCCATGCTGAAATAGGCGACGCCGCGGAGGGCCGACGAGCCGTAGGTGGCGGCGAACCAGCTTGGCCCGGTCAGATACGCGTGCCGGTCCGCCACACATCGGTCCAGTTGGGCGAGAAAGTCGGCATCGGTTGCGAGATCGGTGAAGCGACGCGCGGGGACATCGGACAGGATGGTCCACGGGTTCCGTGTACGCTCCCATACTCCGGCATCGATCCGCTCCCATAGCGCATCGGCCTGGTGGCTCCAGGTCCAGCGCAGGTCGAGAGCGAGGTCGCGGAGTGGCTCAAGCCGAGGAGGAAGCTCCCGCCAGAGAGACATAGTGCGACTCCAAAGGACAAGGTCAGGTCGACCTACACCCACCCCTGCGGCGGGCACCGATGGGGGCTCGGCGACCACGCATGTTAGCCAATTAAAATTGGGTCGAGTACTGGATTTTGATGAAATTCATCATTACACGTTGATCTAGCCCTATGATTTTACTAGGTTCTCGGGCCTCGCCGTTGCGTTGGATAGGCGTGGTGGCGCAACCTTGACACAGCGTATCCTTCCGGTGATCTACAACCAGAACGAGAGGGGAATTGAACGTGAAGTTTTCCAAGTTGGTCGCAACCACGGCGCTCGCTGTTACCGCCTTAGGCGGACTGACGTATGCCCAAGACATGCCCGAGGGTCGGGTATACACCTTCCACTCGAAGGCCCAGGGTGGTTGTCCGGCCCTGGACTGGCACATCGTGGCTACTGAGGGTGGCCGCCTGGAAGGCATGTTCTCGTGGAACAACATGAAGTCGATGGCCCACGCGACCGGCAACGCGAACATGCAGTCGAAGACGTTCCACATGACTGCGAAAGAGGTGGGGGGCCAGGGTGGTACCGCCGAAATCATGGGTAAGGTTCGGCCTGAGGATGGCTACTTGGTCGCCTCGGTTAAGGGGCCAGGTATCAGCTGCCATGACATCACTGTGCCGTGGTTCACACCCCCTCCGCCATCCGGAGGCTGACCTGATCGGATGCGGGTGGCGCATGTCGTCGCCCGCATCGATCCACTTCCTGACGCTGTCGAGCGGTGCTAGCGTCGCAGGCGACGATGGCCCGGCTTAGCGTCAACCTCAACAAGATCGCGCTGTTGCGCAACTCGCGCCGCACCGGGGTGCCCGATTTGCGAGCTTTTGCGCGCACCGCAGTCGACGCTGGAGCGCGTGGCATCACTGTGCATCCGCGTCCAGACGAGCGGCACATACGCCGCTCCGACGTGCCTATGCTGGCCGAGACAATTGGTGCCTTACGCCCGCAGGTCGAACTGAACATCGAGGGCTATCCCGATAATCGGCTGCTGCAGATCGCAGCCGAAGTGCGACCGGAGCAGTGCACTCTGGTGCCCGATGCGCCGGACGCGTTCACCTCCGAAGAAGGGTGGAAACTTGGCCCAGAGCAGATGGCGCTGGTGCAGCCGGCGGTCGCGAAGCTGAAGTCGATAGGCGCTCGGGTTATTCTGTTCATCGATCCCGAGCCTACGGTGCTGGACCGTATCTCTCTTGCTGGGGCGGACGGCGTGGAAATCTATACTGGCTCGTATGCCGCGGCATTTCGCGGTGGGACTCACGGCACATGGCTGGACGCCTGCGCGGTCACGGCGCACGCGGCGGCGGAGCGCCGCTTGGTGGCTAACGTCGGCCATGACCTGAACCTGCACAACTTGCCACCTCTGGTCGCGCGACTGCCGAGCCTCGCAGAGGCATCGATCGGCCATGAGCTGACAGCCGATGCATTGGTAATGGGCTTTGCCGCTGCCGTCAGCGCTTATGCCAAGGCGCTGGCCGTGACTGCCTGATCCGATCAGGGGAAAAGAGCCTGCGGAAACAGCTCGCACGCGTAGTACGCCGTGTGGCTTTGTTGAACCTCGCATACTTCGCAGTCGAATTCGGGGTTGCGACCGCCATAGGCTCGGTGTCGCTGTTTGCAGACAGCATCGACTTCCTCGAGGACGCCTCGGTCAACCTGCTCATTGGGGCTGGTCTGAGGTGGTCGGCGCGCCGACGGGCGCAGTTGGGCATGCTGCTTGCAGCCGTCCTGCTCGTCCCTGGCCTGGCGACGCTGTGGACAGCGTGGCAGAAATTCAACGTGCCTGTCGCACCTTCGCCCACGCTCCTATCGTTGGCAGGCTGCGGCGCACTGGCCGTCAATCTGTACTGTGCCTTAGTGTTGGCACGCTATCGCCATCACGCCGGCAGCCTGATGCGCGCCGCGTTTCTGTCCGCTCGCAATGATGCGTTGGCAAACATCGCGATCGTCGCGGCGGGGGCGATAACCGGCCTCATCTGGCATTCGACATGGCCAGATCTGATTGTGGGTCTCGGTATCGCCGCCATGAACGCGGACGCGGCACGCGAGATCTGGACGACGGCCCGCGAGGAGCACCGCTCCGTCGTCTGAAATGGTGCGAGGTCGTGGTTTTAGAACCGGTAGCCGATACCGGCACCGAGACGAGCGGATTGAGCGCCGTCTTTGCCTTGATGACGCCGCTGTTGATGCTTGCGGTCGTATTGAGGAAGTTCTGCTTCACATCGAAGTTGGAGAACCAATGCCCGATGATGTTGTAGTCGACGCCGTCCGCAAACGTTGCGGTGTGCAGTGAGCAAACGTTTGATTAACCATCCAGGCTTTGATCCAGATTGAAGTGGGAAGGAAAAGAGCGAACTATCCGCAGGCGTTGCCGCGCAGCATGAACGACTTCACGGTCCCGCCGGCGACCTCGAAGGTGGTCTCACATTTCCACTCGATCACTTGCGGCGGGAAGCTGGCGCCGTACCAGCCCAGATAATACGGGGCGAACGTAGGACCACTGGGGACGATATCAATGCGGTGTTCATCGTATGCCAGGTATCTCACGCCACCGGTTTCGAAACTGCGTGCCGGTACGCCCATTTGTTGGACGAGCACGCCTTCCGGCTGGCCGATGAACCGGCTGAGATATGCCTGCCGCTCGGCAAGCTGATTGGTGCAGCTCGCCGCCAAAGCAGTCGCGGCAAGCACGATGACGCGACGCATCGGAGATGTTTCCAACTATCACGCCCACTGTTCGGATGCACCGCGCTCCGGCTTCAGATCGAGCAGCGGTGTACCGCTCAGGCAATCGAGGCCACGCACATGAAGGGTGTTACCTTCGACCGCGATCAATGCGACGACCGAGGTTGCAATCGGGTTTGGCCGCACCGGCGAGCGCAGCGCGAAAGTGCCGGTCGTGCGGCCGGTGCTGTAGGGTGTCTGCAGCACGAGATCGCGGCGCGCATGATGCATCCAGTAGAGGACCTGGATGCGCGGGTGGACCGCGATGCCGTTGAGCGCCTGGCGCCAGCGTTCATCCACCACGATGGTGCAGATCGGTCCTTCCAGGCTGCCGCGCTTGGGGCAGTCTTCCCGCCGACGCCACGGCGTGTGGATCGTGCCGATGAAGTAAATGCCGGCGTCCGGCTGTGCCGGCAAAACGGCTGCCGCCTCTCCTTCGCGCAATATGTTGTCGGTCATTGGGGAACGGTGACAGGTTTTCGCGGCTGGCGTCCAGTGGCCCGTGCCGATCAAATCGATCTCGATGGAGGTCGCTGGGCCGCGGCACAATGAGCGGCCCCCGCAATGAACACCTCCTGCCATGCGGCGCGCAAGGCGGCGTCGGATTCGGCCATCGCGGCGGGAATGCCGAGTGCGCTCAGGCTGGTGACGCCGTGCTCGCTGATGCCGCAGGGGATGATGCCACGGTAGTGGCTCAGGTCGGGGGCAACGTTGAGTGCGATGCCATGCCAACTCACCCAGCGGGAGACGCGGACGCCGATTGCGGCGATCTTTGCCTCGGTGGCATCGGGTTGGGTGATCCAGATGCCGACGCGGCCATTGCGGCGCTCGCCGTTCACGCCGAACCGGGCGAGGGCACGGATGAGCCATTCCTCCAGCCCGTGCACAAAGCAGCGGACGTCCCGCGGCGGGACGGTGCCATGCGCATGAGATAGATCCAGCATGACATATGCAACGCGCTGACCAGGCCCATGGTAGGTCCACTGGCCGCCGCGACCAGCGTGGAAGGTTGGAAATCTGTCAGGGTCTGTCAGTTCCTCAGGTCGTGCGGACGTGCCGGCCGTGTAGAGCGGTGGGTGTTCGACGAGCCAGACCAGTTCAGGCGCGGCACCGGCCCGGATGGCGGCAACGCGGTCCTGCATGAAGGCAGTGGCATCGGCGTAGGGGGTCAGCCCTGCGTCGGTGCGCCATTCGGGAGTGAGCGGCGACATGGTTCGTTGGGTCGAAGCGTTAGCACAGATGCGGTGCGTCAGGCCACGAAGCCTCGGCGATTGAAGCGGTGCCAGCCATCAGCTATACCCCGGCGCCTGCCCCGGGCGGTCGTGGCGGAATGGTAGACGCGCAAGCTTGAGGTGCTTGTGGGGGTAACCCCGTGGAAGTTCGAGTTTTCTCGACCGCACCAGTCACCACCGCTCCCGGCAAGCCCTGCACCGGACGAAATTTTGCAGTCGCTTGGGAACCAGACAGGGTGCGCCATTAGCCACTCGTCATGACACTTGTCGAAGGCTGTCTTATAGTAGCCGCAACAGGCAGGAGCGCGCCGCATGAGTCTCAGCATCCGTCAGGCCCACTCGGTATTTGTTGGCGAGGTCTCCGGCGTCGATATCTCGCAGAAGCTGAGCCAGGAGCAGGTCGCGGCGCTCGAGGCGGGGATGGACCGCTATGCCGTCCTGGTATTTCGCGGCCAGCAGCTGACCGACGACCAGCAGCTCCAATTCAGCCGCAATTTCGGTGAACTGGAGGTCACGCTGGCCGGACAGATGGCAAAGCCCGAGGACCGACGGCTTGGCGACAGGCTAGAGCTGGGCGACATCTCCAACCTCACCGCGCGAAACGAGCTCCGGGCGCGTGAGGATCGGTCCAGGATGTACGCGCTGGCCAACCGGCTGTGGCACTCGGACGCATCGTTTCGGGCAATCGGTGCCGGATATACCCTGCTGCACGGGCGAGTCATTCCGAGGAAGGGTGGCAACACGGAATTCGCCGACATGCGCGCCGCGTATGACGCCTTGGACGCGTCGTTGAAAGCTGAAGTCGAGAGCTTGGTCTGTGAGCACTCGATCGTGTTTTCGCGCGAACAGATCGGCTTCTCCGATTATGCGCCCGGCAACGAGGAGCGGCTGCGTCCGGTGCAACATCGGTTGGTGATCACCCATCCCGTAACAGGGCGGAGGTCGCTGTATCTCTCTTCGCATATCGGCGGCATCGTGGGCTGGCCGTTACCCGAAGCCCGTGCCTTCATCCGCGACCTAATGGAGCACGCAACACAGCGCCAGTTTGTCTATGCGCACGAGTGGCGGGTGAACGACCTCGTGATGTGGGACAATCGCACCGTGATGCATCGCGCGCGATCGTTCAACGATCTGAAGGAGGTCCGCGACCTGCGGCGCACATCGATCAAGGGCACCGGACTAATGGTTGAGGCTGTTCCTGCACAGGCGGCCTAACGTCCGCTCAACGCGACTCTCCACACCAGCCCTCTAAGCTATGCGCTGATATCCGCGTGAGAGTCTCGGTGCGTCCGAAGACCGGAATACCGCGGTAGATGCGCGCGGAGATGCGGTCGAGCGTGTCCACGTGTGCGGAGAGGTTGTAGGTCGCGCCATTCTCGGGATCCAAGAACCAGCCGCCGTTCCATTGGGACGGACCATCGGAGGTCAGTCCCCAGATGATGGTCCGCCCGCACATCTCTGGCGTGCGCAGCGTTGGATTTCGCAGCCAGGTGATCTTGCCACAGAGTGCGTCGTGGCAAGGGAAGATGTCGAAGGCGACCCGCTCGGAAACCAGCCAGGTCCCGTCGGGAACAGGCGGTTCGGCTCCGACGATGTGCGGGGACAAGGCAACGATCATCCATAGCGTCAGTGCTGCGAAGCGCCGCATCGTCCTCTCACTGCCTGTTCTGGGTCATCTGGTGTGCTCCTGGTATCATGCGCCGGATCAGAGCGGGAGACTGTGACGTGACCATCACCATCCGTCAGATCACACCGGTGTTCGCCGGCGAAGTCTCTGGTATCGACCTCACCCGGCCGCTTCCGCGCGAGGCCGTGGCGGCGATCGAGGCCGGGATGGATCGCTATGCCGTCCTCGTCTTTCATGATCAGCGTCTCACCGACGATGCCCAGCGAGCATTCACGCGGAACTTCGGCACACTGGAAGCTTCGCCGGGCGGCCATATCGCAACGGCAGCGGAAAGGCGGCTGCCGCTCGATATGCAGGATGCATCGAACCTGGACAAGGACCACAAGCCGCTGGAGCGTGACGACCGCCGGCGTATGTTCAACCTGGGCAACCGATTGTGGCACTCCGATAGCTCATACCGTGCCCTGCCGGCAAAGTATTCGCTGCTGTCAGGCCGCATCGTCGTGGCGCGAGGCGGCCACACCGAGTTTGCCGACATGCGGGCGGCGTACGATGCGCTGGACGATGGAGCAAAGGCCGACATCGAGGACCTGGTGTGCGAGCATTCCCTGATGTTCTCGCGTGGAGCACTTGGATTCACCGAGATGAGCGAGGCTGAGCGCGCCATGTTCCGAGCAGTGCGGCAGCGTCTGGTGCGTACGCATCCAGTGACAGGCCGGAAATCGCTGTTCCTTTCGGCGCATGCAGGAAGCATTGTTGGTTGGCCGATGCCTGAAGCACGGGCGTTCTTGCGCGACCTGGTCGAGCATGCCACGCAGCCGCAGTTCGTCTATTCGCACAAGTGGCGGCAATGGGATCTGGTGATGTGGGACAATCGCCAGACGATGCACCGCGTCACTCGTTTCGACGAGACTCAGGTGCGCGATATGAGGCGCACCACAGTGGCCGGCAATGCGATGACCGCGGCGCAGGCGGCATAATCTAGCGGCGCGTGAAGCGGCTCCAGCCGCTATCGCGGTAGAACTCGATATCGAGCGCGGTCGCCGGCGCGGACGGCTTCCGGCTGAACGTGACCTTGGAGATCGACCCGTCATTCGCGTCCTCGCCTGACGGCGTGTAGGTAAACACATCGCCGTCCCAGTGATGCAGCGCGTACTCGTGTCTGGCAGGACCGAGACGCAGCGCCAACGCACTCTCGCGTTGCATTACCGCGGCATCGCCGAAGTATAAATTTTTATAGACGCCAGTATAGGCAGATAGCGGGCCTTCAGGTGCTGCATTTGCGGGCGGCGACTTGCCGACAAGCGAGCCGACCGGTGCGCTGAGTGGTGCCATCAGGGCATGATAGGCACTGAACCAGTCGCGCGTGATCGTCCCGAACTGCACCAGGTCCGCGAAATCCATGGCCAGCGCCTCGACTGCGCCAATCGGCGCAGCGTTACTGAGCACGGTGATGCCAACGCCCAGCGATGGGATGAGAACATAGTTGGTGGCCGCACCTAGACTGAATGCGCCCGAGTGGCTCAGACCGACCCGCGCCGATGCCAACGTCCCGACACCAAAGCCATAGCCGTACATGCCCGGTCTCGCGTCGGCCGTGGCCGAGGGGCCAGAGACGATGTGCGCGGTGATGGCCGGGAGGAGTGCGTCCGACGCGACCACTTGCTTGCCTTCGAAGCTGCCACCCTGCAGCACCATGGCCATCCATCGCGCCATGTCATTCGCAGATGAGCTGACGCCGCCGGCAGGCGACTGCGCATCGGGCTGGCGCTGGTACTTCGCCTGCCAGGCGTCGCCGACCAGCACATGACCGACGGCGTGGTTTGGCTGCTTGATGAAGTCCTGGAACAGCGAGCTGGTCGCGGTCATCCCGAGTGGAGCATAGATCGTCCGCTGCGACAGCGTCGCCCAGTCGGTGCGCGAGGCCGCGGCAACTGCCTCGGCCGCAGCGGTCAGCCCGAAATTTGTGTAGGCGTACTCGTCGCGAAATGAGTGCAGCCTTGCGTAACGCAGTCGATAGAGGATCTGCGCCTGATTGTAGCCGAGGTCTTCCAGGTCGTCTCCGGCATGATCGGGAAGACCCGAGCGATGCGCATACATGTCGGCGATTGTGACGTGATGCGTGACCCACTCATCGTTTAGGGCAAACCGGCGGAGAGACCGCACGATCGGCATATCCCACTTGACCACACCGGCCGCCACCTGATGCGCCACCACGGTTGCGCCTACCGACTTCGACAGTGATGCGAGCTGGAATACAGTGTCGGCATCCACGCCTTCCGTGGTGCCGACCTTTCGAACGCCGAACCCGGCCGCATAGGTTGTCTTGCCATCGCGCACGACCGAGACCGCGAGTCCTGGGATGTGCGTCTTGTTCAGCATTTCCATCGCAAGATCGTTCAACCTGGCGATTGCCGCATCGATCTGTGCCGCAGGAACGACGTTAGTGGTGGCCTGCGGTGGCGGCACTGAAGGATCGATAGGGTTTGGCGGAGGATCAGCGAAGGCCGGGCTGATGGTCGCAATCAGGAGCAAGAGGGGCAGCCGCGATGACATGGATCGTCCTTGCGTCCGGGGCGAATCAGCGGATGTTAGGCAGTCGGAACTGCATAGAGGGAAACGTCCATGGCAGACAATCCACGCTGGAGCCGCCGGCCTGCTGGTTCGACATGGGGCGATTTCGGCGCCGACGACGAACGCGGCCGGCTCAACCTGCTGACGCCGGAGAAGGTGCTGCAGGGTATCGCCGAGGTGAAGGTAGGAAAAACATTCTGCCTGTCGCTGCCGCTAGACTATCCGGGGGGTGCGATCCTTTCGCCGCGGCGTCATCCGCCGGTGCTGAAGCCGACCATGCGCGGCGACAGGCCCAACATGAACTATCCGCTGCGCTGCGATGATCCGACCGCAACCGACATCGTCTGCGACGACCAGGTGCTGCTGACGCTGCAATACTCGACGCAGTGGGACTCACTGGCGCATGTCGGTCAGATGTTCGACGTTGACGGCGACGGCAAGCCGGAGGACGTATTCTATAATGGCTATCGCGCCGGCCGCGACATCATCGGACCAGCGTACTACGACGCGCAGGGCAACATGACACCTTGCGACGAGCCCCAGGGTGCCCGGCATCTCGGCGTACAGAACATGGCGGAGGCCTGCATGCAAGGCCGCGGCGTGCTGATTGACCTCGAGGCGCATTTCGGCCGCAGCGGCCACATCGTCAGCTACGACGAGCTGATGGAGGTGATGCGCAAGGACAACGTCGTGGTTGAGCCAGGTGATTTGGTACTGTTGCGCACCGGCTTTGCCGAGATGCTGCTGGAGATGAACAAGCAGCCCGACCGCGACAAGCTGATGCAGGGGACGGTCGGGCTCGACGGCCGCGATCCGAAGCTGCAGCAATGGGTGACGGACAGTGGCGCCGTGGCGCTGATCTCCGACAATTTTGCGGTCGAGGCGATGCCTGCGCGCCCATGCATGGACGACGTCTGTGCGACATTGCCGTTGCATGCGCATTGCCTGTTCAAGCTGGGATGCTATCTCGGCGAGATGTTCTACCTGACCGAATTGGCCGACTGGCTGCGCGCCAACAACCGCAGTCGCTTCCTGTTCACCGGACCACCGCTCCGCTTGCCGGGCGCGGTAGGATCACCAGCGACGCCGGTAGCGACTGTGTAAATCAGCCGGAGAGCCGCTCGAAAGTCGTCGACACGGCAAGAGGCCGGTCGGTGTCGACGCTAACCCCGCACAATGTGCGTCGCATCCCAGGGCTGCGACGCTTCTGGAACGCTGCGCGCGCGGCCTCATCTGCGCCATGCAGGATGCCTTGTGGCACGTGCGACAAGGTACCCGGTCTGCGGCGGCTCGACTCGTCATGATGCACGAACACGCTTTCGTCGTTATCGACGTTGCGGTGATAAGAAGGAAGCTCCTCGGCATTTAGGTCGGCAACCGCGACCTGCGGCACGAAGGTGATCACCACGAAACCGGACGCCTGGAAAGTGCACCACGCTGAAGGCGCCACATGGATGCGGTCCGAGCTGATCGGGATGATGTCGCGAATGTTCAGCTTGTAGGGGAACAGATCACCTTTCCACCCAACTGAGACCAGCGGATTGTTGCGATAGAAGATGGAGCTATGCTCGCCGCCGTGCTTCACCCGCAGTTCCCATTCATCCTGCGGTGCCCAGCGATGATCATGCAGTTCCGGCAGCACGATTACGGTGGGATCAACCGGCATATGCCGGCCGACCTGCTGATGCTCGGTGAGCGACAGCGGCGCCGGGAACTCGATGACCAGCATGTGGCTGTCACCGGCATCCGGCATGAGGGCGAAGGTAATTCCCTTGGGGATCAACACATAGTCGCCGGGTTCGTAGGGCAGGCGGCCATATTCGGTGGCGAACTGTCCGGTGCCCTTATGCACGAAATATAGCAGATCGCCGTCGACGTTGCGGTAGGCGTAGGGCATCGCCGCCGTCCGGCGGCTGATCGCTACGCTGACATCGGCGTTCGACAGCATGATTTCGGGCGTGCCGCGTGGGTCGCTCATGTCGGACGGTTCGGCTCGAGTAGTATCGGCGACACGACGCGGATGCAGTGTGCCTTCCACCCGCACGATCTCGTTGGGACCGTGCTCCCGGTAAATCATCGCGACAGGGCCAAAGAAACCCTGGCGGCTGATGTGCTCTTCGCGGAGGTCGCCAAGACCGACCCGCGCCTGGCGGACGTGGCGGCCTATGGCGTGATGAATCCAGGAACGCATGGCTGGGCTCCTCGCTGCGAGACGACACAGGGGGCGTGACACCAGACGCTAATCCTTGATGCGGCAGGTAGACAACGGGCAGCCCTTCCCCGGCAGCTCCGCGAGGTGACGCGGAGTTCACGGCAGCGCACGACAACGTGGCTCCGGAGTCGGAGCGCGGCGACCGTCAATCAGCCGGCCGATCGGCAACGGGACCTGAATCTCCTGCTGCGCAGCCATCCGCGAAGTGGCCAGCAATATGTGAGCAACAAAGGCAAAGGAGAGCTGCTGCTGACGTCGGGTTAACCAGATCTGGATCTCAGCAGATCGTGATATAGTGCGAGATAGCCCTCGGCCATCGTGGACACGGTGAAGCGCCGTTCGAATGCGTCGCGTACTTGCCGGCGGTGAAGCTGGTCAATGCGCTTGGTTGCATCTGTCGCACTTGCCTCGTCAGCGACAATAAACCCACTGACGCCATCTTCCACCACCTCCGGCACCGAGCCGTGGCGATAGGCGATGACCGGCGTACCACAGGCCATCGCCTCGATCATCACCAGACCGAAGGGCTCCGGCCAGTCAATCGGAAACAGCAGAGCGCTGGCGCCCGCAAGGAACTGCTGTTTCGCGCTTTCATCCACCTCGCCAGTAAGCTGTATCTGTTTGCCGTCGATCATCGGCTCGAGCTTTTCCTTGAAGGACCGTCGCCCGTTTCGCGGCACCTTGGCGGCAATGCGAAGCGGCATGCCTGCCGCGCGCGCAATGTTTATGGCAACCTCCGGCCCCTTTTCAGGTGAGAGGCGTCCAAGAAAAGCAAGGTAGTGCCCCGGTTCGAATGAGGGGCGCAGGAGGTCTGCTGGAAACCCATGGTACACGGTGCCGGCCCATTTGGCGCTGGGCAGCGGTTTACGCTGATCGTCTGATATGGATACGAAAGGCGCTTGGGGGAAAGTTGCAATGAGCCTCGGAAGCCCGGGCAGGTCCAGCCGTCCATGCAGCGTGGTGAGAAAGGGAACGCCGATCCGAATCAAGATCGGCAGATGCAGCCAGTCGCAATGACAATGCAACACATCGAACTCCGCCGCACGGCGGGCAAGCAGTTCCAAAGCCACAGTTTGCGCGATTGTCGGATCGACCTGAGGTTGGCTAAGACGCAGAGCGCGCGGCCACACTGGTGCCAACTCCCCGTCTGTCGATGAGTTGCCGGTAGCAAACAGCGTGACCTCATGACCGCGGCGAACAAGTTCCTCGGTTAGCCACGAGACGACCCGCTCTGTGCCGCCATAGAGCTGAGGCGGAACGCTTTCCGCCAGCGGGGCTACCTGCGCTATACGCATGGTATGCTTCTGGCTTGCACGCCTCTGTCCGGTGATAAGCTCGTGTCGAACAGCGCCTGGTCATGCTGCGTGGTAAGCTCAACCTCTTTACCTTGGAGCCCCTTTTGGACCTCCTTCTTGAGTAATAGCGTGAGTGGCAACAGAATTTCGCTCACACCTCCCCCGCAGTAGGTCGAGCTGATATCGGCAACGCGGATCGGGGGCAGTCGCGCTATCTTGGCACATATCCGTTCGACAGCCTCTTCACTGATCAGTTGCGTGTGGTCATGCGGCAAGTGAAACCCTAAAGGGCTTGCTTCGGGTGATCGCTGAGGCATGACAGGCATGATCCTCCAAGCTTAAGGTTCGGAGCTGTAATCATGCTGCAACCGATCACCAGCCGGCCGGTTGCGTCGGATGCACTTCACACGGTGCGGCGGGTTCGTGTCTGCTGGCAGGGTGTTGTGGGGAATACCGATCGGAGGAAAGCTTGAGACATGGAAAGTGCCGCTGACCTGCCGATGCGCTTGGCACCTGGCGACCGCGTGC
>CAWKMC010000054.1:0-26607 GCA_963850535.1 uncultured Alphaproteobacteria bacterium | reverse complement strand
TGGTATAAGACGGCGGGCCTGCAGTTAGGCAGCCGCCGCATTTCAATCCTCGTCCAACACCCGTCGGATCAGCACCCTGCGTTTGCCAACATGGTTGGCCGGTCCGACGATCCCCTCCTTTTCCATCTGCTCGATCAGCTTGGCGGCGCGGTTGTAGCCGATGTTCAAGTGCCGCTGGATGAAGCTGGTACTCGCCTTGCCCTCGCGCGCCACCACCGAGACCGCTTGCTCATAAAGCCCACGCTCCCCTTCGCCGGCCGCGTTCAGTCCCGGCAAAGACGCGCTGTTGTCGTCATCGGATGGTTCGGTGACTTCCTCGAGATAGGCTGGTTCACCCTGCTCGCGCAGGAACGCAACCACCTTTTCCACCTCCTCGTCCGACACAAACGGTCCATGCACACGGGTGATGCGCCCACCACCCGCCATGTACAGCATGTCGCCCATACCAAGCAGCTGTTCTGCACCCTGCTCGCCGAGAATGGTGCGGCTGTCGAACTTGCTGATCACCTGGAAGCTGATGCGCGTGGGAAAGTTGGCCTTGATCGTGCCTGTGATCACGTCCACCGACGGCCGCTGCGTCGCCATGATCACGTGGATGCCGGCGGCGCGTGCCATCTGTGCGAGGCGCTGCACTGCAGCCTCGATCTCCTTACCGGCAACCATCATCAGATCCGCCATTTCGTCGACCACCACGACGATTAGTGGCAGCGGTTCCAATGTTAGCGGTTGGTCCTCGAACGTGGGACGTCCGGTATCCGGATCGAAGCCGGTCTGCACCCGCCGGGTGATCATTTCGCCTCTGGCGCGCGCCTCCGCCACCGATCGTTGTAGCCGGTCAGGTTGCGCACCCCGAGCTGGCTCATTGCGCGGTAGCGCCGCTCCATCTCGCGCACAGTCCACTTCAACGCCGTCACCGCTTTGGCAGGTTCGGTCACCACGGGTGCCATGAGATGCGGGATGCCCTTATACATCGAGAGCTCCAACATCTTCGGATCGATCAGGATCAGCCGGCACTGGTCCGGCGACAGGCGGTAGAGCAGCGACAAGATCATCGCGTTGACGCCCACCGACTTCCCCGACCCGGTGGTGCCGGCGATCATCAGGTGAGGCATGCGCGCAAGGTCGGCGAACAACGGCGCACCGTTGATTTCCTTGCCCAGCGCCAGGTCAACCGCCCGCCATGCTTGCGCAATTCATCGGAGGAAAGGATCTCCGACAGGAACACTGTCTCACGCTTTGCGTTCGGCACTTCAATTCCGATCACATTGCGCCCTGGCACCGTGGCGATGCGTACGGCAGTCACGGATAGGCTCCGCGCCACGTCGTCCGCCAGCCCGATCACCCGGGCGCTGCGGATCCCCGGCGCCGGCTCCAACTCGTAAAGTGTCACCACCGGCCCAGGTCGGATCTCGACGATACTGCCCTGCACGCCGTAGTCCGATAGCACCGACTCGAGCAGCCGAGCGTTCGCCTGCAGCGCCTCCTCGCTGGGGCCCGACGCGGCGCGTGCCGGCGGAGGCTTCAGCAGCGACAGAGGAGGGAAATGCCATCCGGCTTCAGGCAGCGGTAGGCTATCCTGCCTGGGTCGGCGCAGCGGCTGGGGCACCGGGTGTGTCAGTCGAGTGACAACTGGCGGCGCTTCTTCCTCCTTGGCGGGACCAGCGGGTCAGAACCTCCGGTTCTCGCCGCTCTTGGCCATCCGGGTGGCGACGGGACCGCAGCCAGCGCGGCAATAGTGATAGTCGAACGGATGGCACTGACCATCGCCGCCGCGTGGTGAACCGCGCCACCTGCTGGACGCCTCGTCCGGCCGTCTGCCATTCGCTCGCCGACAGGCCAAGGGCAAGGACCGTCAAGGTTCCTGCAAGTGCGAGCCCCATCACCCAAATCATCAGTGCGCCCACCGGACCCAGCACGCCTCTCCCGGCGGCAAGCCCCGAGGCGGCTAGTAGATTGCCGACCGCGCCGCCCAGTCCCGCCTCAGTCGGCCATCCGACCCGCGACGAGATGGGCAAGCTCGCCAGCACCCCAGCGACGACCGGGAGCGCTGCCAGCAAGGCCGCGAGACGAGCCGCGGCGCTTCCAAGGCCGCGGCGGGAGGCAATGCGCCACGCCCAGGTCAGCATGGCCACTCCAGGCAAGGCCGCGGCCACGCCGAACCCTTGCAGCAGGAGGTCCGCCAATATAGCCCCGACCGGGCCGGCTAGGTTGGCGGTGTGATGACTGGTCGCTGTATTCAGCGAGGGGTCTCGCGGATCGTAGCAGGCCAGTGCGACCAGCACCGCCAACCCGAGCAGGCCCAGCACCAGCCCTATCAATTCCGCCGAACGCTGCTGGATAAGCGCCCGTATGGTGGGCGAGGCGAGGTGACGGGTCTCTGCGGTCCTGGCGCTGGCCATGCTTGTGTCCGCCGTTCGTGCAAGGAAGCAACTATACGGGCGGAGGCGACTGACCGAAGCGCCATCTGTAGTGGCTTGCCCGCACTGTGGCCGCCGCGCCACTCTACCTCCGTGAGCGATCGCATTTCGGCCGAGGTTTGCGTTCTCGGCGCCGGCCCGGTCGGCGGCACGCTGGCCTGCCGGCTGGCCGCGGCCGGGATTGCCACGGCGGTGGTGGATCGCGCGCCCCTGCCGCCGATGGAGCATCCGGCATTCGATGGCCGCGCCTACGCCATTGCCGCCGGCTCGCGCCGCCTGCTCGAGGCAGGCCGGGGTGTGGGACAGGCTGGCCGAGCCGGCCTGCCCGATCCGGACATTCGGGTCAGCGACGGGCGCCTGGGCCGTGCCGCCTCGCGGCTGTTCCTGCATTTCGACCATCGCGGCGCCGGCGAAGCCGCATTCGGCCAGATGGTGGAGGCGCGCAGCCTGCGTGTGGCGCGAACGGACGCATGCACGCGCTGCCCACGCTGCGGGTTTTCGCGCCGGCGACCGCCGAGGTGGACCGGCGCGGCGACGGCGCCACGGTTCCGGATCGGGGGCGGACCCAGCATCGACCTGCCGCCTGGTGGTGGCGGCGGAGGGGCGGGACTCACCGCTGCGTCGGGCGCCGGATTCCGGTCACCCGTCTCCCTACGACCAGACCGGCATCGTTTGCGCGATCAGCCACGAGCGGCCCCATCACAACACGGCGCTCGAGCACTTCCTGCCCTCCGGCCCGTTTGCCCAACTGCCGATGTGCGCCAGCCCGACGGCTGGATGGCGGCGCGCCCAACGTTCGGCGATCGTGTGGACCGAGCGCACCGCGATCGCGCAGCGCATGCTGCGCTCGATGACGCCGCCTTCGCCGCCGCGATCGCCCGCCGTCTGGGCGGCCATCTGGGCACGCGTGCGCGTGGTGGGCCGCCGTTGGAACTATAGGCTCGGCGCGCTGCACGCGCATCGCTATTTCGACACTCGCCTCGTGCTGGTGGGCGACGCAGCGCACACCATCCATCCGATCGCCGGCCAGGGCCTCAACCTGGGCTTTCGCGACGCGATGGCGCTCGCCGATCTGCTGATCGAGGCGTCGCGGCGCGGCGAAGACCTCGGCGCGCCGGATCTGTTGCGGCGCTACCAGCGCCGGCGCCGGCCGGACAACCTGCTGATGCTGGCGGCCACCGATGCGCTCGACCGGCTGTTCAGCAACGACAATCCGCTGCTCCGGCTGGCACGCGATGTCGGCATCGCAGCGGTGCATCGCGCGCCGCCGCTGAAGCGGCTGTTCATGCGCCAGGCGATGGGCCTGCCGCTGCTCTCACGCGGCGCGCACAGTCGCCAGGAACGTCATCGACGTCGCGCCGCAGCGTCTCTGACTGGCGCGAGAGCTCGCCCGCCGCGCTGAGCACCTGGCTTGCCGCCGCCCCGGTCTCGCTCGCGGCGCGGCTGACGCCCTCGATGTTGCTGGCGATATCGCTGGTACCCTGCGCGGCCTGATGCACGTTGGTGGCGATCTCGCGCGTCGCAGCGCCTTGCTCCTCGACCGCCGATGCGATCGTGGTGGCGATCTCGCTCATCTGCCGGATCGTGGTGCCGATACTGCGGATCGCCTCCACGGTCTGTCCGGTCGCGCCCTGGATCTCGCTGATCTGCGCACGGATCTCCTCGGTCGCCTTCGCAGTCTGGCTGGCCAGCGATTTCACTTCGCTGGCGACGACCGCGAATCCCTTGCCGGCATCACCGGCGCGCGCCGCCTCGATCGTGGCATTCAGCGCCAGCAGGTTGGTCTGGCCGGCAATAGTCTCGATCAGCTGCACCACCTCGCCGATGCGCTGCGCGGACCGGTCCAGCCCCTCGACGGTCGTGTTGGTATGGTCCGCCTCGACCACCGCCTGGCCGGCGATTTTCGAGGACTGCTCCACCTGTCGCGCGATCTCCAGCACTGACGCGGACAGCTCCTCGGCGGAGCTTGCCACGGTCTGGACGTTGGCCGATGCCTGCTCGACCGAAGCTGCGACAGAGGTCGCCTGTTGCGTCGCTTGTTCGGCGGTGTGTGTCATCGCTCTGCGCCGACTGCATCTCGGTGGCCTGCGAGGCGACCGAGTTGACCATGCCCTTGATGCCGGCCTCGAAGTTGTCGGCCAGCCGCAACATGCCCGCCTTTCGCTCCGCCTCCGCTTCCTGCTTTTGCCGCTCGTTTTACTCGCGCAGGCGATCGGCCTCGATCATGTTGTCCTTGAAAACCTGGACAGCCTCAGCCATCCGGCCGATTTCGTCCTTGCGGCCGATACCCGGGACCTCGACCTGGAATTCACGCCTTGCCAGATGATGCATTGCGTCGGTCATTCGTAAAACCGGCCGCGAAACGCCACGCCCGATCAGCCAAGCCAGCGCTGAGCCGATCGCGATCGCCCCTGCACCGAAAACGGCCACAAGCGTCACTGCCATTGCTGACCACCGCCTTGGTTCGTCGCTCAACTACCGCTTGCGAGGCCAGATTGCTGTCCTTCGCCTTGACCGCCAGCGCCTCCATGGCATCGCCAGCTTCCCGCATGACGCCGTTGGCAAGGGCGATCCGCTCGGCGCTCAGGGTGACCACCCGGCGAAACGCTGCCTGATATGTATCGATCAGTTTGATCTCGGCAGCCACCGGAGCGTTCAGCTCGGTGCCCTTGGTCGCTGCATCGAGCTGTGTCACCTGCTGGCGGAGTGCATTGAATGTTTGTTCAGCCGCTTTGTCCGCCGCCGCGTCCTGACGTCCGATTCTCTTGTTCACCTCGAGACGTGCCAGCAGACTGAGACGCCGGCCTTCAATCGTCAGGGCAAGCAATTCGTTCTTGTCCGCTTGTCCCGCGGCGGCAATCACGGCAGAGAACCCGTCTGTCAACTGCGCACCGGCGACGTCCAGGACCTCGGTCGTCAGCTTCGTCGCCTCGTGCTCCAGGTTTGCCAGCTTTTCGAAGCCGGCCGCATAGGTGTCGGCCAGCTTGCTGATCTCGGCCAGCATCTGCCGCCGTCCCGGATCGACGACGCTCCCAAGCGCCTGGTCGATGAAGCGTCGCACAGTTGCTCCGTCCGCCTTGGCTGCGCTCTCGGCGGCATCGGTGTCCGAGTAAAGATACTCGCGCACCCGACCGCGATACTGCGCGACCGAGCGGTCGATATCGCGATACATTCCTGATCGAGACATCAGGCCGGCGAACTGATCGATCGATCCGCTCACGCCGCGAAATGCCACCCAGGCGGTGGCCGAGCTGGCGGCCAGAATCGCCAGTACCACGACGAACCCTAAGCCGATCTTTGTGCCTATGCTGCGGTTTGCAAGGGAGCTGCCGAACATCGTGCCAATACCCATGGTTTTGCATTCCCGCCCGCAACGGGGGGCAGAGACTATGGGATCAACCGATGAACGATCTGCTAACCGAGCCCCTGGGCTGATCGGGCCGGGTGAGATATCCTCGGTGACGTCACCCGGCGGAGAAGGAAGAAACCGATGGCGCGAAAAATCCTGCTGACCGACAATCCGCTGAGTGCGATGGACATCGCCCGCGAACTTGCCCCTTCAGGATTTCGACCTGGTGGTCGCCCGCGGTGGCAGCCCCGAATTCAATGCTACCCTGGCGGATGCGGAGTACATCGTCGGCTTGGGCGAAGTGAAGATGGATGACGCGTTCTACAAATCGGCACCCAATCTGAAGCTCGTACAGTTGCTGAGCGCCGGCTACGACCGCGTCGACATCGAGGCCGCCAGGCGCGCCGGCGTACCCGTGTGCAACAACGGAGGAGCCAATGCGATCGCAGTAGCGGAACACGCGATCCTGCTGATGCTGGCGGTGTGCCGCCGACTCACCTGGTTGCACGACATGGTCAAGTCCGGCCGCTGGCGTGGCAACGACGTTGCCAGCGTTCGCCTCTACGAACTGCATGGTCGCACACTCGGCATTGTTGGTCTCGGCAACATTGGCAAGAAGGTCGCGCGCCTTGCGCAAGGCTTCGGCATGTCCGTACAGTATTTCGACATCGCGCGGCTCAGCGAGGATGCGGCGGACGCGCTCGGAGTGAAGTTCCGGCTATTCCACGAGTTGCTGCGAACGTCGGACATCGTCTCGCTGCACGTGCCGTTAACGCCGGCGACCCGCCACGTAATGGGGGCAGCGCAGTTCCGGCTGATGAGGCCGACCGCCTATCTGGTCAACACCTGCCGCGGTCCGGTTGTGGATGAGCCGGCCCTCTACGAGGCGCTGACCAACGGCACGATCGCCGGCGCGGGGCTGGACGTGTTCGACCAGGAACCGCCACCGGCCAACAATCCGCTGTTCACATTGGACAACGTGATCCTTACCCCGCACTACGCCGGCCCGACGTGGGACAACCAATCCGCACGCTTCCGCAACGGTTTTGACAATGTCGAACGTGTGGCACGCGGCGAAAAACCGCTTTGGGTTATTCCAGAACTGCGCGACTAACGGTGCGCGAATTCGCCGATTGGAGCATTCCACGGAAGAGCACGCCGCGTCCGACCGGCGCAGTCGCAACCTTGCTGGCATGCTGCTCTAACTGGCAGGCCTTGTCTGCCAGTTAGTCCCACAAGGTGCTGGTCGCGATGCGAGCACCGTCACGCAAGGCCTCAAACTTAGCCCAGATAACCGTCGGATGCACTTCCGGCCGGTAAGTTGCCTGAGATGAGAAGCCGCAATCGGCGCCGGCCACAACGTTTTCGCGTCCGACGATGCGGGCGAAACGCACCAGCCTCTCGGCAATCCACTCCGGATGTTCGACAATGTTGGAAGAGTGGGTGATCACGCCAGGGATCAGCACCTTGCCCTCGGGCAGTTTGATGGTTTCCCACAGATGGTATTCATGCTCGTGCCGCGCATTGGCGGCCTCGAAACTGTAGGCGCCGGCATCCACTTGCAGCATATACCCCGCCACGTCGGCCAGCGCTGCTTCGTGGATACGCGGCCCATGATTGATACCATAGCAGGTGTGATACCGTACTCGCTCCGGCGGAATGCCCATCAGGCTCGCGTTCAGCGCCGCCACATAGATCTCGGCGCGTCTGCGTCGCTGATCCTCGTCGAATGACGGATCACCGAACAAGTCCGACAGAAACGGATCGTCGATCTGCAGGATGAAGCCGGCATCGACAATCGCCTGGTACTCGGCATGCAACGCTGCGCCCACCGCGTGGAAGAACGCCTCATCGCTGTTATAGTATTCGTTCTCGCCCACGCCACTCGGCGCCACCGCTGGCATGAACGCCGCAACGTGCGCGATGCCATCCAATGCGGCCTTCAGGTTGGCGATGTCCTGCTGCAGCGCGCCCTCGCCGCGGTAACGGATCGGTCCGGTGCATACCAGCGGTACCACGGGTGCTACGGAGCCGCCTGTCATCGCTATGCGGAAATACTGCTCATAGTATTCGGGAAAGGCGGCGACCTCGGCGGCGAAGCTGGTGCGCGCCCGGTCGGGTCGTGGTTCGAACCCATCCAGCCGCTCGCGTGCATAGGTGAAAAAGCCGGACTTCGATTGCTCGCCGTCGCAGACGATGTCGATGCCAGTGCCTGCCTGGCGGCGCACGCATTCTGCCACCGCGTCGTGCACGCGTTTTTGGTAGGCGGCTTCGTCGTGCGTCAGTCCGGCGAGCCGCGCCTTCATCATGTCCAGCAGATCGTGCGGCCGTGGCAGGCTGCCGACATGCGTCGTCAGGATCCGATCGGTGTTCTGTCGGCCGGTCATCGCACTCTATCCCATGTGCCTTCGCATGAAGGCGCCTGCGTGTTCCGTCGCGCGCCGCGACGCTGCCACTTGTGGGTAAAACATCGGAAACGCGTGGATCATGTCAGGCCAGACTTCCAGAGTTACCGCCACCCCAGCGGCGCCGGCGTGGCCAGCTAACGTGATCGCGTCATCCAGCAATGTTTCATCGGAACCCACCTGGATCAGCAGTGGAGGCAGGCCGCCGAGATCGGCAAACTGTGGTGAAATCAGCGGATCGCCAAAATCCCTGCCGCCCGCAAACGCCTGCGCGAGTTCAAGCAGATACGGCCTGGATATCATTGGATCGACATTGGCCTTGCTCTGCATCGTCGCGCCGCTTGCTGTCAGATCGCTCCACGGCGAGATCAGCCAACCACAGGCCGGCAATGGCAAACCGCGCTCGCGCAGTGCAATCAGAAGAGCGAGCGTGAGATTGCCGCCAGCGCTGTCGCCACCCACCGCGATCTCGCCGGGCGCTAAACCCTGATCGCGCAGCATGCTGTAGGCAGCGAGCGCATCTTCCAGCTGCGCTGGATAAGGATGCTCTGGTGCGAGCCGATAGCCGAGAGCGAGCGTGCGGGCGTGCGCGGCGCGGCCGATTTCGACGGCGACGTAACGATGGCTGACGATCGAGCCAGCCATATAGCCGCCACCGTGCAGGTAGAGCACGGCTCGTCGGGCGTTAGCCTCCGGCGTCGTCGACCACTCGGCCGGAACGCCCGCAATCTCGATGGTCTCCACGTGCGCATCGTCAGGAGCACCCAGTGCTTGTCCGAACATGTCGAGCCGCTGACGACGTTCCTCCGGACCAACGGGGCGTGGCCTGCTGGTGAGCAGGGCACGGATCCTGGCGATGTCAGCGTCGGGCATCGTTCCTCGCAGTGTCTTGTCTCAGGTGCAGCAAGCTATCGACGGCAGTTCTTCGCGTCGACTCACAGTTGACAACACAACGTGAACATCGGCATGCCGCCATGGTGCAGCCGCAAGCGGACCGTCAGGATATGCAAGCTATTTCGAAGGAGATACCACAGTGCCATCAGGCATGCTGAATATAGTGGCAATTATTGATGACGACGGGGACGTGCGGGATGTGCTTGATGCGTTGCTCGAATCGGCGGGCCACACGGTGAAGACCTATACGTCTGGCCAACAGCTGCTCGACGATCCGGAGTTGAGCGACGTAGCGTGCATTGTGGTGGATCAGAAGATGCCGGAGATGACCGGGCTTGACCTGCTGCGTCGGCTCGATGCGACAGGCCACACGATCCCATCGCTGCTCATCACCGGCCTGCCGGACCCGGCGGTCCGGAATGAGGCCCTCGCACTTGGGGCAATCGATCTGCTGACCAAGCCGATCGATTTCGAGAAGTTGCTGCAGCTGGTGGCCTACGCTGCGGACTAACCATCAGCGGCGTTTCGCGGTTTGCGGCTGCGCGACCTCGGGCAGATCCTCTTCGAGGATGGTGATGTGCAGCGAGAACGATACTTCTCCGTCCTCGTCATCGCGGTGCAACGTTCCTAGGAACTCTCGTCCCGCCCGTACCTCAACCGACCCGCCGCGATTCTTCGGCACTTCGATGCTTAATCGTTCCGTCCCCAGCGTCTGCCGTAGGTAAGCTTGAACACGTGCAATGTCTGATGCCTGCATTGCTTCCTCCTCTCCTGCTTAAGTAGGCGCGTAATCGCCAGTCCCAACCCCAGGCCGGCTGCTCCGCCGGACGTGTCACTCTAAATACGTGTGCGAGAGCCAGAAAGCCACCCGCTGAGCAGGGATGTACAAATATGCTTGCATAGTCTAGAAAATATTAAGCTTAGTGGCTCAGTTGTGAACCGAAACTGCACGATGCATGTCTTCTCGCGGCGTGCCGTGGTGAGGGCCAATCGGCCAGCACGCGCGGGGGCATTGACGATGATCGCCAGCTTGGGTGGGATGTCGCCGACCCATATTGCAGGTCGGCGGGCCTGCGCCCTCGTTTTGCTCCCGACAGTTGATCCATGATTATCGGCACGGCCGGCCATGTCGATCACGGCAAGACGGCGCTGGTAAAGGCGCTGACCGGCATCGATGCCGACCGCCTGGCAGAAGAGAAGCGCCGCGGCATTACCATCGACCTGGGCTATGCCTACACGGACCAGTTCGGCTTCGTCGATGTGCCGGGACACGAGCGCTTTGTGCACACAATGCTGGCCGGTGCCAGCGGCATCGACGCGGCGCTATTGGTGGTGGCGCTCGACGACGGCGTGATGCCACAGACCCGCGAGCACGTGCAGATCCTTCAGCTCCTCGGCATCGACCGCGGCGTGATTGCGCTGACCAAATCAGATATTGCCGCTGCCCGAATCAACGACGTCGACCTCGAGGTGCGCTCGGTGTTGGCGAAGACACTGCTTGCCGGAGCGCCGCTGCTGCCCGTGTCATCGTTGACGGGCAAGGGGGTCGAGGCATTGCGATTGGCGCTGACCTCGCTCGGGCCGCGTCCACGTGCCACGGACCTGCATCCGCGCCTCGCCGTCGATCGTGCCTTTACCATCGCCGGTGCGGGCCTCGTGCTCACCGGCACCCTCGCCGCAGGGCGCATCCGCGTCGAGGATCGCCTGATGTTGTCGCCGCCTGGCATCGAGTTGCGTGTCCGAGGCTTGCATGCACAGAACCGACCCGCCCGGGAGGCGGTGGCTGGTCAGCGTGTGGCGCTGAACGTCACTGGTCAGCGGCTCTCCAAAGATTCAGTGACGCGTGGTGATTGGGTGCTGCATCCCGACGTGCACGCACCGACCGCGCGCCTCGACGTCCGCCTGACACTGCTCGCCGACACGCCGCGTGCGCTGCGCAGCGATGCGCCGGTGCATTTCCACCTCGCGGCAGCGCACGTAATGGCACGCGTTGCGGCACTCATCGTGGACCGGATCGAACCAGGCAGTACAGCATTGGCGCGACTGACGCTGGATCGGCCGATCGGGGCATTGGCGAACGACCGGTTCGTCCTGCGTGATGCCACCGCGACGCGTACCATTGGTGGCGGCAGCGTCATCGACCCGTTTCCACCACGACGTGGTCGTCGCAGGCCAGAGCGACTTTCGCAACTTGAGGCGCTCGATCACGCCGATCCGGCAGATGCACTGCGAGCGCTGCTCGCACTGCCGCCGGGGTGGACCGAGCGGTTGCCATTCCTGCGGGCGCGAAACCTGCCCGTGGCGGCGCACTCGGCCATGCCCGCGGCAGCAATGGCGGATCTGCTGATCAAGCCGGCAGTACTCGAGGCGCTGCGTAATGATGTGGTGCGGCTGCTGGCGGAGCATCACGCATCAGCCCCGGATCAGCCCGGTCTCCAGTTTGAACGGCTGCGGATGGCGATGCCTGGCAGGCCATCTGCCGCGGCGTTTCGCGCCATTGTTGATTCGCTGTTGCGTCGTGATGTCATCAGTCAGGACGGGCCATGGCTGCGCCTCCCGACCCATCGGGTCACGTTATCGGTGCGCGACGAGCGTCTCTGGCAGCAGGCACGCGAGCTGATTGCTGCCGATCGTTTCCGCCCGCCCCGCACGCGCGATCTGGCGCGGGCGCTATCGGTGCCTGAGACCGCCATCCGCACTTTGCTGAAGCGGGTGCAAAGGATGGGCCGGCTGATCGAGGTCGCACCTGATCAGTTCTTTCTCAGCGAGACCGTGGCGGAAATGGCCGGCATCGCGGCGACTATTGCGCAGGACAACGGTGCACTCACGGCGGCGGCGTTCCGGGACCGGTTGGCGAACGGCAGGAGGGTGGCGATTCTTGTGCTGGAGTTTTTCGACCGCGCTGGCCTCACTGTGCGCAGCGGCGACGAAAGACGAGTGCGGACCGATCGGTTGGGAATGTTCGGTCCAGGCGCCTAGCACTGAATGATGGCGGCGCGCAGAACGATGCCCTCATTCCGGCCCGGTCACGATACATATGTCAACATTCTGTAAGCCGAGTGCGTGCTGCACCGCAGGCAAGGATCCGTCATTGCTACGCCAGCGCCAGAATGAACACGCCACCGCAGATCAAGGCAATTGCAGCGATCTGCGCGACACTTAAGGGTTCACCAAAGCCATAGTGCCCAATCACCGCCGCCGCTACATAGGATATTGCTGTGCAGGGCAGCGCGCGCGACATCGGGATACGGCGCAGCGCAATGATGTACAGGACGGCGGCGCCGCCATAGAGGACAAACCCGAGCAGCGTACGCCAGTCCAACAGCTGCGCGACGAACTGCGTCGCGCCGGCTCCAGCCTTGAGCAGCGTCTGACCGGCCATACTCGTCGCGATCGCGATGAACAGCGTTGCCCAGTAGATCACGCGTTGACGCGCGCCTCTGCTGCATTCCGCTCGATCGAGCGCACCGTGCCCTGCGGCTTGCCATTGGCCGACAGAAAGGTCCGCCCGACGTATTCGCCAAGTACGCCCAGGATCATCGACTGCACGCCGGCAACCAAAAGGATCACGGTCATCGTCGACGCCCACCCAGAGGGCGTATCGCGCAGGATCAGCGCCTCAGCGATCGTCGCTACCGCGCCAGCCGCACCGAGCAGCGCCATGAACACCCCGGCATAAATCGCCAGTCGCAGGGGTGCCAGCGAGAAGCTGGTGGCGAGATTCAGCCACAAGCGTACCAAACGCGTCAGGTTGTAGTTGGAGCGGCCCTCGATGCGTGGCAGATGGCGCACCTCGATGCTGTCGATGCGCTGCGTCACCTGCATGATCAATCCGTCGACATAAGGGTATGGTCCCTGGTAGCGCGTTACCGATTGCACCACCAATGCCGCCATGCAGCGGAACGACGACAGATAGAGGCCCTTTGGTTTGTCCAGCAATCGGTCCGCGACGGCATTGGCAAACCTGCTGCCGAGATTGCGCCAGCCTTCGTGCTGCTTGACCGCGTAGCGCGTATAGACGACGTCCCAGTTGCCCAGCCGTGCATGATCGTATAGCCGCACCACTTCCTCGGGCGGGTTCTGTAGATCGTCATCCATGGTGATCACGTAAGCGCCCCGCACGTGCCGCAGCCCGGTCATGACCGCATTGTGCTCACCAAAATTTCGCGTATGCTCGACATAGGTGATCGGCACTGTCGCATGCCTGACCAGTTCGTGGCACGCCTCAGCTGAATTATCCGGACTGCCGTCATTGACCAGCACGATTTCCATTCCCCCGACGGGGCGTAGCCCAGAGAGTGCCTCGACCAGACGCCCGATTGTCGCGGCACCCCGGTAGACCGGAATAACGATCGACAGGCCAATCCCAGGTGGCTCTGGCGTTCGGGGACGATCGTATCGGAGATCGGTCTCGTAGTTCATGGTCGCTCCGCAGTCGCCGGTCCTGAACCGCCGGCAGGAAGGCCGAAAGGCAGGCGACGTTCGAAATCAGTCATGCCATGCAGCATCGCATCGAGCCATGGCGGAAACGCGGCAACATCGGACGCGCCTGAACGACGTGCCAGGACCTTGCGCTGAAGCACCATCAGCGGCAGCAGCAGGCCGTTCCAGTAGCAGGCGCGAACCTCAACGAAGCCGGAGTGGCGCAATTCGCTGACCAGTTGGCGGGCGGTGCAACGGCGGGCATTGTGGACCATCTTGTCGTGGGTGGAGAGCAGCCAGCCATAGGCGGGCATGTTGACGATCAGCCTGCCCGCTGGCCGCAGGACGCGTCGTAGCTCGGACAAGGCGAGCGCTGGATCAATAGCACGATGACAGAGCACGTCGGCGGCCAACGCGGCATCGAAACTGGCGTCGGCAAATGGCAGCGAGTTGACGCTTCCGCAAACGACCGGGGCAGCCGACTTCGCTGCGGCACGACGCGCTGCAATGTCGGCCCATTCGAGGCCAATCGGTCGCATATCGGGGCGCTCCGCGCGAATGCACGCGAGCAGTCCGCCGGTGCCGCAGCCCGCATCCAGCACCGAGCCATGCACACCCGCAAGAGCCTCAAGCAGCCGGCAATGCAGCGCGCGATACCACCACATGTGGTCCTCGGCTGCATCCATCAACGCGTATTCTGCCCGCTCCATGTTCGTGTCCTTGCCTTGCCGTCGCCGCGATCGCAAGGCAAGGATCGGGTCTGAAATGGGGAAACGTGCCGTTGGCTGACGTAATGCCGCACGCGGTGGCGACGGCTGCACCACGCGTACTGACGGATAATGCCGCCGATGCCATGCGGGGCATCGCGCTGGCGGTGCTGGCCTACCTGATCTGGACCGTGGGGGATGCATCCGCGAAGTGGGTGCTGCCCAGCGTGGGGGTGGCAGGCGCGATGATGTGGCGCGGGGTGTTCGGCCTGGCGACCGTCGCGGCGGTGACCGTGCGTCCGGGAACGCTCGGTTGGCGCATGCTGGTGCCGCATCGTTGGGGCCTCGTGCTGGTGCGCAGCGTCCTCTCGTCGTTCGTTTCGGTCAGCTGGTACATCTCCTGGCTGTCGATGAGCCTTGCCGATACCTATGCGGTGGGCTTCACCGCGCCACTCATCATGACTGTGCTGGCGGTGCCGCTGCTCGGCGAGCAAATCCGCTGGCGGCGCGCCCTCTCCACCCTGGTCGGATTCGGCGGGGTACTGATCATGCTGCGTCCCGGTGGAGATCTGTGGACGCCGGTCGTGTTGCTATTGCTTGCCGGGACGCTGGTCATGGCGCTGACCCGGATCATGACACGCCAACTGACCCTGACCGAGACGCCGGAATGCCAGGCCTTCTGGCTGCTGGTGTGCCACACCGCCACCGGCTTCCTGATGCTGTGGAGCTTTCCCGGCCAAGGCGCGATCACAGCGGTGGGGTGGCTGCTGCTGGCCTTCCTGGGCCTTTCAAGCGGTCTGGCGCATTGCGTGTTCGCCCGCAGCTACGCGCTGGCACCGGTGTCGGCACTGGCGCCCTACGAATACACGATGCTGCCATGGGGCGTGCTGGCGGGGTTGCTGATCTTTGGCGAGGTGCCGTCCTGGAATACGCTGGCCGGTGCTGTCGTGGTGGCGGCATCCGGCACCTATAACGTCTATCGCGAACGGGTCCGCCGGCAGGAGGAACAGGAGGGACGAGGATGAAGATCGACGACGTATCGCTCACCATCTTTACCTGGGACAACATTCCAGCGACCCGCTACCACCTGGGCTCGCTGGCATCCTCCACCAGCAATCTCGGCCTTCTGCGCATCCACACCGACGATGGCCTGGAAGGCCACGCATTCCTGGGGGCGGCGACCAATCCGGCGTCGATGGACGGTCCACAACTCATCCGGTCGCTGAAGCCGATGCTGATGGGACAGAACCCGCTGGAGCGCGAGCGCATCCATGGTGCGATGCGCCTGGTATCGCGCGTCGTCAGTTATCGCACAATCGGCGCGGTGGACACGGCGTTGTGGGACCTCGCGGGCAAGATCGCCAAGCTGCCGGTGCATGCGCTGATGGGCACCTGCCGTAATTCGATCGTGGCCTATGCCAGTTCGCAGGTGCTGCCGGACATTGCCGCCTATGTCGACCAGGCCCAGACCTTCAAGGCGAATGGCTGGCGCGCCTACAAGATCCATCCGCCGCGCGAACCAGAAGAGGACATCAAGGTGTGCCAGGCGGTGCGAAAGGCGGTCGGCGACGACTTCCGACTGATGCTCGAACTCGACCTGGAGCTACAACTACACCGACGCGCTGCGGGTTGGTCGTGCGATCGAGGAGATGGGCTACTACTGGTACGAAGATCCGATGTCCGATGAGGATATCTACAACTACGTCAAGCTTCGCGAGAAGCTCGATATCCCGATCATGGCGACGGAATTTCCGGCCGGCGGGCTGGAGACCTATCCGATCTGGTTAACCGAGCGCGCCACCGACTATCTGCGTGGCGACATCCCCAACAAGGGCGGTCTGACGACGATGTTGAAGACGGCGCATCTCGCCGAGGCGTTCAACATGAAATACGAAATCCACCACTCAGGGAATTCGTTGAACAACCTGGCCAACCTGCATCTCTGCATGGCGATCCGCAACACCACGATGTTCGAGGTGCTGCTGCCCGATGGCGCACACAAATACGGCATGGCGAAGGAACTGGAAATCGACAAGGAGGGCATGCTGCACGCCCCAACAGCTCTCGGACTGGCGGCGGAGATCGATTTTGATCTGATCAAGCGGAAGACCGAGGCAGTACTCTCCTAAGCTGACGCGCGGACCGAGCGGGTGGCGTGCAGAATGTGGGCACGATGTGATTGCAAAAGTTGACAACTCGACATGTCTACTCCCGGCTTGGCATGCTGAGTATGGCCTGGCTGCGGAGGAAAACGATGAGTGATCTCACCGAACACGAACCGCACGGAGTGCATCAGACACGAAAGGCCGCCGCGAGCGGCTGGATCGGGTCAGCACTCGAGTACTATGACTTCTTTATTTACGCCTCGGCCGCGGCACTGGTCTTTCCGCAGATATTCTTTCCGTCCGGCAACCCGACCGTAGCCATCGTCGCCTCCTTGGCGACCTATGGCGTTGGCTATGTCGCGCGACCCATTGGAGCGTTTTTCCTGGGACACTGGGGCGATACGCATGGTCGAAAGACCGTGCTGCTCGTCTGCATGTTCCTAATGGGCATCTCGACGATGGCAGTGGGTGTGCTGCCGACGTATGAGCAGGTCGGCATTCTGGCGCCGATACTGCTTGTCGCGCTCCGACTGATCCAGGGTTTTGCCGTTGCCGGAGAAATTTCCGGTGCCAGCTCGATGATCTTGGAGCACGCGCCTTTTGGACGGCGCGGCTACTACGCGAGCTTCTCGCTACAAGGCGTGCAGGCCGGGCAGATCCTCGCCGCCGCGGTGTTTCTGCCACTGGCCTACTATCTGCCTCCAGCCGCATTCAACGCGTGGGGGTGGCGGATACCGTTCCTGCTGAGCGTCATTGTGATCATCGCCGGCTACATTATTCGCCGGGAAGTCGCGGAGACGCCGGCTTTCTCCGAAGAGGGCGAGCATGGCGGCGTCCCAAGAACACCGATTCTTCGAGGCTTTCAAGTACCATTGGCCCGACATGCTCCGCGTCATCTGCATGGCGCTGATGAATGTCATCCCGGTGGTCGCGACGATATTCGGTGGCGCCTACGCGGTGCAGGCTGCTTATGGGATCCGTTTTCCAAGCGCGGTGTATCTGTGGATTCCGGTGCTCGGCAATATTCTCGCCGTCGTTGTTATTCCTCTGGTCGGCAATCTGTCGGACGTGATCGGTCGCCGTCCGCCGATCATTCTCGGCGCCCTCGGATCAGGACTACTGTCGTTTGCCTATCTTTACGCGATCAGCATCGCCAACATGCCGCTGGCCATCGTGATGTCGCTGCTGATGTGGGGCCTGATCTATCAGGGCTACAACGCGATCTTCCCCAGCTTCTATCCCGAGCTGTTCCCGACCAGCACGCGGGTGACCGCGATGGCCATCGCGCAGAACATCGGAACGACGATCACCGCACTGCTGCCCGCGCTGTACGCGGTCGTGGCGCCGCCTGGCTCTAGCAACATCCCGCTGAAGATCGGTGCGATCAGCTTCGGCATAACGATCATTTCGGCGCTCGCCGCGCTGACTGCCCGGGAGACGTATCGCATCCACCTGAACGATCTAGGAAATCCGCGACGCCATTCCTGTCGACAAGGCAGGTCTACGACAGGATGCGGGCCGGAACGGGCAGGACGTCGGCCAGCTCCGGCCGAGGAGGCGCACCAGCGTGAGTGGCTTCACGCCGCTGCGGAAATGCATCGCCACTGTGGCGCTCAGCGGCACTCTGCGTGACAAGCTGGAAGCCTGCGCGTCGGTCGGCTTCGACGGCGTCGAGATCATGGAAGCCGATCTGCTGACGTTCGAGGGCTCGGCCGCCGATGTCCGCAAGATCTGCGATGACCTCGGGCTGGTTATCGAGATCTACCAGCCGTTTCGCGACTTCGAAGCGATGCCTGATACGCAGCGTGGGCGCAACCTGGATCGGGCGGAACGCAAATTCGATGTCATGCAGGCGCTGGGTACCGACCTCGTGCTGGTGTGCAGCAACACGCAGACCGCGACGATCAACGATGACTCCCGTGCCGCGGCCGACCTGGCCGAAATGGCCGACCGTGCGACGCGGCGCGGACTGCGGGTTGGTTACGAGGCGCTGGGCTGGGCG
The DNA here is from genome assembly GCA_963850535.1 of uncultured Alphaproteobacteria bacterium. GTDB lineage: Bacteria > Pseudomonadota > Alphaproteobacteria > Acetobacterales > Acetobacteraceae > JAMXLO01. The sequence goes on along the minus strand of CAWKMC010000054.1, from coordinate 8,306 downwards.
CGGCACGTCAATCGCTGGGAGCACGCCTGGCGCATCGTGCAGCAGGCAGCCATCCGGCGCTGGGTCTTATCGTCGACTTCGTTCCACACGCTCAGTCTTGGCGATGATCCGTCCGGCATCGCGCAGGTGCCTGGCGAGAAGCTGTTCTTCGTGCAGACTGGCGGATGCGCCCAAGCTGTCGATGGATGTGCTGAGCTGGAGCCGCCATTTTCGCAATTTCCCCGGACAGGGCGAGCTGGACGTGACAGATTTCTTGCGCGCGGTGCTCGCCTCGGGCTACGGCGGACCGCTGTCACTGGAAGTATTCAACGACGATTTTCGCGCCGCCCCTGCCCGCTTCGTCGCCCGTGACGGGCTTCGCTCGCTGATACTGACCGAGGCGGATGCCACGGGCGGTACTGCACTGCCCGCAGTTCCCACCCTGGATGGTATCGAGTTTCTTGAATTCGCTGTGGATGAGAGCACCGGACCGGAGCTGGTGAGCTTCCTGCGAACACTCGGGCTTCCACCATGCCGGGCGACACCGCTCAAAGGCCGTGGATCTGTATCGCAACGGCGGCGTCAACCTGGTGCTGAATGCCGAGCAGGACAGTGCCGCTGCGGAACACTTCCATTTGCACGGGCCCTCGGTGTGCGCGATGGCGATCCGGGTCGACGATGCCGAGAGGACGCTGGCGCGCGCCCGTGCGCTATTATGCCCGGACTGGCAGGAGCCTATCGGTAGTGGCGAGCGGCGCATCCCGGCTGTCCGCGCCCCGGATGGCACTTTGATCTGCCTGATCGAGCCGGAAGATGGTGGGCACAGCTTCTGGGACGATGATTTTGAGCTGTATCCAGCACCTGCGACAACGGCGCCATTGCTGGGGATCGACCACGTGGTGTTGGCTCTGCCCGTGGGACGCATGTCGTCGCATGTGCTGTTCTGGCGTGCCTTGTTTGGTCTGGTGCCGCAAGCGCAGCTCGATACGGCGGATCCGTACGGCTTCGTGCACAGCCGCGCGCTGGTCAGCCCAAGCGGCAAGGTACGCATCGTGCTGAACGCGTCGGAAGGCCGTGGCACGCTGACCGGGCGGTTTATCTCGCTGTATGCTGGTGCGGGTGTGCACCACGTGGCGCTTGCGACACCGGACATCATGCAAACTGCAAAGCAGTTAGAAACGGAGCATGCTCCGTTGCTGCAGATGCCCAGCAACTACTACGATGATCTCTTGGCACGATGGCCGTTGGACGATGCGGCATTGGGGGCACTGCAAGCCCATGGGCTACTCTACGACCGGGACGAATCCGGCGAGTTTCGCCATCTGTATACCGATGCTTTCCACGATCGGTTCTTCTTCGAGGCTGTGGAGCGTCGTTCGGGGTATTCCGGGTTCGGTGCCGCGAATGCCTCTGTGCGAACTGCCGCGCAGGCACGGCAAAGCCCGGGCGCCACGTTCATGCTGTGATTCATACCAGCGGCGAACGGGACGCCATGGAGTGAAACCATGATCACCGGAAAGACGAGGCTCATTGTCCACCTCGGCTATCCAACCGAATCGTTCAAGGCGCCGATGATCTATAATCCCTGGTTCGAGATGAAGGGGATTGATGCCGCGGTCGTGCCGGTCGGCGTGAAGGCACCGGAGTATCCGGCCGTGCTGAAGGCATTGTTCAGTACCACCAATGTGCACGGGGCCCTGGTCACGATGCCGCACAAGGTATCAACGACAGGGCTTGTTGATGAGGTGACGATCACGGCCAAGATTGCGGGTGCGTGCAATGCCATCGTGCGTCGGAGTGATGGAACTCTCCTGGGCGACATGTTCGATGGAGCGGGATTCGTCCGCGGCGTCGAACGCAAAGGGCGGAAGATCGCCAGCGCACGCGTGCTGGTGGTCGGATGCGGCGGCGTCGGGTCCGCGATCGCTGCGTCGCTGGCTGCGGCTGGGTCAGCTGTGCTGGGTCTATACGATGCAGCCAGCGCGTCCGCGGAGACACTGGCCGCGCGCCTTCGGCGGCATTATCCATCGTTGCGCGTCGGCACTGGCTCCAGCGATCCTGATGGCTTCGATATCATCGTCAATGCAACCCCACTTGGGATGAACCCGGGCGACCCGCTGCCATTCGACATCTCAAGGATTTCACCTACGAGTTTCGTGGGCGAAGTCGTGATGAAAGAAGAATACACGCCACTGCTGCGGGCCGCGCTGGACAGGGGGTGCTCTGTCCAGGTCGGCACCGACATGCTGTTCGAGATGATACCTGCGTACCTGGAATTCTTTGGCTTCGGCACGTCGACTCCGGAGGAATTGCGGAGCGTGGCGAGCGTCCAATATTGAGCACGCTACGCCTGAGTTCGCGAATGGGGTCGCCAGTTCCGTCCCATTCGTGTCCACCACGAAGGTCACGAGCAGCTCGGCTGGCTGCGCGCTGACGGAATGCCGGTCCCCAGCACGCGCGGTTACAGTAATGCTCGAAACGTAGTCGTTCTAACCTGCAAGGCGACCGCTCGCAGGGTATCGAAGGGCATCAAAATTTTGTCCGCTTCAGTTGGATAGCCGGTGGCATGGAACAGGAGACTATTGCTGAGCCGGGAGCCCTTCGACAGCGATCAACCGAAACTTAGCGCCGCGGCCGCGGACCTTCACAGCATCCTGATTTTCCGGCGAATTGTACCAGCGCGTGACCGCCTCGAGACTCGGAAATTCCAGAATGGCTATGCAACACGGCGCCGCACCATCGCCCTCGAGCAATACATTGTGTTGGCTCCGCGCGAGATATCGCGCGCCATATTTCGGAAGGATGTCACGCGCGAGCTTTGCATATTCTTCCTGTATCGAACTTGGGTCCTGTCGTCGCAGTCCGTTCGACGAGGACGAAGGCAGATCGCTGCTGCTGCGCGACTGAGGAACCTATGTGCACTATGCCCAATGAGACACAGCAGAACGCCGCCGCTGCTGTCGTGAGAAGGAACTTTATCACCGACTGCTCCTGTTACACAGATAAGAGCTGGACGCGCCAACCTTGTGCTGGGTCGGTCACTTTGCAATCAGCCCAGTGTCTATGTTGCGCAAATCGCAGATGCGAACGCAATCCTGGCGTCTGCTCTCGCGGGTCATCCACCCTTTGTTCCGTTTGATTTTGAGTATCCAAGCCGCGTGCCGCGCGCCGCTCTGGTGTTGTGTCGCGGAGCCATGGGCGTTCCTATACGGCACGCGTTTAGCGTGCGGAGATAGCAAGCGATGACCGAGCGGATGCTGCAGCGACCGGACGCGCCACCGCTCCGATACTGGGACGATGGCGGCGAACGGCCGCCGGTGATGCTGATCCACGGCGTTGGTGCCGATGGCACGAGCTGGGATCAGATAGCACCGGCGCTCGCACCCGAGTTCCGCGTATTGCGCCTGGATTTGCGCGGGCATGGACGGTCAGGACACATCGAACGGCGCGCTGACGCTGGACGACTTTGTGCGGGACGTGGTTGACGTGCTCGATGCCTGCGCGGTGCCGGCGGCGGATATCGTGGGATTCTCGCTGGGCGGCATGATCGCGCAGGGCATCGCATTGCAGCACGCGGAAAGGGTGCGCCGGCTGGTCCTGCTCAGCGCCGTGGCGGGCCGTTCGGCAGAAGAACGCGAGCGGGTGCAGGCGCGGCTCGCGATATTGCAGGAACAGGGGGTCGCCGCGATCACCGGGGCCGCGCAGGAGCGCTGGTTCACGCCGGACTTCATTGCGCGCAATCCCGACCTCGTGGCCCGACGCATGCGACAGTTGCAGGAGAACCATGCGCCCTCCTACGCCGCGGCCTACACCGTGTTCTCCACCAGTGATCTTGGCGAGCAGCTTGCATGCGATCCGCGCGCCGACGCTGATCGCGACCGGCGAGCACGATGTCGGCTCCAACACGCGCATGGCGCGCTTCATGCACGCGCAGATCGCGGGATCGAGGCTCGAGATTCTCCCCGGCCTGCGTCACAGCATCCTGGTCGAGGCGCCCGAGCTGATCACGCGGCTGGTGCGTGGTTTCCTGCGGAGCTGACCGACGCATGAAGTTCTCGATCGCCGTCAACATGGAGCGCTCCACGCCCGACAAGGAGCCGCGCCAGGTCATCCGACAGATGCGCGAGCTTGTGCAGTTGGCGGAGCAGGGCGGCTTCGAGATCGCCTGGGCCGCGGAACACCACACGATCGAGCTGATGGCCGGGCCAAACCCGTTCACCTTCCTGATGGACTGGGCGGCGCACACCTCGCGCATCCGCCTCGGCACGGCCGTTGTCGTCGCGCCTTATTGGCATCCCATCCGCCTTGCCGGTGAAGCGGCGCTGGTCGATCTGTATAGCGATGGCCGGCTGGAACTGGGGCTGGGACGCGGCGCATTCCAGTATGAGTTCGACCGGATGGCGGACGGCGTCGATCAGCGCCAGGGCGGACGATACCTGCGCGAGATGCTCCCTGTGTTGCGTGGGCTGTGGCAGGGCGACTTCGAGCATCAAGGCGAGCTCTGGCGTTTCCCGCATGCCACCTCGGTGCCAAAGCCATTGCAGAAACCGCATCCGCCGATGTGGGTGGCGGCACGTGATCCGGACACCTTCGCCTGGGCGATGCAATCGGGCGCCAATATCATGGCGACGCCACTGTCGCGCCCGCATGCGGAGGTGAGCATTCTGGGACAGCGCTTCGCCGATACGCTGGCGAAACTCCCAGACATCCAGCGGCCGCGCTTCCTGATGCTGCGGCGAACCTGCGTTTGCGCACGCGAGGAGGACTGGATCGTCCCGGTGCGGATATCGGCCGAGTACAATCGGCGGTTCGAGAACCTGTTCCGTAACGTCGGAACGGTGGAGAACGGCTTCCCAGAACCCGCCGCATGGGAGCAGATCGCCAACCCCGATGACTACAGCATGGAAAGGGTGCGCGATGGCATGATCGTCGGCACGCCGGAGCAGGTTGTCGCCAGGCTGAAACAGTATGCCGCTGTTGGCGTCGATCAGTTCTGCTACGGCGCATCATTCGCTTTGCCGCACGACGTCGCGGTGCGCTCGCTGGAGCTGTTCATCACAGAGGTGATACCACAGTTCACGTCGAACCAAGGGGAGGCTAGATGAAAAACCACATCTGGCAGGCGCACGATCCCGAGTTCACCCGACGTATCCTGCTGCGACTGGCAACGCTGGCTCTGCTTGCCGATACGGCACGCGCGGTCGGGCAGGAATTCGCCGGAAGTCGGTAACCTTCGCAAGCTGGGGAGGCGCATTCCAGGACGCTCAGGCAACCTGCTATTGCGCGCCGTCCGCCGTCGCCGCGCCGGCGACCCAGTCAGAGTTCAGTGGGATATCGACATTGCCCCTGCGAAATGCCCTGGGCGTTCCAGTCGGTCCCGCCGTGCCGGAGGAACCAGAAAGAGAGCGGCTCACGCAAAACCTTCTGGAACGCCCCGTGCACCTCAGGCGACGCCTTCCTGTTGCAGCACCCGCTGAACGGCCGGCCGGGCCATCATGCGGTTCAGATGCGCCTCGCAGTTCGGCGGCAGCTTCATATTCATGCGCTTGGCACCCCACCACTCGACGTAGAACAGGGCGCTGTCAGCGATCGAGAACGACCCGGCAAGGTAGTCCTTGCTCTGCAGTGCCTTATCGAGCACGGCGAAGCCCTTCTCGACCATCTCCTTGCCGCGTTCCTTGACCTTGTCCTCGTCTTCCGGGTTCGGGGTATAGTTCGATGCGCGGAACAGCCGCGAGAAGCCCTGCATGTGCACAGTGCTGACGCAGTAGTCCAGCGCCTCCAACGCCCGCGTCTGTGCTTCGACATCGTCCGGCAACAGCTTCTTGTCCGGGTTGGTGCGCGCCAGCCAATAGGCAATGGCGGGGTACTCGGTCAGCACCGAACCGTCGTCGCGCACGACCGCCGGCACCTTGGACTTAGCATTGACCGCCGTGTACTCCGGTTTGAACTGCGCCCCCTCGCGCAGGTTGACCAGTTGCGCATCGTATGGCTTGCCGATCTCTTCCAGAAGCACATGGATCCCGATCGAGCACGCGCCCGGCGAATACATCAGCTTCATTGGTTTCTCTCTCCTGTTAGTGACGAACCTCGCGCCACGCGCCAACCGAGGGGCGTTCGAGCCCAAGGTTCTCGCGCAATGTGGTGCCGCGATAATCATTGTGAAGTAGCCCGCGACGTTGCAGTTCCGGGACGACGTAGCGCACGAACTCCTCATAGCCGCCGGGCACGTGCGAGGCCGCGATGACATAGCCGTCGCAGGCTCCCGTCGCAAACCACTCCTCCATGCCGTCCGCGACTTCCTTTGGGCTGCCGACAAAGCGAGGATGGTCGCGGAACGTGCCGCGATGCGATACTTCCATGAAGTCGCGCGTTGTCGGATTGCGCTTGCCAAGGACGCGATACACCCGGTCGCGCAGCCCCTGCGCGCCGGTCCAGGTCTGGATCTCCTCTTCCGTCCAGGGCTCGTCAACAGGCTTCTTCGCCAGGTCAACATTCAGCACTTCGCACAACAGCGATAGCTGGTCGATTTCCTTCGGGAGTTTGTCGATCATCGCCACCTTATCTTCGGCCTCGGCCCGGGTCGGCGCTACAACTGTATACACCCCGGCGGCCACGGCGACCTTGTCGGGATCGCGGCCGGCCTCCGCAACCTGCTGCTTGAATACGGCATAGTCCTCTCTCGCATGTTCCAGGCTGTGGTAGTTGACGAACACCAGCTCTGCCCAGCGTGCTGCAAAGTGACGGCCCCGGCCGCTCTGTCCCGCCTGGATCAGCACCGGATGGCCTTGCGGTGAACGCGGCACGGTGAACGGTCCACGCGAGCGGAAGTATGCTCCCTGGTGATCCAGCCGCCGAACCTTGTCGGGATGTGCGAACAGACCCGTCTTCTTGTCCACAACAAGTGCATCGTCATCCCACGAATCCCAGTGGCCCATGACGACTTCCAGGAACTCGTCGGCGCGGTCGTAGCGCTGATCATGGTCGCCATGCGCCGCATGACCCATGTTCAGCGCCTCGCCGTCATTCATCGAGGTGACGATGTTCCAGGCGGCACGACCGTTGGTCATCAGGTCCAGCGTCTGAAACACGCGCGCGACGTGAAACGGCTCGAAATACGTGGTGGAACAGGTCGAACCAAGCCCCAGCTTCTCGGTCGCCATGCCCATCACGGTGAGAATCGTGATCGGATCCATCTTCACGCAGCGTATGCCGTTGGCGACAGTATGTGCGTGATCGCCGCCATAGCGGTCCGGCATCGCGAGGCGATCATCGAAGAAGCCGACATGAAACTTGCCGGCCTCGAGAACGCGAGCGATATGACGATAGTAGTCGGCAGTCATGAAGTCAGGCGAGGCTTCCGGATGTCGCCAGGAGCCTACGAAATTCGTGCAATTCTGCGCCTGTAGGAAGGCGACGAGTGTCATTTGGCGCATGCGCATTCATCCTCGCGGCAGGGTTTTCGTCCGATGCCTGGATGATGATACGCCACAATCGAACCAGTGACAGCCGGGATGACGGCGCCGCTTGCGCGGAACAGGCGCTCGCCCTAGACGCCACCGATGCTCCGCATCAGGCGCTGGCAGGCGGCCACAGACTGGCTGCGGCTTTGGCGCCGCGGCATGGGCCGCTTCCGCTTTTCGCCCGAGCAGCGGGCGCTAGCCCGGAATTCTCAAACTGCGTAGGTGCACCGAGGCTCTGAATTGGCGAAAGTTCTTCTGCGACAAAGGCTTTTGGCGAAGCAGAGGAGTTCCCCGGTGCTGACAGAGTGTAACGCGACGCTGTTCGACTTTGCACCTGTCGAGGGGCGCCAGGTGGTGGCGGCGTTTGACGGCGGAACGATCACCTCGGACGCTGGTGCATTGCTGTTGGGTGAGACGGACCGGGCGATCCGGCTAACGGCTCGGTTCGCATCGTGCTTCATCGACACGCGGATGGCGGAACTGGTGGAGCACGAGGTCGCCACGATGGTGCTGCAGCGGGTGGTCGGCATCGCGCTGGGCTACGAAGACCTCAACGACCACGATGAACTTCGGCACGATCCAGTGCTGGCGGTTATCGCCGGCAAGCTTGAGGCGAAGCGGGCGGACTGCGCGCCGCTGGCAGGCAAGTCGACGTTGAACCGGCTGGAGCTGAGCCGCCCCGAGCCGACGCGGTATCACAAGGTGAGCCATGACGCAGCGGCAATCGAGACGCTGTTCGTCGATGTGTTCCTGGAGGCGCATCGGCGTGCGCCGGCGCAGATCATTCTCGATCTCGATGCCACGGACGACCCGCTGCACGGCAATCAGGAAGGCCGGTTCTTCCACGGCTACTATGACTGCTAT
>CAWKMC010000053.1:0-31459 GCA_963850535.1 uncultured Alphaproteobacteria bacterium | reverse complement strand
GCGTGGCTGCAGCCATTCAGGCCGTACAGCGCCGCAGCGCGCGGATCCAGATTATCGGGACGACGTGCTGCGCGGCTTGCGCCGAGAGGCGACACTGGTAGGCGAAGGCTCGTCTCACGCTGCCCGCGTCTCTGCATGGGGACTGATCGGCAAGCACATGGGATGTTCGTCGAGCGGCGGCAGCAGCTGGGGGAGAACGGGCAGCCAGTGAACAGTTAGCTTTTTTTCGGTTTCAATCACGGGGTGAGCCCCGCTCGTCGTTGGGCAGACCGCCAGAGTTCCAGCCGCACTTGCCAGCTATGTGGTTGCTAGCAAATCTGCAGCCGTCGAGGACGCACGGATAGGTCCTCGAAAAATGGTGGGTGCGACAGGGTTTGAACCTGTGACCCCCGCCGTGTGAAGACGGTGCTCTCCCGCTGAGCTACGCACCCCTGAGGCGCTCCAGATAGGCGGCTGCTCTTCCGGGTGTCAAGCCAGCGATCACACTTGCCAAGGCGATATGGCAGCGCAACATATCCGGCATGCGACTGTTCGCGGCAGTATCGCTTGTGTCCACCCTGATGGTCAGTCCGGCCGCCTTGGCAGAACCGGAGCAGGTCCGGTTGAGTTACGACACCTACGCTGCCGGCATCGAAGTCATGCAGATGACTGTCTATTTGGGATCGGTCCGTGGAACTATCAGATCCGGATTGACTACCACACCACCGGTCTCGTCGGGCTGCTCTATCGGGGCCATCAGGTCAACACCGTTCGCGGGGTGTGGCAGGACAATCGGGCGGCACCTGTTGAGTTTTTCGGCCAAGGCGAGTGGCGCGGACAGCAGCGCCGCACCCTGATCGATTACGACAACGGGCTGCCGGAGGTGAGTGAGCTCGAGCCGCCCCAGCAAAGGAACGCGACCCGTTCCCCGGGATCTGCAGCTCCACACGATGGACACGTTAAGCGCGCTGGCGCAGCTCATGCGCCGGGTTGAGCGCAACCGGACCTGTGAGACCAGCGTCCACACCTATGACGGCCGGCGCATGTTGGAGGTTACGGCACAGACCGGGGGGATGGAGCGGCTGGAGCCGACCGGACGTTCGATGTTCAGCGGACCGGCGCTGCGCTGCGATTTCGAGGGCCGCGAGGTGGCGGGCTTTCTCCTGGGTGACAACGACCCAGAGCACAGACGGCCCCTCCATGGCTCGGCATGGCTGGCCCCTCTGGCACACGAAGGGCCGGTACTGCCGGTGCGGATTGCCTTCCAAACCAGATGGTTTGGGCCAGCCACCATGTACCTGACGGCAGCCACAGGACCAAATTCAGCCGGGCCCCCGCGCAACTAGCGACTTCCTCGTCCTGCGCAAAAGTCATATCGGCTGAACCGGCATTAATGCCGCACGCATCGCGCTCTACCTATTGCGCCGAAATGGCAGCGAGACTGCCACGACGAGGAGAGAGCCATGAGTGGGTTGGTCGAGCGCGCGCCAGGCATTGATGCGGGCCGAGCCAGGGTTGGACGCCGCCGCTTGACCCTCAAGCAGGCATTGCTTGGCATGGCAGGTGCGATCGGCCTTGCGGCTGCCGCCACCTACGGCGAGCATTATTGGCAGGTTGGGCGGTTTGAGGTCGAAACCGACGATGCCTACGTCCGGGCCGACTCGATCATCATTGCGCCCCGCGTCGCCGGCTACATCGCCGAGGTGCTGGTCAATGACAACCAGCCGGTGAAGACCGGGCAGGTCCTTGCGCGAATTGACGATCGTGACTTGCGGACGGCGCTGGACCAGGCGATTGCGGACCGCGAAGCGGCCGAACACAAGGTCGCCAATCTGGCGGCGCAGCTTCAGCTGCAACAGTCACTGATCACCGAAGCGGAGGCGCAGCTTGCCTCGGCCGAGGCTGCTGCAAGCTTCGCCGCGCAGGACCAGAAGCGCTACGCCGATCTTGCTCATTCAGGCGCGGGCAGTGTCCAGCAGGCACAACACACCCAGTCGCTGCTTGCGCAGCGCGCCGCCGATCTGCAGCGTGCCCGCGCCACCCTGACCAGCAGCCGCCAGCAAGTGGACGTGCTGCGCACCGCGCAGTCCGAGGCGAAGGCCGCGCTGGCACATGCACAGGCGGTCGAGCAGCAGGCGCGGCTGAACCTGAGCTACGCGACCATCGTCGCGCCGGACGACGGCACGGTGGGTGCCCGCACACTGCGGGTGGGTCAATACGTCCAGGCGGGCACGCAGTTGATGGCGGTCGTGCCGCTGCACGCAGTCTATGTGGTGGCCAACTACAAGGAGACGCAGCTCACTGACGTGCGCCCCGGCCAGCCGGTGGATATCGCGGTCGATACCTTCCCAGGCCAGACCGTGCATGGCGTAATCGACAGCATCGCGCCGGCGAGCGGCCAGGAATTCGCACTGCTGCCGCCGGACAATGCCACCGGCAACTTCACCAAGGTCGTGCAGCGCATTCCGGTGAAGATCGTGCTGCGCGACGACACTGCGCTCGCCGGCCTGCTGCGCCCTGGCATGTCGGTCGAGCCGACCATCGATACGCGGAGAGGCTGATCGCCATGGACACGGCCATAGGCCCAGCGCCAGAGCCACGCGCCGATGCGAAGGTGTGGCTCGCCGTCATCGGCTCCATCATCGGCGCATTCATTGCCGGTACTGAACATTCAGATCACCAACGCGTCGCTGCCGGACATCCAGGGCGCGATAGGCGCCGGCATCGATGACGGCGGCTGGATCTCGACGTCCTACCTCGTAGCGGAGATCGTGGTCATCCCGCTGACCGGCTTTCTTGCGCCGGTGTTCTCGCTGCGCCGCTATCTGGTTGCGAATACGGTGCTGTTCCTGGCGATGTCGGTCGCCTGTGCCTTTGCCGGGAACCTGCAGCAAATGATCGTGCTGCGAGCGCTTCAGGGCTTCTTCGGTGGCGTGCTGATCCCGCTCGCCTTCACCATCACCCTGACCATGCTGCCGCGGTCGAAACAACCCGTGGGTATGGCGATGTTCGCATTGTCGGCCACCTTCGCGCCGGCGATTGGGCCGACGATCGGCGGCTATCTTACCGAAACCTACGGCTGGCAGTACATCTTCTACGTCAATCTGGTGCCCGGCGCGATCATGTTGGCCGCGCTGCTGCCCTCGCTGCCGCGTGCACCGATGCGGCTGGGGCTGCTGCGTGAGGGCGACTGGCCAGGGATAGCGACGCTGGCCATCGGGCTTGCCTCGCTGCAGACGGTGTTGGAGGAAGGCAACAAGGACGACTGGTTCGGCTCGCCGTTCATCGTGCGCCTGTCGCTGGTCGCCGCTGTCGCACTCTCGCTGTTTATCTGGATCGAGCTGACCGCCGAAAAGCCGCTGCTGAACCTGCGCCTGCTGCTGCGGCGCAATTTCGGTCTCGGCAGCATTGCCAACGTGATCCTCGGGATGGCGCTATATGGCTCGGTGTTTTTGCTGCCCAGCTATCTGTCGCGGATGCAGGGCTACAACGCGCAGCAGGTCGGCGAGGTATTGGCCTGGACCGGTCTGCCGCAGCTTGTGCTGATACCCTTCGTTCCCCGGCTGATGCGTCGCTTCGACGCGCGCCTGTTGGTCGCAGTCGGCCTAGCCCTGTTCGCCACCAGCTGCTTCCTCAACATCGATTTGAACCATGACTACAGCGGCCCGCAGCTGCTGTTCCCCAACCTCGTGCGCGCGCTTGGTCAGGCGCTGGTGATGACCCCACTGTCGGTGCTGGCCACCGGCGGGATCGAACGCGAACAGGCCGGCTCTGCCTCGGCAATGTTCAACATGATGCGCAACCTTGGCGGTTCGGTCGGCATTGCGGCCTTGCAGACATTGCTGACAAGGCGGGAGCAGTTCCACTCTTCGGTGATCACCCCGACGGTGTCACTGCTCAACGAGGCGACGCGTCAGCGGCTTGCCATGATGCAGCAGTACTTCATGTCATCCGGCACCGCCGACCCGGCAACCGCCTGGCATGATGCGGTCGTTGCAATCGGCCGCACGGTGCGGGAGCAGGCGTATTTCCTGGCCTATGGCGACACGTTCTTTCTCATGGGCGCCACGCTCCTGCTGGCATTGATCGCCACGGTGCTGATGCGTCAGACCACGGGCGGGGGCGCCGGAGCACATTGAGCGCGGGTAACAGCTACTTCAGCAGCCGCCGGGCGATCGCCACCAGCTCGGTGAAATCCTGCGCCACTGCGACAGCACCCTGGGCCATCTCTGGCGGCCCATAGCCCCAGGCGGCGAAGACGCACGGCACCCCTGCCCCGGTGGCGGCCGCCACGTCATTGGCGTGGTCGCCCGCCATCACCGCCAGCTCGCGACATCCGCCAACCGCCTCAAGCGTGGCCAGCAGGTGACGCGGATCGGGCTTGCGCACCGGGAAGCTGTCGCCGCCACCGATCGCGCCAAAGCAACTATCCAGCCCGAGCGCCGCCAGCAAAGTCCTGGCCGCAGCCTCGGGCTTGTTGGTGCACACCCCCAGCCGCCACCCGTCGTGACCCAATTCGCGCAGTGCCGTGAGCACCCCGGGATACGGCCGGCTCTCCACCGCCGCATGTGCAGCATAGTCGGCGGAAAAATCGGCGACTGCCTCGGGGTCGGGACAACGGCCGCGGGCAGCGAACGCCCGCTCAACCAGCCTGGCGACACCATCGCCCACCATGCGCGCCGTCTCCGGCTGGGTGAAACCGGCAAGGTGACGAGACCGCATCAGTCGGTTCAGCACGGCTGTCAGGTCTGGGACGGTATTTACCAATGTTCCATCCAGGTCGATCAGAAGGGTGCGGATCAAAAGTTGCACTCCGAAACGGGATTTGATTCGATAGGATAGCGACAGGCTTTGACACCGCGTAGCCTACACCGCCAAAACCGACACACCAGAACAGGGAACGACAATGGCGCGCACCGCCGTGATCCTCGCCGCCGGTCTGGGCACCCGCATGAAGTCGGCGCTGCCAAAGACGCTGCACAAGATCGCCGGCCGCTCGATGCTGCGCCACCTGCTGGCGAGCTGCGAGCAGGTGTTCGATCGCATCGTCGTGGTCGTCGGGCCAGGGATGGAGGCCGTGCAGCGGGAGGCGGCGCCGCACCCCAGCGTGGTACAGCAGGAGCGCCGTGGCACCGCGCACGCCGCCCTGGTCGCCGCTCCTCAGTTCGGCGATGGTGAGGTCGCGATCCTCTACGCTGATAATCCGCTGATCCGGCCGGACACCTTGTCACGGCTCCTGGAGCGTCGGATCGCCGGGGATGCCGGCCTCGCCCTGTTGGCATTCCGCCCACCCGATCCAGGCCGGTATGGTAGAGTAATAATATCCGATGGCTATGTGGAACGCATCGTCGAATGGGTCGATGCGGCGGAAGCCGACCGAAAGGAGACGTTATGCAACGCCGGAGTTTTGTGCGGTGACGCAGCCGACATGTTGCGCTGGCTAAGTGACGTACGCGCCGACAACGCCAAGGGCGAGTACTACCTGACCGATGTCGTGGCGTTGGCACGCGCCGATGGCGGGCGTGTCGCTGCGGTCGAGGCTCCGGCCGAGGAACTGGCCGGCATCAACTCCCGGAGTGAACTCGCGGCAGCCGAGGCAGTGGTTCAATCCTGGCTGCGCGACGCGGCGATGGACGCCGGGGTCACCATGATCGACCCGGGCTCGGTGTTCCTGTCCGCCGATACCGAACTTGCACCCGACGTGATCATTGAGCCGAACGTGGTGTTCGGCCCAGGCGTCAAGGTCGGGCAAGGTGCGGAGATCCACGCCTTCACGCATCTGGTCGGCTGCACCATCGGCCCACATTGCAGCGTGGGACCGCACGCGCGGCTGCGCCCCGGTGCTGACCTTGGCGAACACGTGCATATCGGCAACTTCGTCGAAGTGAAGGCGACGAAGCTTGGCGCACATACCAAGGCAAGCCACCTGACGTATCTGGGTGATGCCGATGTCGGCGAGGCAACCAATATCGGCGCCGGGACCATCACCTGCAATTACGACGGCTACAACAAGCATCGAACCAAGATCGGATCACGCGTCTTCATAGGATCCGATACCGCGCTGGTGGCACCGGTGACAGTCGGCGATGGCGCGATCACCGGGGCCGGCAGCGTGATCACCGAAGACATACCGGCGGATACCTTGGCGGTAGCACGCGGCAAGCAAGTGAACAAGCTCGGCCGCGCGGCGGCCATACGTGAGAAGTTGCAAAGGAAACCACGTTAAATGTGCGGCATTGTTGGCGTCATCGGCGCACGCCAGGCGGCGCCGCTCATCCTGGATTCGCTGCGGCGCCTGGAATATCGCGGCTACGACAGCGCGGGCATCGCCACGCTGGTGAACGGCCATATCGAGCGACGCCGCGCCGAAGGCAAGCTGGGCAATCTTGGTGCAGTGCTGGACCGCTCGCCGCTTCCCGGCACAACGGGCATCGGTCATACGCGCTGGGCAACGCATGGCGCACCGACCGAGAGCAACGCGCATCCGCACGGCACCTCGCGCATCTCTGTCGTGCACAATGGCATCATCGAAAACCACGCCGAATTGCGTGCCGAACTGGAAGCAGCCGGCCAGGAATTCAGCACCGAGACCGATACCGAGACTGTCGCGCAACTGGTGGACCTCAACCTGAAGCGCGGCATGACGCCGATGGAGGCTGCCGGCGCAGCATTCCGACGGTTAGAAGGTGCCTATGCGTTGGCGATGATCTTTGCCGGGCACCCGGAACTAATCGTCGGTGCACAGCATGGCGCGCCTCTGGCGGTGGGGTTCGGCGACGATGAGATGTTCGTCGGATCGGATGGGCTGGCGCTGGCGCCGCTGACACAGCGTATCGCTTATTTGAACGACGGCGACTGGACGATCGTTGATCGAAAAGGGGCGCGGTTCTTCGATTTCGCAGGGACGGAGGTGAAGCGCGACGTCAAGCTGACGCGACTCACCGGGTCGGCCATCGGCAAAGGCAACTTCCGCCACTTCATGGAAAAGGAGCTGCACGAGCATCCGGCGGTGATCGGCGACACGCTGCACCGGATGGTCAACCCGGCGACCCGTGCGGTCGCGCTGCCGGCGCTGCCATTCGACTTCGCCGCGTTGCCACGCATCACCATCAGCGCGTGCGGCAGTGCCTTTTATGCCGGAATGGTCGGCCGCTGCTGGTTCGAGGCGATCGCCCGCATGCAGGTCGATGCTGATGTCGCCAGCGAGTTCCGCTATCGCGAACCGCCACTGGCGAAGGGCGGGTTGGGCATCCTGGTAAGCCAATCAGGTGAGACCGCGGATACCATGGCTGCGCTGAAATACATGCGCGAGCACGGACAGCACGTGCTGTCGATCGTCAATGTGCCCGAGAGCAGCATGGCGCGTGCCTCGGATGCTGTACTGGAGACTGTCGCCGGACCCGAGGTCAGCGTCGCCAGCACCAAGGCATTCACCGTGCAGCTTGCGGTACTTGCTTGCCTGGCCATTGCGGCGGGGCGTGCACGCGGCACGATCTCGGCCGCCCAGGAGGCAGCGATGACTGCGGCACTGCTGGAGGTGCCGAGCCGTGCGGCTGATGTGTTGGATAAACATGAGGAGATCAAAGCGCTGGCGCAGCGCGTCGCGCAGGCACGCGATGTGCTGTATCTCGGCCGCGGCAACTGTTTCCCGATCGCGCTGGAAGGCGCGCTGAAGCTGAAGGAGATCAGCTACATTCACGCCGAAGGCTATGCCGCCGGAGAGATGAAGCATGGGCCGATTGCGCTGATCGACAAGAACGTGCCGGTTATTTCGATCGCACCGTCGGGACCGCTGTTCGAGAAAACCGCATCGAACCTGCAGGAGGCGGCGGCGCGCGGCGGCCAGATCGTGGTGTTCAGCGATCAGGCAGGGGCGGCGAAGCTGCGCGGGATTGCGACCGAGACGATCGTGCTGCCCGAGGTCGATCCGTTCGTCGCACCGATCCTGTACGCGATCCCGGTGCAGTTGTTGGCCTACAACGTCGCGGTGCTGAAGGGCACCGACGTGGATCAGCCGCGCAATCTCGCCAAGTCGGTCACGGTGGAGTAGCCGCCAGCTCATCCGCTGTCGCACATTCCCATGACCGCAATCGTCTGGTTTCGTCAGGACCTGCGCACACAGGACAATCCGGCGCTTGCCGCTGCAGCCAAGGCAGGCGACGTGCTGCCGGTATTCATCCTGGAGGATCAGGCTGGTCTGCCTTGGCGGCTTGGTGGTGCCGGCCGGTGGTGGCTGCATCATAGCCTGACCGCGCTGCGCAAGGATCTGGGCCACTTGCTGTTGTTGCGCGGCACGGCGCAGGACGTGCTGCCTGCGCTGGTCAAGCAGACCAAAGCCGACGCCGTCTATTGGAACCGCTGTTACGAACCGCACGCGATCGAACGGGATCGTCAGTTGAAGACGACGCTGCGAGCAAGTGGCGTCGAGGTTGAAAGTTTCAATGGCAACCTGTTGCACGAGCCATGGGAGGTGACGAGCCGCCGTAGCGAACCGATCAAGGTGTTCACGCCTTTCTGGCGGGCGAGCCGGGCGAAGCCGATCGCGACGCCGATGCATGTACCGAAGGTAACGCTCGACAGGTTGGCGATCCACGGTGAGCGGTTGGAGGACTGGGATCTGCTTCCCGCCAAGCCCAACTGGGCTGCGGCCTGGGAGAAACAGTGGCAGCCCGGCGAAGCGGGGGCGCTCGCCCGCTTCAAGGCATTCATCCGGCATACGCTGACAGATTATGGACCGCACCGCGATCGACCGGACCTTGCCGGCACATCGATGCTGTCGCCGCACCTGCATTGGGGCGAGATTTCACCAAGGCACATATGGGCCGATATTGCGCCCGTGCTTGATGACGCGCGGCAATCCGAGGGAGCGGAAAAGTTCCTCAGCGAACTGGGGTGGCGAGAGTTCGCCTATCACCTGCTGTATCATTTTCCGACCATGCCCGAGGAGAACTGGCGTCCGGAGTTCGGCGCCTTCCCTTGGCAGGGCGAGGCTGATGACCTTGCGGCATGGCAGCATGGCCGTACGGGTTACCCGATGGTAGACGCAGGGATGCGCCAGCTGTGGCAGACCGGCTGGATGCACAATCGTGTACGCATGATCACGGCGAGCTTTCTGATCAAGCACCTGCGGATCGACTGGCGGCAAGGTGAGGCATGGTTCTGGGACACGCTGGTCGATGCCGATCTTGCCAATAACGCGATGAACTGGCAGTGGGTCGCCGGCAGTGGCGCCGATGCCTCGCCCTATTTTCGCGTGTTCAACCCCACGCTTCAGGGGAAGAAATTCGATCCGGACGGGATGTACATCAGACGCTGGTGTCCGGAGCTCGCACGACTGTCGAATAGCGATATCCATGCACCGTTCGATGCAACTCCGGCGGCACTGAGCCGCGCGGGCGTCAGCCTGGGGGAGACCTATCCGCGGCCCATCGTCAACCACGAGCAGGCTCGCAAGGCTGCTCTGGCCGGCTACCAGAAGGTCCGCAGCAGCAAGATCGCCTGAGCCGCAGACGCAAAGCGCATCATTCGCGAAGTCGCGGCCACTCTAGGGCGGGGCGTGTGAACCGAAGTCATGCAACGCAGCGGATAGGGCTTCGGGCGACACCTTCACAGTACCCGCAAACGGGCGATCGATGACTACGATGACGAGGAGCCCCGAGAAGATCAAAGCGGTCAGCGCCCCGGTCATCACGGCCTGGGCACGAAGATTGTCGGTCGCGAAAAAGAATGTGAAGCCAACCGTGACGATGGCACCGCCAAATAAGACGAACCATACGATTCCCGGAACGACGCCAGCCGCCACGACGAGCCGCGCTCTGCGAGCCTGGGTGACGGCATCCAGCTGACGCAGGGTCTCAGTAAGGATTGCTGCTCCACGACGATCGGTGGGATGGAAGGTCAGCAGTGTCGAATAAGCGGCGTCGAGAGCATGCGTGGTCGAGGGGCTGGCCTCTCCGCGCCCCATGGCCGGCCAGTCGTCGGCGATCGCAGCGCTGAGATATGTGCTGACAGCATCGCGGAGTTGGGTGCCCGTCTCCCCTTCTATACCTGCCGCCAGGCGATAGATCGTGACCGCAGCGCCCGCCTCATCCGCCACGTGGCTCTCGGCGTCTCCAAACTTTTCCCACACCACAATGACGGCAAATGCCAACAGCACCGCGTAGAGTACGCCGACGGTGGCAAACTTGAAGCCAGCAACCTCGTTGTTCGCTCTAAGCCTCTCCAGGCTCAGGCGGCGGCGGATCAGGGCCGGTCCGCCCATCGCCAGCAAAGTCGGAACCCCGACCAGCAATATTGCCGCAAGCCACAATGGGAGGAAGGTCAAGATCATCAGGTGTGTCTGCTCGCCTCCCTCAGCGACACTGGCCGAATTCCTGAAGCTTGCAGAGCAGCGACTGCCAGGAGGGCACCAGAACACCGCGATTGATGCGCGTCGGCTTGGTCGATCTTCGGTGGCCCTGCCCTCTCCCGCCGCATGGGAGAGGGTTTCACAGGCGCCCCCATGATTGCGAGGGCGTAGCCGACGCCTATCGCGGCGTCAGCACCATCACCATCTGGCGGTTTTCCATCCGCGGCATCTGCTCGACTTTGGACGTCGGATCCATTTCATTCTTGATCCGCTCCAACACACGCACGCCGATTTCCTGGTGCGCCATCTCGCGGCCGCGGAAGCGCAGAGTGACCTTGACCTTGTCCCCCTCGTCGATGAACGACTTCATGGCACGCAATTTCACCTGATAGTCGTTTTCATCGATGTTGGGGCGGACCTTGATCTCCTTGATCTCGATGACCTTCTGCTTCTTCTTGGCCTCGTTCTTCTTCTTCTGTTGTTCGTATTTGTATTTGCCGAAGTCGAGGATCTTCACCACCGGCGGCGATGCGTTCGGGCTGATCTCCAGCAGGTCCATGCCTACCTGTTGTGCCCGAAAAATGGCATCCCGGGCGGTCATGACGCCCTGCATTTCGCCGTCCTGATCGATGAGCCGCACCTGCGGGGCTCGGATCTCCTCGTTCACGCGTGGCCCGTCGCGGGTCGGCGGAGCGGCCATTGGTCCTCTGGGTATGGTCTTCTCCTGTTCTGGTTGTAGTTCAGCAGAGTCGATCTTGACCGATCCAGCCGTCTCGGATCAAGCGGGCTTTCTGCCGGTGGTCCGGTCGCAAGCCCAGCGTCTCACATCGGGTGGCGCGGCCTCCTCCGCAAGCTGGCGCACCGCCGCTTCGAGCGGCAGCACCTCCTGGGTCGAACCGCCCAGCCGGCGCAGCGCCACAGTCCGCTGTTCGGCTTCCTTCCGCCCCACCACCGCCAGCACCGGCACGTGGGCCAGGCTGTGCTCGCGCACCTTGGCGTTGATCTTCTGGTTGGAAAGGTCGAGTTCCACCGTGAGCCCTGCGTTCCGCATCGCCTGGGCAACCTCCCCGGCGTAGGCATCGGCGTCGGAAACGATCGTCGCCACGACCGTCTGGACGGGTGCGAGCCATAGCGGGAACCGGCCGGCATAGTGCTCGATCAGCACCCCAAGAAAGCGTTCGAAGCTGCCCAGGATGGCGCGGTGCAGCATGACCGGCGTCTTCCGGCTGCCGTCGGCAGCGACGTATTCGGCGTCGAGCCGGCCAGGGAGCTGCATGTCCACCTGGAAGGTGCCGCACTGCCATTCCCGCCCGATCGCATCGTGCAGGGAAAAATCCAGCTTGGGACCGTAGAACGCGCCGTCGCCCGGGTTCGGGGTCGGCTCGACCCCGGCGCTGACACAGGCCTGACGCAGCGCCGCCTCTGCCTGGTCCCATTGCGCATCGCTGCCGATCCGCACTGGCGGGCGGTCCGAGAACTTCACCGAGAACTCCGGGAAGCCAAAATCGCGGTAGATCGACGCCAGCAGTTCGACGAAGCGGGCGCCCTCGTCGGCGATCTGTTCTTCCGTGCAGAAGATGTGCGCATCGTCCTGGGTGAAGGCACGCACCCGCATCAAGCCGTGCAGCGCGCCCGACGGCTCGTAGCGATGGCAGGACCCGAACTCAGCCAGGCGTAGCGGCAGTTCGCGATAGGACCGCACGCCCTGGCGGAAGATCTGCACATGACAGGGGCAGTTCATCGGCTTCAGCGCCAAGGTCTTGTCCTCGTCCTCCACGCGGACGATGAACATGTTCTGCCGGTAGGTGTCCCAGTGACCGGACCGCTCCCAGAACACCCGGTCCAGCAGCTGCGGGCTCTTCACCTCGCGATAGCCGGCGAGGTCCAGCCGCCGCCGCATATAGGCTTCCGCGGTCAGATAGAGCTTCCAGCCCTTCGGGTGCCAGAATACGCTGCCGGCGGCCTCCTCCTGGAAATGGAACAGCGCCATTTCCTTGCCGATACGCCGGTGATCCCGCCGCTCGGCCTCTTCCAGCACATGGAGGTAGTTGTCGAGCTCCTTCTGGTCGCGCCAGGCGGTGCCGTAGATGCGCGACAGCATGGCGTTGCGGTGATCGCCGCGCCAATAGGCGCCGGCGACCTTCATCAGCTTGAACGCGCCGCCGACATCGGCGGTGGAACGCATGTGCGGACCGCGGCAGAGATCGACCCAGTCGCCCTGGCGATACAGCGTGATGGTCTCGTCGCGCGGCAGGTCCTGGATGATCTCGGCTTTGTATTTTTCCCCCTTGTCGTCGAAGAACCGGATGGCCGCCTCGCGGTCCATGACCTGGCGAACGAATTTGTCCCCGCGCGCGACGATCTCGCGCATCTTGGCCTCGATCGGCGGGAAGTCGTCCGGGGTGAAGGGCTCGTTGCGCGCGAAGTCGTAATAGAAGCCGTCGGCGATTGCCGGACCGATGGTGACCTGGGTGCCCGGATATAGCTGCTGCACCGCCTCCGCCAGCACGTGCGCCGCGTCGTGGCGGATCAGCTCCAGCGCCTCGGGGTCGCGACGGGTGACGAAGACCACATCGGCGTCGTGGTCGATTTGGGTCGCCAGATCGACCAGCCTGCCGTCCAGCTTCATTGCGAGGGCCGCTCGCGCCAGACCGGGTCCGATCGCCTCCGCCACCGTCGCGCCCGTCACCGGCGCGTCGAAACGGCGCACGGATCTGTCGGGCAGGGTGATGGCGGGCATCGGTGGTTACTCCTCCTTCCAATCGGAAGCGGCTGTCTATGGCGACGCGGCCCTTGCTACGCAAGTCCTATGACTTCGCGGTAAACGTCGAGGGTCGCCGCCTGCATCGCGCCGACGGTGTAGTTGGCGTGCACGGCGCCCCGCGCCCGCATCGCCAGCGCGGCACGCTGCTCCGCGCCCAGTCCCAGCACCTGCTCTATCGCCGAGGCCAGGGCGGAGGCATCGCCCGGCGGGACACGCCAGCCGGTGACACCTTGCTCGACCGTTTCCGCCGGGCCGCCTAGGTCGGAGGCGATCACCGGCCGACCCATCGCCTGTGCCTCGATCACCACGCGTCCGAACGCCTCCGGCTCGACCGAGGCATGGACCACGACATCCGCCAGCATCAGCGCCGCCGGCATATCGTCGCACTGCCCGACCAGGCGGAGGCGACCCCCGACCCCGCGTGCCTCTGCCTGCTTGACCAGGCCCGACGAGTAATGGTGGCGCCCCTGGTCCGAACCGACGAGGACGCCGCAGATATCTTTCCGGTCGATACGCGCCAGCGCTTCGATCAGCACCCCCTGCCCTTTCCAACTCGTCAGCCGCCCAGGCAGCAGAACGATCGCGGCCGCTTCCGGCAGCCGCCACGCCTGCGCGAGCCGCATCATCCGATCGCCACTTACGGCCGCCGGATTGAACGTCTTGAGGTCAACGCCACGTGGGATGACGCGGATACGTTCTGGTTCGGTCTGGTGCTGCCGCATGATCAGGTCGGAGATGAACCGGCTCGCAGTAATCACCCGCTCGCCTTTTGCCATTACCGAATTGTATTTGCGCTTGAAGGGCAGATCCTCGCTGTAGGTCCCGTGATAGGTGGTGACGAAGTGCGCGCCGGTGCGTTGGCAGGCGAGCCACGCCGACCATGCCGGCGCACGCGAGCGCGCGTGCACGATATGCACACGCTCGTCCCGGATCAGCCGCTCCAGTCGCGCCGCATTGCGCCAGATCGTCAGTGGGTTCCGGCGTGCAAGCGGAAGCGTCACGTGGCGCCCGCCCGCGTTTGCAACAGCGGGCACCAGCCGTCCGCCGGAACTGGTCACCAGCGCGGTCCATCCGGCCTGGGCAACCGCCTGGGTGATTTCGATCGTTCCACGCTCGACGCCGCCGGTGATCAGCGACGGCAGCACCTGGAGTACGGTAATGTTGCCCGGGTCAGCGCCCATCGCTATATATGGCATGGGTATCCGGACCCGTGGAGCAGTGCCCATGCGCACGCCTCTATATGACGTCAATGCGCGCCGCAAGACGGTCAGCGTTACCCTGAACTCGGATCTGGTGGCCAAGGCGTCGGCGCTCGGCATCAATATCTCGCGGACCGCAGAGATAGCGTTGATCCAGGCTTTTGAGGCGGTCGAGAAGGAACGGATCCGAGAAGAGATCCGTGAGGCTGCCCGCATCGTGGATGAGTACGTGGCCATTCACGGCATGCCGTTTGACGATTGGGCGAACGAGGGACCACCGGCGGACGATGCCGATCATGCAGCATGATCTCTATTCCAATCCCAACACGCGCTCGCGCCGGGCATTTCCCTTCGTTGTGGTTCTTCAGGCCGATCTCGCTGAAGGCGACCGCAGACTGGTCGCGCCGGTCGCGCCATACGTTGGCCCATTCACCTCGGCGCAAAGTCGCGCGCTGCCGCTGATCGAGCACGACGCCAAACGCTTTGCCGTGGCGTTGCCACTGATCAGCTCGCTGCCGCGCAACATGCTGCGTCGCGCGGTTGGATCGTTGGCCGCCTATCGGGATGACATAACGCGTGCGCTGGATTGGCTGTTCTTCGGGATCTGACATGGCAACCATTGGACGGCTCGATCGTGGCGACGGCGTGGAACTGGCCTGGATCCGCGAGGAAGGCCAGAGCCCCACGGTGGTCTTTCTGCCGGGCTTCCGCAGCGACATGAACGGCGACAAAGCGACTGCGCTCGCAACTGACTGCGCCGTGCACAATCAAGCGATGCTGCGGTTCGACTACTCCGGCCACGGGGCAAGCGGGGGCCAGTTCGCGGACGGCACGATCGGCCGCTGGGCCGAGGACGCGCTGGCGATCATCGACCATGCGAGCGAAGGACCGTTGCTCCTCGTGGGCTCGTCGATGGGCGGCTGGATCGCATTGCTCGTCGCCCGCGCGCGGCCGGAGCGTGTTGTCGGGCTGGTCGGCATCGCCGCAGCACCCGACTTCACCGAGGTGCTGATGTGGCAGGCGATGAGCTTCGAGCAGCGCGCCACGCTGATGAGCCATGGCGTGCTGTACGTGCCCAGCCAGTATGGCGATCCCTATCCGATCACGCGCGCACTCATCGAGGACGGACGAAACCATCTGGTACTGCACGAGCCTATTACACTCGATTGCCCGATACGGTTGCTGCACGGCCAGTGCGATCCTGACGTGCCCTGGGAATTCGCGTTGCGAATCGCGGATCAGGTCAGCAGCCGCGATGTACGGGTGATCCTGGTCAAGGACGGCGATCATCGTCTGTCGCGGCCGCAGGATCTGGCGCTGCTACGACAAACGATCAGCGCACTCCTGGACGAGGATCGCACGTAGTCCTTCGCGATAGCTCGGATACAACCAGCGCAGGCCGAGTGTCTGTTGGGTCCAGCGGCTGGATACTTTGCGGCTCTCGGCCCAGAAGCTGCGCGCCATTGGACTCATGGTCGCCAGCGCCTGATCGAACGGCAACGCGTCGGGCGCCGGTATCCCGAGCAGACGTGCCGCCTCTTCGATGACCGTCGCGCTCTCTGCCGGTTCGTCGTCCGCCAGGTTCAGCACACGAACGCCGAAGGCGCGCTGCTGCTGCATCGCTGCCAGCACGGCGCGAACGATGTCGTCGCGGTGAATGCGACCGAACGTGTGGCCTGGTCGAAGCACGCGCCGAGCGCTGCCCGCACGCAGGCTGTCGAAGGGCGAACGGCCAGGACCGTAAATGCCCGCGAGCCTGAACAGATCCACAGCACGACGATCTGCCAGCGCACGCCATGCCTGCTCGGCGGCCAAACGTCGGCGGCTGCGAACAGACCCTGGTGCGGGTTCAGTGTTCTCATCGACCCAACCGCCGTTCCGATCGCCATAAACGCCTGTCGTTGAGATATAGCCGATCCACCTAAGTTTCGGAGCGGCTTCTATCGCCCCACCATGACGCAGCAGCACAGGGTCGCCCGTGTCGTCCGGTGGCACGGTTGACAGCAGGTGCGTCGCCGCAGCGATGGCAGCACCCGCGTCGGCAAAGTTCGCGCGGGTGATCCCGACCACCGAAAGGCCTTCAGCAGCCATCACTTCAGCGACCGCCGAGCCGACATAGCCGACGCCGATACTAGCCAAAAGAGTGATATCCGTCACAGGGAAATCGTATCAAAAGTGTTATGGTCTATTGTCCAGAAGGGGAAGCGCAGCATGTTCCAAGCTTATCACGGAGTGACGTCGGGGCAGCACCAGGCGAATTTCAATAACCTGTCTGCTCAGGGCTACCGAATGATCTCGCTCAGCGTCTACGGCGATCCCGGTGACGCGCGCTATGCCGCAGTCTGGGTACAGCGCAGCGGTTCCGGCCTGGGTCGCGGTACACGGCGTCAATGCAGCAGGATATCAGAGCTTCTTCGATACCCAGACGGCACATGGTTTTGTGCCGGTGCTGGTCTCTGCCACCGGCACCGCGAATGACGCCGTGTTCGCCGCGGTGTTTGAGCAGGGCATCACCGGTGCCTGGTTCGCCCGCCACGGCATGACGTCGGGGCCCGAAGCGAATGTCGGCACCTTTCAGCACCAGAACAAGGCCGCGCACGACGGCAAGATGATCCTGCGCTCGATGGCGATCTACGGCACGCCGAGTGATCGTCGCTTCATCGGCGTCTGGCACGCCAATCCAGGCTACACCAAGTGGCATGTCCATTACGCGGACGACGGCGCGGACTATCAGACCGTGTTCAATGCCGAGACGTCCAATCCGTTCTACCGCCCGACCGAGGTCGCCGTCTCCATGCGACCAGCTCTACTGCTCGCTGTTCAAGGACGACATGGTCGGGCCGTGGGTGGCGCGGCATGGCATGACATCGGCCGATTACCAGACGGAGTTCGACGCAGCAGAACGCGCGCGGCTTCTATCCGATCTCGGTGCAGGGTGGTGGCAGCGGCAGCGACACCCGCTATGCCGCGATCTTCGCGCAGCGCGACATTCCTCTGCCGCGGCACTGGCACGTGACCGGCACCGAGGTTCCGTCGCTCGCCGGCTCTCGACCACGTCGATGCAGACCTTCATGCAGGCGAACGCGGTGCGCGCCGCGCAGCTTACGATCGCGCAAGAACGGCGCAGACAAAGCTGGCACGCGCGTATACCTGGGCCGAAGATGGATATCGCATCACGCAGCCATCGGACCGCTTCCTGCTGGCGAGCTGCAGCAAGATGTTCCTCGAGGCGGCGGTGCAGTCGCTGTACGACGCTGGGAAACTCAAGCCCAATTCCACCAAGGTCTATCCGCTGCTCGGCTTTTCGCATCCGGCCGATCCGCGCAGCGACAGCATCACCATCCAGCAGTTGCTCGACCATATGGGCGGCTACGACGACACCGCCACCGGCTCGGGCTTTGATCCCACCTACCAGATGCGCAAGATCGCGTTGGACGAGGGTCTCGGCCACAAAGTCAACAAGCTGGATGTGTGCCGCTACATGTACGGCCGGATGCTCGACTTCGCCCCGGGCGCACGCAGCCAGTACTCTAATTTTGGCTATCTGCTCGCGAGCGCGCTGGTCGAGAAGGTCACCGGCACGGACTACTTCGCGTACGTGAAGAACACGCTGCTGGAGCCAGAGGGCATCACCGAGGTAGAGATCCGACCGACCGCCGCCAATCAACAGCCGCCGACGGAAGCGATGATCGAGGACGAAGGGCTCGGGCTTTCTGCACTGGATCCACTGTCGCCACTGCTTGTGCCGGCGATCTTCGGTGGCGACGGCCAGGTGAAAGAGGTTGCCGCCGCATGCGCCGGCACCTCGGCCTCGGCCACCGCCCTGACGCAGTTCATCCACCGGCATGCAGTCTGGGGCAATGGAGGACGCGCACCCAACTCGGCGCGCTCCGGTAGCACACCAGGTTCGTCGACACTTGCCTGGTCACGCGGCGACGGCGCGGACTGGGCCTATGTCATAGACACGCGCAATTGGCCGCCGAATACGTCGCCAACGCTGGACGATCTGGGGACCACGATCAACAAGCTGCTGGATACGACGATGCTGCCGTAAGGCAAGATGTCGCCCCCTTCCCTCACCGAAGGGGGCGGCAGCCTTCAGAAATCCAGGTCGGCGTAATGCGTCGGCGTTGTCATGCCGGCGACTCGGTCACCGAGGACGCCGCGAAAGCTCGGTCGCGATTTCATCCGCGCGTACCAATCCTTTGCCGGTTGCGACACGCTCCAATCCACATCGCCGATAAAGTCGAGACACGACAGATGGGCTGCTGCGGCGAAGTCGGCCACTGTCATCATGCTGCCGGCAAGCCACTTTCGTGTCTCCGCCAGCCAACCGAGATACTCCAGGTGATAGCGCAACCCGAGATAGCCGGCGCGAATCGCTGAGGCGTCCGGGTTGCCTCGCCCCGCCATTCGCTTCAGCACCTTCTCGTACAGCAGATTGCGTGTTGCTTCGGCGGCGAACTTGCCATCGAACCAGGCAACCAAGCGCCGCGCCTCGACCCGTTCGGCCAAGGTGCGGCCGAGCAGCGGCGTGTCCGGATAGGCTTCCTCGAGATACTCGCAGATCACGCCGGAGTCGGGGATCACCAAGCCATTGTCCTCGACCAGCGTTGGGACAGTCCCAGCCGGGTTCAGTTCGAGGTATTCGGCACGCCGCTCCCAAACCTTCTCTGCGCGCAGGTCGAACGGCAGGCGCTTCTCCGACAGCACCAGGCGCACCTTGCGAGAGAAAGGCGAGAGAGGCAGGTGATACAATGTCCGCATCGGTGCTGCTTATCGTCTTGCGATGCTGCTGTCAGTCCTTCGTCTGCATCGACAGGTCGGTTACGTCGCCAATCTGTTCCGCCGGCAGCACGCGACGCCTGCCACCGCCCGACTGAAAGCGACGCAGGTAGATTGGCACGACCAGCTCCACCGGCGTCGGCACAATGCCGAGCTCTTTCAGCCCGGGCATCTCCGGGTTGACCACATTGTCCTGCTGCAACATCAGCAACTGATCGCGGGTCAAAGGTTTGGTGGGCAGCAATTCCATGATGCTGGCCTGAAAGCGCGCCACCCCCATCGGTATGTTCATCATCGGCCTGTGGCGTCCGGTTTCGCGCAGGATGTAAGCGAGGATTTCCCGAAACAGCCAGATCCGTGGCCCGCCGAGCTCGTACACTGCGCCGGCGGCGTCGGCGCGAGCGAGTGCCGCCATCACCGCATCGGCGACGTCACCCACATAGACGGGCTGAAACCGCGTGTCGCCGCAGATCACCGGCATGATCGGCATGACGCGAGCCATGGCGGCAAACCGGTTGAACAGCTGGTCCTCTGGCCCGAACACCAGTGAAGGACGCAGGATGGTGGCATCGGCAAACGCCTCACGCACCGCGGCCTCGCCGGACCCTTTCGTCGCGGCGTAGCGGCTGGCGGCGTGCGCGTTGGCACCGATGGCGGAAAAGTGCACCAGGCGCTGCACCCTTTCCTGGGTGGCGATACGCGCCACCGTCTGCGCACCGTCCGTCTGGACGCGCTGGAAGTCGCCCTTACGGCGTTCCGAGAGGATGCCAACGCAGTTGACGACCAGGTTCGCGCCCTCGATCGCACGATGCACCGTCGGCTGGTTCGTCAGCGAGGCGTACAAAGGAACGATCTGCCCCACCGCACCCATCGGCTTCAGGAACAGCGCGGCCTCCGGATCGCGCACCGCCACCCGGACGACGAAGCCCTTCTTCGCAAGACGTTTTACGATGTATCGACCGATGAAGCCGGAACCGCCGAACACCGTCGCCACGCTGCGCGTCGCCATCACCCGCCCTCCTGCTGGCTACGCTTGATAGGCGGCAGCCCAGCGAGGCTCAAGCTGGCGCGGCAGGCGGCCGTTCCTCCGGCGTCGCTGCAGCCTCCTCCGCATGTGTTTCGGGAGGCGGCGCTTGGCGCCAGCCAATCCAGCTGGCCATGCTCTCGGCGCGCTGCAAGGCCACATCCAGGGCCGCCATAGTGGCCGACAGATCGGTGCTGTCGTCGGTTCGCCAGGTGCGAATGGTCCACAGCCAGACTGCCAGCAGTCCCTTCACCCGTAGCTCACCATTGATCCCGACCACAGGGACGCCGGCGGCTCCCAGCATCCACCGCATGCTGCGTCGGTTGGCCAGTGCCAGCATCAGCGCTGTTGCCGGATGCGCGGGCAGGTCGTGGAGCAGTGCCAATATCCCGGCCCGATGAGCCTGCAGCGCATCGACTCGGCGCATCAGCACGTAGAACAGCTTGTCGCGCGTGCTTCCATCGGCGGGCGTTTCGGCCAGCGCCGCCTGGTCCGCCAGGCTGCCGAAGCGCAACAGCACGGCTGCGCGGCTGGGGAAACGCTGGCGAGCGCGCGCCAGCGACAGGCCGGCCGAACTCGCGGCATCGGCAACCGATACCCTGGCCCATCCTCGATCTGCGATCACCTGGAATGCCGCGGCGATCAGTGCATTGTCGAAGGCTGCATCGTCCATGCCTCAAACATGGCGAAGCAAGGCCCGGTTGTCAGCTCATGCTGGCGCTAGCAGGGCGGTTTGCTCAACATCCTGGGCGGGCATACAAGCCTGGGCGTGCAGCTAAGTTCGAGTGAGGAAACGCCATGGCAGGGGAAATCGGCAGTCGCGCTCACGTTATCGCGGGCGGGTTTCCGCCTGGATCATCCGCCGGGCATGACCACGATTATGCGCGGCTGCGTCTGCTGACCCTGCTGGCGGAGGCCGGCATTCCGGCCTCTGTTGGCAACGACTTCGCCGATGTGGGGAAGTGGCTGCCGGTCAGCCGACTGCTGGTCACCTACGTCGCCGGCCCCTATCCCGACACCAATCAATGCCAGGTCCTTACGGAGTGGCTAGAGGCCGGCGGCCATTGGCTGGCACTGCACGGCACCAGCGGCGGGCGGGCTGAACGCGTCGAAGGCATGCAACAACGGCGAACGGTCAAGATGCAGCACCACGCTCTGTTGGGCAGCTACTTCCTCACCCATCCGCCGATCCGCAAAATCCGGGTCGAGGTGCGAGACAACGATCACTCGCTGACCCGGGGCATCGGCAGCTCCTTCGAGGTGGAGGACGAGCCCTATTTTATCGAACTGCAGGACCCCGCAAGCACGCGCGTTCTGCTGACCGCCGATTATGGGCCAGACGCTGTCTCCCCGAGTATCGGCACGCTCTATTCCTCCGATACATCGCTGCTGGCCGACGGCAGGACCCGCGTGCTGGGATACACAAAGAAAGTAGGAAACGGCGACGTCAGTTACTTTGCACTGGGGCACTGCCACAACCCTGCGATCCGAGCTGGCCGCCCGGCCGAGTCTACAGACCGAACACCGCCCGTGTTCCATGGGGCCTGGGAGAGTGGGCAATTCGTCGCCTTACTGCGGAACGCCATTCACTCTGCAAAGGCGCGCGACTGAGTTAACCCGCCAGCTCGCGCGAGCGCCGCGTTGCCGCGGCAATCGCCTCGCGCATTGCGGCGGGCCAGGCATCCTGTGCCATCAGCACGGCGAGCGCGCGTTCAGTGGTGCCACCCGGACTGGTGACACCAACCCGTAGCGCGTCGGCCTCCTCCGGACTGGTGGCCAGCAAAGCGCCGGAACCGGCGATTGTCTGACGTGCCAGCAGTCGGGCGAGATCAGCGGGAATGCCCTGCTCCCGCGCCGCCCGCTCCATCAACTCGGCCAGCAGGAACACATAGGCCGGGCCGCTGCCCGAGACGGCCGTGACCGGATCGAGCAGAGCCTCGTCGTCTACCCAGGCCACCACGCCGATGGCCTTGAGCAGGCTCTCGCACAGCTCACGCTGCGGCACGTTCACGCCTGGTCCGGGGCACGCGACGGTCATTCCTTGGCGGACCGCCGCCGGGGTGTTTGGCATGGCCCGGACGATCGCCGCCGCATCGCCGAGTAGTGCCCGCATGCCACCAATCGTTCGGCCTGCCATGATCGACAGGAATACGGCCCGGCTAGCAAACTTCCGGTAAAGCGGCAGGGTCTCGCCGGCATTCTGCGGCTTCACCGCGAATACGACCGCGGCGGGAGCAAACTCCGGGGATATGGCTGCCGCGTCTGGCACAATCTGAAGGTCCGGTCCGGTCCAACTGGCCGCGCCCGGCGCAGGGTCCACCGCGACCGAGGCTGACAATTCCTGCTCCCGCCACCCGGCCAGCATGGCACTGCCCATGCGCCCGCATCCGACCAGCAGGATCGGCGGGATGCTCATGTTTTTGCCCGGCCTGGCCCGGTCATGCCTCGCCCATACACTCCAGCATCGCAGCGGTCAGCGCGTCCTGTGGCGTCTTGCCACCCCAGAGCACGAACTGGAATGCAGGAAAGAATTGCTCGCACTCGGTAAGGGCGATATCGACCATATCCTCGAGGCTCTCGGCCGAGGCGCCCGGCGCGCCGCGCAGCAGCACCGCGTGACGGAACACCGGCATCCCGTCGTCGGCCTCCATGCCGAAATGGCCGATCCAGAGCCGCTCATTCGCAAGCGCGAGCAGCTCGTAGAGGGCGGCGCGCCGCTTTTCCGGCACCTTCAGATCGAAGGCACAGGTGAAGTGCATGGCACTGATCTCGTTCGACCAGCAGAAATACAGCCCGTAATCGCACCAGCGGCCGGGCGCCTCGGCCGCCATCTCCGAGTCAATGCGCCGATCACACGCCCAGTCGTTGGCGCTGATGATCTGCTCCATGACGTCGAGGGGGTTGGCAGCGTCGTGGCTGAGAGCCGTCATAGACATGGTTGGTCTCCCATTTCGTGCAGGGAAGGCCGGACGGTTTCTTAGGTCGCCGCATTTTGGGGTTACGGCACCAAGTTAACCACGATCCCTAGCCTAGCCAGCCCAAGCAGCGCGCCGCAAGCCTCACGTGCCGGGTTTCTGCGTCTCCAATGCTGCGACTCGCACCTCCAGGGCGGCGACCCGCTGCAGCAGGTCCTTGACTTGCGCCTCTGCCGCCTCTTGGCCGCTGCGGGCGTTGGCGGCCAGCTCTGACATCGCATCGAACTCTTCGCGCCTGACCAGTTCCAGCCGCCGAATCGCCTCGTCGATCCGCGCCTTTGCCAGTGCCTCGATCTCCTCGCGCAGGCCGGCGAGTGCGGACAACGCTCCGCCCGCCACACCCGCGAGGTCGTCAAAGAAGCGAGGTCGTTCGCTCATGGCCGCTATCCCTTCGCCGCTTTTGCGGACTCGTCCGTCAACCTATAACGCGCTGCATGATACTGGTCACGGGCGGCGCTGGCTTTATCGGCTCGAACCTGCATGCTGCACTGGTCGCGCGCGGTGTGGAGACCGTAGTCGCCGATCGCCTGGGCCACGATGGCAAATGGCGCAATCTGGCGAAGCATCCGCCGGCGCGTCTGATCCCCCCCCAAGACATAGAAGAGTTCCTGGACAGCCGACCGCCGCTCGAGATGATCTACCATCTCGGCGCCGTCAGCGACACGACAGCAACCGATGGGGACGTTGCCTGGGCCACGAATGTCGAGCTGTCGAGAAGTATCTGGCACTGGTGTGCGAACCATGGGGTCCGGCTGGTCTACGCCTCATCGGCAGCCACCTACGGTGCTGGCTCCGCGGGCTTCGACGATGATCTGTCGCCGGCTGCACTGGAGAAGCTGCGTCCACTCAACCTTTACGGCTGGACCAAGCACGCCTTCGATCTTCGCGTTGCACGCGCCATTACCGAGCGGCGTCCGCACCCGCCACAATGGGCGGGGCTCAAGTTCTTCAATGTCTACGGACCCAACGAATACCACAAAGGCCGCATGATATCGGTGGTCAAGGTCAAGTACGACGAGGTCGCAGCCGGCGGGGCTGCGCGGCTGTTTCGCTCCACGACACCGGGGCTGGCGGACGGTGAGCAGCGACGTGACTTCATCTGGATCGGCGACGTTGTCGACGTCCTGCTCTGGTTGCTCGATTCTCCGGGTGTAACCGGGTTGTTCAATCTCGGCAGCGGCCGCGCACGCACTTACGTTGACCTGGCCAACGCGGTTTGCGACGCCGCTGGCGTGGCGCGACAGATCGAGTTCATCGATATGCCCGACGCACTGCGCGGGCAGTATCAGTCGTTCACCGAGGCTTCCATCACCCGCCTTCGCGCCGCCGGATATGCGGGGCAGTTCACGCCGCTTGAGGAAGGCGTGCGTCGCTACGTGCAGGATTACTTGAAGCAGTCCGATTTGTTCGTATGATCCCGGTCCTGCTGTTTCCGCAATTCGACCCGGTCATCGTGCAGATCGGGCCATTCGGAATTCGCTGGTACGCGCTGGCCTATATCGCGGGTCTGGTGCTCGGCT
The DNA here is from genome assembly GCA_963850535.1 of uncultured Alphaproteobacteria bacterium. Taxonomy (GTDB): domain Bacteria; phylum Pseudomonadota; class Alphaproteobacteria; order Acetobacterales; family Acetobacteraceae; genus JAMXLO01. The sequence goes on along the minus strand of CAWKMC010000053.1, from coordinate 6,865 downwards.
GGCGGCTACTGCGTATCCTGGTGCGGCTGGCGCCTGCCGTCGCCACACCGGTGCAGGCCGATGATTTCCTGACCTGGGCCACGCTCGGCGTTGTACTCGGGGGACGCCTGGGCTACGTGCTGTTCTATCAACCCGGCCTGTATTTCTCCCATCCGGCGATGATCTTTGCCGTCTGGGAAGGCGGAATGAGTTTCCACGGCGGCACACTGGGAGTCGTCATCGCGATCATCTGGTTCTGCATTCGCAACAATATCCCGCTGCTGGGATTTGCCGATCGTGTCGTGGTGTGCGTGCCGATTGGTTTGTGCTTCGGGCGAATCGCCAACTTCATCAATGGCGAGTTGTGGGGACGAGCGGCACCTGGCTGGCTGCCCTGGGCGATGATCTTCCCCAATGGCGGCCCGATTCCACGGCACCCCAGCCAGCTTTACGAGGCGCTGCTGGAAGGCTTGGCGCTGTTCTTGGTGATGCTGATGCTGGCGCGGCGGGAAACTATCCGCGCCCGGTTCGGGGTGCTGAGCGGCACCTTCCTGGTGGGTTACGCCGTCGCTCGCAGCACCTGCGAGCTCTTCCGCGAGCCGGATGTGTTCCTGGGCTACCTGATCGGCGGCGTCACCATGGGCCAGTTGCTCTGCATTCCGATGCTGATCGCTGGAGGCTGGCTGATCCTGCGGCGGCGCTGATGGAACGGCTCGACCGGTTCATGGCGCGCGCCAACGCGGCTTACTACGCGCGTCAGGATCCTTTCCGCGACTTCACCACGTCGCCGGAGATCAGCCAGGTGTTCGGCGAGATTCTCGGACTTTGGGCGGCGGTGACCTGGGAGCTGATCGGGCGGCCAGACCCGGTGCTGCTGGTGGAACTCGGTCCCGGCCGCGGCACGCTGATGGCCGATGCGCTGCGCACGACCGCAGCTGTGGCGCCGACCTTCCGCGCCGCTCTGCGGTTGCATCTGGTGGAGAGCTCGCCGCGGTTGCGCGCCATCCAGGCGGAACGGCTTCCGGAGGCGACTTGGCACGATACGATGGACACAGTGCCGCAGCATCCGTTGCTGGTATTGGCCAATGAGTTCCTGGATGCGCTGCCGATCCGGCAGTTTGTGCGACGCAACGGGGAGTGGATGGAGCGATTCGTCAGCGCGGGGAAGTTGGTGGTGGTGCAGGCAACATCCCCTCCCCCCGCCCCCCTCCCGCAAGGGGAGGGGGAGGGTACGGTGGTCGAGTTCAGTGAGGCCGGCCTCGCTTTGGCGTCGGACATTGCGGCGCGTGCGGTTACCCATCCTGGCGCTGCGCTGTTCCTTGACTATGGCCTGGACGTGAGCGCTCCGGGGGACAGTCTGCAGGCGCTCCATGGCGGCAAGCCGGCTGATCCGCTGGCGGAGCCGGGTGCGGCAGACCTGACCGCATACGTTGACTTTGCTGCCCTGGCGAGGGCTGCCCGGACAGCTGAGGCGGCTGTGTGGGGGCCTGTGCCGCAGGGCGTTTTCCTGGCACGCCTCGGGCTGTTCCAACGTACTGACCGGCTTGCGCGTGGCCTGCCTCCGGCGCACGCCGCCGCACTGATCGAGGCAGCTCGCCGCCTTGCGGAGCCCAATCGTATGGGACGCCTGTTCAAGGCTTTCGCAGTGACAAGCCCCGCGGCACCGGCACCGCCGGGCTTCGAAAGCTCGTAACGGCCCTAGGCTGCCACCCCACGCTGCCCGGTGGTAGCCGCGACCGCTTGCGCCATGGCGTAGCTTTCGCCCTGCGAGACAAATATGAACCGCAGATGCGTGCCTGATTCGCTGATGCCGGTGACCTGAACTGCAACCGGTGGCAAGCCGGTGCCGAGCAGTCGGCCAGTGTCGACACCCTCGACAACAGTACCCAAGCGGGCGCCATCGGCCGAGAGATCGATGATCTCGGCCGATGTGGTGCCCGCGCTGTGCTCCAGCCGCGCGGCAATGCGCACCGGGTGACGCGTACTCGCCCTGCGATCAAGCTCAAGGATCCGGGTGTGCAGCAGCCGCCCCAAACTCTGCTTCAGCTCTGCCATGTGCTGCGCGACATTCAGGCTGATCGCGTTCATGTTCCCAACCGTCCGGTTGCACCGTTCGCCAGCTTCGACGACGGCGTGCAGACTGTCCGCCGTGCTTCTTGCCGCCTGCGAGGCGCCTCCGACCGCCTCGGCGATTGACTTCGTCGCCGCCGATTGCTGTTCGACAGCGGCGCCTATCTGCACGGCGATCGCGTCCAGCTCGCCCACCGTTTCGACGATCCCGCCCAGCGCTTGCTGTACCTCGCGCGTCGCTGCATCGATCGCCCCGACGCGTGTGGCAATCTGCTCGGTGCTGCGCGCGGTCTGATTGGCAAGCTGCTTCACCTCCGAGGCCACCACCGCAAAGCCCTTGCCGGCGTCACCTGCGCGGGCTGCCTCGATCGTGGCGTTGAGCGCGAGCAGGTTGGTGCGACTGGCTATCTCCGCGATCAGGCGCGCCACCTCGCCAATCTCCGTCACGCTGGTGGTGAGCGCGGCGAAGCTCCGGTGCGTCGCATCGGTGCGCTCCACTGCACTGCGCGTGAATTGCGTGGTGCGCCCCATCTGGCGGGCGATCTCGGCAATCGACGCGGCGAGTTCCTGAGTACCGGCGGCGGCAGTGTCGCTTTCACGCAGCCCGTGTTCCGCCGCCTGCCCGGCGGTCTCGGTAGCAGCCGCGATATCACGCGCGCCACGATCGACGTCCGCCGACAGATCGCGCAGTTGGCCGGCGAGGGCGGCGACGTCGCCAACCGCCTGCGCGCTTTCCCGCTCGATCAGTGTGCCGACCTCGCGCACCGCCTGTACTCTTCCGCTTTCGGCTTCCTCCCGCAGCGCCTCCTGCTGCTCCTCCATGGCACGATGCGACAACGCGGTGGTCTGGAAGCCCTGGGTTGCGCGCAGCAAGGCGGCAACTTCGTCATTGCCATGCGGCGTGGGCACGACGACCTGGAGATGGCCGGCTGTCAGCTCGGTCAGTGCCGTGACCGCCCTATTTAGCGGACGCACCACGCGGAGCACGACATACCAGAGCGTGGCCAGTGCGATCGCCGCCGCACCACCCAGCAGGGCGAGTGCGATGACCAGATAGTTTCGAGCGGCCGCCCGGCGCTGCTGCACCAAGTGCTGGATCATTTCGCCATCTCGCGCCTGTGCCTGCTGCAAGGCGGTGATGGCTTTGGTGGCGGCGGCAAACCAAGTGCTGGGCGTCGTCGGCCAGGCCGACGATTGCACTGCTGCCGCCAGCACAGCATCACGCGTCTGGCGGAACCCGTCGAATACCGCGGCTCCGGCCGCACCGATTGTATCCTTCGCGGCTGGCGGCAGGGTGGCCATCTGGACCTGTATGCGCGCCCAGGCACCTTCCAGGCGCCCGCGCAGGATGCCGAGGTCCGCCATATCGGCAGCGGTCATCCGAGCGTCGGCGGCAATGGCGCCATTGACGCGGCCGCGCTCGCGGCCGGCGAACTCCGCCATTTCCGCCAGCCCATCACGCACCACCACCAGCTGCGCAATAGTGGGGTCACCAGCACCGTTGGCTTCGATCAGGCGGCGCACCTTGGTCAGCGCCTCGATTTCGGCAGTGGCGGCGGCAAACCACGCTGCCTGCGAAGGCGGCGCGACACCCACGCCGTGCAACACCTGGTCGATCGTTGACCGCATGGCGTCAAGCCGCGCGGCTGTCGCGTCTTCGGCGGCAAGCACTTCGGAGATGGTGTGCTCAGGGACCGGCAAGGCGGCAAGGTGGTCCAACCCTTCGTTGCGAAAGGCCTGGGCCTTTGTGCGCTGCGCCAGGAAGGCGTCACGCGTCGCGGGATCCGCGGCCGCCAACCCAGCCAAGGCGCCGTTTACCAATCCGCGCTCCGCGGCCAGAGCTCCAACAGCCGCCAGCAACGAGGTGCTATGGGCGTTCGATGAAAGCATCGTCTCGGCGTTCCGCGCATCGCGCCAGGCCGCCGCCGAGTCGAGGGACAGCTTTACTCCCAGCGCAGCGGCCAGCAGAACGATCGCAGAAATAATGCGCATGCCCAGCGACATCCGGCACTCCGTCGCAGTACGTCGGAGGACAATCGGCGGAAACCGCTGCCATGCGGTTAAGCTGCCCTGGACAACGCTCCGCAGGGCAGCGAAAAGCCGCCGCATGCCGTTGAGCGCCGAGCTGCTTTCCGTACCGCATGGCTTCTTTACCCGCCAGGGCGGCGTGTCGGATGGACCCTACGCGAGCCTGAATTGCAGCTTGTCCGGTGGTGACAGCCGCGAGGCGGTCCTGGAGAACCGTGCCCGGGCGGCGCAGGCCGTTGGTGCGAGGCCAGAACATCTTGTCGGCCTCATGCAGGTGCACGGCGCCGACGTGATCGAGGTCACTACCGCCTGGCCGCCCGGACAGGGGCCGCGCGCGGATGCCATGGTGACGACCAGGCCCGACATCGCACTGGGGGTCATTACCGCCGACTGCGCTCCGATTCTGCTTGCGGACACTGCGGCTGGCGTGATCGGCGCCGCCCATGCCGGATGGCGAGGCGCGGTGGCCGGCGTCGTCGAGGCGACCGTAGGCGCCATGACGCGGCTTGGAGCTACGCCCGAGACCATTGTTGCCGCCGTCGGACCATGTATCGGGCAAGCCTCCTATGAGGTGCGCGCCGATCTGCGGGACGCCGTCCTGGTGCGCGACCGAGCGCATGATCGGTTCTTCGCGCCAGGCTGTCGCGAACGGCGCTGGCAATTCGCCCTGGCCGACTATTGCGCCGAGCTGCTGGCTGCAGCCGGCGTCCACCGGGTAAGCGTCTTGGGGATCGACACCGCGGCCGACGAGGAACGGTTCTTCAGTTTCCGGCGACGGACGCTCGCAGGAGGGGGGCCGATTGGCCACCAGATCTCGATTATCGCGCTCGATCGCCGTTAGCCGTGGCGCTACGCCTCAGCCTGTTGGTGCCATTGCTGCCGCTTGTTGCCTGTGGCGATCTGCCGCAGCCGTTCATCGGCAATCCTGGCACTGCCGGACGGCAGCTGGTGCAACCGCCCACGCCCCGGCTCGCGGTGCCGCCGCCCACCGCCGCGCTGTTGTCCGACGAAGCAAGCCGGCATTTTGCTGACGCTATTGCCGAGGGCCTGCAGGCACAGGAGGTGCCGGCAGTTGCAGATCAGGTCCGGCCGAACGACTGGCAGTTGGTCGCCACTGCTGAGCAGCGCGGGGTGACGGTCGTACCGTGTTCCGGGTGCTGAACCCGAAAGGCGAAGACAAGGGCAGTGCGCAAGGGATGCCCGTCCCGACCGCGGTCTGGGCTGCCGCACCACCCGACATGCTGAACCAGGAGGCGAGCGAGGCTGCGCCGAAGATCGCGGCGCTGCTCGACGGCATCCAGACCGCAACCATGCGCGCCGATCCAAACAGTCTGTACAATCGGGTGGCGAAGGTGGATATTCCACCGGTGACCGGCGCCCCCGGTGACGGCAACGCCTCGTTGACGAAGCAGATCAGGGAGCATCTCAAGGCGCTTGGGCCCGTCGTGCAGGATGGTGCCGACGGAGCCGACTTCATCGTGCAGGGCAATGTGCGGATGGTGCCGATCGGCGGCGGGCAGCAGCGCGTCGAAATTATGTGGTCAGTCAAGCTGCCGAGTGGTGATGAACGTGGCAAGGTCGTGCAGCTCAACAACATTCCGGCCGGTTCGCTGGATCACTATTGGGCGGACGTGGCGATGATCGTAGCGACCGAGGCCGCCGGCGGCATCAACGATGTGATTGCGCGGCAGTCCGGTCGGCAGCCAGACGAGCCGGTTCATGGACAGCAAGAGAAACCGTTGGTAGAAGGCCGCCAAACCGGCGGGGTAGAACCGGTCCGATGACGTTACCGGGCGGCCAGACACTATGAAAATCGTTGCCTGCAATAGCAACCGACCCCTCGCTGAGGCTGTCGCCGCCACTCTGCAACTGCCACTGACTCGCGCCTCGATTCGCCGCTTTGCGGATATGGAGGTGTTCGTCGAGATCCACGAGAACGTCCGCGGCGAGGATGTGTTCGTCGTGCAGTCCACCTCGTACCCAGCGAACGACACGCTGATGGAGTTGCTGGTCACGCTGGACGCGCTGCGGCGCAGCTCGGCACGACGCGTGACGGCAGTGATCCCCTATTTCGGCTACGCGCGACAGGATCGCAAAACGGCGTCCCGCTCACCGATCAGCGCCAAGCTGGTGGCCAACCTGATCACGACGGCCGGTGCCAACCGTGTGCTGACCATGGATCTGCATGCTGCACAGATCCAGGGTTTTTTCGATATTCCAGTGGACAATCTGTACGCCGCCCCGTTGTTCAGCCGCGATATTCAGGAGCGCTTCAACGGGCGCGACCTGATGATCGTATCACCCGATGTCGGCGGCGTTCTGCGGGCCCGCCTGCTTGCGACCCGTCTGAACCGCGATCTTGCCATCATCGACAAACGGCGCGAGCGGGCGGGCCATTCCCAGGTGATGAACGTGATCGGCGACGTCTCGGGGCGCGACTGCATCCTGGTGGACGACATGGTGGATTCCGGTGGCACGCACTGCAATGCGGCCGAGGCACTGACGAAGGCAGGAGCCCGCTCGGTAAGTGCCTATGTCACGCACGGTGTGTTGTCCGGCGGAGCCGTCGCCCGAATTTCTTCCTCGCCGATCGAGGCAATGGTAATCACCGACTCGATCCTCGCCACAGAGGCAATGCGGCTGGCGCCCAACATTCGCCAGATCACCATCGCGCCGCTGATGGCAGAGGCGATGCGCCGGATCAGTGACGAAAGTTCTGTAAGTTCGCTGTTCGATTGAGTTGCGCCGCCCACGCGGCTCAACGCTTACGCGCCACGAACACGATGGC
>CAWKMC010000052.1:0-54365 GCA_963850535.1 uncultured Alphaproteobacteria bacterium | reverse complement strand
CTGGTTTATGTCCTCTACTGGTTCCGTTTTAGTATTGCTATCTTCTTCGACAGATCAGCGGGGAATGGGGCAACCCGCCGCACCGACATGTCGATATGCAGCGCCATTAGTTCCTGCGCAGCAACCCGATGACCGTGCTCGGAGTGGAACATTTCGTGGAAGTAGTGTATCCGTTTGGTATCCGCACCAAGCAGATACGGCACCACGCGCACCCGCTCTCCCTCGTGAACCTCGCGCTCGTACAATGTGTGCGTCTCGGCCGTGAAGGTCGAATTGCCGGTTGCCTCACGATAGGTCTGCCCCACGCCAAGGGCGTCATACAACAGGTCGGTCGCCTGATCGAACAGCACAACATAGTAAGCCAGGTTCAAGTGACCATTGGCGTCGATCCACTCTGGCAGGATCACGCCTTCCAACTGCGGCATTTCCATCGCCGGCACATTGTTGACGAACCGAGCCAGGGTCAAGCACACAGCAGACAACATGTCAGAAGTCCGGGTTCTACAGACGGAGGTAACCGATGGTTTGCCGCCGCGTGAGCGGCGACGTGCCATGCTTGCCGTGGCGGTCGCCATTGCGATGTCGGTCCTTGTCACGTCGCTTGCCAATATTGCGCTGCCGACCATCGCACGGGACCTGAACGCGACCCCTGCCGCCTCGATCTGGGTAGTGAACGCCTACCAGCTTGCCGTTACCGTCACGCTGCTGCCATTCGCCTCGATTGGCGACATCTATGGCCATCGCCGCGTCTATATCTGGGGCCTCGCACTCTACACCGCTGCATCGCTGTTATGCGCGATCGCACCCTCGCTGCCGATCCTGGTGATCGGACGAGTGCTCCAGGGGTTCGGCGGTGCGGGGATCATGAGCGTCAACGGCGCCTTGGTTCGCTTCATTTTCCCGCGCAACGAGCTGGGAAAAGGGATCGGCTTCAACGCACTTGTGGTCGCAGGATCATCGGCTGCCGGTCCATCGGTCGCCGCCGCAGTCATGTCGGTGCTCTCCTGGCCCTGGCTGTTCGCACTGCAGGTGCCGGCTGGTATCGCGGCCCTTTGGATGTCGCATCGCTTCCTACCACCGACCCCGCGCACCAATCACCCATTCGACCCGCTCAGCGCGGTCATGAATGCCGTCACCTTCGGCCTGTTCATCACTGCGCTGGATGGCATCGGACGCGGCCAGGGCGTCGCAATCGTGGTGATCGAGTTCGCCGTCAGCATCGTCGTCGGCTGGTTCTTCGTGCACCGTCAGTACTCCTTGGCGGCGCCGATGCTACCGGTTGACCTGTTCCGCCGACCGGTTTTCGCGCTGTCGGTTGCGACCGCGATCTGCGCGCATGCCGCGCAGCTCATCGCCTTCGTCGCATTGCCATTCTACTTCCAGTACGTCAGCGGCCTCTCGCCCATCCAGATCGGTGTGCTGATCACACCGTGGCCTGCCGCGCTGGTCGTGATGGCACCGATCGCCGGACGCCTGGCCGACCGTCATCCGGCAGGTCTGCTCGGCGGGCTCGGCTTATCGGTTATGACCCTCGGCCTGCTGCTGGTCCTGTTTCTGCCACACAGGCCAGCACAGATCGACGTTGCATGGCGCCTCGCCGTCTGCGGCATAGGGTTCGGCTTCTTCCAGTCGCCCAACAACCGGCTGATGATCGCCAGTGCACCGCGCGACCGCGCCGGGGCCGGCAGCGGCATGCTGTCGACCTCGAGGCTGCTCGGTCAGACAACCGGCAGTGCGCTGGTGGCCCTGGTGCTTGGTCTGACACATGACGCCCAAAACGGCGTTGAGCTCGGCACCCGGCTCGCCATCGGCATGGCCGCCGGGTTCTCCAGCGTCGCGATGATCCTGAGCACCCTGCGCCTGCGGAGGCCGCAGTCACCGCAGGTCAGAAACCCACCCGATCGCCACCCTTCAGCTTGAGAATTTCCCGAGCTTCCTCCGGCGAGGCGATCTCCAGGCTCAGGTCTTCAAGAATTCGTCGGATCTTCGCCACCTGCTCGGCGTTCGACTTCGCCAGCGTGCCGCGGCCGATGTAGAGACTGTCCTCCAGCCCCACCCGCACGTTGCCACCGAGTATGCCGGCCATGGTCGTGAACGCCATCTGATGTCGTCCCGCCGCCAGCACCGACCACACATAGGCGTCGCCGAACAGCCGGTCCGCCGTCTCCTTCATGAACAGCAGATTGCGCGGATCCGCCCCGATGCCACCCAGAATGCCGAAGATCGTCTGCACGAACAGCGGTGGCTCAACGATTTTCTGATCCAGGCAATAGGCCAGGTTGTAGAGATGCCCGATGTCGTAACATTCGAACTCGAACCGCGTTCCATGCGCCTTGCCCAGGCGTTCGACGATGCCCGCGATATCCTTGAAATGTGTTGCGGAAGATGTAGTTGTCGGTGTGGTCGAGATATGGCTTCTCCCACGCATGCTTCCACGTCTTCATCCGGTCGCCGGCCCGAGCAATGTTGAAGTTCATGCTGCCCATGTTCAGACTGCACATCTCCGGCTTTGCCACCAGCGGCGCAGCGAGGCGATCGTCCAGCGTCATGGTCAGGCCGCCGCCCGTAGTGATATTGATCACGGCATCGATGCTCTGCTTGATGACCGGCAGGAAGCGCATGAATACCGCCGGGTCGGCGTCGGCTACCCGTCCGACGGATCGCGCGCGTGCAGATGAATGATCGCCGCCCCGGCCTCAGCCGCCTCGATCGAAGAATGCGCGATCTCTTCAGGCGTGATCGGCAGATAGTCCGACATGCTCGGCGTGTGGATCGCCCCGGTCACGGCACAACTGATGATCACCTTCGCCATGGTCTCCCTCCCCGCATAGCTCTTACGGCAATGTGCACTGACAGCGCTCTTCAAACCAGGGCGCCCCTGCGGAACGCTCAACGGACCCCAGTCGAGGGGTGCCCAAATGTCGTTCTGATTCAAAGGCACCAAGCAACACAGCGGCCACGATGGTCGCTGGCAACAACGGAACAGCCATGGTCGATATCAGTGACCGAATGACGCCAACTGGCCGTCGATACATCGGCTGTGCTTCGCGCCTCGAGACGGCAAGCCGTCTCTCCCGGAAACGATCACCATCAAGAGTAAAGCTCCAGCCTGTGCGTTGTTGTAATTCAGAATAACGGTCGCACCGACAGTTCAATTCTCCAGCACAATCCCGAACGTCTGGCGGAATCCCTGCCACCCCGCCTCGGAAATTGCCAAAGCGCGCGTGTCCCGCTGCTGCGCCACCCAACCCAGTTGGAAGCAGCGGGATGCCAGCGCCGCGCCCAGACGGCCCGCCAAATGTGGCCGCCGTTCGCTCCAGTCCAGGCAAGGCCGGCAGAATACGCGGCGCCCGGGCGCTGGCGAGGCACCGAAAGCATCTAGGAACCGTTGCCCGGCATCGGTAACCTCGCCGCCATCCGAGCCAAGGGCCACATGCCCCTGCTCAAGCAGCGCATCGGCCAACGCCACCCCCAGCCGCCCTGCCAGGTGGTCGTAGCAGGTACGTGCCATCCGCAGCGCCTCGCCGCCGCGCCAGCTGCTGGAGCGCGGAGGCTCGGGACCAGTCACCGCCATCACTCCCTCCAGCATTTGCCCGACCAATGGCGAGGCGAGACGGTAATATCGGTGCCGCCCTTGCTTCTCGGCCGCCAGCAGCCCGCCTTCCGAGAGCTTCGCCAGATGGCCGCTGGCAGTCTGCGGCGTCACGTGCGCGGCATAAGCGAGTTCCTTTGCAGTCAATGCCCTGCCGTCCAGCAACGCGGCGAGGATGTTGGCTCGCGCCGGGTCGCCGAGCAGCGCAGCGGTCGCCGCAATGCGGTTGGAATCACCCATGGCGCCCTCCTTCGTGCCTGGTCAAAGATAGGGCAGTCCAGGCGCCCGTGCATCCGCTCATGCTTCGGTCGCCGCCGAAGTAGGAGGGGCAGCACCGTGATATCAGACGAGCAGGCCGCATTCCTCACTGCGCAGCGGGTGGGGCGCCTGGCGAGCGCCGATGCGCAGGCCCGACCGCATGTCGTTCCGGTATGCTTCGCAATTGACGGTGCAAACCTGTATGTCACGATTGACGAAAAGCCGAAACAGGCGGCCGCGCGGCCGCTGAAGCGACTACGCAATATCATGGCCAATCCTGCCCTCGCCTTCGTCGCGGATCGTTACGATGAAGACTGGCGACAGCTTGGCTGGGTGATGCTGCGCGGCAAGGCCGAGATCCTGCAGCAGGGACTTGAACATGATCGCGCACAGGCACTGCTCCGGGACCGCTACTCGCAGTATCGCACTATGCAGTTGTCCGAGCTGCCGGTGATAGCGCTCCGCATCGGCCGCGTAATAAGCTGGGGCAATCTGTCGGTTGAATGTTGATCTGGGTCAATGTGAGCCCGGGCTGACCGAGACAAAACTCTCGTGTCGCGGAGCGGGTATGGGCATGACATACGCATGATAGCATCCCTTTGCGGCGCCTTTCCCTGGTCCGGCGGCCTGCTCATCGGACTTTTCCTGGCGGGGCTCGCCGGCAGCACGATGCACTGTGTGCCGATGTGCGGTGGCTTTGTGCTCGGGCAAGTGGCCGATCGAATGGCAAGCATGCCAGCTACGCGTCTGTGCGAGTGGCGGCGAGTGAGCCAAGGGGCATTGCTGCCCTATCACCTTGGCCGCCTGACCACATACGGTGCCCTGGGAGCGCTTGCGGGTGACCGTACTCGGCCAGATGCCGTGGTTCAAATGGGCATCGCCTCTCCTCTTGCTGCTTGGCGCAGCCCTGTTCTTGGCACATGCCGCACACGTACTGACCGGCCCTGATCGGGCACCGATGGGATGGGCTCGTGCCATCTCACGCCTGGCCGCTCGGACTGGCGGCGGCTATCAGCTTGGCGTCGTGCTCGGGTTCCTGCCCTGCGGGTTTCTTTACGCCGCGCTGGCCACAGCGGCGGCCAGCGGCAGTGCGCTACTCGGCGTCCTGGGCATGCTCAGCTTCGGGATCGGCACCGTGCCGGCTCTTGCGGCGGTTGGGATCGCCGGGCATTCGGCCGGGCGTCGTTGGCCGCGCGCAATCGCGACAGCGGCGCCGGCAATGATGCTGCTGAATGCCGGACTGCTCACCATACTGGCGCTGCGCGCCGTTAATACGAATTTGTGAACGGGATAGTTCGACCGTCCGGCGCGGCTATTGCCGGCCCGTCATGCGGCTACACGCGTCTGTGTGATCCGGTTAACAGACCCGGCGCGCTCTCAAGCGACACGAAGCCCCGTTCGGTAACACAAAGGGCTTCTTCGTATGGCTGTCACTGCCACGTTCCTTCCTGGCGCCGGTCTGCTGTCCGCGATCGGCGACAACCTCAACAACACGATCACCTTTAGCCGCAATGCCGCAGGCAACATCCTGGTCAATGGCGGCGCCGTGTCGGTCAAAGGCGGCACGCCGACGGTGGCCAATACCAGCAAGCTGCAGGCATTCGGTCTGGGCGGCGACGACAACTTAACACTCGATGAGGCCAACGGCGCTCTACCCGCCGCCCAGTTGTTTGGCGGCGCAGGCAACGACACGCTGACAGGAGGTTCTGGCGCTGATCAGTTGTTTGGCCAGGACGGCAACGACACCCTGCTCGGCAAGGGTGGCAACGATTTGCTGTTCGGTGGCGATGGCAACGATGTGCTGACGGGCGGCACCGGCAACGACCAGGTGTTCGGTCAGGATGGCAACGACCGGATGATCTGGTCTCCTGGTGACGGCAGCGATCTGTTCGAAGGCGGCGCCGGTACAGATACAGCCGAGGTCAATGGCGGCAACGGATCGGAGACCTTCTCCATCACTGCCAATGGCACGCGTGTACGCTTCGATCGCCTGGACCCCGCACCGTTCAGTATCGACGTTGGCACGACCGAGAACCTGGTGCTCAACGCGAACGGTGGCGATGACGTGATCACCGCCGGGAATGGCCTGGCCAGCCTGATCCAGCTCACCATCGACGGCGGTGCGGGCAACGACACGATCACTGGCGGCGACGGGAACGATGTGCTGCTGGGTGGTGACGGCAACGATCTCATTGTGGGTGGCCGCGGCAATGACACAGCGCTACTCGGCGCAGGCGACGATACGTTCGTTTGGAATCCAGGCGACGGCAGCGATGTCGTCGAGGGACAGGCCGGCAACGACACGCTTCTGTTCAACGGCGCCAATGTCAGCGAAAAGATCGACATCTCCGCCAACGGTGGGCGCGTGCGCTTCTTCCGCGACGTCGGCAACGTCACCATGGATCTCAACGACGTCGAGACCATCCAGTTCAACGCACTCGGTGGCGCAGACAACATTGTCGTCAATGATCTGAGCGGCACCGACGCCAAACTGATCAACATCGACTTGTCATCACCTGCCGGCAGCGGCACCGGCGACGGGCAGGCCGATTCCGTCACCGTCGATGGAACAGCCGGCGACGACCACATCACCGTGTCAGGTGACGCCACGTCGATCGCCATACAGGACTCCTGCACAGGTCACAATCAAAGGCGCCGAGGGCAGCAACGAATCGCTGTTGGTCAATGGTCTGGGCGGCGACGACACCATTGACGCGTCGACACTGAACGCCGGACTTATCAAGCTGACCATCGACGCGGGCGCCGGAAACGACACCATCTTGGGCAGTCGCGGTGCCGACGTATTGCTTGGTGGCGACGGCAACGACCTCGTCACCGGCCGACAGGGCGATGACGCGGCCTTCCTTGGTACAGGCGACGATACGTTCGTCTGGAACCCAGGCGACGGCAGCGACACCGTTGAAGGTCAGGGTGGCAACGACACACTGCTGTTCAACGGCGCCAATGTTGCCGAGAACATCGACATCTCTGCCAACGGCAGTCGCGCCCGCTTCTTTCGGGATGTCGCCAATGTCACCATGGATCTCAACGGCGTCGAGACCATTCAGTTCAATGCGCTCGGTGGCGCCGATACCATCACGGTCAACGATCTCAGCGGCACGGACGTCAAGTATGTATCGCTCGACCTCGGCATAGCTGGCAATGGCGACGGTGCGCCGGACCAGGTGGTCGTCAACGGCACGGCGGGCAATGACGCCATCAAGGTGTCGGGCGGTGGCGGCGCGGTTGCCGTGAATGGGCTGCCCGCTGAGGTGCTGATCGCGCATGCCGACGGCGCCAACGACACACTCACTGTGAATGGTGGGGCGGGCGACGATACGATCGACGCATCCGGACTTGCCGCCGGCCAGATCAAACTGGTCCTCAACGGAGGCGCCGGTGCCGACCTGCTGGTCGGCAGCGCCGGCGACGATACGATCGTCGGCGGCACTCGGCAATGACGCGGCCCTGATGGGCGCAGGAGACGATACGTTCGTCTGGAATCCCGGCGATGGCAGCGACGTGGTCGAGGGCCAGACCGGCAACGACACGCTGCTGTTCAACGGTGCCAACGTCAACGAGAATATCGACATCTCTGCCAACGGCGGGCGCGTTCGCTTCTTCCGCGACGTTGCCAACATCACCATGGACCTGAACGACACGGAGACCATCGACTTCCGTGCGTTGGGCGGTTCCGACACCATCGTGGTCAACGACCTGTCCGGCACCGACACCAATCTGGTCAACCTGGACCTGGCAGCAGCCGGCGGTGGCCCCGACAACCAGCCCGATACTGTCGTCATAAATGGGACGGCCGGCGAAGACGTCATCCAGGTCGTTGGCGATAGCACCGGCATCACCGTGCTGGGTCTTGCGGCCCAGGTGCATATCACCAATTTCGATGCAAATGATCGCATCGTCATCAACGGGCTTGGCGGCGACGACGTCATCGTGGCATCGGGATTGTCCGCAGCGGCGCAACTTACCGCCAATGGCGGCGACGGCGACGACGTCCTGATCGGCAGTCCGGGCAACGACACGCTTACCGGCGGTGCCGGTGATGATGTGCTGATCGGTGGCGGAGGACAGGACGTCCTCGACGGCGGACCTGGCGACAACGTTGTTATTCAGTCGGCTGTCGCACCGATCCGCGCCGCCGCATCGGCGCTTAGTGCCAATGCAGGCGCGGCCTCAACCGCTAGCGTGCCTCCGCTTGCCGGGACCGCTGCAAACGATGCCATCACCATTGCTGACAACGGCGGCAACGTTACGGTGAGCGGCTTGGCCAAGCCGGAGACACTTCCCGGTCAGGCAGGCACTCCGATCGTTGTCGCGGGCCTCGGTGGCAACGATGTCATCGACGCCTCCGGCGTCGCATCATCCATCATGCAGTTCATTCTCGACGGCGGCGCCGGCGACGACGTGCTGCATGGCGGCCATGGCGACGATCTGCTGCTGGGCGGTGCGGGTGCCGACCGGTTCGTGTTCTCCGGTCTCAACGGAACCGACACGATCGCCGACTTCAAGCACGGCACCGACCTGATCCAACTCGCCGGATACGGCTCGGCGCTCAGCAGCTTCAGCGACCTCGCCGGCACGATCTCGCAAGTCGGCGCCGACGTTCACGTCGACCTCGGTGCCAAAGTTGCCGGCGCCGGGATGGTCGTCTTGCAGAACACGCAACTCGCCACCATCGGCGCTACCGACTTCGCCTTCGCATAGCCTCCGCGGTAATGCCCCTCCCTCGCGGGAGGGGCCCAGCCAAACCCTTGACGCAAGCTGTTCCGGTTCCTAACTCGCCTGGCACTCGTAGTCAGGAAGTGCCAAGCCGCCACCAAGAGGGCCGGCAACGGCTGACAACGGTCGGCCAGTGCGCTTGCACTTCCTGCTTTGAGCAGCAGAGGGAGTGAACAATGCCACTGTTCGGCGATCCATTTGATGCGCTCAGCGGTCTCCAGCAGGCACTCGATTCGTTTCGATCAAGCAGCTGGTTGACATCAGGCCCAAGCAGCGGCGGCAGCTATCCGCCGATGAACGTCTTCCACAAGGGCGACGACTTCATCATCGTCACCGAAGTCCCCGGCATAAAGAAGTCCGACCTGCAGGTGCAGGTGAAGGGCAATACGATCCGCCTGTCCGGCAGCAAGTCAGTGACCTATCCGGAAAAGGCAGGCGTGCATCGGCGTGAACGACTGTCAGGTCGCTTCGACCGGGCTATGACTCTGCCGGTCGAGATCGACGCTGACGGGGTCAAGGCGGAATGCCGTGATGGTATTCTGGCACTGTATTTGCCACGCGCCGAGCGCGACAAACCGCGGTCCGTCCAGGTGTCGTAAGGGAGGTTTCCATGGCAACCCCACAAGAGCTCGCTGTCCGTGACAAGAAGGAACTTGTCAGCAAGGAGGAGAAGACAGTCCCCGGTCGCTATTACGTTCCGTACGGCGACATCTATGAAACCGATGAGGCGCTGACGGTCGTACTGGAAATGCCGGGCGTCGAGAAGAAGGACCTGGATATCTCGCTGGAAAACAACGTCCTTCGTGTGGACGGCCGGATAGAGTTCTCCAAGTACGGCGGCATGGAGCCACTCTACACCGAGTATAACGTCGGCCACTACACACGGTCCTTCACCTTGTCCAACAAGGTCGATCAGGAGCACATAAGCGCGCAGCTCGATGACGGCGTGCTGACCCTCACTTTGCCGAAAGCCAAGGAGGCACAACCTCGCCGCATCTCGATCGGCTGACATCCGGTAGAGATCCCCCCTCCCCTCGCGGGAGGGGGCTAGGGGGAGGGGGTGGTCACAACCCATCCGCCCAACTGACCAGCAGATCCGCCAGCTCCTCGATCAACGCATCCTGTTCCAGCAGAAAGTGCGTCGCTCCCTTGAGCGTGTGGTCAGTGCATCGCGACCCGGCAGCCTCCGACCACGACCGGCACTGGGCCGGAAACACCAGCGTGTCCGCTGAGTACATCACATTCAGCACCGGCACCGAGCAGCGCGCCATGCACGACGGACCATCCGCGCGCGACAGTCGCCCGCTCCATTGGCTCAGGAACGACCGCAACGTAGAGAATCGACCCAGATTGGTCGGCCCATAGTTCAGACGCTTGTTGTGCGCCACAGCCCGATCGCTCGGATCCAGCGCCAAATCGAGGAAGCGCGGATCGGCCACTGTACGATACACAATGAACGGCGCGTCCTTGATCAGCTCCGTGTCCGGGTCGGCATTCAACGCCGCCAGGCGTTCGAGAACCCAATCGGTAATTCGGTCGTTGCGAGCACGCTGCGACGCACGATAGCGGTGCAGCCACGCAGCATCGTACGGTGGACCGTTCGCCGCAGTGTACATGTCGAGCGACGAGTCGGTCGCGTACATGTCCCGCTCATCGACCACCGACGGATCGATCCATTCGACCATGGTGGCCGCACGTCCTGGATGCGCCGCCAACATAGCCAACCCATCGACTGGCGGGATTTGTTCCGGACGCAGCGTAAACGGCATGCCATCCGGCGTCGTGGTGACGGTCAGGTTCTCCGCCTCCGCCTGATAGAACGCGGCAAGTGAGCCGCCGCCGGAATTACCGCAAAGCACGATGCGCTCGTAGCCACGCTGACGCAGAAACTGCACACCAGCACCGAGATCCTGGATTGCACGCTCCATGATCAGCGCCAAATCATTCGCCACATAGCGTGTGTTCAACGCCAGGATCGCGCGCCCCCGGCGTTGCAGCGGTGCGATCAAGTAATGCCCCATAAAGTTGCTGGTCGGATGGATCACGATGAAGGCCACCCGTCTGCCGCAGCCCTCGGCTGCCAGTCGGCCGAACACCCGCGGGAACAGGTTGTTCAGCCCGCTCTGGCTGTCATAGCCGCTGCCGGGCGGCACATCGAGCGCGACCAGCTCGTCCTGCATCGCCGGTCAGGCCGCAACACCGTACTTGCGCCGCTTGCGTGCGTTCCATTCTGCCAATTTGTCAGCCGCGACGCTCTCCATATTGTCGAGTACCCCTGGCGCTTCGGTTCGCAGGGTCATCTCCAGGCGAATATTGTTCGGGTCGAAGAAATAGATCGACTGGCAGAACCCGTGGTCCTTCGGCCCGAGGACATCGATGCCGGCAGCCTCCACGCGCCGCTTGCCTTCCAGCAGCGCCTCCATGCTGGGCACCTCGAAGGCGATGTGGTTGACCCAACTCGGTGTGTTCGGGTCCGACTTGGCGGGCGGCGAACTCGGCAGATCGAAGAACGCGATGTAGCTGCCGTCACCGCATTCGAAGAAGATATGGATCAGATCGACCTCTTCTCCATATGCCTTCTGGCCCTCCGGCATAACCTCGCCGGCAGCATATTTAAGCCCCAACACCTTGGTATAGAACTCAACGGTCTCCTGCGCATCGCGGCAGCGATACGCAACGTGATGCAGTTTCTGGAACATGGACCGCTCCTCCAGGTTTGTCCCATCCAACGCCACGCCGGCTCAAGGATGCGAGTGAAACATGCCTCGAATTTGCCGTGGCTTACAATGGCGTCGGATCGTCCGCCGCAGCGATAGAACCCCATAGCATCGACGCATTCCCACAGCCAGAAGGCATGGCTATCGTGACAATGCTTCAGCCGACGAGGTGCTGTTTCAGTTTGAAATTTGACCCTCATGTCGCCGCCTCTGTATGCTTGACCGAAAGCAATGGGCTGGGCGCATGGCGATCTTCGTCGAAACGGTGCTCATCGCAGCCGTAGTATCCCTTGGCATTATCGTGGGGGGCGCAGCGATCATTCGCGGGTTCGCAATGTCACGCCGGTCGTCCAGCCATCTGGCGACGCGCACGGGTGCTTCGTCAGTGCCTCCGACAGTCGATATGCGGCCACCCGGGGGGTAGGGAAGCAGAAGCGCTCCGCCAATCTTGGCTATAAGGCTCGTCGGCCAAAGCCAGTTGCAAAGTGAAGCACTACGGCCGAGCAGTTTCGGACGACAGGCCACTTGCGTAAGTGGTGGTCCCAAGCAACCCTGGCGGGCGGAGTAATCTGATGAGATTGGCGAGCTTTATTTTCACCTGGATCTTCGCGGGAACGGCGTTTGCTGCCGAGACGCCGTGGCCCACCGCAGCGTGGCAGACCGCGACCCCAGAGGAGCAGGGCATGTCCTCGGGAGCGCTCGCCGACCTGATCGATACAGTGGGCACCAGGATGCAAGACAGCTTGCTGGTCGTGCGTCATGGCAAGATCGTTGCCGAGGCATACTACGCGCCGTACCGTTCCGGGATCCCACATGATCTGCGTTCTGTCACCAAGAGCATCGTCGGCACTCTGACGGCGATCGAAATCAGCGACGGCGTGCTGGATAATGCAGATCATCAGATAGTGGACCTGTTCGCCGATAAGCAGATCGCAAATCTCGATGAAAACAAAAAGGCGATCACCGTCCAGCACTTGCTGAACATGACATCCGGCATCCAGTGGCAGGAGAAGAACTACACACCGGACGAAACGATCATGCGGATGCATCGTGCGCCGGATCCAACGTCGTTTGTGCTGGATCAACCGATGTCCGATCCGCCGGGGACAAAGTTCCAATACAATGGCGGCAATCCCTATGTGCTTTCCGCCCTGATCACCCGGAAGACCGGCAAGAACGCCTGGGACTACGCGAAACAGAAGCTGTTCGCACCTCTCGGCATCTTCACCGAACGCTGGCGACAGCCCGATGCTCAGGGGGTAACGGACGGGGAGGCCGGGCTGTCACTTGATCCGAGAGACATGCTGAAGGTCGGCTACCTGTACCTGCACGAAGGGATGTGGGACGGACGGCAGATCATACCTGCTTCCTGGGTAGCCTATTCAGAAGCGGGGAAGGTTACGGCGACTTTCGGGCTCCACTATGCGAACCTTTGGTGGTCGATGCCGGAGAAAGGCGCGCTGCTGGCATTGGGCCGGCATTCCCAACGGATCCTGGTTACTGCCAAAGTACCGATGTCGTCGTGGCCATGACCGGATATATGCCGGATGACGAATTCTACCCGATCGGCCGGCTTATCGACGACGTTGTTGCAGCGGTCAAATCGGACAGCGCATTGCCACCCGACCTGATCGGACAATCCGCCTTGGCAGCTTCCATCGGGGCCGCAGCGAACGAACGGCCACTGGCGGTCGGCGGGACGTCTCCATCGCAGCAGGCGGTGTCGGGTCGGAGCTACCGGTTGGACGAGAATGCATTGCATCTCACAACGATCGAGCTGCGGCTGACCAGCGAAGACCCGATGTGGATCCTCACAACCAGCAGCGGCAAACCCGGTGCCGTCACCAACTATTTCCCGGGCCCGCTCGGGCTTGACGGCCGCTTCCGCGTGGCCGCGGCGAACCAGTTCGGCATCGCTGCCGCCCGCGGACGCTGGGTAAGCAACAATAGCCTGGAGGTCGAGCGTCGCATCCTTGGCGGCAGCGCGACGCAGCGCTGGCTGCTCACGTTCGAGGGCAATACTGTCACCATTCATTTTGCCAATACGGATGGCAATAAAGCGGACCTGCACGGGCGCGGCGACTGAGCGACCAGGCGACCCCGCGACGCTGGCGGGCTTGACGCCTGGGGGTTCGGCCGGCGCACAATCGGCCAACCACAGGGAGGTTGGGCCGATGACCACGACCCTGCCCATCGACCAGATGATCGATCTGCAACGCGGCATGATCAGTCGCGAAATCTTCGTCTCGCCCGAGTTCTATCGCGAGGAACTGGAGAAGCTGTTCACCCGCGCCTGGCTGTTCGTCGGCCACCGAGAGCCAGATCCCCAACCCAGGCGACTTCTTCGTCTCCCGCATGGGAGAGGAGTCGGTGATCCTATGCCGCGACGCGCAGCGCGCAGTGCACGTGTTCCTGAATTCATGCCGGCATCGCGGCATGAAGGTGTGCCGCTACGAGCAGGGCAATACCTCGCTGTTCGTCTGCCCGTATCACTCCTGGAGCTACACGACCGACGGCAAGCTGCAGGGCGTGCCGCTGTACCGCGCGCTCTATGAAGGCACGCTGAAGCGCGAAGACTGGTCGCTGATCGAGGTCCCCAGGCTGGCCGTCTACAAGAGCACGGTCTGGGCGTCGTGGGATCCGGCCGCGCCGGACCTGCTCGACTACCTGGGTTCTGCGGTCGATCACCTGGACCAGGTGCTCGACTGCCGTGATGGACGGCCCGGTGGGTCCGAGGTGATCGGCGTGCACAAGTGGGTCTTCCCGTCCAACTGGAAGTTCGCCGCCGAGAATTTCCTGGGCGATACCTACCACAACCCGTCGCACCGCTCGGTGGACATGATCGGCATCGGCCCCAGTGCACAGCGCGGAGAGAAAGGCCGGCGCGACAACGAGTACAACAAGGGCCAGCACGTCTGGGTGGGACACCCGGCGGGGCACGGCATGCACAGCGTACTGATGCCGCCGACCATGGAATACGAACCGTCGTATGCACAGTACCCGGTGGTGGACGAATACTTCCGCCACTGCTTCAATGAGCGGAAGCGTCGCCTGGGCGAGAAAGCGCGTCTGCTGCCGTTCACCGGCAACATTTTCCCCAACGCTTCGTATCACGGCCGTCAGCCGCGCGGCATCTGCGTGTGGCATCCGCACAGCCCGACGGAAACCGAGGGCTGGCGCTTCTTCCTGGTCGATGCTGATGCGCCGGCCGAAGTGAAGGATGTGCTGCGCCGGTTCTACATGCGCTATTCCGGCCCCGCCGGCATGACCGAACAGGACGACATGGAGAACTGGCTGTACGCCACTGCCGCATCGAAGGGCACCATCGCCCGCCGTCATCCCCTCAACTACCAGATGTCGATGGGCGCGTACAAGACCAATGATCCGATCCCTGGCGACGTATCGCTGCAGATCACGGAGCAGACGCCACGCAACTACTATCGTGTCTACGCCTCCTATCTGAATGGTGCGCCGTGGGACGAGTTGATCGGCCGCCCGTCGGTGCAGGCAGCCGCGGAGTGAACAGATGACAGCGATGATCGACGCCGAACGCGGTATCATCAGCCGTGAGATTTTCGTCTCGCCTGAACTGTACCGCGAGGAACTGGAGAAGCTGTTCTCCCGCGCCTGGCTGTTCATTGGCCACGAAAGCCAGATCCCGAAGCCCGGTGATTTCTTTGTCTCCCGCATGGGCGAGGAGTTGGTGATCCTATGCCGCGATGGGCAGGACGCGGTGCACGTATTTCTAAACTCTTGCCGCCATCGCGGCATGAAGGTCTGTCGCTATGAGCAGGGCAATACCTCGCTGTTTGTCTGCCCGTATCACTCCTGGAGCTACACGACAGATGGCAGATTGCAGGGCGTGCCGCTGTATCGTGCACTCTATGAAGGCACGCTGAACCGCGAAGAATGGTCGCTGATCGAGGTGCCAAAGCTCGCGCTGTATCACGGCACGGTGTGGGCGTCCTGGGATCCGCAGGCGCCCGACTTCCTGGACTACATGGGTGACGCGCGCGAACACCTCGATAACGTGGTCGACTGTCGCGATGGTCGGCCGGGTGGCGCCGAGGTGATCGGCGTGCACAAATGGGTCTTCCCGTCTAACTGGAAGTTCGCTGCCGAGAATTTCTTGGGCGACACCTACCACAATCCGTCGCATCGCTCGGTGGATATGATCGGCATGGGCCCGTCTGGCCAGCGCGGCGCCTCGAGCCGGCGCGACAATGAATATGCCGGCGGGCAGCGCTTCTGGGTCGGTTTCCCGCAAGGCCACGGTCTCACCGGCGCGCTGATGCCCACCGACACGGAGTACGTCTCGACCTATCAGCATCATCCGATCGTCGATGAGTATTTTCGCTACTGCTTTTACGAACGGAAGCGCCGGCTGGGCGAGAAGGCGCGCACCCTGCCATTGGTCGGCACGTTCTTTCCCAACGCGTCGTATCATGGCCGCCAACCGCGCGGCATTTGTGTCTGGCATCCGCACAGCCCGACCGAGACCGAAGGCTGGCGCTTTTTCCTGGTCGATGCCGACGCCCCGGCCGAGGTGAAGGACGTGCTCCGTCACTACTATATGCGCTACTCCGGCCCCGCCGGCATGACCGAGCAAGACGATATGGAGAACTGGCTCTACGCCACTAAAGCCAGCAAGGGCACCATCGCGCGTCGCTATCCGTTCAACTACCAGCTGTCGATGGGAGCCTATAAGACCAACGACCCGATCCCGGGCGACGTCTCGCTGCAGATCACCGATCAGACGCCGCGCAACTATTATCGGGTCTACAGATCTTATCTGGAGGGCGCGCCGTGGGACGCCCTGATCGGCCATCCAACGATACGTGCGGCAGCGGAGTGATGCGCTCGCTTGCCTGGTACCAGCTGCGTGGAGAGATCGAGGACTTCCTGTATCTCGAAGCCGACCTCCTGGACCAGCGTCGCTTCAAGGACTGGCTCGACCTCCTGGCGGAGGACCTGACCTACTTCATGCCGATGCGCCGCAACGTGAAGTTCGGCCAGCACGCGGAACGCGAGAACACGAAGCAAGGGGAAGGCATCAGCTGGTTCGACGAGGACAAATGGACGCTGGGCAAGCGGGTGGAGCAGATACTCACCGGAGTGCATTACGCCGAAGAGCCTTTGTCGCGCGTCACCCACATGGTCAGCAACGTGCGCCTGCTGGAAGTGCGTCCGTCGGTCGAGGATGCGCAGGAGGTCACAGTCGGTTGCCGCTTCCTGGTCTATCAGAACCGCATTGAGTACGAGAACTTCACCTTCATCGGTCGCCGCACGGACGAATTACGCCGCGTCGGCACCTCCTGGCAGATCGCACGCCGCGAGATCATTCTGGAACAGAATGTGCTGCTCGCGAAAAACCTGAGTATCTTCTTTTGATGTGCGTCGACCTCCCTCTCCCGCGAAGCGGGGGAAGGTCGGGGAGGGGGTGCTTGTGATCGAACTCTCCGCCGTCTCTGTTGGTAACAGACTTCGTCTGGTCGGTGGCATCACCGCCGAGGTGCTGGAGATCGTCAACGACGAGTGGGCGAAGGTGCGCCTGATCGAGGTGCCAGCTGATGACCCAGGCGCCGAAGAGCTCTGCCACGCCACTGACATCATCGAAGTCGTCTGATGCTGCGCGTCGGTTTTCTGCCAAGTGACTTCAATCCCATGGTGCTGATGCTCGGCGAGGTCGAAGACCTGCACCGCCTTGCCGCCACACTGCGCCAGTTCGCGCACCATCCCACCGATACAACGATAGAACGCTCATCCATCCATCTGACCGCTGCTGCCGGGCCCCTCGGGATCCACGCAGCAAGCGAACCTGGCGCGTTCCTTTGGCGGCTCGACCAGGCGCACGCCCAAGCTTTCGCCGATCAGATCGATCAGCTCGCGCAGCCCTCCCGAGCCGCCGGCTCGGAAATCCTTGCTTGCACCACCGAGGAGGAAATCCCGGTGAAGGTCTCCCGCGGCGAATATACCGACGACTTTCTGCAGGCCAGCTGATATTCGTTGCGTGACCGCCTTATGCATGGATAGTATGAGAGTGGGGGTCCCGACCTAATAACCCGCGTTCAGCGAAGAAGTCCGATGCAAGCTGCAACAGCTACAGCGACGAAAGACGGCCTGCGCGTCGTCGCGTATCCCGGCGACACGAAGATCCTGCTGGCGATGTCGCTCGACGATGACAAAGTGGGACAATCTCGCCGACTTCGCCATCTGACGCAGTGCCGGCGGCAAGCAGACGGCACTCGCCCTATCTCACCTCGACTTTGTAGGGCTTGTCGATTTTGTAAAACTCAACCAGCACGCTAAAGGCATCTGGCCCAGTATAGCCGGGATTCGGCTTATCAGTACACGTCGGTGCCATTGCTGTTTCGCGTAATCGACACCCGACCATGTGCAGGTCGCCGAGACAGGTGCATCGCGCCGCCGAATATAGTCTGATTGTACTTAACGCCTAAGCGCTGGCCGCACCATCCGCCATCGTTGTCCATGACGATTTCGCCTGTCGAAGCTACGCCACCGGGAACAGACCAGCCGCCATCATCGGCAGAACATACCTTCGCCTGAGGTAAATCAGCTTGCGCCATCGTCCCGAAATAGGTCACGGAGACAATGGACACGCCAACTAAAATCGCACGCCGACATACGGATTCTTTCATAGGACCTCCCCCAGTGGCGCGGGATACCGACCACGTAACACATGATTGGCCAAACCTTTTGCATCCGCAATCCGGCGCTCTACCGTGGCGGCCCAACACCCCTGCGAACATCGTCATTGCGCGATGCCGCGGCCCTCACGGGTAACTGCGCCGCGAGGTTCGTCGTGAGTGACTCGCCGCACATCGCCCGACCTGCGTCCAGGAAGCCAGGTGTCGAACAGTTGCTTGATCCTGTGCACCGTGCATCACTAATGTTTGCTCTAGCTTCCTGGACGAAGGGAGCACAACTCCTTCACAACATCTACACGCGGCTGGCGGAGAAGAGCTCGTGAGAACGCCGAGGATCGTCGTTGGCGCCTTGCTTTCACTTTCGCTGGCCGCATCTGATGCACCGCCCGCTACCTCCTTGGGCTGGCTGGCCGCTCAACGGTCATTACCTGTCGGACACTATGTTCAGTTTCATTTCATCCGGTCCGCAGGTCCGGATGGCGCGTTTGTCGAAATTCTCGACTTCGGAACAAGAAGGCTCTTACCTCCGACCGGATCGCCGTGGAACGTGCCACCGTACACAAGCGCCGATGACTGTGCCAAAATTCTTGCTCAGGTAGCCGAGGCAGTAGGCATGAAGGAGCTTGTGGCGGGTACAACCGTCCGGATTTATCCCACCTCATCGGACGGTCTGTGGTTCAGAATTCAGACGCCTCCAGGTGAGTCGCCGCTGGTAGACGCACCGACGGCAGGTGAAAGTTCTCCAGGGGCAGCTATATAATCTCCTGACTGCCAGCTGAATTTTGAACTCCTGGCCTGTGCCAAGACGTCGGCCACCTACGCTTGGGAACCGGCGTCAATGGCGATCGAAAACTGCGACGGGCAGCGATCAGCCGCCCAGCCGATTTCCCAGCAGCCGGGTCCAGCCATACGGGTCAGGCGCCGTCCCGTACTGAATGCCGACGATCGTGTCGTACAGCTTTTGCGTGAGCGCGCCGGTCCTGCCGCCATTGATTACGTAGCGCTCGCCCTGAAAGCCAAGTTCGCCCACCGGTGAGATCACCGCCGCGGTCCCGGTCCCCCACATTTCCAGCCGCCCTGCCTGCGCCGCAGTGATCACCTCCTCAATCGCGACTGGCCGTTCTGATACGTGCATGCCCCAGTCGCGCAGCAGCGTTAGCACCGAATCGCGCGTTACGCCCGCCAGGATCGCGCCGTTCAAGGGTGGCGTGATCACCTCTTCATCGATCTTGAGCATGATGTTCATGGTACCGACTTCGTCCAGGTAGCGATGCTCGACACCGTCCAGCCACAGCACCTGAGTGTAACCCGCCTTCTGCGCCTCCTCGGCTCCAAACAGGCTGGCCGCATAGTTGCCGGCGGTCTTTGCCGCGCCCAGGCCGCCCTTCACTGCCCGCACGTGCTGGTCCGATGCCAGGATCCGAACCGGGTTCATACCTTCCTTGTAGTACGCACCCACGGGGCACAGAATGACATAGTAGATGTAGCTGCTCGATGGATGGACTCCGAGAAACGTCTCGGTCGCAATCACCGTCGGCCGGATGTAGAGCGACGTTCCAGGCCGTGACGGCACCCAGCGCTGGTCCACCTCCACCAATGCGCGGATCGATTCCTCGACCAACTCTGGATCGAGCTCTGGAATGCACAGGTAATGCGCCGACCGGTTCAGCCGCCGCGCGTGGTCCGGCAACCGGAACAGCCGCACGCGATCATCCTGTCCTCGGAAAGCCTTCATCCCATCGAAGATCGCCTGCCCATAGTGCAGCACGCAGCATGCCGGATCCAGGGTAAAGGGCCCATAAGGCACAACACGCGGATTGTGCCATCCCTTCCCCTCATCGTGCTCCATCATGAACATGTGGTCGGTGAACACACGACCGAAGGCCAGCGTCTCATCCGCCGGAGGCTGTTTCGGGCTGGTGGTCCTCGTGATCGCAACTTGGGTCAAAGCCGGTCTCTCGTACTCAGGGGATAACGACCGGCTATCATACGCCTCCCGCTCCCGGGTGTCGCGCCCGTTGTCCGAACCGATCAGGAAGCGCGGGCGGATACTGTGAAGGAACTGATCGATCTGCGCTTCAAGGTGGTCGGACTGGCTGGCCAGTTCGCCCACGCTGGTCAGGACCCCTCGTGCGGCCGCGCCGGTCTGTCCGGCGGAATCGGTGACCGCCGCCATGTTCCCGTTGGCGATACCGCTGCTGTGAGCGACCTCCTGCACGTTCCGGGCGATCTCCTGCGTGGCATTGCGCTGCTGATCGACCGCCGTGGCGATCGCACCGGCGATTTCGCTGACCTGGCCAATCGTTCGGCTGATTCCCGCAATCGCCGCCGCCGCATGCTGCGTGGCCTGCTGTACTGCGGCGATCTGTGCCGAAATCTCATCTGTCGCCTTCGCCGTCTGGCTGGCGAGACCGCGTGCATGAAGACTGCGGTGAAGATTTCGATATCGAAGAACACAGCCTTGCCCAGCGCGGCAAGGACCTTGAGCAGGCGCTCGGGTCTCTTCCGGTAGTCCGGTGTAATCCGCTGCAAAAGATGACAGTAGATGTTCATCCAAAAGGCGAAATACCAACGCAGCTCCAGTCCGGCGCGCTGGCGTTGCGTTCCCATTTCCACCGAGTGGACCAGTTGGTCTTCGCTAAATTCACCCGAGAACACATCGTCCAGCCAATGCTGCTTCTGCGCCCGCTTGGCGGCCGCCAGATCAATAGACTGGTAGACCTTGCTGACCTCAGGAAAGCTCAGGATCCCGAATACGCAGCACCGATCGCATCGTCGATGCTCTGGGCCACCTTCGGGCGCAATTCGCGGAGTATGCTTCGGGTCTCTTCATCGATACCCATCGCTCGAAGTCTGCCACGGAGATCGGGTTCGAAGCTCATGAATGGCTTCCCTCTTTCGGGGTGACGCCGGCGTCAGACCCTTCATTTAGCCGCTGCGCAGCTAACGCTCTGTGAACCGCTGCGCGGGCGCGCCTGCAATGCAGATATAGTAAAGATTGTTGACTGTCATAAGCGTGGACGGTATGGCCCTTCATGGATGTAGAACCTGTTATGCCTGCCCTGTTGCGGCATGCACGCCACACTTATGGGGCCGCGATGCGTCTCGCGCTCGCCGATGCGGGCTTTGGCGATATTCCGAGAAACGGCCTCTACGTCATCGGTGGGCTGGCACTCGGTCTCGGAGATGTTCCCCTCGCACAACTCATCAGGGAATTGAGGACCTCCAAGCAGGCCGCCGGACTGCTCGTAGATACCTTGGTGACGCGCGGCTACCTGGAGCGAACCGTCGACAAGGATGATCGGCGCAAGATGATTGTGGCTCTCACCGAGCGCGGCAAGGCCGCTGCGGCGGTGCAAGCGATGGCACGCAAGCAAATCGACGATGACCTGATAGCAAGGGTCGGGCAGGACGATTTTGCGTGCACCTGCCGAACCCTCGCGGCGCTGATCGGCCTCGGCACCGGTGGTCAGGAGAACGAAGAGTGACCGACACCGATCAATCTGGCCGCTGCATCAGCGTTGCGCCGATCATGCCGACCACAGATATCGCGCGAACACGGCAGCACTATGCACGGCTCGGGTTTAGCGCCGACGTGATTGACAACTTCATGATGACGAAGCGCGATGACATCGAGCTCTTGTTCTCTCTTAACCCGGAACATGATCCAAAAAGAACGGCATCCTGTATTTATGTCCGCGTCGCCGACGCCGAGGCTTTGCACGCACTTTGGCAGGCAGCCAGCATTCCCGGCCTGCGACAGCTGCGCACTACCAACTACAAAATGCGTGAGTTTGCTTACGTGGAGCCCGACGGCAACATGATGCTATTCGGCTCACGCCTTCCCGACAACAGCTGATCCAGTACAGTGCATCCAGTGATGCCCGGGCCAATCATCGCTGGTCATCATGGGAATACGTCCCTAGATATTTTGCTACTGAGACAGTCGTCTGCAGCGAAATCGACGAGTTGCACGTTTTATAACTGCGCTACCATAGCCTCATTATCGCTCACCGTTTAACACGGTTGCTGAAAGCAACGGTTACAGAACGCAACGGGGGCGAATTAGAATATGAGTGGATCACTGTCGCTATCGGGCTACCACCTGACATTCGATGATGAGTTTGCCGATGACACAAACGCGGATATCGGCAAGCCAGGAACATCGGGGACCAAGTGGGAGACCGAGCCATTCTATGGCGACACCTCAAATGGTGGCCAAGGTACGATCAACCCTACACCTCCGGGTCAGCCAGGTTCTCTGTACAGTTTGCAGAATGGTTCGCTCGTCATGTCGATAAATCCTCAGCAGGCCCCGTATCTCGACACCAATCCGAACGGTGTGCAAGGAGGACTATCACAGCAGTATGGATACTTCGAGATCCGTGCCCAATTGACGGGGACATCAGGCTACAATGCTGATTTTTGGATGATACCGAGCTCGGGTGGAGCGCCCCCTGAGATCGACGTTTTTGAACATAATGGCTACATCGCTGGTGACTACGAAATGACTTATCACAGTAGTAGCGCGCCGGTGCGCAATCTTGATTTGTATGAAGTTCCCGGGATTACAACCGGCTTTCATGACTTTGGAGTGATGTGGACGCCCGACACGTTGACCTGGTACATTGACGGTCAGGCAGTATTTTCTAGCCCAAAGACTTCCGGGGAGGATCGGCCTCTTAGTCTCATACTCAGCGGCGGTCCGAGCTACGAGAGTTGGCTTCCCGAACCCGCGGGCGGTTCGTCTGACGAATACAAAATTCAGTGGGTGCATGCCTACTCAAAAGATCCAAATGCGACCGCGTTGCCGGAATGCCGAGCTACCAGGACCACGATGGGTCTGCATCACTGGGAGCTTCGAGCAATAGCTTGACCGACAAGAGTGGGACCACTGGCGGCGGCAGCAATAGCACGAACGGCGGCGGATCGTCTGGCGGCAGCAGCAATAGCACGGACGCGGGTGGATCGTCTGACGGCAGCGTGTCGTCGAACGCAGGATCCATTGGTCCCGGGTCCGGATCCGGGTCACTCAGTTCCACATCCGCCGGAGGTATCATCCCCTCGGTAACCGAGACCAGTGATCATGGGTCACTACAGAAGGATTTATCGAACACCGGCACCTACACAGTCGGCGACGATACCTTGGTGCTCAGCAGCAGCAATGTCGCTTCAGTCAATCTTGGAACCGGGACTAGCAAGATCGCATTTGTCGATCCGAGCTCTCTAAGCGTCACCGGAGGTCCGGGCTCTGCTACCGTCACTGCCAACGCAGGCACCAATACCTTCACCGCTGGAGCCGGCAGCCTGGATGTCACTGGCGGTAGCGGCAGCGATAGTTATGTGTTCCACACCGGCAGTAGCTCACTCACGATCCAGGACTTTTCTGCTGACAAGGGCGACAAAATAGTTCTCGATAGCGCCTTGCAAGCTTCAATGGTGCAGGGTTCCGATAACCAGGGGGGCACACTTATCACCTTCGGCTCGGGTGCCGCGCAAGCGATCGATTTGCGTGGTGTTGCTACTATACCTACCGGCGCGATCACTTGGGCATAACTGCTTCCTCAGCAGCATAGGACTCTGGCGCGGGCTGCGAGAGCGACACGCCGACGCACGCCCGCGACCATGGCACGCCAACGATCCGGAGGCGGCTTCATCGTATCGGCCACGTCGTGTTCAAAACCGTCGGCCCCACACTGGTTCACGGCCGCACTATCCGCTGCACCGTGCTGCGATTGATAATTCAAAGGGGGAATTAACAACGCAGTGCCAGCCCGGTGCACGGATGTGTTCTCGGGCAACGGTCACGTGATCCGTTCGGATCGCGCCTCTCCCGGCGGCTGTTGATCAGTACAGTCCGTCCCGGTGATGATGCGCTGGGCCAGGACGATGCGGGGTGCGACCGACCGGTCACGTACTGCGACACGGGTCCAAGAACGAACGCCAAAGGGAAGACACGCCATGTTCGCCTGGTTCTCCGATCTGACCCCGCGCGAGAAACGCACCATGACCGCATGCTTCGGTGGCTGGTCGCTCGATGCGCTGGACGTGCAGATTTTCTCCTTCGTGATCCCTAGCCTGCTTGCGCTCTGGCACATCTCCACGGGTCAGGCCGGCGTCCTGGGCACCATCACCCTTCTGGTCTCCGCCTTTGGCGGCTGGCTCGCCGGCGCGCTGGCGGACCGCTATGGCCGCGTGCGCGTACTGCAGTTCACCATTGTCTGGTACGCGGTGTTCACCTTCCTGTGCGGCTTCGCCCAGGATTTCACCCAGCTGTTCATCTTCCGCGCCCTGCAGGGCCTGGGCTTCGGCGGGGAGTGGGCGGCCGGCGCCGTGCTGATGGGCGAGGTCATCCGCGACCGTTACCGTGGCCGCGCCGTCGGCCTGGTCCAGACCGGCTGGTCGATCGGCTGGGGAACCGCCGCCCTTCTCTACACATTCCTGATCGCTGTGCTGCCCGTCGAATATGCCTGGCGCACGCTGTTCTGGATCGGCCTCGCACCGGCGGCACTGGTGTTCTTCATCCGCCGCTACGTTGAAGAACCCGAACTCCGCCGCGACCACGCCGCAGCCGCCGGCATCCTGCACGTCTTCTCCGCGTTGAAGCCACCCTATCTTTCGGTGACGTGGCGTGTCGCCATGATGGTGACGGGCGCACAGGGCGGCGGCTACGCCCTGGGTGTGTGGCTACCAACCTACCTGAAGACAGTCCGCGGCCTGTCTGCGGTCGGCACCGGCGGATATACGCTGGTATTGATCCTTGGCGCCTTCTTCGGCTTCGTGACCGGCGCCTACCTGTCAGATGGGATCGGGCGCAAGCGGACTTTCCTGCTCTCTGCCGTCCTGTCCATTGTACTCACGCTGGTGTACTTATTTGCACCACTCAGCAATGAGTGGTTCCTGCCAGTTGGCTTCGTACTTGGGTTTGTCTCACTGATCATGTTCTCGCCGATGGGCCCGTTCATGACCGAGCTGTACCCGACTGCGGTACGCGGTGTCGGTCAGGGATTTTGTTACAATGTCGGCCGTGGCATCGGCGCGCTGTTCCCGGCGCTGGTCGGCTTCCTCGCTGCCGAGGTCGGTCTGACAACAGCCATCGCAATCTTCAGCCTGAGCGCCTACGGAGTGATGATCGTGGCGCTGTTGCTGTTGCCGGAGACCCGGGGCCGATCGCTGACCAGCCTTGAACAAACCACGGCCTAGGTAACCTCGCCCACCGACTTAACCGAAGCTTCACCGCTCAGAGGCACTCTGCCGAGAGGCTTTGGAGTGCCCTGGGGGTGCCGTCCTGCTTTGCACGGCTGGTTACGTTGGTCGGGCACGCCCGAGCGCGGAACTTCATCCTTGGCTCCGGCATAGCCATTGCTCTGCTGGTCGCGGCCGCGACTGCATGGGTCGTTGCGGATCTGCGTGCCGATCACATCGCCCACGAAAAGCGCGAACTACGAAACCTGAGCATCGCTTTGGCGGATCAAATCGACCGCGGCATGCAAGGTGTCGATCTCTTGCAGCATAACCTGATGGATCGGATGCGTGAATTGGGCATCAATTCGCCCAATGCACTCCGCATTCGCATGGGGACTTACGAGACGCACCGATACCTCGCAGATCGGGGCGCACAATTGCCGCTGGTGACCGCTTTCTCAGTGCACGATATCGACGGTCGGCTGATTAATTTCTCGCACACCTGGCCACCGCCCGATATGAACTCTCACGATCGAGACTTCATTGCCGGGTTGCTGGCTCCGGATGCACCAAAGACATTCATCAGCGAACCGCAGAAGAGCCAGACCACAGGCCAATGGACCCTCTACTCCAGCCGCCGAATTGAAACATCGGGCGGAGCCCTGATCGGCATTGTTCTGAACACTATAAATCTTGATCGTTTCGAGCAGTTCTTTTCGCACCTCGTGATCGACGACGAAGACCGTGATGGCCAGCCGGATGTTGCCTTCGCTCTATACCGCAATGACGGGACGGTGCTGGCTCGCTATCCACATGCCGACACCATGATCGGAACCAATCTGTCAGCAACGGAAAATTACCAACGCATGCTGGGCTCTGTGCAAAACGGCCCAACCCAACTCACCAGCTTATTCGATGGTCAAAAGCGGCTAATCACCGCCCAACATGTTGCACACTTCCCACTCCTGGTCGCCGTTAGTTCCTCGCTGCATGGCACGCTAGCTACCTGGCGGCACGAAACCCGTGGTTTTGTCGCCATAACCGCGCTTATCGAACTGATTCTGACAACATCGATCACCTTGGCAATCCGACATCTGCACCATTCAGAGGCATTGCTATCTGCCCACGCGCGCGCTGAGGAGCAGAAGCGTTGGGTTGCCGTTCTGGAACAGCAAAGCCACCAATTCGATATGGCGTTGAACAATATGCAGCAGGGCCTGTTGATGTTCGACGGCAGCAATCGCCTCTTGGTGGTCAATCGCCGATTTCACCACTTGTTCGGCGTGCATGAGGCAATCTTGGTCCCTGGTATGACGCATCAGGAGCTGACCGATGCAGTGATCGATGCAGGGCAGGTTACTGCTGACGACATGCAAGGCGTGCGCGAGCGCCGCAGTTCTTTGCTTATGCGGGACGAACGTGCCGTGGTCACCTGGGAGCTGGCGAACGGTCGCGCCTTCAATGTGACCCATCAGCCGATGCAGGAAGGCTGGCTCACCACCTTCGAGGAAATCACTGCCCGCCGTGTGGCAGAAGCGAAATTACAGCACTTGGCGGAACATGACCCGCTGACCGACCTGCCCAACCGGGTGCTGTTCCATGACCGGTTGACGCAAGCGCTCGCGTTCGCCCGGCGGGGCAGCACGCTTACCGTTCTGTGCCTGGATCTGGATCACTTCAAGGCGATCAACGACACGCTTGGTCATCCAGTGGGCGATGCATTGCTGCAGTCCGTTGCGCAACGCTTGGCGGCGCAAACCCGCGACACCGATACGGTCGCCCGCTTGGGCGGTGACGAATTCGGTATCATCCAGACCGCCATCGACAAGCCGTCGGACGCGATTTCTTTCGCCACCCGCCTGCTCGATGCGTTCGCCGCACCGTTCGAGGTAGAGGGCCACCGAATCGTCATCGCCACCAGCATCGGCATCGCTTTCGCCCCGCAGGATGGGTTGGAGCCAGATCAGTTGCTCCGCTGCGCGGATCTCGCGTTGTATCGCGCCAAGGCAGACGGCCGCAGTGCCTACCGTCTATTTCACCGCGCGATGGACGCGCAGATGCAGGCGAGACGTCTGATGGAACTGGACCTGCGCCAAGCGCTGGCAGCACGTCAGCTCGCGTTGTTCTACCAGCCACTGATCGATCTGCGGCGCAGACGAAGCGCCGGCTTCGAAGCTCTCATCAGATGGCGCCATCCGAAGCGGGGCTTCGTACCACCCAGTGAGTTCATCCCCCTGGCCGAGGAAATCGGTCTCATCAAGGATATCGGCGCATGGGTGTTGCACCAAGCGTGCATGGACGCTGCGTCATGGCCTGACGGTCTGAAGGTCGCGGTCAACCTGTCGCCGGTGCAGTTCAGAAGCCATGATCTCGTCGATCTCGTCGCGCAGGCTTTGGCCGAATTCTGGCCTGCCAGGAAATCGCCTGGAACTGGAAATCACCGAAACCGTCATGCTGCATGATACCGAGGCAACCTTGGCGATGCTGCACCGGCTGCGCACCTTGGGTATCCACATCGCGATGGATGACTTCGGCACCGGTTATTCGTCGCTCAGTTACCTGCGCAGCTTTCCGTTCGACCGCATCAAGATCGATCAATCCTTCGTCCGCGAACTCAATACGCGCGATGACTGCAACGCGATCGTGCGCGCGATCGCCAGCCTTGGCCATGAACTGGGAATGCACACCACGGCCGAAGGCGTTGAGACGCGGGACCAGCTCTGCACGCTCGGCTCGGTCGGCTGCAGCGAGGTGCAGGGCTACCTGTTCAGTCCGGCGGTTCCCGCCGCCGACGTGCCTGGCCTGCTTGCGCGGCTGCCAACCATCATTCGCGCGGCACACCACCTCGAGCCGGATCCGCTGCTGGCGCAGGCCTGATCCCCGCTCGCGCAACCGTGCGACCACGTTCCCTCGCCTCGGACCATATTTCGCCATCAATCCTGGCAATCGATATGGTCTGCAATGGAGGGAATTCTGGCCATGGCATCCGACACCACCAGTAAGATCGAAGACGCACAAACGCAGATCGCCCGCCTGCGCGAGCAGGTCGAGACACTGATGAAGGACCGCATCACACCGGCCGTTGCCGAGGCAGCCGGTCGGGCGGAATTGGCCGTATACGGCGCTGCCGGCACGGTTCGAGAGCAGATGGAGAATGTCTCGGGCAGAGTGCGCGACCAGCCGCTGATGGCTATCCTGATCGCGGCCGCCATAGGCTACGTCCTCGGCCGGACTATTCGCTGATCGATGCTGAGACCCCTCCGCCTGGCGCGTATTGCTGCGGAAGCGGAGGGGCTCCGCCTCCGCTACGTCGCGCAACGCACGGTCACCCGGGTCGTAGTCGGGTTGATTGCGCTGATATTCCTGTTGGGGGCCCTGGCGTTCTTCCACGCCGCATTCTGGTTCTGGCTGCGCCGCCATTTCGAAAGCCCCGCAACCTCGCTTATCGTGGCCGGAGGCGATCTGCTGATCGGCTTGATTTTCGGACTGTTCGCGGCGCGATCCTCGCCAAGTCGGCTCGAG
The DNA here is from genome assembly GCA_963850535.1 of uncultured Alphaproteobacteria bacterium. GTDB lineage: Bacteria > Pseudomonadota > Alphaproteobacteria > Acetobacterales > Acetobacteraceae > JAMXLO01. The sequence continues at coordinate 25,686 of CAWKMC010000052.1, read as the reverse complement.
ACCCAGGCCCTCGAGGTCCGGCGCCGCGCACTCGAGAACGCCACCAGTTCGCTCGCCTATTCCACGCTCGCCACCCAGGCGCTCCGCGTCGGCGTCAACATGTTCCGACGCGGCCGCTCGTCCTCCTAGCGCATTCGCTCCCAGATACCAGTCTCTTCATCCAGCCGGTCTTGCTCAAGGCCGCGGAAGTCGCCGCGGGAGACTACCCCGATTACCAGACCTTCGTGCACGACAGGCACGTGGCGGAAGCCGCCGTCCCGCATCAGCCGTAGCGCATCGATCGCCTTGTGCCGCGGCGGCAGGCAGTGCGGATCGCGCGTCATGACGTGCTGCAGATGCGTATCGTTCGGGTTCTGCCCTTCTGCCAACAGCCGCACTGCGTCGCGACCGGTGAAGATGCCGACCAACTCTCCTTTGGGGTTGGTGATCAGCACTGCACCCACCTTGCGTCCATGCATCTCTTTACAGGCATCCTGCACCGTCGCGCTCGGCTGCATCGTCAGTGGCTGCTGATTCCTGATGATTTCCGCCATGTCGCGGTTCATGACGCACCTCCTGCCCGTTGCGTTGTTCAGGAATTAACATCGCATGAAGGACGCCTATCTGCCATTGATGCAGATCAAGTCCGTAGCTGGCGCCTCGCCGCAAGCTTCTCGGCGTAGTCGATCGCCTCGATTAGACTTTCTTCGTTGGCAATTCCCTTGCCGGCGATATCGAACGCCGTTCCGTGGTCCACCGATGTGCGGATCACTGGCAGGCCCAAGGTTATGTTCACTCCAGAAAGCGCCCGCCACTCCCCGGTTGCCGGATCGACGTCGAACCCCAGCAACTTGACCGGGATGTGCCCCTGGTCGTGATACATCGCGACCACTGCATCGAACTGTCGCGCGCGCAGCTTCACGAAGACTGTATCCCCTGGCACCGGACCCGTTACGTCCATGCCGGCCCCGCGGCATTGCTCCACCACCGGCGTAGTTATCTCGATGTCCTGCCGCCCGAATAGTCCGCCTTCGCCGGCGTGCGGATTGAGCGCCGCCACCGCAAGACGCGGCGCCGCGACCCCTAGGTCGCGCACAGCGTCATGGGTGAGGTCAATGGTGCGACGCAGCCGTTCCGGCGTCAGCAGCCGCGGCACATCCGCCAGCGCCACGTGCGTCGTGACGTGCCCGACGCGCATGTCGCCGTGTGCCAGAAGCATCACCGAGCTGCGCGTCTTCGTCAGCGCCGCCAGCATGTCGGTGTGGCCGGCATAGTGATACCCGGCCAGGTTCAATGCCTCCTTGTTCAGCGGCGCGGTCACGATGGCATCGACCCGCCCCGCCAGCGCCAGTTCCACGGCACGGTCCACCGCCAGATAGGCGAACCGGCCTCCCTCGGGAGACAGCATGCCGAAACTGACCGGCGCATCCTCGTTTCCCGCCGCCAAGAAGCCCAGCGGGGCTCCGTCATTCGCTCCGAACCTGAGGCTCTCGTGCAGCAGCGCCTGGGCGGCCTCCAAAGCGGACCGACGGCCGATGACCAGAAGGTGCAATCCTCCTGCCTCCACTCGGGGCAGCAGTCGCCGGCATGCCTTGACGATGATCTCCGGCCCAACACCGGCCGGATCGCCCATGGTGATCGCCAGCCGCGGCGCTCGCTCGCTCATCCGATTTCCTCCAGCAGGTCTGCCAGGAAGTTGCTATCGCCGAACGCACCGGATTTCGAGACCAACCGTTGACCGTCCCAACTGCCGCCGCGCATCAGAGAAGTGGGCACCCCCGGCTCGAGTTCGCCATCCACCACCAGGTGGGTGACCCCAAGACCCATGCACAGGTCGCGCAGCGTCTCGCCGCCCGACACAAATAGCGTACCTGGCCGCGGAACGCGCGTCAGCAAGGCCACGAACTCGTCAGCTATGCGGCTGCGTGCGTCGCCCCGATCAATGCCGGCAGGCAGTTCACAGGTAATCACGCTGCCTCGGAGCGCGCTAGGAATAGTGGCAATCTGCGCCCGGGTGACGGGGTGATCGCTGCCGATGAATGCCATTAAAGGAGGGACCAGCGCTGGCCGCGGCACCGGGCGATGGCCGGCGAGCGCGCCCGCAAGACCACCAGTGCCGCACCACAACACGCGGCCTTTCAGCAGCCTCGCCTCAGCGACAATCTGTCGAGATCCTCGTCCGTCTCTGCGTCCCGCACCCGCGCGGCAATGCCGTGTCGCCGCAGCTCCGCCTGGAGATCAACCCCGGTTTCCCGCCACACGCCACCATCGCCGGCCAGTTGCCTCCCCTCGCGGGTAATTCGGCCTTGAAAAGGAAAAGCCGGCGCGAGGACGCAATGATCGAAAGCGCCCAAGCAAGCGGCGAGCTCGAGCGCCACATGCCCACGTAGACAGGCTGTCGATCTTCTTGAATGCCAGCTCGCCAGCCGCCAGTAGCGGGACGAAAGGCTCAAGCCGCGACCCCACAAGCTCGGGGGCCAAGTCACGCGTCCCGCTGTCCAGTGCCATAGGACCGGCAGCACCGCTCGCCTCCCAAGTGACCGGGATCGGTGCTGCCGCCGTTACGAACCGAGCTGCGCTGTCCAACGCTCCCGTTAAATCATCAGCCAGCAGCCGCAGTAGCATGAGACCTCGGGGGCACCTTCACCCCGAGTATAAGCAACCAGTCCACTGAGACGTTACCACCTGTTGGTTTGTTCAGTTCTGATCGGATTCCGCTCCAGGGTGAGTAGGATGCTTCAATCGAGGTCCCACTATTCCGCTGGACGCAGGCGGATCGCTGGCCGGGAAGCTCTCGGCCACCGCCTCGTCGTGACGGTCCAAGTCCGGCCCGCTCGCCTCGTCGGACGAGCCCAGCTCCGTGCCACCTGCCTCGCGTAAAATCGCCTTCGCCTGCTCACGCTTCCCCGCGGTCCGGGCGTGCACGGACAGAATCAACTCACCCCCCGCCGCCTGTTGATCCCGCTCCACCTGCTCGTCGCGGTTTGCCGTGCTGGTCAGCCCAAAGGCGGCGCCACCAGCCAGGCCTGCCCCCACCGCAGCGGCAGCCACCGCCGGTGCCGCGGCACCGCCGCTCGCAATAACCACCCCCGCGGCGGCCATACCCGCGAGCGAGGCTGCGGCGCTGGTATGCAACGTGCGCGCTTGTCTCGCGTCCTCCTCGGTGTCCACCGGTCTCGCCCCCGCGTCAGGGGTATCCTCTGCGAGGGACGGCGTAGCCACTGGCAAGCTAAGATCGGCACGGTCGAAACCCGCCATCTCCAAGGCGGCCACCGCCTTGTCCAATGCGTCCGCGTTGGCGAACCGCGCGCTGATCTCGTGCAGCGATTCGATCGGCACGTTGTGCATCTCGTCGGCCACATCCGCCATAATCGGCTCCTTCATCAGTCAGGTATGATCGGCGCATTGGGCGGAGGATCACGGTTCTCATCCGCCTGTCGCTCCACCGGCGGGCGATTGAGTGCGCCCTCCGGCAAACCGTTGCGCCGACCAGGCAGGCTGTCTCGAGCGGAGTTTATCCGCTGCTCGACATTACCCTCATGCTTGTCCGTGGCCATCAGTGCCGCCCACCTTTGCGACCTGCTTCTGCGGCACGCTCGCGATCTTGGGCGAAATTCCCAGGATTGTGCCCAGCGCCACCGCCACCACGACTACGCTCGCCGCCCTTGCGGCCTGCCTCTGCTGCGCGTTCGCGATTGTGGGCAAAATTGCCCGAGCTGCGCTGCCCACCGATATGGCCGGCGCGGGACGCTTTCTCCCGGTCCTCGGCAAAATTGCCCGGATTACCGGTATGATGCTGTTCCGCCATAGAACCTCTCCTTGCGCGACGACGAGCCTTCGCCGTCGCACCTGAAACGACCGCGCCGCAGCCTGGTTGTCTTCACGATTCCTGTGAGGGAACTACGCCCAGACCGCCTGTGGCCGCCTTTGCCAGCGCACGACCAGCGCCCCGACCAGCAGCAGATTGGCAAGGTTGAACGCCACCCCAGCTAGGAACGCAGCCTCGTAGAAGCCGAACTGGTCGTAAAGCAACCCGGCGAGCCACCCTCCAGCCGCCATCCCCGAGCCGCTGAACAGCAGCAACGTCGGTACCCGCCACGGCGCGTCCGAAGGAGGAAAAAGCTCGCGGACCGCCAGCACATACGCCGGAATCATTCCGCTGAAACCCAGACCGAAGAAGGTGGCGACAACGAACAGCCCGGCCTCGCCACGCACAAACAGGAAGCCCAGCATCGCGACGAGCTGGCAAAGCGATCCGCACAGCACGGTGCGTAGCCCGCCGATGCGATCCGACAGCCATCCCCAGAATTGCCGGCTGACGAAAGCGCATCCAAGCAGCACCGACAGCATGATTGCCCCGTGCGAAGCAGGGATGCCGCGGTCGCTGCACAATGCCACCAAGTGCCCTTGCGGCATCGCCATCGGCACACAGCACATGAAGGACGCCACAGCCAGCAGACCCAGTAGAAGGTTCGGTGGCAACCCCAGCACGCGCGGGGTCCTCTCTCCGCGTGCAAGCGGCGCATGCGAAGCCTCGGGCGGCGCGCGCAGGATCAGCAAAGCCACAGGCACGACTGCCAGCACCACCACCGCAGCGAACACCAGCATCGTGTCGTGCCAGCCGAACAACGCGATGCCGCGCTCGAACACCGGTGGCCAGATCGCGCCCGCCACATATTGGCCGCTGGAGATCAGCGCCAGAGCAGTCCCTCGCCGGCGGTCAAACCAGCGGCTGACATAGATATAGCCGGGCGCGTTGATCCCGGCATTGCCCAACAGCCCGATGAACAGCCCGTGTCCGACCCACAGCCGCCACGTGCTGTCACCCGCCGAAACCACCAGCCCCACGCCGATCATCACCGCCCCGAACGCAACGGTCCACTTCACTCCAACCCGCTCGGCGACCCGCCCCATCGCAATGCCGCCCCACGCGGCCCCCAGCCAGGCCAGTGAATAGGCGAGCGCCGGCACCGTCCGTTCGCTGCCCAGTTCGGCGGCGATCGGCTTCAGTGCCACCACGGCGACGAATGGAGCACCGTAGGTGACTGACATGACGCCGAGTGCGGTGAAGGCGACCACCCAGGATGTGCGCGTCTCGATGCTGGTCATGACTTATGTAAGGTCCGGCAGTGACCTGCCATTGTGAAGCGGAGCCACCTGGATGACCAACCCACTCGACCCTGCACTGTTCCGGCCGGATGCCATGGCGCCGGAGACCCGCCAGTTGAACCAGACGATGGTGCAGTTGCTCACGCCGATGCCTGACTGGTGGGTAACCGGTGCCGAGGCCTCAAGGGCGGCGCGCCGACGGGGCGACGGCCCCTTCCCTGCACCGGTGATGTCGCCGCGGGCACAGACGCGCAGCATTCCGGGAAACGACGGCAATGCGATCCCGCTGCGCATCGTTGCTCCGGATCGGCCGCGTGGCGTCTACCTGCAATTCACGGCGGCGGCTGGGTACTTGGCGGCGCTGACATGCAGGATCCGAAGCTGGAGCGCATCGCCGACAACACCGGCCTCGCCGTGGTCAGCGTCGACTATCGCCTCGCGCCAGAACATCCGTATCCAGCCGGTCCCGACGATTGCGAAGCCGCGGCGCTCTGGCTTGCGCGCAGCGCCAAGGCAGAGTTCGGCTCGGATGTGCTGACCATCGGCGGCGAGTCAGCCGGCGGGCATCTCGCCGCCGTCACTCTGCTGCGTTTGCGGGATCGCCATGGCTTCACCGGCTTCAGCGGCGCCAACCTGGTGTATGGCGCCTACGATCTGTCGCTGACGCCGAGTCAGCGGCTGTTCGGCAACGAGCGATTGGTGTTGCGCACCATCGACATCGTGCAGTTCGTCAATGCATTTCTGCCCACCGTCACCGACCGGCGGCAGCCGGACATCTCGCCATTGTATGCACCGCTGCATCACATGCCGCCGGCGTTGTTCACCGTCGGCACCGCCGATGCGCTGCTGGACGACACGCTGTTCATGTACGCGCGCTGGCTGGCAGCAGGGAATGCCGCGGAGCTGGCCATCTATCCCGGCGGTGCACATGGCTTCACGCTGTTCCCCAGCGCTCTGGCGGATCAGGCTGCCGCGCGCATGGACGACTTCCTGTCCCGGCTCTCGGGGAGCCCGTCCGTATGACCTAACCGGGAACGCTACAGGATACTGCCGAACTTGCTCTGCGCGGGATCGGCTGCAGCCCGGACCAAGGTTCCACGGGCCGGTTATTCAGGATACTAGGGCGGCGCATGCGACGGGTCTGGAATTCTGCCTGGCCACTTCTGATCCTGGCCAACTTGTTCTGGGCGGGCAATATCGTGCTCGGTCGTGGCATGGTCGGCGCGGTGCCGCCGATCGCGCTGGCTTACTGGCGTTGGACCGGCGCCTTTCTCGTCGCTATCGGCTTCGCCTGGCCCCACCTGCGTGATGATCTGCCGATCCTGCGGCGTCACTGGCCACATGATGCTGCTGCTGTCGGCCACGGGCATCGCGACCTATAACACGATGTCCTATATCGGGCTCACCAGCACGACCGCGCTCAACGTCCTGCTTCTGCAATCCGCCGGTCCCCTTATCATCATCATCTGGGCGTTTGCGCTGTTCGGCGAATTGCCGACCCCCCGGCAAACCGGAGGCGTGCTGCTGTCCCTGGTTGGCGTCGCGGTCATCGCGGCGCATGGTTCTCTCGTCGACCTGCTCCACCTACAGGTCAATCCAGGCGACGTGTGGATCCTGGCCGCGATGCTGATCTACGGCATCTACGCGGCGCTGTTTCGCCGTCGGCCGACAGTGCACCCGATGAGTTTCCTGGTGGCGACGATGGGCATCGGTTCGCTGATGATCCTGCCGTTCTACCTGTGGGAGGTTGCCCAAGGGGCAAGGATCGTCAGCACGCCCTCAGCCTGGCTCGCGCTGGCCTATATCGCGGTGTTCCCCTCTTTCATCGCCTATCTGTTCTTCAACCGCGGCATCGAACTGATCGGGGCCACGCTCGCGGGACAGTCATGGCACCTGATGCCGGTTTTCGGCAGCATCCTGGCAGTAATTCTTCTGGGAGAGCGGTTCTACCTGTATCATGGTATCGGAATCGCCATGATCGCCGGAGGCATCGTATTGGCATCGTTCAAGGCAGTGACTTCGGCGCGTGCGCAAGGGAACTTGAAGAGGGGTGCCCAGGCCGGTGCTTGATCGTAAGGGCCGCCATCCCAAAGCTGCGGTGATGTTTGCAGGGCGCAAACAGGCTGTTTTCGCTCTGTTGCTGACAGCCGCCGCGCCGATGGCAAGTGAAGTCCAGCACGTTCCACCTGAGCAGGCCGTGCCAATTCTCGGTCACGCGGTGGCGGATGCCGAAGGCAAGGAGATCGGCCATCTGGTCGATGTGCTGGTTGATGAGCAAGGTCAGCCGCAGGCCGCGGTGATCGACTTCGGCGGGTTCATGGGAGTTGGCAATCGCAAGATAGCCGTCGAGTGGGGTGCGCTGCATTTTGTGCCGGCTGATCCCAAGCGTGCCATCAGCCTGACTTTGACACCGGACCAGATCAAGGCGGCGCCCGAGTACAAGGACATCGCAAAGCCAGCACCCGTTGTGGTCTCGTCTCCCGCTGCGCCTGCACCACCCGAGCCCGAACCAGCCCCACAGTAACCGATGCCGCGCGATGGTTCCTCTTCGCCGCGAAACCCGCGGGCACTCGATCTTCTGAACTTTTTTGTTGCCGACGTTCAGACTGGGTTCGGGCCGTTCGTCGCGGTGTATCTGACAACCCATAAATGGACGCAGGTGCAGATCGGCTTCGTCCTGACGCTGGGAACAATGGTCGCGCTGGTCAGCCAGATTCCTGCAGGGGCGCTGGTCGATGCGGCACGCAACAAGCGTGCAGCCGCCGGTGCGGCACTGATCTTTGTGATTGTCGCGGCGCTGCTGCTGGCGTTCCAGCCGACGCCACTGCCTGTCATGGTGGCGCAGACGCTGCATGCCTTTGCGAGCTGCATACTGACGCCAGCGATCGCAGCAATCAGTCTGCACCTGGTGGGGCATATGGCGTTGGGCGAACGCCTGGGACGCAATGCCCGCTATGCGGCGATAGGCAACGGTTTGGCGGCCGCAGTGATGGGTGCTACGGGCGCTTGGCTGTCCAGTCGTGCGGTATTCATACTGACCGCGGCGCTGTGCGTCCCGGCGCTGTTGTCGCTGCTGGCCATCGGCCGCGGCGAACATGCCCGACGGCAAACGACGGTTAGGGTGTTCGACTGGGAGGGTCTGCGGCGGCTGTTCACCAACCGGCCCCTGCTCATATTCTCCGGCGCAGTGGTGCTGTTCCACCTCTCCAATGCAGCGATGCTGCCGCTTGTCGGCGCGACGGTAACGATGCGCGCCGGCACCTTCGCGAACCTGATCATCGCGGCCTGTATCGTGGTCCCGCAAATCGTCGTCGCGCTGTGCTCACCCGCGGTCGGGCGTAGCGCGGCGATAATTGGCCGGCGTCCCCTGCTTGTGCTGGGCTGGTGCGCACTGCCGGCGCGAGGGTTCCTGCTGGCGGTGCTGCCGGGTGCATATCTGCCGATCGCTGCGCAGGCGATGAGCGGTATCAGCGCAGCGGTGTTCGGCGTGATGCTGCCGTTGCTCGCCGCCGATATCACCCGCGGCACATCGCACTTCAATCTCTGCATGGGCGCTCTCGGCCTTGCTGTCAGTCTGGGTGCGGCTCTCAGCACCACAATAGGGGGCTGGATCGCCGATACCGCGGGTGTGCCAATCGCGTTCGTCGCGCTCGCGCTGGTTGGTGTCGTAGGAACTTTGTTCGTCTGGCTGATCATGCCGGAGACGGCGCAGGTGCAAGCGAGGGCATAGGCCGCTCAGCGCCGGTCTGCTTCGAGCAGAGCGGCCAACTCATCGGTCGCCTGCTGTTGGTTCTGAATCACCTGCTGCTCGTCGCGATAAATCGAATGGGACTCCACCAGGTTCTTCTCATCATGGTCGCGAAACAGCGTGACGGCGCGCTCCGCCGCCGATTCTTCGGTGCCGAGGACGACCAGCGCCTGTTTGGCAAGCTCCAGGCTGGAGTAGAAGGTCTCGCGCACAAATCCCTCCACTGCGCGATCCATCAGCAGATGCGAATACCAGCGGTTTCTTGCGCGTGCTAGGATCGCGACCTTCGGAAAATTGTGCTTCACCATGTCGACGCAACGGAGCACCGCAGGAGGGTCGTCCATCGCGATGATAATCAGCTTCGCCTGCTCCACGCCCGCCGCCCGCAGGACGTCCGGCCGGGTGGGATCACCAAAGTAGACCTTTGTTCCGAAGCGACGCAGCACATCGACCTGTCCGGGATCGCGCTCCAACGCGGTGAAACGGATGCCGGACATGCGCAGCACGCGGCCGATGATCTGACCAAAGCGACCGAAGCCACAAACGATGACCGGCGAGCCGTCGGCTTCGATCGTGTCGTATTGCGGCGCCGGCTGCGGCCTCCGACGCAATCCGGCCTCGTTTGCCGCGAACAAGACTGGCGTCGCGATCATTGATGCAGCGGTGACCAATGTGGCGAATGCCGCATTCCCTGCCGTGAGAACGCCGGCGCTCACAGCAGCGCCGAACAACACAAAGCTGAATTCACTTGCCTGTGGCAAGGCGAGGCTGAAGCGCAATGCGTTCGGCGTGTCTTCGCCGGACACACGGGCCAACACGAAGCAGATGATCGCTTTCGCTGCGAGCAGCGTCACCGTCGCCAGCGCCAGCAGGCCAGGCTGCGTGCCGGCCAGAGGGAGATCGGCCGACATGCCGACCGAGATAAAGAAAAAGCCGAGGAGCAGGCCCTCAAAGGGTTCGATGTCGGCCTGCAACTCGTGACGGTATTCCGATTCTGACAGCAGTACGCCTGCCATGAACGCGCCGAGGGAGGGTGACAGCCCGGCAACGCTGGCGAGCAGTGCTGCACCGGTGACAATCAGCAGCGCGACAGTGGTGAACAGCTCGGGCGTTTTGGTGCCGCCGACGGCGCGGAACAGGGGCGGCAGCAAAAAGCGGCCACCGATAAGGATCACTACGATGGCGCCAATCGCACGCGCCACATCGTGCCATGGCACCTGGTCGGGAATGGTGTTGTTCGCCAGCAGCGGCAGCAGCGCGACGAGTGGAATGAATGCCAGGTCCTGGAACAGCAGCACCGCGAATGCGTCGCGACCGGCGCGGCCTCTCAGCAGATCGCGTTCCCCCAAAAGTGGAAGCACGATCGCAGTGGATGACATGGCGAGCCCAGCACCCAACGCAATCGCACCTTGCCATGACACGCCAGCCAAGTATGCCAAGCCGGCGATTGCCGCGGCGGAGATCACCACCTGTGCTGTGCCCAGCCCGAAGACAGCACGTCGCATCACCCAAAGCCGTTGTGGCCGGACCTCGAGTCCGATCAGGAACAGCAGCATCACCACGCCAAGGCTGGCGATGGATGCGATCGCATCGACATTGGTGATCAGACCCATCCCCGCCGGGCCGATGGCAATGCCGGCGATCAGATAGCCGAGTACGCTGCCGAAACCGGCGCGGCGCGTCAGCGGCACGGCGATCGCGGCGCCGCATAGCAGGATGACGAGAGTGGTCAGCATGAGGCGGCTCTGATGGCCCGGTTGCTGTCGCCGCGCAAGACTGGTTTGTCGCGATTACCCAGTTGCTCGGTCGAGCTCCTCGATGCGTTGGCGGACCGACCGAACGACGTCCGCGCCTTCGGTCTCAGTTGCAACCAGTGGCGTTTGCAGGGCCTGCTGAAACTCCAGTTCGCGCCGATTCCGTTCGTCGCTTTCCGGTAAAGTCAACAGTGCCGCCAGGCCACGCCGGAAGAGATTGACAGCCTCGCGCTCCGCCGACCGCCCAGCCACACGGTGCCCCGCCTGCAACCAATACGGCAAAGCCTCTTCAACCCGACCCGCCTCTGTCAGGTGATGTGCAAGGATCTGCGGGTCGACAGCGGACCGGGCCGAAAGGACATCGGCGATCCGACTATGTGCCTGTTGGCGATGCGGCCGCAGCAGCGTTGCATATACCGCGCGCTGCACCAGCGTATGCTTGAACCGATATACCGCGGCAGGAGGTTCGCCACGGCAGTGCGCCAATCCGGCTGACACCAGCTGTTCCAAGCCTGCGAGAAGTACAGGCTCCGGCAGATCGGCAATCGAGGCGATCATCTCGTAGGAGAACTCGCGTCCGATCACCGCTCCAATTTGCGCCGCCTGCTTTGCATCAGTCAGCCGATCGAGGCGCGCCAGCAATGATCCGCGCAACGTGGTCGGCACGCCGATTGTTTGCAGGGCGCTGTCGGGGTCCTGGGCCCGCTCCGACCAGTCCTTGGCCAGTTCCTCGACGAACAGGGGCACTCCATCGGCCTGCATGGCGATGCGATTGAGCAGCACCGGTGGTAGCTCGTTCGCAAACAAGCCCGCGAGATGTGCGCTGTCTTTGCGGTCGAGACGGCTCAGGGTGATCAAGGTCACGCCGGCATGCCCGATCCATGGCAGCTGAACGTCGGGACGAAAGGTCATCACCAGCAGGACCGGCAATTCTGCCAGGCGACTGATCGCTAGATCGACGAGGTCACGGGTGGTTGGATCTGCGGAGTGAATATCCTCGACCACGATCAGCAAGGGCTGATCGCGGCACAGTCTCTCCATCAGGCGCAACAGGGCGGCAAAGGTTCGCTCGCGCTGCATGCGGGAACTTGTCTCGATCGCCGACGGCATATCAGAGGCCAGACCGAGCAGATCGCCGAGGAGACTTAGATCCTGCGACGCGGCGTCAGGACCGAGAAGGGTTCGCAGCTTCTGCCATTTGGTCGGCTCTTTATCCTGCCGATCGAAATCGGCGGCGAAGATCAATTGCCTGATGATCGGGTACAGCGGACTATCGGCATGATCAGGCGCACAAAAGTAGCGTAGCCGGGCGTGGCTCTCGCTCTTCAGGCGCTCCTCGAATTCAGCCACCAGACGGGACTTGCCAATGCCGGACTCGCCCGCGACCATCACGACGCGGCCGACGCCACTCTTCGCCTGCGTCCAGCGTCGCAGCAGCAACTCAAGCTCTTCGTCGCGGCCCACCAGAGGTGTCAGCGCCGCAGTGTGCAACGCCTCAAATCGGCTGCTGACGGCCGCCTCTTTCACCACCTGCCAGACCTGCACCGGTCCTGGTATGCCCTTTAAATCGATAAACCCGAGGTCAGCACAGTCGAACAGGCCACCAAGCTGGTTGCGCGTGGTCGTGTCGATGACGATACCATCGTCGCCGGCCAGCGCCTGGAGACGGGCGGCGAGATTCGGGGTCTCACCGATCGCTGTCTGCTGACGCGCCTCACCGGTGCCGATCTGCTCACCGATCACCACCAGGCCGGTTGCGATGCCGATGCGAACCCGCAGTTTTTCGATGAATAGGGTGTGCGCGATCTCAGTAATGACTGCCAGTGCGGCACGAACCGCGCGTTCTGCGTCATCTTCGCGGGCCACCGGCCAGCCGAAGTATATCAGCACGCCATCGCCGACATAGCGCGCGATGAAACCACCGAAGCGCTCAATGGTTCGTGCGACGCAGGCCTGATAACGACGGATCACCGTGCTCAGATCTTCCGGATCGAGGCGCGCGGACAGCGGGGTAAAGTCGACCATGTCGCAGAACATCACGCTTATATGGCGTCGCTCCGCAGGGGAGTTCGCCTGATGGTAGTGATCGCCGTCGTTCTGCACGTCGACATGAGTGGCTGCTGCAGGCGCGACATCGGTTCGTAGTGCCGCGATGGCATCCAGCAGGCGACGGCGATGACCGACAGCGGTGATCCCGAGGTCCTTAAGGTCTTCGGCCGTCAGACTTGGAAGCAAATCAACGGTGACGGAATTCTCTTCGAATACCGTCTCATACTGACTGAGATTCAACGCACGCAGCCAAGCTGCCAGCTCCATGGCCCCCCCGAGGCCTGTTCAGGCTGTCAGCGCGAGATTGCGCAATCGGGTTCCACCTGTCCAGCAATTAGCGCTCTCATCGCGCGTAACCTAGTCTCACGCATTGCGACAGCGGGTTAATGTGTAGGCAGCGCCTACCGTCAGGTTGCCCGGACAAATCGGTTGCGCAGAACGCCGAGACCGGTCAGCTCGACTTCGACGACATCACCGTGCTTCAGGTCAGGCGACGTACCATCGGTGCCCATCCAGATCACATCGCCCGGATACAGCGTGAGGTAGCGGGTCATCGCCTCGATGTAGGTCGGGATGTCAAAGATCATGTCATTGGTCTTGAAGCGCAGGTCATCGCGGCCATTGACCCGCACGCTGGTCTGCATTGCGTCGAGATCCACGCTTGTGTCGATCCACGGGCCCATCGGCTTGAAGGTATCGGTGTTCTTGCCGCGCCAGAAGGTGCGATCGCCACGCTGCCAGGTGCGCTCGCTTACGTCGTTGCCGATCGTGTAGCCGAAGATGCAGGACATCGCGTCGGCCTTCGACAGGTGCTTCGCCTGTTTGCCGATCACCACGACGAGTTCGCCTTCGTAATTGATCTTCTCCGTGGCGTCCTTAGGGATCACTACGTCCCGGTCATGCGCGATCAGCGCATTGTTCGCGCGGTAGCCAATGTCAGCCTTCTCCGGAAACACCGGCTGCACACCGCGCTTCTCCGCCATCTCGCGGATATGCGCCGCGTAGTTGATGCCGGCGGCATAGAAGGTCGGTGGAATCACCGGCACTTCCAGCGTCACGTCGTTCAACGCATAGGTCTTGCCGGTCGGTTCGTGCGCAACCCAAGGGGCACCGCTGACTTCTCGCACTGTCGTCCCGTCGAGCGAGCCATACGATGTACGACCCTGTGCGGTAAAGCGGATCCAGCGCATCACACAGCCTCCGTTACAAGAGCGTGGACTGGCCGCAAGAACCCCGGATCGAACACCTTGGTAGCCATCACCTGACAGCGACGCATCAGCCTGATCTCGTCAGGACCATAGTCGGCGATGGCGCGATGAATCGTGCCGAGATGATCCCACACCAGCAGGTCGTTCTCGGTCCAGGTATGGATGTGGCGAAAGCGCGGCTCGAGCTGGAACGCGAACAGATAGTCCAGCATCTCATCGCTTTCGCCTTCCGGCAGTTCGTTGATCCGGACCGTATAGCCTGGGTTGGCGTACAGCACCTTCCGCCCGGTTATCGGATGGGTGAGGAACAGCGGATGCACCACCGGCGGACGCCTCCGCCGCTGTTCATCGGTCATCGGCGGGCGCTGGCTGGCATGGTTCTGCCGCATGTTCTCCCAGAATTTTTCGAAGTCGTGGGTGGCCGTCGTAGCGGCAAGCCGTGTCTTGATGTCAGCAGGCAGCGCGTCATAGACCGCGTGCATGTTGGAGAACTCGGTGCCGCCAAGCGGCACGCCGTTGCGCCGCGGAATACGGATGCCGTAGAGCACGTTCACGAAGCCCATCACGTCGCGGTACGACATGTCGGTGTGCCAGTCCTGGCCGGCGTCCGGCGAGCCGATATATTTGCCGCCCTCCTTAAGGTTAGACAGAGTCCCGACGTGCCCAACGTCGCTCTCGGCGATGCTGGGGCCCTGAATGTCGCCGAACCGTTCGGAGAAGCGGCGCAGATCGTTCATGTCGAGCTGCTGGTCGGGGAACCGCAGCACGCCGTGCCGGCCGAGCGCGAGCAAGATGCGCGCGAACTGTTCGTCACCGATCTCTCTTGCGTCGATGCCGCGGATCGTTGCGCCGAGGATCGCGCCGGTTGGTTCGATGGACAGCATGGTGTTCTCCGCCGGATGGAGCGTCTGACTGGGAGCTTACGGCGGCGGCTGTTACTTGGCCAGCGAGACGAACCGCGCGGCGGTAGATTCGCCCCGGTCGGGATCGACGATGAAGCCCTTGCGCGCCGCCCAGTACAGCTTCTGCCAATAGATCGGCAGAATGCCAGCGTCCTCCATCGCAACCCGCGTCGCGTCCGCCAGCAGTTTGTTGCGCTTCGCTTCGTCGAACTCGCTCGCGGCCCGCCTCAGCAATGCATCGAATTGCGGATTGGAATAGCGAGCGCGGTTCAGTGATCCGGTGCCGGCGTCCTTGTCGTAGGTCGCCAGCACACCCGACAAGCCGTTCAGCGAACTGCTCGCCACGCTGCCGTAGCTGAAGATGAACAGGCTGTACTTGCGGGCCGTGGCACCAGGCGCATAGACGTTGTAGGGCAACACCTCGACACCGTTCACCCGCAATCCGCCGCGCGAGAACATCTGCCCGATCGCCTGCGTCAGCTGCGAGTTGTTAGGGAACCGATTATTGGAGCCATGCAGCGTCAGTCCGAACCCGTTTGGATAAGCTGCCTCGGCCAGCAGCTTCTTTGCGCCCTCAGGATCGAAGGCCACAGGTTGCAGCGATGGATCGAAACCGCCCATCCCCTCCGGCACGATCTGTCCGGCAGGCTCGCCGGCGCCAGCCAGCACACGCTCGACGATTGCCGGGCGATTAATGAGCTTGGATAGCGCGAGACGCACGCGGCGATCCTTCAGCGGGTTCACCTTCAGCGGCGCGCCATCCTTGTCGGTGATGAACGGGCTCTCGTCGCGACCCTGGTCCATCGCCAGGTAGATCATCCGTGTCGAGGTCACCGAGAACAGCGACACGTCCTGTCGGTTCTGGAACAGGGAGATGTCGGACGGTGGGATCTGCTCGATCACATCCACCGAACCGGACAGCAGCGCCGCACTGCGCGCGGCGGCGTTCGGCAGAAACTTGAGCGTCACCGTGTCGAACGGCGGTTTGCCAAGCCAGGAATGCTCATTGGCCGTGAGGATCACGCGGTCGCCCGGCATCGCCTGTTTGAAGCGATAGGGACCGGTGCCGATCATCGCGCGGCCAGAGGAAAAATCCTCCGTCGTCACCGATGCGCCGAGTTTCGCCGGTACGATGAAGATGCGGCCGATCATGTCCATCAGCAGCGGCGTTGGCTGATCGGTGTGAACCCTCAGCGTGTGAGCATCGACCACTTCCGTCTGCTTCACGTTGCGGACGAAACTGGCCAATGGCCCGGGACTGTTCGGGATGTCACGCGCACGGTTCAGCGAGAATGCCACGTCATTGCCGGTGAACGGTGTTCCATCGCTGAACGTGACGCCGGGACGAAGGCTGATCTCCCAGGTCAGCGGATCGAGCAGCTTCCACGACACCGCGAGGCTCGGATGTATACGCAGCTTGGAATCAAATTCGATCAGGCTGTCGAACATGTTCTCGGCGGTCGCGGCGTCGTTGCCGAGATCGGAGAACTGCGGATCGAGCGAGTTCTGTTCGGTCGCCCGACCGATGGTCAGGTCAGCTGCGAGCCCGTCTGCGTCGGCAAGTGTCAGCATGGCGACGAGCGCCGCACACAGTCTTGTCAGTGCGGTCGCGCGGCGCATCAGGCAGCCTGGGCACGCAGCCCGTCGCGCAGCCGCTCCATCGCGGACTCGAGCTTGTTTGCCGACTGTGCGAAGCAGATCCGCAGATATCCTTCGCCTGCGTCACCGAAGGCAATGCCAGGCGCCACCGCCACCTTATGTTCGTGCACCAGCCGCTTGGCGAACGCGAGACTGTCGGTCAGGCCTTCCACACCGACGAATGCGTAGAACGCGCCATCCGGTGCGGCATAATGCACGCGGTTGATCCCGGATAACGCCTCGCCGACCAGGTGGCGGCCATTGGCACAATGCTCGCGGAAGTACGACATTGCCTCGGTGTCGCGCACCGCAGCCACGCCCGCGTGTTGGATGAACGGGGCGACGCCCGAATGCATCACCTCGACCAGTTCGGTGATCGCATCGCGCGCACCCTCGGGCACGACCAGCCAGCCGAGACGCCAGCCGGTCATCACCCAGGTCTTGGAGAAGCTGTTGCAGACAATGACCCGGTCATCGGGTTCGGCGAGGTCGAGCAACGATGGGGCGGCAGGCGCTCCGTCATACACCAGCCGCGAATACACCTCGTCCGAGATCAGCCAGATGTTCCGTCGTCTGGCGATCTCCAGGATGGTCTGCAGTTCATCGCGCGTCGCCGTCCAACCGGTGGGATTGTTCGGCGTGTTGAGGATGAAGGCACGCGCCCCATCGAGCATCGAGTCCAGCCGGTCGAAATCCATGCGGAAGCCGCCCTCCGCCAAAGCGGTGAGGGCAAGCTCGTCCACCTGCGCGCCGCGCACGCGCGCGGCGTTGCCGACGTTTGGCCAGGCCGGGCTGTGCAGCACAACGCGGTCGCCGGGACTCACGATAGCGGTGAGCGCGGTGGCGACCGCTGCCATACCCGACGCCGTCACTTGGATGCGATCCTCGCCCACTGGGTTGGCATGCAGATCGGTAGGTAGTCAGCGAGTGCGCAACGCAGTTCAGGGATCCCGCGTACGTCGGAATAGCGCGTATCGCCAGCGTCAAGGGCGGCGATAGCGGCAGCAACTGCGGAATGAGGAGTTGGCTGATCCGATTCGCCGAAGCAGAGCAGGTCCACGTCGGGTGTATCGAAGGCGATGCGTGCGATGTCCAGGATGCGCGAGCCTGGGATTCGAATGATGTCCATCCGACATCATGTGGCATTTATCCGCGGCTTTCCCAAGCACTTTGAGCATGTACCTGCACCAAAGGCTTGAGCAGCCGGCATGACTCGGCCATCCAGACAAGGCGCACAGCAGCAGGCCTCAGGCGAAGCCGTACACCTTTTGTGCGTTCTCCAGGAAGACGCCACGCTTCTGCGATTCGCTCATCCTGATCGGCAGCGCATGGGCGGGATCGTCGAAGTCCCAATGTGGATAGTCGGTGGCGAACAGCACACGATCCCAGCCCATCCACTCGATCGCATCCGCCAGATGCTCGCGCGGCTCCGGTTCCTCGACCGGCTGCGTGGTGAACCAGACGTTGCTGCGCATGTACTCGGACGGCAGCCGCTTCAGATGCGGCACCTCCTTGTGCAGCTTGCGAAAGTGCGCGTCCATCCGCCAGGCGTGCGCCGGTGCCCAAGCGAAGCCAGCCTCAACCAGCACCACCTTCAGTGTCGGGAAGCGCTCGAACACACCCTCGAAGATCAGGCTGGTCAGCGCGGCCTGCTGACATTGCGCGTGCCCAACCATTTCCTCGATATAGAACGACGGCCAGCCGCCGGCGGTCAGCGCGGTGCCACCGTAGCCGAAGGCATGTATGCCGACCGGCAGGTTGGCCTCGGCCGCCGCCTGGTAGATCGGCCAGTAGCGACGCTGGCCAAGCGGTTCGGCGGTACGCGTCAGCAGCAGCACCTGGGCAAAATTGGCATCGCCGGCACGCGCCTCGATCATCTTGCGCCGAGGTCGCACCGTCCTCGAACGGCACCACCACCGAGGCCTTCAGGCGCGCGTCGCGCGACGTCCACTCGGCCACCTGCCACTCATTGGTGGCGTGCGTCAGCGCGGCGGAGAGATCGGCGTCCTGTGCGCCCTGGCCGCTCGTCAGCGGATTGAGCACACCGAACGCCACGTTGTTCGGATCGAGGTGCTGCTCGGCCATGAAGCCGAGATCGCTGCCGGGATTTTCGCCCTTCGGCCAGGCGTCGCGGCGGCAAGCCTGCGGCTGGCCCTTCGGGTAAGCCGACCCGCGCTCCCACGGCTGGCGGTAGCGGACTCCGATGGTTTCCACGTGCTCGCGCCAGCGCTGCGACAGGTAGGGATATAGCGCCTTGCTGACGCCGCCTATCCCGACGCCGACGGGACGCGGGTGGATGTCGCAGTCAGCGATCGCGAGCCTCGACTGGGCGGGCGCCTGCAGACCCGAGCGGTTCAGAACATCGACGTTCATGTTTGCTTCCGGGCGTCGGCCCGGCCTTCTCGTGTCATGGCCGGCCCCGTGCCGGCCATCATGCAACGGTCTCCTTGAGACGAGCATAGGTTCTCAAGGGGTTGTCCACCATGATCTTGCGCGTGAGAGCGGGGTCAAGACCCTGCGGGATCACGTCGGCGCCCTCGAACTGCCAATGCGGGTAGTCAGTGGAGAACAACAGCAACTCATCCGATCCCATATGGTCCATAAAGCGGGTGAGTGTCGCCGGATCTGGTGGCCCGTCGAAAGGCTGCAGGGTCAGGCGGACCCTTTCGCGCACAATTGTGGCCGGCGGATCGGCGACCCACGGCACCTCGCTGCGCAGCCCCTTCCAGAATTTGGTTAGTCGCCAGAGATAGCCAGGCAGCCAGGTCACTCCGGACTCCATGAGCACGAAGGTCAGATCCGGGAACTTGGCGAACACGCCCTCGGTGATCAGACTTGTGAGCTGGGTCTGAAATGCGCCGGCCTGGTTGATATAGTCCTCGCTCAGGTAGCTGGCCCAGCCGACCGGAGTATTGGCGTGGCGATACGTGCTGCCGGCATGGATCCCGACCGGGAGGCCATGACGCTCGGCGGCCGCGTAGATCGGCCAGTTCTGTCGTCGTCCCAGCGGCAACTCACCCGACACCAGCAGCATCACCTGCACGAAACGCCGATCCGCCGCACAGCGTTCGATTTCTTCTACCGCCAGTTCCGAGTTCTGCTGCGGAACAACAATCGAGGCGCGCAGGCGCGGGTCGCAGTCCAGCCATTCGTGCGCGATCCAGTTGTTCACCGCGCGCGCCATCGCGGCGCCGAGGTCCTCGCTGAAGGTGGCCTGAACGCCGTAGAGGCAATTGCAGATGGCAAGCTGCGTATCGAACGGGTCCAGCGCCTCTTCGGCGACGCGCTGCGGAGTGCTGGCCGGCCTACCCTCCCGCTGCCGCCAGTCAGCGCGTGCCGTGAGCGGACTGTTGGCCGGATAGGCGATCGTATTCAGCTCGTCGATGCCGCGTCGCGTCACCGTCTCACGCCACATCTCGTCGAGATATGGCATCAAGACCGCCAATCCCGGCACAGCGGGATGCAGATCGCAATCGATCGGCCGTGCCGGCATCGTCAGGCAGGCACTTTCAACATCAGGTCGGCGTTCTCCACCTTTACCTCGAACACCTTGATGTCGGTCTCGGCTGGCGCGCACAGCGCCTTGCCGGTGCGCACATCGAAGCGTGCGGCATGCAGCGGGCACTCGATGCAGCCATCCTCCAGCCAGCCATCGGAGAGGAGGGCGTACTCATGGGTGCACACATTCTCGGTGGCGCGGAACTCGCCGCCAGGCAGGTGATACAGCGCGATCTCCCGACCATCGACGCGCACCGCATGGACCTGACCTTCGCCCACCTCGGCCACACCTGCCACCCGCACCCAACCCGCATCCGGCATTTCGCTCTCCTGACCCGTATCTTGGCCCAGCATGCCAGCCGGGGAGAGGGCGGCCAAGACGGTGGTTGCCCGGCGCGGAAGCAGCTCCCTAGACTGAGGCGCATATCTGTCAGTCCTGGAGGAGTCATGTCGGCAGCACTCGGGCGCATTGGCCTTGTCACCGTGATCACCGCCGCGGTCATCCCAGGGGCCGGGGCCCAGCGCGTCATTTTCGATGCGCCAGGGATCACGGGACAGAAGAAGGGAGACCAACTGCCGACGGTGCGGGCGCAGCCCACTGTGTGGCCTCGGCTGGATCCGGGCGCTGTGCTCTGCCGCACCGAGGATGATCTCGACCGGCACGCCTCCAACATGACCGCGCGCGTGAGCGGCGTCGGCACCATCGCGGCGGACTGCCGGATCATCGGCCAGCCGATCGGGATCCAGATCCTCGGCCGGCAGGGTCTTGGACGCACCGAGGTCAGGCTGAATACGCCGGACGGCGCGACCGGATGGACCGACGCCTGGCTCCCGGACAAGGCGCCGACGACGCGATGACCCACGTCATCGTCGGGGCCGGCCAGGCGGGCGGCTGGGCGGCGATTGCCATGCGGCAGGCAGGTTACGGCGGTCGGATCGTGCTCGTCGGCGAGGAGACATGGCGGCCCTATGAGCGCCCTCCCCTCTCCAAGGAAGTGCTGACCGACGATCCCGAACCTCCGATCAAATATTTCCATCCCGCAGGGCCGCTACGAGGAGCAGGGAATCGAACTGCTGCTGGGCGTTTCGGCGACAGGCGGTCGATGTTGCGGGGCACCGCGTTCACCTCTCGGACGGGCAGGTTCTGAACTATGATCGGCTGCTGTTGACCGCTGGAGGCCGCGCGCGTCATCTGCCGATCCCGGGCGGCGAGTTGGCGTTGTACCTGCGGACCGTTGAAGACGCGCGGCTGATCCGATCGCGTCTGGCGCAGGCGTCGCATGTTCTCTGCATCGGCGCTGGCGTGATCGGCCTGGAGATCGCCTCGTCGGCGCGAAAGCGCGGCGCGGCGGTCACCGTGCTCGAGGCTCTGCCGCGTGCCATGGGCCAGGAGCGTCTCGCCCGAGGGAGCAGCGTTCGTCGAGACACTGCATCGGCAGGCGGGAGTAGAGCTGCGGTTCGGCGTCATTGTCGATGCGATCGAGGCGACTGCATCCGGCGAACTCAGCGTGCATTGCAGGGATGGCGAGAGACTGATCGGTGACACCGTGATCGCGGGGGTCGGCATGCAGCGCAATCTGACGCTGGCAGAGCATGCCGGACTGGCACTGGAAGGCGGCATCGTGGTCGATGAGTTCGGCCGCACCAGCGCGCCGGATGTCTTTGCGGCGGGTGACGTGACAGCGTTTCATCACCCTCTGTTTGATCGCCGGCTGCGGCTTGAGTCGTGGCGGCACGCGCAGAACCATGGGATCGCCGTTGGCAAAGCGATGTGCGGCGATCCGACGCCTTACGACGACATCCCGTGGTTCTGGACCGATCAGCACGGGGTAAATCTGCAGGTGGCCGGCTTGCCCGCCGATGCCGCACATACCGTGATCCGCACGAATGCGCCGCCGGCGGCGTTCACGGCGGTGCATCTGGCGGAGGATGGCAGCGTGGTCGGGGTGACCGCAGCCAACAATCCCCGCGACATCCGGGCAGGACAGGCGCTGATCAAGTCGCGTCAGCGTGTCGAGGCCGCTGCGCTGGCCGATCCCAAGGTGCCGCTGCAGCAACTGATCCGACGCTGACTGCGGCGGCCCGAAAGACGAACATGCATCTGTCCAGTCGGCAGGCCCGAGCGACATCATGGGCCAAGGCTGATCGGCTCATCTGTTGTGGAGCTCGGAGCAATAATTCGCGATGTGGTATGCTGCGCGAACATCCGATGCGAGCGCCAGTTGCCCAGCAAGCGGACGTTCTAAGTGGCATTCAGCTCTGGCGACCTGGCGGCACTTCGCCGCACCCAAGGAAGGAGCGGAATCAGGCAGGCGTGGCGCACTGCTTTGTTGAGAAGGTTCCAATGATGCGGCGGCGTTGCGGGTAAGCTGCACACGTGGAGCAGACCAACGGTCGTCGAAGGGCTTGGCTGGTAACACACCAGCAGCAGTTGCCCAGGCCGGCGGTGCGAGGCTATACGACACGGCATGCCGACGTAGCTCAGCGGTAGAGCAACTGATTCGTAATCAGTAGGCCCTCGGTTCAAGTCCGAGCGTCGGCACCGCTAGTCAATTGACAGAGAAGGCGATTTCAGAGCAGGACTGATTAGGTGTCAGACACACCCAGCGAACTGTCAGCACCATTTCCGCGGGCGGAAGAGGACAACACGCCGCAGCCGGCCGCATCCTCCCGAGGCAGTCGCAGCCCTGCCGGCACTATAGACACCACCAAACGGACGGCGGCGGCCAGGCGGCGCGAGCCTCTCTGTTTGCAAGTCCCATGTAAGCCGCCGCTATCCCCGACTGTCATCAACGACTACCGAGCGGAGCGGACATACTGATGGACCTGCCGTCACCTCTGCCCCGTCGCCTCAATCTCGGATGTGGATGGGATCATCGCGACGGGTATCTGAACGTCGATTGTTATGAGCGTCACCAGCCTGACCTGATCGCTGACATATCTAACTTGCCAATGCTGCCGAGCGGCTACTTCGAGGAGGTTCTTGCAAAGGATGTGCTGGAGCACTTCGAGCGCACTCGCACTGACACCATACTGGCCGAGTGGGCTCGGTTGCTCAGCCCTGATGGCCACTTAGTCTTGGAAGTGCCCTCATTGCTGCATCTCGCAGGTCTGGTTCTGGAACAAGCCAAATCCGCTGATATGGCGGCTGCTTACATCCACATGATGTTCGGCACTCAAGCCTATGTGGGCGACTACCACTTCACGAGCTTCACTCCAGCAACACTGCAGCAGCACTTGGTGAAAGTCGGCTTGGCAGCACGAGGGCCCGTCGAACTGATACACGGCTGGTGCTTCAGGTTGACGGCCGTGCGCTATCCTGCTTCAGCAGAGTGGCCGAAGGTCCCCTTGTTGGAGCGCCTGGAGACTGCGGAAGCGGAATACCGGGCGATCTGCGCATCACGCTCATGGCGACTACTGAGCCCCGCACGAGCAATCGTGGATTGGTTGCGCAACACGCAGATCGGATGGCCCAACACACGGGTATCGAGCGAAGTCTCCAATCAGCACTCCCCACCCCCCCGGGTGCCGCTGCTTGGGCCTGACGCAAGCAAGTAGCGGGGCATGCCAGTGCTCTTGGTATAACCGCGAGTTGTGGCTGGGATTGATAAATATTGATGGGACGGCTGCTGATCACGGTTACGATCTTCGCCTGGGCCTCTCAGGCAGACGAATAAAGAGTAACCCACCTGTCCACCGCCTCCTGATTCGGTGTAGAGCAGCAATGCATGATTCTCAGACGTCGGCTGCACCACACCCTAGGCTTCTGCTTCTCTTGGCCGGGCACCCTAGCCCTATTCGCGCTCTGGGGCCTGATCGTCTTCTGGTATCTGACATGACGGGACCAGACGCTGGCTTGCCCCCGCCGGTGAAAGGCGGCCGTCGGCGATGTGTCGCTGGGTCTACGCTTGCTCAACTCGGAGTGAGGCACCCGCAGGACACGATTTGAGCAGGGCAGATCATCCCGCCCAAGTGGGGAGCGTCTACGGCCTAGCTGTGTCGTGTTACTTTGAGGACAATTCTGACGCCTTCAAACATGACCGTGCTGCGGGGGGCTCGATGACCAAGATTGCAGAACGCGCCCAGGAGGAGCGTCGGCGGGGCAGCGGCCGATTGCTGGACCTGCTCGCCGGTTTCGTTTTTCTGTCCCTCGGCCTTGGCGTCGTCCTCCAGCCTTACGTCGCGATGCACAAAATGCCAGGAGATCTCGGAGACGCGAGTTTCAACCTCTCTCTGCTTGAATTCTTCTATCGAACTATGCCTGACCTGCTGCAGGGTAAGCTCGCGAATTTCGTCGATGCTCCGTTCTATTACCCCTGGCCGCGAGTAACGAACTTCTCCGACACACACTGGGGTGATGCCGAGGTCTACGCGCTCTTTCGTGCATTGGGCATAAATCTAATTACGGCTTTCCAAGCTTGGTTTATCGCCGCCTTTGGGCTGACTTATCTGAGCACTTTCGTAAGCCTTCGTATGCTCAGTCTTCGTGCTTTCGGGGCCGCCGTTGGCGCGTTTGTTTTTACTTTCTGCTTGCCAATAATGGCTCAAGTTGGCCACGCCCAACTCATCTACAGACTTTGGATACCCCCCGCAGTTCTGGTTCTGCACCGGTGTCTAACTCACCAAAGCCTGCGCGCAGGCTCCGCGTGCATGCTGTTCTTGGGACTGCAGCTAGCGGTCAGCATCTATCTTGGGCTCTTTCTCTCGCTGCTCCTCGCAGGATATGCCGCCGCGCTCTGGCTTTTTGCAAGAAATCTCTTGCCACCGCGTTCATGGCCATCTTTTTCTCGAACCGGCGCAGCCGAGTTTATCGGCGCAGGTTTCCTGCTTGTAGTCGCCTTGTTGGTGCTCGCTGTCGTCGCCATCCCATACTACGAGGTCCAGTCTATGTATGGGTTTTCGCGTTCTTGGGACGAGATACGATTCTTCCGCGTCCTGGCTTTTATTGCTCGCCGGCGCGTCTAGACTATGGCCGAATCTTTCCGTAGAATTCAATTACCCGCCTGGCCGAACGAACACCAAATCTCCCCGGGCTATCGGTGATATTTCCACTCGTCTACTTCGGCTTTTCGAAGCAAGCGCGGAAACGCCAGCTGCTTGCTGCACCGATGCTTGCAGTCACGGCTATGATATTTATCGCCACCATTGATATGAGCGGGTATTCACTCTACTGGTTGCTTTACCAGATCCCCGGATTTGACGCGGTTCGCGCCGTGACGCGGGTCATCTTGGTGTTGATGCTGCCACTGGCGGCTCTACTCGGTATGATGATCGATGATCTCACGGGTACAGCGTCAGCGCTCGTGCCCCATGGCTTATCGCCACAGCATTGGCTCTTTTTGCGGTGGGAGAGTGTTCCTTGGTCTATCCATATTCGTCATCTCCGTCTGATTGGCGGGCACGCATGGACACACTTGATGCACGTTTACCACGGCAACTGCCCGCCCACGCCATCTTGGCGATTGCATCGTATCCCGGATGGCCCGGCCTATTGCAGACACAGACGGACGCGGAGTTGGCCGCGGCCACACTTTGGCATTGTTACTATGAATGGCTATTCCGGCAGCAACCCCCCGAAATGGAAGCCAATGAACACGTGTCACGATTTAGGTGACAATTTGCGGGCGGCGAAACGCTTCTTGGCGGAGCAAGGGGCCGGCGTACCTGACTTTGCGCAGGATCGCTTTGTGTTGCTAGGAATTCAATGCTTGCGACCCGGTCCCTCCGCACGAGGAGCCGCCTCTCCATTTCGGCCATGTCTACCACTTTATGCAAGGAGCTGATGGCAATCAGTTTCTGGG
>CAWKMC010000051.1:0-35825 GCA_963850535.1 uncultured Alphaproteobacteria bacterium | reverse complement strand
ACCAGATAAATGGTTCGAAAGGCTGCGGTCTGAGAGCCGTCAATTGCGACAAGCTTGTCCAAATCTGTCCGGAAAATTCGAGCAAAGAGCGTCGCAATCTGAGCCAAATCCGTGGCATCCCGAGGCGAAATGTTCGGCAGGCGTTCGGCTTGGCGATAACAGCGCTGAGGGGACGCGTAGCCGCCGAATGCGCGCTGTCACGGAACGGTACACCGTGTAGAGGAGAGCCTACCGCGCATCGCTGGATTCGCGGCCACAATGCGGGTCGCGGGGTTTCACCCTGAGCCGGCGGAAAGGACCACCTCAGCCACCCGAGATATCTTCATCGTCTATGCGCGCTCAAGGTCGATAATGGGCCAGTTCATGGAACGCGTCGCTCTCGATACTGGAGCGACGCTGATAGGGCCGCTTCGCTGAGATTTTTCCGAAGCGGATTGGATGCGAAATCGGAAAGAGCTTCGGACCGATGCTGTCGACGATAGGCTCTATCACAGCGTTCTGTGGATAGCTGCTCGCTGGTCAGCACTGCATAGAGATAAGGCTATAATTGAGCGCATGGTGGCACCCCTCAAGCCAGCATCGAAGCGGCTTCTCCGGGCTCGTACGGGTTCCGCTAGGACCGCGAGGCCGCCTCATCCGTCGCACTCATCGCCAGCCGCAGCCCCGACAGGTAGAACTCGCGCTGCTCCGGATCGCGCCAATTATCCGCGCTCGGCAGCACCACTGGCGTCAGGCCACGCAACCGCTCGATTGTGATCTTCGCCTCATCCAATTGGCCCAGGTGCCCGAAACAGGCAGCGAGAAAGCGATTGGTCGGGACCCAATTCGGGTGCTGTTGTAATGACAGCGACAATATGGTCCGCGCCTGCTCTAGGCGCCGCGCGAAAAAATGGGCTACGCCGGTCGCCATCAATGTCCCGCCTAGAGGAGCGCGCGGATTGAGCCGTGAAGATCTCTCGAAATGACCAATCGCCACATCGGGCAGACCAGCCCACAATCTTAACCATCCGCTCCATCGCCATCCGTCGGCGAAGCTTAGATTGATCTGTAGTGATCGATCGATAAGAGCTGTCGCGGCATCGATATCCTCGCCGAAGTAGGCGAGGATATATGCGGCTCGACCGAGCGTCGCGGCATCGTCGCCAGCGTTGCGAACAGCACGGCGAGCAAGCGAGATAGCTGTTTGGCGGGTCGCCTTAAGATCATCGGCCCAACCGCTCGCGCTGAGTGCCGTATGGTAAAGCGCGGATAGCGCGAGCGCTGGGCTGTAGCTGGCATCCTGTTTCGTCGCCTGGCTCAGCCAATCGAGCGCCTCCAAATAATCCTTCTTCTCCCACGAACCAGTTGTTTGAAGTGCTCGAAGGTAAAGATCATAAGTTGTCGGATTATTCCTCGGCTGATCTACCGCTCGTCGGATTTCCGCGGCTTGCAACGTTGGCTCAATAACCCCAGCGACGCTAATCGCCACTTGGTCCTGCAGATCGAGAACGTTTTCAAGCGAGCCATCAAAGCGGTCGGCCCACAGATGTGTGCCGGTTTCCGCTTCGATCAGTTGCGCAGTGATCCGGACCCGCGCGCCTACTTTGCGCACCGAGCCTTCGAGCACATAGCGAACACCGAGCTCCTGCCCGATCTGTTTTACATCGACCGCTTGGCCCTTATAAGTGAAGCTGGAGTTTCGAGCGATGACGAACAGCCAGCGGATGCGGGAGAGCGCGGTGATGATCTCCTCGACCATGCCATCCGCGAAGTATTCCTCGTCCGGATCGCCGCTGAAATTCTGAAACGGCATCACGGTAATCGAGGGCTTGTCGGGTAACGGCGGATGCGGCGGCACGGAACGTTCGGCTAATTGAACCGATCGCGAGCCGGGATTTGCCAGTCGATAACCACCCAGGACGGTAACGACGAGACTGTGCCCTCCGCCATGCTCGTCAAGCGCCTTGCGCAGGGTCGAAACATGGACGTGGAGGTTTCCCTCCTCGACGGTGCGACCGGGCCATAGCCGCGCCATCAACTCCTCCCTGCTGACGATCCCGCCCTGAGCCTCGGCCAGCGCACACAGGATGCCCAGCGCGTGGCGATGAAGCCGCAGCGGCTGACCATCGCGCGACAACGCGCGCCGGCCGAGGTCGAGCCGGAAACGCCCGAGGCTGAGGCCCTCGACCATGCCGTCGGCGGGACATTCCTCGCCGCTCAGACCTGCCAGCCGATAACCGCGGCCCGGGACAGTGACGACGAAATTGTGCCCCTCCCCGCGTTCGTCTAACGACTTTCTGAGAGCCGAAACATGTACGTGGAGGTTTCCCTCTTCGACGATCCGACCAGGCCATAACTGGGCCATCAGCTCGTCCTTGCTCACGATCTCGCCTTTAGCCTCGGCTAGGGCACGCAGGATGCCAAGCGCGCGCCGGTGAATCCGCACCGGCTGATCATCGCGCCGCAATTCGGGGCCTCTCAGGTCGAGCCTAAAACGGCCGAACCTGATCTCTTCGTCCATCGGATGCATGGTCCCGAATTTTTTAGATCCTTAAACAGAGACCTTAAGGTGGCTTTGCCAGCACCGTCCAGCACGCTCGCGGCCACTGAATGGCTGTCGGAATGGGCGCTGGGAGGTCGCAATTGAACATTTTGGCGTTGATTGCGCTGGGCGCCGCTGCGGGCGCGGGCGCCGGGCTGCTGGCGGGCCTGATCGGGATCGGCGGTGGGATCGTTGTTGTCCCCGTCGTCTATTACGGGCTTTTAAGTAGCGGCGTGCCACCGGATGAGGCAGTACATGTTGCGGTTGCGACGTCTCTAGCGGCAATCCTACCAGCAGCCATCGTGTCGTTCCTGGCGCACCGGCGGGCGGGCAACACCGACTTTGCATTCCTGAGAGACTGGGGTCCCGGCATCGCCATCGGAGTTGTCGCGGCTCAGGTCGCTGCACCGCATGTGCGCGGGACTTTCATGACTGCGATCTTTGCTCTGCTCTGTCTGGTGTTCGCTGTACGGTTCGCGTTTCCACAGCGATTTCGGCCGCTGGCCGAACGACCACCAGGTGGCGCGTTTCGGCATTTGGCGGCCGCCGGCATCGGGCTTTCCTCTGGATTTGCCGGGATCGGCGGCGGCATCCTGACGAACATCGTGATGACGCTGTCCGGGCTGCCGATGCACAAGAGCATCGGTCGGGCAGCCGCAGCAGGCGTCGTGGTGAGCGTGCCAGCCACCATCGCAGCGGCGCTGGCATCGAAAGCAAATCATCCGATGGAGCTGGGCAGCATCGACATCACGATGTGGGCGTGCATCGCCCCGGCCCAAGCCGCCGCGGCTTGGCTTGGTGCGCGACTAGCTCCAGTCCTGTCCGCCGAGCACTTGAGCCGTGTATTTGCAACGGCCCTGTCAGTGACCGGGGTCATCATGTTGCACTCGAGCCTGACCTAACTACCGCCGAGCAGCGTCTTAGCGCACAGAGTTCGCCGAGTGTCACCCGGCAGGCTCCCCCGGTCACTGTCGGCGCCCGCCAACTTTGGCGGCAGCATGCTGCCGCCGCGGACGGCTGTTGATCAATCAGGCGGCATATTTTGGAGAATGCGGCAGTGCGCGCGTAGTCACTGGACATCGAAGGGGCAATGGGCGCTCAATAGCGCCCTGCTGCATTGCACAATCCGGAATATCATCGTGCTGGGCGAATACCAACCAGGTGCCGATTTCTGTGAGATGTCACGCGGGGAGGTTACTCAAGCCATCCGGGACCGGCTGGGTTGCCTCTCGGTCGCCGAGTTCCGCCGGCGCGCCACCGAGGCCGAGGCCGAACTAAGTGATCTTGGCGTCACCTTCACGGTTTACTCCGATAAGGATGCAATCGATCGGGTGCTGCCGTTCGACGCCATCCCTCGTGTCATTCCGCCGGATGAGTGGCACATCCTGGAGGCCGGGGTCCGCCAGCGTGTCACGGCGCTCAATCTGCTTTTGCACGACATCTATCATAAGCAGAGCATTCTTGCTGACCGGGTAATCCCGGCCGACCTGGTGCTGGCCAACGCGAACTACCGGCCGCAAGTGCAGCATTTCAGCCCACCCTGTGGCACCTATGTGCATATCTGCGGCATTGACCTCGTGCGCGACCGCGCCGGCGTGTTCCACGTGCTTGAGGACAATGCCCGGACGCCGTCCGGGATCAGCTATGTGATCTCAAACCGGCATACGATGATGCGAGCATTTCCTGAATTGCTGGAGCAGATCGCGCTGCGACCGGTGGGGGATTATGGCCATCACCTTATCACGGCGCTGCGCGAGGTTGCGCCGGCGGGCGACAGCGATCCGCAGATGGCGTTGCTGTCGCCCGGCACCTACAATTCGGCTTTCTTCGAGCATGTATTCCTGGCCCGGGAAATGGGCGTTCCGCTGGTCGAAGGTCGCGATCTGGTGGTTGACGACGATGACCGGGTCTACATGCGCACCACCGGCGGACTGGCGCGTGTGTCCGTGCTGTATCGGCGGCTGGACGATGACTTCCTGGACCCCGAGGCGTTCCGGCCCGACAGTATGATCGGCGTGCCTGGGCTGATGCGGGCCTATCGGACGGGCAAGGTGACCCTGGCCAACGCGGTAGGCACGGGCGTCGCCGACGACAAGGCGATGTACGCCTATATGCCGCGCATCATACGCTATTACCTGGATCAGGAGCCGATCCTGCCGAATGTCGAGACCCATATCTGCCGCGACCCGGATGGATTGCGCTTTACGCTGGACCATCTCGAGGACCTGGTGATCAAACCCGTCGGGGGATCCGGCGGCTACGGAATTGTCATCGGACCGCGCGCCTCGGCGGCGGAACTTGCCGCCTGTCGCGCGCAACTCCAGGCAGACCCCGGCAACTTCATCAGCCAGCCCTGCGTCGATCTTTCGGTTACGCCCACGCTGATCGGCGACAAGGTCGAGCCTCGCCACGTCGATCTCCGTCCGTTCGCGGTGACCGGTAAGACCACCTGGGTGCTGCCGGGTGGTCTTACGCGTGTGGCGCTGCGGCGCGGCTCGCTGGTGGTCAATTCGTCCCAGGGGGGCGGTTCGAAGGATACTTGGGTTCTTGCCTGACATTCTTCTTGCGCGCTACGCGCGGACGATCTTTTGGCTCGCCCGCTACGTCGAGCGGGCCGAGAATCTGGCGCGAATTCTTGAAACCAACGCGACCTTCGCCCGGGATCGGCAGGGAGCTCAGCATTGGCATTCGCTGCTGGAACTGCATTCCGATCAGGAGCGGTTTGCTGCCACCCATGCGAGTCCGACTGCCTCGGCGGTGCTGCGGTTCTACGTTACCGATGGCAGCAATCCCAGCTCAATTGTCAGCGCCATCGGCATGGCGCGGGAGAATGCACGGATCCTGCGCCCGCTGATCTCAAACGAAATGTGGGCACATCTGAACGTCTTCAATAAATGGCTGCAAACGCTTGACGATCAGGCGCTGGCTCCCGGCGACCTGACGCGCCTGTTCAATCGTATCAAGGAAGCATGCCAGACGCACACTGGAATCACCGACGGCACGCTGCATCGCGATCAGGTGTCCTACTTCTATCGGCTCGGCCGTCACATCGAGCGGGCGGACGCGACCACCCGGCTGCTGGACATCAAGTACCACACGTTGCTGCCACATGTTGCCGACGTCGGTACGCCAATCGATATTGGCCAATGGGATGCAGTGCTGCGGTCAGCAGCCGGGCATTATGCCTATCTCCGTGCGGTATCGACGGACGTGACACCCAGCGGCGTCGCCGCGTTTCTGCTGTTGCATCCTCGTTTTCCACGGTCTGTGACGTTCTCGGTGGCAGAGGCTGACCGACTGCTCGCCGTGCTGAGAACCCGCCATGAACTGGCGGGAGGCGCGGCCGCCGCCGCTTCACTGGGCGGTCTACGAAACGAGCTTGCGATGCTCGGTATCCAGCAGATCATTGCACGCGGTCTGCACGAGTTCCTGGACCACGTGCAGAAGCGTCTGATTGCCGCAACCGATGACTTGGGAGATGCGTTCTTCGACACTGGGACCGGCCCCGGCTCACGGGTCGCTTCGAACCAACGACAGGCCTGAGCAGCATGCCGGTTCTCACGGTCCGCCACATCACGACCTATCGCTATAAACAGCCGGTCAGCCTGGGCGAGCATCGGATGATGCTGCGACCGCGCGAGGGGCATGACCAGCGGCTGCTTGAGGAAAGGCTGGAGATAACACCCACGCCTTCGGAGCTGTTCTGGGTACACGACGTGTTCGGCAACAGTGTCGCGATCGCACGATTTACCGGCCGCACGCGCGAGCTGCGCTTCGAAAATACTGTGCGGCTCGATCATCGGCCGCAGCACGCACTCGATTTCCGTCTGGATGAGCAGGCACAGATTTATCCGCTGTCCTACAGCAGCGATGAAATGCCCGATTTGGCGCGCTCGATCGAGCGTCTGTACCCCGATCCGGACCACGTCACCGACCAGTGGGCACGGCGCTTCCTGCATCGGGATGGGCCAACCCGGGTGCGAGACCTGCTGCATGACATGACCGATGCAATCAAGCAGGAGCACAGCTATGTGCCGCGCTACGACGGCGGCATTCAGGACCCGGCGAAGACGCTGCGGATCGGCAGCGGCACGTGCCGGGACTTCGCAGTGCTGATGATCGAGGCCGCGCGGTCGCTAGGCTTGGCTGCCCGGTTCGTGTCGGGGTACTTGTATGTGCCGAGTCGCGACCGCGGCGCGCATCTCGGCGGTGGAGCGACTCATGCCTGGGCACGGATCTATCTTCCTGGCGCGGGTTGGGTTGAGTTCGATCCGACGAACGGCATTGTTGGCAACCGCGATCTGATCCGGGTCGCGGTGGTGCGCGACGCTCGGCAAGCGGTGCCGCTGAGTGGCACCTGGTTCGGCTTCCCGTCCGACAATCTGGGCATGACGGTCGAGGTAGACGTCACCATGGAGAACCCCTCCCAGGAGGGGATCGCGCCTGCTGCCGAACCGTACGTTCCGACGTCCTCGTCGTGAACCGTTCCGTAAACCATTTTCCCTGGGAGATGCCACGTGCGGATCAGAGCCGGATTCGAGATTGTCTATCAATGCCCGCAGCCAACGCCGATGCTGCTGGTGCTGAGCCCTCACCCGTCGCGGCTGCCGGACCTGGAGGGACCGCACCAGTTGCTCTTCGATCCGTCGATCGTCGCGACCGAGTATCACGACAGCTTCGGCAACCTGTGCCACCGGATCGTTGCGCCAGCCGGGCGCCTGATGGTGGCGACGGAATTCGTCGTCCGCGACTTCGGTGCGCCGGATCCCGCCGTTTAGACGCGGTGCAACACGGCATCGATGAACTGCCGGACGAGGCCTTGGTGTTCCTGTTGGGTAGCCGTTATTGCGAGACTGACCGGCTGTCTGATCTTGCCTGGTCGTTGTTCGGCGGCACCGCGCCCGGGTGGGCGAGGGTCCAGGCGATCTGCGACTACGTGCATGACCGGATCACGTTCGGCTATGAGCATGCCGACCCGACCCGGACAGCCTTCACGGGACACGGCGAGCGTTGCGGGGTGTGCCGCGATTTCGCCCATCTGGCCGTGACGCTGTGCCGCTGCATGAACATCCCGGCCCGTTACTGCACTGGATATCTGGGCGACATCGGAGTACCGCCAGCCGATGCTCCGATGGATTTCAGCGCCTGGTTCGAGGTCTATCTGGGTGGCCAGTGGCATACCTTCGACGCACGCCACAACACACCTCGGATCGGTAGAATATTGATGGCCCGAGGCCGGGACGCGACTGATGTCGCCATGGTGACCTCGTTCGGCGCTTGCGGGCTCGCCGGGTTCACGGTGGTGACCGAGGAGGTGCGTCCATGCTTGGCGGGGGCTGCATGACTGTTCCAGCCAACACTTGATCTGACGGACTGCTAACTGGCCGTGGTCCACCCTCCTGCTACGCCAGCGCGAACTGCGCGATCAAGCCAACACGTCGCGCAATCCCTCTCTGGATGCCTGGTTGCAACCAATGTGATTAATTCCTAAGATTTTATCACAAGTCTTGGTGTCCTGAGGTAGGCCGATGCGGCGTTTTCTAGTTCTGATTGCAGCCGGCCTGATCGGCGTCTTAAGCATTCCAACGACCGCATTGGCAACCGGCGCAATCGACACCAGTGACTCGGCTATGCTGCAGCGGGTCACCCCAGCGGTGGTAGACCTCTCGCTGTGGAAACTGCGGCCGTCGCCCAAAGCTGGCGGCGAGCCCAGGCGAGTGAGGACCCACGGCTCCGGCTTCATCGTCGATCCAGCCGGCATCATCGTCACCAATAAGCACGTCACCGATAACGCGGAGGATATTACAGTAATCTTCCGTAATGGCGAACGGACGAGTGGCAAGCTTATTGCTGTGGCACCAATGGTGGACCTCGCGCTCGTCAAAGTCGAGTTCGATCGCCCGCTTCCTACATTGCGATGGGGTGACAGCACTAGCCTGCGGATAGGCGATCATGTTTTTGCCATCGGCAACCCGCTTGGGCTTGGCACGTCCGTGTCGAGTGGAATCGTCAGTGCACTCAATCGCGATCTTCAGGACACGCCGTTTGACCACTATCTTCAAATCGACGCGGCTATCAATCACGGGAATTCTGGCGGCCCGCTGGTGGACGTTCACGGCGAGGTCGTCGGTGTGGACACCGCTCTTTATAACCCGGTCGAAGAGGGCGGATTCATCGGAATAGGCTTTGCCATTCCGTCTGACTCCGCGAGGTTCGTGGTAAATCGCCTGCTGGACAAGCGTAACAGGAGCGGCTGGCTGGGCGTCAGGCTGCAAGACCTGACGTACGAACTTTCGGTGGCATTGGGTCTGAAGAACACCGACGGGGCAATCGTTGCAGCCGTCGACGAACAAGGCCCGGCGAAGGCTGCGGGGCTACATCCCAGCGATGTTCTGCTTGCAATTAACGATTTAAGGTTCAGTGATGCGCGTGCGTTCATGCGCGAGATCATCGAAATGCCAGTCGGCCAGCCTGTAAAGTTGACGATTTGGCGTGCCGCCAAGGAGCTGGTGGTGACCAGTACATCGCCCAGTGGCCGAACAGCGCATTGCCGGCCGTTGCTCCAAATACAATAATGGCGAGCACGGCCGATAAGGCACAAAATGACGGATTGACGCTCGCTACGCTTACCCAGGAAAGCCGAAATAACTACAAAATTGATGACAAGGTGCATGGCGCACTGGTGGTCTCTGTGGACAAGGACTCCGAGGCACACGACCTAGGCATTGTTCCAGGCGACGTCCTGACCTTCGTGCAAGATACAGCAGTCGCTGCGCCGGACGATGTGCAAGCTGCCTTGTCGAAGGCTTACGAGCAGCGTCTCCCGTTCGTGGCAGTGCTGGTGCAAGGCAAGAGTGGGATACGTTGGGTTTCATTTGGTGTGGACGAGCGGTAACGACTATCGATGGCCTGGAATGTGTGAGATTAGAACCGGTATGTTACACCGGAGAACAGCACAAGCGGGTTAAAGCTGACATGCGCGCTTATGGGGGCACCCACTAGAGGACGGATAGCTGCGTTGCCACTGGCGTTGGTGGCAACGAAAACTTTGCTGAGACTTATGAAAGCGCCCCAGCGGTCGGAGAGCATCGCGTCGAAGCCGGTTCTGATGACAGCACCGACAGAGTTGCTGACCTTCAAGTTCGTGATCGCATTGTCCTCGATGCCGAAGACAACAGTGTAGGTCACGCCGGCACCAAGAAACGGTTGAAACGCACCGAACTGCCGGAAGTGGTAATTAGCAACCAGCATGCTTGGGCCATAAGTGACCTTTCCCAGCGTGACGCCGCTAAGGACGCCCCGACCGGTGAGAGTTGTTGTAGGTGGCACACCAAGCACCGTTAACAGGGAGATATTGGGGGTCACAAAGTATCCTATGCCGAGACCCAGTGTGACATTGTTGGACGCGTGTAGATTTGCACCGGACAACGGACTCCCGGCCACATCGATGGATGCGTTCGTGTCAAATAAGAGCCCAGCGGCGCCGACATCGACATAGAAGCCGCTCGTAGGCGGTGACTCGGCGGCCAGCGCGGTCTGTCCCGCCACCATGATGATGACGATTATGGTGGTCACAGGCAGCTTTCGACGGGTCCATCGCATTATTCACAGGTCCTGCCGCGACTACTATTTGTTCCGAGAGCGTGCGGAGGCTAGCGCGCAACGGCAACCAAACAAGGGCGCACTAATTGCGCTTACCCGAAACGTCCTCCGTTCAATCCTTGGCTAAGAACAAAAGACTCCCTCAATGCGACCTCGATGCCGTACCCCAGGACCGGCTCCGACGCCGGCCTATCGTGCGCTCCAAGTCTCGGCGTCGGCGAGGATACCGCAAGTCAATCCCACGCGATTAGCATTGTTTCCGCAGGCGCCTTGTCCACGGGACACGACCTCTTGCGTTAGTGGAAGACCGGCACCCACCAAAGTCGTCCAAGCACTTGGAGCTCGCCATGGATCAGACCATCGAAAGATCAGCCTTGCGGAAAATCTACATTCGTCTGCTGCCACTCGCAGTGCTCAGCTATTTCCTCGCCTACGTTGACCGGATCAATGTCAGTTTCGCAGCCCTGACAATGCGGGGCGATCTCAAAATGTCGGCCGCTGCGTATGGCTTTGCCCTCGGAACATTCTACTGGTCCTATTTCCTTTTCGAAGTTCCAAGCAACGTCGTGATGGAGAAGGTCGGAGCACGCCTGTGGATTGCACGGATTATGATCACATGGGGTTTGTTGGCTTGCGCTACGGCTTACGTTGTCGGGGCCACCAGCTTCGGTGTCGTGCGGTTTCTGCTAGGTGCCGCTGAGGCCGGTTTCTTCCCCGGTCTGGTTCTGTATTTCACCTACTGGTTTCCGTCGTACCATCATGCCCGGATTGTCTCGGGCTTTCTGATCGGCCTGCCCATTGCCGTTGCTGCCGGTGCCCCGCTCTCCACAGCATTGCTCGGATTGGATGGTCTGCTCGACCTGAAGGGCTGGCAAATCATGTATCTCGCCGAGGGCATACCGACGCTACTGATTGGCATCCTCACGCTTTTTGTCCTGACGGACAGGCCAGAGCAAGCCAAGTTCCTCACTCAGGAAGAAAAGGCTTGGATCAGCCAGAGGCTGGCTGCCGAGCGAATTGCAAAAGAGGCAGTGCGAACTTTCTCGATTCGAGAGAGCTTGATTGACCCAAAGGTGCTCCTGCTGTCGCTCAATTACCTGGGGATCGTCACTGCGAGCCTGGGCATGCTGTTTTTCATCCCGCAGATCATCAAATCGCTCGGTGTCACCAGCAACATGGCGGTCGGCTGGTTGACGATGGTGCCGTATATCTGCGGTGGTGTCGGACTGATTGTCTGGGGAGCCATATCAGATCGCATGGATGAGCGACGGTGGAATCTGCTGATTGCCTGCATCGTTTCCACACTTGGCCTTGTTATTGCGGGGCTGACGATGGGCACATGGTGGGCGCTTGTTGGGATGTCGATTGCTGCGATCGGCTTTTACGGCTCCAAAGGTCCGTTCTGGGCAATGCCGCCCATGTTTCTCACCGGCACGGCTGCGGCTGCGGCGATTGCCTGGATCAATTCAATCGGCAACCTCGGCGGTTTTTTCGGGCCGTGGTACGTGGGTGCCATGAAAGACGCCACGGGCAGCTTTTCCGGCGGCCTCTACGGGCTTGCGCTGCTGGGATTGATCGCGGCCGTGATCTGCGCCTTCGCCCTGCACATTCCGAGCGCAAGAGAGTTGCCGGCGGCCACGCCAGCTCGTGCTGCCGAATTAGCGGGTGACTAACTCACCCCGCTGACGGCGCGCTTCGAGATGCCGGTGGAGTTGTGCAACCGAAACGGCGCTCGGGCGTTCGATGTTCTCACCTCTGGAGGGAGAGAATGAACTTCGCCCCGTTTGCGGTAGCGGCATGCCTGACGATGGGTGTCGCAGTCGCTCAACAAGCCACGAATCAGCCAAATTCCACAGCGGCGCCACCAAATACGACCACGAGCCAGAGCCATAACCCGGCCGTCGCAACTACGACGAATGCAAACGATACCACCATGCCGGCGAAAGGATCGAATAGTTTCACCGAGGGTCAAGCCAAAGATCGGATCGCGCAACGTGGCTACACGAACGTCGCCGAACTTAAGAAGGACGGTGACGGCGTGTGGCGCGGCACCGCCCAGCATGGTGGTGGCGCAGTGCAGGTCTGGCTTGATTACAAGGGAAATGTTGGGGAGGCACGATAGCTGATGCGCACCATCTCACGGATGTATGACAGCTACTCTGATGCAGCAGCAGTGGTACACGACCTGGAAGCGGCTGACCTCCAGCCGAACCGGGAAATAAGTTTGGTCGCCAACGAGGATGCTCGTGGGCGCGATACCGCAGCCGAGACCACGCGCACCGAGCCCCACTCAGGCACCGGAACTGGAGCGGGGATCGGTGCTACGGTCGGAGGAGTTGTCGGGATATTGACCGGGCTAGGACTGCTGGCAATTCCCGGCGTTGGACCTCTTGTTGCCGCTGGCTGGCTCGCCACCACGTTGGCAGGAGCCGGGGCAGGAGCGGTCGCCGGAGGATTGGTGGGTGCTCTCACCAATGCTGGTGTCAGCCGGGAAGAGGCCGAGGTTTACGAGGAGGGTGTGCGCCGGGGCGGCACGCTCGTGTCGGTGCGGGCTGAGGACTCTGATATCTCGCGGGTCGAGGCGATCCTGGACCGCCGGGCAACAACGGATTGGCGCGCACGACGGGATGAGTATACCGCAGCAGGTTGGCAGCCAACGAGGTGACGACCACGAGCGAGGGTGTGTGTAGGCGCCCTCGCTTCCCCGCTGATCTCTGGGCTTGCTATCCGATTAATCGTATGTGCAAAGAAGTGGGGCTTATGGCGTGCACCAGGACCTTTGTTGAACAGGCGCAGCATGCAGATTATTTGGGCAATCGTGATCGGAGCTATCGCTGGGTTCATTGCCCGCTGGATTTCTCCTTCGCCGAACAACCCACAAGGGTTCGTTCTGACGACCGTGTTAGGCATTGTCGGGAGTGTCGTCGCGACCTTCATTGGCCGTGCGATCCACTGGTATGGTCCCGACCAGGGTGCAGGGCTGATCGCCTCAATCATTGGCGCGATAATCGTGCTGGGCTGTTGGCACGCCCTCGCCAAAGGTCGCTAAAGTGCAAATCGGCACTCGAACTGTCTGACAGTGTCAGATGCAATGAGCGGCAATCGGCGATCATGATGGTCCGGCGCTGCATGGCCGACCTCAAGCCCGGCGTCTTCAACGCCCCGCTCCGCGGCTGCTGGGCTTGACCTCGCCCACGCACCGCCAGCTTGGCATTGATGCCGTTGTCGCCAAAGCTGCTTGCGGAGGGGAGGGGAAGTATCGAGCGCGTTCGACGCTGTCTGGTGAATCCAGTCCAGACTTTCTCAACTAAAGCTGTTGGCGCTTCCATGCTGCGTCCCGGCGAACACGGACATATTCCGCAAGGCCTTCAGCTTTGTCCTACCGCCAAGCGTGCTTCAACGACATCAGGCTCCTCCGGCAAACGCTGCACCCGGAAACCTAGTCGACGCACAAACGCCAGCATCGGTGCATTATCCGCCAGCACCTGACCGACGACTTCACGCAAGCCTCGCCGGCGCGCCCACTCGATCAGCCGCTGCATCAGCTGTCGCGCAACGCCTTGGCCCTTCATGTCGGCTTGCACGATGACAGCGAACTCGCCCTCGCGCTCATTCTCGCACACCAGCCTTGCCACACCGACTGTCTCGCCGGTCGCTTCGCGCGCTGCAACGAACGCCATTTCGCGATCGTAGTCGATCTGCGTCAACCGCGCCATCTGCTCGGCAGACAGCTCACGCATGGCGGTGAAGAAGCGATAACGGATGTCCTGTGGCGAAAGCCGGCTGAAGAACGCAGCGTGCTGATCAGCGTCCTCCGGTCTGATCGGGCGGAACAACAGCCGCTCGCCATTCGGCGTCGTCCAATGCTCCGCCAGCTCGATGGGATATGGCGTAATCGCCAGGCCACCGCCGGTATCGCCTGGCTCTCGCAATCTCAGCCACGCATCCGCCGCCACGACCCCGTCGACATCCACGATCAGCGGGTTGAGATCCAGCTCGATGATCTCGGGGAAGTCGACGATGAGTTGACTGACGCGCACCAGGGTCTCTGCCACCGCTGGTTCATCGGCTGCGGGATTGTCCCGGAAACGTCCGAGTGTCGCTGCCGCCCGAGTCCGCGCGATCAATGCATGGGCCAGCGCGAGGTTGAGCGGCGGCAGATCAGCCGCAACATCACAGTGTATGTCAGCCGCCGTGCCGCCTTGGCCGATGCCGATGATCGGCCCGAATGTCGCGTCGTCGTCGACGCGAATGCGAAGCTCTCGCCAACGTACCGCCTGACGCTGCACCAGCAGCGGCAGTTCCTCGCGCCCGGACTGGGCCGCGATCCGGGCTGCTGCCTTGGTCACCTCGGACACATCGTGCAGTTCCAATGCCAGACCACCCGACGCACGCTGGTTCGGCCGCACGCTCTGACGCAGCTTCACCACTGCGGGGAAGCCCAACACCTGGGCTGCCATCGCCGCGTCATCAGGCGATGCGACGGCACGCGTCGGCACGGCCGGGATCCCGTAGGCACGCAGCACCGCAAGGGCCTCGTCCTGTGTCGTTGCAAGTCGGCCGGCGCCGCGAACGGATGCAAGCACACTGCGCACCGCTTCTCGGTCGGGTCTCACGGCCAGCACTGTGCTGTCAGGCAATTCGCGTGCGGCCGCACGGTTGCGCCGATCAAGCACCAGATGCAGGAAGCCGCGCACGGCCTGTTCAGGTGCTGCGAACACGGCCATGCCGGACTGGGCCAATTGGCGCCGATTTGCAACGCCAACCGTCTCCCCCATAGCGCAAACCAACAGGGGGACCTTCATTGCCGCGCGGATCGCCGTGAGCGCGGCCATTGTCGCGCTGTCGCCTTCGCCGGTAGGAGCGTGCACCACGACGACGCCACCAACCCCGGGCGCGGCTGCTGCAGCTTCCGCCAGGTTGGCCAGCCGGTGCGATTCGTCAGGCTCGACCACCACGACGTCGGCTGCCACCTGCAGACCGTCGCGCAATGTCGCATCCGCGGCGAGACGACCGGGACTGCGGGCGTTCGTCACAATACTGATCGACTCGCTGCGCACCGGCCGGGCGCGTGCCAAGACTTCTGCGGCCGCCAGCAGGTCTTCTAAACTCCTCACGTACAGGACCCCGGCGCGCCGCAACGCGGCCTCGAAGGCACGCTCCGCTGCGCCGGAGGGATCTGCGAGCACTCCGCCTGGCCGGATCGCGACAACGGGTCGCAACCTTGAGGCCGCACGTGCCGCGGAGAGAAATTCGCGACGGTTTCGGAGGTAGCGGATATCAAGCAGGATTGCCCCGGTCCCGGGGTCGCGCGACAGCCAATCAAGCACGATACCGAAACCAAGGTCGGCCCGCCCCCCCATCCCGACGATGTGGCTGAAGCCAACTCCATTCGGACCGGCCCAGTCCAGCACTGAGCGACAGAGCGAAGCCGACTGGGATACCAGCCCGATGCGACCGGCGGGGGGGACGATATGGGCGCGTGACGCGTTCAGGCCAAGCGCAGGCACACAAATGCCGAACGAGCCGGGCCCGAGAACGCGGACGCCAGTCCCCCGTGCTGCTTCGGGCAGGCCTTCCGCATCGCATATGACAACTGCGGCAAAGGTTCCTTTGGCAGCCAGCGCCTGCAGCAACTCCGCTGTTGGCTGCACCGCCAGGATGGCAAGATCAGGAGCAGTTGCCAGCCCCGCCACATCGTCCGGCCCGGCCAGCACCGCCACGTCTCCTCTGAAGCCGCCAGCCTGGAGATTGGCCAGGACCTGGCGGCCTTCACCCGATCCGGCACCAACCACCGCTACGGAATCTGGCCGAAACAGACGCGCGGGGCTGAACCGGCCAGCGGGCTTGTCTCTCAGCAGTTGCATGACCGCACTATAGCCATCCGCAGGGTTAGCCGCGTGCTAACACCCGCGGAAGACGCGGTTCAGCCGAACGACCGCGGCTGCGGATTCCGCAGTCAGAAACCAGACGTGCGTCCCGGACAGCCAAGATCAATGAAACAGCCCGAGGTGCCCCAGGTCATT
The DNA here is from genome assembly GCA_963850535.1 of uncultured Alphaproteobacteria bacterium. Lineage (GTDB taxonomy): Bacteria > Pseudomonadota > Alphaproteobacteria > Acetobacterales > Acetobacteraceae > JAMXLO01. The sequence continues at coordinate 19,676 of CAWKMC010000051.1, read as the reverse complement.
CCAAGTCGCGAGAATGAACAGTCCGGCCAGCAGTGCCAAGCCGGCGCGGAAGCCATATTCCTGCGCACGCGCGGGGATCGGCCGGCCGCGAATTGCCTCAGCCAGGTAGAAGAGCAGATGGCCGCCGTCCAGAACCGGAATCGGAAACAGGTTGATCAACCCGAGGTTCACCGACAGCACGGCGATGAAAGATATCAGGCTGGCCACGCCGAGTTGCGCCACCTGGCCGGACAGTTGCGCAATCCGCAGCGGCCCTCCCAGATCTCCGGTCCCGCGCTGCCCACTGATCATCTGCCACAGACCGAGTATGGTCTCGGAAGTCACCTGCCAGGTCTGGGTAACGCCGCCGATCAGTGCCGCTGGGATGCTAAGGCGCTTATACTCTACGTCGCCACCGCGAATGCCCAGCATGCCGACCTTTCGCCCACCTGACTCATGGGCGTCGGTGAGCACCGACACGTTCTTCTCCTCCTGGCCGCGCCGAATCGTTAGCGGCAGGGTCTCGTCGGGATGCGCAGTGATGATTCGCTGGATGTCCTCGAAGGTGTTGGTTGGCGTTCCAGCAATCGAAACGATCCGATCATGCACCTGAATACCGGCCCGGGCTGCGGCGCTGTTCGCGACGACATCGCCGGCGATTGGCAGGATCACTGGGCGACCGGCGGTCGCGAAGAGCAGAGCGAACAGGATCGCAGCCAGAACGAAGTTGGCGATTGGCCCAGCAGCGACGACCAGCGCGCGGGAGCCGACCGTCTTCTCGTGGAACATGCGTCCCGCGATCCGGCGGTCTTCGTCCGGAAGCGGGGTGTCCGGGCGCTCCTGACCGTGCAGCTTGACGTAGCCGCCCAGCGGCAGCCAGGCCAGCTTCCAAACTGTGCCGACACGATCGCGCCAGGTAGCTATCGCCGGGCCAAATCCGATGGAAAACACCTCGACATGCACGCGGCGCCAGCGCGCTGCGAGGTAGTGACCAAGCTCATGGAAGAACACCAGCACGCCCAGGACGACGATAAAGGCGAGGGCGCTCTGGACGAAGTCTGGCATAGGATACAGCACTTTCGGTTGGTTCAGCGATCAGGCGGCCCGTGCGGACGTCAGCCGTTGCGCGGTGTGACGTGCTGCCGCGTCCAGCGCGATCACCTCGTCCAGTGTATCCGCAGCCTGGCTGCCCATTGTGTCCATAACATCGGCAACTGTGCCGGCAATGTCCAGGAAACCTATCCTACGTTGCATAAAAGATTCAACCGCGATCTCATTCGCCGCATTGAGGATCGCCGGCGCACCACCGCCGGCCCGCAGCGCCTCACGCGCAAGGCGCAATGCGGGGAAGCGGACGGTATCGGGCGCCATGAAGTCGAGCCGTGCGATGCTCGCCAGATCAAGACGGCGCGAGGGGGTCGCCATCCGCGCCGGCCACGCAAGCGTGTGCGCGATCGGAATGCGCATATCCGGCGAGCCGAGCTGCGCCAACACACTGCCATCGCGGTAGTACACCATGCCATGGATCACCGATTGCGGATGCACCAGCACATCGATCTGCGGTTCAGCCAGTGCGAAAAGCCTCGCTGCCTCGATCAGCTCCAGGCCCTTGTTCATCAGCGTGGCTGAGTCGATGCTGATCTTGGCGCCCATCGACCAGACGGGGTGTTTGCGCGCGACGTCAGGGGTTGCGCGGGCCATCTCGTCGAGCGTCGCGGTGCGGAAGGGGCCACCGGACGCGGTGAGCACAATCTTCTCCACCGCACCTCGATTGCCGTCGTCCAGCGCCTGAAAAATGGCGTTATGTTCGGAATCGACCGGCAGCAGCGTGGCACCCGCGCTTTGTACCGCGCGCAACATGACCTCGCCAGCACACACCAACGCCTCCTTGTTGGCCAGCGCCACGCACTTCCCGCGGCCGATAGCGGCAAGAGTGGCGGCAAGTCCTGCCGCCCCGGTGATCGCCGCCATCGTCCAGTCGGCAGGCAGGCAAGCCGCCTCGACGACCGCTTCGCGCCCAGCGCTGATATGGATACCGGTGCCTGCTAGCGCCTGTCGCAGTTCGCCATAGCAGTCCACATCGGCGATCACTGCGCGCTCGGCCCGCAACGCGATTGCCTGTTCCGCCAACAGGTTGACGTTCCGACCGGCGACCAGCGCGCGTACCTCGAATCGCTTAGGGTCTGCCGCGAGTAATTCAATCGTCTGCGTGCCGACGCTGCCTGTGCTGCCGAGAACAGTCACGCTACGCGGTGCGGTCACTGCCACAGAACTACCCCCCGACCCAGAATGAGCGCCAGAAGCGCGGCCACCGGTGCCACGGCCAGCAGGGCGTCGAGACGGTCGAACAGGCCGCCGTGGCCGGGGATGAGATGGCCCAAATCCTTCACTTCCAGGCGCCGTTTGACGAAGCTTTCCAACAGATCGCCGCCCTGTGCAACGACCCCCAGGAGGGCGGCGACCGCAATGGCGCGCCCAGGCGACCCGTTGTCAAGCACATGGGCAGCGAACATCCCAGCGGCAACCGCGGCGAGCAACCCCCCCACCGCACCTGACAACGTCTTCCCGGGCGAAATGCGCGGCGCCAGGCGGGGACCGCCAATCAATCGCCCGAAGGCATAAGCTCCGATGTCACTCGACCACACGACGACCAGCAAGAACAGAACGTTGGCGCGTCCAACATCCGGGGCGCTACGCAGCCAAAGGAACGCAGCGCTCGCGACGACGACATAACCGAGGCCAGCGGCGGTCCATGCCAGGCAAGCCCGCCGACCGCGTCGGCCGCCGCCCAGCAGGCGCAACCACTCGACCGCAAGCAGGACCGTCGCCAGGCCGACGATGACCGCAAAGATCGCGCCACCCGACCAGACGCAGGCAAGCACGATCGGCCCCAGTATCAGCGCGGAGACCGTTCGGAGGCCGAGATCAGCCCAACGGTGCGGGCGGTCAGCCGGGTCTGGCACCAAAGCGACGCTCGCGCCGGGCATATTCGCTCAGCGCCGCCTCGAAATGCTCCGCCGCGAAATCCGGCCACAGCACGTCGAGGAACACCAATTCAGCATAGGCCGCCTGCCAGAGCAGAAAATTAGAGAGCCGCTGCTCGCCCGAGGTGCGAATCACCAGGTCAGGATCGGGAATTCCCGTCGTCGCCAAGGCGCTGGAAAAGCGCACTTCATCGATCAGCACCGGATCCAGTCGCCCGTCACGCACAGCTTCGGCCAATTTCCGCGCGGCCCCGACGATTTCATCGCGCGCACCATAGGACAGCGCGACTGTCAGGTTCAGACGCGAGTTCGCCGACGTTTCCGATTCCGCGGCCACCAGGTCGCCCTGGATGTCGGGATCGAACCTGGACCGATCGCCAATCACCCGCAATCGGACACCATTATCCTTCAGTTCGGCGAGCTCATTCTTGAGGTAGTGGCGCAGCAGGCCAGTCAGGTCCAACACCTCTCCCGCCGGCCGACGCCAGTTCTCGCTGCTGAATGCATAGATGGTAAGCCAAGCCACGCCGCTCTGGATGGCTGCCTCAATCGTGCGGCGAACGGCGCGCGCGCCTTCGCGGTGCCCCGCTATTCTCGGCAGGCGCCGGGACGCGGCCCAGCGCCCATTGCCGTCCATGATAATGGCAACGTGCGCGGGAGAAGCACCTCCGCGCTGTTCGGCGGTTGCGGCAGACACCAGGATCTAGACCTGACGGATGTCTTTTTCCTTATCCACCAGCACGTCGTCCACGCGCTTGATGTACTGGTCGGTCAGCTTCTGCACATCCGTGCTCCAGTCCTTGGCGACGTCCTCGCCGATGTCGTGCTTTTTCTCGTATGTCTTGATCTGCTCCATGCCGTCACGGCGGACGGCGCGCACCGCCACCTTGGCTCCTTCCGCATATTTGTGCGCCGCCTTCACCAGTTCTGCCCGCCGCTCAGTGGTCAGCTGCGGGATCGGCACGCGGACCAGTTGCCCATCCGAGGCGGGGTTCAGCCCAAGACCAGAATCGCGGATCGCCTTCTCGACCGCACCAACCAGGCTGCGATCCCATACCTGGACGGTCAGCATACGCGGTTCCGGCGTGCCGACCGTCCCGCACTGGGTCAGCGGCATTTCGGATCCATAGGCGTGCACCCGCACCGGCTCCAGCAGCCCCGGATGCGCTCGCCCGGTGCGGAGCCCATTGAACTCGCGGCGCAACGTTTCCAGCGCCCCGTCCATCCGGCGCGACAGATCCTGCTTCAGTTGATTGACATCGGTTTGTGCCATGGCGGCCTCCCAGGGAATCCCCGCTTGTTTTATTGCTGTTCGATGATCCTGGTGAAGCGCCCTTCGCCGCGGATCACGGCCGCAAACGCTCCTGGCGCATGAATGTTGAACACCACGATCGGCAGCGCATTCTCCCTCGCCAAGCTGATCGCGGCAGCATCCATCACGGCGAGTTCGTTGGCCAGAACGTCATGGTAGGTGAGCTGGTCATAACGCTGCGCACTTGCATCCTTGCGCGGATCGGCGGAATACACGCCGTCGACCTGGGTGCCCTTGAACAGCGCATCACAATGCATCTCTGTCGCCCGCAGTGCGGCAGCTGTATCGGTGGTAAAGAACGGGTTGCCAGTGCCGGCGGCGAAGATGACCGCTCTGCCCTTCTCCATGTGCCGCTCGGCGCGCCGGCGGATATACGGCTCGCAGACGGAGGACATAGGGATCGCCGACTGCACGCGGGTCGGCACTCCGGTCTCCTCCAGCGCCGACTGCATGGCGAGCGCGTTCATCACGGTCGCCAGCATGCCCATGAAGTCGGCCTGAGCGCGTTCCATGCCAGAGGCGGCACCAGAGACACCGCGGAAGATGTTCCCACCACCGATGACGATGCACACCTGAACGCCCATGCCCACAACATCACGAACGTCGGCGGCGATGGCACGCACCGTGTCGTTGTCCAGACCATATTCTCGACGGCCCATCAGGGCCTCGCCTGACAGCTTCAGGAGGACGCGCTGGTAGACCGGGTGGTCTGGCATGCGGTGCGGCTCGCTGGCGATGGCGGCGGCAACCTACCCAGGGAGTGGCACAGGAACAAGCTATGCCGCCTGGTCCAGCGTGGAGGCGGTATCCAAGGTTGTCGCCCGACGCAGGTCACGCGGCTGCTGTTCGTCGTGCGGCCGGCCGCGGTGCATGGTGCAGCGATTGTCCCAGATCACCACGTCGCCAATCCGCCACGTATGGCTATACACAAACTGCGGCTGCGTTGCGTGGGCGGTGAGGTCCCACAGCAGCAAACGGCCATCCGCCACCGGCCAGCCGATCACATGCGATGCGTGGGCCGACAGATACAGCGTCTTGCGCTTTGACCCAGGATGCACTCGTACCAAACGCTGAGGTGACGGCGGGTACTGTTCGCGCTCGCCTGGTGGAAACTCGGTGAAGCCGATCTGCGCGCGCGACCAGAAGACGTCGTGCTGCACGGTCATTCCATCGATCGCCTGCTGCATTGCCTGAGGCAGCGCGTCATAAGCTGCGCGCATATCGGCGAATTCTGTCTCACCGTTGCCGAATGCCGAGGTGGGCGGCAGCGTCACCGCGTGCAGCATGCCCAGCACCACCGGCACCGGCATATAAGAGGCATCGGTGTGCCACAGCCGATTGCCCAGACTGTCGAGCCGCCGTCGATCCTCCAGCGTCCGGACGCGATTGCTTTCGTCCAGGTTGGAAATGTCGCCGATCTGCGGGATTGCCAGCCGGCGGCGCCCGGGCCGGGCTGCTGCACGGCCAATCTCCAGCGGGCCAAAGCGGGCGGCGAAATCGCGCAATTGGGCATCGGTCAGGCGCTGGTCGCCGAAGATCACCACGGCATATCGATTGATTGCGGACCAGATTGCATCCAGAGTCGCATCATCGATCGGCGCGGCGAGGTCGGGTCCGGAAAGCTCGGCGGCGAATTCAGGCGAGATGGGGCGACATTGCAGTGGCATACAACCCTCCGCTGCGGTTCACTCTTTAGTCACCCCGTCATACGCCTGGGAGGCACGGCAAGCCATCGCTCTCGCAACGACCCGTATGCCAAGACCGACCCGCTCATTAGCTGCGGTCTTCTAAGGATGCCGATGTGCCGGACCTCCGATGACTCTCCAAGCTTGCGCAACTATACAAATCTGAAGTCCGAACTATTCAAGCCAGCTGGCCCGACCCCTTGGATCAATACCGAGCTATCGCTGCCCAGTGCTATCAGCGTACCATTGCCAGATGCTGTGCTATGCGCTTGCAGATCAGCAAAGTCAGCGATCTTTGATGTGCTGAGGTCAATGACATCTTGGCTCGGATCAAAACCGCTGATGGAGTAAGCTGCAGCCGCATTGGACGTGAGGTCAAACTCGTCACTCCCAGACGTAGCCGTCAGCGCGGGAGCGGCTGGATCCCCGACGAATTGCATATTGGTGGGACTACCGAGGGTCGCCGAAGTTACAGGAAGTGCGTTATCAGGGGGGTCTGCGGCTCCTCCCCCAATAAACGTGCTGCCGTTCATGAACCAGATCGCGGGGGAGCCATCGACGTTCTGCCAAAGAAGGTCGGACTTGCCGTCACCATTGAAGTCGCCGGTACGAGCAGCGCCGGCATGGGCAGTGCCGGTTCCGACAACAAGCCACCCCGGTCCGGGGTCTGGTAGCCCGCCCCCTCCTATGAAGTTGGTACCATCCATCAACCAAATCGCCGACGTGCGGTTGTCGCTGTTTCCCCAGAAAATGTCGGCCTTGCCGTCACCGTTGAAGTCGCCACCGGTTCTGACCACGTGCCAGGGCGGTCCGGGATCCGGAACTGCTCCGCCTCCGATGAAATTGGTACCGTTCATCAGCCACAGCGACAGTGTCCTTTCGTCATCTGTTTGCCAAAGAATGTCCGCGTGCCCGTCGCCGTTGAAATCACCGGTTCCAGCGACATGCCACTCAGGAAGGGGCGGCCCTGCTGTGCCGCCTCCGATAAACGTGCTGCCGTTCATGAACCAGATCGCGGGCGTACCATCCGCGTTCTGCCAGAGAATGTCGGACTTGCCGTCGCCATTGAAGTCGCCCGTGCCGGCAACGGCCCAGAGAGTGGAGGGGCCGATATTCGGCAGAGCCCCACCTCCTATGAAGGTGGTGCCATTCATCAGCCAAATCGCGGCTGTACCGTCAACATTCCGCCAAAGAATGTCGGTTTTGCCATCACCATTGAAGTCGCCCGTCCCAGCGACCTGCCAGCTCGGTCCAGGATTTGGCAGGCCTCCGCCCCCGATGAAGTTAAGGCCATTCATCAGCCAAATCGCGGGTGTGCCATCATCATTCTGCCAAAGAATGTCCGAATGTCCGTCGCTGTTGAAATCACCGGTTCCAACGACATGCCAGCTCGGTCCAGGGTTCGCCATTTCACTTCCTCCCAACTAAAGTCATCAACCGCTTGACACGAGCCTAGGCTTGGATCTGCCCTCTAATCGTATCGATCAATCTGCATCGAATGCGTTTGGCTCACTTGAATTCAAGATGTGACTGTGACGAACCAATTCGATCACATCGGCTACTCGGTATCAATATGACACCTGCGCGCCAAGAGCCTCAAGTAGCGTGCAGTCATTTCTGGGGAAGACGGCACTGCGCGGAACCCAGGTTCTTTCCACCTGTGAGGTTTGCTCCGCCACCACTTGCACATGGTCCGAGTTCGGGGGCATGTCTGACCGACAGCATTGCTCCGTAAGTGGCCAGGGACGCAGTTTTCAGTTGACGACCAACTATTATGGCAAGGGGCGACATTGGACAGCCATATCGCAAGAGGCCGGTTGTGAGCTCGAAGCATCGTGTCATCAGTCATTCATTACGCGGAATGGACAGCAAGCTGCAAGCCGGCAAGCTGACGCTTGTCTCATTTCACCGTTTCGTGCCCACTGTGCCGCCTTGTGACCGGCGCACAGCTTGATGCGCCCGGCAGGACTCGAACCTGCAACCAAGCGGTTATGAGCCGCCCGCTCTGACCAGTTGAGCTACAGGCGCCGCGCTGGTCCGGTCTGCCTCACCGCCGCGAGCGGCGCAAGCGTCTTGCCTCAGCGCCGCGCTTGCGGCACCACCGGACGGTGAGGCACCAGGGCCGCGCGGAACGATGATAGCTGCCTGCACCGCGGCGCTGTTGTCGGGGGTAGGCCTGGCTCAGGCGATGAGTGGATGGTTGGCAGTGCGACGGTTCATGCGCCACGCGCGACAGTCCGAGTTGCGCGATCCACAGCCAATCACAGTATTGAAACCGCTGCACGGCGACGAGCCATTGCTGGAGCAGGCGTTGGAGAGCGTCTGTGTCCAGGACTACCCGGCGGCATGGCAGGTAGTATTCGGCGTCAGCCGGCCGGACGATGCCGCACTGCCTGTGGTGCAGCGACTGCGATCTCGGTTCCCCGGTCGCGACTTGGCCGTCGTCGTGGACGAAACAATCCACGGGCCGAACCGCAAGGTGGGCAATCTCATAAATATGCTGCCGGCGGCGAAACATGATGTTCTGGTAATCGCCGATTCGGATGTGCATGTGGCCCCCGACTGGCTGCGGCAGCTGGCGGGGGCCCTGGCCCACCCAGGCGTGGGGCTGGTGACGACGATCTATACCGGGTTGCCGGCATCAGGCGTGGCCACACTGGGCGCCGCGCAGATCAACCACTACTTCCTGCCCGGCGCATTGCTCGCGCGTTCCTTGGGACGACAGGACTGTCTGGGTGCGACCATGGCGCTCACCCGGGAAACTCTCGCTCGGGTCGGCGGGCTTGCGTCCTTGGTGGACCATTTGGCTGACGACAACGTGCTCGGGCGGCTGGTCCAGCGCCTCGGGCTGAAGGTGGTGCTCGCGGATACAGTGCCGACCACGACGGTGTCCGAGGCCACGATCAAGGCGTTGTGGCGGCACGAATTGCGCTGGGCCCGTACGATCCGTGCTCTGGAGCCGGCGCAATTCGCCGCCTCGGTATTGCAATATCCGATCGCCTGGGCGGTGCTGGCGGTCCTGCTGGCAGGGGGGGCGGCATGGTCGATCGCATGGTTCGCCGCGGCCTGGATCCTGCGGGGGCTGATAGCGCTTGCCACTGACCGGGCGCTCCGTCTGGGCCCCAACCACGCTGGTCAAGGTCTTGCCAAGCGGTCGCCGGTCTGGCTTCTGCCGGTCCGCGAGCTTATGTCGGTCGGCGTGATGATCGCGAGCTACGCCGGCCGCCGTGTCGACTGGCGCGGACACACGATGCAAGCAGAGGGGTTCAATTCGCGATGATGAAGACGCTGTTCCTGCACCCGCCCTCGTTCGACGGGTTCGATGGCGGCGCCGGCTCACGCTATCAGGCGCGGCGCGAGATTCGCAGCTTCTGGTATCCGACCTGGCTGGCGCAACCCGCTGCATTGGTGCCCGGCAGCAAGCTGATCGACGCGCCACCCGCGCACGTCGGCCTCGATTCAGTCACCGCGCAGGCACGCGACTACGAGCTGGCGATCATCCACACCTCGACCCCTTCCTTCGGATCCGACGTGAACGTGGCCGCGGCGCTGAAGGAGGCCAATCCATCGCTGAAGATCGGGTTCGTCGGCGCCAAGGTGGCGGTGCAGCCTGACGAAAGCCTGCGCCAGGGTGTGCCGATCGACTTCGTCGCGCGCAACGAATTCGACTTCACGGTGAAGGAGATCGCCGAAGGACGTGACTGGGCGTCGATCGACGGCATTTCATATCGGGACGATGCGGGCGGGATCGTGCACAACCAGGACCGTGCGATCCTTGAGGACATGGACTCGCTGCCGTTCGTCACCGAGGTCTACAAGCGGGACCTGCGGATCGAGGACTACTTTATCGGTTATCTGCTGCATCCATACCTGTCGCTGTATACCGGCCGTGGCTGCAAGTCGCGATGCACCTTTTGCCTGTGGCCCCAGACGGTGGGCGGCCACCGCTACCGTGTTCGATCGCCTGGACACGTAGCGGAAGAGATCGCGCTAGCGCAGCGCTATTTTCCCCAGGTTCGAGAATTCTTCTTCGACGATGACACCTTCACCGACAACCTGCCACGCGCCGAGGCTATTGCGCGCGAACTGGGCAAGCTGGGCGTGACCTGGTCGTGCAATGCCAAGGCGAACGTGCCGCGCGAGACGTTGAAGGTTTTGAAGGACAATGGGCTGCGGCTGTTGCTGGTCGGCTATGAGAGCGGCAATCAGCAGATCCTGCATAACATCAAGAAGGGCATGCGCATCGAGGTGGCGAAGCGCTTCACCCGCGATTGTCATGAGCTTGGGATCAAGATCCACGGCACATTCATTCTCGGCCTGCCGGGCGAGACGAAGGAGACGATCGAGGAGACGATCCGCTTCGCCACCGAGATCAATCCGCATACCATTCAGGTGTCATTGGCGGCACCGTACCCCGGGACGTACCTACATCGGCAGGCTGTGGAGAACGGCTGGCTGGATGCTGCGCATGCGGAGTTGGTAGACGAGCATGGCATCCAGATCGCGCCGCTGGCTTATCCGCATCTCTCGCATACCGAGATTTTCGACAATGTCGAGACGTTCTATAAGCGCTTCTATTTCCGCGCGCCGAAGATCGCCGCCATCGTCGGCGAGATGGTGCGCAGCCCGCAAATGATGAAGCGCCGGTTGCGTGAAGGCCTGGAGTTCTTTCAGTTCCTGCGCGAACGCCACAGGACCGCATAGAAGGAATGTGGGATCTCGCCTAAAGTAACGGCGTATCCGGCTCCAATCCCAGCAGCACTCGTCCCGTACTTTCCAGCACTCGCGGGTGCACGCCGATGTGCAACGTTATCGCATGCACATCGCGGAACGCCCGTTCCAGCGGACACTGAACGTAAAGCGAATTCGCGCCCGCGCCGACATACAGCAAGTCGACCGCCTGTACAGCGCTGGAAACTGCATGCGAGGCGGCAAGCCTAACCTGGGCGCGATCCTGCAGCGTGACTTCACCGGTCGACAACAGCGCTCGCCACAGCCGATCCATCCTATCGAACAGGAACAGTCGCGCGGACTGCACCAGCGATTCCGCCTGTGACATGCGCACCTGCGCACCATGATTGTGGCGCAGCATCTGGATCGTCCGTTCGGGCGTTTTCGCACCGGCAATTTCGCAGAAGCTGTCGATCGCCGTGCGGGCAATGCCAAGCGCCATGGCGCCAAGGCCAGAGATGACCCGGGAGAATGGTGGCAGGCGATAGCGGGGCTCGGGCAGGACATATGGATCAAAGAAGCCCGACCCGAAGTCCTCCGGCACGAACACATCGTTCACCGCCACATCATGGCTGCCGGTGCCACGCAAGCCGCCCACCGTCCACGTATCGATGATCTCGCAGGCACCGACCGGCAGCAGCATGAAGCGGATCTCCGGGGCGCCCGCGGTGGTCACGCGCGGCTTGCCGTCTGCGTGGACCACGCATAGCAGCACCATCCACGCAGCTAGCTCGCAGCCGCTGACCAGCGACCAGCGGCCACTCACGCGGTATCCGCCGGAAACCACGTGCGCCTGCCCCGATGAACGCGTGCTGTTGGCCGTGATTACATGCGGACCGGCATAGATGGTGGCGGCGACCTGCGGCGAGAGCTGCGCAGCCGTCCAATGCGTGTTGCCATTCCAAACACACCACGCGACCGAGGCATCTGCACGCGCGAGTTCCTCGAAGATCTGCAGCGCATCAGCAGGCACGAGGTCAAGGCCGCCGTATGGGGCCGGAAGGAAGATGCGAAAGAAGCCGAGCCGTGCCAGGTCGCTCGCGAAATCGTCAGGTAACCGTCGGCCCGTCTCGATGCGATCGCGCTCGGCGGCGATGCGCGGTCGCAACCCGCGAGCGATCTCCAGAAGTTCGGGACCGTCCGCGGGATTGGTCACGACGCGCTACCCGACGATATCGACCTGGGCGAAGAAGAAGCCAATCTCGATCGCAGCATTCTCCGGACTGTCCGAGCCATGTACCGAATTCGCCTCGATGTCCTCGGCGAACTGCGCTCGGATGGTGCCGGACGCAGCCTTCTTCGGATCGGTCGCGCCCATCACTTCGCGGTTCTTCGCCACTGCGTTCTCGCCTTCTAGCACCTGCACGACGACCGGTCCGGACGTCATGAACTCAACCAGGCCCCGGAAGAACGGCCGCTCTCTGTGCACAGCGTAGAAGGCTTCAGCCTGCGCCCGGGTCAGCCTGGTGCGGCGCTGCGCGACGATGCGAAGTCCCGCTTCTTCCAGGACAGCGTTGATCCGGCCGGTAAGATTCCGCCGCGTCGCATCAGGTTTGATGATCGACAGCGTGCGCTCGGTCGCCATAGGCTTGCTCCTGGTGAAGGGTCATGCCGGGTCACTATTCGGTCCAGGCCCACAGGGCAAGCACCTACAGTGCAGGTCGCCTGCCATCTGCGCCAAGCAGCGCAAGGCCTTCGGCCACAGAGACGAACTCGCCGCCGCCAGCCAGTTTCTCGACGCCAAACCGTCGCTCGAACAGTCGGCGCACCGCAGGAACGAACGCGGTTCCACCGGTAAGGAAGACACGGTCCACCTGGTCAGCACGAACGTTCGCATCAGCGAGCACCTGATCCACCGTTCCATCAATGCGAGCAAGATCCGGGGCGATCCAGTCCTCGAATTCTGCCCGGCTGATGATGCGCTCGACCACAAACTCCTTGTGTTGAAAACGCAGCGTCGCGGTTTCGGCGCGGGACAGCTCCGCTTTCGCGCTCGAGACAGCCTGATACAAGGCATACCCCAGACCATCCTCGATCAATGCGAGCAGGTGACGCAATCGCTCCGGGTGCTGTGCGGTACGCGCGACTTCGGCGATGGCACGCAGCGTGCGCGGCGTGCGCATCAGCGACAGCAAGTGCCAACGCGCGAAGCCCGAGTAGTACTCGGGCGGCACCGGCAAGGGCTTTCCCATGACGCGATAGCTGTCCCCTTTACCAAGCAAGGGAGCAATGGCGCGGTCGATGATCCGGTAATCGAGAACATCGCCGGCGATGCCGACACCCGCATGGCCTAGCGACGTGGCTCCGCCGTGCGGCTCGAAGTGCATCAGAGAAAAGTCGCTGGTGCCGCCGCCAAAGTCGCCGATGAGCACGGTGGCCGGTTCCGTCAATCTACGAGCGAACCGTGTGCCAGCGGCCTGCGGCTCCAATACCAGGCTGATCTCCGGGATACCGGCTTCAGCATATGCGCCGCGCAAACGTTCGGTTCCCAGCGCATCATCTGTGAACTCGCCCGCGAAGCGCACAGGCCGTCCCACCACGACGGATCGGACAGGTGGCAGATCAGCCAGCAGGCTGCGCAAGAAGCAGCCGACCAGACCTTCCAGTGTGAAGGGATGGCCGAAGATCCGGGTCTCGGTGAAGCTGCGCTGCGCAAGATAGGTCTTCATCGACATGATAAGCCGGCTGTCCAGCGGATCTTCCAGATAGTCGGAGACCGCCGCCGGACCGGCCGAGTGATGCAGGACGCGCCGGGCGCGCGTTTCCTCGGTCCAGAAGCACAGAACGGACCGGAACACATCCAGCGATGCGTGGCGTCGTGTTGCTACGTTGCCGTCCTCGTCGAGCAGCGCAACGACGCTGTTTGTCGTGCCAAAATCCACGCCAAGGGCGCTGATCATTCAACCCGCTCCCAAAGGGCGCGGGTTCAACCGCGTTCAGCCCAGCTTGGCAAGAGAAATCACGACTGGGGGACGCGGGCAGTCCCGCGACCCATTCGGAGGACTTACCGCAGCAGGTTGGTGCGTGCGAGGTCGATGACTTCGTCGCCGCGCCCGTTCAGCACAGCTTTCAACAACCAGAGGCTAAAGCCAGCAACCTGGGACAGCTCGGTCTTCGGCGGCATCACCAACTCCTGTTTGGCGGTGACGACGTCAAGCAAGGCGGGGCCGTCATGCGCCAACACCTTGCGGGCGGCATCGGCGAGATCACCTGGATCCTCGACCCGCTGCGCATGCACGCCGGCCGCCCTCGCCATCGCGGCAAAATCGGGATTTTGCAGGTCAACACCAAAGTCGAGGAATCCCGATGCCTTCATCTCAAGTTCGACAAAGCCGAGTGTGCCATTGTTGAACACGACGATCTTGACAGGCAGTTTCTCCTGGATAGCCGTGATGAAGTCACCCATCAGCATGGTGAAGCCGCCATCGCCGCTGAACGATACGACCTGACGGCCGGGGAACGCCGCCTGCGCGCCTAAAGCCTGTGGCAGAGCATTCGCCATCGAGCCATGCATGAACGACCCGATCAGCCGTCGCTTGCCGTTCAGGTGCAGATAGCGCGCGGCCCAGACCGTCGGGGTGCCGACATCGCAGGTGAAGATCGCATCGTCCGACGCCAGTTCGCTGATGGTGCGCGCAAGAAACTGCGGATGGATCGGCTTTTGCCCGGGTCGGCCGACTGCCAGGTCATCGAGACCGCGACGCGCTCTTTGGTAATTGGCGAGGCTCTCATCCAGATGGATCCGGTTCGTCTTGGCTGGAGTCGCGGTAACAGCGCCTCGATCGTGGCATTCACGTCGCCAACCAGTCCAAGATCCAGCCTGCAGCGCCGTCCCAGGTTCTCACCGCGCAAATCGATCTGCGCGATCTTGGCCTTGCTCGGATAGAACTGGCGGTAAGGAAAATCGGTCCCCAGCATCAGCAACATGTCGCACTGGTTCATCGCATGGTAACCCGAACTGAAGCCGATCAGCCCGGTCATGCCGACGTCGTAGGGATTCTCGTGCTCGATCGCCTCCTTGCCGCCGAGAGCATGCACGATCGGTGACTTCAGCGCGTCCGCCAGGCGCATCACGTTGTCATGCGCGCCGAAGCAGCCACGCCCGCATAGTAAAGTCACACCCGCTGCCGCATTGAGCAGTGCCGCCAACGCGTCGAGCTCACTGTCAGCCGGCCGGATCACCGCCTGCGCCGGCAACAGAGAGGACGAAACCACCGCGTCGGTCGTCGGTCGCGACAATGCTACATCGCCTGGGATCACCAGGACCGATACGCCACGTTGCGCGACGGCCGCCCGGATCGCGGTTTCCAGCACGCCTGGCATCTGGTCGGGGGTGCTGACCAGCTCGCAATAATGACTGCACTCCCGGAACAGGTTCTGCGGATGGGTCTCCTGGAAATAGCCGCGGCCAATCTCGACGCTTGGTATCTGTGCAGCGATGGCAAGCACCGGCACGCGCGCGCGATGGCAATCGAACAGACCGTTGATGAGGTGCAGGTTGCCGGGACCGCAACTGCCGGCGCAGACCGCCAGTGATCCGGTCACGTGCGCATCGGCTCCGGCAGCGAATGCAGCCGTCTCTTCATGGCGAACGTGCACCCATCGCATCTCGCGTTGGCGGCGCAGGGCGTCGGTGAAGCCATTGAGCGAGTCGCCAGCAACCCCGTAAACGCGCCGCACGCCGGCGGCATGCAGGGTCTCGACGATGGTCTCGGCGACGGTCTTCGGCATGGTTCCCTCGTTCAGATCAGGTTGCTGTTGCCTCAGTAGCCCGCAGCCGCGTAGGGGCCGGCGTTGCGGCGATAGACCAGCAGGGCGCGCTGATACCTGCAAATCAGCTCGCCGTCGCCGACGAAAGCACGGGTTTCGACCTGTGCGATACCCTGCGTTGGGCGCGAATGCGAGTCGCGCACATCCATGATGGTTGATTCAGCGTAGATCGTTTCGCCTGGCCTTACGGCGCGCGGCATCTCGATCCCGGTCCAGCCCAGATTGGCGACCACGCGGCCAAGCGTCCGAGTGGTCAGTGCCGTCACCGCGCCGATCACCAGCGGCTCGAAAATCGCCGGCTGTAGCGTCTTGTACCTGGCGAGATAATTGGTGTCGCTCCAGCGCGGGTTGATCTCCAGCGAGCGCAGGGCATGCAGCCGGCTCTCGGCAAAGTCGAAGGTGCGGCCGGGCCAATGCACGAAGGTTTCACCCGGAACCAAATCCTCGAAGACCAGGCCTGTCTGTTCCACCAGCGTGCCGTCCGCCTGCGCGTGATAGAGGCGGAACCGCTCTTCCGCGGCTGGCTCTATGCCTGGCTCATCTTCGGGATGACGACCGTGCCGATACACCTCCATGCGAAGGTCAATCTTGCTCACTTTCTGATTGCGTTGATTGACACCTTCGATCGTGCAATTGACCTGGCCGACATCGGGATCGTCGCCGGCGTCCACCCCTGTCACCATAGACATCGAATACAAAGTATCGCCGCCAAACACCGGATGCGTCATCGCGATGCTGTCGATGCCGGTGATGTTGCGACGTCGATACCAGCTGCGCGATGCCATGCCAAGCAACCGCTGCACCGTCATAGTGCTGACGCCCAAGGGGTTCTTCCATTCGGTCTGTGCGGCGTAGTAACTGTCGTAATGAAGTTGCGCGTTGTTGAGCAGGTCGACCGCCTCTTCGCGGTTGTCCTGCTGCGATACATCGACGCCAGGCCGGTGGCAGATTCGCATTCCGGGGCGCAGGTCTTCGAAGCTCAGACCGAAGCGTTCGCGATAACGGTGAGGGCCCAAGCGGACATAGGCGTATTCGCTCATCTCGCTGCTCCTATGGCGGCGGACCGAGATGTATGCCGAGGCGGCCGAGATTGGTCCTTCCGCGGCAGCATGAACGCGAATTTTCTAGCCACCAGAACAGCAGATGCGCAGGTCTGATATGGGCGATAACCTTTTCGCGGTGATCCGATCCTACGGCCCGTCGTACGATCCCGGAAGGTCGCTGGAGGCGCAACCGGAGTGGGAGGCGCATCGTGTGTTCATGAATGACTTGGAGGCCAAGGGCGTGGCACGCCTCGCGGGGCCGCTGGAAGGTGGCGGCGACGTACTGCTCATATTCCGTTCCAGCAGCAAACAGGCGGTGGAGCAACAACTGGCGTCCGATCCGTGGACCAGATCCGGGATCCTCTCAACCACGAGGATCGCGCGCTGGAACCTTCGTCTTGGCCATGTCGACTGATAACGCGGTGGAATCGTGCCGCTAAGTCAGCGCGAGTAGTATTCGACCACCAGGTTTGGCTCCATCTGCACCGGGTACGGCACGTCGGTGAGCTTGGGGGCCCGAGCGAACCTGCCCTTCATTGCCCGGTGATCGACGTCCAGATACTCCGGAACGTCGCGTTCCGCGCTCTGTGCGGCATCCAGCACCATGGCGAGCTGCTTGGAGCGCTCCTTCACCTCGATCGTGTCGCCATCCTTCACGCGATAGGATGGGATGTTTACCCGCCTGCCGTTTACCGTCACATGCCCGTGCGAGATGAACTGGCGCGCGGCGAACGGTGTCATTGCAAATTTCATGCGGTACACCACCGCATCCAGTCGTCGTTCCAGCAGCTCGATCAGCAGCTGCGACGAGTTACCACGTCCTCGCACGGCCTCCTGGTAATACCGGCGGAACTGCTTCTCGCTGATGTTGCCGTAGTAGCCACGCAGCTTCTGCTTGGCCATCAGCTGGGTGCCGAAGTCGGTAGCCTTCTTGCGGCGCTGGCCATGCTGGCCCGGCCCATATTCGCGTTTGTTGATCGGCGACTTGGGCCGCCCCCACAGGTTAACCCCGAGGCGGCGGTTGATCTTGTACTTGCTCTCGACGCGCTTGGTCATTGGCGTCTTGCCCTTTCGTCCGGCTCTTGTTGCACCGGTAGGCCACACAATACGTATGGCGGGCGCGGAACCCAACGTTCCGTCCACGTTCCCGGCAGTAAGGCCCCTCCGCGCGAACGCATCGGGAACCGCGCCCGCTTCTATGGACCCCCCTCCATCTTGTCAAACACGCCGCCGCCTCCTAGCACCCGTGGCGTGGTCAACCGCGCTGACATCGTCTGGCTTGGCATCTCGTCCGGCGTCATGGGCTGCCTGGTGGGCGGAATGATGCTGGGGATCGGTATGGACCTGATCGTCAATGGGCAACCGCTGGGCTGGCTGCTGATGTTACCTGGCGCGCCGATCTCCGCCATCCCGGGCTGGCTGCTCGGACGGCGATTGGCACAGCAACTGTAATCGGCCGCCTGGCAGCAAATCACCGAATCGTTTGCTTTGCCCAGCGCGGGCACTAGGCTAGCGGCATGTTTCAGCGTCGATAGGAGCACGTTGCGTGGTACAAACGGCACCGTCGGCCGCACGTCGCGCCAGTGGGAGTAGACCAACCGACAGCGGCGAGCCGCTGACGCTGGCGATCGACATCGGCGGCACCCACCTGAAAGCCGGCGTGCTGACGTCCGAGGGCCAGATGGTGGCCGGCCCAGCACGAGTTGAAACGCCATCCCCGAGCACACCGGATGCGGTGCTCGCGGCGCTCGCCCAGTTGGTTGTGCAACTCGGACCCTACCGGCGCGTGTCCATTGGGTTTCCCGGCGTGGTGCGCCGCGGGCGCGTGCTGACTGCGCCTAACCTCGGCACGGCGGACTGGCACGGGTTCACGCTTGCCGAGGCCCTGGGTGACAAGCTGAGCGTACCGACGCGACTTGCCAACGATGCGACGGTACAGGGTCTAGGCGTTATTGCCGGGCACGGGGTGGAGTGCGTCATCACACTCGGTACTGGCATGGGGTTCGCGCTGTTCGAGGACGGTCGGCCAGGCCCGCACCTCGAACTAAGCCAGCATCCGGTGCACGGCAACAAGACCTATGACCAGTACATCGGTAATGCGGCGCGCCGCGATGCGGGACGCAAACGGTGGAGCCGCCGTGTGCACAAGGCGATCGGCTGCATCGCCAAACTTACTGATTTCGATGTGCTATATATCGGCGGTGGTAACGCACGGCATGTCGAAGGCGAGCTGTCGTCGAACGCCCAGCTTGTGTCGAATGAGGCGGGAATTACTGGCGGGATCAAACTCTGGGACGCGGCGCTCGACGGAATGTTTGCCGCCCAGTAGCCTGCGCGCACCGGCCAGCCTTGGCCGCTAGCGATTAATATTCTTCTCCCGGGGAGAGTTTCGGTCAGACTTGTTCAGCCTCGCGTATCGCTTCCGCCAGACAGTCAATCTTTGCCAGCAGTTCCGTCCGGCGGAACGGCTTCACCAAAACCGGTACATCGGAAGGCAGACGTGCCAATCCTTCTGCATCGGGATAGCCCGTCATAAGCAATGCCCGAAGGTGTGGCCGGACACGAATGGCTTTCGAAATCAGCGTGGCGCCGGACATTTCAGGCATACAGAAATCGGTAACGAGCAGCCTGATACCCGGATCACTCGCGATTGCCTGCAAGGCCGCTTCTCCGTCTGCAGCTTTTTGCACGGCAAATCCGGCTTTCGTTAGGAACCTGGCCACTGTTGCTAGGATTCGTGGATCGTCATCAGCGACCAGTATCCGGGGGATGCTGCCCAGCTTTGCTTTGTTCCCCGCCACCAGGCCGGGAAAATTCGGTGCTGCAAAATCAACCAGGCTAACTGACATTTGGATGGCTCGAACCTACTCATTCGGTGGAGGCGCTCAATGTCGCCTCATCGTTCTCACGCCGGGAATATCGCTGACGGTTTCGATGACGGCGCAATCTATCCCTTGCTGCCTAAGGAGCAGTTACTGGCTTGGCAGTTTTGGGTGAACTTCCGTCATACACTGGTGGCCGTCAGCGCAGGCGGCCACAAGCAGGTGATTAACGAATGCAGCAACGGGAACCAAAGGCGGGCATTCCACGCTTCCTTCCAAGTCGGCATAAATCCTCGCGCCGATTACCCATGCATTCACTTCCGAGTGAACGGACCTGGTTGGAATCACTA
>CAWKMC010000050.1:0-24399 GCA_963850535.1 uncultured Alphaproteobacteria bacterium | reverse complement strand
TTCGTAATCAGTAGGCCCTCGGTTCAAGTCCGAGCGTCGGCACCGCTAGTCAATTGACAGAGAAGGCGATTTCAGAGCAGGACTGATTAGGTGTCAGACACACCCAGCGAACTGTCAGCACCATTTCCGCGGGCGGAAGAGGACAACACGCCGCAGCCGGCCGCATCCTCCCGAGGCAGTCGCAGCCCTGCCGGCACTATAGACACCACCAAACGGATGGCGGCGGCCAGGCGGCGCGAGCCTCTCTGTTTGCAAGTCCCATGTAAGCCGCCGCTATCCCCGACTGTCATCAACGACTACCGAGCGGAGCGGACATACTGATGGACCTGCCGTCACCTCTGCCCAGTCCCCTCAATCTCGGATGTGGATGGGATCATCGCGACGGGTATCTGAACGTCGATTGTTATGAGCGTCACCAGCCTGACCTGATCGCTGACATATCTAACTTGCCAATGCTGCCGAGCGGCTACTTCGAGGAGGTTCTTGCAAAGGATGTGCTGGAGCACTTCGAGCGCACTCGCACTGACACCATACTGGCCGAGTGGGCTCGGTTGCTCAGCCCTGATGGCCACTTAGTCTTGGAAGTGCCCTCATTGCTGCATCTCGCAGGTCTGGTTCTGGAACAAGCCAAATCCGCTGATATGGCGGCTGCTTACATCCACATGATGTTCGGCACTCAAGCCTATGTGGGCGACTACCACTTCACCAGCTTCACTCCAGCAACACTGCAGCAGCACTTGGTGAAAGTCGGCTTGGCAGCACAAGGGCCCGTCGAACTGATACACGGCTGGTGCTTCAGGTTGACGGCCGTGCGCTATCCTGCTTCAGCAGAGTGGCCGAAGGTCCCCTTGTTGGAGCGCCTGGAGACTGCGGAAGCGGAATACCGGGCGATCTGCGCATCACGCTCATGGCGACTACTGAGCCCCGCACGAGCAATCGTGGATTGGTTGCGCAACACGCAGATCGGATGGCCCAACACACGGGTATCGAGCGAAGTCTCCAATCAGCACTCCCCACCCCCCCGGGTGCCGCTGCTTGGGCCTGACGCAAGCAAGTAGAGGGGCATGCCAGTGCTCTTGGTATAACCGCGAGTTGTGGCTGGGATTGATAAGTATTGATGGGACGGCTGCTGATCACGGTTACGATCTTCGCCTGGGCCTCTCAGACAACGAATAAAGAGTAACCCACCTGTCCACCGCTCCCTGATTCGGTGTAGAGCAGCAATGCATGATTCTCAGACGTCGGCTGCACCACACCCTAGGCTTCTGCTTCTCTTGGCCGGGCACCCTAGCCCTATTCGCGCTCTGGGGCCTGATCGTCTTCTGGTATCTGACATGACGGGACCAGACGCTGGCTTGCCCCCGCCGGTGAAAGGCGGCCGGCGGCGATGTGTCGCTGGGTCTACGCTTGCTCAACTCGGAGTGAGGCACCCGCAGGACACGATTTGAGCAGGGCAGATGATCCCGCCCAAGTGGGGAGCGTACCGGCCTAGCTGTGTCGTGTTACTTTGAGGACAAATTCTGACGCCTTCAAAAATGACCGTACTGCGGGGGACTCGATGACCAAGATTGCAGAAGGCGCCCAGGGGGAGCGTCGGCGGGGAAGCAGCCGATTGCTGGACCTGCTCGCCGGTTTCATTTTTCTGTCCCTCGGCCTTGGCGTCGTCCTGCAGCCTTACGTCACGATGCACAAAATGCCAGGAGATCTCGGAGACGCGAGTTTCAACCTCTCTCTGCTTGAATTCTTCTATCGAACTCTGCCTGACCTGCTGCAGGGTAAGCTCGCGAATTTCGTCGGTGCTCCGTTCTATTACCCTTGGCCGCGAGTAACGAACTTCTCCGACACACACTGGGGTGATGCCGAGGTCTACGCGCTCTTTCGTGCATTGGGCTTGAATCTCATTACGGCTTTCCAAGCTTGGTTTATCGCCGCCTTTGGGCTGACTTATCTGAGCACTTTCGTAAGCCTTCGTATGCTCAGTCTTCGTGCTTTCGGCGCCGCCGTTGGCGCGTTTGTTTTTACTTTCTGCTTGCCAATAATGGCTCAAGTTGGCCACGCCCAACTCATCTACAGACTTTGGATACCCCCCGCAGTTCTGGTTCTGCACCGGTGTCTAACTCGCCAAAGCCTGCGCGCAGGCTCCACGTGCATGCTGTTCTTGGGACTGCAGCTAGCGGTCAGCATCTATCTTGGGCTCTTTCTCTCGCTGCTCCTCGCAGGATATGCCGCCGCGCTCTGGCTTTTTGCAAGAAACCTCTTGCCACCGCGATCATGGCCATCTTTTTCTCGAACCGACGCAGCCGAGTTTATCGGCGCAGGTTTCCTGCTTGCAGTCGCCTTGTTGGTGCTCGCTGTTGTCGCCATCCCATACTATGAGGTCCAGTCTATGTATGGGTTTTCGCGTTCTTGGGGCGAGATAGAGGCGATTCTTCCGCGTCCTGGCTCTTATTTGCTCGCCGGCGCGTCTAGACTATGGCCCAATCTTTCCGCAGAGTTCAATTACCCGCCTTGGCCGAACGAACACCAAATCTTCCCCGGGCTATCGGTGATATTGCCACTCGTCTACTTCGGCTTTTCGAAGCAAGCGCGGAAACGCCAGCCGCTTGCTGCACCGATGCTTGCAGTCACGGCTATGATATTTATCCTCACCATAGATATGAGCGGGTATTCACTCTATTGGTTGCTTTACCAGATCCCCGGATTTGACGCGGTTCGCGCCGTGACGCGGGTCATCTTGGTGTTGATGCTGCCACTGGCGGCTCTACTCGGTATGATGATCGATGATCTCACGGGTACACCGTCAGCGCTCGTGCCCCACCGGCTCATCGCCACAGCTTTGGCTCTTTTCGTGGTGGGAGAGTGTTCCTTGGTCCATCCATATTCGTCATCTCCGTCTGATTGGCGGGCACGCATGGACAAACTTGATGCACGTTTACCACGGCAACTGCCCGCCCACGCCATCTTGGCGATTGCATCGTATCCTGGATGGCCCGGCCTATTGCAGACACAGACGGACGCGGAGTTGGCCGCGGCCAGACTTGGCATTGTTACTATGAATGGCTATTCCGGCAGCAACCCCCCGACATGGAAGCCAATGAACACGTGTCACGATTTAGGTGACAATTTGCGGGCGGCGAAACGCTTCCTGGCGGAGCAAGGGGCTGCCGCACCTGACTTTGCGCAGGATCGCTTTGTATTGCTGGGATTCAATGCTTGCGACCCGGTCCCTCCACACGAGGAGCCACCTCTCCATTTCGGCCATGTCTACCACTTTATGCAAGGAGCTGATGGCAATCAGTTTCTGGGAGATGGCTTTTCAGATCCGGAGTCCTGGGGGCGCTGGACCGAGGGCAAACGTGCGTT
This sequence comes from uncultured Alphaproteobacteria bacterium, assembly GCA_963850535.1. GTDB lineage: Bacteria > Pseudomonadota > Alphaproteobacteria > Acetobacterales > Acetobacteraceae > JAMXLO01. Next base: position 21,036 of record CAWKMC010000050.1, on the reverse strand, counting down.
TGTATTCTTCTCACTCCCCACAGCGCCGCTGACGTCTGTCACTATCTCGATTGAGGCTAAATCATTTTCATCTGCCACAGGAGGTGAACAGCGAATAGAGATCAGCGCGAACGGTCAGCCCTGCGGGCTGTTGATCGTGACAGCAAGTCAGCCGAAGGCGATGGTAACCTGTCCAGTAGGATCGCTCCTTACCAAGAGCAACATGCTGCGCTTCGATATCGCACATCCAATGCGTCCCATCGATGTCGGCTTTAACGCTGACCACCAACTCCTCGGTCTCGGTTTGATGAACATGACCTTGACACCGATGGAATAGCGCTAACACCCCCTTTATGTCTCGCATCTTTCACCGTGCCGTGCACCGGTCAGCAACAAGAGCTTGCTCGCACTCGTGCTGACACGCTTCGGGTACGCATCAAGTGCCTCAGAGAGCCGGACAATCTCCGCAGCGGCCGGCTGAGTCTCCTCCTTCCGTGCACTATCCGCGCCCCGCGGCGCCCCCACGACCATTCGGGAATTCAGATCCTACGACGCGAATTCTACCGCGGCGGCAAGATCTCGAGTTCGGTGCAGGACTTCTGTTCATTGCCTACCACGGCGACCCACGCACCGGCTTCTTCGGCTGTTCGAGAGGACGGCGAAGCTCGATGCGCTGAACCAGATCACCACCCCTGCCGGAAGCGACGTCTGCGCCTACCCTGGCGGAATGCGTCCTGGATAATTCCTGACGCAGGGCCTGTTCGATGCGCGTAGCAGTGCCAGGCGAGCGCGTGGATTGCAATGACCGGAATGCAACCCGCCATATACGAAGAAGCCCGGACAGGAACAGCGGAACCGCCTCGGCCTGCCGCTGTTTTGCTATAGCGAGCACCGCTGCCTCATCCGCAGCGAGCGGATAAGGCGGCGCCGGACGGCGCGGCTCAAGCACGGGACGCGCGGGTGAAATCGGCCAGCACGCCGTCGTGGCCGCACCAGCGAATATTCCGTTCGACCTTCTTTGCGCAGTGACGCAGCCAATGGGCCGTTAGATGTCGAAAGAGTCCACCTTCGAGCACGTGACGGTGTCGCCTCGTGATGTCGCAGGCGGAGCGGCGACAGAATTGCTGGCAGTCGAGCCCATTGTCCGCACTCCTCCGCTTGTTGGTTCTACGTCGGCGCTTCGCACGGATGGCAACCCCGTGCAGTGACCCGGTTCACAATCAACCGGTGGCAGCCCCTGGCTCTGGCGCCCGTCGTCCCGCATGCGGCATAAGCAGGAATGGGCTACGCGCACACGCTCGCCGATACGCGCTACGCATTCGAGGACCTGCGGACCCTGCTGGCGCGCGCATCACCTTATCGTTCGGGCGATGCGCTGGCCGGGATCGCGGCGACCAGCGCCGCCGAGCGCGTGGCGGCGCAGATGGCGCTGGCCGACGCGCCGCTGGCGACGATCCTGGGAGAGCCAGTGGTTCCATACGAAACCGATGAGGTGACACGGCTGATCATTGACAGCCATGATGCCACTGCGTTCGCGTCGGTGGCGTCGCTGACCGTGGGCGAATTCCGCGAGTATCTTTTGGCGGCAGAGCCGGAGACACTCACGGCGCTGCGGCCTGGCATCACGCCGGAGATGGCCGCCGCGGTCAGCAAGCTGATGCGCCAGCAGGACCTGATCGCGGTTGCGGCGAAGTGCCGTGTCGTGACGCGATTCCGCAATACCATCGGGCTGGCGGGACGATTGTCGGTGCGGCTGCAGCCGAACCATCCCACCGATGATCCGCGCGGGGTCGCTGCCTCTACGCTTGATGGTCTGCTGCTGGGTGCCGGTGATGCGGTGATCGGCGTCAATCCGGCCACCGACAGCGTCGATGGCGCCTGCACACTGCTTGCGATGCTGGATGCGGTGCGCGAGCGCTATGCGATCCCGACCCAGACCTGCGTGCTGGCGCACGTCACCACGACGCAGCGCGCCATCGAGCGCGGTGCGCCGGTTGATCTGGTATTCCAGTCGATCGGAGGCACCGAGGCAACCAACGCCAGCTTCGGCATTTCACTGGCAATGCTGCGTGAGGCGCGGGAAGCGGCGCTGTCGCTGAAGCGCGGCACCATCGGCGACAATTTGATGTATTTTGAAACCGGCCAAGGGAGTGCGCTATCGGCCGATGCGCATCACGGCGTCGATCAGCAGACGATCGAGACGCGTGCCTACGCGGTGGCGCGCGCGTTCTCGCCGCTGCTGGTCAACAGCGTCGTCGGCTTCATCGGTCCCGAGTATCTGTATGACGGCAAACAGATCACCCGTGCCGGGCTTGAAGACCATTTCTGTGGCAAGCTGTTAGGCCTGCCGATGGGTGTGGACGTCTGCTACACGAACCACGCGGAAGCCGATCAGGACGACATGGACACGCTGCTGACGCTGCTCGGCGTGGCGGGGGTGACCTATGTGATGGGCGTACCAGGCGCCGACGACGTCATGCTGTCATATCAGAGCACGTCGTTCCATGACGCGCTGTACCTACGCGGTGTGCTTGGGCTGCGCCCAGCACCGGAATTCGAGGTATGGCTCGACAGCCTGGGCATCGGCGAAGCAACGCCCGAGCGCCTGCCTGAGCGACTGTCACCCGCGCTGATCGGTCTGCCCCAAGCCTGACGCTTATCTGGGCGCATAGGCCGGTGGCGTCGTCGGTGTGTGTGGAGTGGTCGGGCGGTACCTGTCGTCGAGCTGGTCGGCCTTGTGACCGTCGACTTGATCGACGCGCCAGCCGTCGGCCGATGCAGGCACCGGTGTGGGCGCGAACGCCGCGGCGGCAATGATCAAAGGCTCTTCCATCGCAATGCACTCCGGACTGATAATGCCACGCATCACGATGTAGGCAGGACGGTTGCGGTTGACGATCAAATCCCGCGGCGCAGGCGTAAGCGAGCAATTGTCATGCACGGATACCGCAGCGGCGCGCTGGATGGATCTACGCCAGTTCACTCCGGCGCGAGTGGCGCTTGGTAGGGCTGGGAATGGCCTGCCGACCGCGGCGCATCTCGCGTTCCAGGCAGCGCATGCGGCGGCGCGCGATGCCGTGCATGCCAGTCTCGACATCGGCGCGTTGCAGGCAGAGCTACAGGACGCAGGGTTGGCCAGCATTGCAGTACGCAGCGAAGCGCCGGACCGCCGCAGCTACCTGCTGCGACCCGATCTCGGACGGCGCCTGAGCGACCTTGCCGTCGTCCCTAGCCTGCCGGGCGCCATGCTGTTCGTGGTGTGCGATGGGCTGTCCGCCATCGCGGTGCAGCGCCATGCCGTGCCGCTGCTGCGGCAAGTTGCCGCACGTCTGCCAGGTCCGATCGCGCCTATTATTGTCGCCGAACAGGGACGCGTGGCGCTCGGCGACGATATCGGCGAGGCAATGGGTGCCGAGGCCGTCGCCGTGCTGATCGGCGAGCGACCGGGATTATCGGCGCCCGACAGTCTTGGCGTGTATCTAACCTGGCTGCCGCGGCGCGGCCGCACCGGCGCGGAGCGCAACTGCATCTCCAATATACGATCCGAGGGCTTGCCCCCGCACGCCGCCGCCGACAAGCTGCTGTGGCTGATCGATGCGATGCGGCGCCTGCGGCTGACAGGCGTGCTGCTGAAGGACGGGCAGCCTACAACAAGACGGGTCTGGGAGGATTGATATGCCATCGGCTTCCATGCGGAGCTTTCTGGGTTTTGTGGCCGGAGTAATCGCCGTTCTGACGTTTCACCAGGGCATGGTGATCGTGCTGCATGGGATCGCACCTGGCTGGGTGCCGTTCACGGCATATCGCACGACACTGGTGCCGCCTTTTGGCGTGCCGACCATCGTCAGCAACTGCTTCTGGGGCGGGGTGTGGGGCACGCTCTTCGGCCTGCTGCTACCGCGCTTCACCTGGCCGCACTGGCGGTGCGGGCTGATCCTGGGCGTCATAGCTGCGATGGCTGGGTGGTTCATTGTCGCGCCGCTTAAAGGGCAGCCGATCGCCGCTGGGGGCGCGCCGCTGGCGATGCTGCGCTCCTTGCTGATCAACGGCAGCTTTGGCCTGGGTGTCGGGTTGATCCTGCCGCTGCTGATGCCGCGGTCACTGGTTCGCGCCCACACCTGATGTGAGGGCGGCCGTAACTCATCAGCTTTCTGGCATACCGGCCCGACGCAGACCTTCCAGCAGTTGCTGGTTAGCAGCGAAGAAGGGGAACTTCTGAATTTCGGCCAGACTGTTCCATGCACGCGGCATGGCAAGGAACTTCTGCAGGTCGGCGCGCGCCTCAACTTCCTGTCCGGCCACGCTTTCGGCGGCGATGAGCGCAAGCCAAGGGTACTCCGCAACGCGACCGCTATCGGACGTGAACCTGGCAATCGCCAGCCGCGCCTGCGGAATTGCCTCTGCGAAGCGATCGTTACCAACAAGCGCCACAGCGAGCGTCCCATCGATGACGTCGAGATCAGCTCTGTTTTTCGAAAGGCGCTGCGCTGTCATGAAGTTCTCCAGCGCCTCCTTGGGATGCTTCTGGATCATCAGGATCGTGGCAAGGTCATAGTATTGATAACCTGCTTGTGGCTGAAGCTCGATCGCCCGGTGGACCACCGCCGCGGCTCCGTCCAGATCGCCTTGCGCACGCAATATTCGCGATTTTGCTCTGAGCGCCGAGTAGTCCTCCGGCGCCAACTTGAGTGCTCGATCAACGGACTTCGCGGCGCGTGCGAGGTCCGTCACTGGGTCGGAAGAAAGGCCGGTCGGTCCGAAACTCGTGTGCCACGCTGCGTCCTCACGAAGCGCCCAGAGGTAGTTGGGATCGAGCACCAGTGCCTGCTCAGCCAGCGACATCTTCTTCAAGAAGTTTTCCTTCGATAAGGACTGTAGCGACGTCGCGGCCGCGGCGAACATCAGATCGCGTTTGTCAAGATCCTGCGGATGCTCACGCATGGCGCGCGCAATTTCCGCATCAACGGTGGTCCGTTCGAACTCCGCGACAATGGCGTTGACGATGTCCTTCCACGCATCGGTGCTGTCCTCGCGGTCGAACTGCCTCGACCAGATCGACCTGTCATCGTCAGTGCCGATGAACTTCGCTGAGACGATCAGACGGCCGTCTTGACGACGCAGGTCGCCCACAACCGCAAAATGAACATTGTGGCTGAGCCCGATTGCGTGCAGGTCGATCGCCTGCCCACGGTATGACGCCGCAGTCACCGCGGGAACGGTCGGACGGCCGGGCTCCGCCGAGATGCCGTCTGTCACGTCGCGGGTCATGGCCGCGGCAATGCCATCCTGCGCCGGGTCACCGCTGCGGTTCTCGAACGGCAGGACGATGACGGATTGGCGCCTGTCCTGTGGCGAATAGGCGGCTGGACGCGGCGTGGCCTGAGCCACCACGGCGCTGGCGGGCGGCGCACTCCTGTCGCGCAGCGTCCACCAGCCGCCGAAGGCCAGGAGAGCCGCCAGAACCGCCGCGCCAGCCGCCAGCTTGCCGACCCGATAGTGGCGTGGCGGCGGATTCGCATGATCAGCCGCCTCGGGCAGTGGGATCGCCTCCTCGGGGAGTGCAGCTATGTCCTTCGACGCCAGCCCGAATACGCCGATTGCGCGGGCGATATTCTTGACCGTCTGCTCGCCGAGGTCGGCAAAGGTCAGCGACAGCTTGTCGCGCACCTGCTCGTTGGCCGAGCGCGAGATGCAGACACCGCCCGGCTCGCACAACGCCTCCAGCCGGGCGGCAACGTTCACGCCATCGCCGAAGATGTCGTTGCCGTCGATGATGATGTCGCCCACGTTGATGCCGATGCGAAGTACGATCTGCCGGTCGGCGTGGACGCCCTCGTTGAATGCCAGCATGCCGCGCTGGATCGCCACCGCGCAGGCAACCGCATCAACGGCACTGGCAAATTCAACCAAGAGCCCATCACCGGTGGTCTTGACGATGCGGCCGTAATGCCGGGCGATAACCGGGTCGAGGCGCTCGTTGCGGTGCGCCTTCAGCGCCGCCAGCGTGCCGACCTCGTCGACCCCCATGAGCTGGCTGTAGCGCGCGACATCCGCCGCCAGGATGGCCGCCAGTCGGCGTTCGATCCTCGGCAATACAGTCGTTCCGGGCTGCGGCATTGTTTGCCTACCCTACCGGCGTCCGCCGAAAGAGTTTCACAAGCGTCGCGATCGGGTCAACGCAGCTGCTTTCCGGCGGCTATCTCTCCCAGCGTCCCATCGGCTGCGGCGGGTGAGCGCGAATGACCTCCTCATTCACCTCGACGCCCCAACCCGGGCCGGTAGGCAGGACGAACATGCCGTTCTCTATCTTCGGCGTCGGCGACACCAGTTCGTCCTTCCAGGGAACGTCTTCGATGTCGATCTCCATGACGCGAAAGTTGGGAATTGCCGCGCACATGTGCGCGCTCATCAGCGAGCCGATATGGCCGTTGAAGTTATGCGGGGCGACGTTGACCTCATAGGCATCGGCCATCGCCGCGATCTTCATCGATTCCAGGATGCCATTCCACGCCACGTCGATGATCGCCACATCGACCGATTGGTGTTCAAAGAACGGACGGAACTGGCGGCGGCCGTGCAGCGATTCCAACGACGCAATCCGGGTGCGCGCCGAACGACGGATCGTGGCGAGTGCGGCCGGGTCGTAGCTGTCGACTTCCAGCCAAACCAGGTCGAACGGTTCGAGCGCCTGGGCGAGCCGGATATAGCCTTCCGTCTTGAAGTTGAAGTTGAGATCGAGATGCAGCCCGACACCGGGACCCGCGCCGTCACGGAACGCGGTCATCTGCGCAACCAGTCCGTCGACGAGATCGCGGTTGATGTTCAGTTCAGGCCAGCCGGGGCCGTTGAACCCCGGCATGTGGATATAAGGCTCGGGGCCCTCGAAGCGCATGATATTGGTCTTCAGGCCCTTGAAGCCCCGGCGTGCCACCTCGGCGCCGGCACGACGCACATCCTCGAGCGAGCGGATCGGATCGAAGCCGGTCCACTCCTTGATGCGGCTGGCGTGGCTGATGCGCCAGGTACCGCAGTGCGACCAGTAGAGCTGCAGTCGGTCGCGGATTGGACCGCCGAGCATCTCGTAGACCGGAATGCCCAAGGCCTTGGCCTTCAGATCCACCAGTGCGTTCTCGATCGCGGCGATCGCCTGATGCGCAATCCCGCCCACTGACTGGCGCGTCACGCCGTGCAGGTAGGCGGTGATCTTCTCCACCGCCCGAGGATCCCAGCCGATCACCCTGCTGCCGAGTTTGCGGATGACGCCGGCCAGACCTTCTGATCCGTACGAACTCCATGAACTCCGACCAGCCGACCAGACCCTCGTCGGTGCTGATTTTCAGGAACGAGAAGTCGCGCCAGCCGGCGTTGCAGTGGAGATCCTCGATCTTGGTGATGCGCATATTGTCCCCGCAGATTGTCCCCGCATATCGTCCCCCTGGGCCGATGCTAGGCTGACGACAGCAGGGCCGAAAGGCTTGGCATGTCGGCCGCGATCGCAACAGCGCCGGCTGCGCGCAGTCGTTCGGTGTGACCCGGGCGACAATGCTCTCCACCGGTAAAGCCGATCGCGCGCATGCCGGCTGCAACGGCAGCCTGCACCCCTGGGACACTGTCCTCGACCACAATGCATGATGCCGGTGTTGCCTGCATCGCGTCTGCGGCGAACAGGAACAGGTCTGGCGCCGGCTTGCCTCGCGCCACCTGGATTGCGCTGAAAATGTGCGGCTCGAAGTAGCCGAGCAATCTCGTCACCGACAGCGAATGCCTCAGGCGTTCCGGCGCGCTGCTGGACGCGACACAATGGCTTTGTCGGATTGTTTGCAACAGCTGCTCCACACCGGAAATGGCAGTGAGTTCAGTGCCAAATACGGCTGCGACACGCTTGTGCAGGGTGTCAACAAAATCATGCGGCAGAGCGAGCCTGTAGCGCCGTTCGATGTCGCGGCACATCGCAGCGGCGCTGATGCCGAGATAGCGCTCCATGATCTCTTCGGCGGTGATCGTGATGCCGAGTTCGGCAAGGCACGCGGCATCGGCACGAGAGGCGATCGCTTCGCTGTCGATCAGGACACCGTCGCAGTCGAAGATCACGAGTTCGGTGCGCATCCTGGTGGCCCCGCCAAGCTATCCCTGTTTGTCACATTCCATCGCCAGGTTGCAGTCTCAATCAGCAATTCCGAAACTTCCTGACTGCCTTGCGCCAGAAACGGAGGATTCCGATGACCTCGACGACCGAGCAGAACAAGGGCGTGGTAAAGCGGTTCCTGGAAGCCTGGAACGACCGCGAAGCTGATGTGTTTGATCAAGTCGTAGCTGCCAATGTCGTCCGCCATTGCCAGGCGACGCCCGCCGTCGAGATACACAGCCTTGCTCAACTCAAGCAGTTTTTGCAACAGGACTCCGCCATCTTCCCGGATTCTGTCCAAACAATTAGGCATCTGGTGGCGGAGGGAAATCTCGTCGCCGCGTGGTGTAGGTACGAAGGCACGCAGCAGGGACCGATGGGGCCATTTCCGCCCTCCGGTGCCAGAGTGGACTTTGATTTTGGCGCGGTGTTCAACATGGAGAGCGGAAAGATCACGGAGTGGTGGGTGACCTGGGATAACGTGACGATACTGCGCCAACTCGGCCACCTCCCGAGTGATTCGGACCGAGATCGCCCGGCATGATCCGTCGAATCCCATTGGCCCGGCTGGCCCTTGGTCTTCTGCTACTCGTCGGTGCAGGGTGGGCGTTGACGCATCGGGACGTGCTCTCTCTCGAGTCCATCCAATCGGCGCTGCGTGCACTCGGCATCTGGGCACCGATCGCCTTCATCCTGATCTATGCGACTGCCACGGTGCTGTTCTTTTCCGGCGCGATCCTCAGCCTCGCCGGTGGTGCTCTGTTTGGTCCGGTCTGGGGCACCGCGTGGAATTTGGCCGGCGCTACACTCGGCGCAACCGCTGCCTTTCTATTGGCGCGCAGCATCGCGGGCGAGTGGGCGGCGCGGCGGATCGGTGGGCGGTTACGACGCCTGATTGATGGCGTGACCGAAGAGGGCTGGCGCTTCGTCGCCCTCATGCGCCTGGTTCCGCTCATTCCCTTCAACCTGCTGAACTATGCATTTGGACTGACCGGCATCTCGCTTCCGGTTTATGTTCTGACTTCGGCCATCTGCATGCTGCCGGGCGCCGTCGCCTATACCTGGCTGGGCTATGCAGGTCGCTCGGTCGCGGCAGGCGACCTCAGCGCCTTACGGTATGGACTACTTGGCCTTGGAGGCCTTGCCATGATCGCATTCCTGCCCCGGCTGTTCCGTCGGTTCCGCGCAAGGGATCCCGCATGGATCGAAGCGGACGAATTGCAGCGCCGGCTCGCAGCCGGCGATCAGGTCATGCTGCTCGATGTCCGCGAGCCCAATGAGTTCGCCGCACCTCCGGGGCATCTGCCCGGCGCCATCAATGTCCCACTCGCCGAACTGCCGGACCGGACCTCCGATCTGGTCCGACGCAAACAGCCGATCGTCGTGGTCTGCAAAACCGACCGGCGCTCGGCGCGGGCAGCAGCCGACCTGTTGGCTGCCAGCCTGCAGGACGTCGCCGTTCTCCGCGGCGGCACGGACGGCTGGCACCAGCGAGGGCTGGCGCTGGACTGATCGCGAAGCAAGCGCGTTATGCGATTGCATCGACTTGGTCGCAATCTGTATCAACCGGGCAGACGCCTGAGTGATCGAGGACCATGCAACGAGTTCGCCCGTATCTGTCTTGCCCTGCTTCTGCTGCTGCCTGGCAGTGCCGCACCGGCGTCGCATACGGTGCTGGCGGCCACGCCGTTGTCGCGCATCGACCTGCACTGGTGGCGCGAACGCTTCGAAGCGAAACAGGCAGAACTGCGATCGCGCAAGGTCGATCTGCTGTTCCTGGGTGATTCCATCACCCAGGATTACGAGCTTAGCGGTCCACCCGAATGGCGTGACTTCCTCCCGGTGTGGGAGCGCTACTACGGCAACCGGAACGCGGTGAATCTGGGCTTCAAGGGCGATGCGACATCGCATCTGCTGTGGCGGATCGAGAACGGCGAAACCGACGGCATCAAGCCAAAGGTGGCGGTCGTCTTGATCGGCGCCAACAATTTGGGGCGCCTGCACTGGGCGCCACAGGACACGGTGGCCGGGGTCGATGCCATCGTGACGCAGCTTCGGCATCGCCTGCCGACGACCAGGCTGCTGCTGCTGGGAGTGCTGCCCTCGGAGCGCTCGGAGTGGGCTTCGCAAGCGACCTCCGAGATCAATCGCTCTCTAGCAGCGCGCTATGGTAGCAGCGGCGAGGTCACATATCTCGACATCGGGAGCCTGTTCATCAAGGACGGCAAGCTGAACCGCGAGTTGTTCTTTGATCCGAAGCTGACACCGCCTGCCTCGCCGGTGCATCCGACTGCGGAAGGCCAGGCGCTGATGGCTGCCGCCATGGAGCCGACCCTGGCCGCGCTGCTGGGCGACCGGCCGCATATAGCGGCGCGATGATCAGCCCAACGCTTCCGCCAGCAGATCCAGCGCGCGCCGAGCAAAGGCGCGCATGTTGGCCACCCGATCGGCACTGCCGGTCTCCAGCGTAATAGCGCGGGAGAAGTTGGGACCCTCCAGGCCGATGCAGGTGTGGCCGGCGGCGTCGCCATAGCGGTTGCCCGTCGGGCCGGTCGCGCCGGTCTCACTCAATCCCCAGGTGGTGTCGAGACGCGAGCGCACCGTCGTGGCCAGCAACGCAGCATATGGCTCAGACGAGGCGCGCATGCCATTCGGCAGCGGGTTCGGAATGTCGAGAAAGGCTGCGCGGGCATAGTGCGTGTATATGACGCTGCCGGCGCGAAAATATGCGGATGCGCCGCCAACGGAGAGCAGCGCAGCCGAGATCAGCCCGCCGGTCGATGATTCGGCGATGGCGATTGTCTCGCCGCGCGCCTTCAGGCGAGCGCCGAGTTTCTCGGCCAATGGCAACAGATCCTGCATGTGTCACTCCCCTTTGGTCAGGATTGCGTCGATGATGCGCTGCGTCGCCAGTGCCTCCTCGCCCGGAATGGCGGGATCGCGGTTCTGCTCGATGGCATCGAGAAAATCGCCCAGCACCGCGCGATGCGCGTCGTGCGAGAAGGCCATCACACTGGCGCCACCGCCGGAGCCCGAGTTGTCGGTCAGCACCTCCTCGCGACCATCGATAGTGGCGACGCGCAGACTGCCACCTTCGATGCGCGCCGTGCCCTTGGAGCCGATGATATGGATCCATTCGGGGCTGCCGGGATACGCCGCAGTGGTGGCGATGATACTGCCTGGCGCGCCATTGCGGAGGCGAACCAGCGCGGAGGCGTAGTCCTCGGTTTCCATCCGATGCACGGCGGTCGTTCGGACCTGAGCTGCCTCCACGCGCTCGATGCCGACCAGCCAGCGGAATAGATCGAGCGCGTGGATCGCCTGGGTGATCAGCACGCCGCCGCCATCGCGTGCCTTCACACCCCTGCCCGGCTCGTCATAGTACCGATTGCGGACGCCACCACGGCGCCATCATCGTCGCGGCCTGCACCTCGCCCAGGTCGCCGTTGCGCAACAACTCGTAGAGTCGACGGCTGCCAGGACGAAAACGCATCTGCAGGCAGATGGCGAGACGGCGGTCGGCACGGCGACCGGCGGCGATCAACTGTTCGCCGCGTTCCAACGTGACCTCGACCGGCTTCTCGCACAGCACGTGCTTGCCGGCAGCGAACGCGGCCTTCGCAATCTCCAGATGCGCGTTGGCCGGGGTCAGCAGCACCACCGCATCGACAGCCGGATCGGCGATGGCGCCCATCGTATCGGTCGTGGTGGGAAAGCCGTACCGGTCGGTCACGTCCTTCAGACGCGCCGCACTGGCAGCCGCCGCCCAAATGACGCGCACGCGATCTGCGAGGTCGACGAGACTGCGCGCATGTGGTTGCAGCGCATTGCCAAGGCCGATGACCGCAACACCGATCATGGGCGGCGTGCCGTGTAGCGGGTGGCCTGGGCCTGCGCCTGGAGTGCGAGCCGGCAGACGTTGAACACCTGGCGCTGCGGCATCGCGGTTTCCGTGCGGTCGGCAATGTCGTGCAGGAAGTTGCGATAGTAGGTGACCGGCAGGTTGCTGCAATCGACGTAGCGCGTCGTGGTCCGGTTGGCGATAAACATGTGGTCGGTGCCGTCGCGGCCCTCGATGTCGAGGTTCTTGCGCAGTTCCAGCGCGCCTTCCGTGCCGACGACGAAGAAGCGGCCGTCGCCCCAGGTCGGCAGTCCGTCAGGCGTGAACCAGTCGAGCCGGATGTAGCCGCGCAGCGACGGTGTCGCCAGCACGAGCTCGGAAAAGTCTTCGAAGCCGGGGGGCTCGGTGCCGAATGCACCGATGGTGCATGACACGATCTCGGCATTGTCGGCATCAGCAAAGGCGAGGAACTGGTCGATCGCGTGCACACCGATGTCATTGATGATACCGCCATAGGTGGGCGTGTCGAAGAACCACGATGGGCGGAACGCGCGGTTCAGCCGGTGCGGAGCGAGCGAGGTGGTGTGGACGAGACGGCCAAGCTCGCCGGAACGGACGATGCGCAGCGCTTCCTGCACTGCGGGCGATGCAAGCCGGCCGATGCAGATGGACCATATACGGCCCGTTTCGCGCACCGTGCGTTCGACTGCGGCAAGCTGTTCGGACGTCGTGATGCCTGGCTTGTCGACCATCACGTCTTTGCCGCGCTGCATCGCTGCAATCGCCAGGTCGGCGCGGTCGCAGGGACGTGCGGCGATGACGACGAAGTCGATCGATGGATCGTCGAACAGGCGCTGCGTTTCGGACTGAGCGACCTGCGGGAAGCGCTTGCGGAAGCCGGCCAGCACGCGCGGATCGGTGGTATCAGGGTTGTAGCCGACACACTCGGCGCCGGCGTCCAGCAGGTCCTGCGTGAGATCGTAGATGTGGCGGTGATCCAGACCGATGGCAGCAAAACGCGGCATGACGTCGGCCTCCTTTCGGCGCAAGGCTCGCACGCGATCTGCAGCCGATCAACCAGCCTATGACGGCCTCACCGGCTGCGCGGCAGCATCACCGTGAATTCGCTGGAGTCGCCGACGCTGCTGTCCACGCCGATAGTGCCGCCGTGCTGCTGAACCACGATGTCGTAACTGATTGACAGACCAAGGCCTGTGCCCTCACCGGTTGGTTTGGTGCTGAAGAAAGGTTGGAACAATTTGTCCTTGATTTCGGTTGGAATACCGATGCCGTTATCGCGTACTCCGATCTCTACCGCGTCGCCCAGCTCGCGTGTGGTGACCTTCAGTGTCGGCTCGAAGTCCGGCGCCGCTTCCGCCTGTTGACGTTTCCGCGCCGCATAGAACCCGTTGCCGAACAGGTTCAGCAGCACTCGTGTGATGTCCTGAGGTGCAAGCGTGATTGGCGCAATGCCAACACCGAGATCGCGTTGCAGCGTAATGTTGAAGCTCTGGTCCTGCGCGCGAGCGCCGTGATACGCAAGGTTCAGTGCCTCATCGACCAGCGCATTGAGGTCCACCGACCTACGTTCCCCGGAACTGCCACGCGAGTGATCCAACATGCTACGCACAATGCCGTCGGCGCGTCTGCCATGTTCGTTGATCTTCTCCAGGTTGCTGGCGAGCGTGCGCGTCAGCTCGTCGACCTCCGCGTGGCGATCTGCATCAAGCGAGGCAAAGCCGGTCGCCGCGGTCGCCTTCAGCTCGTCCAGCAGATCGACCGATAGACTCGCGAAGTTGTTGACGAAATTCAGTGGGTTCTTGATCTCGTGCGCGATGCCGGCGGTGAGCTGGCCGAGCGACGCCATCTTCTCCGCCTGGATCAGGTTCGCTTGGGCAGCTTTAAGATCACGATACGCCGCCTCCGCCGCGTCGCGGGCCGCACGGATCTCCGCCTCGCTGCGCTTGCGCTCAGTGATGTCGGAGTAGATCAGCACAAAGCCGCCGTCTGGCACCGGATTGCGACGAATTTCGATCACCCTGCCATCCGGCCGCGTGCGCTCGTAGCCATAAGGTTGGCCGGTACTGGTGACCAGTGCCTCGATCTGCTCCACCGTAGCGACACCTGCGCCGAAATCACCACGCTCTGCCAGGAACTGGAGGTATTCCTCATAGGTGCAGCGCTTCCCCAGAAGAACGTCAGGTAGATCGAAGATCTCCTGGAACTTGCCGTTCCACGCGGCCAGGTGCTGGGTCTCGTCGAACATGGCCACGCCGTCGCCCATGTTCTCGAACGTGACGCGGAGTTCTTCCTGACGCTGGCGGATTTCGCTGAGCAGTCGTGCATTCTCCATGGCGATGACGGCTTGCGAAGCAAAGTTCTCCAGCAGTGCGATTTCCTTGTCGGAAAAGGTACCTACCTCCTCCCGATAGATCGCGATGAACCCGAGCAACGCCTCCTCTTTCAGAAGAGGCACGTCGAGCACAGCACGTATGTTGCCAAGCTCGATCATCCTGCCGGCGTAAAACGAATCGATCGCCCTATCGCCGTAAGATGAAGTGTCCGCCAAATCCGAAAACTGGACCGGGCGTTTTGTTTCGAGAATGAGCGTTGGTGCGAGAAGACCCTTAGGCACGGGATGATCCACACTGAATACGGCGAAGTCGGCGGTTACACCGCGCAAAGCAGCAGTTTTGAACCATTGTCCATCATAACTGTATATGCCGCCCATCACCGCGCCGCATAACCGCATCGCCTTTTCCAGCATCGCGTCGAACACCGGCGCGAGATTGCCGGGCGACGCATTGATCACACCGAGCACCTCGGCCGTCGCCGTCTGCTGCTCCAGTGCCTCTCGCGTCTCTGTCAGCAGGCGCGCATTCTCCATAGCGATCACTGCCTGTGCGGCGAAACTCTCCAGCAGCGCAATTTCCTTCTCGGAGAATGGGCGCACCTCGAGACGGAATGCGCTGATCCAGCCAAGCAAACTGCCATCCTTGCGCAGCGGTACCCATAGTCCGGTCCGGAGGTCGGTGCTTTCCAGCGCACTGCGAGCAATATCGTCATCTGGGTGCAGTTCTTCGCATTTCACGTCTGGTGTGTGGACGAGGCGTGCACCATCAATGAGGTCCTGGGGTTTGCCGCTGGGCCGAAACGGCTTGCGCGCCAGTGCGGCGTGGCTTTCGGGTAACCCGTGAGTCGCTGCGGCGTGAGCATACCCGTCTTCGTAAATCATCAAGGAACCGAGGGCGGCGCCACAAAGCGTGTGGGCTTTATCCAGGATCGTATCGAACACAGGGGTCAGGCGGCCGGGCGAGCTATTGATCACCTGCAGCACTTCGGCGGTCGCGGTCTGCTGCTCCAGCGCCTCGCGCGTCTCGGTCAGCAGGCGCGCATTCTCCATTGCGATGACCGCCTGCGCGGCGAAGTTCTGCAGCAGGGCAACCTGCCTGTCAGGCCAGACGCCCGGTGCCTCGCGGTAGATCACGAAGGCACCGATGACGGAACCGTGCTTCAACAGCGGCAGGCTCAGAACGGATCGGGCGCCTCCCAGATCGACCAGCTCATTGAGCAGGTCCGGATGCGCGAGGAAGTACCAGTCGGTCATGACGTCCACGACTTGGACAGGACTGCCGGTGATGAGCATCTGTCCGGTCCGGCTGTCAGCCTCGGTCGGTAGCGGTTTGTCTCGGCGGATCGCGGCATAGGCGGCGGGGACACCGCGCAGTGCCACCGCCTGGAACTGCTCCCCATCGTAGGTGTGCAGCGCCCCAAAGGCGGCACCACACAGCCGCAACGCCCGCTCCAGCATCGCGTCGAACACCGGACCAACGTTCCCCGGCGAGGCGTTGATCACCTGCAGCACTTCTGCAGTCGCAGTTTGCTGCTCGAGCGCTTCCCGCTGCTCCGTCAGCAACCGTGCATTTTCCATTGCGATCACCGCCTGGGCGGCGAAGTTCTCGAGCAGAGCAATCTGCTTGTCTGAGAAGGCTCGCACTTCGTGACGATAGACCGAGAAGAATCCCACCACCTCGTCATCTTTGAGAAGTGGTACATTGAGCATCGTCCGAGCACCGCCAAGCTCAACCATTGCACGGGCGCCTGGTTCGCCGCTCTGATAATCTTCCTCAGCCATCCGATCCAAAGTCTGATGGGTCCGCCGCGTTCTCAAGATGTGCGCTGCACCGCTTCCTGGATGTGCAGTTGGTGGATGCTTTATCCGAAATTCTACTGCCTCCACGGGTACGCCCAGCGTCGCCACCGTATGAAAGCGCTCGCCATCGTAGGTAAATAAGCCGCCACTTGCCGCCCCGCACAGCCGCATCGCCCTCTCCAGCATCGCATTGAGAACGGGCGTTAGGTTGCCCGGGGACGCGTTAATGATCTGCAGGACCTCCGCCGTGGCAGTCTGCCTCTCCAGGGCCTCGCGCTGCTCGGTCAGTAGCCGGGCATTCTCGATGGCGATCACTGCCTGGGCAGCGAAATTCTCTAGCAGCGTTACTTCCTTATCCAAAAATGGCCGTACCTCTCGCCGCGACGACACGATCATCCCGAGAAGGGCCTCGTCTTTACGCAGTGGGACAAACAGCGCGGTTCGGATGCCATCAAGCTCGGCTCCTCTTCGATACAGCTCGAAATCTTCATTGACTGCATCGATCTGAACGAACCGCGCACCGGACAGCAATTGACGGGTCGCTGGATGGTTGGAAAGCCGATATTCTCGCCGTATTTGAGTGGCGTATGCGTCTGACAATCCGCGAACCGCGACCGCACGCCCCTCTTCTCGGTCGAACAGATGCAAGCTACCGTGAGAGACAGCACAAAGACGGTGCGCCTTATCCAGTATAGCGTCGAACACTGGCACGAGATTGCCAGGCGACGTATTGATGACGCCGAGCACTTCGGCCGTTGCTGTCTGCTGCTCCAGTGCCTCGCGCGTCTCGGTCAGCAGGCGCGCATTCTCCATTGCGATGACGGCCTGCGCGCCAAAGTTCTGCAGCAGAGCGATCTGCTTTTCGCTGAATGGCCGCACTTCCTGTCGGTAAGCGGTGATGGCGCCGAGCAGGGTACCGTCCTTCCGCAAAGGCACCACGAGCAGGGTGCGGATGCCGCCAAGGTCGACAGCGGCGCGCGGCAACGGATGGTCGGGGTATTGTGTCGCGACCTCCGACAGATCGTGAGTGTGGGAAAGTACCGCCCCCTCCACCATGCGCCCGAACGGGTCTCCGGGGCTCGGGTAAATCCCCGACGTAAGGAACTCTCGGAAGGGCGCGGGAGTGCCGTGGTGCGCCACGGCACGAAACCGCTCGCCGTCGTAGGACATTAGGGCGCCGAAGGATGCCTCGCAAAGGTCGTGCGCCCTTAGAAGTATCGCATTGAACACCGGCGCGAGGTCACCAAGCGAACTGTTGATCACCTGGAGCACCTCGGCCGTCGCGGTCTGCTGTTCCAGTGCCTCGCGCTGTTCGGTGATCAGACGGGTGTTCTCGATCGCGATTACTGCCTGATCGGCGAAGCTTTCCAGCAACGCTATCTGCCGGTCAGTAAATGGCCGCACTTCTTGGCGATAGACTGAGAACAGTCCAAGCACAGTTTCATCTCTGCAAAGCGGTACCAAAACCGCGGTTCGTACGCCCCCGAGTTCGACTATTGCTCGGACGTTGGGATGACCATCCAGATATCCTCTCTCTGCCATCGGATCGATGACTTGCACAGCACGCCGGGTGTTGATCGCCTGTTGGGATGCTAGGTTGCCGGGACCGCCCAGATCAGACGTGTGGCGCTCACGGAACGCAGCCAACGCTTCTGGCACGCCTCGCTGTGCTGCCAGGCGAAATTCTTGGCCGTCATAGGTATACAAGGTACCGAACGCCGCCTCGCATAGCCTCATGGCCTTTTCCAGCATCGTGCCAAATACCGGTGCCAGATCGCCCGGCGAGGCGTTGATTACCTGTAATACCTCGGCGGTTGCCGTCTGCTGCTCCAGTGCCTCACGCTGTTCGTTCAGCAGTCTCGCGTTATCCATCGCGATCACCGCCTGCGCCGCGAAATTCTGCAACAGGGCGATCTGCTTATCGGAAAAGCTGCGAACCTCCTGGCGATAGACCGTTAAAAGGCCAATCGAGACTTGATCTTTGATCAGTGGGACATGCAGGACAGTACGCGCGCCACCTAAATCGGCGATAGCGCGGCCACCTGGCGCGCCGCTCTTGTATCCCGTACTTTCCCTGGCATCCAACCTCTGGGCTGGCAGCCTGGTTTGCAGGGCTTGCAGCACACTGGTGCCTAGCGCCGGGGCGGCGCCAGCAGGCAAAGAGCCCGAGTACCGCGCCAGGAATTCAGCGTATTCGTAGGGAACCCCGCGGCTCGCCAGCATGCGCAGGCGCTCGCCATCGAAGCTTCGGAGCACCCCATATGCGGCGCCAGACAACCGCATCGCCTTTTCCAGCATCGCATCGAAGACCGGTGTCAGGTCACCGGGCGATGCGTTAATCACCTGCAGCACCTCAGCGGTCGCCGTCTGTTGCTCCAGCGCCTCACGCTGCTCGTTGAGCAGCCGGGCGTTCTCCATGGCGATCACCGCCTGAGCGGCAAAGTTTTGCAGCAGCGAAACTTGCTTCTCCGAAAATGGTTGCACTTCCGTACGATAGGCAGTGATCCAACCGAGGAGCGCTACATCGTTCCTCAAAGGCACCCACAGGATCGTGCGAACCCCGTCGTGTTCCGCGAGTATCTGTGCAAAATCGCTGGTGACTGCGCGGACGTCAGGGACCTGGATACTGCCCTCGGCGAGAAGGCGAGCACTGAATTCCGGGTCCGGCGTGCGTGGCCGCCCCAGTACTTCAGCACTGCGCTCAGAGAGGCCACGGGTGGCAACTCTGCGAAAAGCTGCCCCGTCAAACGTGGCCAGCGACCCCATCGTAGCGTCACAAAGGTAATGGGCCTTCTCTAGAATCGTAGCAAATACCGGCGCCAGCTCGCCGGGTGAGCGATTGATGATCTCGAGCACCTCGGCGGTCGCCGTCTGCTGCTCCAACGCCTCGCGCTGCTCGGCCAATAACCGCGCATTCTCAATGGCGATCACCGCCTGGGCGGCGAAGCTTTCCAGCAGAGAGATCTCGGACTCGGTGAAGGGCTTCACCTTGGTCCGCAGCGCACTGATCCCTCCGATATAGGTATCATCCTTCCGCAGCGGGATCATCAAAACGGTCCGCACGCCAAACCGCTCGACGACATCGCGGAAATTGCTCACCGACTCCGCAGGCATGGCAGTGATATCCGCGTAGTGGATCAGGCGTGCGCCATCGATCAGCCGCTGACTGTTGGCGGCAGTCGGCCTAAACGGCACGCCGGTGTTCGCGAAGTGATCCGGCGGATAGCCATGGGCGGCGACGGTACGCAGATACGTGCCGTCATACGTCGCCAGGCTGCCGATCGTGACGCCACACAGACTGTGTGCCTTCTGCAGAATCGTTTGAAACACCGGGCCAAGTGCGCCGGGATTGGCGTTGATGACGGCCAGCACTTCAGACATCGCTGTCTGACGCTCCAGTGCTTCGCGCTGCTCCGCCAAGAGCCGCGCATTCTCGATGGCGATCACTGCCTGCGCGGCGAAGCTTTCCAGCAAAGAGATCTCGGCTTCGGTGAACGGCTTTACCTCCGTCCGCAGTGCGCTGATCCCGCCGACATAGGTGCCATCCTTCCGCAGCGGTATCAGCAGGACGGTTCGCACGCCTAGCTCGACGGAGTTGCGGAACCCTCCGACTATTTCTGCAGGCAAGGCGGCGATGTCGGCGTAGTGGACCAGGCGTGCGCCGTCGATCAGCCGCTGACTGTTGGCCGCTGTCGGCCGAAACGGCAAACCGGTGCTCGCAACGTGGTCCGGCGGGTAGCCGTGGGCGGCAGCGGTGCGCAAATGCGTGCCGTCATAGGTTTGCAGGCTACCGATCTCTGCACCACACAGACTGTGCGCTTTCTGCAGGATGGTCTCGAACACCGGCCCGGGATCGCCGGGCGAGCGGTTGATCACGGCAAGCACCTCGGCCAGCGCCGCCTCGCGTGCCAGCGCTGCGTCGCGTTCGGCTCGCAACCCCGCAATGACGGCTTGCGGATCGGCCATCACATCGTTTGATGGCATGATCGTCCACCCCCTGTCGGCCGGAACTCCAACATCAATCCAACTTCCGGCCAAGGCGATGTTAGACTCAAGCGGTCGGAGTCCCAACCTGAAGCGGCAAGCAAGCAGCCGCCCATCTTGGCCGCTCCGCCGCGCTGCGCCAGAATGCGGCCAGCAACGCGAATACTAGGGGAGAGACACTATGGCAGACCGCTTCGCCGTCATCACCGGCGCTGGCAGTGGCATCGGACGCGCGTCGGCGCTGGCGCTGATGAATGACGGCTGGTCGGTAGCGCTGGCTGGGCGGCGCAAGGAGATGCTGGATGAGACCGCCGGTATGAAGACCGCTGGCCGAGCGCTGGTGGTGCCGACGGATGTGACCGACCCTGCGCAGGTGGACAGGCTGTTCGGCGAGATCAAAGCGAATTTTGGTCGCCTCGACATGCTGTTCAACAACGCCGGCGGCGGCACGCCGACCACGAACTTCGGCGACTTCACCTATGAGATGTGGCTGCGCGTCGTGCAGGTGAACCTGAATGCGATGTTCCTGTGTGCCAACGCCGCGTTTCGCATGATGCGCGACCAGTCGCCGCGCGGCGGTCGTATCATCAACAACGGCTCGATTTCGGCGCATGTGCCGCGGGTGGGTTCGTGCGCCTATACATCGACGAAGCATGGTGTCACTGGGCTGACAAAGTCGATCGCACTGGATGGGCGAGAGTTCGACATCTGCTCGTGCCAGATCGACATCGGCAACGCCGCGACGCCGATGACGGCGCGCACCACATCAGGTCAGATGCAGTCGCATGGGCAGCTGATGGTGGAGCCGCGCATGGACGTCAATCATGTCGGCCAGCAGATACTCTTCATGTCCAATCTACCCTTGGAGTCGAATGTGCAGTTCGTGACCATCATGGCGACGAAGATGCCGTTCATCGGCCGGGGGTGACGATCAGGTGATGGGCTGAGTAGACT
>CAWKMC010000049.1:0-14167 GCA_963850535.1 uncultured Alphaproteobacteria bacterium | reverse complement strand
AGCGCGGCCAACACTCGGTTGGCAGCGATCTGCACGGAAAGGCAAACTTCCGGTGGTTATGGCGTTTGCGCGGCCTGCTGCATCGTGGAGGCCACATTCGTATAGCACTCCACCCACGCCTGACGGGTTTCCGAAGTGAACTCGTCGCCCAGGCCCTGTTCGAGAGTCCAGAGCAATGCCGCTGCGACAGTCTGATAATGCGCCGGCTTGACGCCATAGCCGATATGGCGTCGGCCGAGGTCTTGTACCGTCGGCACAATCGTCTCCAGTCGATGGAGATTCGCGACGGCAGTCCCAATCACCGTCATCAACTTACGGCCCTGTTCCGCCATATCGCCTTTGAACAGCGACCGCAGAGACGGATCGAGGACGAACAGGCGGTCGTAGAACATGCCTGCAGTTGCTTCGGCGTTGGGCGCAATTTTTGCGAAACTGTCGCGCACCAGGCGCTGCGCATCCGGCGTCATGGCGTTCCCCGCGCGCGGTTGCTCCGTCAGATGTGCGCGTCCACCTCAGCTCCCTCCGGAGCCGGCGGATTCGGGCTGAGCAGCGCATAGCCGATCATCGCCCACACCACCGTACCCATCGCAATCGCCAATGCAAGCATCGTGTTCTCCTTTTCAGTCTTCTGACCAATCAAACCCTAGGACGTTACTCAGCCCGGCATTCCTGCGATGCCTTGCATGATCCGGTCGCGGCCTGGATGCCACAGACAAGGTTGCCAAACATTTTCCCAAGAAATCCGTCAGCGCCGCGCCGTTGTCAGTCGCACAGCAGAACGTCGAGCACGTAGTAGCACTTCTGGCCGCTGGGCTCGTTCGAAGCCGGGGCGGTGAAGGACGCGCGCTCGGCCCGGAGCGATGCCATACCCGTTGAGCACCCACGCACCTTGCTGGACACCGCTGGCGCCCAGGTGCTGCGCCTCGGCCGGAGAGGCGGCATGGCCATTAACGATGTAGCTGCCGGCGAAGCTTGGCGTGCTGAGGAAGCCGAGACCCAGTGCCAGGGCGGTGCTGATGAGGGTCTGCTTCATGGCCTGCTCCGTTCGCTTCAGCGGCTTGCTGACGCGACGGACAATGCCGACCGGACGGGCCCGACGCGCTGAAGTGCTTCAGTGAAGCATTTCACACCCCTGGCCCCGCCGCGTTGCCCGCTGACCCCACCTACGGTAATATGAAAATATTCCTTGACGCGGTCTGCCGCTTTGCGCTGTTGTTCCGCTCGCAATGGCGGCTCTTCTCGACCTCGTCCGCAAGCTCATCGATTACGGCAAGGAACTCGCCGCAACACTCCAAAACCGCGCCGCCGAGAACCCCTACTTCAGCTGTCGCGCGTTCGGCACCAGGGATTTGACGCTGATCCTGGCGAGCATCACACGCGGCCTGCATCGCGCCACCGCTTTGGAATCCCGCCTCGTCCCCCTGGCCGCACGTCCCGAGAAGCAGCCCGCGCCGCCCGCAACCGTGCAACGCAGGCCGCGTGCCAGCCGTCCGGCACTTTCTCGGAATGAGGACCTGCCTCTCGCCCAGCTACCCACGTCCGAACAGATTGCCGCCGAGGTCCGCCGCCGGCCGATAGGCGCCGTCATCGCCGATATCTGCCGTGATCTCGGTATCCTCCCCAACCACCCGCTGTGGCGCGATCTGCGGAAGGCCATCATGCACCACGGCGGCAGCTACGTCCGTCTGCTGAAGGACATCATCACGCGGCCATCTCTATTGTTGGCCAACCCGCTGCACCGTCCGACCCGCCAGCGTTCCCGTCATCACTCACACCCGCCTGCACCGGGCCGCCCTGAGAGTTCAGGCCTGTCTCGTGTCATTGCGAGGAGCGGAGCGGTGGCCGAGCCAAGCAACCTCACGGCTGCCTACTGCTTGATCGGGCAGTGCATCGCCTAGCATCTGGTCAATAGTGAATGGCGGCTGCTCCGGCAGCTCAAGCAGACCGGTCTCGTCCAGTGCAGCGGCGCGGGCGCGGCGCGGGCGCGGGCAGCGGCGACAAGATTGCGCCAGTCCAGTTCGGTATCGTTGACCAGCTCGCGGCCGCACGGCGCCGCAGCAGCGTCACCTGCTGTTCGATCCAGAGAACAAAGTCTTGGTCATACAGGTCACTCACGGCGTCTTCTCAACACAGATCTGCCGCCGGACCCGTTACAGCATCCGCTGCAAAATCAGCTTCTGCACATCCGACGTGCCCTCATAGATCTGGCACACCCGCACGTCGCGATAGATCCGCTCCACCGGATAGTCCGCCAGATACCCATACCCGCCCAGCGTCTGGATCGCCGCCGTGCACACCGCCTCCGCCGCCTCGCTCGCGAACAGCTTCGCCATGCACGCCGCCTCCAGCGCCGGCTGCGCCCTCCGCCTTCAGCCGCGCCGCGTGCAGCGTCATCTGCCGCGCCGCCTCCAGCTTCGTCTTGGCATCGACCAGCCGGAACCCCACCGCCTGGAAATCGATGATCCGCCCGCCGAACGCCTGCCGCTCCTTGGCGTACGCCACCGCGTAGTCCAGCGCCGCGCGCGCCATCCCGACGCTCTGCGCCGCGATGCCGATCCGCCCGCTCTCCAGCGTGGACAGCGCGATCTTGTAGCCTTCGCCCTCGGCGCCGATGCGCTGGTCCTCCGGCACCTCCATGTCCTCGAACGCCAGCGCGCAGGTCTCGGACGCCTTCTGCCCCAGCTTCTCCTCCGCGCCGCACCACCACGTAGCCTGGCGTCGCCTTGTCCACCACGAAGCACGAGATGCCCTTGCGCCCCGCCGCTCGGATCGGTGACCGCGAACAGCACCGTGCTCCCCGGCACGCTGCCCGACGAGATGAACTGCTTGGCGCCGTTGATCACGTAGCGGTCGCCCTTCCGCACCGCGCGCGTGCGCAGGTTCGACGCATCGGACCCCGCCTGCGGCTCGGTCAGCGCGAACGAGCCCACCGCGGCGCCGGTCGCCAGCGGGCGCAGCCAGCGATCCTTCTGCGCGTCGGTGCCGTACTGGTCGAAGATGATGCAGGTGGGCGAGTTGTGCACGCTCACCATGGTGGAGACCGAGCCGTCGCCGGCGGCGATCTCCTCCAGCAGCAGCGCATAGGTCACCGGATCGATCTCCGAGCCGTCCCACTGCGCCGGCGTGGTCGCGCCGAAGATGCCGAGTTCGCCCAGTTCGCGCGACGATCTCCGGCTCGATGGCGCCGGCCTTCTCGCGCGCCGCCGCGCCGGGCGCGAGGCGTTCGGTGGCGAACCGCCGCGCCATGTCGATGACGAGAGAGTCGGCGCCGATCGGGGTATGATCGGGCATGGCTGGCCTCCTTGCGGCGCCACGATACCAAGGTTGGCTGCCGGCCGCGAACTCGAGGAGGTTGCCGGCGTGCCCGATGTCGATGTGGTGGTGATCGGCGCCGGCCTCGCCGGGCTCGGCGCGGCGACCGCGCTGCGCGACGCGGGCCGGCAGCGCGCTGGTGCTGGAGGCGGCGGACCGGATCGGCGGCCGCGCCTGGACCACGCATCCCGCCGAACTGGGCGGCGTCTGGTTCGACATGGGCGCGGTGTGGCTGCACAACGCCGAGACCAACCCGCTGGTGCCGATCGCGCGGGCGGCGGGCGAGACGCTGCTGCGCTCGGACGAACTGCGGCGTCGAGCGCACCTTCGTCGGCACGCGCGAGGCGACGCCGGAGGAATACGCCGACTACGCCGGCGCCTGGCAGCGCTTCGAGGACAGAGGCCGCCGAGATCCTGCGCACGCGCGACGATGTGCCGCTGGCCGAGGTCGCGCGGTCGCATGCCGGACGATCCGTGGGCGGTGACGGTGGAGACCTGGGAAGGCCCGATCATCTGCTGCGCCAGCGCCGACGAGTTCAGCGCTGCGCGACTGGCTGCGCAACGTGCTGTCGGGCAGCAACCTGGTGCCGCAGGGCGGCATCGGCGCCTTCGTCGCCCGGCGGCTGGGCGAGGGTCTGGACATCCGGCTGGCGCACGCCGGTCACGCGGGTGGCCTGGAGCGGCGCCGGCGTCGCGGTGGAGACGCCGCGCGGCACGATCACGGCGCGACTCGGCGATCGTCACCGTCTCCACCGGCGTGCTGGCGGCCGGCGCGATCGCGTTCGATCCGCCGCTGCCGCCCGAGACGCAGGCCGCGATCCATGCGCTGCCGATGGGGCTGGCGATGAAGGTGGCGTTGCGCGCCACCGGACCGGATCGGCTCGACCTGCCGCTGCACTGCTCGGTCGATCGCCAGGTGAAGCGCAGCGGCGATCCCACCATGGGGTTCCAGTGCTGGCCCTACAAACGTGACTACGTGCAGGGCTGGGTCGGCGGCCCGGTCGCCTGGGACCTGGCGCGCGCCGGCGAGGCGGCGGCGGTGGATTTCGCGCTCGGCCAGTTGCGTGCGCTGTTCGGCGGCCGGGTGGACCGGCTGTTCGCGCGGCGGCGCGCACCTGGTGACGCGCTGGGACGCCGATCCGTTCGTGCGCGGCGCCTATTCGTTCGTGCGCCCGGGCGATGCCGATGCGCGCACGGCGCTGGCGCAGCCGCTGGCCGACGGCCGCCTGCTGTTCGCCGGCGAGGCCTGCCACAACGGCATGGCCGGCACCGTCGCCGGCGCCTGGATCAGCGGACAGGATGCGGCGCGCGTCGCGGCGTGATATCGTTGCGCTCACAGGGAGGAACCAGACCATGACCATCCAGGCACTCGGCTATCTCGGCATCGGCACCGACAAGCTCGACGACTGGACGAACTACGCCACCAACTGGCTCGGCATGCAGGCGGTGGATCGCGGCGCCGGCGTGCGCGCGTTCCGCATGGACGACCGCAAGCAGCGGCTGGTGATCGACCGCTCGCTTGCCGGAAGGGCAGCGCTATTTCGGCTGGGAGGTGGCGGACGCCGCGGCGCTCGATGCGCTGGCGGCGCGGCTGGAAGCGGCCGGCGTTGCGGTGAAGCGCGAACCGGCAGCGCTCGCCGATCAGCGCTTCGTCAGCGGCCTGATCTCGTTCGCCGATCCGTCCGGCAATCGGCTGGAGGCGTTCCACGGCGCGCAGATCGCCGACGAGCCGTTCCGCCCGGGCCGCTCGATCTCCGGCTTCCGCACCGGGCCGCTGGGCATGGGCCATGCGGTGCTGATGGTGACCGAACATCGAGACGGCGCTGGCGTTCTATCGCGACCTGCTCGGCTTCCGCATCAGCGACTTCATCCGCAAGCCGATCACCGCGTATTTCCTGCACGCCAATCCGCGCCATCACAGCGTCGCGCTGTTCGAGGCGCCGCACACCGGCATGCATCACCTGATGGTGGAGCTGTATTCGTTCGACGATGTCGGCCAGGGCTACGACATCGCGCTCGGCGAGAAGGAGCGGATCGTCGCGACGCTCGGGCGGCATCCGAACGATCTGGTCACCTCGTTCTACATGCACACGCCGTCGGACATCCTGGTCGAATACGGCTGGGGCGGCGTCGAGGTGGACGATGCGACGTGGCAGCCGCAGGAGATGACGAGCGTCGCCAGCTTCTGGGGCCATCACGGTCTGTTCGATGCCATGGGGCTCCATCGCCCGAGCCACCCGAGACAAGGCGCGCGCCGGTTCAGGTGATGGAGGGCAATTTCAATCGCATGAGCGGCGTGTGTCCCTGGTGGGGACTCCGTCAAGGCCCAGCGCTGAAGTTCTACCGCCGGTAGCAACGCGCCGGCGCCATCGTGTAGCATGCCGCGTCACAAGGGGAAGCGGACGCTCCGGAATGGCGGCGACCCAGGCATCGGACGCACTCAGGACATCGCCGGATCGGCGTAAGCTGGTCGCTGTCGTCCATGCCGACATGATCGGCTACAGCCGGCTGATCGGGTTGGACGATGCAGGCACGCTGGAGCGGTTGCGCAAGCTTCGTAAGGACCTGATCGATCCAGCGGTCGACCAGCACGGTGGCAGGATCGTGCAGACCGGCGGCGACTCGCTGCTGATCGTGTTCGACAGCATCGACGGGGCGGTCCGCTGCGCGGCGACGGTGCAACGGCAGGTGCCGCTGCACGATGGCGACCAGCCTCCTGACCGAGCGATGCGCTTTCGCGTTGGCATCAACATCGGCGACGCGATCGCCGACGGGACGGACCTGCACGGCGAAGCGGTCAACATTGCGGTCAGGTTGCAGAGCGAGTGCCCGCCCGGAGCCATCTGTGTGACGCGAGCAGTGCGCGATCATATGCAAGGGCGGATAGATCTCACGTTCGAAGCGCTCGGCCCGCTCAATCTGAAGAACATCGCTCAGCCGGTGGAGGCGTTCGTGCTGCGACCCGACGCTGCCACTGTGCCCAACTCCATCGAGCGATCGCTTATGCTCGGCACAGGCGATGCGCTGCCGCTGCCGGACAAGCCTTCGATCGCGGTGCTGTCATTCACCAACATGGGTGGTGATCCCGAGCAGGAGTACTTCTCTGATGGCATTGCCGAGGACATCATTACCGAACTCTCGCGCAGCCGCTCGCTGTTTGTGATCGCGCGCAATTCTGGTTTCTCCTACAAGGGCCAAGCCGTTGATGTCCGGCGAATCGCCCGCGAACTTGGTGTGCGCTACGTGCTGGAGGGGAGCGTGCGGCGCGGCGGCGACCGGATGCGCGTTGTGGCGCAGCTTATCGACGCGGAAACCGGTAATCATGTTTGGGCCGAGCGTTATGACCGGGACGTGAGTCAGGTTTTTGCGTTGCAGGACGAAATCACCACGGCAATCGTGACGACGATTCTCCCTGCCGTATCGGACGTCGAACAGCAGCGTGCTTTGCGCAAAGCAACTGAACATCTCAGCGCCTGGGAAGCGTATCAGCGTGGCCTTTGGCATACGGGAAAGGCCAATAGCGCCGACAACACCCGGGCGCAGCAGTTGTTTCAGCGAGCAGCCGAAATTGATCCGATGTTTGCCTCCACGTGCGCTGCGATGGGGATGTCACACATCATTGAAGGCGCAGTGTATGCTGCGCGCCCACTACAGGAAACGCTGGAACGAGCTGACATCTGGGCACGCAGGGCCGTCGCAATCGATCCGAGCGATGCCGATGGGCAAGCTGTGCTGGCTTGGAGCATGGCCGGCAGGGGAAGTTTGGATGAGGCCCTGGGATGCGTCTCGCTCGCCCTCCTGATCAATCCAAACTCGGTATGGGCCTATTGCGCAAAGGGAGCTGCACTTCTGTTCAGCGGACGCCCATCTGAGGCGCGAGTGGCGATGTTGGCCGCCTTGCGTCTCAGCCCGCGTGATCCGCTGAACGCGCTGCCATCGTATCAGATCGGTGTTTCATATTACTTTGAGCGCGACTATCTGAATGCTCTGGAGGCCTTCAAACGAACGGTATCGCGTCATCCAGAATTCCCGCTGACATATCGCTACCTGGCGGCGACACTTGGACAGCTCGGCCACCTGGAAGAGGCGCAGGACGCGTTGCAGCAGGTGAGGTCAATCTCTCCGGCGTCGTTCAACTCTTACGTCAGCGCCCGCCCGCCCTGGTTTCGTCCCTCTGACTATGAACACTTGCTCGACGGCCTGCGGAAGGCCGGCTGGCAAGACTGATGTCACTGTCCGACAGCGCGAACTCGACTGAAGACAGACGGAAGCTGATTGCCGTCGTTTACGCCGACATGGTTGGATATAGCCGTCTGATCGGGTTGGATGATGCAGGCACGCTCCAGCGGCTGCGCATGCTTCGCGAGGCAGTCATCACCCCGGCTATCGAGCAGCACGGTGGCAGGATCGTGCAGACTGGCGGCGATAGCCTGCTGATCCTGTTCGACAGCATCGATGGAGCAATGCGCTGTGCGGTGAGAGTGCAGCAGCAGGTGCCCGATCACGACGCTGGCCACGCCCCTGATCGGAGCATCCGCTTTCGCATCGGCATCGACATTGGTGACGTGATTGTCGAGGGGACCGACTTTCACGGCGACGGGGTGATCGTTGCGGCGCGACTTCAGGCGGAGTGCCCGCCAGGCGGCATCTGTGTGTCACGCGCGGTGCGCGATCATGTGCATGATCGGCTGGATCTCACCTTCGAACCGCTCGGCGCGCTCAACCTGAAGAACATCAGCCGCCCGGTGGAAGCATTCGTGCTGCGGTCCGACGTCTCTCGCGTGCCTCGCGCCATCGATGCAGTACCGGCGCGCGACAAGCCTTCGATCGCTGTGCTCGCCTTTGCCAATATGAGCGGCGACCCCGAGCAGGAGTATTTTGCTGACGGTGTGGCGGACGACATCATCACCGAACTCTCGCGCATACGATCGCTGTTGGTAATCGCGCGCGGTTCCAGCTTTACCTATAAGGGACAGACCGTCGATGTGCGGAAGGTCGCACAGGAACTGGGCGTCCGCTATGTCCTGGAGGGAAGTATTCGGCGCGGTGGCAGCAAGGTGCGGATCGGAGCTCGGTTGGTTGACGCGACGACAGCGGACCACATCTGGGCGGAACGCTACGATCGCGACGTTGCCGACATTTTTGCCGTGCAGGACGAGATCACCGCCGCGGTGGCGCGCGCTATTGGGCCGGCGATCATGGATGCCGAACAGCGACGCGCTGCACGAAAGCCACCGGCAAACCTCAATGCGTGGGAAGCGTATTTGCTAGGCCAGTGGTACGACGGACAACGAACCGCTGCCGATCGTGAGCGGGCGAAGGAATTATTCCAGCGCGCCGTCGCATTGGATGCCACCTTTTCGGCGCCGTATGTGGCCTTGGCCCGGGCTTATATAGACGATGCGGCGGGGTTTGGCGCACGATCGCTGGAAAGCGCGGCCGAATTGTCCGCAAGCTGGGCGCAAAAGGCCATCGCCATTGATCCCGAGGATGCGGACGCGCGGGCGGTGCTCGCTCTGGCGGCACAGGTCGCCGGCGATGCCGATGCGGCGCACGACCAGATACAACTGGCGCGAAACTGCAACCCGAACTCGCCGATGGTTCTTGCGGTTCAAGGTCATGTTCTACTCTTCACGGGGCAGCCGGCACAGGCGCGGCAAGCCTATACGGCATGCCTCCGCCTTGATCCGCGAGGTCCGCTCAGCAGGAGGGCGATGCACCAACTCGCGACTTCTTATTATTACGAAGGAGACTACGCCGAGGCGGTCGAGGCACAGCGACGCACCCTGGCGCGGTATCCAAATGTTTATACAGCCTACCGGTGGCTGGCAGCGGCGTTGGGTCAGCTGGGCCGGGCAGAAGAGGCGCGGGTGGCGCTGCAGAAGGCGATGGAACTTTCACCCCAGGCGTTTGAATTCTACACCAGTCGCCGACCCCCATGGCACAGGCCCGAGGACTACGAGCACATGTTGGACGGCCTGCGCAAAGCTGGCTGGCAGGGCTGACGTTACCTTTGCCCGGATCACTGAGGGCCGGCTGACAAAACGAGGCGCCGGTGATCCTGCCAAGTTGTCGGCCGCCCCTCCTGGCGCTACCGTTCATGCTGACATTCTGCGTAGGTCAGACAAGGAGGAAAGCGCCATGCTCTCGCGCGAGGAGAACGAACTCATCACCCGCGTCGGCCCGGGCACCCCCATGGGCAACGCGATGCGCCGCTACTGGATCCCCGCGCTGCTTTCGCGCGAGGTCGCCGAACCCGACGGCCCGCCCGCCCGTGTCCGCCTGCTCGGCGAGGACCTGGTCGCATTCCGCGACACCGAAGGCCGCATCGGCCTGATCGAGGAGTTCTGCCCGCATCGCCGCGTCTCACTGTATTTCGGACGCAACGAGGAATGCGGCCTGCGCTGCATCTATCACGGCTGGAAGTTCGACGTCGACCGGCGCCTGCATCGACATGATGAACGAGCCGGAGGAGTACGACTTCAAGCACAAGGTCCGCGTCACCGCCTATCCGACCTGCGAACTCGGCGGCATCGTGTGGGCGTATCATGGGACCGGCCGAGAAGATCCCGCCGCTGCCGAAATTCGCCTGGACCCAGGCGCCGGAGGCCACACCGCCATGTCACCAAGGTGATCGAGGAGTGCAACTGGCTGCAGGCGCTGGAAGGCGGCATCGACACCTCGCACGCGCCGATCCTGCACCGGCTGCTGACCGACAGCAGCAAGCGCGGCGGGATCAAGCCGTCCAGTCCGTTCGTCCGCGGCAAGGCGCCGAAGCTGGTCGTCGATATCACCGACTATGGCTACCAGTATGCCGGCATCCGTCCGCTCGACGGCACCGATGACATGCATATCCGCTTCTATCACTTCATCATGCCGTTCCATCAGATCAGGCCATCGCAAGTCGGAGAGCGGATTGGATCTCGACGCCGGCCACATCTGGGTGCCGATCGATGACGGCAACTGCATGGTCTACAACTGGAGCTACTGTCCGGACGGCCCGCTGACCGAAGAAGACAAGCTCGAGCGCGGTCTCGGCAACGGACCGCTGCACGTCGATCCGGTGACGTTCCGCTCCAAGGCGAACCGCGTCGAACGACTACATGCTGGACCGCTCAGTGCAGCGGACCGAGACCTTCTCCGGCATCGACGGCATCAACGCGCAGGACCGTGCGCTGCAGGAAAGCATGGGTCACATCGTCGATCGTTCGAAGGAACATCTTGGCCCAGCCGACAAGGCGATCATCCAGGCGCGCAAGCTGCTGCGTCAGGCGGTGAAGACTGTGGAAGCAGGCGGCCCCCGACGGCACCGGCACCAGCTACTACCCGCTGCGCGCCCACGAGGCGGTGGTGTCGAGCAGCGCCGATTGGCGCGCAGAGTTGGCGCCGGAGATCAAGCGCGAAGCGATCCTGCAGACGGTCTGAGCGCGGAGTTCAATGGGGCGAGGAGTTCAATGCGCGGGGGCGTTGCCGGCTCCCGCCCACGCCTTCAGCCACGCCGCGAACCTCCTGAACGGCAGCGGCTCACTGTAATAGTAGCCCTGCAGGCCATCGATCCCGAGTTCGGTCAACAGCCGTGCCGCATCGGCCGTGCCGACCCCTTCGGCGACGCTTGCCAGTCCCATGTCGTGCGCCAGCTGTATGACCGATCGCACTATGGTCAGCGAATCCTTCGACGTCTCCAACTCGCTCACGAAGGACTTGTCGATCTTGACTGCGGAGAACGGCATCCGCCGCAGCGCAGTCAGCGACGAATGCCCGGTGCCGAAATCGTCGATCGCCACCGGGAAGCCCTTCAGGCGCAGCCGTGTCAGCACCGACGCCGTGGCGTCCAGGTCATGCATCGCGACGCTCTCGGTGATCTCCAGCGCCAGCGCGCCTTCCGGCACCGCATGGCGCTCCAGCAGACCGGCCATCCGGTCGGGGAAATCCTGTGCCCGCAGATTCTGGCCGGAGATATTGATGCAGATCTGGATCCCCGATCCCATCTCCGCCAATCGTCGATAGTGCGACACGCCGGTTTCGGCCACCCACATGGTCAGCCGATCGATAATCGCAATGTCCTGCTCGGCAACCGGGATGAACTGATCCGGCCCGACCAGTCCGCGCGCCGGATCACGCCAGCGGATCAAGGCCTCGGCGCGCTTCACTGCATGGCTGGCTGCCGCGATGATCGGTTGCAGATGTAACTCCATGCGCCCGGCGCTCATCGCCTGGGTAACCTCGTCCGCCGAAATCACCGCGGCTGGCGGGCGAGCGTAAGCGGGAGCCGTCACGCCGCTGCGTGGCAAACGCGCGATCTGCGCCAGCACCTCGCGTACCCTGAATGGCCGCGCCGGCTTCTCCAACGCGGCAACGATGTTCAGACCCAGCGACCCCCCAATCTGCTGTGCCGACGACAGCACGCGGGCATCGAACCCGCTCATCAGCACGATTGCGCCGGCGTAGTGACAATCGTGTAGGAACTGCAACTGCTCGACCCCATCGCTGTTTGCCAGCTGCAGGTCCAGCATGATCGCGTCCGGTGGCGAGGCGCTGACCAACGCCTGGAACTCGTCCTCGCGAATAACCGCGTGTACGGCCCACCCGCTGCTTACGCCCACGCTCGCGAGGAACTCCGCGATCGCTTGATCGTCATCCAGTACAACAAGCTGCATTTCAGGCCCCGATGCCGGGGTTTGTAGCATGAGCGGGTCGAAAAGTCGCAGATAAAAAGCTGAGAATCGTCTCCCGGATCAGATCAGGGCCCCACCAACGGCTGCGGCGAACCCCCGCATATCGATTGCATCGGGCCCCAGCACCGCAACCCCGGCTTTGGCCAATAATCGCAGGCATGCCTCGTCCTCTGCAACAGCAAGTCGTCGCTGAACAGCAACACTTTCGGCACTGGCCTCTGCTAGGACCCGCTGTAGCTCGCCGGGCAACGCTTCGTATCGCGCGTGGTTGACCAGCAACGGTGCTACTCCCACGAGATGGCTGGTCAGGCTGACGTGCCCGTGATGCGTGTGCAGGCCAAAATTGACAATGTTGGTCAGCGGGTTCTCCTGAGCATCGACGGTGCGGTCAGCAACGGCGCGAGACAGATCCGCCACGTCGATGAACATCGGCAAGAAACCGAGTCGGCGGAACGCCGTCTGGTGCTGCGCATTGTCGAGCGTGCGCAGACGCAGGCCGACACAGTCTCTTGGCGTGCGAAGCGGTCGCACGGCGTTGCTGATGTGGCGGATGCCATTGTCCCACCAGCCCAGCACGCGATACGCGGTTGCGCTCGCTATGTCGTGCGCGAGTGCTGCTCCGGTCGCCGAATCGAGGCCTCCGAACACCGCGTCCCGTGGCCCTGCCTCGAACGGCCGATCGATGGTCCCCAAGCTCGGCACGCTGGCGGCAAGATAGCTGGAGGCGAAATAGCACCCGTCCACATCGCCGCTCGCTACCAGCCGTAACAGATCAGACGCCTTGTGCCCGGCGGCGACGATACTGTCGGTCACGGCAATGCTCAGGTCGCGTCCTGCGCGCCGGGCAACGCCATCGCGCAAGGCGTGCAGCGCGCGCGTGTGCACCGATCGGGCGGGTTGGTATCCGGCAAAGTGCAGCGTGATCACGACGCGTCTATGGCGGATCGGCGATCATCTTGCCATATCCCTCCGGATCGGAGGTCCTATGGCTTTTCGTCTGCTGCCCTGGCGTCGGCCGCGAATCAACGTCGTGGAAATGCATGGGCTGATATCGCCGCGGCCGGGCGCAGTCAGCATGGGTACCATGGCGCCGCTGATCAATCGCGCGTTTGCGTCCGCTCGCGGCCGGCCGGTCGTAATTGATATCGAAAGCCCGGGCGGTTCACCGGTGCAGTCCGACCTGATCGCCTCATTGATCCGCCGACGCGCTCAGGAGCACGAAGTCCGCGTCCATGCAGTCATTCGCGAAGTGGGTGCCTCCGGCGGCTATTGGCTCGCCTGTGCCGCCGATGAGATCCACGCCAATCCGATGAGCATCGTCGGCTCCATCGGCGTTCGCGGCGGCGGCTTCGGCTTTCCCGATATGCTGGCCCGCTTCGGTATCGAGCGCCGCCTGTACACGGCGGGCACCAACAAAGGGCGGCTCGATCCGTTCAGTCCGGAAAAGCCCGAGGATGTCGCCTTCGTACAGGAGTTGCTGGATGCGCTGCACGAACGCTTCAAGGCCTGGGTTCGCACACGGCGGCAGGGCCGGCTGAAGGTTGACGATACCAGCCTGTTCGACGGCAGCTTTATGCTTGGCGAGCGTGGCGTGGAGGTCGGACTGATCGATGGTTTCTCCGACATCGACTCCTTGGTGCGTAAGCTTGGCGGCGAAAAGGCCAGACCGCGCGTCTTTCGTCCTCGTCGCCGCGGATTGCTCCGCCGGTTGCCCGGTCTACTGGTCGATGCAATTTTCGACGCGATTGAGGAGCGAAGCTGGAGGTCGGGGATTGGCAGCCGCTAGTTCATCTTTCGGCACGCAGCCAGTCGTGAACCACCGATCGTGAAGGCGTCTCGCATCACCACCTTGAAGCCGGCATGACCTTCACAGCTCGCGGACGAGATATAGCAAAACTGACGCGAGGCCTTGGCCCCCAGTTGCCCTCCCATCTTATCGCAATTCGGTAGCGCGACATCATAAATGACGGTGGCAGGCCAGCTCTCGCGTGGCATCGGGACGGAGTTTTGGCTGTCTGCATGAGCATATGTGGTGGCCGCTGCGATGAGTAGCGCCGCGACCGATACCGTGCGCATCGTCATGGGTGTCATGTTTCCTTCTCAGACCTTTCCGACACTCTAACGGAACAGCCTGGAGGGAAAATTGCCCAAAAGCAACATTTGTCTAATTGGAAAGACTA
>CAWKMC010000048.1:0-23749 GCA_963850535.1 uncultured Alphaproteobacteria bacterium | reverse complement strand
GTCAGATCTGGATCTCAGCAGATCCTGATACAGTGCGAGATAGCCCTCGGCCATCGTTGACACGGTGAAGCGCCGTTCGAATGCGTCGCGTACTGCCGGCGGTGAAGCTGGTCAATGCGCTTGGTTGCATCTGTCGCACTTGCCTCGTCAGCGACAATAAACCCACTGACGCCATCTTCCACGCCGTGGCGATAGGCGATGACCGGCGTACCACAGGCCATCGCCTCGATCATCACCAGGCCGAAGGGCTCTGGCCAGTCAATCGGAAACAGCAGAGCGCTGGCGCCCGCAAGGAACTGCTGTTTCGCGTATTCATCCACTTCGCCAGTAAGCTGTATCTGTTTGCCGTCGATCATCGGCTCGAGCTTTTCCTTGAAGTACTGTCTCCCGTTTCGCGGCACCTTGGCGGCAATGCGAAGCGGCATACCTGCCGCGCGCGCAATGTTTATGGCGACCTCCGGCCCCTTTTCAGGTGAGAGGCGTCCAAGAAAAGCAAGGTAGTGCCCCGGTTCGAATGAGGGGCGCAGGAGGTCTGCTGGAAACCCATGGTACACGGTGCCGGCCCATTTGGCGCTGGGCAGCGGCTTACGCTGATCGTCTGATATGGATACGAAAGGCGCTTGGGGGAAAGTTGCAATGAGCCTCGGAAGCCCGGGCAGGTCCAGCCGTCCATGCAGCGTGGTGAGAAAGGGAACGCCGATCCGAGTCAAGATCGGCAGCTGCAGCCAGTCGCAATGACAATGCAACACATCGAACTCCGCCGCACGGCGGGCAAGCAGTTCCAAAGCCACAGTTTGCGCGATTGTCGGATCGACCTGAGGTTGGCTAAGACGCAGAGCGCGCGGCCACACTGGTGCCAACTCCCCGTCTGTCGCTGAGTTGCCGGTAGCAAACAGCGTGACCTCATGACCGCGGCGAACAAGTTCCTCGGTTAGCCACGAGACGACCCGCTCTGTGCCGCCATAGAGCTGAGGCGGAACGCTTTCCGCCAGCGGGGCTACCTGCGCTATACGCATGGTATGCTTCTGGCTTGCACGCCTCTGTCCGGTGTGTCGAACAGCGCCTGGTCATGCTGCGTGGTAAGCTCAACCTCTTTACCTTGCTGTCGCTTTTTGACCTCCTTCTTGAGCAATAGTGTGAGTGGCAACAGAATTTCGCTCACACTTCCGCCGTAGTAGGTCGAGCTGATATCGGCAACGCGGATCGGGGGCAGTCGCGCTATCTTGGCATATATCCGTCCGACAGCCTCTTCACTGATCAGTTGCGTGTGGTCATGCGGCGAGTGAAACCCTAAAGGGCTTGCTTCGGGTGATCGCTCAAGCATGACAGGCATGATCCTCCAAGCTTAAGGTTCGGAGCTGTAATCATGCTGCAACCGATCACAAGCCGGCCGGTTGCGTCGGATGCACTTCACACGGTGCGGCGGGTTCGTGGCTGCTGGCAGGGTGTTGTGGGGAATACCGATCGGAGGAAAGCTGGAGATATGGAGAGTGCCCCTGACCTGCCGATGCGCGTGCCACCTGGCGACCGCGTGCTTCCGCGCATGTTGCGCCGGCAAGCGGCCCTATATGGCGATCGGAAGTTGGTCGAGATCGGTGACCATGCCTGGAGTTTCCGTCATGCTCTGGATGTGGCCTCCCGCTTCGGTGGCACGCTGCGAGCCGCTGGGATAGAGCGCGGCGACCACGTCGCGGTCATGTGCGGCAACCGTCATGAACTGCTGCAGGTCTTTCTTGGCTGCGGCTGGATCGGTGCAGTGATCGTGCCGATCAACACCGCATCGCGCGGCGCGCAGCTGGGGCATATCCTGACGAACTCGCAGGCGAAGCTACTGGTGCTGCACGCCGAGTTTGCGGATGCGCTGAACGGTCTAGATGTATCGTTGCCTTCCTTGGCCTCGATCTGGCTTATCGGTGGCGCAAAATTGGCCGAGCGCTGGCCGAGGCCTGTTGCAGTTCCTGACCCGGGAGGGTCGGTCGCAGAAGCGCCGATCGAGCCTGGGGATACCGTAGCGATCCTTTACACCTCTGGCACGACTGGCGTGTCGAAAGGCGTGTGCTGCCCGCACGCCCAGTATTTCTGGTGGGGGGTCAATACGGCACGGCTACTTGGTGTGACGGGCGATGACGTGCTGCTGACAACGTTGCCATTGTTCCACACCAATGCGCTCAACGCGTTCTACCAGGCTCTGCTTACCGGCGCCTCGCTGGTGGTGGAGCCGCGCTTTTCTGCCTCCGGATTTGCGGCGTCGCTTGCCCGTCACGGCGCAACTGTCACCTATCTGCTTGGCGCTATGGTGCCGATCTTGCTGTCGCGGCCTGAGAGCGAACTTGATCGTGCACACCGCGTGCGGCTCGCGCTGGCGCCTGGCGTGCCCGAACGTTTCCATCCGCAATTCTTCGCCCGGTTTGGTTTCGCGTTGCTTGATGGTTACGGATCGACCGAGACGAATTTCGTATTAGGCTGCACGCTGCCGCAACAGCGCCCCGGCACGATGGGCCCGGTGTTCGATGGGTTTGAGGCGCGGGTGGTCGATGATGCAGATAACCCTCTGCCCGATGGTATAGCCGGGGAACTTCTGCTGCGCGCCGCCGAACCTTTTGCGTTCGCGACGGGCTATTTCGGTATGCCCGAGCAGACGGTCCAGGCTTGGCGAAATTTGTGGTTCCACACCGGCGATCGGGTCGTGCGCCAGGCGGACAGATATTTCCGCTTCATCGACCGCATGAAGGACGCGATCCGTCGCCGCGGCGAAAATATATCGTCGTATGAGGTCGAGCAGGTGCTGCTTTCCCATCCCGACGTGGCCGAGGCCGCCGCCTTTCCAGTGCGCTCGGAACTGGCTGAAGACGAGGTGATGGCAGCAATCGTGCTACGCGATGGGTGCTCGCTCTCTCCCGCTGCATTGGCCGAGTACTGCCAGGGTCGCATGCCCGCGTTCGCGATCCCACGCTATATCGAGATGACGGCGGCACTCCCGACGACCGAAAACGGCAAAGTACAGAAGTTCCGTCTGCGCGAGCGAGGAGTTACTGCGGCCACCTGGGATCGCGGGGCGCGGTGATGGGCGACCAGGGGCCGGAGGCCCCTGGCTGGCGTCCTACCATGCCTGGGTGGGGACAGCTTCTTGCCGCAGGCGATAGCCACCGCCCTCAGTTACCAGCAGCGACGGGTTGGCGGGATCGGATTCAATCTTTTGACGCAGCCGGTAGATATGCGTTTCGAGCGTGTGTGTCGTCACCGCGGAGTTGTAGCCCCATACCTCGTGCATGAGGATCTGCCGGTTAACCGCTGACTCCGACCGGTATAGGAATTTCAGGACCGCCGTTTCCTTGTCGGTGAGACGGATGCGGCGATTCTTGGCGGAAGTTGTGCAGCAGCTTCTTGGCCGGGCGGAAGGTGTAGGGACCGACCGGGAATACCGCCTCCTCGCTGCGATCGAAGTTGCGCAATTGCGCGTGTAAGCGGGCGAGCAGTTCGTGCGCTCGGAATGGCTTGGCGATGTAGTCGCACGCGCCTGCATCCAGGCCGCGAACCACATCAGTTTCTTCTGTCGCGCCGGTCAGCATGATGATCGGCATGCTGTGGCCTTGCCGGCGCAGCCTGGCACAGAAGTCACGGCCGTCGCCGTCTGGCAGACCGATGTCAAGGATCAGTGCGTCGAAGTGGACGTTTTCATCGGCGAGCTTCGCTTCAGCCGCATCGATGCTGGTAGCCTTCGATACGTTGAACTCCTGCGTTTCTTCGAGATGCTCGCCGAGCATGTTCAGCAGAACCTCATCGTCCTCGATGATCAGGATTGGTCGACGGTTCGGCATGGTCGTGGCTCCCCACAAATCTATTGTCGCTGTCCGTTCGTCGAATGAAAGAAGGCTGGCAGTTCGTGGCGAAAATCCGTCACGCGGCTGTCGCAATATCGTGAGTTCCGGAATGAGAGGCGCGCGCGGATCAAGTTCCCGCGATCAACCCCGCACTGCTTCAGCCACATCAAATGCGCCATGCCAGATCATGGTGACGGCGACGTAAAGCACGATCACCAGGCCTATCCAGGCGATCCAGCGGCGGCCCTCCAGTAGATTTGCGAGAAGATTGGCGGCGATCCCCATCAGCACGACACTCAGCAGTAACCCCACCGCAAGGACCCAAGTGCTGCCCTGTGCCGCGCCGGCGACGGCCAGCACGTTGTCGAGGCTCATGGAAAGGTCCGCCACGATGATCTCGGTCAACGACTGACCGAGTGTCTTGGTATGACCAGCCTTGGCGGCATGCGCGCGCGGGCGTCGCAGCTCGCGGAACATCCTCCAGCACACCCAGAGCAGCAGCAGGCCACCGGCAAGCAGCAGCCCGATGATCGCCAGCAATTGCAGTGCGACGGCGCCGAGTGCGATGCGGATCACGGTGGCGCCCACGATGCCGAGTATGATTGCTGGCCGCTTCTGGCGTGCGGGCAATCCCGCAACCGCCATGCCGACGACCACGGCATTGTCGCCGGCAAGAGTGATATCGATCATGATCACTTGCGCCAGAGCGGCAAGTTCGTGGGTCAGCGCGATCTGGTCCATGCAAATGCAGCCCTTGTCAGCCCCGGCGTGGCGGTCTAGCTGGCCTTCCGACTTGACGGGACAGGGCAGCGATGGTTCCGCGTTATACCAGACCCGAGATGGAGGCCATCTGGGCGCCTGCCAACCGGTATCGCATCTGGTTCGAGATCGAGGCGCTGGCGGCTGAGGCGATGGCGCGGATCGGGGTTATTCCGGAGGCCGCGGCGCGCAGCATTCGCTCGAAGGGCGGCCCCAGGGTCTCAGCCATCAGTCAAGCCGATATTGAACGGATCGATGCGATCGAACGCGAGACGCGGCACGACGTGATCGCCTTTCTCACCTGGCTGGCCGAGGTGATCGGCGAGGACAGTCGGTTCGTGCATTTGGGTATGACCAGCTCAGACGTGCTGGACACCTGCCTTTCGGTGCAGCTGAGCCAGGCGGCGGACCTGTTGCTGGAAGACCTCGATGCGGTCCTGGCTGCGCTGAAGGCCCGGGCGCTCGAGCACAAACATACGGTGACGATCGGCCGCAGTCACGGCATCCACGCGGAGCCCACGACCTTCGGGTTGAAGCTGGCGGGGCACTACGCCGAGTTCGCTCGGGACCGCGCCCGGCTGGTGGCGGCACGCGCTGAGGTGGCTGTCGCGGCGATCAGCGGACCGGTGGGAACGTTCGCTGCTGTGGATCCTGGGGTCGAGGCTTATGTCGCGGAGAAGCTTGGGTTGGCGATAGAGCCAGTATCAACCCAGGTGATCCCGCGCGATCGGCACGCGATGTTCTTCGCGACGCTTGCGGTCATTGCATCGGGGATCGAGCGCCTGGCGACCGAGGTCCGGCACCTGCAGCGCAGCGAGGTGCGTGAGGCAGAGGAGTTCTTCCATCCGGGACAGAAGGGCTCTTCCTCGATGCCGCACAAGCGCAATCCGGTGCTGAGCGAAAATCTGACCGGGCTGGCGCGCATCGTGCGCGGGGCGGTGGTGCCGGCGCTGGAGAACGTGACGTTATGGCACGAGCGGGACATTTCGCACTCGTCAGTCGAGCGGGTGATTGCGCCGGATGTCACGATCGCGCTGGACTTTGCGCTGGTCCGCCTGGCGGGAATGATGCAGCGACTGGTGGTCTATCCCGACCGGATGGCAGCCAATCTGACCAGTCTCGGCGGGGTGGTCCAGTCGGGTGACGTCCTTTTGGCGCTTGCGCGTGCCGGCATCTCGCGCGAGGAGGCCTATGCCATCGTGCAGCGGAACGCGATGGCGACTTGGCAGAAGCTAGGCACTTCGGGTGGTCGTAGCTTTCGCGACAATCTGCTGAACGATCCCGCGGTAGTGGGGCACGTCACGGCTGCCGAGTTGGATGCCGCACTCGATACGCGGGCGCATCTCGTGCATGTGGACCAGATATTCGAACGCGTGTTCAGGTAATGGTCACGCGGTTTTAAAGTGTCTTGAGATATTCCAGCAAGGCGCGTTTGTCTTCTGCTGCGAGCGTGGTGCCGTAGAGGTGCCCGCCATTCGCATTCCCCGGCTGGGTGGTGTCATAACAGAAACCCTCTTTTGGCGGATGCGATGGGTCACATGGACCGGTGACAAAACCTAGGCGGTCCTGGTCGATTGTCGTACTTTCCCGCAGATAGGTGCGGGGCCGTTGCTCGGATGGCTCCAGCAGGCCGGCAACGGTCGGTACCGATGCGTTGTGTAGATACGGCCCGCGGAGCCAGAGCGCTTCCAGCGTCTCGGCTACATATCCGTCCATCTTCTGGAACGACTTGAAGCCCCAATCGTAGCCTTCGCGATAGTTGTTGTAGGTGTCGCGTGCCTGTGTGGTCCACATCGCATCGCGATGCGGGTCGGTGCCCAATTCCGCCAGCGGAATCACGGTGAGGGTGCGCACGCCGCCTTTGGAGTGACACTCGGCACAATTGCCTGCGAATACCACCTGTCCGCGCTGCACCAGTGCCGCATCGGTTTTGATTGGCGATGGTGGCGTCGGCATGGTGCGTAGAATATGCTCGATGCGGTTGCTGGTGTTCCAGTCGATGCCCTTGGCGTTCGCGCCATCGCCCAG
The DNA here is from genome assembly GCA_963850535.1 of uncultured Alphaproteobacteria bacterium. Classification (GTDB taxonomy): domain Bacteria; phylum Pseudomonadota; class Alphaproteobacteria; order Acetobacterales; family Acetobacteraceae; genus JAMXLO01. The sequence goes on along the minus strand of CAWKMC010000048.1, from coordinate 17,141 downwards.
AGCCGAGCTGACTATGACCTCGTGCACCGACGTGTTGAGCCCATCCCAATGCAAAGGTGCGTTGGCCCGAATGGCGTTGCGCGCATCGAGGCCCCAGACCACCTGCATCTTGGAATTGCCGATCGTGCCATCATCCGGAAGCTTGAGCATGCCGAACTTTACCGGATTGAACGGATCGATCCGGCCTGGCCCCCACGTCGGTCGCTTGTCTGCCCAGGCGAATTGATCCCCCTGCTGCAGCAGTGCCTTGCGCGTCGCCGGGATAATCACGAACCGGTACAAGGCGCGATCAATGAACGACAGCGGGACCTCGCGCTCGATCGCCGGCAGCAGAACGTCGGCGTTGAAGCGGGGATCGCGCGCACAGGCGGTGAGGAACTGCTGATACGCGAGGACGTTCACCGTGTTCGACGCACCGCCGATATAAAACTTGGGCGGTTCATTGGCGTCCAGTCGGGCCTCGGTGACATGGCAGAAGGCGCAGTTGATCGCCATGCGCTCGAAGCCAACTCTGGCGCGGGAAAAGCCGATTGGCGCCTCGGAATGGTCGCGGCCCGGTTCCCAGAGAAAGCCCACCGATGCATAGCCATCTGGTCCGGGCAGGTGGTCAGCGAACACCGTCGGCAGCACACGCCAGATCAGATAGGGCAGCCCGTTCGCCTCGTCATTGCCAATCGACCCGTATTTGAACTGATCGACGTCGCTGGCATAGACCGGGATATCGCGGCGAAATAGCTTGCCGTAAGTGACCCAGCCACCGGCGCCGAGCAGGATGACCAGCACAATGACCCCGGCGATCCATTGCCTGGTTCGGCTCATCGCCGCATCCCTCCCGCGCAGGCCAAGCGCCAGCAGGATCGCCTGTGGCAAACCGAACACGAAGTCGAACAATCCGAAGACGATGTAGCCGCCACCGACGATGAGGAAGAAAATGACACCACCGAAGCGGCAGACTACGGCGAAGATCGCTGCGAATCGGTTGCGTACCGGGTCCAGCGCTGACGGAATGTAAAAAATCGAGAGCAGGATCAGCAGGAAGGCGGCGAACCGTGGCCATACCAAAGGCTGCGCCAATTGCAACCGCAAGAACTCGAGCACCGTTGGTGTGGCGGCGATGCTGATTGCCGCAACCACGATGTTGGCAACGATGCCAAGCCACATGATGCGCCGGAACCAGGTAAGGCAGGCTTGCGATTGCATCGTCAGAACGTCAGCAGATAGGCCAGCAACGCGGTGCGCTGGTCTGACGGCAGATTGGTCCCGTAGAGGTGTCCACCGTTGCCGTTGCCAACCTGGGAGGTGTCAAAACAAAAAGCTTTATCGGGAGGCTGTGCAGGATTGCAGGGGGGTGCCTGGAAGCCACCCTTCTCCGGGTCCAACACGTCCAGTCCGCGCACAAATGACTTCGGCCGCTGGTCGGGCGGCGACAGCAGATCGGCAAGCGTCGGTACCGAGCCGTTGTGCAAGTACGGTGCCCGCAGCCACAGAGCATCCAAAGGCAGGTCGGCATAGCCGTCGGTCTTGGTGAAATACCTGAACTGATAGGGTGTGCCGCTGAACAAAGTCAGCTGCATGTCGCGGAATCGCTGCGTGTAGCTATTCAGGCGACCGGGGTCGGCGTTCAGCTTGGCATTGGGCTCGACCTGGCCGATCTGCTCGCCTTTGAACACATAGCCGTTGTTGTCCTGGTAGCCGTGGCAGGCGGCGCACTCGCTCATGTAGACCGCCCGGCCGGCGGTAACTGCCGCGCTGTCAGGCCGATACGGGCTCGGCGGCGCATGCAGATCCAGCAGCCAATGCGCCACGCGCTCGATGCTGGCATGATCCACCGACTGCACGGTGACGCCGGCACCGAGTGCGGCACTGAGGTTGCGCTCGGCCAAGGATGTGTTGTTGCCGTCCCAGTGCAGATGCATGCCTTCACGAGGACCTTGGTTGAAGATCGATGGGAAGTCAGCGGTGCCAACGCGCTCCTGCGGGGTCAGGTTGTCCCACGCCATATGGAACTGGATGAGCTTGTACGGATTGAAAGTATCGACGCGGCCCGGCCCCCACGACGGCTGATAGGCCAGCAGCGGATCCAGCCGCACGCGTCGTTCCAGCAAACCCTGGCGAACCTGCGGGATGACGATGTAGCGCCAGGTCAGCCGGTCCAGCCAATCCAGATCCGCGCCCGCCTTCTGCACGGCAGGGATCAAACTGTCCGGCTCCAGCCGCGGGTCATCGGCCATGCCAAGGACGAACTTGATGAAGCGGTGCAGATCCAGATTGTTCGACGGCATGGCGGCAATCTCGCGCGGCGCAGCCTCTGCTGTATCCCTGACTGTGCCGACATGGCACACAGCGCAGTTCATCCAGGCAAGTTCGACGCCGCTGACCTCGCGACGGCTGATGCCGATCGGCAAATCGCGCTTGTTCCCCTGCGCGTCGTTTTCGTAGAGGAAGCCGAACACGCTGTAGTCGCCGCCATGAAAGACTTCGGGAAACAGCCCCGGCAGGGCGCGCCAGACCCAGTAGGGCAGACCGCTCGTCGGCTCGCTGCCAATGGATCCATATTTGAAGTGGTCGATGTCGCTGGCGAATGAAGGCGTGCCGCTTCTGGTGAAGCGCCAGTATGCAACGCCGCCTACGACGATCGTCACCAGCCCGATCAGAAAGATCAGCAGCAGGATGATCGCGACAAGCAGCCGCCTCCAGGAGCGCCGCAGCACCTCCTGCTGAACAACTGATACCGAAGTGCTGTTCGCCATCGTCGTGGTCCTGCAGAGTGTCGGCGCTATGTAGGGATGACCAGGTTGGGGTGTGTCCGATAGACGGAGAACACCTCGTCGATCATCGCCTCGTAATTGCCGCCGAAGCGGTCGGGCTCATAGCAGCCGAGTGGGTTCTTGGGTGCATTCAACAGGCACTTGTTGCAGTGGGTGCAGGGGACTGCGGGCAGATCGCGACCCGCTTCCCACTGTTTCGGCAGGTCGTTGTTGGCGATCAGGGCGCGTGCGATCGATACGCCATCGCACGACCCATTGCTGATGATCTCGCGCACGTAAGATGCGGTCTGGTAACCGCCGGTGCTGATGACCGGAATCTTCACCGCCTGCTTGATGGCGCAGCACTGGTCGATGCTGACGCCTTCGACCGGTCGGCCCTTCTTCATACGGAACCATATCCAGCGGAAGATCGGCCGCAAGGTTGGGTAACGAAACGTCAGGTAGTTGCGAAACGTGTACATCCCCGATGCGAGCATGCCGTCATAAGTGGTCGCAATGGTGTCGAAATCGAAGTCGCCGGGCGGGTTGAGAGGGTGCGGGAACAGGCTGCCGGTCGAGACGTGCAGCGCATCGGCACCCGCCTGCTCGATCATCTTCGCCAGCTCGATGCCTTCTTGCAGCGTGTTGCCCTTCTTCTCCCAGGGAATCACGTTGTTGAAGTCGATACCGCTGAACTTGACCTGGAGATGAAAATCCTTGCCGCAGCGCAGGCGGATTGCCTGTATGATCTCCATCAGGAAGCGCGCGCGATTGCGCAGGTCACCGCCATACTCGTCACGCCGGTCGTTGATACCGGAGCTGAGGAATTGGGTGATAAGGTAGCCATTGGCGCCATGCAACTCGACGCCATCAAGTCCCGCCTGCTGGGCACGCCAGGCACCGGCGGCGAACGCATCAACCGTCTGGCGGATCTCTTCCTTGGTCATCGCCTGGGTGAGGAAACCGTGCAGCGTCTCGTTCTTGCTGGTGGAGCTGCGCGTGCGGCGATGCTGGTTTGCCACGCCGGGCAGGTCCATCTGCCGTCCCGAGTGGCTCAGCTGCATGATGAACTTGCAGCCGAAACTGTGGACCGCCTCGCCGACCTTTTGCCACATCGGGATGAAGTCGTCGCGGTGAACGGTGGCGTAACCCGCGGCGATGCGGCCTTCCAGCATCACCGGCACAAAGGACGAGATGATCGCGCCGACGCCACCGCGAGCAAACTTGCTCTCCCAGTTGACGCGGGTCTGCGACAGGCTGCCGTCCTCGTTGTCGAAGCGGCCCGAGATGCTGGACCGGAAAATTCGGTTCTTGATCTCGATGTTCCGCCACTTCAGTGGCTCGAAGATCACGTCATTGCCCATCGTCGGCTCCTCGTGACGATCGCAGTCGGCGGTGGTGGCTTTTGCCTGGGTGTCGGTGGTGGTGGCGCCTGGCGTTGAACAGCATCGAAGAATGCCGCCAGCGTCGTGGCATCAGGTGCCAGACCCGCGGTTTCACAGCGTCCCAGTTCGCGATAACTCTCGAACTGGCTCTCGCCGTAGAACTGCTCCAGCGTGGACTGGTGAGGAAACGTCTCGTTGAGGTTGCGATAGGAACGGACGTCCATTGCCACCTCCACGAGATCCCCCGGTTTCAAGTACACCAGTTCGCCCGGTGTGGTGCATTCCGGATAATGGATCTTCGCGTAAGCGAAGCTGCGGAACGGCAGGAGTGGATTCTCGCGCGATCCTATGGCGACCTGCGGGTCGAACTCAATCGAAACGTCGAAGTCGATGCGGATCTTGCGGATCGCATTGCCGAGGTCCTCAAAGCTAGCGTTGGGGTCCTCACCAGCATCGACCACCAGGATGCGACGACAGCGGCGACGGACCATTTCATACAGGCCGAGGTTCTCAAAGTGGCCGCCGTCGCTCAGATACACGGCGTTGCCACGATCATCCGATAGGCCAAGTAGCTCGCGCCCGAGGGTCACCAAGGCATTCGGTGGCTTTGCCCGGCCTAATTCGTCGGCTGACGCCGTCGCTGGGTTCGGCAGCCAGGCGCCGAGCCGCACGTTGAACAACGTCATTAGGAATGCCGCTCCCGGCGAGGAGTGATAGCCCATGTTTGGGCTGGCCGCGGCACCTGATATCGCAAGCGCAGTTCCCAGCGTGATGCCGCGGCAGTAGTCGTCGGGGCCGGTTTCGCGCTCGTTGCCGCCATACAACTCTGTCCTGACGTAGGCGCCGCGCACCGGCAAGCCGGCGGCGACGTCCTCGCGCTTGTGCAAATAAGCTGCACCGCAGGAGCTGGGCGTCACGGTGAAGCTCTCGCCCTTGCGCTCTGCCCACGCGGTGTTGCGACTGGCCGTCAGGTTCAATGTCAGGTTCACGACCGGAAATAGCCGGCGGGTCTTCGGCCTCCGAGGCTCCAGCTCAGCCATGCGCGGATTGTCACCGGGATCGAGTCCGGTGAATTCGTCGGGTTGGCGCTGCTGCCGGGCGGTGCCGAGGAACGCGCGAACCAAGCGGTTGCGATAAACCGCGTGCATGGAAAAGCGGTTGACGTTGATGTGCCGGCCGAGTGGCCACGCGAGCACGCCAGCAATACCCATCAGGATCAAGTCACCAATGACGTGGTTACCTGTGAGCATGCAGCCGAGGCGCGCCAGCAGCATGAACAGCGTGGCCGCGAACACCACAGCGATCACACCGAGTACCAGGTTGGAGGAAGGCCTGAAGCCGCCGCCCGCCTCGGTCTTCTGCTTGCCGGACATGTCGCTGGAGATCTTGCCAACATAGGCGGCGACCGGTCCGGTCAGCAGACCAAAGACGCTGACCACAAATGACGTGAAGCTGGAGGTGTGATCAAACACTGCGATCGGCAGCAGCAGGCAGACTGCCGCGAAGATTGCCCACAGCAGCGAAGGCACCACCTTCTCGGCGTTTAGTCGTGCCAGCCATTCGCGATCGAGGTCACCGCGAAATGCCTCGGTCCGCAGGGCAACGTAGACCAGTGATTGCATCAGGTGGGCGATTGTCACCGCAAGCGGGCCAAAGACAGCGATGTAGATCACAGGCAGGCCGATCGAGAGCTCAAGCTCCAGCCACAGAATGAAGGCTGTGACCAAGGATGCCAGGGTCCACCAGCCAAAATTGTGGCCGAACAGCCGGCGGTGCGTGCCTCCCTCGCGATACGCCGCGATCACAAACGCCAGTTCCATGACGAGGAAGCCCAGCAGCGGGATAACGTCGCCCAGAATGGCATTGCCTGGCATCACGACACGAAGCCAAGGTGCAGCGGCGAGCGGAACCAGAAGCGACCAGATCAGCAGCGGCCAGACCACCCACTTCGGCACAAACACGCTGTTCGGACCAAGCAACGCCCCTTTGTTCAACGAATGGCTCGGCAGGTGCCGGGCACCGTTGTAGATGCCGGCGAATAGACAGATCAGTCCAAGCACCAGAAGCGGCCAGCCCCAGCGGGGCCCGATCCCGGCCAACACGTCCTGGTACAGACCGGGCAGCAAGGCGGCAGCGAACAGGGCCGGGACAAAGATCAGCCAGTTCACCAGGACATTGCGCACCCAGAGCAGTATGCCGGCCCAGGTATCTGGCGAGCTGATGCCAGGTCTGGGCGTAAGGTAATTGGTGTAATTCCGCAGTGTGCGAAGCTCAGGTGCCGCTTCGATTGCGCCAAGTTCCCTTTGCACCTCGGCAACGTCGCCGTCATGCGCGTGCACCAACGCCTGCAGCCAGCTGCCGATGTAGCCGCCGCCAGAGACGGTTGAGAGATAATGAAACTGGATCAGCAGCCCGCGTCGCGCCAAGTTTTGCAGTACGCCGAGCGAAAATGCAGCGCTGCGTACCCCGCCGCCGGATAGGCACAGCGCGGCTTGGTTCCTTTGTAGCGCCGCGTCGTAGTAGTCCCGCAGCGAACCATCGTGGCCCTGTCGGGTGCAAGCCGGACGATCAGGACCATGGATCGCTTCGAACTCCTGCCACAGCGCGCCGGCAGTGGTCGATACCGGACGCGGTACCGGCGTTTGGTCCGACACAGATTTCCCCCTCATACCGGGAGTATGGCAGCGCGGCTTATAGTGTCGCAACGAGAATCAGAGCTGTGACGTGGCTCACTATCGCTTGCTTATTCGCTTTACAGAGGTTCGTGGTGGACATTACGGTGCCGGCGACTCTGCGCGCATCAATAGCGAGCAGCGAGGGGAAACATGAAGCGCTTCGTCCTGATCGCTGCTGCGGGCCTGCTGCTGATCATTGTTCTTGCGTTGTTGCTGCTGCCGGGCAGTGGACCGCAGCCGGGCAAGGTCCGCGACGAAGCGATGATCGCCGGTCGTCCGGCAAGTTCGTTTCCGGCAGCGGACGAAGACTACTTCAAGGACATGGACAACGGCGTGCAACTCAGCGCCGACGAGGTCAAGGGCCGCAACATGTGGCTGGTATGGTCCGGAGGCAACGATCGCTTCTGGGACGTGATGATCAAGCACGCCTTCGGCACCTTTGATCTGCTGAAGACAATTTCCTCGGCACCGGGACTGGCGTACAGCCGCGAGAACCGCTGGAACTACTTCGGCGTTATCAACGAACCTTGCTTCGACAAGCCGACGGCGGCGGATCCGAAGCATTTCGGGCTCTGGCTGGACCAGCGGCGAACCGATTGTCCATCCGATCCGTTTGCTGATGCTGCCAAATATCCCGGGGTCAAGCTCGGTGCGCGTGGCAGCGACGGCGTGCCGGTCGGATCATATTATGGCGAACCCACCGGCATTGTTGGGCTGAGGCTGTTTCCCAATCCGGATTTCGACGAGGCAGCACGCAAGCGGTGGGATCCGGAGCGCTTCTACAATGACCCGAGTTACTACGAGCAGAAGGATCTGGTCCGTCCGTATCGCGTCGGTATGGCCTGCGGCTTCTGCCACATCGGACCGAGCCCGACCAATCCGCCGGCCGATCCGGAACATCCCGAATGGAAGAACCTGAATTCGACAGTCGGGTCGCAGTACTTCTGGTTCGACCGTGTGTTTGTGTGGGGAGCCGACAAATCCAACTACATCTTCCAGCTACTGCATTCCTATCGCCCTGGCACCTTGGATACCTCGCTGGTCTCCACTGATAGCATCGCTAACCCCCGGACGATGAACGCGATCTATCAGCTGGGCCCGCGCCTTCTGCATGCAATGCCGTTCGGTCGAGAGCTGCTGACCGGCGGACAGCTTGATAATAAGCAATTCAACGACTTCGTCTCGTCGCCGCCGCTGGCGGATCTCTATGACAAGCCCTACGTCTATACACCACGGATCCTGAAGGACGGCGCGGACTCGGTCGGCGCGCTCGGTGCGCTGAATCGCGTCTATATCAATATCGGCCTGTTCAGCGAGGAGTGGCTACTGCACTTCAACGCGTTTGCCGGCGGCCAGAGGATCACGCCAATCCGCATCGCCGATGCGGAGCGCAATTCCACCTACTGGCAGGCAACCGAGCAGCAGACCTTTTACATGGCGCAGTTTCTGGTTAAGGCCGGCCAGCCGGACCGGCTTGCCGATATGCCCCCACCGATCCGGTCGCGCTATTTGACTTCGGACGATGCGACGCTGGACCGCGGCAAGACTGTGTTCGCTGAACGCTGTGCCCGTTGCCACTCGAGCAAATTGCCGGATCCGGTGGTCGGCATGCAGGGACCGGGAGCCGAGAACTGCAATGGACCTGACTACCTGAAATGCTGGAACAAGTACTGGGCGTGGACCAAGACCGACGACTTCAAGCAGAAGATGCTGGCGATCGTGAAGGCGCCAGACTTCCTGAAGGACAATTATCTGTCCAGCGAATTTCGGGTGCCGGTAACGCTGCTGCAAACCAACGCCTGCAGTCCTCTGGCGCGCAATGCGCTGGCCGGCAATATCTGGGACAATTTCTCCTCCCAGAGCTATAAGAACCTGCCGTCGGTGGGTGAGATCACAGTGAAGGACCCATTCACCGGCGAGGATGGCAAGTTCCCGATGCCGGCTGGTGGACGCGGCTATACGCGACCGCCATCGTTGGTCAGCCTGTGGTCGACCGCACCCTTCCTGCTGAACAACACGGTCGGCCCATTCGATCCAAGCCCGTCGATCCCGGCTCGAATGACCGTGTTCCAGGCCAGCATCGAACAAATGCTTTGGCCAGAGAAGCGCCCGGTCGATCCGATGCTGGGTGCCAGAGGCGTTGGACTGATGGATCGGACCACTGCACAGAGCTGGGTGACGGTGCCGGCGGGATTCCTGCCGAGCGCGGTGAGGTTCCTACATGGCCCACTGAACTGGCTGTTGCCGGGCGCCTTCGCATCGAATGGCGACCTGCGGATAGGACCCATCCCCGCCGGCACCCCGATTGGGCTTATCAGCAACTTCGATCCGTTGCCGGAGGACCGTGGCCTGATTGCCGGCACTGCGAGGGCCTGGAAGCTGCTGGGCCTCGGCTTGCGGCTGCGGCATGACATGGCGGCGATGCCGGCGAACGCCGACGATGCCACGGCGAGGCAGATCTTCACGCCGCTCGGCCGCGAGCTGTATACCCTCAGCATATGCCCTGATTTCGTGGTCAATCGAGGTCACTACTTCGGCACGGACATGTTCTCGGAAGAGCCAGGGCTGAGTGACAGCGAGAAGCGCGACCTGATCGAGTTTCTCAAGACGCTTTAGGCGCTCCGGAATGCCGCACGATATCTGTGACTACATCGTCGTCGGCTCGGGCGCCGGCGGTGGCACCGTTGCCGCTCGGCTGGCGGAGGCCGGGTTCCATGTCGTGTTGCTGGAAGCTGGCGGCGATCCTTGCCACTTGCAGGGTGGCGATCCGCTGGAACCCACCATCAACCGGCTGCCCGATGACTACCGGGTGCCGGCGTTCCATCCGTTTGCATCCGAAAACGAAGCTATCTCCTGGCACTTCTTTGTGCGGCATTATTCGGATCTGGCGCAGCGCCAGCGTGACCCGGCCTATCGCTCGGAATGGAACGGGCAAGCGGTCGATGGCGTGCTGTATCCACGCGCGTCGTGCCTTGGCGGGTGTACCGCGCACAACGCGATGATCCTGGTCGCGCCCCCGGACGCGGACTGGGATGCGATCGCCGCCGAAACGGGCGATGCCAGCTGGAGCGCGCGGAATATGGCGCGCTACTTTTCGCGTTTGGAGAATTGCCGCTATCGGTGGGTCACCCGCCTGCTTGCACTGGTCGGCATTAACCGCAGCGGACATGGCTGGAGCGGATGGCTGTCCACAGAAAAGGCGTTGCCGCGCGAAGCGCTGAAAGACGGCGACCTGGTGCGAACAATGGCGTCGGCGGCATTGACAGTACTCGATCAGCGACAGGGCTGGTGGCAACGGCTGCGGGTGCTGCTGCGCTCCTTTGCCGACCCGAACGACCGCGCCGTATTGGCGGCTGGATCCGAAGGACTGTTCTACACGCCGCTGACCACGCATCGTCATTGTCGCAATGGCACGCGCGAACGCGTCCGCGCGGTCGCTGAGCAGTGGCCACGTCTGCTGGATATCCGATTGCAGGCGTTGGCAACGCGTGTGCTGTTCGATGCGCAAAGACGCGCGCTGGGCGTTGAGTATCGACGCGGCGCGAACCTGTATCGTGCGCACGGCCATGCCATCGGTGCATCGGATGAAGCGGCCGTGGTCCATGCGCGCCGCGAGGTCATCCTGGCAGGTGGTGCGTTCAATACACCGCAGCTGCTGATGCTGTCAGGCATCGGCCCCGCAGACGAACTGGCGGGGCTGGGCATCGCGCCAATCGTCGATCTGCCTGCTGTCGGCCGCAATCTGCAGGATCGCTACGAGGTTGGCGTGGTCAACCGCATGGCAGTGCCGGTGTGGCCGTCATTGCGCGACGCTTCGTTCGAGCATGGCGATCCGGTGTGGCGACGCTGGGCACGCGGGGGTCTTGGCATGTACTCGTCGAACGGCGCCGCGCTGACAATCGCGCTACGGTCTGCACCGGACGCGCCGCTCCCCGACCTATTCGTAATGTCGCTTCTGGCGCCGTTCAGGGGCTACTTTCCAGGCTATTCGCGCGAGATTGCCGAGCACCGCAATCGGCTGACCTGGAGCATTCTGAAGGCGCATACCCGCAACCGCACTGGCGTGGTGAAGCTGCAGTCGGCTGATCCAACGGAGCCACCGCTGATCGATTTCCATTACTTCAATCGCGCGGACGATCCGGACGAGGCGGACCTGGGTGCCGTGGTCGATGGCATTCGATTTGCCCGAAGGCTTGCGGCGCCGCTGTTGCGGTCGGGCGCAATTGCCGCCGAGGAAGTACCGGGGCCACATGTCCAAACGGACGCCGAGCTGGCGCAGTTCGTCCGCGACCATGCCTGGGGCCATCATGCCTGCGGCACCTGCGCTATCGGTAGGGTGCTGGGCAGCGATTTCCGCGTGCATGGCACGTCCGGGCTGCGAGTTGTTGATGCGTCGGTATTTCCGCGCATCCCGGGCTATTTCATAGCTTCGGCGGTCTACATGATCGGCGAGAAGGCGGCGGACGCCATCCTAGCGGACGCGATGGGTTAGCCGCGCCCGGCTCCTGCATCGCGCCGCGTCCGCCGTAACAGTAGTCGCACTGAACCGGGATTGGTCGCGCGCGGATGCACCGCTCCAAGGATCATCGGGCGCATCTCCGGCAGGTTGAGCCAATGCGGCAACTCTTGCCGCAGTACTCCGCCTTGTCCGGTGACGACCTCGACACAGCGCAATCCCTCTGAATGCGCGCTGCGCAGGAACGCGGAGAGAGCACGGAATGCACGCTCCGCGGTGAAACCGTGCAGGTCGAGGGTGCGCGCCGCGCGCAGCCTGCCAGTGCGGAACCGATGCCAGCTCGCGCTGTCAACGCCGCCCGGATGGGTGCCGACTGTCAGTGCCGCCGATTGATGGTGGTCGCTCCGTGCGGCGGCCATTGCCCGGGAGCGAGGGGTCGGGGCAAGAAGGACGGGCGCGTCGTCGCCGGTGGGTGCCCGCGCGTGGCAGGGCAAAGGGCTGATCCGGCTGGCATAGCTCGCCCACAGCGCGCGATCAGCCTCGGTCAGGTTCTTGCGGCGCGGTGTCGGCATGCGGCAGACAGAGCAGTACCGCGCTCGCGAGTGCAAGCACCGCAAGTGTCGTGTAGGCGAGCGTATAGCTGCCTGACGCCGCTACCGCCGCGCCGAACCCAGGCGGGATCAGCAGCACACCGGCGAACATCACGGCGGTACCCAGTCCCGTTGCCTCGGTGCGGCGAGTGCCGCCGAGATGCACGTATTCGGCGTAGGCGACGCCAGTGTAGCCGCCCGCCGTGGCACCGGCGACGGCGACAACCAGCAGGACCAGTGCATGGTTCCAGTGCGCTCCAAAAGTGCCGGCTGCGAGGGCGGCGGCAGCCATGCCGAACCCATGCAGCGCCAAAGTCTGAACTGGCGTGATCCAGCGGTCGGCGATCCAGCCCCAGACCGGACGCGTAGCCGCGCCTGTGATCTGATAGACCGCCAGCGCCTGACCTGCGCTTACAAGATCAAAGCCTGCCACGCGCGTCAGGTGGGTGGTCATGAAGGCGACAAAACACAGCTGCGTGCCGGAGTAGAAAAAGCTGGCGATCGAAAGACGCTGCATCGGCGCGCGGCGCAGCAGTCTAAACGGTGCAAGCAGCGTGCGCCCGATCAGCCGCCGGCCAGGTTGCAGGTTCGTGTCCCACCGGCGCCGAGGTATCTGTAGCAGCGCGACAAGCAACAGCACTCCCGGAATCTCGGCCAGCAACGCTTCGCGCCACCCGATCCGCAGCACCAGCGGCGGCAGGAGCAGCGAACCCAGCACCCCGCCAAATGGAACGCCGATCTGCCGCAGCGACATCACCATGTTGAAGACGCGCGCCGGCGTATGCGGGACCAGCAGGTGGGTAGAGGCGGGCGCCGCCGCGCCATAACCCAGACCCAGCACGACAGCGGCGACACCGAGCCAAGCGACACTGCCTCCAGCCGCCAGCAGCAGCATCACGGCCGTCGCTCCCAGGACGCCCTGCAGGGCGCGCACGCCTCCGTAACGATAGATGAATCCCGGAGAGAGTAATGCCGAGATGATGCCGATGCCGTAGGCCAGCGCGACGAAGAGGCCGACCAACTCGCCGCTGACCTGGAGTGCGCCTGCCATCGCTGGCGCGATCGCAGGCAGCGAGAACAGTGCCATGGTCGCCAGGGTCTGTGCGGCGAGCGAGGCGATCAGCGGCCAGATCGGCATCACTGCGCCCTATGCCGGCGCGTCGTCCACCAACACCACGTGCAGCCGACGAGGGCCGTGCGCACCCAGTTCCAGCGTCTGCTCTATATCGGCGGAGCGCGACGGTCCGGTGACCAACATGACGTTGCGCGGCATCGCACCGAGTTCGCTGCGCAGCAGATCCCAGGCTTCTTCGTAAGCACCGACGAGGCGCGAGGTGCGCAACAGGACAATCTCGCTGTCCGCAAGCAGGTTCAGCGTGGTGGGGCGCTGCGGTGCCGACGGCAGCATCAGCGTGCCGGTCTCGGCGATGCCGGCAAAGGCGTGCTGCAGGCTGACCATATCGGAAGCCTCGGCGCGCCCCTCGCGCAGGCGCAGCAATGGGCGCGTCGTCCAGGGGATCGCCTGCAACTCCGGATGCGGCGCCATCACGATGTCGGTCGGCAGGTTCTGTGCGGCGAGATAGAGGGCGATCGCCTCTGGAACACCCGCCAAATCAGGAACGCGCGCCACGCTGCCGAATTCCTTCTCCACATTGGCGACGAACAGTGCCACTTGCTCGGGATGGGACAGCCGGGAGCGCGCAGGGATCAGCTGGCGTGGATGCAGCGTCATCCGGCCACGCAGCATAGCGACCTGGTCAGCGGGCAACGGACCGCGGCGCAGATTGCGCCGGATTGCTGCCAGCATGAGATCCTTGCTCACCTAATGGGCCCGGGCGACAGCCCGGCCTTCGATGGTCATGGGTGGGCTCGACCAACCCATCACCGCACCCGTCCGGCGCGCTGCTCACGGGCGTAACGGGCAAAGAATGTGTCGCCTTCTGGGGCGGGAAAGTCGCGCCCACCGGTCCAGCCGGACGCGAACGGCAGTCGGCGGAAGCGACCTTTACGGCGGCCCAATTTGCCAAGTGTCCAGCCAGCGATACGCGTGGCGATACGATAGAGGGCAGGCCGGCGGGCGAAGAAGCCCCAAAGCGCCAGGTTGGTGCGCGCAAAAGCGGGCGTCAGATGACGCTCGAATTCGCGCTCGCGCCAGTGGCGCATCAGCTTCGGCAGCGGGATCTTCACCGGACAGACGCTCTCGCACTTGCCGCAAAAAGTGGACGCATTGGGCAGGTGGCCCGCCTGCTGCACGCCGATCAGCGACGGTGTCAGCACGCTGCCCATTGGGCCTGGATACACCCAGCCATAGGCGTGTCCGCCGACTGCACCATAGACCGGGCAATGGTTCATACAGGCGGCGCAGCGGATACAGCGCAGCATCTCCTGGAAGTCGGAGCCGAGCATCCCCGAGCGGCCGTTGTCCACCAGTACGACGTGGTATTCATCCGGGCCGTCCAGATCGCCCGGGCGTCGCGCTCCTGTCGAGAACGTCGTGTAAACCGAGAAATCCTGGCCGGTCGCCGAGCGCGCCAGCACGCGCAGCAGCGAGGTGCAGTCCTCGATGGTGGGGACCAGCTTCTCGATGCTTGCCAGCACGATGTGCACACGTGGCAGCGTCTGCGTGAGATCGCCATTTCCCTCGTTGGTGACGATGACGCTGCTGCCGGTTTCAGCGATCAGGAAGTTGGCACCCGTGATGCCGACGTCGGCGGCAAGGAACCGTTCGCGCAGTTTGGCGCGTGCCTCCGTCAGAATGTCGCGGCGCTCGCGGAACACACGATCAGGCGGCAGGTCGGTATGCGACTTGCGGAAGCTTTCTTCCCAGTCCTCTCTGTTGAGATGGAATGCCGGTGCAATGATGTGGCTGGGCAGCTCGTGGCGAAGCTGGATGATGTACTCACCGAGGTCGGTTTCGATCGGGGTGATGTCGTGGCGTTCAAGGTGATCGTTGATGCCCAGCTCCTCGCTGATCATCGACTTACCCTTGGTAACCGTGCGCGCATTGGCGGCGCGGCAGATCGCCAGCACGGCGTCGCGCGCTTCCTCGGCGGTGGTGCACCAATGCACCTTGCCGCCGGTATTGATAACGTTGGCTTCCCACTCCTCGAGGTAAAAGTCGAGGTTTGCCAGCGTGTGGTTCTTGATGTCGCGCGCGATGTCGCGGAGCTGCTCGAACTCCGGCAGGGCGGCAACCGCATCGGTGCGGCGGGCGATGAAGCTCGGCCCGCTGCGGGCGAGCGCCTTCTGCAGGCCGGCATCCTGGATGGCGCGATGCGCGTTCTCTTTGAACGCGGGGGAGGTGGCGATATGCATACGCAGCGCAATCTAGCGGTGCTGCATTGCTATCGCCACCCGCGCCCGGTACGGTCACGCGCGGCGGCTGAAGGTGGTCGGAATGACGGCATCCCTGCGGAGTGGCAACGAATATCGCATTCCCGAGACCATGCGCGCCTGGGTGCTGGGCGGTCCCGAGGAGTTGGCGCTTGTCGAGAAGTCGGTCCCGGAGCCCGGGCCAGCCGAGGTGCTGGTGCGCATCGATGCGGTCGCGATCTGTGCGACCGATCTGGAGATCATAAGGCACGGATTGCCGGCTTCGATCGAAGGCGAGTTGCCGTTCAACAAGGGATATACGCCGGGCCATGAATACATGGGCACGGTGGTCAAGCTGGGACCATCGGTCGATGAATATCAGCTTGGCGACCGGATCGCGGTGGAGATCCACGCGGGATGTGGCCGCTGCCGGCGTTGCCGCGAGGGGATGTATACTTCCTGTCTGAATTACGGCTTTCCTAGCAAGGGCCATCGCGCGAACGGTTTCAGCACCGATGGCGGCTTCGCCGAATACGCGGTGAACCATGTGAACACCATGGTTCACGTGCCGGACGACATCACCGACGAAGAAGCAACGCTGATCGTAACCGCCGGCACGGCGATGTATGGCCTCGACGTGCTGGGCGGCATCATCGCGGGCGAGGGGGTCGTGGTCATCGGGCCCGGGCCGATTGGCCTGATGGGTGTCGGTGTGGCCAAGGCATTGGGTGCCCAGCCGGTCATCCTTACCGGGACGCGCGATAGGCGCTTGGAGATGGGAAAGCGCCTCGGTGCCGACGCCGTGGTCAATGTCAACCAAGAGGATGCCGTGACCGCGGTCCAGCGTCTGACCGGCGGCAAAGGCGTGCAATACGTCCTCGAGTGTTCCGGTGCACCGAATGCGCTGAACGAAGCGGCGCGGATGGTGAACCGTGGTGGGCGGATCTGTCTGGCGGCGTTTCCGCACGAGCCAGTCTCGGTCGACCTTGCCTATATCGTGCGCAACAATATCTACGTCTTTGGCATTCGCGGCGAAGGCCAGAGCGCAACGCATCGGGCGGCTGCACTCATGGGACAACGGCGGTTCGATGCGAAGTTGATCCACACGCACACGTTCCCATTGGGCGAGTTGCCGACTGCGCTGCGATATGCGCGCGACCGGGTCGAGGACGCGATCAAGGTCGTGGTCAAGATGCGCGGGAACTGACAGGCGCGGCGAGGCACACGTAATGGAGCTCAACGCAGACTTTTCCCGGCGCGCTGTGGTCCACGCGGCACAGATGGACTGGGTGCCATCACCGATCGCGGGTGTCGATCGGCGCATGCTCGATCGCGTCGGCGACGAAGTGGCGCGCGCCACATCGATCGTGCGCTATGCGCCTGGCTCGCAGTTCTCGCGCCATACGCACGGTGGCGGCGAAGAGTTCCTGGTGCTGGATGGTGTATTCCGGGACGAACACGGTGAGTATCCGGCCGGGTATATGTCCGCAATCCTCCGACCTCCGCACATACGCCAGGTTCGACGCCAGGCTGCACGCTGTTCGTCAAACTATGGCAATTCGATCCGAAGGATCGCACCGAGATCAGGCTTGATACCAACGCGATGCACTTCACGCCTGATCAACACCATCCTGGCGTCGCAGTGATACCGCTATTTCAGGACCGATGGGAGATGGTCCGACTGGAGCGGTGGGAACCGGACGCACGGATCGAATTGGCGCTGCCTGGTGGGATGGAGCTACTCGTTCTCGAGGGTGACTTCATCGAGGGTGGTGAAATATTCAGGCCGCAGTCATGGCTGCGGCTCCCTTGCGGTTCCACGCTGAGCGCTACCGCTGGCCGGAGTGGATGCCGAGTTTGGTTGAAGACTGCGCATCTCACGCGTGCGCAATCTGCTCCTGCGAAAGCCCAGTAGGAACCAGCAAGGCTTTTCCCCCGCGCGAGCGCGGGGGATCGGAAAAGCCGTCAGGTCGAAT
>CAWKMC010000047.1:0-11583 GCA_963850535.1 uncultured Alphaproteobacteria bacterium | reverse complement strand
CTATGGGCTGTTGCTCATTGTCAGCTGCGGCGGCGGCTACCACGCAGTGCTGGCCGGCTTCAAACGGCTCGATACAAAGGTTGGGCAATCGGTCGCTTCCGGCGAACCCGTTGGCGTGATGCCTAATTGGCAGCCGGGCCATGCTGGCAGTAGGCCGACGCTGTATGTGGAACTTCGGCGCGACGGGCGGCCGGTGAACCCGGCGCCTTGGCTGAAGGCCAGCAGTTAAACTCTCATACACATCTGATTTGAATACTGGACGGCGGTGGCGCGCCCGCGCGAAAAGATGCTCTTCATGGAGAGCGCTCACTGGCGGTCCGGTGACGGCGCACAAAGGATGAAACGAATGGACTTTCGCTCACCGCGTCTGCGAACCGGCCTGCTACTCGGCACCGCCTTCGCCGCCGGCGTTGCCCTAGGCCCAGCCTCGGGGCTAATTGGCCGGCACTTCGGCTACAGTTTCGGCTTTAGCGCTCTGGCGGCGCAGGACAGCAGCCGTGCCGATACCTATCGGTTGCTGACCCTTTTCGGCGACGTATTCGAACGGGTGCGCGCCGAGTACGTGGATCCAGTGGACGACAAGGACCTGGTCGAGAACTCGATCAATGGCATGCTGACCGGGCTCGACCCGCATTCCAGCTACATGAACGCCAAGGCGTTCCGTGACATGCAGGTGCAGACCAAGGGCGAATTCGGTGGCCTCGGCATCGAGGTCACCCAGGACAACGGGTTCATCAAGGTCATCAGCCCGATCGACGACACTCCGGCCTCCAAAGCAGGAGTAAAGGCTGGCGATATCATCACCGCGCTGGACGGCAAGACTGTTCAAGGCCTGTCGCTGCAGGATGCGGTCGACAAGATGCGCGGGCCACCCAACTCCAAGATCTCGCTTACGATCAAACGCGAGGGCCTCGATAAGCCAATCGAGGTTTCGATGCTGCGCGAAGTTATCCATATCCAGGTTGTCAAGTCGCGGATGGAGCCGGATAACATCGGCTACGTGCGGCTGTCGCAGTTCACCGAGCAGGCGGATGCCGGCCTGAAGCAGGCCGTGCGCTCGCTGAAGCAGCAGGCAGGTGGCAAGCTGAGAGCACTGGTCCTCGACCTGCGCAACAATCCTGGAGGACTGCTCGACCAGGCGGTGGCAGTCTCGGGCGACTTTGTCAATCAGGGTGAGATTGTCTCGACCCGAGCGCGCCATACCGAGGATGCGCAACGGTGGGATGCCAAGGGGAATGACATCCTCGATGGCCTTCCGCTTGTCGTGCTGATCAATGGTGGTTCCGCATCATCCAGCGAAATCGTCGCTGGCGCCTTGCAAGATCATCACCGCGCGGTGCTGCTGGGGACCCGCAGCTTTGGCAAGGGCTCAGTGCAGACGGTGATTCCACTGCCGGGCAACGGCGCGATGCGCCTGACGACCGCGCGTTATTACACACCGTCCGGCCGTTCGATCCAGGGCCTGGGGATCAGCCCCGACGTGCCCGTGACGGAAAGCCGCGACGAGCAACCCCACTTCGGCGCTGAGAGGGAGTCGGACCTGAATCACGTGCTGAAGAACCAGGGCGGCACCCAGGATGTTGCCCCAGCCCCTCGCAACGATCTGCCGCCGATTGCCAAGGAAATCCCCGGCAAGCCGCCGCAGGGTTTCCCGAAATTCGACCCGGCGAAGCCCGACGAGACCGATTTCCAGCTGCAGGAAGCCGTTGTGCTAGCGAAGGCCATGGCAGCGCAGAGCCGAGTAACGGCCAACTGACCTGTCGGACTTGGCTGGGGCGCGGGAGTTCTTCGCCGGTTGGCGCGGTTTCGGCCGGTTCTGGCTGCTCATAGCGGGATTGCTGGGGCTGGCTGGGGTCGCGCTGCAGATGGCCGGCCCTCCCGCCCCGCCAGCGCCGCGGCAGGTCCCTGGTGCGCCTGCTCAAGCGAACGACGCCGAGAAGAGCCCGGTTGCCGCGGCACAGCCGCAGGCAACGCCACCAAAGACCGCGGCGACGCGGTCTGGGCGGGATACGCCGGGACCGATTGCCGATCCTGACCCGGCGCTGCTGGAACCTGCACCCGGCTTCGCGCCGAATCAGCTACCCAGGATTGCCTCGGACGGGCGGCTCCCTATGCAGGTGTACGCCGCCGGATTCGACGGCAGTTCGCGGCGGCCACGCGTTGGGCTCGTGCTGGCGGGGCTCGGATTGAATCAGGCCGAGAGTGAGGCAGCAATTCGCGCGCTGCCTCTTGGCATCACGCTGGCAATTTCGCCATACGCCCAGAACACCGGCAAGCTCTTATCGGCGGCGCGTTCAACCGAACACGAGTACCTAATCTCGATTCCTATGGAACCGCAGGGCTTTCCGCTGAATGATCCGGGCAAACAGGCGCTGATGACCAATCTGTCAATGGAGCAAAACCGCGCACGGCTCATATGGGTGCTGTCACGCCTCCAGGGCTATGTTGGCGCCATCGGGGCCGAAGGATCCCAGCGGGGCGAGCGCTTTGCCTCGCTGCCGGAGGAAATGGGCCTGGTGCTTGGCGAACTGGCAAAGCGCGGCCTGCTTTACGTTGATCCTCGTCCTGGCTCGCAACCCCCTGCGCTGGTGTGGGGCAGGTCAGTGGACGTCATTGTGGACGAGCCCTCTACGGCGACCGATGTTGAAACCAAGCTGGCGCAGTTGGTGCAGATTGCTCGCGCCAAAGGCAGCGCCTTGGGGTTCGCTGGCACCCCGCGTCCCGTCATTCTCCAGCGACTGGCGATGTGGGCGGCGAACCTCCAGGCAGATGGGCTCGCGCTTGCGCCAGTGAGCGCATTGGTGCAGGCGCCGACCGGCCAATGAGTGGTTTGCCCTATCGCCCCAATGTCGGTGCCGTACTGTTCAATCGCGACGGCAAAGTGTTCGTGGCGCGACGTGCCGACCTGCCGAATGCGGAAGGGTCGCCAGGCGGCTGGCAATTGCCACAAGGCGGTATCGATGCGAACGAAGACCCGCGCGTCAGCTGTGCTGCGTGAACTGGAAGAAGAGATCGGCACAGCGCATGCTGCGATCATCGGAGAGCATCCCGACTGGTTGACCTACGATCTGCCTCCGGAGCTGGTCGGTGTCGCACTCGGCGGACGATATTGTGGCCAGCGGCAGCGATGGTTCGCGCTGCAGTTCCTCGGTGAGGACAAGGACATTCGGCTCGATCTCGATCCGCATCCGGAATTTGACGCCTGGCGTTGGGCGGAACTGGCGGAGTTGCCGACTTTGGCAGTTGGCTTCAAGCGAGCGATTTACGAATTGCTGGCTGAGTCGTTTGCGCGGTTTGCCTCACCGAGAGGTTGACGGTAGCGCGCATGGCGCCATGCTGCGCGCCATTGCCAGCACCGGGAGTGGGAACAGATGGGCAGTACAATCAACCTCAAGGCCTCGGACGGATTCACGCTCACCGCCTACGCCGCGGGACCGACCGGCGGGAACAAAGGCCTCGTGGTCATTCAGGAGATCTTCGGCGTCAATCACCACATGCGCGACATGTGTGATCGATTCGCCGAACAGGGTTATGCCGTCTGCGCACCGGCGCTGTTCGATCGTGTCGAGAAGGGCATCGAACTCGGCTACGATCAGGCTGACATTGATGCGGGTCGCGGCATATCGCATGAAGCTGGATGACAAACAGGTCATGCTGGACGTTGAAGCGGCGGCCGCACATCTGACGGGGAGGAAACTCGGCATCGTCGGATATTGCTTCGGCGGAACCGTCGCATGGTGGGGAGCGACACGAACCAACAAGTTTGCAGCATCGAGCTGCTGGTATGGCGGGGGCATTGCTGGCACAAAAGATGAACGGCCGCATTGCCCAGTGCAGATGCACTTCGGTGAGACGGATGCCTCCATTCCGATGAGTGACGTTGAAGCAATTCGTTCTGCGCAACCAAAGGTAGAATCGTTCGTCTACAAGGGCGCAGGGCACGGCTTTGGCTGCGATGAACGCGGCAGCTTCAGCAAGGCTGACTACGAGCTGGCGCAAAAGCGCACTTTGGAGTTCTTTGCCAAACACATCGGCTGATGCGATAATCCATGCGCCGTTCACAAGGCGGCGCGTGGCGTACACAACGACGTCCGCAGCGCAAACCGAAACGGCGCTGCTGCGTCAAACATCACCATGAACCCGCATCGCATGACAGGCCTGGTGAGCGTGCTGCTGCTCTGGGCACCTCTTTCCTTCGCCGCTACTCCGGCACCGGATTTACCTGCCGCCAAGCAAGAGGCAGAAAAGCTGGCGCAGCTTCCGCCGGAGACACCGCACGGGCCCATCGATCATTCCGGGCGCAAGCAGAAAGGACGCGCTTCGTTCTACGCGAAGCAATTCACCAACCGAAAGATGGCCGACGGCCAAAAATTCAACCCTCGTGCGAACGTTGCTGCCAGCAAGACACTGCCATTGGGCACTACAGCCAAGGTGACCAATCTGAATAATGGCAAGTCAGCCCTGGTGAAGGTGCAGGACCGCGGCCCATACGTCGGCGGCCGGGTAGTCGATCTGGCACCGAAGGTGGCCGAAGAGCTCGAAATGACGAAGCCGGGCATTGCGCCAGTGGTCGTTGCGCCAGTTGCGGTGCCGTTGCCAAATGGCGATGTGAAGCTTGGCGCCGGAGCTGCTGAAGCCAGTGATCAGGAAGTACAGAACGCCGTGCAGGAAACCGCACAAGCCGCAGGGCGCTGAGACACTACAGTACGCGCCCGGCCACCGCATCGAGCTTCGCCGCAAGCTGCGGATCGCGCATGTGGCTTGCGGTGATGATGGCGTTGTCGAGCGCATGCTCGCAGCCCGCCGGGCAAGCCTCGCGCGGCTTGCCGATCTCCGGCACCACACACTGCACCAAGGCGCGCGCCTTGTCGGCATTGTCCAACAGCACGCGCACCACAGCCTCGACCGTGACGTGATCGTGGTCTGGGTGCCAGCAGTCGAAGTCGGTCACCATCGCCACGGTTGCGTAATTCAGTTCCGCTTCGCGGGCGAGCTTCGCCTCGGGCATGTTGGTCATGCCGATCACACTGCAGCCCCAGGAGCGATAGAGCTCGCTTTCGGCCTTGCTGGAGAACTGCGGCCCTTCCATCACCAGATACGTGCCGCCGCGCGTCACGGGCAAACGCAACGAACGTGCCGCCGCTTCAAGCGCATCACCAAGCCGGTGACAGACCGGGTGCGCCATCGAGACATGTGCGACGATGCCGTCGCCGAAGAAACTTTTCTCGCGCGCAAAGCTGCGGTCGATGAACTGGTCGACGACGACGAAGTGGCCCGGCGGCAACTCCGGCTTCAGGCTGCCGACAGCTGAGAGTGAGATGACGTCGGTAACGCCAGAACGCTTCAGTGCGTCGATGTTGGCGCGATAGTTGAGATGCGTGGGTGACAGCGGATGGCCGCGTCCGTGGCGAGGCAGGAAAACGCACTGGACACCCGCAAGTCGCCCGAACAACAGTGCATCGGATGGCGTTCCCCAAGGCGTGCTGATCTGCCGCCAAGCCTTGTCCTCCAGCCCCTCGATATCATAAATGCCGGAGCCACCGATCACGCCGATGACGGGCTGCAGCATATCGGCGCTACAGGCTCAATGGATATCCGCCCAAACCTTGCGCTTTACGGCATAGGTCAGGCCGGCCATGGCCAAGAAGAACAGGACCCAGCGCCAACCCATCTGCTTGCGCTGCACCATGTCTGGGTTCGCCGCCCAGCCGAGGAAGGTGACCACGTCGTGTGCCATCTGCTCAACCGTCGCCTTCGTGCCGTCTGCATACGTCACTTGGTCGTCGTGCAACGGCTGCGGCATGGCGATCTGGTGTCCAGGGAAGTACTTATTGTAGTTCATCCCCTCCATCATGTTGAACCCAGCCGGTGCATCGGCGTAGCCGGTGAGCAAGGCATAGATGTAATTCGGTCCGTCCTCGCGTGCGTTGACGATCAGCGACAGATCCGGCGGTAGCGCCCCGTTGTGCGCTGCGCGATCCGCCTTCTCATTGGTGTGGGTCACCCCGATCTGCAGCGGATTCGGCAGTGGGTACGGCACCTTGAACTGATCCGCCGGTGTTGCCGGCCCTTCCTTCGGCTCGCCGTTGTCGTCCAGGCCCTGAGGCACCGTCACGGCGGCGGCAACCGCCTTGATCTGATCGGCACTGAGACCAATTCCCCGCAGGTCGCGGTAGTGCAGATACTCGAGCGAGTGGCAGACCGAGCATACCTCGGAATATACCTGGAACCCGCGCTGTGCGGCGGCGAGATCAAGTGAGCCGAATGGCCCCGTGAAGCTCCAGTGCTGGGCCGGAGGCGTTGGCGCCTCTGCTTGCGCAAAGGCTGGAGAGGCCATCGCTGTCAGCGCGACTGCGGTCAGCAACGAACGCATGATCCGCATCATGCCTTCTCCATAGGCTTGGCCGTGGCGCCCGAGGGCACGGGGCCGCCGCCAAGAAGGACCGGGCGGCTGATGCTTTCCGGCAGCGGCAGCGGGCGCTCCAGCTTGCCCAGGATCGGCAGGATCACCAGGAAGTGCAGATAGTAGTACAGCGTTCCGATACGGGAGAGCACCACCCAGATGCCCTCGGGCTTGTGCGCGCCGCAGACACCCAGGACGATGACGGCGACAACCCAGAGCCAGATGATCTGCTTATAGATCGGCCGGAACCGCGCGCTGCGCACCTTGGATGTATCAAGCCAGGGCAGCACGAAAAGAATGAGGATCGAGCCGAACATCATGCACACGCCGAGAAGCTTGTTCGGCACCGAGCGCAGGATGGCGTAGTACGGCAGGAAGTACCATTCCGGCACGATATCGGCGGGTGTCTGCAGCGGATTTGCCGGGATGAAGTTATTCACGTCGCCCAGGAAGTTCGGCGCGAAGAACACGAGGATTGCGTAGACCAGAAAGAACACGCACAGGCCGACACTGTCCTTCACCGTATAATACGGGTGGAACGGCACCGTATCCTGCGGCGACTTCACGTCGATCCCCAGCGGGTTGTTGGAGCCGACGATGTGCAGCGCCGCGACGTGCAGGAAGACCACGCCGACCAGCACGAACGGCAGCAGGTAGTGCAGCGAGAAGAAGCGGTTCAGCGTGGGATTGGCGACGCTGAATCCACCCCACAGGAACGTCACGATAGGCTTGCCGACAATCGGAAAAGCGGAGAACAGGTTGGTGATTACGGTGGCGCCCCAGTAGGACATCTGCCCCCAGGGCAGCACGTATCCCATGAACGCGGTCGCCATCATGATCAGCAGGATCACGACGCCGATCATCCACAGAAGCTCGCGTGGCGACTTGTAGGATCCGTAGTACATGCCGCGGAAGATGTGGATGTAGGTGACGATGAAGAACATCGATGCGCCGTTCTGGTGGATGTAGCGAAGCAGCCATCCATAGTTGACGTCGCGCATGATGTGCTGAATGGAGTCGAAAGCGAGTTCTGCGTTCGGCTGGTAATTCATCGCCAGGAAGATGCCGCTGGCGATCATGATCAGCATGGTCACCATCGCCAGAGCGCCGAAGTTCCAGAAATAGTTGAAGTTCTTCGGCGTCGGAAATGTCCCGTACTCTTTCTGCATCATCGTGAAGATGGGCAGACGAGTATCGATCCAGTTGACCAGCGGATTGCTAAATGCGCTCTTGTGGGCTTCGGCCATCAATCGCTTTCCTTGAAGTCGATGTCCTTGGGTCAGCCGAGCTTGACTTTGGTGTCGGACTCGAACGCGTAGGGCGGAAGCGCGAGGTTTGCGGGTGCCGGCCCGTGCCGCACTCGTCCGGACGTATCGTACTGGCTGCCGTGGCAAGGACAGAACCAACCGCCCCACTCGCCACGCGGATCGGTCGGCTTGTTCCCCAGGGGTACGCAGCCGAGATGGGTGCAGATACCGATCAACACGATCCACTGCGTATGTCCGGGCTTTACCCGCTGCGAGTCCGGCTGCGGCTCGATGAGCTGGGACATCTGCACATCCTCAGCTTCCTTGATCTCTTTATCCGTGCGATGGCGCACGAAGATCGGTTTGCCCTGCCAGAGCACGGTGATCCCCTGGCCGGCCACGATCGGGGTCAGGTCCACGTCGACCGATGACAGCGCCAGCACGTCCTTTGCAGGGTTCATGTAGTCAATGAAGGCCCACGCCACTGCGGCGGTGCCGATTGCGGCGGACGCTCCGGTAACCAGCTTCAGGAAATCGCGTTTGGTGACATCGGGGTGGCCTGCGTGGTGGACTGCGGCGATAGACGAGTCAGCCATTTGCCCCTCAATACAACAGTGATTCCGGCTTGGCGCAGGGCGCGCCAAACCGCGGACGGACCGCGGGGCCTGCCCGGATTTCGCTCTCACGGCCGCTCCCGGCCGCGGCGGCGCGCATACTAGGAGCGCTCCTGTACCCCTGCAACACGCCGCGGCGAGGGGCTAACCTACTGCTGAGCCAAGGACAAGTCCCATGCCGCACGTCGATGCTCCGCCGCCGCATGATGCGCTGAAAGGCGCTGCTCAGGCATGGTTCGAGGCACTGCGCGACCGGCTATGCGGGGCTTTCGAGGCGATTGAGGACGCGCTGCCATCCGAACAGCCGGCCGGACGCTTCATCCGTACACCATGGCCACGGGAAGGTGGCGGCGGCGGGCTGATGAGCGTGATGCGCGGCCGTGTCTTCGAGAAGGTCGGCGTCAACGTCTCCACTGTCTGGGGCGAGTTCAGTCCGGAGTTCCGCGGACAAATTCCAGGCGCCGAACAGGACCCGCAATTCTGGGCCAGCGGCATCAGCCTGGTGGCGCATATGTGCAGCCCGCGTGTGCCGGCGGCGCATTTCAACACCCGCATGCTGGTCACCACCAAGGGTTGGTTCGGTGGTGGCGGCGACCTGACGCCAATGCGGCTCGACACGCCCGAGGCGAAGGAAGACGCAGCCGCCTTCCACGCCGCATTCAAGGCCGCCTGCGATCGCCACGACCCTGGTTACTACCCAGAGTTCAAGGCCTGGTGCGACCGCTATTTCTTCCTGCCGCATCGCAACGAGCCACGGGGTGCGGGCGGCATCTTCTATGATCACCATTTCAGCGGCGACGCTGACGCGGACTTTGCGTTCACACGCGACGTGGGCCTGGCATTTCTTGAGGTGTTCCCGCGGATCGTGCGGCGTCGCATGTCCCAAAGCTGGACGGCGGACGAGCGTGAGCACCAACTCTTGCGCCGAGGCCGCTATGTGGAATTCAACCTGATCTACGATCGGGGGACACTGTTCGGCCTGAAGACAGGCGGCAATGTCGAGGCAATCCTCATGAGCCTGCCGCCTGAGGTGAAGTGGCCGTAGCCCCTTACTCGTCCTCGTCTTCGTCCGACTCCGCCTCCGCTTCAAGAACGGTCAGCGCCTCGTCACTTTGCAGCAGCGACGCCTGCTGGCGCTCGGTCATCAGGTTCCACGCCGCGCGCAGCAGGTCCTGCAGTGCTTCGATTTCCTGCTCCGGATCGTCGGTGCCGTAATTCCTTGCTGCTTCAATGAGACTCTCGACATCGTGGTCGCTGGTGCCGCTCATGTGGTGATCTCCGTATCCTTGGTTTGCGCGCAGCCGCCACACCAACCCTGCGCGCTTACTCAGCCGCCACCGATGCCGGCTCAACCGCCAGTTCCCGCAGTCGCGGTGCGACCTCCCGACCGAACAGCTTTATGTTCTCCGCGGTGTCCTCGTGGCCGAGGTGGCCGCCCTGGCCAAAGAACAGCAGATGACCGACGCCACCCATGCGGATGGAAAAATCCCTGATCTGCTGGAAGACGTCGTCCGGCGTGCCGGCAAACACCGTGTCGGTGTCCATGAACTGCTGCACTGTTGCACGGCGATGGTCAATCGGATTGCCCTGCCGGTCTTTCACAATTCGATGCGCCCGTGGCCCTGCCTTCATGATGGCAACGTTGGCACCAATCGAGTTGTAACCGGGCGGATTGGTGAAGGGCTCGGCCACCACTGGCGCGGTGCGCACATAGTCGGCAATCTGATCGGCGCGGCGCAGGCCCTCCTCACGCGTGGCGCCGACCCCGACTACTGCGGCATATGCGAGCCGGTCCGAACCCGCCTCCCAGCCAAGCTCGCGCGCCCGGTGCCGGTAGGCGTCGTACATCGGCTTCGCCGTACCGCCTGAGAGCAGAGTGCCGACGACGTGACCACGCTCGGCTGCGAGCTTGCCGGTATCCACGCTCATGCCGGTCATCCACACCGGCGGCGCCGGTTTCTGCATCGGTTTGGGCCAGATGTTGACGCTGCGGTAGTGGAAGAACTCCCCCTCCCAATTGAACGGACCGTCATGCGTAGACAGCGCCTTCAGGATCAGGTCGTGCGCCTCCCAGTAGCGCCGCATCAGAGTTGCGGGGTTGGAGTTCGCCGGCTGGATCTCGTAGGGCGCGCCCTTCACCAGGCCCATCTCAAGGCGCCCGCCGGACAGCACGTCGAGCCATGCCATTTCTTCCGCCACGCGCACCGGATCGGGACGGTTGGCAATCGGCGTGCCCAACGACAGCAGGCGCGCTCGCTTGGTTTCGCGCGCGATGACCGCCAGCGCCATTGGCACCGAGACGGTCATGCATGTCGCGGTGCTGTGGTGCTCGTTGACCATGATGTCGAGCCCCACCTCGTCGCACAATGCGAATTCGTCGAGGTAGCGGTTCAGCAGGCCATGGGCGGTCGGCGGATCGAAGTTGCTGGACGGCAGCACCACGCGCAGCGTGCCGCGGGCGAGACCGGCTTCCCATGCCGGGTGATAAGCCATCTCGGAGAAATACCAGCAGCGCATTTTTCCCCGCTCCTCAGTTGGTTTCGACGAAACGCACGAGCCGATCGACGAAGTCCTTTGGCTGCTCCCAGTGCGGGAAGTGGCCGGCGTGCGGGATGATCTCCATCCGTGCGGCGGGGATTTCGTCTTCCCACGCCTGTCCATAGGCGGTCGAGACGATACCGTCCTGCTCGCCCCAAAGCAGTAGCGTGGGAAGATCGATACGGTGCAGCCAGTGCCTCAGGCGCGGGTTGTGCATATAGGGTTTCCAGCCGAACCGAGTGAGCGCCTCCCGGCCGCGGGCAATTCCGGCAAGTTCCGTATCCGGTAGCTGCATCAGGTCGCGCTCACCCTTCGCCGGGTCGGCCCAGGCGAGCCGCATGTAATCCTCGCGCGACATCGCATGCATGTCGGCGATATCGCGTTCGGTGATACCGCCTACCTTGATGCCAAGAGGATCCGCCAGCACCAGTTGGGCGAACCGCCGCGTGTCGCGCACCGCCATCTCGGCGGCGATCCAACCGCCGAAACAGGCACCGACCAGGATCGCATCTTCGAGCCCCTCTGACGCGGCGAGGTCGAGATAGAGATACGCCAGATCATCGACTGTCATCAGCCAGTCCGGGAGTGCCGAAGTGCCCCAGCCCGGATGATGCGGTGCGAGCACCTGGAAGCGGCGGGCCAGCAGGGCGAGCCATTCACGCTGAGGCTGCAGCCCCTCGCCCGGATGCAGGAACAGCAGCGGCTGACCTGAGCCACGCTCCTCCAGTTCCATTGAAACGCCGGCGACGCTGATCGATCGTGCCATGGGATGAGTGTGCGC
>CAWKMC010000046.1:0-98591 GCA_963850535.1 uncultured Alphaproteobacteria bacterium | reverse complement strand
TTAATCTTGGGGTCGTGGGTTCGAGTCCCACCGGGCTCACCAAAAAAAGGAGGATCGGGTGTGAGTGAGCGGTTTGGTTGAAGGAGAAGGTGTTTCCCTGCTTCCCGAGCGAAAACGCCCGATGAGTGCGAGAGTCGCAGCGAAACCGACCACGACCAGGAATCTTGGTGGCGGTGAAACTCAGCCTACCTGGTCCCCTTTCTTTTCCTCGCGGAGCAAGGGGTAAACGATCCGTCGTGAACGGGCACGGACGCCCGCTCACCGGAGCGATCGACCATTCGCCCGCGCTGGCGTGCTGAGGGCGGCGGCGTCACTGGACACCCGACGGATCGACGCGTAACGCTCGCTGGGACTTGCGCAAAGGGATCGCCATGCTGTTCGAGTGCGACAAGACAACAAGCGAGAACATCTACAAGCTGCTGGTATCCACCGTTGTACCGCGTCCTATCGCCTGGGTGACCACGAGGGATGTCGACGGCACGGTGAATGCCGCACCATTCTCGTTCTTCAACGCCGTCTCGGGGAACCCGCCGGTGGTTGTGTTCGGCATTGGGGGCCGTGGGCCTGGCGACATCAAGGATACTGGCGGCAATATCCGTCGCACCGGCGAGTTTGTGGTGAACTTGGTCAGCAATGCTTTGGCTGCGCAGATGAACATCACCGCAATTGACTTTCCAAAGACGGTGAATGAGCTGGCCGAGGCAGGACTGAACATCGCGCCGTCGTCGAAGGTGAAGGCGCCGCGCATTGCCGAAAGCCCGGTCTCTTTCGAGTGCGAGCGGCTGGTCGTTGTCGAAGTTGGCGTTGACCGCGCGGTGGTGCTGGGAAAGGTGGTCGCAATTCACGTTGCTGACGAATTCGTGCTGGATCCGGTCAGGTGCTACATCGACACGCCAAACCTTGATCTGATCGGTCGCATGCACGGGAGAGGTTGTATGCGTGTACAACGGACCGTTTCGAGATGCCACGAATCGACGTGACCGACTGGCCGGTGCGTGCCAAAGCTGCGGAATGATCCAATTGTCGTGAGGTCGGCATCGCTGCTGCCTGCTGTGCGTTCCTGTGGTTCAGATTGACAGGCACAGGAGACATTGATGAGGCGAACCTTAGGCTTTCTGAGCGTTGCAGCTTTGCTGGCCGGGGGCGGCGTTGCCATGGCCGCGGGCTCCGGCGCTGGTGATTCGAGCCAGTCGGTCACTGGAACTCAGTTGCACAGTCCGCAGGAAGGCACGCCTGCCACAGGTAGCGCAACGACAGCGCCCGGCTCTGCTTACCAGCGGAATGGCGCTGCCGGCACCGGCATGAGTGCGCAGTCTTCCGGCAAGTATCCTGGTGCAGTTGGCCCGACTGGCTCGACCCAGCCGGATGCGACAAATCCGGTGCGTTCTAATCCAAGCGGCGGCGGCGGCCAGGGTGGCGGTAGCGGCCACTAGCCTCACTCGGACATAATGGGGAGAGATATCGGCGGGTCGCGCTTTGCGGGGCCCGCCAGTTTATTACTTATGCACCGTCTGGTTGCAGGATGCCGCTCCGCGGCGTGGCTGCGTGTTCTTTCAACACCGAGTCGGATGCCGGGTCGACTTCCTTGAGCAATACGTCGTAGCCCCACAGATCGGCTAAGTGCTGCAATACAAACCTTGCATCGCGCTCTTCCAACAACACGCGGTTCAGCGCACGGTGATGCAGGATCAATCGCCGGTCGCCGGCCAAATTCACGTCCACCACCTGAATGTCAGGAAGTGTCCACGCGATGTCGTACTGCTTAGCCAGAGCCCGCTGGATCTTGCGGTACCCTCGTTCATCGTGAATCGCTTCAACCGTGAGGTTGGGTTCGTTGAAATCATCCAGAACGTGGAACAAGCTGAAGTCACGGATCATCCGCGGGCTGAGGTACTGGAGCATAAAGCTCTCATCCCGATAGTTTGCCCAGACGTCGCGCAGCACACCCATCGGATCGCCTGATCCGGCGATGTCCGGGAACCAGTTCTGATCCTCCGCCGTCGGCTCGGTGCAGATCCGCTCGATGTCGCGCATCATGCCAAAGCCAAGCGCGTAAGGGTTGATACCGGAATAGCGGGGATCATCGAAATGCGGTTGGAACACCACGTTGGTATGCGACCGGAGAAACTCCACCATGTTGCCGTCGGTCAGCAACCCCTTCTCGTGCAGACGATTCATAATCCGATAGTGAACGTAGGTGGCACACCCCTCGTTCATCACCTTGGTCTGCGATTGCGGGTAGAAATACTGCGCTATGATGCGCACGATCCGCAAAATCTCGCGCTGCCAAGGCCGCAGGCGGGGCGCAGTCTTTTCGAAGAAGAACAGGATGTTTTCCTGTGGCAGCTGCAGCAATGCTCGCCGCCGCTCCTCGATCGACTTGTCCTCTTTTTCCGCACCTTTGGTTGGCACCGTACGCCAAAGGTCATTGAATACGCGCTCTTCGTGGAGCCGCCGCTCTTTCGCGCGCTGCTCTTCCGAACGTAGATCGGCTGAACGCCGGCGCGGATACCGATGTACACCATGGCTCATCAATGCGTGGGCGGCATCAAGCAGCCGCTCGACCGCTGTCTCGCCGTAACGCTCTTCGCATTGAGCGATATAGCCGCGGGCGAACTCGAGGTAATCAAGGATGCCGTCGGCATCGGTCCACTGCTTGAAGACGTAGTTGTTCTTGAAGAAGTGGTTGTGGCCGAACGCAGCGTGGGCGATGACCAGCGTCTGCATCGTGGCCGTGTTCTCCTCCATGATATAGCTGATGCATGGATTGGAGTTGATCACGATCTCATAGGCGAGGCCCTGCATGCCCGCCCGGTACATCGCCTCGTTTCGCGCGAAATGTTTGCCGAATGACCAATGCTTGTAGAACAGAGGCATGCCGATCGACGAGTAGGCGTCCAGCATCTGCTCGGTGCCGATGATCTCGATCTGGTTAGGATATACGTCGAGGCCCAGTTCGCCGACAGCGATTTCCTCGATCGCGTCGTGCACCCGCTGGATCGTGCCGAATTCCCAGTCGGCGCCTTCAAATAGAGGACGCCCGACCTTAATGCCGCCGCCGAAGTCGTTCATGTTGTCTCGGCTCCCGTCGTCGCCGTCTTTTTGGCGAAGAGTTCGCGGAACACCGGATAGATGTCCCGTCGATGCCCGACCTTACGCATTGCCAGTGGTGCGCCGCTCTTGCAGATCGCGCTGTACGTCTGCCACAGATCGGAATCGCGCCGGATAAACCCCGGCGGGAAGTGCTCGGAATCCCGACCGACCTCCAGATACGCGTAGTACTGGCACACGGGCAGGATTGTGTCAGTCAGCAGGGCTGCCGTCTTGTCGTTGTCCGATGCCGTGTTGTCGCCATCAGAAGCCTGGGCAGCGTAAATGTTCCAAGAGTCGGGACTATAGCGCTCGACGATGACTCGCTGCATCTCCTCAAGAGCGGTCGACACCACCGTGCCGCCCGTCTCCGGGGAGTGAAAGAAAGTGTCCTCGTCGACCTCCTGCGCCTGATGCGTGTGCCGGATGAACACAACATCGACATGCTTGTAGCGGCGCTTCAGGAAGATATACAGGAGCACATAGAACCGCTTGGCGAGGTCCTTCATGTGTTCGGTCATGGAACCGGACACATCCATCAGGCAGAACATCACCGCCTGAGCCACCGGCTTTGGCTGGGGCTCGAACTTGCGATACCGGACGTCGAGCGGATCGATATAGGGAATTAGACCGATCCTACGCAGCTTCCGGGTAAGCTCCTCCTCCAGCTGGGTGCGGCGATCACCTTCCTCGCCTTCGGGGCTTAATCCCGCAATCTCGTCACGCAGCACCTGAAGATCGGCAGCCTTGGGTCGTTTCAGTGCGATGCGACGCGATAGGCTGTTCCGCACGGTTCGAAGCAGCGCGAGATTGGCCGGTGAACCCGTCACCGAATAGCCGGCCCGATGCCAGCTCACGCTCTCACTATCGACCACCCGGCGTTTTGCCAGATCCGGAAGTTCCAAATCTTCAAGGAACAGGTCGACAAATTCGTCCCGCGACAGAGCGAAACGGAAATCATCCTGTCCTTCGCCATCCGGACTGCCTTCCGAGCCGCCGCCGCCAGCGCCGCCCTGCGGGCGTGGAATCGTGTCGCCCTCGACATACTGCTTGTTGCCGGGCAGCAGGTGATCGCGCATTCCGCCGCTCACGCTGCGGTGAAACGAGGGCTCATGAACGCCCTGAGCGGGCAATGCGACCTCGCCTGCCTGATCGGCGTCTTTGATGCTGCGGCTGGCGGAGCTTTCGTGCACCGCCTTGCGAATCAGCGACTTCGCGCGCCGCATAAACCTCTGCCGGTTGGCGAGGTTCTTGCCGCTGGGGTTCAGGCGCCGGTCAACGATGTGCATGAGATTGCCTTATCCGGGCGGGTCCTTTATCACCCGGCCTGCTTGACGCGCATATACCACTCCACCAGGCGCCGAACCTGCCGCTCGGTGTAGGCGCGCGCTACCATGCGTTCTACAAACTCCGCATGCTTCTTCTCGCTATCGCTGTCCTTCTTGGACCCGAAGCTGATCACCGGCAGAAGCTCCTCCACCTGGCTGAACATGCGACGCTCGATGACTTCACGGATCTTCTCGTAGCTGGTCCACGACGGGTTCTTACCGTTGTTGTTGGCACGGGCCCGCAGGCTGAACTTTACCACCTCGTTCCGGAAGTCCTTCGGATTGGCGATGCCAGCCGGTTTCTCGACCTTGGTCAACTCCTGGTTCAACAGCTCGCGGTTCATGAGCTGCCCGGTGTCCGGATCCTTGAAGTCGATGTCCTCGATCCAAGCATCAGCATAGGCAACATACCTGTCGAACAGGTTCTGGCCATAGTCGTGGTACGAATTCGAGATAGGCCTTCTGTATCTCATTGCCAATGAACTCCGCGTAACGTGGCGCCAGCTCTCCTTTGATGAATTCAAGGTAGCGCTTCTCGGTCTCTGTCGGCAGTTGTTCGCGGCGGATCGACTGCTCCAGCACATACATCAGGTGCACCGGATCGGCCGCAATCTCCGTCGTGTCGTGGTTGAACGTGGCCGCAAGGACCTTGAAGGCAAAGCGGGTGGACGCACCATCCATGCCTTCCTCGACACCAGCCGAGTCCTTGTACTCCTGCAGTGATCGGGCGCGCGGATCAGTCTCTTTCAAGCTTTCTCCGTCATAGACCCGCATCTTGGCGAACAGCGTGGAATTCTCATGACGGCGCAGCCGCGTAAGGACGGAGAAGCGGGCCAGCATCTCCAGCGTGGCGGGTGCGCAAGGCGCCTCCGCAAGCTCTGATCCGCGCACCAGCTTGTCGTAGATCTTCTGCTCCTCGGTAACCCGCAGACAGTAAGGCACCTTGATTACATAGATACGATCAATAAAGGCCTCATTGTTGCGGTTGTTCTTGAAGGTCTGCCACTCCGCCTCGTTTGAGTGAGCGAGGATGATGCCACCGAACGGGATAGCGCCGATATTCTCGGTCCCGATGTAGTTGCCTTCCTGAGTCGCTGTCAGCAACGGATGCAGCATCTTGATTGGCGCCTTGAACATCTCGACAAACTCGAGCAGTCCCTGATTGGCGCGGTTCAGACCACCGGAATAGCTGTAGGCATCCGGGTCGTTCTGCGCATGCAACTCCAGCTTGCGAATATCGACCTTGCCCACCAGCGAGGAGATGTCCTGGTTGTTCTCGTCGCCCGGTTCGGTTTTCGCTACGCGCGATCTGCCGAAGCCGAGACGGTTGCATTTTGGCAACCCGGAAGCGCGAGATGTCCCCTTCGAACTCGTCGAGGC
Source organism: uncultured Alphaproteobacteria bacterium (assembly GCA_963850535.1). Classification (GTDB taxonomy): domain Bacteria; phylum Pseudomonadota; class Alphaproteobacteria; order Acetobacterales; family Acetobacteraceae; genus JAMXLO01. Next base: position 92,793 of record CAWKMC010000046.1, on the reverse strand, counting down.
GCTTGATGCACCATGGGCTCATCAGGCCGGTCAGCCGGCGCTGCGGAATGCCGTAGCGATCCTCCAGCAGGGCGCCCATGCGTTCGGGATTGAACAGCCCGAGTGGGCTTTCGAATACTGGGCTGAGTTGGTCGCCCGCCTTCAGCACATAGATGGGATGCACTTCCATCAAAGCTTTGAGCCGCTCGGCCAAGGATGACTTGCCGCCGCCGACGGGGCCAAGCAGATACATGATCTGCTTGCGCTCCTCGAGGCCTTGCGCGGCGTGGCGAAGAAAGCCGACGATTCGCTCGATCGTCTCTTCCATGCCGTAGAATTCGCGAGAATGCCGGATAGACCCGGATCGTGCGGTTCATGAAAATGCGGCCGAGTCGGGCATCCTTCGACGTATCGACCATCTCGGGCTCACCGATTGCTGCAAGCAGCCGCTCGGTCGCGGTCGAATACAGCATCGGATCGTCGCGGCAGGCTTCCAGGTATTCCGGAAGCGTCATCTCCGCTTCGCGGTTAGCCTCGAAGCCTCGCGCGTAAGCTGAAAACAGATCATCGACCGGATACATCGGCCGCTCCGTGAAAAGTGGGAAACCTTCTCGCATCCATGCAAGATGGGTGCGAGCGTAGCGTATCGAGCAGGTGTCGCGTGAATGTTTTTTCGCTCGCGGGTGCAGTTTGCACCGACCGTATGGTGGAATTTGGCTCAGCCATTTTGGTCTCCTATCCGACTCGCTTAGCCGCTATATTCGACCAAGGGATAAAGCGTGGTGACAATGTGGCAGTTCACAGCCACTTGGCAGTGCCGTCGCATCGGATGCCCACAAGACGCAGCGCGAACCTGCCGCAATCTGATCCCAGAGCGGCTCTCCGGACACCTTCAAGCCCCTAGTCGTCAGAACTTTTTCGTTGTATATCTGAGGCTTACAGCTCTTTCTTGAGCTTGCCGTGAAGTATGTGGGGTTGGGGCGGTCGGTTTTCTTCTGCGCCCGTCGAGGTGGCTCACAAACTGGGGTGATGTCATCGGACTTTGGCCCCATCGCCGCAACCTCCCTACCCAGCGAGGCCTGCAGGCAAGCTGCCCCCGAGTGTCTCAAGCCTACACGTGTACTTCTAACATGCCGTTAAGCTGACGATTCTACCGCCACGCATAGCCGAGCGGTTGCGTCTCACCTCCAGGCGCGACTCGATGCGCGCGGATTCTATGCGTCATGCCAAGCAGCGCGGCGTCACCTGCTCGTAGTCTGTGCAGACTCAATCACGCTCCTGTCGGCGCTGCGCGGTAGCCACCACACCATCCTCGGTGCTCGTGTCCGGCCGGCTCGGCGGGAGCCGTCGCAGCAGCCCGATCGTCCGGCGCATCTGATCATAATAGTGGCGGCACGCCTCGCACCGGACCAGATGCCACCACATGTCAAGGCGTTTGCGCATCGAGACCGCACGCTCGAGATAATCAGTCACAAGTTCGCTCATGTCACGGCAGGTCGGCACGCTTGTCCCCCTTGCCAACAGCCAGAAAAGCTTGAGACTCGCTTCGCAGCATTGCGTTACTTAGAGCCAGTGTGGCCTCACGCAACATGAGCAGCGGTTCGAGGGCTCATCCGGTGCGCCAGTCGGAGCTGAGCCATCCGGATTTCCTGGCGCGCTTGCGGCGCGGGGATGATGCTGCCTATCGCACCCTAGTCAGGGAGTTGCACGGCTCCCTTGTTGGGTTGGCCACGTCGATCATTGGCAGCCGCGCACAGGCCGAGGAGGTGGTGCAGGACGCGTGGCTGGCCGTCTTCTCCGGCCTCGGGTCATTCGAAGGTCGATCAAGCCTGGCCACCTGGGTCTTCAGCATTGTGCTGAACCGAGCCCGCACGCGTGCCAGCCGAGAGGGCCGACTTGTGGGATTGCCGGCGCTCATGGAAGGAACGAGCCCGGGCGGTCGGGCTGTGGACAGCTCGGAGTTCAAGCCGGATGGACACTGGATCGAGGCACCGCGGCTTTGGGATGAGATCAGTCCCGAGCGCATCGTGGGAGGCCGCCAGCTGCGCGACCATGTCATGGCTGCGATCGAGCGCCTGCCAGCGGGGCAACGGGCGGTGGTCATCCTGCGGGATCTGGAGGGCTGTGACGCCGAGGAGGCGTGCACTTTGCTTGGCATTACCGCAGAGAACCAGCGCGTGCTCCTGCATCGGGCGCGAGGCCGCATTCGACGGGCGATCGATGAGGCTGTGGGATCACCGCGACCCGCCCGGGTCTCCGCGTCGGGAACGCGCGGGCGCGGTGCAGCAGAAGCTAGCGCGCTTGATCGCGTCGCGAACTTCGCCGGCGCCGCCCTTCTGCGGATCCGCCTGGCATGGGGTAACTGGCCGAGCGGCGCAACAATGCTAACGTAGAGTCGTCATCATACGGGGAAGGTCAAAAATGGCACTGCGCAAAACAACGAAGAGTACGGCAGCGGCGCCCAAGGCACGCGCTCCGGCATCCACAGAAACAAGAGCGTCCCGGCAAGCCGCGCCGACCGGTGGCGGCGATTCGAACCGCTTGCTGCGGGAAGCAGCGTGGAGCCGAATGTTCGGCCGGGTGGAATCGAAGAACCCATTCACGCGATAGAGACATCGGGCGTGGAGTCCGCCGATGTGCGCTCGGCAGAGCACAGCGTGCCGATCGATTGGGTTGCAATCGGCAACTATCTTGCCGCGAATGGGCGGCGCCTTGACGGTGATCCGCCGCCGCGGCAGTTCGCCGGTGGTCTCGCCAATCTGAACTATCTGATCCATCTCGATGGACGTCCGGCCGTGTTACGCCGGCCACCACTCGGCGAGTTGCCGGCCGGCGCCTACGACATGGCCCGGGAGTTCCGCATTCTGAGCCGCCTGCCCGATGCGCTGCCATTCGTCCCGCGTGGGCTGTTCCTGTGTTCCGATCCCGGCGACGTCGGGTCGCAGTTCCAGATCATCGAGTACCGTCCCGGCCTCGTCATACGAGAACACATTCCTCCCGAGCTTGCGGGGCGCCCGGAGGTCGGGCGCACGGCTTTCGCAGATCCTGCTGGAGACCATGGCGGCTATCCATGCGGTCGACACAAGTTCGGTCGGGCTGGACGATCTGGGACGCCCAGCCGGGTTCTTGGGCCGCGCAGTCAGCGGCTGGCGCAAGCGCGGGGCGGCGGCGATGGAGGAGGGGACCGAGAGGCTGCACAGGGAATTGGGCGCCTGGTTGGAGGCGCACCAGGTGCCGGACGGAACACCTGCTCTGCTGCACAACGACTTCAAGCTGAACAACATCATCCTGAACCCGCGGGACCTGTCGCCCGTCGCGGTGGTTGACTGGGACCAGGGCACACGGGGTGATTTGCTGTTCGATTTCGCCACACTGCTGAGCTATTGGGTGCATGAGGACGATCCCCCCGCCCTACATGATATGGCGCAAATGCCGGCGGACGAAGGTGGCTTCTGGCCACGCGAACAGGCCGTGGCAAGCTACGCCGCGCTGACCGGGCGGGATATGTCCGACTTCCTGTTCCATCGGGTGCTGGCGATGTACAAGCTCGGGGTGATCTTTCTCCAGCTCGGCTACCGCTGGCGCAGCGGCGCCACGACCGAGGCACGTTATGCCGGCCTAACGGCGATCGGCACCGGGATCGTGGAGTTCGCCCACGAGATCGCCCAGGGGCGGGCATTCTGATGGACTTTTCGCTCTCGTCGGAGCTGCAGGAACTGCAGCAGCGGACACGCCGCTTCATTCGCGAGCGGATCATGCCGCTGGAGAGTGATCCGCGGCAGACGGCGCACGGGCCAACAGAAGATTTCCGTCGCGAGCTTGTGGCGCTTGGGCGCGAGGCCGGGCTGATTGCCCCCCATGCTTCGCCGGAATTCGGCGGCCTAGGGCTGAACAACGTCGGCAAGGCGGTGGTGTTCGAGGAGGCCGGTTATTCGCTCCTGGGCCCAGTCGCGATGCACATCTTTGCGCCAGACGAGGGCAACATCCACCTGTTGGAACAGGTCGCCACACCGGAGCAGAAGGAACGCTGGCTACATCCGCTGGCAAGCGGCGCCATCCGGTCCTGCTTCTGCATGACCGAGCCGGCGCCCGGCGCGGGCTCCGATCCAGCGGCGCTGAACACCACAGCGGTGAAGGACGGCAACCACTGGATCATCAACGGCACAAAATGGTTCATCACCGGAGCCGATGGCGCCGGCTTTGCCATTATCATGGCAAAGGACGAGGACGGTGTTGCGACAATGTTCCTCGCCGATATGGATCAGCCCGGCATCGAGATCGTTCGCACCATGCACAGCATGGATCAAGCGTTCGCCGGCGGGCATGCCGTCGTACGGTTCAACGGCCTTCGCGTGCCGGCGAGCGACATTCTGGGCGAGCCGGGCAAGGGCTTCCGCTACGCCCAGGTGCGGCTGGCACCAGCGCGGCTGACCCATTGCATGCGCTGGCTCGGCGCGGCGCGGCGCGCGCACGACATCGCCGCCGGATACGCGCAGCAGCGCGAGGTGTTCGGCGCCAGGCTGGTGAACCACGAAGGCGTTGGCTTCATGCTGGCGGACAACGAGATCGACATCCGCATGAGCCGACTGTCGATCTGGCACACTGCCTGGGTGCTTGATCAAGGAGCGCGCGGCACCACCGAGTTGTCGATGGCGAAGGTGTTCTGCTCCGAGGCGATCTGGCGCGTGGTTGACCGCTGCGTTCAGGTGCTCGGCGGGCAGGGGGTCACGGGCGAGACGCTGGTCGAACGAATTTTTCGCGAGGTGCGCGCGTTCCGCATCTACGACGGGCCATCTGAGGTGCACCGCTGGTCGTTGGCCCAGCGCATCGCGCGGCAAGGACCGAACTGGTGAGTGAGTTCGACTTGACTGGCAAGGTCGCCATCGTGACGGGTGGTGGCCGGGGCATAGGCCTTGCCATGGCCGCAGGTCTCGCGCGCCACGGTGCAACATTGGTGCTAGCCGGTCGCACAGAAGCGACGCTTGCCGCGGCTGCGGCTTCGATTGGTCAGGCGGCGAGCGTGCAGGTGGCGGATGTCTCGCGCGAGCCTGAGGTCCTGGCGCTGCGCGACGCGGTCCTCATTCGGCATGGCAGGATCGATGTGCTCGTCAACAACGCAGGCATCAATCCGGTTTTTCGCGGCATCGATAGGACCAGTCTGCAGGACTGGCAGAGCATTATCGACATCAATCTCACCGGCACCTTCCTCTGCTGTAAGCACATCGGTGGCGTCATGGTGGAGCAGGGCAGGGGCTCGATCATAAACATCAGTTCGGTAGCGGGCCACGTTGGGCTACTTCGCTCGGTGCCATATTGCGCATCCAAAGGTGGCGTAGAGATGCTGACGCGTGCACTTGCATTGGATTGGGCCAAACGTGGCGTGCGTGTGAACACACTGGCGCCTGGTTGGGTCGATACCGACCTAACGCATGGCCTGCTCGAACATGACGTGCACGGCAGGCGACTGTTGGACCACACGCCAATGGGCCGCTTTGCGACTGCCGCCGACATGATGGGTGCTGCGGTCTTTCTCGCATCGGACGCTTCGGCCTATATGACCGGCCAGAGTTTGTTGATCGATGGTGGCTGGACAGCCGACTGAGCTCACAGCAACCCGGCTGCGAGGTTAACCGTCAGGGCCACAATGATGGCGTTGTAAAGAAACCCAAGCAGTCCGTGCGCTGCAGCAAGGCGGCGGAACTTGCGCGCCGTGATCTCCACGTCTGACACCTGGAAAGTCATCCCGAGTACCAGCGCAAAATACATAAAGTCCATGTAGTCGGGTCGCTTCTCGCCCGGAAATTCAAGGCCACCGCTGATACCGGATCCACCCGGATCGATTTCGTAGAATTCGTGAGCGTAGCGGAACGCGAACGTGGTGTGCGTCATCAGCCAGGATACGAACAACGTGATCGCGACCAGCAGCAAATGCAGGTTGCGCGGTCCTGGCGGCATATCCTTCGCAATCCCGGCAAACTCGCCAATGATGGCGATGAAGCTGAAGGTAATGGCGGCGAGGGTCAGCCAGAAGATGGTCCATTCGCCCTCTTGCTGGGCAGCCGCGTCCGCGGCCATTCGGTCGAGATGCTCCGAGGCGAACAGATGAGCGGCCAGGCCAAGATAGACGATGACGGCGGAATCCCATGCCATGATCGAGCGCGTGGTGTTGTCGATGCTCGACGGCAGCAACAGGTAAGCGGCGACACCGCATAGCAGGCCAATCGATAGAAACCGCCTGGCGGCGATGACACGCCATATGCGGCGCATGTTCAGGCGAGTGTTGCGAGCAGGCCGGCCATCAGCTTGCCGCGATACGCGAGGCTCTCCACGATGATGTGTTCATCGAGTGTGTGCGCGCCGGCTCCCGCTACGCCGAGACCGTCGAGAGTGGCGATACCCATCGCCCCGGTGAAATTGCCATCGGAGCCGCCACCAGAACTTTGCGAGCTGATGTCGTAGCCCAAGTCTCGCGCGATGCCGCGGGCGGTCTCATAAAGTGCCATCACGTTGCTGTTGGGTTCCCATACAGGCCTTGTCACGCCACGGGTCACTTTGAACTGCACATCATTCGACGATGCCGAGAGCGCCAGCATCTGGGCGACGCCGCGATCGAGGTCCTCTTGCCGTTTGGCCATCGATAGTGCCTCGCCTGTGCAGGTGGTGGATACGCAGTTCACCCATTGGCCGCCGTGGATTACCCCAACCGAAAAGGTGCAGTCCTCGGTGGTCATGTCTTCGATTTCGATCAGCTTGCGCGCCATTTCGCGGATTGCCGATCGGCCATCTGCAAGCCTCGCGCCCGCGTGGCTGGGACGGCCGGTTGCCTCTAGATTGAATCTTGCGATCGCATAGCGACCCGTCACCACGCCGCCATCAGCACGTGCTGGCTCCGGCACCAGGACGTAACGATGGCGTGTAGCCTCTGCCTCGATCAGGTCACGCGTTGAAGGGCTGCCGACCTCCTCATCGCTGGTCAGCAGCACGGTGATCGGTAGCCTGGTTGCGATCCTGGCGCGTCCTAGCTGACGGATTGCTTCCAAAGCCAGATAGTTGCCGCCCTTCATATCCAGGATGCCGGGCCCCCAGGCGCGACCGCCGTCATGGCGGAACGGCAGCGTAGCGAGCGTCCCGATCGGATGCACGGTATCGAGGTGTCCCATGACCAGCATGCCCGGCACGTGCGGCGTCGGGTGCGGGAAGGTCGCCCGCACGCAGTCGCCGAAGCCCATGCGTCCCGCCACGCGCTCGACGCGCGCTCCGGCGATCACCAGCTCGCGCGATGCGAGATCCATCATCCGGTTGACCGAAGCGGGATCATAAGTCGGGCTTTCGCATTCCACCCAGACACGCAGTCCGTCCAGCATAGTCTCGGCGTCGAAAGGCAGTTCGGCAGGATTCACGGATCGGTCTCCAATCGAGGTGCAACCTATGGCAATCTTGTCAGCCGTTCGCTCAGCAGTGCGAAGAACTCGTCGGCCTGCAGCGTCTGAAGCACGGTCGCATTATGCGGCAGACCCGAGCGGTTCCAACGATCGATGACTGTACGCCCGCGGCTAGGCCCTGGCCCGAGATCGACGGAGACCGCGCAATCGCGTGCCGTGAAGAGGTCGGGCCGAATCAGCCACGCGATGGCGCAGGGGTCGTGCAGCGCCGCACCTGTCCCTCCGAAGCGCGGGCCGAGTGGAACAGTGGCCTGAATATCGCACAGCCTGGCGATGCACTGGCCCACACCGGCTTGTTTGAACGCGGCCAGTCGTGCCGGTGTACACAGTGCCTGCTCCGTCAGGTCGAGCGTCACCAGCACAACGGGTCTACCGCAGGCCAGCAGTACGGCGAGTGCCTCGGGATCGTTGAGGGCATTGAATTCGGCGGCCGGCGTCGCATTACCTTCGCCCCAGGCGCCGGTCATCAACACGATCCGCTCGACACGAGCCGCCAGCGACGGTTCCGTCATCAAAGCGAGTGCCAAGTTGGTTGCCGGCGCGATGCCGACCAAGGTCACGCGCTGTGGTGCGCTGCGCAGGATAGCGCGGATGGCATCCGCAGCGACGCCGGATACAGCGGTGCCCCCGGCGGGCAGCGCAATGCCGCCAAGCCCATCGATGCCGTGCACGCGTGTCTCGTTGACGAACGCGCCGAGGAGTGGCCGATCGGCACCCGAATATACAGGCACTTTAGCCTCGGCCAGCGCAACCAGTGCCAACGCGTTGGGCAGCGTGCACTCCAGTCCGACATTGCCGCCTGCCACAGTTACCGCCAGAACCTCAAGCTCGGGGGACGCCAGAGCCAGCAGAAGGGCAAAGGCGTCGTCGGTGCCCGGATCGCAGTCGAGAATGATCGGTATTGCCACTGTGGTGTTCCCGCTTGCGCTCGGGCAGGATGCCACCCTACGGCACCGAGCGGAACACGCATGGTCACGCAGCAATTTTCGATTGCCGCCGAGGAGGATGCGAGCGGCAACCAGGCCGTAATGGTGCCGCTTAACCGGCGCGCCCTGGTGCCGATCCAACGCGAGCGCGTTTGGCGCCTGCGCAGGCATCTCGTCCAGTCGCTGCGCGCGATGCGGACGATGAAGCGCCCGGTTGAGTCAGCCTCACCGCTGCGGCCGGAGCCCGAGGGATTCGTCGGTACGCTGGCGCGAGCCGCTTGCGCGCTGTGCAAAGGCTGGTGCTGCAAAGGGGGCGGCGAACACGGTTATATGGATGAGCGTGTGATGGCGCGTGTGCGACAAGCGCGCCCAGACCTCGATGCGCGTGCTGTCATGAGAATTTATACCGAGCGGGTGCCGACCAGCGGCTATGCCGATTCGTGCATCTTTCACGCCGAAACCGGCTGCACGCTGGATCGCTCGCTGCGCTCCGATGTCTGCAACAGCTACTTCTGCACCGGCCTCGGCAATCTCGTGAAGACCGAGGAAGCCCCACCAGCGGCGATCATCATCGCCAACCATGACGGCGAAACGCGTATGTCGCCAGTCATCACGCCATAGGAACCGTTGCATGGCGCCGCGTGTCGATACCGTCACGTCAAGCACCGATCTTCCCGCGCGCGCCTCGGTCGTCGTGGTCGGCGGCGGCATCATAGGCACATGCACAGCGTTCTTCCTGGCGCGCAAGGGCGTGCCGGTCGTGCTGTGCGAGAAGGGACACATCGCTGGGGAGCAGTCGAGCCGCAACTGGGGCTGGTGCCGCAAGATGGGCCGCGACCCACGGGAGATCCCGCTAGCGATCGAGGCCCTGCGGCTGTGGCCGGAGATGAACGCACTGACGGAAGCTGAAACCGGCTTCCGTCCTTGCGGCATCGTCTATCTGTGCAAGACGCCGGACGAAATGGCGAAGCGCGAGGCTTGGCTGAAGGAGGCACAGCCATACCAACTCGATACGCGCATGCTGTCGCGCGACGAGGTGAGCAGCGTGCTGCCTGGACTGACCGGTGATTGGCAAGGTGGATTGCATACGCCGAGTGACGGCCGTGCCGAACCGCAGAAAGCCGCACCCGCGATCGCCGCGGCGGCGCAGCGACACGGCGCTGTCATCATGCAGCAATGTGCGGTGCGGGGGATAGAGACCAAGGCCGGACGCGTCGCCGGCGTGGTGACGGAGAAAGGGCGCATCGGTTGTGACAGTGTCGTGCTTGCGGGCGGTGTGTGGTCCCGATTGTTCTGCGGCAATCTCGACCTGCGCCTGCCGCAGCTCAAGGTGATGTCTTCGGTGATGCGCACTACCCCGATGGATGCGGGGGTCGAGACGTCGTGCAGTGGCTTCGGCTTCGGTCTGCGCAAGCGGCTGGATGGTGGCTACACCGTCGCCAGCTGGAGCGGCAACGTGGTTGATATCGTGCCGGACACATTCCGATTTTTCAGTGACTACCTGCCGTCGCTGCGTTTGCAATGGCGCAATTTGCGGTTGCGCGTGGGCGGCAAGTTCCTGGAGGAATGGCACATCTCGCGGCGTTGGGCGCTCGACGGGCCTTCACCCTTCGAGCAGGTGCGTACGCTTGACCCGGAGCCGTATAAGCCGATCCTGGATCAGGCTCGAAATCACGTCACGGAAGCGTTCCCTGCGTTTCGCGACATGCAGGTGGCGGAGAGTTGGGGCGGCGTCATCGACGTAACGCCGGATGCCGTGCCCGTAATCTCGGGGGTGGACACGCTTCCCGGTTTCTTCATCGCGACCGGGTTTACCGGTCATGGCTTTGGCATAGGCCCGGGTGCGGGCCGCTTAACGGCGGACCTGGTCGCGGGTGATCCGCCGGTGGTGGATCCGACCCCGTTCCGCTACAGCCGCTTCACCGATGGGTCACGACCGCAGCCATCGCCGCTGGCATAGAGCCCAGGCTTGGCGCCCCAGATGGGTCGTGGCACGGTGCGCCACCAAGTTGAACCGGAGGAAGCCATGGCTCTGCGCAAGTTCATCATCGAACGCGACATTCCCGGCGCGGGATCGCTGGAGCGCGAACAGCTGCGCGGTGCCGCTGCCAAATCCAACGCCGTGCTGAACCAGCTAGGTCCAGATATCCAGTGGGTGGAGAGCTTCGTTGCCGCAGACAAGACGTTCTGCGTCTATCTTGCCAAAGATGAGGACATCATTCGCAAACACGCAGAGATCAGCGGCTTTCCGGCGACCAAGATTACCGAGGTGCGGAAGATGATCGACCCCACCACCGAGCATCCAGGGTCGTGATGCGGATTGCGCTGATCCACGCGCTGAAGCACTCCATCGCGCCTATCGAAGCATCGTTCGCCAGACTCTGGCCTGAAGCGCAGCTCGCCAACCTGTTGGACGATACGCTGGCGTCCGACCTTGCCCGGGAAGGCGAGCTGACGGCCGCGATGACAACACGCTTTCTGGACTTGGCGCGATATGCGCGATCCTGCGGCGCAGACGCCATCCTATTCACGTGCTCGGCGTTCGGCCCGTGCATCGAAGCGTGCGCCCACGAACTAGCGCCGATGCCCGTGCTCAAGCCGAACGAAGCCATGATAGAGGAAGCAGTCTCACCGGCGGGCGCGCATGGACGCGTCGGTTTGCTGGCAACCTTCGCTCCGACGCTGGCAACGATGCCGGCGGAGTTCACCGCAATTGCACCAGACGTGACGCTGGTTCCGGTCCTGGCATCGGACGCGCTCGCGGCGCTGAGTCGTGGCGACCCGGCCGAACACGACCGATTGGCTTCAGATGCAGCACGCGAGCTGGAAGGATGCGACGTTATTGCACTCGCGCAGTTCAGCCTGTCTTCGGCCGCGGCTCGCGTTGCCACCGTTACCCGGCGGACAGTGTTGACCACACCCGATAGTGCCGTACGGAAGCTCCGCCGGTTGTTGAACGCATAGGCACATGCGGATCTGGTACCAGAGCTTCGTCGATCCTGGCGAGCAGGCACCGTATATCGAGCGCCTGCGTGACAAACTTAGGGCGGTTGCCGCGCCGGGTATTGAGATTGATGTGCATGGCATTTCGCCGCCGGACCGCTTCTTCCACCCGATCACGGAATTCCGCTGCGCGGAGCAGACGATCCATGCCGCGCTCGCGGCAGAGCGGGCAGGCTACGATGCGTTCGTCATCGGTCATTTCCAGGAACCCGGCCTGACAGAATGCCGGGGTGCCGTGGACATTCCGGTGATAGGTCTGGGCGAGGCCACGATGCTGTTCGCCTGCTCAATCGGACGCCGCATAGGCCTCGTGACGATCGATCCGGTGTTCGTCCCCTGGCATGAGGAGCAGGTGATCAGGCACGGCCTGTTGCAGCGGGTCGGCGGCGTCACGGCGATCAAGGCGGATCTGCCGCGCTTCATGCGGGCTTTCACCGATGCCGAGGAATACGCGCGGGTGCGGGCGGATTTTGTGCAAGAAGTGCAGCCGCTGCTGCAGCGTCGTTGCGATGTGCTCATTCCCGCCGGTGGCCTGCCGATGCTGCTATTCTCGCAGGATCAGCCATTCGTGGTCGAGGGTGCGGTGGTCCTGGAAGGGATTGCCACGGTGATGAAGGCAACCGAGATGGCAATCGCCATGTATCGCCTGACTGGTGTGGCGGCGAGCCGCGCTGGCCTCTATTCCCGTGCCCCGACGGGAGCGATCGAAGATTTCTGCGGTGCTGCTAAGACGGGCATGCGCTCCGCCTGACGCGGAACAGCGCCGCGATATCCCGTTGCGTGATCAAGGCCAATCGATCGGCTGCAAAGTGCGCCAGGTCGGGCTCGCCGCCCGCATCGAGCAACAGCATGAAGTCGTAGCCGCATAGATCGGCGAGTGCCCGATAGTTCGTAACTGTGTCAGCGTGCTCGGCCAGCACCTTATAGGGGAGCAGTGTTTCCACCGGTTGCTGCGACGGATTGTCGAACAGGAAGGGCCAATAGGCGCGATGTTCGATCAGCAGCAGGGCTGGCAGGTGGGTGTCCAGTTCTAGCCCAACTGACAGCCTGCGGCTTAATGGTACATGGCGCCAGTATTCGGAAGCGATAGCCGGCGTCACTTCGGCAACCATCACGCGGGCGCCTGGTGGCACGGATGCGATGACTGCACGCAAGTCGTTAATGTCGCTCTGATGTTCGTGCCAGCCGTAGCCGATGATCCCCATCCGAATGGCAAACAAGGCTGCGAACAGGCATGTCGCGGAAATCATCATCAGCCGATTCAGCCGGATTGGCTGTACTGCAGCGAACAGCAGGAAGCTCAGTAGAATCACAAAGCGTGTGTCGAAAAAGTAGGTGCCCTTGAAAGCCCAAGGTGCGACTACAAAACCGATTGTTGTTACCGCAAGGGCCACGCCGCCTGCCAGCGTGATCCGGCAGCGCCCGGTGGGGATGCAGCAGAGAAGAAATCCAGCAACCACGCCAGCGGTGACGATGTCGATGGACAGGATATAATTGGAGAAGGGCAGGACAAGTTGGCGGAGCTTGTCGACGGCAGATGTCCATTCGATGCTGTTGGAGAGAAATGCAAGCGGAGAAGCCAGGAAGAGTGCAAACGGCGTCGCGATCATTGGCGCCATGATGCCGATCCGCCTGCAGACGGCGACGGGCTCCCTGCGCGCCACCCAGAGCCGTTCCAGTTCATAGCCTGCGATCAGCACGTAGAAGAACAGCAACCCCATCAGGTGACAGAAGAACAGGGCAACAGTCCCGACATTGGCGATAATCGCCACGACTTTCGGGTATCGATCACGCCAGGCAATCCAGGCAGCGCCGAACAGCAGCGACATCCCTATCCCGGCGACAAAGTTGAGAAAGCCCAGCAGAAACGTCGCATTATAGGCGACCAGGGCCGACGCAAGCGGCCACGTCGACCAGGCACCGAAGTTGGCGCGACTATAAGCGACGACGCCGGCGACGGGGAGCAACAGACTTAGGCCTACGACAATGCGCCCGGCCAAATTAATTGGGAGCACATGCAGCAGCGGTGGCAAAACCAGGTCGATACCTAGATCGGGGATGATCGCCCAGTGCGGCCTGTACATGCTCGACAGGATCGGGTCGGTCCCGGCCGATGCCAGGACGACCGCTCGTGCCAGATGGTTGGGATAGTCGAGCAGCGGCGGCACATCGACCAGAGTGAGCGGTGCCAAAAGGATCAGGCACAGCAGGGCGAGCGCCCACTTCATCGCGGGACTTGAGGCAGAAGCTGGCGCCGCGCACACTCCGGCATAGGAACGGCGGGAGGGCGGATATGGATCTGGCACAGTTCCGTGCGACGGTGGCGCAGGCCGTGCCGCCGGAGGGGCTCAGCCTGGCGCTGCAGACGCTGTGGTGGGATGCGAAGGGCGATTGGAACCACGCCCATGTCTGCGCGCAAAAGGACGAAGGCGAGACCGGATCCGCGGTGCACGCCTACTTGCATCGCAAGGAAGGCGACATGCGGAATGCCGGCGGCTGGTACAGTCGCGCCGGGCGCGAGCCGGCGACAGTATCGCTGGATGAGGAATGGCAATCGCTTGCGGAAGAGATGCTGACTACGCAGGCGATCGAGGGCGCGCGCGCCGCGATGGATGGGTTCATGGCGGCGTTCAACGCGAAGGATGCGGAGGCCATCCGTTCGCGTTGGTTCCATTTCCCGCATGCGCGCTTTCACAGCGGGCAGATCACAGTCATGCAGGCGCCGGCTGACTACCAGAACCTGGTCTGGGCCGGCCAAGGCCAGTCGGCGGAATGGATGCAGTCGATTTGGGACTACGTCGAGGTGATCGATGCAGGCCCCGACAAGGTGCACTTTCGCGTCCAGTTCACCCGGGTCCGCGCCGACGGGAGCGCCATTGGCAGCTACCGGTCGCTGTACATCGTGACGTACAAGGAGGGGCGTTGGGCAATCCAGGGCCGTTCGAGCTGGGCCGAGTGACCGGGAGAGTGTGATGGACGCGGATGCCAAGAAGACGACGCTGCAGATGATCCCTTATGCTCTACGTTCTGATGGCGGATGATGGCAAAGGTACGGTCGGCGCGGCAACGTGAACTGGGTGGCCCAGACTGCGTTTTCCCCGCCGATGGCGATTGTCGACGCCAATACCTTGGCGACGATAGGTTCTACGGCGGCTGATAGCGAGGTGCCAACATGATCAGGAAATTTGCCACCGTCTATGCCGGCCATGTGGATTTGCCCGATCGTGGGCAGGACGCGACCCCGGCGAACGAACGCCGTTTCTCCAATTCCCATCTGGCGAGCGTCTTCGCCAAGACCGAAGCCATCGCGAAGGTGATGGACGAGGGCGGTTGGGAAACGTTGTGGTTGGCCGAGCACCACTTCCAGCAGGAGGGCTACGAGGTCATCCCGAACCTGCTGATGGCAGCGGTTCATCTGTGCCACCTCACCAAGAACCTCAAGATCGGCTGCGGCTTCAACATCGCGCCGATGTGGCACCCGCTGCGTCTGGCCGAGGATTTTGCCACCGCCGACATCATGACCAAAGGGCGCACGATCTTCGGCGTTGGCCGCGGCTATCACACGCGCGAGGTGGAAGTGTTTGGCGCGCCGATGCTGGATCAGAACGCCAATCGCGAATTGTTCGAAGAGCAGGTCGAGATCATCTTTAAGTCGTTCGATAACGAGCGCTTCTCGCATAAGGGCAAACACTACACCCTGCCACCCGAGGTGCCGTATCGCGGCTATACCTTGAAGGACCTGACGCTGGTGCCGCGGCCAATCCACCTGCCGGTGGAGTGCTGGCAGCCGGTCGTCAGCGCATCTGCTCGCGGGCTCGACTTCATGGTGAAGCACAATATCAAGGGCGCCGTCGGTGGCGGCGCAGCAACCATGGAGCAGGGGCCGATCACCGCGTTCCAGGAGGCTGCACATCGTGCCGGCAAGGACTGGAAGCTGGGCGAGAACCTGATGATCGGAATCGTCATCCACCTGGCCGATAGCAAGCAGCAGGCGTTGAAGGAGATCGTCCCGCTGTACGAAGAACACGCCAAAATGTTTGCGCCCCTTGGCTTCATGCCGGGAATGACCAAAGACCAAGTTGCCGCCGTGGCCAGGCGCGGCGGGTGGTACGAGTCGGGAGTGCCAAAGGTCGAACACTACATCAACCTGGGTGGCTGGTTCGCTGGCACGTCCGATGAGCTCGTCGCTTTCCTGAAGAACCTCGAGGCGCGCTATCCGGGACTGGAGCACATCAACGTGTCGACGCCCATGGGTACGCCCGAGGCGATCATGCTCGACCAGTACCGCCGCGTGACTGCCGAGGTGATGCCGCACTTCCGGCGTTGATGGGATCGGAGAAGGCGGCCGCCAACTCTAGGGGAGGTTAGGATAACGCTCATGGCAGCGCCGGAACCATTTACACTGAACGTTCCAGAGGCAGCGATTGCCGACCTTCGCGAACGCCTGAGCCGGACTCGCTTTCCGGATCAGGCGCCTGGCGAGCCATGGGCGGACGGTACCAATGTCAACTACCTCCGAGAATTGGTTGCATACTGGCGCTCCAGCTTTGACTGGCGTGCCGAAGAAGCGCGGCTGAACGCGTTTCCCCAGTTTAAGGCGCCGTTGCACGACATCGATCTCCACTTCCTGCATGTGCCGGGGCAGGGGCCGAAGCCGTACCCATTGCTGCTCATGCATGGTTGGCCCGGCTCGGTGTTCGAGTTTATCGAACTCATTCCACGTCTGACCGACCCGGCGCGGTTTGGTGGCGATCCCGCCGATGCATTCACTGTCGTCGCTCCGTCGCTGCCGGGCTACGGCCTATCGTTCCGTCCTGGCCAGAAGCGCTTCGGTATCGAAGAGATCGCCGATTGCCTGGCCGACCTTATGACCGAGACGTTGGGTTATCGGCAGTTTGCGGCACAAGGCGGGGATTGGGGTGGCATCACCGCGTCCCGCATGGGCTATGCGCATCCGGACAAGCTGATCGGCATCCATGTCAATCTGCTTGCGGTACGGCGTGAGACGACCATGCTGGCCAATCCAACATCCCAAGAGCGCACCTATCTCGATCAATTGGCACACTGGTTGAGGGAGGAGACCGGATACCAATGGATCCAGGGTACGCGCCCGCAGACGCTAAGCTTCGGTCTGACTGATTCGCCAGCGGGGCTGGCCGCCTGGATCGTGGAAAAGTTCCGCGCTTGGTCTGACTGCAACGGCGACGTAGAAAGTGTTTTTGCTCGTGATCGGTTGCTCGCCAACATCAGTCTCTACTGGTTTACGGGTGCAATAGGTTCGTCATTCTTTCCTTATTATTTCCGTACGCATCGGCCGTGGCCCATCCCCGAAGGTGGCAAGATCTCCGTCCCGACCGGCTACTCCGAGTTCCCGCATGAGATCCTACGACCGCCGCGATCGCTCGCCGAGAAGACCTATAGCGATATCCGCCGTTGGACCGTGATGTCGCGCGGCGGCCACTTTGCGGCGATGGAGCAGCCCGAGCTACTGGCGAAAGAGATCCGCGAGTTCTTCCGGCCGTTGCGCTGATCCGGCCACTCAAAACACTGGCGCATCGTAGAGATCGCCAACATCGGCTCCGACTGAGACCTGTGGCTGGGATGCGGGAAAATGTTGTTGGCGTTCCATGCCGGCTACGTTGCGTCGTATGGCAGTGAAGATCTGGCGCAGGCTGCTGTCCGATTCACTGAACGCATTCAGCTCGGCTTCGCCGAACAATGTGTGGCGGTTTCCCGCCCCGCAGCCAAACGAACTGCGATCAGCGCGCGCCGCCGTCAGGATGATCCGGCGAGGACCGCGCAAGTCGCGGATGAACGAACCTGAGTAGCAGGCGGAGATAACGATGATCGTGGGACGACCGGCGAGCGGCGCAAGGATACGCGTAAGCTCGCGCGAACTCAGCCCTGTTGTCTCTCCTTCGCCGATTCTGCGCGCCAGCTCGTATGGGGCGCCATGCGTGCTGATGTGCACAAATATTACGTCCTGGGGCGCAGCCTGCGCTGCCGCTGTGCGCACGAAGGAGAGGATGGTCGCATCGTCGGCAATGGGGAAGCGGCCGCTATGCGAACGGAAATTGCTGGCGATCATTGGCACGACCTGATAGCGGCTGTCTTCGCGCAGCTTGTCTCCAAGTTCGACGACATCGTTTTCCGACCACTGCTCCGAGTAGAGCGCCAGTCCGATATAGAACAGCCGATCGCCGGCGTCCTGAGCAGCGAAGACTGTGATCGGAACAAGCGCGACTGCGACAATGAGCCATCCCAGCCAGCGTCTGAGATGGCTGCCCTGCAGGTTAAATCGCGATCGCATCCAGTTCCTTGCCCCTGTGCTCCGGCGTGAACAGCCAGATACCCACTCCCATCAACAGCATCGCCACCGGCACGATCAAGAAAGCCTTGGCGAATGATCCGGTGCTCTGCTGGATGCCAATGGTCACGAACGGCCAAAGTGCAAAACCGACCAGCCATGCTACGGCCCACGAGAATCCGTTGCCCACGCCGCGGATGCGGGTGGGATAGATTTCCGCGGTCAGGATCATGCTGGGAGCCCAGAAGCCCAGGAAGCCGATGCTCCACAACAATCCGTAGATCCAGAGCGCGGTGTTGCTTTCGGCGAAAACCCACAGAGTGAGGAACACCGCACCTTCGATCAGCATGACATAGAATGCCGGTTTCCGCCCGAACTGGTCGGAGATCAGCCCGGCGAAGAACAGGCCGAGGAAGCCGACCAGTCCCCACCATATATAGAATGTACCGTAGGTGGCAGTGGACCAATGACGCTCCTGCGCCAGGTAGACGCCCACCGTGCCATAGATGATGGTGCTGCAGCAGGCGATGAACGTCGCTGCTGCGGTGTTCTTCAACATGTCGGGCAGGAAGAGTTGACGAACCGGTGCCTTTGCGGCCCGGTCGAGCCATGCCTGGTCTGCGGCCAGCAGTGGTCGGTCGGCGGCTTGTGCCTCGCGGATCCGTAGCCGCCGATCCTGCAGGCGCACCCAGTAAGGCGACTCCGGCAATCCAATACGGACATAGACTGCAAGCAAAGCCACCACAGCAGGAATTACGCAGGCGATTCGCCAGCCCCATTCGGACATGATGAACGCAGCGACCGCACCGGCTAGCGCGGCACCGAAGCACCATGTACCACGATTGATGCCGATTTCGCGGCCGCGCATGCTCGCGGGCCAGGTCTCTGCGACCAGCATCGAGCCCAGCGACCACTCGCCATTCAGCGCGAAGTAAATCGCACAGCGCACGGCGACGAACGCAGTGAAGGTCGTGGTCAACGCGGTGATCGGCATCAGCAGCGAAAACAGCGCGATGTTGACAGCGAGCAAAGTGCGCCTGCCATAGCGATCGGCCAGCCACGGCCACACATACATACCCAGAATCCCGACCAGCAGCGCGATCTGCATGCCACTTCGGTACTCGGGAACCGTGATGCCGAAATCCTTGATGATCAGCGGTGTCATCAGTGCGAAGATGACGCCGTCCATGCCATCGAAGCCCCAACCGAGACCATTGGCGATGGCGATATGCCAATGCGTGCGGGTGACGCGCGTTGAGTTGCTTGCCGCGCGGAATGCAGCAGACCGCGCGCGATAACTCTGCTCAAGCGGGCCGGTGATAATGTCGGAGGAGGCGACGGCTCCCGATGGGCTCATAGGCACTTCCCTCCTCGGAATTCGTGTTGTTGATCCATCCTGGCAGAAAGGCGGCTGGAAGTCTTGCCGAAGCTCGGCCAAGCGTGCCCGCGCATGGCTTCTGGCTTGACACTTGTCATGACTGGCGCCCACGCTTCGTGCGAAGCAACCGTCCACAAAAGGACAGTGCAAGAGGGGAGATGCAATACGATGCCAAACTTCAACGGCACCTGCTCATCCAAAGTGCAATCGCAGACCACGATGGAAGTTCCCGGGCCGATGAACCGGCAAGTCGGCGTAGCGATGATGCTGGGGAAGCACAAATGCGCCGTCCCCCAATGGAATGACGCAAGGATGACCTATGTCGGCACGACCGATAGTGTCGATGGTACTGGTGAACAGCACGGCTATTTCCATAATGTGCACACCAACGGCGATACCAGCTTCGGAACCTTCGAAGCGAAGATCTCCATGACGGACGCGCCGACCGTTGAAGGCACGTGGCGCTTCACCGGCGGGACTGGATCTCTCGCAAAGCTGTCGGGAGGCGGCCCATTCAAGGCGCAGATGACGTCGCCAACTGATTCGGAGATGACGTGGAGCGGCAGCTATGAGCTCAGTTGAGCCACACCGCAGGTTCGCCGTGACCGTCAGGGATTGACCCAGGTCGCGTTGGTCCAGCCATTCTCGTCGTAATCGGCCATGCACTGCTCGACCAGTTCCTCCATCGACTTCAGATCGCCACCGCGCTCAGCGCCAGTGAGTGTCTGGGCGCGGATATCCTCCCAGCCACCCGCGTAATTGCGCTCGTACAGTTCGTGTCGTCCGCCGAATTCGGTGCCGATGGCATCCCACA
This sequence comes from uncultured Alphaproteobacteria bacterium, assembly GCA_963850535.1. GTDB lineage: Bacteria > Pseudomonadota > Alphaproteobacteria > Acetobacterales > Acetobacteraceae > JAMXLO01. The sequence goes on along the minus strand of CAWKMC010000046.1, from coordinate 72,944 downwards.
GGAGCTTCATGATCTTGATCCGCTCCTTGAACTCGATGCCGTGCGATCCGCGTACGTAGCGCCGCAGATACGGCTCAATTGAGGGGTTAGCGAAGTCCTTCACCGATGATGGCAGGTAGATCAATGCGGAAGTGACGGTGCGTTCTATGATGTCCTTGATTCTGGGATAGGCGTCCGGCGCGAAGACGCGGTAAGCGAGGCCGGCGCGTAGGTTCGGCAGCACTGTGTCGCCGACCCATGGATCCGGGTCATTCGCCATAGCGTTCGACAGCGACCAGAACAGATTGCGCCACGCGATTGCTTCTCCAAGCTGCACCTGGTTGCCGCGCGCTTCGTCGCCACCGGTGCAACGCAGCGCCTTCGCCAGCAGGCCGCAGATGAAGTCCAGCTTGACCGCAAACCGAGTGCATCCCTGGAACTGAAACCCGTGCATAAATCCCGAACGCGGATAGAAGCTCAGCACACGCGCAGGGTCGCGATAGATGAACACGTCCTCCCATGGGACGAACACGTTGTCGAGGATGAAGATCGCATCGTTTTCGTCGAATCGTGAAGACAGCGGATAATCGTATGGCGAGCCGTTCAGCAACGCCGCCTTCTCGTACGATGTGCGACAGATCAGCTTCAGGCCGGGCGCGTCGATCGGCACCATGAACATCAGCGACATGTCCAGATCCTCGGTGGCCGTCTTCGAGCTCTGGCCCATAAAGTTGTAATGGGTGATTGCTGCGGACGTGGCGACAACCTTGGCGCCCGACACCACGATCCCGGCGTCGGTCTCCTTCTGCACCGAAACATACACGTCCTTCACCTGCTCGGCTGGCTTGTGGCGGTCGATCGGCGGATTGACGATGGCGTGGTTCATGAACGGCACGGTTTCCTGCGCGCGCTTGTACCAGGCCCGCGCGTTGCCGGCGTACGGGCCGTAGTAATCAGGGTTGCCGCCCAGCGTGTTGGAGTACGCAGCCTTGTAGTCCGGCGTGCGGCCCATCCAGCCGTAGGTCATCCGCGACCAAGCCGCGATGGCCGCCTGCGCGCCACGCAAGTCCTCGCGCGAGCGCGGCACGCGGAAGAAGCGATGGGTGTAGCCGGCGGAACCTGTATCGGTCCGGCAGGTGAGCACATCACGACGCTTCGGATCGTGCAGAGCGTCGTATAGGCGAGCGATCGAACGCACCGAGTTGCGCAGCGCAGGGTGCGTCGTCACGTTGGCGACACGTTCGCCATCGATGTAGACTTCGCGTCCGTCCCCCAGCGATTGTATATACTCGGCGCCGCTGTAAGGACGGGTTCGATCGGCAATGACGTCTTCGGGCTTGCTCATCGGCTTGTTGGCGCCTCCCTGCGCAGGTCACTCGCCCGACAGTTCGCGCCGGCGACGATCCAGTTCTTCGCTGTAGCGGCGAAGTGCGTACTGCTCCGTGAGCAACCCGATCACGCGCCGTGATTCGGCGCTGTCCACCACCGCGAGTGCGTCGCTTTCGGCATTTTCGAACATCGCCACAGCTTCCTTGATCGTCATCTGCGGCAGCAGCACCGTATCGGTGTAATGCAGCAGATCGCGGACGTGATGGTTCTCATCGGCATCGGCATGCACCTCGGCCGGCAGCACGATGCCGGCGTAGCGGTCGTCCTCATCGATCCCCACCACGCGCTGATGCGCCCCGAGTGGAAAATCGCGCTTGAACGCGGCGATGGGCGTGTCGGCACGCACGGTCCGCATTTCGCGCCGCATCATTCGGCCAACGGTCAGATTGCGCATCCAGCCGATATCCACCGCGCTGCGAATGGCTTCGCCGCGCAGGTGAAAACGCCAGGTGGCGAAGGAATAGCCGAACGTTCTGCGGACCGTCAGAGCCGAGATGACGCAGGCGGCGAGCACTGCGACAGTCAGCGGCAGACTGCCCGTGCTCTCCAGGGCCAGGAAGCCCATCGTCAGCGGCCCACCGATGATGGCTACCGCCAGGCCGCTCATGCCGACCAGCGCACAGACCACGGGCGAGACCGCGTGTGCCGTGCTGACTATGGCGAGGGCGCCGGAAAAAGTGCGTCCAACCAGAGCGCCAAGAAACAACGAGGCAAAGAACAGGCCGCCGCGGAACCCGGAGCCGATTGAGATCGCCGAGGCGATCGACTTCAACACCACCAGCATCGCAAGGTGGGACAACGAGTAGGGCGCCTCGATGACAATGCCCAGCGCGCCATGGCCAGAGGACAGCACGGCCGGCGTTATCAAAGCCAGCAGGCCGACGGCGAGACCGCCGATGGATGGGCGCAACCAACCCGGAACGCCGCTGCGACGAAACAGCTCCTCGGTCAGGGTGACACCACGCATAATGGCAATGCCGATCAGAGCGCAGAGCATGCCGAGGGCGAGGATCGGGATGTAGTCCAGCATGTCAACGCGCGAAGGTACCTGCACCGCGAGGTCGAAGGGTGCGGTGCTGATTGCATCGACAACGGAAACGGCGACGATCGACGCGACGGCGACTGGCGCGAAGGTGCCGAGTGTGTATGTGCCGATAACGAGTTCGAAGGCGTAAAATGCTCCGGTGAGCGGCGCGTTGAAGGCGCCCGCGATGGCTCCCGCCGCGCCGCAACCCACCAGCAGCCGCAAGTCATTGCGGCGCAGGCGGAACATCCGGCCAAAGCGCGACGCGATTGCGGAACCGATCTGGGTGTAGCCGGCCTCAAGTCCGATGGATGCCCCGACGCCGTTCGACATGATCGTCTGGCCCATGACCACCAGCCCGTCATTTAGCGACATGCGCCCGCCATACAGGGCATTCGCCTCGATCGGGTCGACGGCCCGGCGGGGGCGGTAACGCGCGATGAGCAGGCCGGCGAGCCCCAGCACCAGACCACCAAGTGTCGGAACGATCACCGTCCGCAGCGGGTCGAGCTCAACCATCGCGCTCAGACGCTGGTTAGGTCCGATCTCGAACAGCACCTCGTGGATCAGCTGCGTCGCCTCGGTCATCGCCGAAACCATGATTCCGGCGAAGCTGCCAACGAAAGCGGACAGCACGACCAGCCAGACTTCGTCGGTGCGAACCAGTGCGCGCAGTGTTTGCGGCGCGTGCAGAACGGCGTCGCCGAATGCGCGACGAGGACGGTGGTAGCGAGCAGACGCAGTTCGCCCCGCGGACGGGGCCGTTGAGGCACCCGCGATGGTTGAGTTGCCAGGAAGTGTCGACATGTGCGACGTCCAGCCGGCAGCGCGAAGCGATCCTCTTCTTGGAACTTGTGCGCCGCAGGATCAACCGTCGTTGTGCGGTTTTGTCCTCAGGTGTGGTAAATTTAAGCCACTGATCCACTCGGCGCTGGCACACCGCGCTCGACGCGTGTTGCCTCGAGGTCATCCTGCACGAAGGCCCGGATGACCTCGACGACCGGTTCGTGACTCGTGAAACCAAGCGTTCCCGCGCGAACCGCCTCAAATGCCGGGGGCCAGAGGCCGACGATTTCGGCGATCTCCTTGTCCTCGATGCGTCGCACGAGACCAGACGCCTCCGGCTTAACCTCATCAAGCGCCTGCAGCAGGTATGCAATGGTCGTGCTGATGCCAGGTGGATTGACGCCGCGATCCAGTCCCATCCTGGTCGTGTCCATGGTCGCAGCGTGCAGTAGCCATTCGACGGCACGGCGGGGGCTGCACACCCACGCTGCGAAACTGTCGGGCACGGGTAGGTCGGCAGGCAGCCCAAGCAGGGGCTCACGGACGATGGCCGAGAAAAAGGAACTGGCAGCCCGGTTGGGCCGACCGGGGCGGACAATGACGGTCGGCAGCCGAATAGAAACTGCATCAAGGAAGCCGCGCCGAGTGGCGTCGGTCAGGATCAGTTCCGCTGCCGCCTTCTGCGCTCCGTAGCTGTTTGCCGGGATCTGCCTGGCATCGTCTGCCAATACGGCGTCCTGACTGCCGGAAAAGCTCGCTACGGAGGAGGTGAACACGACGCGGGGTGGCTTGCCGCCATCTGCGATAAGGCGGCGGCAGGCATCGACCACCGCATCGGTGCCTCGCAAATTGACCCGGCGCCCCAAATCGTAATCCTGCTCCGCCTGCGCCGAAACGACGGCCGCCAGGTGGAAGATAACGTCAGTTCCCTCCGGGATCGCCTCGGGTGGGAGATCAACAAGGTCACCACCGACTGTCCTGACGGGGAACGGTGCCTCCGGCCCGGCTGGCGCCGCCAGGTCGAACAGCGTCAACGAGGCAACGGCAGCGCCTCCCAGCTCGCCGTCCCGTGCCAGGCGGGCGGCCAGCCTGCGGCCAAGGAAGCCGCCGCCGCCCAAGATAGATACCTGCATGTGTCCTCCCATTGATATCGGACACGATGACACCGTGCGACCCGGGTGGTCCACCGCCGTGCCGAGATCAGGGCAGATCACCATGCCTGATGCGGGGAGCGCCCAGACGGCCAACGCCCCGGACTCGGTTCGAGATGTTATTGATATGGAGGTGACGACTCCCCCGAAAGTATGGCAGGCTCGCGAAGACGTTTGCATTCTCAAGTGCTTGTCAACGCAAAGGCTGCCTCACTGCCATTAACCGGACACCAATGCATCCGTTCTAATGGTGAAGTAGCCTAAGGAGGGACGAGGCTCGTGATTGGCAGGAAGCCAGTGATCGGCGCATGTCTGGCGGTAGCCATGGCGTACGGCGTTTATCCCTATGTAGCCCTCTACCGGCTTGGCCAGGCAATCCGGGGTGGGGACGCCGCCGCCCTGCAGTCGATGGTCAACTGGGACACCGTCCGCGAGGGAATCAAGGAGGACATCTGCGACCTGGTCGTCGAGCAACCGGCGCAGACCAAGACGAACGGCCAACTTCCGCCTTTCGGGGCGGGTTTCGTGAGGGGCATCGCTACCAACGTCATCGACAAGCAGGTGACACCCGAAGCGCTGGCAAAGGCGGCGCGCCAGCCCGAGACGAAGCAGGTTGGCGCGGGCGCAGATGTGCAGGTAAGCTGGGCTTTCTTCGCCGGCCCGTCCAGCTTCGTCGTCGACCTGAATGCTCCAGGGCAATCCTCGCCGATTAGGCTGCAAATGGACCTACACGAGGGCGCTTGGCACGTTACCCGCGTCTGGCTGCCCCCTGATCTGCTCAGCCAGGCAAACGCCCGAACCTAGCAACCGCCGGGGCCTATTGCCCGGGCGCAGAAGCGCGCAAACGGCGCCGGCGGGTTGTTTCAGGAAAATATTCTCCTGAGCGTGGGAAGGCGCTTGCCAAGCGAGTGCAACCTATGGTTTTATATGTTCTCTGATTGTTCCAATAATTTACGGCTCAAAAGGAGACGCACGTTATGGTTGCAACCGCCCGACGGACCGCGACAAACCTGTGCCAATCTTTCGTGCCCTATCGCCGATGCGAGCCGTTTCGCGATGCTGAGGAGGCCTGGATCTGGACAATGGCTGCGCTGATCGCGCGGCGCGAAGGTGCCCGCTATACCGCGAACCAGGGCAAAGCTGTGCGGCCCTGCGAGCCCGATGATGTGGTAAAATGCCTGGACGCGCTGTATCGGCGCCGCCGCATCGACCTAGTTCACGCACGGATCCTGCGGATCTGGGGCGAGCGGCAGGTTCCACCTAACCCGGCCGTCGCGAGTGAGCGCTGCGACTGGAGGTTGTGGCGAGAGGCTATGGATCGGCTGGAGTGGCCCCTGCGGGTCAAGGGCATTGTTAGCGGTTGACGCGGCCACGTGTGAAGCGAGCGGTGGCGTAAGGCTGCGATTATCGGGCGTGTGGGTTCATATCGCTGTCCGGTAACGCCGGTCTGCCCCCTGCTGGATCGGGCTTCGATGCTAGAGGCGGAGGCATGGTCCTGTCCCGGCCCAACACCAATGTTGAGTGGCGCCGTTGCTGCGCCTCCAACGTGTCTAGCCGCGCTGTCGATCGCGGCTGCATTGGTTGAAACCTGGCGTCCCCGGCGAGATTTCGAACTCACGACCCCAGGATTAGGAATCCTGTGCTCTATCCGGCTGAGCTACGGGGACCTCAGAAGTGTGTTACCATACCCCTAGTCCTAATCGATAGACAGGAGAGGCTTACTCCGCGGGGGTGCGGAGTGAGTGGCAGCACATCAGCATCCCTGGCGCCTCGACGAGGTGATAGCCACGCGAATAGAGCCGTACTCGAGCTATCGTGTTCATCCCACTGCCAATGGTGACATGAAAGGGGCGGCCGTCGCTTGAAGGTGCCGGTGCGTTCGGGCCGTGCAACCGCACTCTCGCCTGCCTTAGCGGAGAAATATTCGATGGCGATTAGATTGTCGGAGAACTTCCGCGCGCTGTTCTACGCGCCGTTCTATGCGGCACACGCCATAGGTGCCTACGATGCGGAAGACGTCGCCGTTGAGCTGGTGCGCTCGCGCCGCGAGGAGTTGCTGCGCATGACGCGCGCTATGGCACGCACGCTGCGCTGGATCGCGACCACACCCGGCATCGATGTCGCGCGGACACTGAGGGACTTCTTCCCAGACGTTGCGCCGGACATCTTCGCCGCTGTGATCGATCGCTATCGCGCACTCGGTCTGTTCGCGACGGACCCGGTGTTGCAGCGCGAGGGTTTTGACCGCCTGCAGGCGGCGATGCTCTCCGGTGGCGCGATCGCTCGCGAAATTCCGTACGCGGATTGCGTTGACAACTCGCTGGCGGAGCAGACAGTTCGCTCAGCGGGAGGGTAGGCATGAAGCGTCGGGACATGTTGGCCGGCCTCTGTGGGTCGGTCGTTGCAGCGCGAGCGGTACACGCAGCTGACCAGTCGGTCTGGCTTAGTCCGCAACTGCCGGAGGGCACGCGTGAAGAGGCCACGCTCGAAACGCTGCCGGGTAAGCGGCCGTTGATCCGGCTGGCCGAGCGACCACCGAACTATGAGGCACCGATAGAGACTTTCCGCACACCGCTTACGCCGAACGATCAGTTTTTTGTCCGCTATCACCTGGCCGGCATTCCAGCGACGGATGCCCTCAACACATGGTCGCTCACTATCGGTGGAGAGGCCGCTGAGCGACAGCTTACGCTGCGTCTCGACGACCTGCAGAACGGGTTCGAGCAGGTGGAGGTCGCTGCGGTCTGCCAGTGCTCGGGCAATCGCCGAGGGTTGTCCTCACCGCATGTGGCCGGTGTTGAGTGGGGCTATGGCGCTATGGGGTGCGCGACCTGGCGTGGCCCTCGGCTGAGGGACGTGCTGGCGAAGGCAGGTGCGAAGGCCGAGGCGATTGAAGTGTGGCTCGATGGAGCGGATGGGCCAGTCCTGCCGACCACGCCCGACTTCCACAAGAGTTTGCCGATGCAAAAGGCGATGGCGGATGAGGTGATTATTGCGACCACGATGAACGGCGGCAAGCTGCCCCATCTGAACGGTTATCCCGCGCGTGTGGTGGTCCCCGGATGGACCGCTACCTACTGGATGAAGCATGTCACGAGTATACAGGTGAGCCGGAAGCCGCTCGACAATTTCTGGATGCAGAAGGCGTATCGTGTACCCGCGGCCATGTTCCCAGTCGATCATCCGTTCCCGACGCAGGACAACGCCACCACGTGGCCGATCACAGACATCGTGGTGAACTCGCTGGTCGCGGATCCAATCGATGGAACAAGGCAGCCGGCAGACGGGTTCAACGTGCAAGGCGTTGCGTGGGATCGCGGCCACGGCATCAGACTAGTTCAAGTCTCGCTCGATGGCGGTGAGACCTGGAAGCCGGCGGACCTGGGAAAGGACCAGGGACCTTTTGCGTTCCGCGGGTTCACCTTCCACACCGGGAAGCTCGCGCCGGGTAAATACGTCATCTCATCGCGCGCCACCAACAACGCCGGCGAGACGCAGGTCGAAAAGCTGAAGTTCAACCCGGCCGGCTACCACAACAATGTGCCGCAACAAGTCGCAGTGACCGCGGTGTAGGGAGACGATGATGTTTCGCTATCTCCCGCTCGCTGCCATGCTTTTCGCCACCTCTGCCGTGGCGCAAGAGAACGTGGCACTGAAGCATGCTCCCGATGTGGATACGGTGGCGACGAGTTGCTCTGTCTGCCACACGCTGAACTACATCCGGATGAACTCATCGTTCCTGACCCCTGATGCTTGGAAGGCCGAGGTCACCAAAATGCGCGAAGGCTACGGCGCGCCGATCGACGACCGGACGGCCGCCGCAATCATCAAATACCTGTCGGCGAACTACGCGGCGCCACCGAAGTCATAGCAACTGGCCGCCATCGACGACGATTGTCTGGCCGGTGATCCAGGAGGCCAGCGGCGAGGCCAGGAAGAGCACGACGTTCGCAATCTCTTCTGGGTGGCCGAGACGACCGAACGGGATGGAACGCAAGATCGCGTTGTAGAGGCTCGGGTTGTCTGACTTGCGCTGTTCCCAGCTGCCGCCGGGAAACTCGATGGAGCCGGGAGCCACGCCGTTCACGCGAATGCCGTCGCGTGCGTACATCGCCGCCTGGGTCGAGGTGTATTGGATGACCGCCGCCTTGATCGCGGCGTAGGGCGGGGTCCGCGCCGACGTGCGCAGGGCGGAAATGGACGAGGTGTTCACCACCGTGCCCTTCGACCGCTGCAGGAATGGCAGGGCAGCATGCGTCGCGCGAACGATGGCCATCATGTCCACCGCGATGCTCGCGGCCCAGCCGGCCTCGTCATCGGCGGTGCCAAAACCGGAGGCATTGTTGACCAGAATATCGATCCCGCCCAACGCCTCGGCGGCGTCGGTAATATAGCGCCTGATTGCTTCCGCATCGGCAAGGTCGCAGACGCCAGCGTGTGCTGTATGACCGGAACGAGCGAGTTCGCCGCGAGTCGCCTCGAGTGGTCCGGCACCGCGAGCACAGATCGATACCGCAGCACCGGCCTGGGCAAAGCCGAGTGCGATGGAACGGCCGATACCGCGGCTGCCGCCACACACGATGGCCCGTTTGTTTGTGAAATCGAATGCCATGGTGCTGCCCTCCGTTTGGCACAATAGTGCGTAGACGCCGAGGCTCCGTCCAGAGTTTCTAGACTTTGGAACAATTCTGGAACGTCGTGCTGGATAGGAGTATGATTGCCTGATGAGGTTCATCACCGATTTTGCTGATCAGGCAGTCATGCTTCCGGTCGTCGCGGCTATCGGGATAGCCTTGCTGGCACAGGGATGGCGGCGAGGAGCGGCGGTCTGGGTTGGCGCCGCCGCTGCAACGTTCGCGGTCATGCTGTTGCTGAAGGTCGTGTTCATCGCCTGTCCTGTGAGTGACCTGCGCACCCCGAGTGGTCACGTGGCGGCAGCCACGGTGGTGGCCGGCGGACTCGCGGCGTTGCTTCTGCGACGCCCTCGACCGGCCCTGTTCGTGGCTGTCGTGGCCGCGGTGGTGATCGGTATCTCTCGGCTGGCGCTGGGTGCCCATTCAACGACCGAGGTGGCGGTCGGTGCAGGGGTCGGTTTGGCCGGCGCCTTGACGCTGATCGGCCTTGCCGGTTCGCCGCCTGAGACCCTCAGCGCCCGTCGGACCGCTATTGTCGCGCTCCTGGTTGCCCTGGGGTTCCACGGCCTGCATTTGCCGGCAGAGGCGCACATCCGCTCAACGGCCTGGCGAATCTCACAGATGTTGGGAGTGTGTCAGTCGGACGAACTGCGGTTGTAGATGTCGTCCAGCCGGACGATGTCGTCCTCGCCAAGATACGCGCCGGACTGAACCTCGATCAGCGTCAGCGGGATCTTGCCTGGGTTGTCGAGGCGATGCACGCAACCTAGCGGCAGGTAGATGCTCTCATTCTCGCGGATCAGCAGCGTCTCGTTGTCGCGTGTCACGATCGCCGTGCCATTTACAACCACCCAGTGCTCGGCGCGGTGGTGGTGCTTCTGCAGCGACAGCTTGCAACCCGGTGAGACCACGATGCGCTTGACCTGGAAGCGGTCACCCAGGATCAGCGTCTCGTAGAAACCCCAAGGCCGATAGATGCGATTGTGTGCAACCGCCTCATGGCGGCCGCCGGCTTTCAGCCTGTCGACAATCTTCTTCACGTCCTGTGCATGGTCACGGTGCATGGCCAGCACGGCATCCTCGGTGACCACAACCACGGCGTCTTCGAGCCCCACCACGGTAGCCAGCATGCCATCGCTACGGACGTAGCAGTTGCGGGCGTTCTCCAGCAGCACGTCGCCGATCGCCACATTGCCGGCGGCGTCTTTGTTGCCGAGTTCCCACAGCGCCCCCCAGCTTCCGACATCCGACCAGCCGATATCGGCTGGCACCACGGCGGCGCGCTTGGATTTCTCGGCTATGGCGTAGTCCAGGCTGATCGAGGGGCTGGCGACGAACGCCTTCACGCCGAGACGAATGAAGTCGAGGTCGGAAGTCCGCTCGGCCACCGCCTCGCCCACGGCACGCAGCACGTCGGGCGCGTAGGCTTCCAGCTCTTCGAGCAGTGTCCGCGCAGAGAAGACGAACATGCCAGAATTCCACAGATGCCGCCCGTCGGTTGCCAGTCGCACCGCCTTGTTGGCGTCGGGCTTTTCGATGAATTCGGCGACTTCATACGCGCCCTCGGCGTCCGCCAACGGCGCGCCCATGGCGATGTAGCCATAGCCGGTCTCCGGGGCAGTGGGCCGCATACCGAAGGTGACAATCCGGCCGGTGCGGGCGGCTACTGCGGCGGTGGCGAGATCTGCGTGGAGTGCTCCGGTGTCGGTGATTGCGTGGTCGGCGGCAAGCAGCCAAAGAATGGCATCCGGATCCTGCTCGGCAACCAATATGGCGGCGGCCGCAATCGCCGGGGCCGAGTTGCGGCCGACCGGCTCGAGCAGAATTCGTGGCGACGATATTCCGGCGGCCCGCAGTTGCTCGGCTATCAGGAACCGGTGTTCCTGGTTGGCGACGACGATCGGTGCCGCGAAGCTATCACCATGGGCCCGCAGGACCGTCTCCTGCAGCAAGGTGCGTTCGGAGACCAAGGGCCACAACTGCTTGGGAAACGATTCGCGCGAAACAGGCCAGAGGCGCGTACCGGAGCCGCCGGACAATATGACTGGTATCACAGGTGAGCGCTTCATTTCGACCAAGGATGCGAGTGCAACGGTGAGAAAGGGCAAGAAGGCATACGTTCTAACAGATCTCAGGGGGTCCAAAAGGCAGGAAAAGCGATTGGCACCTCCGGCGCATTCGAAAAGGAAGTCTACGCGCCTCGGCCGTTGGATTTCCACTGGCGCATCTGAGAAGCGGGTTTCTTACGACACGACGTCACGATTCCCAGCGATCCCGTGGCAATTCACGCCGACGTGCGTGCACGAGAATAGTTAGGCTATTGCTTTACCATTGGCCCGCAGTTACTTAAGCACATGCTTAACCAATCGGCCGAGCTGGATCGGCTGTTCCATGCCCTTGCCGACCCGGCGCGGCGCGCGATCGTCGAGCGACTGAGTCGTGGACCGGCGCCAGTGAGTGAGCTGGCGCGACCGTTGCCGATGTCGTTGTCCGCGGCCATGCAGCACCTCGGTGTGCTGGAAGCGGCGGGGCTGGTGCGGTCCGAGAAGATCGGACGCGTGCGGACCTGCGCCATAGAGCCGAAGGCACTCAGCCTGGCCGAGCTGTGGATCGCTGCCAGGCGGACCGAGTGGGAACTCCGGCTCGATCGGCTGGGCGAGTACCTGAATTCGCTGGAAGAAGGAGACCATGATGGCTCAGCCGACTGACACGAGACAGCACGAACCGACGCCTCTCAGGTTGTCGCGCGTGTTCCATGCACGACGCGAGACAGTATTCAGGGCATGGAGCTCAGCCGAACACGTGAAGCGCTGGTTCAGTCCGGAGACATTCACCATACCGAACGCCAGGATTGAGCTGCGAGTGGGTGGCCCGTTCGAGCTCAACATGCTCGCGCCGACTGGCGAGGAACACTTGATCCGTGGCCGCTTCGTCGAGATAGCGCCGCAGCGGCGCCTCGTGATCGACATGCAGATCAGCGACCGCAATGGCACGCTGCTGTTCGATGCATATACCGAAGTGGACTTTGCCGATGAACTCGGCGGCACGCGCATGGACGTGGTGCAGACCTACACGCTGCGAGATGCATCGGTGGCGTGGATGGTGAAGGGCGCGCCGGACGGCTGGCGCAGCACGCTGGACAAATTGGAAAAAGAGGTCGTGCGAATGCAGGGTGGGGCCGGGATGAACTTGCGTTCCGTGGTACATGCCAGCTTTCGTGTCGAACGGACATACCAGGCACCGGTGGCGCGGGTGTGGCGCGCGCTGACCGATGAAACTGCGAAGGCAAAATGGTTCAGCGGCACGCCCGGGCGCTGGGAACTGCTCGAACGTCATATGGATGTGCGCGTCGGCGGCACGGAGCGCTTGAAGGGATGCTGGGAAGGCGGTGTCGTTTCCACCTTCGATGCCACGTATCACGATGTCATCGCCGACGAACGGCTAGTCTACAGCTATGTGATGCACCTCGATGACAAGAAGATCTCGGTATCGCTCGCGACCATGCAGTTGAAGGCCGAGAACAACAGGACTACGCTGATGGTGACGGAGCAGGGCGCCTTCCTGGACGGCTACGATGATGCCGGATCGCGCGAGCACGGCACCAGTTTTCTGTTGGATGCGCTTGGGGTGTCGCTGCAGGAATGACGCCAAACGGCGGCGTCTGGGCGTGGCACCCAAATGCCAGGCTAAGTCCGTGATAGGACTGTGATCCGTTAAAATTCAGGTCTGGACAGGGCGTTACCGGGGAATTGCCGCTTTGTGGAGGCAGCGTTAGGAAAAAAATCATTGACAAACCGACTGCGCTCCCCTTAGTCTGTCCATGTCAACGGGCCAAGTGCGCTCGTTGACCTTTCTTCTCCTCGAACTTCAGGGCTGCTGCGATCCGCGGTGGCCCTTTCTTTTTGCCCGAAGGAGTTCCGGACCAATGGCCTTCGCGATCCGTAACCTGTCAGTCCTTGCGTACGCCAATGGCTTCACGCTGTGGCACTACAAGTCAGGCAAGGATCCGCTCTCCCATGTTCAGGCAGTGGACTTCTTCGCAGATGCTGCCGACATGCTGAGCGAGGGCGACATGATGATGGTCTCGGCATCGGATGGCGGTCGGATCCTTTGCGTCGCCACTGGCAGCGGGGGAGAAATCGCCACCAGTTCTCTTCTCTAGCCGTTGTTGTCAGACCCAGGTCGCGCCACGGGCGCGGGCCACCGGGCGTCCCTCTGCGAGCGTCGACGTCGTGCTCGAACCACTCCGCCCGCCAACGGGTCGGTGCCGATGGGGCTCATTGATGACTGAGAGCAATAGCAGCGATGCGTCCGGTCGCTCGGTTCGCCTGACATGGGAATTCAGTTTCGCGGCAATCCTGCAGGGGGTGCAGGTGGTCGCGCTGCTGAGCGCGCTGGTTTACTGGTTCGTGGTCAATGCGCAGCGCGGCAGCGACAATGAGCGGCGGCTGGCCGAGTTGCAGTCGAATGTCAGCCAGCAGATCGGCGAAGTACGCCAGACCATAACGGTCGGCATCACTGACATGCGTCAGCAACTCAATTCGCTGCCGGACACGCGCGCACGTTTGGACCAAGCCGAGCGTCGACTGATAGACACGGACTCGCGCCTCGCCGGCTTTGAAGCACGCATCACCGGGATGGAACGCCAGGCCATCGAACTGCGCAGTGATATGAACGCCATCACGCGGGCAAGCAATGTGCCGCTCGCGGGCGGCCGCAGGTGAGCCTTCACCCGGTGCCGCTATCGCTGCCATCATTGCGGCTCTTGAGCCTCATGATGTTCGCGCTCGCATCATGCGCGAAGCCTCCGGATCCAGCGCCGTCTCGCTCGCCCATGCCGGCAGATCTGCCGGCATCCTGCCCTGCCGGCGTTCTGTTTCCCAAGCCGCCGGCGCGACCACGGACCGTCGAACAACTCGGCGAGTGGGCACGGATGACAGCATCTGCGGGGAATGCAGCGGAACGGGCGCGGGCGGAGTGTGCACGCAACTATCAGCGTCTTCGAACCTGGGCGCTCGTTGCAGGCTGAACGGCCGCGGATCACCGATTTTCGCTGGTGCTTGCCGGGTTCTCGCGGCGAAGCACCTCCCGGGCATGGCGCCAACGGCCCCGCTCCGTCGCGCCATAACGGCCGTCCAAGCGGATCTCAGCGCAACCCATTTCGGCGAGCCTCGCCAAGCATTGGCCGTCCTTCATCGCCATAGGGCGGCCGATGGGGCCGCTCAATACCAGCCGATGCAGGGCGGATCGACAACATGTCTCGAGATACGGCTCGTTCCACACGTCCGGCATGGTCAAACCAGGGCACCGACGATGCAAGTGCACGGCGTCCACTCGCAATCACCTTCACCTCCGGCCGCCTCGAGCAGAGGCTCGCAGGATCTTTGCAACGAGCGCTGCCCCAACGCGTTTCGCTTCCACATCGTGTGACACATCGTGGACGCCGGTATGGCGCTAAGCGGCAAAGTGAAGACGGCGCTCGATGAGACGCGCACACTGATACTCGGAGCCCAGATCCTCCTCGGCTTCCAATTTCACAGTGTCTTCCAGGAGCGCTTTGCCTCGTTGCCCGCGGCAGCGCGGTGCATCAACGGGGTCGCATTGGGACTGATGGTGCTGAGCACTGGCCTGCTGATTGCACCATCCGCGTATCATCGCATCGTGGACCGGGGCGAGAGCACCGGCCGCATGCAGGTGCTGACAGGAAAGTGCGCAGCTGCGGCATTGCTGCCATTCGCGATCGCCCTTGATAGAGCGATGCTCTTGGGTATCGTTCATCGATTCCGACACGTTGAATGGGCCGTCCGATGACTGCTTCTCGCGGTGCAGCCAACTCCTCCGATCGACCTCTACTCGTTATCGACGGCGATTTGTTTACGCATCGATCCTATCATGCGCTGCCGAAATCTATCAGGCGTGCCGACAACAAAGCTGGAGGCGCGATCGTCGGTTTCGCGAATGTTCTGCTCCGCTTGTATGAAACGGAGCAGCCCCGTGCCGTGTTGGTCGGTTGGGACACGCTGACAGCGCCCAACTTCCGGCAGCGACTCTTTCCCCAGTATCAGAGTGGCCGGCAGTTCGACGCGGATTTGCTTGAGCAGTTGGCGATTTTGCCGGAGCTGGTCTCAGCCTGGGGCTTTGCCAATGCAAAGGCCGCAGGCTTCGAGGCCGATGATTTTCTGGCCGCGGCGGCAGTCCAGGAGGAGCGCGCTGGCGGCAAGGTTCTGGTCGCCAGCGGCGACCGAGACGCGTTCCAACTGGCGTCCGCTGCCACCACGATCCTATATCCGGTGAAAGGCGGCGCACTGGATCGGATCGGCCCAACGGAGGTCCGTCAGCGTTACGGCGTGGCACCGCAACAAGTGCCGGACTTCATCGCTTTGCGCGGTGATCCTTCCGACAAAATCCCTGGAGCTTCGGGGATCGGGCCGAAGGGGGCCGCCGCGCTGCTTGCCCGCTATGGAAGTCTGGAAGCTGCACTGGCGGACGGGCGCTTCGCGTCGCAGGCGAAAGATCTGCGACTTTACCAGCGTATTGCCACGATGGACCCGACGGCTCCCCTTCCGTCGCTCGCCGAGCAGACGCCCAGCTGGAACCAAGCGGCCAACCTTGCGCGCGAGTGGCGGCTCGATCGTCTCGCCCAGCGGTTCGATCAGCTGCATTCAGGACCTCACCCAGAACCGGTGCGGACGTTCCGCCGGCGAGGTGCGGAACAGGTGCTCAAGATCGGCACGTTCAACGTCAACAATGTCAACCGCCGGCTGCGCAATCTCGTGGGCTGGCTCAGCAGCGCGCAACCAAACATCGTGTGTCTGCAGGAACTGAAATGCACAGATGATGCATTTCCCGCCGGCGCGCTGAGTGACGTTGGCTACCATGCCGTTTGGCGTGGACAGCGATCATTCAACGGCGTGGCGACACTGACCAACCTGGGTGAACCCGTACTCACTCGCGACAGGCTGCCCGGCGGTTCTGAAGACCTGCAATGCCGCTATATCGAAGCGGCCATCCAGGGGTTCCTGATTGCCTCGATCTATCTTCCCAATGGCAACCCGCAGCCGGGGCCAAAGTTCGCTTACAAACTCGCCTGGTTCGAGCGCCTGCTGGCGCACGCCAAGAAGTGCTACTCGGTCAACGCGCCCGTGGTGCTGGCCGGTGACTTCAACGTCGTGCCAACCGATAGCGACATCTATCCAAGCAAATCCTGGTCAAAGAATGCGCTGCTGCAGCCCGAGAGCCGCGCGTGCTTCCAACGACTGCTGGACCAGGGATGGGTGGACGCAATCCGGACCCGGCATCCTGAGGCGCCGATGTATACATTCTGGGACTACAAGCGGGATCGCTGGCAACGGGACGCTGGTTTGCGCATCGACTTTCTTCTGCTGAACAGGCCGGCTGCGGAGCGGCTGATCGACGCCGGCGTCGATCGAGACATGCGTGGCGAGGAGGACGCCAGCGACCATGCGCCTGTCTGGGCAACGTTCCGTTCAGTGTGAATGCAAGCCAGCCGTCAGCTTTGCCAGATGGTTTGGATGACCGGGTCGGGCTCGCCGGTCCAGCTCACGCGCCAGATGCTGCCTTGCGCCACGGACTGCACGGCGTGCGGCCAGAGAGCCACCAGGCAAGTGCCCCCCACATGCCGAACCGACGGGTACACGATGCCATTGTGGCCTACCGCCATTGCCTCCGCAGCAAGCGCATTGCCGGCAGGGTAGCCGATCGCCGGATCGGGATCGAGGCACGGTGGCGGAGGATCCTGCTCGCGCAGGTCGACGAACGCCCCGGCAAAGCTCGCCCAGATCTCCGCGTAGTCAATCACCGCATGGTAATTCTGCACACGGCTGAGCTCGCGGCGCATATGCCAGGACACTTCGGCCAATGACGTCTCGACCGCAAACGCGGCGTACCAGGCACCCCGCCCAGGTCCATTGAAACGGTTCATCTCCCGCGGCCGGAAATAGGTGAAGGCCGCATTCACGAAATTGGCGTGCGGCCGGTGGCTTGGATAACTGGTCGCCGCGAAGCGCTCTTCGTGCAGCCTCGCACTCGTCGCACCCTCGATCTCTGCCAAATCGTCCAGCATCGGTTGTGACACCAGACCGAGCAGCACCGGATCGCGAAGACGGGCCGTAGCCACCAGCCGCACCGCGCGTGGTACAGCCAGGATCGAAACCGGAAAGGCCACCTCTGTCCCTACAACCCGCCTCTAAGTGCATCGACGTAGCGCCGGATCTCCAGCATCGCCGGGATACCGCCCTCATGCATCGCCTCGATCGGCGTCAGGTTCAGAAATAGCGGACCGCTGTTGCGCAGCCGCACCCAGCGGTCGGCCATGTCATCGACGAACAGCAGGTGGAGGCCCTTGAAGATGCCGACCATGGCCGACACCCGCATCAATTGATCCTGTGACAGCGACTGCTTCCAGGTATTGGCGCGGATGCGGTCCCACGTGCTGACCGAAACCCCTAGCAGGTCCGCTGCCTCCTGGCTGCTGAGCTTCCAACTCCGTGCGAGGCCGCGAAGCGCCTCCAATGCGGCAGGCGTGAGTTGAGAGCGATCCGCGGCGCTGACAAATGTCTGCGGCGCAGTTGGCGGCGTAGGAGCACCTGATCCGATCCTGTCGGTGCTGATTGGGCCGCGACTCATTTCGCCCTCCTCAACAAAAAGATGTCTGCTCACTTGCTGTATTGCAAGCCCTCAATTGAGACAGAGAGCGCAATTGCGTGTCGCCGCGCTGGATTGGATGATCCGTATTTCTGCTCGGCGGGAGGTACCATGAGACTGAAGGACAAAGTCGCGATCATCACTGGGGGTGCCCACGGGATGGGCGAAGTCGAGGCCAGGCTGTTCGCGCAGGAAGGTGCCAAGGTTGTGGTCGCAGATGTCTTGGCAAAGGAGGGAGAGGCTGTTGCTGCCGACATTTCTGCCGGTCAGCATACCGCGTGTTTTGTCCAGACGGATGTGACGTCGGAGACCGATTGGCAGCGACTGCTCGCCGCGGCGATTGCCGCCTATGGCAGGCTCGACATCCTGGTGAACAACGCGGGGATCAGTGGCAGTTCGGTCGGCGACGCAGACCGGTTGGACGGCTGGCAGCGACTGCTGGCAGTCAACGCCACCAGCGTGTTTCTCGGCACCAAGCTCGCCGCCAACGAGATGACGAAAACGGGTGGTGGATCGATCGTCAATATCTCATCGATCATGGGGATAGTCGCTAGCGATGAGAGCCACCCTGGCTACGCCGCGTCCAAGGCGGCGGTGCGCAACTACACCAAGGCTGCCGCCTGCCGCTACGGCCCCCAGGGTGTGCGAGTCAATTCAGTGCACCCCGGATATATGCCGCCGATGCTGAACGCGACGAATGCAGCGGGACGGGATGCAAAGATTGCGGACACTCCGCTGCGTCGGTTGGGCAAGCCGATCGAGGTGGCCTATGGCGTTCTGTTCCTCGCATCAGACGAGGCGTCATTCGTCACCGGGGCCGAACTGGTGATCGACGGCGGATACATCGCCCACTGATTGACGATGCATGCGCAACCTGCGCTGCTACGAAACGTGTTGAACGAGGTCGCCGATGTCTGAAGCAGTGCTCTCCTCCGCGGAAAGCCAGAGCCTGCGCCGCATTGCCGGCATGATGATCCCAGCGAGCCAGGAGTATGGCACGCCCGGAGCCGACGATCGGCTCATCTTCGCCGACATCGTGGATTCTCTGGGGAGAGACCTTAACGATGTGCGCGCTGCGCTCGCAGCGCTAGCGAAGCTCGCCGGCGGCAGCTTCGCTGACCTCGATGAAGTGCGGGCGGCATCGGTGCTTGAGCAATTTCTTGCGTCAGGCAGCACGCCAGCATCGATGCTCGGGCGAGTCATCCTGCAATGCTACTATCGGGACGACCGTGTGCTGCGATCGCTCGGATTAGAAGCGCGGCCGCCATTCCCGAAAGGCCACACGCTGGAGCAGGGGGATTGGTCACTGCTGGATGCAGTGCGTGCACGCCCCAAACTTTGGCGCGACGATCGTGAGGTGCTGCGATGAGCCGGAACGAGATGGTCGACGTCCTGATCGTCGGCTCCGGTGCGTCCGGTGCGGCGGTCGCGTGGAGCCTGGCGGAGACCAGGATGCGCATCCTCTGCCTCGAGCAGGGCGACTGGATGAAGCACGCGGACTTTCCGAGCAATGGCCACGACTGGGAAGCGCGCCGCTACAGCGATTTCGACATCAGCCCCAATCGCCGCGCGCGCGCCACCGACTACCCGATCAACGACGATGCCTCGCCGATGAAGATCGCAAACTTCAACGGCGTGGGTGGTGGGACGATCTTTTACACGGCGCACTTCCCTCGCATGCATCCATCCGACTTCCGGGTTCGCTCGCTCGATGGCGTTGCAGACGACTGGCCGATCGATTACTGGACGCTCGAACCGTTCTTCGCAGAAAACGACCGTATGATGGGCGTGTCCGGCCTAGTCGGCGATCCCGGAGTGCCGCCGCGCGATCCGCCGATGCCACCGATCCCATTGGGTAAGACCGGGACAATCTACGCCCGGGCGATGAACAGGCTGGGCTGGCATTGGTGGCCCTCCGATACCACTGTTGCGACGACCGAGTACGACGGGCGAGCCGCGTGCATCAATGTGGGACACTGCACCCCGGGCTGCGCGCAGGGTGCCAAGGCGAGCACCGACATTACCTACTGGCCGCGTGCCTTACGGGCCGGCGTAGAGCTGCGCACGCGCTGTCGGGTACGCGAAATCACGACCAACGAACACGGCATGGCGTCGGGTGTCGTGTACTACGATGCCGAAGGGACCGAACGGTTCCAGCCTGCAGAAGTGGTCATCCTGGCCTGCAACGGCATCGGCACGCCGCGTCTGCTGCTCAATTCGGTCTCTGCCCGTTTTCCCATTGGGCTGGCAAATTCCAGCGGTCTGGTCGGCAAGAACCTGATGCTGCATCCCTGGCCGCAGGTCACCGGCTACGTCGAGGACAAGGTGGATGGCAGCCGCGGTCCGATGACCTGCATGTGGAGCAAGGAGTTTTACGAGACCGACCCGTCGCGCGGGTTCGTGCGTGGCTACACGCTGCAATTTGCTCGCGGCACGGGGCCAGTGAACGAGGCGGTGACCAGCGTCGCAGCCGGGCGCCTGCCCTGGGGTAAGGATCATCACCGCATCTACCGGCAATTGCTCGATCACCGGCTGCTGATCGGCGTCGCCTGCGAAGACCTGCCCGAAGAGCACAACAGGGTGACACTTGATCCGGTGTTGAAGGACGACCATGGCATCCCCGCGCCACGGATCGAATACACCATCAGTGAGAACACCTGGCAGATGATGGAACACGGGATCGCGCGCGCCGAGGAAATTCTGACCGCGGCCGGAGCCAGCAATCTGTACGCGTCCCGCACCGTGCTGAACAGTCCGGGGCATCTGCTCGGCACCGCGCGAATGGGCAATGATCCCGAACGGTCGGTCGTCAATGCGTGGGGTCGCTGCCACGACGTGAAGAATCTGTTCATCGTCGATGGCAGCATCTGGGTCACATCAGGCGGCGTGAATCCGACCTCTACGATCCAGGCGCTGGCGCTCTACGTCGCGGACAGCATGAAGCAACGTCTGGCGACATTGTTCGATTGACCGTCCACCGCTCAGCGCTGCATCTGCATCATCTGGTCCATCGGCAGCATGTTCTGGTTCAGGTGGCCCATGATCCACAGCGAGCCTCCGACGACCAGCACAACGATCAGAACGCCGAAGGCCAGTGCGAGGATGTTGTTGGTGTTGTCCGGTGCAGAGGTGATGTGCAGGAAGAACGCCAGGTGAATGCCGATCTGCGCGATCGCCAGCACGGCGAGGGCGATGGGGATGCTGGGCCCCCAGATCAGATGGGTGCCGGCGACATAGAACGAAGCGATCGTGAGCAGGGTGGCTAGCACCAGGCCGAGTAGATAACCCCCGATCTTCTCGCGGACAGTTTCCTCGGCCGCGTCGACGACGCCAGGTGCGACATCTGCTCCATTAGGGTGGAGGTCCTCTCTTCGCCCGCTCATCGGCCTTCTCCGATCAGATAGACGATGGTGAACAAGGCCACCCAGATGATGTCCAGCGTGTGCCAGAACAGGTTGAAGCAAAGCAGCCGGCGTTGGATGTTGGGGCGGAAGCCTTTGACAAAAACCTGCGCCATCATCGTTCCGAGCCACAGCAGCCCCGCGGTGACGTGGCAGCCGTGCAGACCGACGACGGCAAAGAAGGACGACAGGAAAGCGCTCGTCTGTGGCCCCGCACCGATACGGACCATGTGGGTGAACTCGTATACTTCCAATGCGAGGAAGCATGCACCGAGAACACCGGTGACCAGCAGCGAGACCTGGGTCCACAGCTGATTGCGCACACTGCTCGCGACAGCAGACATGCCACACGTGAAACTGGAGGCAAGCAAGAAGGCGGTCTCGAGTGCGACCCGCGACGGATCGAACAGGTCATGCCCCGACGGGCCACCGGCAGTCGCCGTCTGCAACACGGCATGCGCCGCGAAGAAGGCGGAGAACATGACGATGTCGCTGAGCAGGAATATCCAGAATCCGATATCCAACGATGACGCGCTTGGAGGCGGGTCCCCCTTCGCCGCGCCCTGTGGCGTAGTCGTGTCCCCTGCCGCCATATCCTGCTGCACCACTGCGTCCAAGCCGATACGGATCGACATCGCGCCGATGCCGTTGCGGTAGAGCTTCGCTGCTGGTGCTCATGCCGGTTCCACGGCTCGCGCGTTCGCGTCAAGCCACGCTTGTCGCGCGCCTCGGCGCTCACGATCGAGGCGTGCGACCTCTGCCGCCGGGATGACGTATTCCTCTACGTCGCGCCAAGCAAACCAGACAAAGACCACATAAGCCGCGACAATGCCAAGCACGACCATCCACCAAATGTGCCAGATCGCCGCGAAACCGGTCATGGTGGCGAAGAATGCAGTGATAACCCCGGTCGGGCTGTTGCGCGGCAGCTCGATGTCTTTGTACTCCGGTTCTGGTGCCAGATGCTGGGTCTCAATGGCGCGTCGTTTGATCTCCCAGTAGGGTTCCTCGCCTTGCACGTTGGGCAGTATGGCGAAGTTGAACGGAGGCGGAGGCGACGACGTTGCCCATTCCAATGAACGGCCATTCCAGGGATCACCGATCACATCCCGTAGCTCGTCTCGGTTGCGAATGCTGACCACGAGCTGTGCAACCTGGCAGACCGCGCCGGCCAGCAGGATCAGCACGCCAACAGCAGCCACCAGCATCCAGGGATACCACGCCGCCACATCATAATGCTGAAGTCGGCGAGTCATGCCGAGCAGACCAGCGACGTAGAGTGGGACGAAAGTGACATAAAAGCCAATCAGCCCGCACCAGAACGCAGCCTTGCCCCAACCTTCATGTAGCTGGAAGCCGAATGCTTTGGGGAACCAGTAGGTGAGGCCGGCGAGACCGGCGAACAGGACGCCACCGATAATCACGTTGTGGAAATGCGCAACCAGGAACAGGCTGTTGTGCAACATGAAATCGGCGGGCGGCACCGCCAGCAATACACCAGTCATGCCGCCGATCACGAAGGTGACGATGAAGCCCATCGCCCACAGCATCGGTGTGGCGAACCGAATGCGGCCCCCGTACATCGTGAAGATCCAGTTGTACACCTTAACGCCAGTACCAACCGCGATGACGCTCGTCGCAATGCCGAACGTCGCATTGACGTCAGCCCCGGCGCCCATGGTGAAAAAATGGTGGAGCCATACCGTGAAGGACACCACGCAGATGAACAGTGTTGCCATCACCATCGAGCGGTAGCCGAACAAGGGCTTGCCCGAGAATGTCGAGAACACTTCGGAGAACACGCCAAATGCCGGCAGAACAAGTATATAGACCTCTGGATGCCCCCAGACCCAGATGAGGTTGACGAACATCATCATGTTGCCGCCGGCGGTGTTGGTAAAGAAGTGGAAGCCGAGATAGCGGTCCAGCAACAGCATCCCCAGCGTAGCAGTGAGTACCGGGAACGCTGCGACGATCAGCAGACTGGCGGCGAGCGCTGTCCAGCAGAACATCGGCATCCTGAAATAACCCATACCCGGGGCGCGTATCTTCAGGATCGTGGTAACAAAATTGACGCCCGTCAGCAGTGTGCCGACACCGGAGATCTGCAACGACCACAGATAATAGTCGACGCCAACGCCAGGCAGGTATTGTGTTTCGGAGAGTGGGGGATAGGGCAGCCAACCCGTTCGCGCGAATTCGCCCACCACAAGCGAGACGTTGACCAGTAAGGCTCCCGTTGCCGTCAGCCAGAAGCTGGTAGAGTTCAAGGTGGGAAATGCGACATCGCGCACGCCGAGTTGCAATGGCACCACGAAGTTCATCAGGCCGATGACAATGGGCATCGCCGCAAAGAAGATCATGATCGTGCCATGAGCACTGAAAATCTGATTGTAGTGTTCAGGCGGAAGATAACCGGGCGCATGAAAGGCGATGGCCTGCTGTGAGCGCATCATGAGTGCGTCGATGAAACCGCGCAGCAACATGACCAGTCCGAGCAGGACGTACATCACCCCGATCCGCTTGTGGTCCACGCTGGTGATCCATTCGCGCCACAGATACGGCAGGTAACCGCGCACGATCACCCATGCGATGACACCGAGCAGGGCGAGCAGCACCACCCCGCCGGCGACGAGTGGTATCGGCTGGCTCCACGGGATCGCGTCCCATGTCAGCTTCCCAAGCATCTCAGTGCTCCGCTTTTTCGGCGCGCTGTGAGCCCGGTCCCGGTTGCGGCGGGATATTCTGGGTCACGACAGCATTGAACAGCGCCGGATCGACCTGGCGATAGGTGAACGGTTGGGCTGTATTCTGCTTGGACAGGTCAGCGTAACCGGCGCGATCCAATACTGGCCCTGTCCGCCGAACTCCTGCGAGCCAGTCAGCAAATTCGTTTTGCGGGACGGCGTGGACGATGAATCCCATGTCCGGGAAGCCATCACCGCTGAATTGCGCGGACAGGCCGTTGTAGTCGCCGGCATGATCGGCCTGCAGGTGTAACTGCGTCACCATGCCATTCATCGTGTAAATCATGCTGCCGAGTTGCGGCACGAAGAACGCGTTCATCACGCTCGCGGAGGTCAGGTTAAAGTGGATCGGCGCACCAACGGGCACAAAGAGCTGGTTCACGCTGGCAACACCCTGGTCGGGGTAAATGAACAACCACTTCCAATCGAGCGATACGACCTGCACCTCGAGAGGCTTGTCCTGAGAGGCGATCGGCTTTGCAGGATCGAGATCGTGTGAACCTATATAGATAACCCCACCCAGGAAGCAGATGACCAGGATCGGAATGAACCAGACGATCAGCTCTATCCGGCCCGAGTAAGCCCAATGTGGCTGATACCGTGCCTTGGTGTTCGTTTCTCGGAACCACCACGCGAACACCAACGCGGCAACGATCGTTGGAACAACGATTGCCGCCATGATCTCCACAGCATTGAACAGGATCAGCCGGTTTGCCGTGCCGATCGGACCACGTGGCTCCAGTACGCCGCCTGAGCACCCGGCCAATGCAGCCGGCAATGCCGAGAGGGCAGCCTTAAGGAACCTGTCGCGCACACTGCGTTGCATTGAACTATTGTGCCCTGTCGCATTCGCGGCAGAGCAACGGCAAGTCGGAACAGCACTTCAGACTGGAACAAATTTGAAATTGTGGCATGAACAGCACACCCACGAACGAAGTCACCATCCCACCGCAGTTTGGCGGGATTGACGCAGCCTCGACGGTGCGTAAGCCGGTCCTGGCAAGCCCACGATCGAAATCGCAATTTGCGCCGAGAAGTCAATCGAAAGACAAGACACAGTCAACGGTCGCCAGCGGACGCCGAACAACCAAGTCGAGTATCACGAGCTAGATAGCATGCGTTGCTTGGTGTTGGGAACCGCGGTGCATGCAACGCCTGTTTCAGCGCCCGCGCAACCCGGGCGGGACGTCATTGCGCCAAAGCCGTCAGACCGTGCGCCACAACATCCAGCGTCAGTCCGCGCTCTCCGGCACCAGCGTGCCCTCGATTGTGCCGACGCCACTGCCAAGATCAGAATCGGTCAACACCCGCCACGTCCCGCCGGCCAGAACCTCCGCCGGCCGGAAGCGCGATTTGTACGCCATCTTGCGGCTCTCCGGTACCCAGTAGCCGAGATAGACATACGGCAGACCCAGGCTACGTGCCCGCTCGATCAGCCACAGGATCGCGTGAGTGCCGAGCGACCGCCGCTCCAACCCAGGCGCAAAGAACGAGTAGACCGCCGAAAGCCCGTCTCCCAACCGGTCGGCCAGGCACGCGCTCACCATCCGATCGTCGGGATCGCGGAACTCCACGATAAAGGTCTCGATTGGCGTGTCCTCGACCATGGCGCGGTAGTCATAGAAGCTCATCGTTGCCATGTCGCCATCGCCGTGGCGCGCGCTTTGATAGCGCTGGAACAGGTGGAACTGCTCAGCGGTGGCGCGCGCCGGAACTTCGAAACCCTCAAGCATCGCGTTGGCGCGCCAGATGCGCCGCAGAGTTCGGTCAGCCTGGAAATTGGCCACCGGAATGCGGATCGGGATGCAGGCCTGGCAGGATGGGCACACCGGCGCATAGGCGATGTTGTGGCTGCGCCGGAAGCCTGCGCGCGACAGCCGGTCGTGCAACCCATCAGCATCGGGGCCAGTGATCTCGGTGACCACCTTGCGCTCTGTCCGGCCGGCCAGATACGGGCAGGGCAGGGGGGCCGTCGTGTAGAAGAACTGCGGCCGGCGCGGCGGTTTGTAGCTCATGCGTAGGGCGATCCGCCTTGCATGTTCCAGGAGCCGAAGCCGCCGGTCAACGCCCGCGCGCGTACCACGACGAGGCCGCTTGCCAGGTCATGCAAGGTGCGGTGGCGCACAGTAAACAGCGCGATCAGCAGCAGCCATCCGAGAGTGGCGAGCGTCAGGTAGAACGCCAGCGTGTAGACAAAGGCCTGGGCGAAGCTCGGCGGTCCCAGATCGTCGTTGCGGCGCACCGCCAGCCCCAGTGCCTGCTGGCCCAGAGTGGCGGACGACGGGCCGGCGACGAAGAACAGATGGTAGCAGAACGGCACGAACGGCAGCACGCCGAGCAGCGGCATGCCGATCCCCAGTGTCAGCACCCCGAACAGCAGCAGCACGAACCACAGCACCGCCAGGGTCAGTCCCACCAGCAGCACGTCGAGCAGCCAGGCGACAATGCGTCGGGTCATCACGCCCGCGGTGATCCAGTCATCGTCGATGGGAGTGGTGCGATAGATCATGGGGTCAGCCTGATTGTTGCAGTAGTTGTGCCGGGATTTGGCCCAAGCGTGATGGTGTTTCCGTCCCGCCAGCGGGCAAGAAAATCGCGCGCATGGCGGCTGAGCAGGTTGCCGGACTGGCCGGGCGCCACCACGAACAGCGAACGGTCGAGATCGGCAAGGTCATAGACCCCTCGATACTCCGCTCCGTGCACCGATTGGAACTGTTTGTAGGCGGGTCCGCCGCGATCAATCGGTACTATCGTCACCGGGGCTGGGAATGCTGAGGGTGCCAAGCGTGCCAAGGATCGGAATGGGCCGCAGGATCGGATGGGCAAATACCGCCGGATGCGCATCGCCCCATCGCCACTTCGCCGGATCGCCCCCGAAGCGGCTCGTCAGGTCGGCGACCGCATCGCCGAGTGACGCCTGCAGGGCCGCCGTGCAGTCGCCCCCGCACCAGCGCGCGCCCGCTGGCGACAGCACATAGGAAACGAATTCCAGAAGCGGTCCGCCGTCCCCTCGCGGAACATCAGCCTGCTGCAACACCCTGGCGTAGAAGAATTGAATCCAGGCGTTGAAGATCAGGGGCTGAGGCGCATCCAGCGTCATGCTGCCATCCCAGTCGCGCAGCAGCGCCTGAGCCCGCCGGGCGGCATCGTCGCTGATTGGCACGGACAGCAGCGCGGGCAGGGCCTGCCGGGCGAATGTGGAGTGCACATCGACTTGCATCCGCGCGAAGTCGGTCGCCACGTGTTTGTTGGAGTTGTCCAGCAGCTGGCGGATGCGCTGGGCGCGCCAGTCGCCAAACCAGTCGCGGCCGAGGAATACCGGGAAATCTGGCGGTGCAATGCGGTCATTTGCATTCACCAATCGGCCGCTGGCCGGGGCGACATAGTGTGGCAGCTGGTCGCCGGACGCCCAGCCGATCCAGTCATGCGACCCGTCCCCTGGCACTGGTGCCGACCCGTCGCCGGCGCGCCGGATCGGCACCCGCCCGGTCACATAAAGCGCGATCCGCTCACGATCCGCCACCAGCAGGTTCTGCACCGGTGTGGTGATCATTGCCGCGGCCGCGCGTGCCTCGTCGACATTCGTCGCCTGGTTCAAAGCCAGTAGCCCCGCCGCGGCGGTATTATCCGGCGCCAGATTGGCCATCGAGACGGCCAGGATCTGCTGCGCCCCAACAAGATCGCTGATTACAGGACCGTGCCGTGTCTCGCGCACCGTCAGGACCTGGTCCGGTTCGCCCCGCACCTTGATCCGTTCCTCGCGCACCGAGAACGGACGGGGGCCATCGGGGGTTTGATACTGGCCATCGTCGGCAGGTGTCTCGATGAACAGGTCCTGCACATCGGCGCCAGTGGTGGTGAAGGTCCAGGCGATATGGCCGTTATGGCCCAATACCATGAACGGCACGCCCGGTGCCGTGGCACCCGCGAGCACGCCGCGCGGCGTCTCGATGCGTGCCAGGTACCAGATTGCGGGGAACCCGAACCCCAGATGGGGATCCCCGGCGAGCAACGGTGCACCCGTCGCGGTATGCTGCCCGTCCACCGCCCACTCATTCGACGCCGTCTGCGGCAGGGTGAAGGGCTCCGGGAAGCGCGGCAGCGTGTCCAGCAATTCGCGGGCTGCATTGGCGTGCTGGGGGGCCGGTGTGACGCCAGCCGGCTTGCCGTCGCCCAGCACCGACGGCCACAGCTCATCGACCTTCTCTTTCGGCAATCGCGCCAGAAGCGCATAGCGCGACAGCTCGGTGCGCCAGTTCAGCGACAGCATCAGTCCCATCGTCTCGCCCCACAGCAGGCTGTCGACCGGCTGCCACGGCTCCGGTTTGCCTAGGAACAGAAACTCGGGTGCACTGAACCGGCCGCGCTCGGCGATCCAGGCGTTTACGCCACGGCCATAGGCCTCCAGCATGGCGCGCGCCTCCTGCGGGAGGGCCTCGTAGCTGGCGAGCGCCTGGCGGCGCAGTCCCAGCGTCCGCATCGTGCGGTCATAGTTTAGCGTGGCAGGCCCGGCGATCTCCGACAGTCGGCCGGAGGCGGCGCGGCGCATCATTTCCATCTGGAACAGCCGGTCCCGCGGCGTGAACAAACCCCAGAGCGGCAGCGGCATCGATGGCGCTGGCCGCGCGGATGCGAGGAATGCCGTCCGCGTCGAAGCCGATATCGACGGGCCCGGTCAGCCCAGGGATGCGTGCCTGCTGCGAGCGCGGTGGCAAAGTGAGCCACAGCACGCCGGTGACCACGGCTGCCACCAGGAGCACGACGAAGCCGATGGCGGCCAGTATCCGGCGGAGCGTTCTGAGCAGACTGCGCATGCGGCAAACGTGCCGGCCCTGCACCGGGATGGAAAGTGAAACCTCGGCTAGCTGATTTTCGACGGATGCAACGGCGTTCAGTGACCTTGTCGGTATGGGGCTCGGCGTGCTTTAGCACAACGCGTATCCCTGCTGACCAGCCCGCGTGCGCGCTAGTTCCATCGGCATCGGCATGTTAGCTTCTCGCCGAAGCGTAAGCCGAATGATGGGGGAATGCCATGACAGCACCACGCGGCGCATCATCGTCTCAGACTGTACGAGAGCTGGAAAAGATCACCAACAGGACCGACACGCGCGACGTGCTGGCCCATGCGGCAAGGGATGCCCGCAAACTCGCTGACACCTTCATTGTCGATGTAGACGCGCATGTGACCGAGACCGCGTTTTGGTCCGAGATCACCGATCGCATCGACAACGACTATCTGCGCGACGCGGCCAAATCGTTCCGCGAACGCGGCGGTTCGCCGCCCGGGCTGCTGAATATACAGCCGGGCATGCTGTATCAGGACATGTTCGGGCGCATTCCGCACGGACAGCAGTCGGATGCCATCATCGGCGAGGATACGCATCGCCAGATCGAGCTGACCCGACGCGCGATGGACAGCATGGGCATCGACTACACGGTTGCGTTTCCGACGCCGATGCTGC
Organism: uncultured Alphaproteobacteria bacterium; assembly: GCA_963850535.1. Taxonomy (GTDB): domain Bacteria; phylum Pseudomonadota; class Alphaproteobacteria; order Acetobacterales; family Acetobacteraceae; genus JAMXLO01. Next base: position 43,707 of record CAWKMC010000046.1, on the reverse strand, counting down.
TGTTGGGCATGCATCCGCAGGCGGAAGTCGAGGTGGCCTTGGGTCGCGCGTTCAATCGCTGGCTGATCGAGGAGCTGCTGCCGCGTGAGCCGCGCATCAAGGCGATGATGTATCTGCCGTTCAACGACCCGGACGCCTGCGTCGATGTGGTCGAGGAGTTCGCGGATGCGCCTGGCGTTATCGGCTTCACGGTGGTGTCCACCCGCTATAAGCCGGTGCACCACAACAGCTATATGCGGCTCTATGCGGCCTTGCAGGCGGCGGGCAAACCGCTGGCATTTCACTCCGGGTTCCACTGGGGCGACGAATCGATGAAGCAGGTCAACCGCTTCATCTCGATGCACGCCATCTCGTTCTGCTACTTCAATATGATCCATATGACCAACTGGATCATCAACGGCATCCCTGAGCGGTTCCCCAATCTAAAGGTGATCTGGGTCGAGAGCGGTCTTGCGTGGGTGCCATTCCTGATGCAGCGGCTGGACTCCGAATATATGATGCGTTCGTCCGAGGCACCGATGCTGCGCAGACGGCCGAGCGAGTACATCCGCGACATGTACTTCACCAGCCAGCCGCTGGAGACCAGCAATCTCAAGCTCACGCAAGCGACCATGGAGGCGATCAACGCGGAGACCCAGCTGTTGTTCGCATCGGACTGGCCGCATTGGGATTTCGATCTGCCGCGTTCGATCACCAGCCTGCCGTTTCTGTCCGAGCAGGCGAAGCGCAACATCCTTGGACTGAATGCGGCGCGGCTGTTCGGCTTCGAGGTGCCGCCACACAAGCTCGCAACGGTGCCGGCGCCAGAGCCGGCGCTCGCGAAGTGAACGACATCCCGAGGCTTGCAGCGGCGTTCAACGGTGCAGTGACGACTGCGTTGCGTTGTGGCGATGTGAAGGCGATCCCCGATGATGCGCTGCGTCAGGTGCTGACTGCTGCTGTGAAGGCGTATGCAGCGAAAGCTGAAGCGATCGAGGTGGAGTTCGCGCCATTTGAACCTGATGCGGTGACGGCGACCGAGGTCGCAGTGGCGGCATGTGCGATGATCCGCGCTGCTGACCTCAATCTGTTCGACATCGCCATGTGGTTCGGGCGCCCAGTGAGCCGGGCATCAGGGAGAGCTGATAATGGCTGAGATCATGGTGGGTCAGGCAACCGACATGGCGGATGGTGACCACCGCGTCTTTGCGTTGGGCGAACTGGAAGTCGGCGTGTTTCGCTTGGGTGAACGGTTCGTCGCCTACGAGAATCGCTGTCCACACCATGGCGGCCCGGTGTGCCAAGGCAGGCTGTTCAACCGGGTCGAGGAGATCATCATGCCGGACCAGACCAGCCGCGGGCTGCGGTTCGGTAGGGACCGGCACGTGGTTTGTCCGTGGCATGGCTATGAATTCGACCTTGAGACAGGACGGCACCCCGGAGATGCTCGGATGCGCCTGCGCTCGATACCTGTGCGCGTATCGGGCAACGCGCTCTATGTTGAGGCGCCAGGATAGGCAGCCGGGGTTGAGGCGCCAGGATAGGCAGCCGGGGTTGAGGCGCCAGGATAGGCAGCCGGGCTTCCCCGACTACTTAACAGTTGCATCGTGCGGCGTGCTTGCGCGTCGCGACCTTGTTATCGAGCTGATAATCGGGTCTTCAACTATAATGCCGCCGATCGGGGAGATGCACTATGAGTGGATTTTTGGGTCAGATGCTTGGCAGCATCATGGGCGGCCAACAGGGCGGTCAGCCGAGCGCGATTGCCGGCATTCTGCAGCAGGTATTGGCGTCGAATGGCGGTGGCGTGGCCGGGCTTGTTTCAAGGTTCCAGACCGCCGGACTCGGCACTCAGGCGCAGTCCTGGGTAGCAGAGGGAGACAATATGCCGGTCTCTGCCGCGCAGATCAGCCAGGTGTTCTCGCCTGAGCAACTACAGGGCTGGGCGAGACAGGCGGGGACGACGCCCGACAAGCTGCAGGCCGTTCTCGCAGAGGCGTTGCCACAGGCGGTGAACCACGTGACGCCTGGCGGTCAAATTCCCGAGGCGAACGCGACGCCAGACCTTTCTTCGTTGATGGGCCGGTTTTTCGGCAGCGCTGGAAGATAATTGTCCCAATCGCCCAGGTCAGGAGCCGTCATTTAGCGTTTTCGTAACCCGGCAGCAGCCAGTCGTCGGGTTCGGCGGCGGCATCATCATACCATGCACTCACCAGCGGATGAGCGCGCACAGCGTCGCAATAGGCATGTGTGGCGGGCCCAAGTTCAGGTCGCCAGGTCAGAAACCGTGTGACGACAGGCGCGTACATGACGTCGGCGACAGTGAATGCAGCGCCGAACAGATATGGTCCATCACTGCCGAAGCGGCGACGGGTGTCGGCCCACATTGTCTCGATGCGCGCTACATCGGCGAGCGCCTCCGGGGTCCGACCCAGACCACAGAAATCGCGCCCGAGGTTCATCCACATGGACTGGCGCAATCCCAGGAAGCCGGCGTGCATCTCCGCGCTGATGGCGCGCGCATGTGCGCGCGCAATCCTATCCGCTGGCCAAAGCGCCGGCTGTAGCTCGGCGCAGTACTCGCAAACCGCAAGCGACTCCCAGATGCGGGCACCACGGTGTTCGAGATACGGCACAAGTCCGTTGGGCGACAGTTTCCCGATCTCCGGGGTTGGCCCCGGCCGACTGAAGTGGATCAGCACTTCGTCGACGTCCAGTTGCGCAAGCCGAACCGCCAGCCAGCCTCGCATCGACCACGATGAATACCGGCGATTGCCGATGTAAAGGTGCCCTTCAGGCATTCGTTCAGCTCCATCAACTCCGGCCGACACATAGCTTGCGTCAGCACGTCCGCGGTCCAAGGATGACATGGACGTGCCGTCAGCGGAGGAACAATCATGACAAAAGTGGCATTGTCGGGCGCCAGTGGAAATATCGGCCAGGTGCTGCGTCCAGCCCTGCTGAAGCTGGGGTTCGCCTTGCGCTCCGCCGGCGGCAGGCGCGCGCTGACGCCGATCACGCCGGAAGAGGAAGTGTGCCACGGCGATCTGCGCGACACCGCTTTCATAGACCAGTTGCTCACGGGCACCGAGGTGCTGGTTCACATGGCTGGCACGAGCGTCGAACGGCCATTGCCCGAGGTCATTGAGAACAATCTGCTTGGCTTGCACTCGGTTTACGAAGGGGCGTGGCGGCATGGCGTGCGGCGCATTGTGTTCGCCAGCTCGAACCACGCCATAGGCATGCACAGTGTGGACAGCAAACTGGATCTCGACTGCGATCTGCGGCCGGATGGGTTCTATGGCCTCAGCAAAGTTTGGGGCGAGGCGATGACGCGGATGTACTGGGACAAGCATGGTATCGAAGGCGTTTGCCTGCGCATCGGCACCGCTATCGAAAAGCCTACCGAGTTCCGCCATCTGAGTACCTGGCTTGGCAACGACGACCTGGTGCAGCTGATCCAGCGCTGCATCACGGTGCCGGACATCGGCTATCTCGTGGCCTGGGGTGTCTCGGCGAACACGCGCAGTTACTGGAACAATGCGGGCGCTGCACGCCTTGGCTATCATCCGGTGCAGAACGCCGAGGATTACGCCGAGCATATCCTGCGTCAGACAAACCCACTGGACCAGGTCGCGCAGCGCTATCAGGGTGGCGGCTTCGTCACCATCGACTACACCCGACCGGAGCAACGGCCGCATGCGCACAGTCGAACAGCACGCCCAGGCCCTGGCTAACGGCACCATCACCAGCCGCGCGCTGGTGGAACATTGCCTGGCGCGAATTGCCGATCCAAACGGCGAAGGCAGCCGTGCGTTGATCAAGGTTCACGCGGAAAGCGCACGCGCTATGGCTGACGCGATGGACAATCTGCGGCGCACGGGGCGTGCCCCGAGCCGCTATGCCGGCATTCCGATCAGCCTGAAGGACCTGTTCGATATTGCCGACGAACCCACTCCCGCCGGCTCGCGCGTTCTTGCCGGTGCGCCGGCGGCTGCCGCGCACGCACCTGTGGTGCAACGCATGTTGGCTGCGGGTTTCGTGCCTGTTGGCCGCACCAACATGACCGAGTTCGCCTTCTCGGGCCTGGGTATCAATCCGCATTACGGCACGCCGCTGTCGCCATGGGACCGCACGAACGGCCGTATTCCGGGCGGCAGTTCTTCCGGCACCGCGGTATCGGTGTCCGACGGTATGGCAGTGGCCGGTCTGGGCACCGACACAGGCGGCTCGTGTCGTATCCCGGCCGCATTCTGCGGCATCGTCGGCTACAAGCCGACGGCGCGTCGGGTGCCAATCACCGGCGTGCTGCCACTGGCGCCCAGCCTTGATTTAGTTGGTCCCCTAGCACCCAGCGTATCGTGCTGCGCTGTCATCGATGCAGTGTTGGCCGGCGAAGCCCCGGTCTTGCCAGTATCCTGCAACCTTGACGGATTGCGTCTGGCCGTTCCCAGCAATGTCGGGCTCGAGGGCATGGACGGCACGGTTGCCGGCGCTTTCGAACGGGTATTGACCGCACTGTCGCGCGCTGGCGCGCGGGTCAGCCATATCGCTGTCCCGGAGTTCAATGAAGTCGCTGCAGTGAACGCCAAAGGTGGTTTGGCCGCGTCCGAGGCCTATGCCTGGCATCGCGTGCTGCTTGCCGAAAAGGGTGAGGGCTATGACCCGCGCATCCGCATGCGCATCGAGCGTGGCGCAGGGATGAGCGCGGTCGATTACATCGGGGTCGTCGCAGCACGCAACCAACTGATCGTTGCCCTTGATGCACGCACGCGCGATTTCGACGCACTGATCATGCCCACAGTACCGATCGTTCCACCGCGCATTGCCGAGCTGGAGAACGAGCGCGACTATAATCGCGTCAATATGCACATTCTGCGCAATACCGCGCTCGCCAACTTCTTCGACCGCTGCTCCATCAGCCTGCCGTGCCATGGTGCCGGCGAAGCGCCGGTCGGTCTCATGTTGGTCGGCGAGACACTCGGGGACGCACGACTATTCAGCATGGCGCTAGCCATCGAAGGCGTAACGTTGGCTAACTCGCAAATCTAGGGCGCGCCACCCTGCACTCGGCTCCAGTGCGGCCTGACGGTTGTGCAGGGAGAAACACCGCCCTCGAGCCCGGTGTCTAGATGATTGCTGGCAAGTCCCGCAGGAGAAGGAAGACGCCGAGACCGGCTGCGACGGCGAGCCAGATGAAGATCAGCTCGCTCGGTCGCACCGGCGACTTGATAATACCCCTGCGCAGCTCTTTCAGCGATCGCCTCCGTGTTCTCACCACCGACTTAGCTGTCCGATGCTGATGGCAAGATGGCCGCAAGACTAACGATTAGACATGAACGTTATCCGCCCAGACTTGCTCTGAACGGGGAATGACGTGCTGCGGCCACGGAGACTCGCCACGAAGCTGGAAGGAGAAGTTGCAGAATGGACTGCAGCCCGTCCGGCCCCCCCGGACGCCGCAGCAATAGGACAACGATCAGCAGGGTGGCTGCTTCAGCCGGGACGTATCCCTGGTTTGCCACAGGTGCGGAGCAATCGCGGGCGGGTGTCGGTTGCTGGCGCGCTCGGTCGGCGGGCCCCGGTTCAACCCAGAGCCGACAACCTGAACTTCCGCCATTCGCGTTCGAGCCGCCCAATTGGTGTTTGGTCAACGCGGAGCGTCAAGGAGGCGCCCTGCTTGCTGCGCATGAAGTAAGTGCCGGCAAAACAACCGAGCACGGCTGTCTTCTCTACGCTCAAGATATAACCCTGCGCAGCCAACCGCGTCTCCCGAGCGACTTCATCGGACGGCATCAATTCCCGGATGACCCGCAGGACTATCCGTCGCGCGTCCTCAGCGCCGTACGCTTGGCGCATCTCACGCACCAAGCGGCCAAGCATGACGCTGAAGGCGCCACCCCGCGCCACTCGCACCAGGGTGTCCTCGATCTGGCTTCCGGTATCATTCCACGGAGCACGAAATTCTGGATCGGCGTCAGCCTCCGACTCCGGTATGATCATTTCCTTTCCCACCCCGACCTTGCCCCCTGGATGTCGGCAGAGAGGGAATCAGCGGACGCCAAGAGGCGCGAGATAGCAATTCGAGCATCGCCAAAAGCATAGGACCTGGGGGACGGCTTGCCATCTCGATGTGCGAGGGTTCCATACGTCAAGGCATAGTGCCTAGGTATGGTCGTCAGACCAACGCGGAGAATGTGCCTGTTCCAGTGCCGGCCGTTATCAGAGCCCCTTTTTAAGAAAATTCTTACCACCAATCTTACCACCGATCAAGTCATGCTTAGACCGAACTCAAATCGAAAATTTACGATCTCACGTGAGAACCCGTTCTGGCGGCCAACGGTTTCTCATACGAAACTTAGAGACTCCCGAACTCGGAAGTATGTTAGTCGCATTAATGCCCGGTTTTCCTCGCTCAACTGCGAAACTCTTACCACCCATCTGCAGCTCGCTAGGTCAGGACCCGAAGCTGCGTCTGTGGCACCTTGCGCGGACGACCACGCGGCGGGGGATTTATCGTGACGCCGCGTCCAGCCACCGGCTGATCACGCATCCAGCGGATCACTTCTGAAGCCAGCCATGCGACCGCGCGTTCACCGATCCGCCGGCGGGGTGGAAACGTGCCATCGCGTTCGCGACGTAGGATCTCGGCCTCGCTGAGACCGGTCCGATCAATCACCGTAGGCAACCGCCAAAGCGCCTCGTCTAGAGGTCCTGGTTCATGTGCATCGTGCTCACGCCCGGCCGCCCTCCGGATGGGTTATCTGCTTCAGCTGGTAATCCCCCGGGGGCCAGAACTGCTGCGGTGGCCGGCCAGACCTGGTCGATGGGCGTTTATCTCCGGCTGATCTCCGGTGTGTTTCCGTGGACTGTGCAGATTGGATTTGCCGAGCAAACAAGTGGGGGCGCTGCCCTCACCTACGACATGTCGGGGTCGCTGCTGCCAACTACCGCCGCGCTGGCCACGCAGCAATTCTCCACCGCGCAGACGCTGATCTACGCACAGACCGTAGGCATCGCTCCCATGCTCTGGCTCTACAGCCAGCAGTCCGGCCAGGCGGTCGACGTCACGTTCCGCATCGCCGGCATCCAGGTCGAGCAGGGCGGCACCGCCACCAGCTACATCCCGACCATCGGCACCAGCCAGACGCGGGGTGCCGCGATCGGCACCGAGGTGGTGCGCCAGGCGGTGCATCCGACCGGTCTTGAGAACAGCGCACGCAACTGGATCCGTAATGGCGACGCGACCGGCGCTGTTGCGGCAATCCGGGCACTTCGCCAACCAATTGGAGTATTGCCACTGTAGCTCAGGGCATCTCCCGACAGATTGTCGCTACGGCACGGAAAGCGGCCTGTCCTACGTCGATATCCGCTTTTCCGGCACGGCAACCGGAACCTTCGGCTTTATGACGCAGTTCGGCACCAACACCGAGGTGCCGGCTCTTTTCGGGCAGGCCTGGACGGCGTCGGTCTATGTCAAGCTGGTCGCCGGGACAGTGCCCGGCGGCACCAACTTGTCGATCGCCGAGAAAGACAGCGGCGGCGGCTCGCTGTCGAATGATGATCATGGCATAACCCAGCCAACCACAGCCGGGCTGATCACTCAGCGGGTGAGCGATACGCGCACCCTGAGCAATGCCAGCACGGCCTATGTCGTCTTCTACCATTGGACGATGATCACCAACGGCCAGGTGGTTGATTTCACCTTGCGCTTTGCCGCGGCACAGCTCGAGCACGGTTCTACGGTCACCGCTTATTGTCCGACCTCGGGTGCGATCAGCGACACACGCGGCGCCGCACTCGGCACACTCGCGATCAAGCAGCAGATCTATCCCAAGGGCCTGCAGAACAGCGTCCGCAACTGGATCCGCAACAGCACCATGGTGGGTGCCGCAGGCGGTTCGCCGGGAACCGCGCCCACCAACTGGAGCATCAGCAGCTTCGCGACCGGCGTTTCGCTGGCCAGCCTCGCGACCGGCATGGTGAACGGCCAGCCCTATCTCGACATGACCTTCGCCGGGACCAACACAGGTGCTGGTGCCTGGCTGCAGATCAACTTCGATCTCAGCGGAACCAGCGGCTATCCCTCAAGGCCAAGCGATATCTGGACCATCTCGGCGATCTTGAGCCGCACCGGGGATGCTCCGGCCTACGCCTACTTCATGCCGGTCTGCTGGAATGCGGGCGGCACCTTCGTTGGCCAGCCGGGCGGCACGAACTTCTCGATCGGCACGACGCCGACGCTGCAGAGCAATGTTCTGACCACCGCCGCCAACACCGCGTTCGTGCAGCCGTCGCTGGTCATCGGCATCAACGCCGGCGCCAGCGCGAACATGACAGTGCGCATCACCCAGCCGCAGGCCGAGCCTGTGCGGTCGCCACGACCTTTAGTCCCACCGAAGCAGCTGCATCCGGTAGGCCGCGCCAGCACGCTGCTGCTTGGCACGCCGCGCCGCGCCAACGTCGTCAAGATCCCCGCCGGCATCACACCCCGCAGCGCACTCGGCACCATCCACGTAAGGCAGGCGGTCCATGTGCTTGCCATCCCGCCGCACACCATGCTGGGCCGTCCGAGGCTCGGCCTGGGCGGTATGTTCCCGCCTTTCATCCCGTCGCCCAACAACACCGTCGTCAGCATCACGCCGCGCTTAATCTCGGCCAAGTTCGGCGACGGCTACCGCCAGGATTTCGGCGACGGCGTCGGCTTCGTCGACCGCCAGCACACGGTGACCTGGGATCCGATCAACAAGAGCGATGCCGACATGATCTGCCAGTTCCTCGACGGCCAGGTCGGCGTGCCCTTCTACTACACGCTGCCGCGCGAGCTCGGCCCGCGCCGCTGGGTCTGGACCGGGCGGCAGCGCAGCTATCCCTATCCCGACCAGGACGCGCTCACCGTCACGCTCGAGGAGCGCTTCACCTACTGAACATTTCTCTGTTGCGGTGGCGACCGCTGCTGTCCACGGCACGACGCTGGAACCGAAACAGGACAGTGCCGATGCTACGACGCGATCTTCTGGCCCTCGCTGCCGCGATCGGTGAGCTGAAGGCGCAGGGCAAGCCCCTGCCATGGAAAATCTCCTTTGCCATCGCGATCAATTCGCGCCGCCTCGAGCCGCTCGCCGCGGCCGCAAAGGAGGCCCTCGAAGGGCCTTGGGACGAGGTCCTCACCACCTGGGAGAAAGCCCGAACCGAACTGGTCGAGCGCTTCGCCAAGCGCACGGCTGAGGGAACGATCATCACCCAATCCGCGCCGAACGGCCAGGCCTTCGCCGTGATGGAGGACCAGTCGGGCTTCGAGGAGGCGTTCAACCTGCTGCAGGCGGGCTGGCGGGAAAAGCTCGAATGGGCCAACGGCGCGAAGGCCTCGGTCTGGCAGCAGATCAACGAGGCAGAGGCCGATCCGATCGAGCTGCAGCGCGTCAGCCCGGATGAATTCGCCATGCTTGACGGGATGATCCCCGTCGGCCTCGTCGAGGCGCTGCTGCCGATGGTGGACATGCCTGATGACCCGCCGCTCAAGGTCTCGATCACCCGGCCGGTGACGCCGGAGGCACCGATGACGCCGCCCTCAATGCTGAGGCACTGATGGCATCCCGTCGTTGGGTCGCCGCCGGCCTGCCCGCTCTGCTCGTCGCCTGCAGCACCACGCCTGAGCCGGCCAGTCCGCCACCGCCAATGAAGGTCGATCTGCACAACGCGCAGATCCACGCACAACGTGTCACCGCCGTGCTGACCGCCATTGGCGCGCATGCGGTATCGGCAGGGGCTGCGCTGTCGCAGGAAGTGCGGACCGAGATCACCGTCGCTCTCGCCACCGCGCAGACGGCGAATGTGCAGCTTTCAGGCGCTGCAGCCAGGCGATGCCAGGATCGGCGACATCGCGCTTGCCGTGCTCGATGCACTGACCAAGCTGCTCGCGCTGCTGCGCCCGCTCTTGCCAGCGCTCGCGGTAACGACGCCGGCAGGGATGGGCCTGCAGATCGGCATCATGGTGCTGACCGCGTTCGTCGCCGCGGTGAACGCGATCACTGCGCCGGCCTGATGGATCCCGAGCTGAAGGACTTTGCTGGGACAGCGCTCGCGGCAAATGCCGGCGACATCGCCGATGCTGCCAAGGCCGCGCGCGTCGGCCTGGCGGAGTTCAAGGCCGTGCTGGCAGTCGAGACCTGCGGGCATCCGTTCGATGCGCAGAACCGGCCCAAGATGCTGTTCGAGCCGCATGTCTTCTACCGCCGGCTCGCCGCGACACCGGCGGAGCAGATGCAGGCCTGCGCCTGCGGCCTCGCCTATCCGTCGCAAGGCACCGAGCCGTATCCGGCAGATTCCTACCCGCGGCTCGCCGCAGCCTGCGAGATCGACCAGGACGCTGCCCTCAAGTCGGCCTCGTGGGGCGTCGGCCAGGTGATGGGCATGAACTTCAAGCTGGCCGGCTGCGACAACGTCCTCGCGATGGTGCTCGAAGCGATGAGTGGCGAGCGCGAGCAGCTGCTGCACGTCGCCCGGTTCATCGTCAACACCGGGCTATGGCGGCGCCTGAGCACGCATAACTGGGTCAGCTTCGCTGAGGGCTACAACGGGCGCGGCCAGGCGCGGAACGGCTATGCCGTGCACCTGGCGGCGGCCTATGCGCGGTTTGCTGCTCATCCGTCGCCACCAAATCCGGCGCCGATTGTCGTGCCCGCGCACACCGTGCACGAGATGACGGCGGACGAGCTGAATGCGGCCTGGCTAGCCGCACATCCGCATGGGGTGATCATTCCTTGATGTCGCGCATCTTCTCCTACGAGATCAATCTTGGGCATGTGCTGCAGATGGTCACCGTCGTCGGCACGGTGAGCATCGCCATCTTCAACGCCGGGACCTGGGTGGCCCAAGTGCGGGGCGACCTGCACCAGCTGCAGGATCGAGTTGCGGTGGAAACCGAGGAGCGCAAGCGCGACGTCGCCGCGATTATCGCCAGCAACAAGGATGAGGTGACCGAACTACGTAACGCAACCACCAACGAGGCCCGGTCACGTCAGAACGCCGACGACGATCTGGAACAAGTCCATCGCCAGATCCTCGACGCGCTGAACCATCTCGACCGCTCTTATCAGCGGTTTTTCAGCACCTTTCAGCCGCAACCACCGAGGAGGACCCAACGATGACACCAACGAACGCCGCGTGCTGACCTTGGCGGCGCAGCTCGCGCTCGACGGCGACGGCTACCGGCCCCTGGCGGACGCCGAGACGAAGCGCCGGGATCTCCGGGTTGCGCTCGCTGCAATGGAGGCGGAGCACCAGGGTAAGCCGCCGCCGCAGGTGGTGCACGTCGCGGGCATTCCGCCGAGCAGTTCGGTGGGCAATCCTGGCTGCTGAATTTTTTCACCCGTCATTGATCCAGATCAACGCCTAGTCCACGAGTTACATTTCAGTGTTGGTGGCCTTGGAAGGGAGGCCGCCGTCGTGGACAACATACCGTCGCCGGTGTTGTTCGCTTTCGCTGTGCTGGTCCTGGCCATCACGATGATGGTCGGAGTGTTCATCTATTTCCTGGTCGAGCGCCGTCGGCACGCGGCGGCGGCTGCGGCTGCGCGGGCAGCCCGCGGTGAAGTCCCGAGCTGGCAAGCCGTGGCGAAGCCCATTGATCGCGAGCGTGAGATCGCAGCCCTGGTCAAACTGCTGGCGGTGCATCTCGATGCCATGCCGGCGAAGAAGCGCCAGGCGATGATCCAGAAGATCGCGCTCGCGCTGCGCAAGGACTGAGACATGCCAAAGCCCACCGCTGGAAGGTCGGTGGGCTTTGCAACATCCGACGGCTCTGCCGGACATGGTGGCGGCGGTTCGCCGCGACCATCATCCCCACACAAGCTCTCAGATCTGCTGTGGAGTTGGCGACGGCGCCAGGGGGTATGGCTGGCGCCGTTGGCCTGTCCGGAAATGCCGGACTTCCTACTGAAATGTCAGGTGGGGGCCCGGAGCAAGACTAGCAGAGGCAGGCTGCTGGCCGGTTAGACTCGAAACGAAAAACGGCGCCAGGGGGGAACCTGGCGCCAGGAGTCTGCACATTTTCAGCAAATCACTACGACGCGGGGATCGTAGCGGTTCGCGAGTTGAGGTGGGTTAATGGGTTGGCTTGCCGCGGCGTTTTGCCTTGGCGGACGTCGCGTCGATCCGCTGTAACCAGTAGTTCTGCTCTGCCTGCGGTGCCCCGGTTGGCGAGAGAGAGCGGATGCGTCGATTGAATTCCTCGTCACTGATATCGCCCGGTATTTGCTCGGGTGTGCCAGATGGTTTCTGCCAGCGTTCGTCATGCAGTCCTGAGTTGGCGTCGGCATAACGGTCCAGCAGTTTGCGATCCCAGGTTAAACGGGCAGCGCGGGCGCGGGCTGGTGGCCAGACGCCCAGCCGCACTTCCCGCGCGAACAAATCGGGAGAGACGCCAAGATAGGCCGCAGCCTCGCGCAGGCTGAGGTAGCGCGGCCAATCGGGGAGCTCGCCGAGCGCAAGCCGTCGCTGGGTCATGCCGCCAACTTGAGCGCATAGGAAACCGACCGCCGGCGCGGCGCATCAAGGAGCGCGACCGCCGGAAGCGCACCATCGAGCAGCAGGTCGGCCCAGAGTAGGGCAAGCTCGCGCCGACGCGGCATGTGCTCGGCGTGGTCATAGGCAGCCTTGACCTTGTCGCGCCGCACATGCGCGAGCATCAACTCAATCACTGGCCCATCGGTGCGATCACGCTCGTTCATGATGGTGGAGAACGTGGCGCGCCAGCCGTGCGGCACGAACTTCCCGGCAAGCTCGGCGCGGCGCACCAGGACGTTGAGTGTGTTCTCGGCGATCGGACGGTCAGTGCCGAATTTTGCAGGAAACACGCATTCTCCGGCGCCAGCGAGGCTCCGCGCGGCAGCCAATGCCTCGATGGCGCCCGGACTGAGCGGCACGATATGCGGTCGTGGCAGCTTCATGCGGGCGGCGGGGATGTGCCATTCGTCGCCGGAGGAGGTGAATTCCGACCAGCGCGCCCCGACTGCTTCCCCGGGGCGCACCGCGGTGAGGGCCAAGAACCGCATCGCGAGGCGCACCGATGTGGACGCCGGCACAGCATCGATCTGAGCCAGCACAGAGCGGGCCTGCTCGATGCTGGCGGCATGCGGATGGTGCCGCCCAGGTGGCAGTGGCGAGACTTGTTTGGCAATCGCCAGCGCTGGGTTGATCAGGTTCGGATTTTGATGCTGGTAAAGCGACAGTCCGAAATCGAAGACGTGTTCGAGGGTGGCGCGAATTCGGCGGGCAACGTCGATTGAACGTTGTTCGAGCCGCTCGATAACGCGAAGCAGATCTGCCGGGCTGATGTCGCCGAACGGGCGAGCACCGAGGGATGGAAAGATCTCTTTGGTGAGCCGGGCCATGATCTCATCAGCATGGTGGGGCTTCCATTTCATGGCGTTCTTGCTGTGCCAGGTGAGCGCCAATCGCTCGAGAGTTTCGGTGGGCTTGGCTGCTTTGGTGGCCCCGCCCTGCCGGCGCTCGACCTGTTTCTTGTCACGTGCCTCGCGGGCCTGTCGCAGTGACATCTCCGGATAGCGCCCGAGCGTGACCGTGGTTGGTTTGCCGTCTGCCTTGGTGCGCCACCACCAGGTTCGCGAGCCGGAGGGCGCGACGTAGAGGTAGAGGTTATTGCCATCGGCCAGCTTGTAAGGCTTGGCGGCGGGCTTGGCATTGCGCACGGCAAGATCGGTCAAGGGCATGAGCTGGGTTCCTGTGGCTCGCGTGGTGGTAAGAGCGGTGGTAAGAGCGGTGGTAAGAGCGGCGGCAAAAGCGAACGCAAGCGGCGTTAAGCAACTCGTCGTAGGCTTAAGTCCGTCTCGAGGACTCGAACGTAACTGGTGGTAAGCTTACCACCGTTCTTACCACCGAGTTAGGTTGGCTTGTCTGATTGGCGGTGATGGGCGACGATAACCCGCCACTGCTAAAACGCAAGGAATTCCGCCAAAAACCCGGCGCTTATGATGGTTGTAGATGGGGGGTGAATGGTCAACCTGAGGTTGATTTGGCTCCCGGAGCAGGACTCGAACCTACGACCCAGCGGTTAACAGCCGCTTGCTCTACCGACTGAGCTATCCGGGACCATCAGGCGGCTCCTATAGCGAAGCTGCCTCAGCGACGCAAACCAGTCGGCCAGACCGCGAAATGCGCCGCGCCGGCCGTGGCCGCTACCGTCGTCACAGTCTTCCGTCGGTGATAAGTCAGGTGCCATGAATAGTTACCGAAGCAATGGCTTCCGCAGCCGACCCCGATGCAGTCGCCCACTATCGGCGCGATGGTTACCTGGTCGTGCGGCGTGTCCTATCGCGTGATCACGTCGAAGGGTGTCTGTCGGCACTCGCCGCGTTGGCCACCGACGCAAAGCTGATATCCGGGCAGCGCGGTGACGACGGCGCCTTCATTGCGCTCGAGCCTGGAGCGGGCGGCTCCGTCGGCACCGAGGGGCGCGCGCACCTTATCCGTAAATTTGGCGACTTCATCGATACCGCGCCGGCGCTGTTGCGGGCAGCGATGTCGGTCCAACTGCACGCGATACTCGACGCGCTGATGGGTCAGGGGCGGGTGCTGCTGCAGGAGATGGCGCTGGTGAAGCCGCCGAAAGTCAGTGGGGAGAAGCCCTGGCATCAGGACGCCGCTTATTTCCGCGGCAGCGACCCCAACCTCATGTTCGGCGTATGGATCGCACTCGATCCAGCAACGCGGCAGAATGGCTGCATGGAAGTGATACCGGGTTCGCATCTCCGGGGGCCCGCACCGCATGTGCCGGCCGAGGACATCAATCTCTGCACGATCTGTCCCGATCTCGTGCGGCTTGATCAGCGCGTCGCGCTGCCGATGGAGCCTGGCGATGTGCTGGTGTTCCACAGCCTGATCCACCACTACACCGCGGCCAACCGGTCCGATCAGCGACGCCGCGCGCTGCAGTTCCACTATCATCAGGTTGGACTGGAGTGGACTTCTCTGGCGGCGCACCTCGCCCTGTTCCACGGTCCTGATGGAGAATATGCCGGCTGTACCGTGGCAAAGGGCGCACCGTTCACCGAGGCGTCGAGCTTCGTGCCGAGCAGGTTGCGGCCGGTAGTGCCGTTGGCCTAGTTTGCGCCGGCCAAACTCTTCCCAGGCGCGAGTGGCGAAATGGTAACCGCAGGGGTCTCAAAAACCCCCGGAGGAAACTCCTTGCCGGTTCGAGTCCGGCCTCGCGCAGAATAGGGCTATGCGCTCAGCGAAGCCCTTCTGCCAGACCTTCCAGCCCCGCCGGGTTACAGACGATGATCGCAGCCTGCGAGACGACGTCGATCAGCCCTTCGGAGCGCAGCTTGGTCAGCGTCCGGCTGACGGTCTCGATCGTCAGGCCAAGGTAGTCTGCAATGTCATTCCGCGTCATCGGCAGGCTGAAACGGCGGCGGGAGTGGCCGCATGGCATGCCCTGACGGCTCTGCAGCAGCAGAAATGAGGCCAGCCGTTCGCGCGCCGTCTTGCGACCCAGCAAGAGCATCTGCTCCTGAGCCGCCACAAGCTCGTTCGCCGCAACCTCCAGCAGACGCTTCTCCATCAGCGGAAAGTCATCGAGCAGCGTGCGCAGCTTCGACCGCTGGAACCGGCAGAAACGCACACGCTCGATTGCTTCGGCACTGAACGCATAGGTATCGGACACCGCCAGTCCGAGAAAATGGCCGGCGCCGACAAATCCGGTGATCTGCCGGCGACCATCCGGCAACAGCTTGAACAGCTTGGCAGTGCCCGCGGTGATGTTGAAGAAGCTGTTTGCGGGCTCGCCCTCTTCAATGAAGCACTGCCCGGGCCCGACTTCGGTGATCACCGCGATCGCCGCGAGCCGCCCCAGGTCCGTGTCGGCTATGGCATTGCAGACGCTGACCGAGCGCGCTTCGCATCTGGAGCACAGATCCGGGGCGCCATGTGGATCGAGGATATGCGGACGTGCCAGCCGCGCGCTCATGAAAGGACCATCCGCCGGTTATACCAATATTGCCTGCAATGGTTAAAATTTGCCCTGACGCGCCGCGCATTGATCCAGGTCAACGAATCGCAACGGCATCTTGAGGCACGATTCCCGTGCAAGGCTGGCGGGTGTGTCATGGCGGATTTCATCATCGAGGTGCTGTCGAGGGATCAGATCCGATCGGTCTATCCGCTGGTGCGCGAGGCGGTACCGACACTCGACCTGTCCACTTGGCTGCGGTTTGCGCGGCAGCTGACGGGCCCGCGGCGGTCGGGCCAGTGCGGCATCGTCGTGGCGCGGCGCGAAGGTCGGCCGTTTCCCTGCGGACTGTTCTGCTATCGTATCGAAGACGACCTGAAGCTGGGCAAAGTCTTGGTGGCGGACCATTTTGTGGCGGTGGACCTGCTGGAACCTGCCGCGGTGCTCGCGGCCCTGGTTGAGGAATTGGACAACCTGGGCACGCGACTTCGCTGCCAGGCAGTGCGCAGCTTGGTGCATGGTGGGGCACGCGAGCTAGAGGGGGGGCTCTATGCTGCTGGCCATCGTCCGGACGGTGCGTCGCTGCTGCTGAAGAAGCTATTGGAGGTTCCACCCGGAGGGGCTGGCGGCACGCGGAGCGATCCGGAACGGGCACCGGCCGTTATCGCATGAAGCGCCGCGATGGTCGCTAGCCGGCTTCGAGCTTCGGCGGCCATCGCTCGGATCGGGCGCGGTCCACGCGGCTGGTTACGGGACTTGGGGCCTGGACTGATCACCGGTGCCGCAGACGATGACCCTCGGGTATTGTCACCTACTCCCAGGCAGGGCGGCATTCGGTTACACCCTTGGTTGGTCTGTCGTTCTGACCATGCCGTTCATGGTCGCCGTGCAGGAGTGCGCGTCTCGGACGGGTAACCGGCTGTGGTCTGGCGGCGTCGACGCCACCATTGCAGGGGCGACGCTGATCGGCACTGCGCTGTCGTTGTCGCCACTCGATCCGGTGAAAGCGCTGTTCTGGTCGGCGGTGATCAACGGCGTTGTCGCGGCACCGCTGATCGTGGCGATGACGGTCATGGGATCGCTGCACAGCGTGATGGGCAGCCTGGTGTTGCCCTTCTGGTTACGTGCTCTTGGGTGGCTCAGCGCCATGCTGATGGGCGCCGCCACGGTGCGCATGTTGGTGGTCTGACGGCCGAGGGCAGTGTCGAAAGGCTCCGACAAAACCCGGTGGTGCTCAATCGGCGACAGCGATTTCCCGCAGAGCGGCAGGCTCCAGGGTGAAGCCGCCCGCGGAGAACGGCCGATCATGCACCATGAGCAACGCGAGACACGCGGCGATCCCGGTCGAGAGCGCGAACATGTTGATCAACGCGGTGCGCGGGCGCTCGACATGGACCATGGCGATCGTTGCCAGCAGCAACACGTCGAGAATGGCAATGACCAGCCATTGAAGGGGTGATATGGATCCTTGGCTGAGCAGGATCCGATACCGGCGGGCCTCGAGCGTCCTTTCGAGTGCACTGACCAGGTGCTGTTGTATGACCTCCTGACTGCGCGTCGCTGGATTGAACGAAACAACAACATGCACAGCTTCCGCCAGGCCTTTGGGAGTTTCCATCAGTGTTGCCTGCCCCAGACGCATGGCTGGCCAGTCGTCCGATTCGATGAAATGCAAATACACCCTGATCTGCTGCCGGAAACTGGCACGAATTTCGGGCGGCAGTTCACCACCCAGGACGAGAGACTCGCGAATTGAGCTTGCCTCCTGGGCGACATAACTGCTCGCGCGATCAAGGTTGTTCCAGACCCGCGTCGCGAGGAAAGCAATGAGGAGTCCAATGATGACGGACAATGGCGTCAGCATCACAGGTGTTGTCGCCTTGAGGTCCGCGCCAATGGGCCGCGTGCTCAGTGGAGCCGAAGCAATGACCAGTAACGCGACCACCACATAGGAAAGCCGAAGACCACCAGCGCGATGACCTCGGGTCGCTGCGTTTCGATCCACCCTACCACGTCACACCTTACCCATCGCCCCAACGCTTGGCGGCAATGAGAATTGGAACAGCCAGCCGAGGCAAGCGCCGGGGGAGAGTTCTGGGATTCTGCGGACCGCGGGTATTATGGCCTAGTCACCCAGCACGAAGGAGGATCTGCCATGGAGGTGCAAGCACTCGGTTACGTCGGCATTGGCGCCGCCGATCTGACGGACTGGACCGATTTCGCCACGAACTGGCTTGGCATGCAGATGGTGGAGCGCGGCAATGCCTGCCGCGCGTTCCGTATGGATGATCGAAAGCAGCGGTTGGTCGTCGACCGTTCGCTCGCCGATGGTGAACGCTATTTCGGTTTCGAGGTCGCTGATGCTGCTGCGCTTGACGCACTGGCGTCGCACCTGGAGGCGCACGGGGTGGCAGTGCGATGTGAGCCGGCAACTCTGGCCGACCAACGCTGCGTTCGCGGGCTGATCAGCTTCGCCGATCCGGGCGGCAACCGGCTGGAGGCCTTCTGGGGCGCGGCCGTGGCAGACGAACCGTTCCGTCCGGGGAGGGCGATCTCGGGGTTCCGCACCGGTCCGCTCGGAATGGGGCACGCGGTGTTCCACGTTAAGAACATCGATGACTTGCTGGGGTTTTACCGCGACGTGCTGGGCTTCGGAGTTAGCGATTTTATTTTGACACCGTTCCGGGCGTATTTCCTGCACGTCAACCCGCGCCACCACACGGTGGCGTTGATCGAGACAGGCAAGCAGGACCTGCACCATCTGATGGTCGAGCTCTATTCGCTCGATGATGTGGGCCAAGGCTACGACATCGCACTGGGCGAGCCCGAGCGGATCGCCACCACATTGGGCCGCCATCCCAACGATTGTGTGACATCCTACTATCTGAAAACGCCATCCGGTTTCATGTTGGAATACGGATGGGGCGGCAAGGCAGTCACACCGGGCTCCTGGCAGGCCAGCGAGGTTACAGTTGGCCCAAGCCTGTGGGGCCACGACCGCACATGGCTGCCGGACGAGCCCCGCGCACAAGCACGTGAGCTGCGCCTGAAAGCAGCAAGCGATGGCTTCCGCGAGCCGGTCCATGTAATCGAAGGCAACTTCCAGCGCATGCGCGGGATCTGTCCCTGGTGGGACGCTGCGAAGGGCCCCGCCTGATCAGTTCAAACATCAATGTGATTTTGCATTGAAGGGTCGTGCCATATTCCGGCGCTAGCTGTTCCACATATCAACCCAGGAAACGCAAACAGCCACCGATTGAGAAATGACAGCAGCGACTGGGGTTCTGCGACGGGCAGCGTTGGGCATTGCCGGCCTCGATGACGTATTGGCCGGCGGTCTCGCCCGAAACAGATTGCATCTGCTTGAGGGCAGTCCCGGCACCGGTAAGACGACGATTGCACTGCAGTTCCTGATGCAGGGCGCACGGGAGGGGGAAGCCGGGATTTATGTCACCCTCGCCGAAACCGAGGAGGAGCTGCGGGATGGCGCGCGCTCACACGGTTGGGAGATCAGCGACCTGGTCGGCATAGTCGAACTACTGCCGCCCGAGAGTGCGCTCGATCCAGAGCAGCACCAAAGCCTGCTGTACTCGTCTGATCTCGAGTTGGGTGAGACGATACAGCGGCTATTCGGAGCGATTGAGCGCCTGAAACCAAAGCGGGTTGTCGTCGACAGCCTGTCAGAGATCCGTCTGCTGGCGCAAAGTTCGCTGCGCTATCGCCGGCAGATCCTCGCGCTCAAGCATTACTTCGCACGCTATCGCTCCACCGTGATTTTGCTGGACGACCTGACGACCGACAATGTCGATCGAGCGGTGCACAGTGCGGCGCATAGCGTGATCCACCTCGACCAGTTGGCCCCACTGTATGGTGGCGAACGCCGGCGGCTGCGCGTTGTAAAGTGCCGTGCCCAGAGCTTTCGCAGCGGCTATCACGATTTCACGATCGTAGAAGGCGGCGTGCAGGTGTTTCCCCGGCTGGTCGCAGCGGAACACCGGTCTCAGTTCTCGGGTGATCTCATCGGCAGCGGAGTTGCGGGACTTGATGCGCTGCTTGGCGGCGGGATTGCCGAGGGTTCAAGCACTCTGATCCTCGGCCCTGCGGGCATCGGCAAGTCGCTCCTGGTGCTGCACTTCATCACCGCGGCAGTGTCACGCGGCGAGCGCGCTGCGCTGTTCGTATTCGACGAGGAACTAGGGCTGCTGCTCACGCGGGCCCGCGGCATGGGTTTCGACCTCGAAGGGATGCGGGACGCCGGCAAACTGTTCATCGAGCAGATGGATGCGGCAGAGCTGTCACCCGGGGAGTTTGCTCACCGCGTGCGCCAAGGTGTTGACCGCGAAAACATTCTGACCGTGGGGATCGACAGCCTGAACGGCTATCAGGCTGCCATGCCCGAAGAGCAGTTCCTGACCCTGCATCTCCATGAACTGTTGCAGTACCCTCAACCGGCGCGGTGCCGCGACGTTTCTGACCGTGGCGCAGCACGGGATGATCGGGGAGATGCGGCAGACGATCGATGTGACCTACCTGGCAGATACCGTGATCCTGCTGCGGTTCTTCGAGGCTCTGGGCCGCGTGCGACGCGCGATGTCCGTTGTGAAAAAGCGAACCGGCGGGCACGAGGACACCATCCGCGAGTTCCTGATCGGTGACGAAGGCATCAAGCTGGGCGAGCCGTTGAAGTCATTCCAAGGGGTTCTGCGGGGCGAGCCAACCTATGTCGGAGCACCGGCGCCGTTGCTTGGACGCGACGATTGACAACTGCTCGGCCCGCCCATCCTGAGCGCACGCTGATCCTGGCGCCGCATGGGCGGGACGCCGTAGTAGCCGCCAGTATTCTACGAGAAGCTCGTATCGATTGCCACGTCTGCGCCGATCTCGACGAGCTTACGCGGGAAATCACGAGGGGAAGCGGCATCGCCATTGTCACGGAGGAAGCCACTCATGGCCAGGATGGCAGGGAGTTATCGCAGTGGATTGCCGCGCAGCCGCCATGGTCAGACTTCCCATTCGTTCTGCTGACCGGCCATGGTGGCGGACTGGAACGCAATCCGGCGGCCGCCCGTTTCACGCAGACCTTGGGCAACGTTTCTTTCCTGGAGCGGCCGTTCCACCCCACCACCCTGATCAGCATCGTGCAGACCGGGCTGCGCGGGCGCCAGCGGCAATATGAATGTCGGCGGCTGAATGAAGAACTCGAGTTGCGTGTTCAGGAACGGACAAGTGAATTGGCAGCCGCCAATCGTCAGTTGCTGGCGCAGATCGAAGAGCGAGAAAAGGTCGAAAGCACATTGCGCCGGATGCAACGGCTGGAGGCGGTGGGCCAGCTTACCTCCGGTGTCGCGCACGACTTCAACAATCTGCTCACGGTCGTTCTGGGCAATGTCGCCTTTCTGGAAAGAGGTCTGACGGCGGCTGGCGTAGACGGCAAGTTGGCACAGCGCCTCGGATATATGCGCAGTGCCGCCGAACGAGGAGCCAGGCTGACTGACCAGTTGCTGAGTTTCTCGCGCCGGCAGCGGCTGGAGCCGAAGCCGCTCAATCTGAATGATTGTGTCGAGGGCATGCACACGCTGCTGCAAAGCACGATGGGTGGCAGCATCGATATCGTCACCCGGTTGCAGCCGGACCTTTGGCCGGCAATGGTTGATCCGACACAGCTCGAGTTGGCGGTCCTTAATCTGGCGATCAATGCACGCGATGCGATGGAGGTGGGTGGTACGCTGACTGTTGAGACCGCGAACGCAATGCCCGGTCCGCCGGCCGGTCCGGAGGAACCTCCGGAAGGCGCGTACGTGGTGGTTCGCGTGACCGATAACGGTACTGGAATGACCGAAGAAGTCCGTCAGAAGGTATTCGAGCCATTTTTCACCACAAAGGAAGTCGGCCGAGGGTCCGGTCTCGGACTGAGCCAGGTTCTTGGTTTTGCCCAGCAATCTGGTGGGGGCGTCTGCATCAACTCCGCACCGGGCAAAGGCACTGCTGTGTTTATCTACCTGCCGCGCGCCGAGCAGCGTGCCGCACGAGTGCAGCCGGTGCCGGCATCGCCGCCGGTAGTCGAGCGGAGCGGGGCGAGCATTCTATTGATCGATGACGACAACGGGGTGCGTGAGGTCACGGCAACGATGTTGCGCGACCTGGGATACCAGGTACACGAAGCGGGGAGCGGCGGAGCGGCATTGGACCTGCTGGAGCGGGAGCCAGGCATCGACCTGCTGCTGGTGGACTTCGCCATGCCGGGAATGAGCGGCGCCGATGTGGCTCGGCGGGCGCACAGCCTGCGTCCGGCGCTGCCCGCGGTATTCATCACTGGCTATGCCGACCATCGCGCGCTTGCTGGGGTCAGCGACAGCCATATCATTGGCAAACCGTTTCAGCCGCACGAACTTGCCCACAAGGTTCGGGCGGCGCTTGTAGGTTCGGAGCCGGCGCCGCAACCGGCCGGCGGAACCCATGGTGGCGCGGCAAGGCATATGAGCGAATTGCGGGCACGGATCGATCGGCTTAAATCCAAGCGCAGCGGGCGGAATTAGCCGGCGCCCCCTCGACCCGCCCCCCCTGATCGCATAACTTCGGGTCTCCGGCCTGGTGCGCCACGGAACCGGGCCTATCAACGCGCGCAGATATCGGGAGCAGGAATGGCAACGCTCAACTATGCCGCACCGTCGACGGTCGATGAGGCCGTCAAGCTGTTGGCCGGGTCATCCGGGCTGGCAAAGGTGCTTTCGGGGGTACTGATCTGCTGGTCCAGATGCGGTCCGGCCGGCTGAAGCCCGAGCTGATCGTGGATACCAAGAAGATCCCGGGGATCATTGGGATCCGCGAGGAAGGCGGCGGGTTCATCGTCGGCGCCGCCACGCCGGGCGCTATGGTCGAGGCTCACCCCGGCATGAACAAGGCCTGGCCGGGGGTGGTCGAGGCGCTGGACCTGATCGGCTCACAGCAGATCCAGGGCCGTTGCACGTTCGCCGGCAATCTCTGCAATGCATCGCCCGCGGCGGACAGTGTTCCGGCACTGTATGCCGCCGGGGCAATCGCCGTGGTCGTAGGCGGCAAGGGCCGGCGCGAAGTGCCGGTCGAGCAGATTCCAGCCGGTCCAGGGCGAACCAACCTGGCTAAGGACGAGTTTATCCTCGAGTTCAAGTTCCCGCCGCGTCCGCCGCGTTCAGGGGATGCCTATTTGCGGTTCATCCCGCGAACGGAAATGGACATCGCCGTGGTGGGCTGTGGCATCAGCGTGACGCTGGACGATAAGGGCGTCTGCGCTGCGGCGCGCGTCGGTCTCGGCGCGGTTGCACCGACTGTGCTACTGCTTAAGGAGGCAGCAGATGCGCTGATTGGCCACACGCTGGACGACGAAACGCTGAAGAAGCTGGATGCTGCGGCGCGCGCGGCCTGCAAGCCGATCAACGACAAACGGGGAACGATTGAATATCGCACCAAGGTGGCCGGCGTGCTGGCACGCCGTGTCGCCGCCATCGCGTTCGACCGCGCGATGGGCAAGACGCAAGGGAAGACCCATTGATATGAGCAAACATCACGTATCCACCACGATCAACGGCGAGCCGGCTGAGTTCCTGTGCGAGACGCAGCAGACCATGTTGGACTGCCTCCGCGACGTACTGGGACTGACCGGCAGCAAGGAAGGCTGCGCCTCGGGCGACTGCGGCGCCTGCACCATCATCGTCGACGGCAATATCGTCTGCTCCTGCCTGATGCTGGGTGTCGAGGCGGAGGGCAAGACCGTAACGACGATCGAAGGAATTGCGCAGGGCGATCGTCTGCATCCCGTGCAACAGAAGTTCCTCGAGCATGCGGCACTGCAGTGCGGTTTCTGCACGCCGGGCTTCATCGTCGCGGCGAAGGCGCTGCTGGATGAGAACCCGAACCCGACCGAGACCGAGGCCCGCTACTGGCTGGCCGGCAACCTCTGCCGCTGCACCGGATATGACAAGATCATCCGCGCCGTGATGGACGCCGCCGCTGAGATGCGAAGGGAGACCGTAGCATGAATTATGTTGGCTCTGATCTGAGGGTTGTCGGCACCCGCCCAGTCCGCCCGGACGGCGTGGACAAGGTCACCGGCCGCGCCATGTTCGGCGCCGACATGGTCATGCCCGGCATGCTGTGGGGTAAGGTGAAGCGCTCGCCGCATGCGCACGCGCGTATCGTGTCGATCGACGCCAGCAAGGCGCTGAAGCTGCCCGGCGTGAAGGCGGTGGTAACGGCGGATGACTTCCCAGACATCCCCTCGGAAGAAGCGTTCGTCGGCGAAGGCCCGATGAACTTCCGCGACCTGTCACGCAACTGCATGGCGCGCGGCAAGGCACTGTATGAGGGCCACGCCGTAGCCGCGGTTGCGGCAATTAGTCAGGCCATCGCTGATCAGGCGATCGAACTGATCGACGTGAAGTACGAGGTGCTGCCTTACGTTATCGACGTTGAGGCGGCGATGGCGGACGACGCGCCGGTCTTGCACGACGACCTGTTCACCGCGAACGTAGAACCGAAGCCGACCAAGCCGTCGAACATCGCCAAGCGGGTCTATTTCCACAAGGGTAAGGTGGAGGACGGTTTCAAACAGGCTGAGGTGATCGTCGAGGGCCGGTACACAACCGAGCCGGTCCATCAAGCCTACATCGAGCCGCATGCCTGCGTGTGCTCGTATAATCCCGACGGGCAGTCGGTGATCTACAGCTCCAGCCAGGGCCACTTCATGGTGCGCTCCTACGTGGCGAAGCTGATGGGAATGGACATCTCCAACATTCGCTGCACGCCGGCGGAGATCGGCGGCGGGTTCGGCGGTAAGACGCTGGTCTATCTGGAGCCGCTGGCGCTCGCTATGTCGAAGAAGTGCGGCCGGCCGGTGAAGATGCAGATGACACGGGAAGAAGTGTTCCGCGCGTCGGGTCCCACCTCTGGCGCCACCATGGAAGTGAAGATCGGTGCGAAGAAGGACGGCACGATCGTCGCGGCGAAGCACGTGCTGAAGTATCAGGCCGGCGCATTCCCCGGGTCACCGATCCAGCCCGGCTGCATGTGCGGCTTCGCCATGTACGACCTGCCGAACATCGAGGTCATCGGCTACGACGTGGTGAGCAACCGGCCGAAGGTCGCCGCCTATCGTGCACCTGGCGCGCCGATCGCTTCGTATGCGGTTGAATGCGCGCTGGATGATCTGGCGCGGCAGCTCAAGATGGACCCGATCGAGCTGCGCGAGAAGAACGGCGCGCGCAACGGGACCAAGACGCACTACGGGCCAACGCATCAGAATATCGGCTTCCTCGCCACACTCGAGGCGGCGAAGGGCAGTGCACACTGGAAGACGCCGCTGAAGCCGGGGCAGGGCAGGGGCATCGCTTGCGGCTTCTGGTTCAACATCGGCGGCGAGTTGAGTGCTGCGGTGCACGTGGCCGAGGACGGGACGGTGGTAGCGGTGTCGGGCAGCCCCGACATCGGCGGCTCGCGCGCCTCGATCGGCATGATGGTGGCCGAGACTCTGCAGATTCCCGCCGATAAGGTGCGCACGATCGTTGCCGATACGGCCTCGATCGGCTTCACCCACGTGACCGGCGGCAGCCGCGTGACCTTCGCGACCGGCATGGCGGCGACCATGGCGGCCGAGAAGGTGGTCGAGCAGTTGAAGCAGCGCGCGGCGATGATCTGGGACATCACCCCGGACGCGGTCGATTGGCGCGACGGCGCGGCGCATCCCGCCGGCACCAACGCCGGCGCATTCGAGCCGCTGAGCCTGGCTGAGATCGCGGTGAAGGCGGCGCGCACCGGCGGGCCGGTGACGTCGGAGATCTCGGTCAACGCGCAGGGCGCCGGCCCCGGATTTGGCGCGCACATTGCCGACGTGGAAGTGGACAAGGAGACCGGCCAGGTCACCATCGTCCGCTACACCGCGGTGCAGGATGTCGGCCGCGCGATCCACCCGAGCTATGTCGAGGGCCAGATCCAGGGTGGCGCGGTCCAGGGTATCGGCTGGGCGCTGAACGAGGAGTACATCTACGACAAGGACGGGCGGATGGATAACCCGGGTTTCCTGGACTACCGCTGCCCGGTGGCGTCCGACCTGCCGATGATCGAGGCGATCATGGTGGAGGTGCCGAACCCGCGGCATCCGTTCGGTGCGCGCGGCGTGGGCGAGGTGCCGATCATTCCGCCAATGGCGGCGGTCGGCAACGCGATTCGCGACGCGGTGGGCCTGCGCATGCACAGCCTACCGATGTCGCCGCCGAAGCTCCGCAAGGCGCTGGACGTGGCGAATGGCGACGACTGATGGCCGGGTCAAACCCGGCCATGACGAGTAAGGGTCACATCTGATGCCAAAGGTCGTCATCTCGGGCGACGCCGGCCGTCGGTTCACCGGCGGTAAGGCGGAGCTCGAGGTGGCGGCGACGACCTTCCGCCGCCTGGTGACGGAGCTGGAGAACCGCTACCCCGGCTTGGGCAAGCAGGTGGAGGAGGGCATGGCAGTGGCGATCGACGGGGAGATTTTTCAGGACGCGTACGCTGCGGAGCTGCGGCCGGACAGCGAGATTGTGCTGATCCCGAAGATAGGCGGCGGCTAGGAGGGTCGCTCAAAGGCGGCCATGACGCGGACTGCTGACTCTCCCACCGTCCTTCTCTACGACTGGGACAATACTCTGGTGGACGGCTGGGCCGGCATCACTGCCGCATTGAACGTAGTGTTTGCCCGCTTTGATCTGCCGCTTTGGAGCGTCGCCGACACCCGGGCGCGCGTCCGGCTGTCGTTTCGCGAGAGCTTCCCGGTGCTGTTCGGCGCCGACTGGGAGATGGCCCGCGATATTTTCCTGGCTGAGCTCCGCGCCCGCCACCTTCAGCACGTTGCCCCGATGCCGGGTGCGACTGAGGCGCTGGCCGCCGGAAAGGCCTGGCCTCAGGGGGTGGTTTCCAACAAGAACGGCAGCTTCCTGCGCGCTGAGGTTCAGCACCTGGGATGGTCCAGCCATTTCCGCGCAGTGGTGGGTGCGGGCGACGCGGCGGCCGACAAGCCCGACCCGGCGCCGATCCTGCTGGCACTCGACAGTCTCGGCTGCACTGCCGACCGCTCGGTCTGGTATTTGGGCGATACTGCGCTCGATATGGAGACTGCGCGCGCAGCTGGGGTCACGGCTGCATTGGTCGGTGACGCCTCGCATGACGGTGGCATTGACCGGGCGCGTCCTGATATCCATTTCCCCTCCGCGCTCGACCTGGCCGCATGCCTGCGCGCGCTGGGCTGAGGCGGATGACTAGCTGGCAGAAAGGACGAAGGGTTGGCCGTGTCACGCCCGGCCGCCGAACAAGAACAACAGCCGACAACGAAAAGGACAGCCATCGTGGCCAATGAGAAGGCGCAGAATGTTCAGGACGTGTTCCTGAACCATGTGCGGAAGAACAAGACCCCGGTAACGGTGTTCCTGGTGAATGGGGTAAAACTCCAGGGCATAATTACTTGGTTTGACAACTTTTCTGTTCTGCTGCGTCGGGACGGGCATACGCAGTTGGTATACAAGCACGCGATCAGCACAGTGATGCCGGGCGCGCCGATCCAGCTGTTCGATGCATCGAAGGCGGAAGGCGCTACCGCGCCGGCACGGGAGATGACACCTGCCGAAGGGGACTGAGGACGCGAGCAGGACGCCTCGACTGAACGGCGCTGCCCCGGTGCGGGCAGCGGTGCTTCTCCCCTGGAGCCGCTCCGAGCGGGTAACGGACGGCCATCGCCCGGCCGAGCACCGGTTGGCCGAAGCGGTCGGTCTGACCTCATCGATTGGTCTGGTGGTAGGTACATACGGCGATCCTGCCACTGCGGGTGGTGCGGCCGTCGACCCTGCTGGGCGAGGGCCAGGTTGTCTCCCAGGGTGAGGAGATCCGGCAGCAGGAGATCACCGTTGTGGTCATGGACGGGGCGCTGTCGCCGGTACAGCAGCGTAATCTGGAACGGGCCTGGAACTGCAAAGTCATCGACCGCACAGGGTTGATTCTGGACATTTTCGGTGAGCGCGCGGCGACCCGGGAGGGTGCGCTGCAGGTCGAACTGGCGCATCTGGAATACCAGCGTTCCCGGCTCGGTACGGTCGTGGACCCATCTGGAGCGGCAGCGCGGTGGCTTCGGGTTCCTGGGCGGCCCCGGCGAGACGCAGATCGAGGCCGACCGACGGCTGATCGGCGAGCGCATCGTGCGCCTGAAAAAAGAACTCGAGCAAGTACGGCGCACCCGTGGCCTGCACCGTTTCGCACGCCGGCGGGTGCCGTTTCCGGTGATCGCGCTGGTCGGATACACGAATGCCGGAAAATCAACGCTGTTCAATGCGCTAACGGGTGCCGAGGTGGTAGCGCGCGACCAGCTGTTCGCAACGCTTGACCCGACGATGCGTGGCGTGCGGCTTCCAACCGGGCGGCACGCGATACTGTCTGACACTGTTGGCTTCATCAGTGATCTGCCGCACGAATTGGTAGCGGCGTTTCGCGCCACGCTCGAAGAGGTGGCGGAAGCCGACGTTATCCTGCATGTGCGCGACGTGGCGCATCCGGACAGTGCCGCGCAGCGCGCCGATGTAGTGGATGTCTTGGAGGATATGGTCGCGGATGGCGCACTGGATGCTGATTGGCCATCACGCACGATCGAGGTGCTGAACAAGGCGGACCTGCTGGGTGGCGCCGCCGCGGTGCCTGAGAGGGACGGGGCGGTGGCCGTCTCTGCTGTCACCGGCGAAGGCCTGCGGGCGCTTAAGTCGGTAATTGACGCGCGCATCGCCGCGGGTATGGAGCTCGCCGATTACCAGATAGCCCCCGAGGACGGGGCCCGTCTGGCCTGGCTGTACCGGCACGGCGAGGTGGTTGACCGGCACGACGCTGATGCCGCGGTACATGTCACAGTACGGCTTCTGCCCGCGGATCGGGCTCGGTTCGAGCGTTCAGTCCCCTGACGGCGACCGCTTGACCCACGCAATTGCCGCGCGGGCAAGCGCATCGATGGTGTCGACCACCGGCACATCCAGGGTGGGACCGGCCTGGATGCCCAGCGGGATCTCGGTGCAGCCCAGCACGACCGATGCCGCACCACGCTGGATCAGACTGCGTACGACCGCCGACAGCGGGGCATAGGCATCCGCCGGCCGATTTGCCTTCACCAGGGCGATCGCCGGGCTAACCAGATGGTCCATCTGATTTTGATCGGGGATGATGGAGATCCCAGCCGTGCGCGCCAAGCCGATGCTGATATAACTGCATCGCCAGGGTGGCCTGCGTCCCCATGACGCCGATTGTGCCAGTCGCGATGCCTAGGTGGCGGAGTTCGGCGGCGGCGGCATCGACGATGTGCAGGATCGGCATCTGTGCCGCATCCTGCATTTGGTCGTACCAGCCATGTGCCGTGTTGCAGGGGATGGCGATCGCGCTGCAGCCGGCGCGCCGAAGCCCTTCGATGCCGCGCAGGAGCCAAGGCAGCGGGTCGGCGCCATTGCCCAGCCGGCCGACCGTTCGATCCGGCACGCGCGGGTCGGACCACAATACGGTGGGGATGTGGTCCTGGTCGCGCATGGCCGGCGTCAACTGGGTGAGACGCAGCATGAACTGGGCGCTCGCCAAGGGCCCCATGCCACCGAGTACACCAAGCATTCGATCATCGCCGAGCATGTAATTAGGATTGCAGGAAACCGGGGGTGGCGCCAGGGAGCGCGGGGCTGGGCAACGTCTTGACGTCGCTATGAGGCGCAACCTACGCGGTGGCGATGAGCCACAAAATCGAACTGCACGGCCACCGCGGAGCCCGAGGCTTGTTTCCCGAGAATACGATGGTCGGTTTCGCAGGCGCACTCCGGATCGGGGTGGATGCGCTGGAGCTCGATGTGGCAGTCACGGCCGATAACGTCGTGGTGGTAACGCACGACCCACAGCTCAACGCTGACCTTACCCGCGACCTGAACGGGGCCTGGCTGTCAGGAGCCACGCCGGCGATCTGGTCGCTGCGGGCGGCCGAGTTGGACGTCTACGACGTAGGGCGAATTCGGCCCGACAGCTCCTACGCCGCCGAGTATCCAGATCAGGTGCCGCACGACGGTGCGCGGATTCCTCGGCTGGCCGAGGTGTTGAGGATCGACCCCGTCGTGTGCTTCGCCATCGAGCTCAAGTCAGCTCCGCTGCATTCAGGTCTGACAATGGACGGTGCTGATATGGCGGAGGCGGTGGTCGATGTGGCCAGCGCCTGCAGCGCTGCCGCCCGGATCATCGTCCAGTCATTTGACTGGCGCGGACCGCGTCATCTCCGACGCAGCCGGCGGGAACTTCCCGTTTCCTGGCTGACCAGTGCTTCCACGCTGTTGGCCGCCCGGACATGGTGGGACGGTCCTGATCCCTCAGATTATGGCGGATCGGTGCCGCGGGCCGTAGCCGCAGAGGGAGGACCGATCTGGGGACCTGATTACCGCGACCTTACCAAGGACAGCCTGGAGGAGGCGCACGGCCTGGGGCTCAAGGTGGTGCCATGGACGGTGAACCGACCGCAAGACATGCACCGGCTGGTCCGTTGGGGCGTCGACGGGCTGATCACCGATCGACCCGATCTTGCTCGATGCGTGCTGGCGAAGGCGGAACCGACATGAAGTTGGCGGTCGCAGAGGCACGTGCAAGCAGTGTGTGAAGCTCCGGGTTCTCGGCGCCGTCGGTCGCGGTCAGTGCGTCCATGGGGGCGAAAAACTCATGCGCGTGCGGCAAATGGTGGCGGGCGAAGTCCGCATAGTGCTCGCGCTTCAGGCCATAGAGTACGTGCATGTCGCGAACCGGAAGGACGAAGTCGATCGTCGGCTCGCTGAGGATGACTCCAGTCACTTTCCAGCGCGGCGTTGGATCGTCTTTTGTCACCGGCGAAAGCAACCAATGAACCGGGCAGACCGCCAGCAGCGAGTGAGTGCTGGGGGCAAAACGGGAGCGTTTGTCCAACAGGTTCTGGAAGCTGGCACAAGCCTCTATGGCGAAGATGTCGACATAAGGATCAGCAGGGGTTCCGCCGAAGTTGAACCATAGACCGTCGGGTAGCGTCCGATAGCGGGTGCTACCGGGAAGTTTGAGAAACGGATGCGTATGAAATTCGTGCCCCGGTCGGCCGCGCAACCAAGCGTCCCGGCCAAGTGGTGCCCGGGTAACTCCGGGCGGACGCTGCGGCCATTCCTTCAGGCGCTCCTTGACCAACCGGTCCAAACTTTGAGACGATCGCATCGACTGCCCCGAATAGTTTTAATGTCACCTGATTATACAACCTTAGGATGTAGATCAACTGCATACCAGGGCAGGGTTGGGGCAAACTCTTGATATAAATAGTTAAGATCGGTCCGGAAGCACTTAGACGGCGCTCGCAGACCAGTGGCGCGCACCACAACAAACCGATTGATTTCGGTTGACTAATCCTCGTTCCTTACGTGAATTATCAACAGCCTGTGGACAAACTTGGCCGCGGCCGGGCCGGCGGTATTATTTCAATGAATGAAATTCTCGGTCAGTCTCGTCGGCTGATCGGAACGTAATCGCGGCGGGGTGCCCCCGTGTAGATTTGCCGAGGTCTGCCGATGCGCTGCTCTGGATCTTCCATCATTTCCTGCCATTGGCTTACCCAGCCAACTGTACGGGACACCGCGAAGAGGGCGGTAAACATGCTGGTCGGGAAGCCCATGGCTTTCAGGATAATGCCTGAGTAGAAGTCGACGTTAGGATAGAGCTTGCGGTCGACGAAGTATCGATCGTTCAGTGCGATCTTCTCGAGCTCCATCGCCAGGTCAAGCAGCGGATCGCCCTTGAACCCGAGTTCGTTCAGCACATCGTGGCACGCCTTCTGGATAATGCGCGCACGCGGATCGTAATTCTTGTAGACGCGGTGGCCGAAGCCCCAGAGCATCTCGTGATTGTTGCGGTCCTTCACCTCCTCGAGGAAGGCCGGAATGTTCTTCACGTGCCCGATATGGGTCAGCATCTTCAGCACCGCCTCGTTGGCGCCACCGTGGGCGGGGCCCCACAGGCTGGCGATACCAGCCGCGATGCAGGCGAACGGATTGGCGCCGGTCGAACCGGCGAGGCGTACAGGTCCTGGTGGAGGCGTTCTGCTCATGGTCCGCATGCAGGATCATGATCAGGTCCATGGCGCGCGACAGCACCGGATTGACCTTGTACGGTTCCGCCGGAACGGCGTGGAACATGTGGAGGAAGTTCTCGGCGTAGGTCAGGTCGTTGCGCGGATAAATGAACGGTTGGCCTATTGAGTATTTATACGCCCAGGCGGCGATCGTCGGCACCTTGGCGATGAGGCGGAAGGCGCTGATACGGCGGCTTTCGGGATCGTGGATGTCCAGGCTGTCGTGATAGAAGGCGGACAATGCGCCGACCACGCCGCACATCACGGCCATCGGATGCGCGTCGCGGCGGAAGCCGTTGTAGAACTGGCGGATCTGCTCGTGCAGCATCGTGTGCCGCATCACGCCGAGTTCGAATTCGTCCCGCTGCTTCGCGTTCGGCAGGTCACCGTTAAGCAACAGATAGCATATCTCAAGAAAGTTGGAGTTCTCGGCGAGTTGTTCGATGGGATAGCCGCGATACAGCAGGACACCTTCGTCGCCGTCGATGTAGGTGATCTTGCTCTCGCAAGACGCTGTAGCGCCGTATCCGGGATCGAAGGTAAAAATCCCGAGGTTGCCGTACAGCTTGCGGATGTCGGCAACCGGCGGTCCTATCGTTGCTTCCAGAAGCGGCAGGTTGGCCGACTTGTTGGAGCCATCCATTGTTACCGTTATGGACCGCTTTGCCGAACCGCTCATGTGCGTGTTCCTGTTGCCGAGGAGGTTGCTGCCCCTTGATCGAGCGCCTGCCTAGGACAGTAGCGCTGTGTCGAACCTATGGCGGACCGTCATCCGGCGCAACCTTCGCGACCGCAGCAAGATTTGGTGTTGGCTGCTACCTTGAGTTGTCGCACTCGTGACGTTCGTTCTGGCCCACCTCTGCCATGACCCTGACATCGGCTCGGGTAAGCGCGGTCAGGCCTCCTTTGTTGCTGTGGCCTGGTAGTAGTTGCGATAACGGTCGCGCAAAGCAGTCTTGAGCAACTTACCGGTCGCGGTGTGCGGTAGCTGATCGACGACAAGCACCGCATCCGGCAACCACCACTTCGCGACCTGGCCGCGGTACATTTCGAGTATCGACTGCGGATCGATCGTACAGGCCTGGCCGCGGCACCACGAGCAGCAACGGCCTCTCGTCCCATTTCGCATGCCGGGCCGCGACGACGGCCGCTTCCGCAACGTCGGGATGCGAGACCGCGATGTTCTCCAGTGTGATCGAACTGATCCACTCGCCGCCCGACTTGATGACATCCTTCGAGCGGTCGGTGATCTCCATGTAGCCATCAGCATCGATGGTCGCGACATCGCCCGTGGCAAACCAGCCGTCAGCGTCGCACGCGTTCTCGGATTCCCCGAAATAGCTGCTGCACACCCATGGTCCGCGAACGAGCAGGTCGCCGAATTGCTTGCCATCCCATGGCAACTCGTGCCCTTCCCCGTCGACGATCTTCATGTCCAGTCCCGGCAGCACACGGCCCTGTTTCAACATGTGACGTACCTGCGGCTTCGCCGGTCAGCGCGACCTGTGGCGGCTTCGCGGCGTTGTAGGTGCCGACCGGGCTGAGTTCCGTCATGCCCCAGCCGTGCTCGACTTTGACGCCGAATTCGTCGCGAAACGCTTCGATCAGCAGCGGAGGCGCCGCGGAACCTCCGGTCATGATGCGCGATACCGTCGTGAGTTTCTCGCCACTCGACCGCAGGTGCTGCAACAATCCCAGCCAGACTGTCGGGACGCCGCAGGTCATTGTCACCCGTTCCTGATTGAGCAGGCGAGCCAGACTGGCGCCGTCGAGATGACGTCCTGGAAGCACAAGCGCTGAGCCGGTGAGGGCAGTTGCGTAGGGAATCCCCCAGGCGTTGACGTGAAACATCGGCACTACGGGCAGAATTCGGCTGGTCGCACGCAGGTCGAGCACATCGGGGAGGGCGATCGCGTAAGCGTGGATGACCGTCGAGCGGTGACTGTAGAGCACACCCTTTGGCCGGCCGGTGGTCCCAGACGTATAACAGAGCGCGCTCGCGGCGTTTTCATCGAAGCTGGGCCAGGAATAATCATCATCGGCCTCGACCATCAGCTGGTCGTAGCAAAGCAGACGCATGCCGTGGGGCAGGTCGAGCGCCGGCATCCCCGACAGATCGGTCATGATCACGATGGCACGAACGTATTGCGCGATTTTGGGGGCAATCCCGCCAATCAGTGTCGCGAACCCAGGATCGATGAACAGGACGCTGTCGCCGGCGTGATTGATGACGTAGGCAATATCGTCCGGCGAGAGCCGCGGGTTGATTGTGTGGCAGATCGCCTGCATGCCGGATGTGGCGTAATACACCTCGAGATGGCGGTAGTCGTTCCAGGCCAGCGTGCCGACCCGGTCGGCCTCGCGAACGCCAAGTGCCTGCAGCGCACGCACAAGCTGACGGGCGCGGCGCTCGGTCTCCGCCCATGTGGTGTGATGGACCGTTCCCGTTTCCGTCGCCGATACCACCTCTGCCGCACCATGGTGCCGCGCTGCATGTTTCAGCAGCGTCGAAATCAGCAGCGGTTGCTGTTGCATCAGTCCCAGCATGACGTACCTCCGATAGGCAGCGAGGGCTTTCTCCGCCGCGATTTCCGGCGATGATAGCAAACGAGATCAAACGGGACAGAGAACGGAGGCGTGCTATGGAACTGAAATCGGCCCTGATCGTCGGTGTCGGCAGCGGCCTGAGCGCCTCGTTGGCGCGGCTGTTTGCGCGCAACGGGCTGCAGGTGGCGCTGGCGTCCCGCAATCCCGACCGGCTGGCCTCATTGGCGCACGAGACGGCGGCCACCACATTCGCCTGCGAGGCGGCCGAGCCCGAGGAGGTGGGCGGTCTGTTCGATGCCGTGATCGCAACACAGGGCGTGCCGGATGTCGTGGTGTACAACGCGAGCGCCCGCGCCCGTGGGCCGGTGGTCGAACTCGATCCCGCCGCTGTGGCGCGTGCGATTGCCGTGAGCGCCTATGCCGGGTTCCTGGTTGGCCAGCAGGCGGCGCGGCACATGCTGGCACGGCGCGAGGGCGCGATCCTGTTCACCGGCGCCTCCGCCAGCGTAAAGGGTTATCCGAATTCGTCCTCATTCGCGATGGGCAAGTTCGCGCTGCGTGGCCTGGCGCAGAGCATGGCGCGCGAGCTGGCGCCGCAGGGCATCCACGTGGCGCATTTCGTGATCGATGGCGCCATCCGCAATCCTGGCCGGACCGAGCAACCGGACCAGCCGGACAGCATGCTGGATCCGGATGCGATCGCCGCAACCTACTGGCACGTGGTGCAGCAGCCGCGCAGTGCCTGGACCTGGGAGGTTGAACTGCGTCCCTGGTTGGAACGGTTCTGAGGTCTCGCTTGGATCGTCGGATCATCGGGCTGGTCTGGATCGGTGGTGTGCTGTTGATGGCCGCGGTATACGCGATAGGCCCACAGCACTTCCTCGCCGAGTGCGAAGCATTCGTCCGCGCCATGGCGCAAGTCATCGACGATCTATTGACGACGCTGATGTGGCGCGCCTTCGAGGTGATGCGGGCTGCGGCAATAGCGCTCTATGCGGTGTTCCTGGTGCTGTCCGTGCTCGGGATCCGACGCGGGTTGCGAGTGGGGGGCATGCTGGTGGGAGTGTCGATCGTGTTCCTGCTGCTGGTGCGAACGGACTGGTATGATCCGGCCACCAAATGGCTGGCAGCGGCGCTGGTGGCCGCGGTGGCTGCTGCAGTGACAACGCGGCGGCTGTTGCATGTGCCGCCATCGCGCGATCCGGCGCATCCGTGGGGGTTCGGCAGGAGCTGACAGTCAGCACGGCGACGCGAGTGGCAGGCCCGGAAGGGCGTCAGCACTCGCTGTCAGTCGATTGGACGCCCGGTGAGGATATCAACGCGCTGATTGGCGCCGGTCAGGATATCGGGGGTTCCGCCACGTACCTCCCGGCCGACCTGGTGGCGTTGAGATGCGCTGGCATGCGCCTCGCGGCCAAACGTGTCACGCTGGGCCGCCCTACCATGCTCCCCACGCCAAAAGTTGTGCCAGAGCGCCTCGCCCGCGCGTATGCCAGAGGTCATCCAACGCCAATCGCTCGTACCGGCACGACTGGAGGTCACTGCGTCGGGAAACTGTGACGCTAACGGTAGAATTATTTGCGCCCCTTTGGGCGACGGCTGGGGCCGCGCTGAACAGGAGCGCAACAAGCAATAGGACATAACGCATGGGGCACATTTGGAACACGGACCACCGCCCGCGTCCATCTGTTCCTTTTGTTGATCATGCGCCAGCGTCAGGCGTGGGTCCTGGCACTACTGTCAATGGAGCGTTGAGTCGTCGTGATCCCTCGGGCCGGCATTTGCAGCTACGGATGGCCGCGACATGCGCGGCCGTGACGAACGCAGCGGTCGACTGCTCCTGTTCCGCGGTTCAGCGACTTCCGGTACTACCGCGCCAGCGGCAGCTTGCTGCCGGCCACCGCGCGCTCGGCAAGCACGTCGCGGCGGAAGCGGAACAGCTTCGCCGGCCGTCCACCGGTCTCGGTGGCCACATCGCCGGTCTCCTCCACCAGGTCCTGCTGTTCGATCAGACGGCGGAAGTTCTGCTTGTGCATTGGTCGGCCTGCCAGCGCCTCTACCGCGCGCTGGAGCTGTAACAGGGTAAAGCGCGGCGGCATCAGTTCGAAGACGACAGGGCGGTACTTGATCTTGGCACGCAGGCGGGCGATGCCGGTCGCGAGGATGCGCCGATGGTCATGCGTCATCGGGGTGCCATCGACCGGCTCGGTGGCCTGTGGCGACTCGGGGACCAAGCCCGCCTCCCACAACAGCTCGTAACGCTGCAGGATCAGTTCCTCGTTCCAAGCGCGGCCATCATGACCGAAAGTGACGCCGATGCGATGCTGCCGGTCCCGTCGTGTAGCGGCGTCCGCAGCGGTGTTTGCCCAGCTGCGCAGCCGAGCGGCGATCTGCTCCTCAAGCGCCAGCGTTCCGGCGCGGTGATCCTCCCATGGGAAGTAGCGATACCAACTCTGCCAGCTCACGCCCTGCTCGGCTGAGGCCTGCGCCTCTCGGGTAAGCCCCAGATAACTGATGGAGACGACCCGCTGGCCGGTCCGGGTCCGATCCCGATCGGCGAACGTGTAGAGCTGCTCCACGTAACCCAACGGGTGGTGCGTCTGCTGCTCAACCCAGGACCGCGTGCCCGACTGCAATGAGCGGTGGCTGAGTTCGAATGGACCCGACGGCAGGGCCTGGCCGGCGTCGATGGTCAACACCCGCGGCTCGCCATCCGTCACGGCGACAATCACCGCGATGAGTTCAGCGGTCGCTTCCGCCGAAGCAACTGAAGGCTCCGACTGTCGCGAACGGACCTCGTCCATGGCCGCGTATCGCATGTCAATCATAGCCGCGCCAATGACGATTCGTCGGCTCTGGTGGCCCATCAGCCTCCGGGTTATGCGCTTCTGTGCAGGCGATGGAGCGTCACTTCGGGGGCGCAGTTGAAGCGGACCGGAACACCGCAGGACCCGGCGCCGACCGAGGTGTATCCAGCCATACCGTTATATTCCCATGCGCCTTTACCCATGCGGCGCGGCAGGACAGAGGAAAGGATGATCGGAATGCCGCCAGGCAGGCAGATCTGACCGCCATGCGTATGCCCCGCCAGCAGAAGATCGAACCCGGCATGTGAGGCCTGTCTGTAGGTTTCCGGCGTATGCGAAAGGAGAATTGAGAATGCATCCTGTGGGATGTCCGCAGCAGCCTTCTCGATGTTGTCCATCCGATAGAAGTGGGCATCGTCGATGCCAGCTATAGAGATCTTGGCCCCGTTGCGCTCGAACATAACCTGCTCGTTCAGCAGCATGCGAACGCCCATGCGTTCGAGATCAGGGACCATCAGGATGGTGTCGTGGTTACCCAGGACGCCGTAGACGTCACCTTTGAGGGCCTGACACAGCGGGAGCATGTTCTGTAACGATGCGTGATAAGGACCGTAGGTGCGTCCACGGTAATCGCCTGTCAGCACGCAAAGGTCGTAACTCAGGGAACTGACCAGCCTGGTGGTTTCCGCAATCGCACCACCGCTTATGTCGGCGTGCAGATCGGTGATGTGAAGGATGGTGAACCCATCGAAGCCAGAAGGCAGCCGCGGCGAATACACGGCGTTGGTGCGAAGCCTGACGCGCGCAGCATTGGTGCGGCCGCGCCAATATGTACCTGAGGCGCGCAGGATCGAGCCGATGATGGCGTGAGATATTGGCAGATTCTCGAAATGGAAGAAGGTCAGTCCCTGGCCGAACTTCTGTGCTTCATGGTCCCTTTCGATGCCGAGCCGCTGGCGCGCATATACGCGTCCCAGACGGCGCTTCAACGCGTTGTCGACTTCATCGGCACTCAGAGAATCCTGCAGTCACCAAACCACTCCAAGTAGCCGCACAATTATTGACGGGTCGTCAATAATCTCGTTATACCCCCGCCCGGGTCACGCCCCCCCACCGGGGCGCTTCTCTTCTGGAAGGGAGAGTTCTGGATGGCGATCGCCTTGCGGCCGGACGTGCGTCCGGGCAACGCCAACTTCTCCTCTGGTCCTTGTGCCAAGCGTCCCGGCTTCTCGCTGGATGCGCTGTCTGGCGCCATACTGGGACGCAGCCATCGTGCCGGCGCACCAAAGGCCCGGCTGGCCGAGGTAATCGAGCGCTCGCGCACGATTATCGGCATGCCGGCGGACTGGCGGCTGGGGATCGTGCCTGCCTCGGATACCGGCGCGGTCGAGATGGCGCTTTGGTCGCTGTTGGGCGCGCGCGGTGTGGACGTGTTGGCCTTCGAGAGCTTCGGCGAAGGATGGGCAACGGACGTGGTCAAGCAGCTGCGCCTGTCCGATGCCCGCGTGCTTCGGGCGCCGTATGGCAGGCTGCCTGATCTCGCTGCAGTGGATTTCAGCCGGGACGTGGTGTTTCCGTGGAATGGCACGACGTCGGGCGTGCGTGTGCCGCATGGCGACTGGATCGCGCGCGATCGCCAGGGACTGACAATCTGCGATGCCACCTCGGCTGCGTTTGCGATGCGGCTGGCATGGGACCGGCTCGATGTCGTCACGTGGTCCTGGCAGAAAGTACTGGGTGGAGAGGCGGCGCACGGCATGCTGGCATTGTCGCCGCGGGCAGTTGAACGACTGCTCTCATATAAACCGGTGTGGCCTTTACCCAAGATCTTTTGGTTAACCTCGGGTGGTAAGTTGATTGAGGGGATTTTCAAAGGCGAAACGATCAACACACCGTCGATGCTGTGTGTCGAGGATGCGCTCGACGGTCTGCGCTGGGCCGAGTTGGTTGGCGGACTTGACGGGCTGATTGGCCGTTCGGAAGCGAACCTGGCGGCCATTGCGCGTTGGGTGGCAAACCAGGATTGGGTGGATTTCCTCGCCGAGGATCCCGCGACGCGGTCGTGCACGTCGATCTGCCTGAAGCTGACGGTGCCGGAACTGGCGAAGCCGATGGCGGCACTGCTCGAGAAGGAAGGCGTGGCCTACGACATCGGTGCATATCGAGACGCGCCAGCGGGGTTGCGCATCTGGGGTGGCGCAACTGTAGAGACCGCGGACATCGAGGCCTTGCTGCCATGGTTGAAGTGGGCACACGCAGAGGTTCGCGAGTAGACCCCTCCCCCTAGCCCCTCACGCAAGGGGAGGGGGGATCTTACCCTTGATTTGCAGAGCGAGTGTTCGCATGCCGAGAGTTCTGATCAGCGACAAACTATCGCCAGCGGCGGTCGACATCTTCCGGCGTCGTGGCCTCGACGTGGACCTCAAGCCTGGCCTATCGCCGCCAGAGCTTCGCAGCATCATCGCACCTTATGACGGGCTGGCGGTTCGCTCGGCGACTAAGGTAACGCGCGAACTGCTCGATGCAGCGACCAATTTGAAGGTGGTCGGTCGCGCCGGCATCGGCGTGGACAACGTGGACATTCGCTCGGCAACTGCCCGCGGCGTTGTGGTGATGAACACGCCGCACGGGAATACGATCACCACAGCTGAGCACGCGATCGCAATGATGTTCGCTCTCGCGCGGCAAATTCCGGAAGCCTCTGCCTCCACAAAGGCAGGGAAATGGGAAAAGAACCGGTTTATGGGCGTGGAGCTTAGCGGCAAGACCCTCGGCCTGATCGGCTGCGGCAATATCGGCTCGATCGTCGCTGACCGGGCCATCGGACTGAAGATGCGCGTGCTCGCCTATGACCCATTCCTGAGTGAGAGGCGCGCGCTTGAGCTTGGTGTGGAGAAAGCGGAGCTCGACGACCTGCTGGCACGTGCCGATCTTATCACGTTGCACACACCGCTGATCGATGCGACACGCAACCTGCTGTCG
This sequence comes from uncultured Alphaproteobacteria bacterium, assembly GCA_963850535.1. GTDB lineage: Bacteria > Pseudomonadota > Alphaproteobacteria > Acetobacterales > Acetobacteraceae > JAMXLO01. The sequence goes on along the minus strand of CAWKMC010000046.1, from coordinate 3,284 downwards.
CGCGAGGCACTCGCGAAGACAAAGCCTGGGGTCCGGATCGTCAATTGCGCGCGCGGGGGGTTGCTGGACGAACTGGCTCTGGCCGAAGCGATCAAGTCTGGCCACGTGGCCGGTGCGGCACTCGATGTGTTCGAAAACGAGCCAGCGACGCAATCGCCTTTGTTCGAACTGGAAAACGTGGTCTGTACGCCGCATGTCGGCGCGGCAACCGCCGAGGCGCAGGAGAACGTCGCGCTGCAGGTGGCCGAGCAGATGAGCGATTTCCTGCTGACGGGAGCAGTGGCGAACGCGATCAACATGCCGTCAGTCTCGGCCGAGGATGCGCCGCGGCTGAAGCCTTATATGGAGTTGTGCCGGCTCCTGGGTGCCTTCGCCGGCCAGCTTACCCAGGCCCGCGAAGGCGTTATGGGTCGGGTGTTGGTGGAATACGAAGGCCATGCTGCCGCCTTGAATACACGCCCGCTGACGGCGGCGGTACTGGCAGGGCTGATGACGCCGGTGATGGTCGGCATCAACATGGTGAACGCGCCGGTCGCCGCACGCGAGCACGGTATCGATGTTGCCGAGACAGTGCATGATCGCGATAGCGAATACCAGACACTGGTGCGCGTCACGGTGGAAACCGAACGGCTGACACGTTCGGTTGCGGGTACGCTGTTTGCGGGTTCGCGCCCGCGCATTGTCGAGATCAAGGGCATCAAGGTCGAAGCTGATTTCGCCACGCACATGCTGTACGTGACCAACCAGGACAAGCCAGGTTTCATCGGACGGTTCGGTGCGACACTGGCCGGTGCCGGGATCAACATCGCAACATTCCATCTTGGCCGCGCCAGTCAAGGCGGTGACGCGATCTGCCTCGTGTCGGTGGACGAGAAAGTTTCGGAAGACGTCCTGGCAATGGTGCGCACCCTGCCGTTGGTGGTGCAGGCGACCTCGTTGGCGTTCTGAGCGATGGCTGTCAGTCAGGGATATCAGGATCTCATCCTGGATCTGCTACATCCACTCGATCCGTTGCCACGCCGGATGTTCAGCGGCGTTGGACTGTTTTATGGCGGCGCGATGTTTGGGCTGCTGGTGCGTGACACGATGTATCTGCGTGTGGACAGTGCGACACGGTCGCGGTTCGAGCGCGCCGGAAGTCGGCCGTTCAGCTACCTGCGCGGCGGTCAGGAGGTCAGTCTGTCGGCATATTACGTGGTGCCGGACGACCTGTTGGATCGTCAGGATGAGCTGCTGCAATGGGCACGCGATGCCATCGGAGCTGCGCGGCGAGCAGCCTCGAATGCACGGCCTGCCACGTCTCGTTCAAATGCTCGGCGCTATCGAAGAAAGCCGAACGCGGATAGCGGCTGAAATTCGGCAAAACGATGAAATCGGCGCCATTGGCGCGATACACTGACTGGATTGCTTCCTGAAGTTGTGTCCGGCATCGGATGATCGGCAAATTCAGTCGGCAGGCCGCCGATCACGCGTACACCATTCGCGTTGGCCCAGCGAACGAATGAGATAATCAACGAGGTGCCATAGCCGGTCCTGACCTGCTCGGCCGAGGCGTGTCCGCGAGGAAGCGCCGCCACCGTTGCCTGGTTGGGCATCGCAAGTTCGGCGGTATGACCGACATGATCGCCCCAGGCATTCATCGTGCCGGTGACATCAGGACGGGGGTCATGGAAGTGAGCCGCCAGCAATACGGCCTCGGTCGGTGCCATAAGCGCGAAGCGCAGATCGAATGCGAATAAGCCGGCGAGCCATCGGTCTGGCGACAGCGTAGCCAGAGTGCGCCAATCGTGACGGAACATGATCGCTGCGTCGGGCCCGACATCGGTCGCAGCCCGTGTGCGGACATACTGCGCTTCCTCCATCGGCATATAAACCACATCGCCTCGATGCAGATATGATTGCCAGCGCGCAAAGAGGTAGTCGAGGCCAATCCCAACCGCGACGCCGCCATTGAGGCAAGGCATGTGGATCACCGGTTCGATGATCTCGCAACGGTGCGAATAAGGCCCATTGGAGCCGGCGAGGATCACCAGCTTCGGCTCCTGGATCATTGCCGCGTGCTCTAGCTTCGCGTCGATCTGCGCGCGGAGAAAGCCGAACGCGAGCGGGCGATCGAACAGTGATCCGAAGGCCACAGCATAGAGGAGGAGCGATGCGAGGCAGCCGCGGATGAGCCACCTCGAAGATGATTGCCTCGCCTGACTTGCGATGACGCGAGACTTGGCCATCAGAACTGGAAGTAGAGGAATGGCGTTGCGTTCGGGGCGAAGAACAGCGCCTGTACTGTGAACGCGAAACCTGCCGAAGAGTCCAGCCGCGAGTTCGTTGGGAGAGCTCGTGCACCGAGGGCAATGCAAGGACAATGACCCAACCAAGGGCCAGGCAGGCAGTGACCTCCGGGAAACTGAGGGTACGCCCATCGCCCAATGAGGGAAGTGCCGGGACTGCGGTCGCGATGATGGCCAACGGTGGAACCGCGTGCACGATCATCTGCGGCAGAGCAATGCCGTTCAGCCCTGCCATGCCGCGGAACATCGCAACCGTGGCGTCGACGCCTGAGGCACGGAATGGCACCCATGCGACCAAAACGGCGAGCAGGGTCAGCGGACGGCCCGCAAATACCGGGAGACGCCAGGGATAAATCCTGTGCACCAACAGGTACAGCCCGTGCAGACCGCCCCACAGAACGAAGTTCCAAGCCGCGCCATGCCACAGCCCACCAAGTAGCATCGTCGTCATCAGGTTTGCATTGCGACGCAGCTCACCGTGTCGATTGCCTCCCATGGCAATATAGACGTGGTCCCGCAGAAAACGGCTGAGCGTGATGTGCCAGCGGTGCCAGAAATCGGCGATACTCGTCGCCTTGTAAGGCGATGCGAAGTTGAGGGGCAGGCGTACATTCAACATGCGTGCCAATCCGATTGCCATGTCGGAGTAGCCGGAGAAGTCGAAATAGATTTGCAGCGCATAGGAGGCGGCAGCGTACCATGCCTCGACGAAGGTCAGCGGCGTGCCTTGGTCGGCGGCAGCGAAGCCGATATCAGCGTAGTGAGCGAACGTGTCGGCCAGCACCACCTTCTTGGCCATGCCGAGGAGAAAGATGGTTATGCCGTCCGCAATTTGTTCGATCCGCGGTACTGCAAGATCGGTGGCCAGCAGTTGCGGTAGGACCTCACGTTGCCGGACGATGGGGCCCGCGATCAGATACGGGAAGAAAGCTACGAAGGCAGTGTAAGGCAGAAGGCCTGGGCGCAAGTTTTCACCACGACTGGTGTCGACCAGAT
>CAWKMC010000045.1:0-52400 GCA_963850535.1 uncultured Alphaproteobacteria bacterium | reverse complement strand
GATCGCAGTCATGACGCCCGCCAGGGCGATGATCGTTACTGCTCAGCGGCTGCCTATGTCCGGAACGAATATGCGGCCAATGAGGCAGGCGACTGGCGCGACGATCAGCAGTGCGAGCGATGCACTGACGGGATAGCTCTATGCTTGCCAGCGCTTGGCAGACACGATGAGGAAGCTTACCCGACCGGAGAAGGCGCGAGGATCTCCTAGATGGTGATCTTCGCGAAGATCTCGTTGCAGCGCTTGAACGCCTTATCGATTGCGTCGGCAGGTTTCATGCCGCTCTTGATGACGTCGGCATGGGCCTGGCCCCAGATCTGCTCGGCATCGCATTGGCCCCAGGCAGGAGTGAACGCATTGTAGAGCGGCACCGTTGGGTTCAGGGCTATTTCAGTGATGTATGGCTTCAAACAAGGCATTTCGTCGCTAGCCACCACGGGTCGTCCTTCACGATCTGCGGAATCGCTGGCGCCCAACGGCCCAGACCGGCCTTGAGGTTCTCGTTCATTACCTTCGGCTGCATGAAGTACTTCATGAAGTCCTTGGCCACCTCGGCGTTCTTCGCACCCTTCGGGATCATACCGCCGCCGGCGTTCAGCATGTCTTCATCGGCGTGCCATCATTCTTGTTTGCCGGGGCCAGCACCTTCATGTCGTGGTAGAAGGCCTGCTTGTCCTTGATCATCGCCAATTCGGTCGAAAGCGTGCCGTCGAAGTCCATCACGAACAGCTTCTCGTGGTAGCCATTGTTGTCGTCGGCGTCGTTCCAGCTCAACGCCTCCGGCGGCACGTAGCCTTCCTTGTAGAGGTTGGTCATGAACTCGACTGACTTGATCGCCGCCTCACGAACCTTCGGGTCGTCGGTATGCAGCTTGCCGTCCTTTGTGACGATGTCCTCACCGCCATTGGCGATCAGGAAATGTCGGAACAGGTTGTTGCCGTCGTTCGGTCCGACCGTGGTGATCTGCAGGCCACAGGCGTAAATCTTCCGCATTCCCTTGGCGCGCAGCGGTGCCTGAGTCTGCTTGAGGTAGTTCCAGACCCCGTCCCACTCCTTCGGAATATCTTCCATCTTGAGGCCGGCCTTCTCGACGAGGTCGCCCCAGATGTGGAACGGTGTCGCGCCCTGTTTGATCGGGCACAGGTAGTAGCTACGCTTCTTGGTCACCTTGTTGTAGAAGGTCGAGCAGAGCTTGGCAGTTTCTGAAAGCTGCGATTCGTATGGGGTGATCACGTCGGTGACGTCGATGAGTTTATCGTCCCAGGCGTTCTGCGGCAGGAAGTTCTCGGGTGCGTCATGAAAGAACAGGTCTGGCACGTCACCGCTGGTCAGCGCGGATATGATCTTCTGGTTCAGTGCCATGAACGGCATGATGCTGTAGTCGAGCTTGTTGCCGCTCGCCTTCATGTAGTCGTCGCAGACCTGCTTCATCGCCACGTCTTCCTGCTGGACGAAGCCCTGACCAATCCAGCAGACTGCGGTTTTGGCCTGGGCATTGGCGACATAAGGCTTTGCCAAGCCGCCGGCCGCTGCCGAACCGAGGACGCCACCGAGCACCGAACGCCGGCTAATCTTCACCACGGCCGCTCTCCTTCCCTGCTCGCCAGCCATCCGGCCGGCACTTTATGAATAGGTTTTGGTTTGATAATAGACTAATCGCGCATTGCAAGCGTAGTCAAAACCCTCCGCCGTGCTGCCTCACCCGGCGCTAGCTACTCTCTGCGGCAATCAACACTCCACCTGGGTACGGGGTGTGGCGTGCTGAGTGATGCCGGTGCGTCGGCTGCCGCACTTGGCGCAGCGGAACTTCAGGTCCTTGAGCGGGCGATCGCCCTGTCCGGCATCCACGATGGCCTGAAGGTCAGTGGCCCCCTAGGGGTGGCAACTCTGGCACCAGACGAACAAACAGGCCGAGTCCAGGCGCGCCGCCTGCTCCTGGCCGTCGGAAGGCCACTGTCGCTCCTCATTCCATAATCACCACAACCACGATGGGGATCAGCGACACGAGAAAGACTGAGCACGCCATGACGATTCGAAACATGGTTCGCCCTGCCCTACTCGGTCAGCTCGCGCAGCCGCTGGATGCGTCTGTCGCGCTTGATCTGCTGCGGCGATTTGACGCCCTCGATGATCACCGGCACGTCCTGCTGCCCGGATCCAGACTTTATTTTCACCCGAGCATCCAGCTACCACCTAACCTCACGAAGCCGTGATAGGTGCGGTAACCTCACGAAGCCGTGAACCGGAGCTATCCACAGTAGATTATTCCGTTCGTGGAGCAATCAGAGAGAGTGACGAGCCAGCCGACCACAACGAGCATGTGCGCGCTTCGACCGACTTCGCCCTTCGCGGCATTGCATGGGGCGTGACTTTGAGTGCGGCAATCTGGCTCGGAGTAGGTTTCTTCGGTTTCTGCTCTTGACCGCTCGGTCCTGAAATCCGCCCGCGGCACCTACTTCAACTGCTGCGCGGTAGCCGAAGGGCGTCATCGTGTGTTGATTGGCGATGTTGCATCCGGTGCCCTTACGACTGAGGAGGCCACGAGTGTCGCTGCATTGCTGGCACTACGGGGCAAAGTCTTGGAGTTGGTTGAGATCGAGGCACGGCTACGCGCATTGGAGAAGGCGGGCAGCGCATGAGGTTCGTGACCACCTCGAGAAACTGGAGCAGCGGCTTGAGCACTGGGCTTAGCTGACCGAACCGGAGGCGCGTATCGTGGCGTTGGAGAGTAAGCTAGAATGGCTCGACAGCTTGAACGTCGGATTTCCAAACTAGAAGGCGCTCAGACCGTATCACCATCCGTTGGGCCGCCAATGTTGATCATCGCCAAACTGGGCAAGTCAAAGGAGGCTGCTATCATGCGCGTCTTTGGACCGCAGGGACTTCCGCAACGACCGCCAGAAGACGGGCCGCACCTCATTGTTATTCCGGTCGCATCACCGGCTCGTGGCAAAAATGGTGTCGCTGCCATCAATGATGAGGTCTGAGTTTTCAACCGTTGCGTAGCACGCGCGCACGTAATGCACAGCGGCTCTTTGATCTTCCCTCCGGTCTCCGCAACGACGCCAATGCCGGGAGCAAGCGATATTCGGGTTCGCTATGCCTTTCGTTGGCCACCAGGCTGAGGTTGCTCCTCAGCAAAACAAGTTGAGATGTGTTAGCATGGTTCAGCTTCTCGGTAATCACCCGGCCGACCCCATGCGATCAAGCGCTACGGTGGCGATATCAGCGCGCAGACGGTCGATTGCTTGATCAATCGCCGAAGTTACCGCAAGCAACTTCCGCACATCGGTTCTTAACAGTGCAATGGTCTGAGCTGCCGACATTCCGTGCTTGCGTATCGCCCACCGAACCTCCGCACGATCGTCCTCCCGCAGCGCTGGAAATTGGGCACTTTGCTAGCCCTGCTTTCTTGCGCCTTTTGCGTTGGCCGACACCAGAGATCCGCGACGGCGATTTTGAGCTGTTCTGCGACAAGCTGCGCGTCCGTGTCGCCATGAGCAACCGGTATATTGCGCTCAAGTCGGCTACCGGGAGGGCGAACAGGTCGAAGTGCTTGGCGTCGGCGTAGCCCTCGACCGCGCCGTCTAGTCGGATTAACTTGGCGAGCCGGCGTCCGCGCGCACGGATCACCGTGAGGCTGTCAGCTATGATCACTGCCATAGGGTCAGGCGGCGGTTCTCGGCGCCGGATCTGCGCTGGTGGGGACAATCCCTGCAAGCTCGGTGGCATGCGATCACCGCTCGTCGCATGGCGCGATGTTGTTCCACAAGTAACCCCGGCTAACCCCCTTGTAAATACCACCGCCCGGTTGAGCGACTGTCACGACTATCACACCGCTCCCAATGGTATGTCGCTGGCGTGCCCTTCGGGACGAGGATGGATGCAGCCATACCCTTCCGGCGTCGGTTCGAGGAGCGGGCCATGGGAAGCCTCATCTCGTTGCCTCTCTGCCTGAAAGGCCCAGTTGCGAATGTCGCTGATATACCGCACCAGTCCATTGATAGTCTTGCAGATCGGATCGCCGTTCACAGCCGCCGTGGTCGGAAGTTCCGGCTGCTGTGCGCATGCAGGTGAGACCATGACTTCCACCATGAGCAGCGCTGAGGACGCTATCCCGGCAATGTGGATCATCGTCTGACGCGGCGGCGCGGGTTAGTCGCGACCAGTTCTGTTCATCATCGCCGCTTGTGAATATCTCCGCAGGCAACGCATGACTGAATACAGCTATTCGCAGGGACGCCAATACCGCTGGTAGCCAAAATCATCTGGTTCGGCCGTAGCAGCCTCCCCGGCCTGGAGTGAAGCTGTCGAGCCAGCGCGTCCGTTGCCGACATTCGGGCCGTCTGGGTCGAATCCCAGGCGTTCGACGACATTCCGATCGAGCTGCTTTCTTCTTATCGATCAGTGCTCTCACGTCGCTCGGCGCAGTATTCAGGCGTGGCACCTGACAGAGGGTGGCCTATCCTACGTGAAGTGATAGTCGTCGCTGTCGACTGACACTGAACCAGCGATGTTGTCGTATCGCCCGAGATTAATTTTCGAGTCCGGTCTATCTTGATCGGCCGCCTATTGCTCCAACGAGGCGTTCATGCAGTAGCGGTGAGCAGCTTTGGCGCGTGGTACCCGAGCCAGGACGCGCTGGTGACGCGCCGAAGACGCCCGACGAGCTCGCACACGCATTTCTGAGCAGCGTCCGGCACGAAAACACGCGGGCGTTCTGATCTGATCGCCGCGTTCAATCATCACCTCTCCAGATCGATTGTAGACGAACCTGTCGGGCTCCGAGTGGGCCGGCGGTCCTTGTAAGCTACGCAAGTATGCGCGGTTCTGCTCCTGCTCTCGCTTGCGCTTCAGCAGGGCATCATAGCAGATGCCACCGCCTTGTTGATCCTCGAGATGTGGGAATGCATCGCCGCGCGATAAGCACAATTCGCTGGTCGCCGGCTGGCCATCGAGGTGCGCCGGATCAAAGCAGGTGGGCGACTCTCCGGTCGAGATAGCTGCGTCGATAACATCTCCGCACAATAGGGACCTCGCTGTAGTGGCTGCGCGAGCAACGCACTGGGCAAAAATGCGATTGTTGCGGCCATCATTATGATGCGAGGCAGCATTGCGAACGTATCCCTTCCCTGATTGCATAAACGGGAAACGTGAAAGGCGCTGATTTCGCTAGCAATGCGAGCAGCAGCTTGTTCATGTTCCCGACCCGGTTTGTTTGCGACCATCATGGCATCGGCAGTCGCCTCCCGCGCGAGGGAATATAGGCCGCCATTATCCGCCTCAGAGCGAAAAACTGTGATGGCTCCGGGAAAAGTACCCGGTCGCTATTAGCAGTGTCATTCATGGCATTGGTCCATGCGGCGACAGATGCACTGAAAGCGGTGTGGACGATCCAGCATATAGAAGTGCGCCGGCGATCACTGCGTTGTTGAGGAGATGGAGCCATATTGTAGCTTTAACGCTACCGCAGAACTGCCGTGCCAAGCTCAGGATAACGGTGAGCGGCAGGAGGGTGTAGATCTTTCGATAGTCATCGGCCACGTGGACCAGCACGAAGACGAGGCCGGTGAACAGCATGATCGAGGTGGCGCTCCAATATCGCCGCAGATCGGTCCACAGCCAACCGCGGAACAGCACCTCTTCAACAACCGGCGCGATCGCAACTGCCACGACGATCAGCGGGACTCTCGTCCAGGCATTGCCGGTCGCAACCACCTCACCATAACCGAAGTGGCGCACGTCTTGCGGCGATAACGCCCTGATCAGCCAGCCGACAGCCGGCAGCTGCAGCACTGTGGCGATTGAGAACAGGATCAGCAGCCACAATCGCCGGATCGGGGCAAAACCAAGCCTGGCCGCATCGAACCCGGCCCTGCGCCAAGTCGCGAATGCAAAGGCAACCGGCGATGCAACTGCCGCCGTCACATACAGAACCGACACTGGGGGATGCAGTTGCCCCTGCACGCCATAGACCAGACCGACAATGACCGCTGCGGCGATGCTCGTCGCAAACCACAGCAGCAACCAGCCGACCAGCGCCTTAATGACTCTGGCCGCCCCGCTCCTGCTTATCGGTGACGATGTTTCGCTCATCAATGAACTCCAGCTTCGGCTTTGTCTTCAGCTCCAGCCGAACTGCTTCGTCGGATGGCGGCGGCTGTGCCCACACAACCGCCACCAGAGCTTTTATGTCTATGCCCCCGGTTAGTACTGTGTGAACGCAGCTAGTTGCTGCGCCGCGACGTTCGGATCGGACGAGATGGTCGACGCCACCCCGAGCTGCACCTGAGGTGATAATGACAGGAACGCGTGCGCCAGTCCTAGCGCTCCGATCGGGTTCGAAGCGCCAAGCGCCGCAAGGCCGCTGGCAACATCGGCGAAGGCGGCTGCGACGGCGTTTGCATCCACGCCCGGGGTGCTACCGCTCAAGTCGACCACAGCGCCGCCAGGTCCACCAAAGCTGCTAGCGTTGCCCAGCCCGCTGTCACCGGAACCGTTGCTAAGGCCTCCGCTACCGATACTATTGCCTCCGCCTATGCCAGCAGCGGAGCCATTTGCTTCAACACTCCCACCGAACGAATTGCCACCATCGCCGAAGTCGGCGCCAGCACCATTATCCAAGCTGTCCATGAGCACACTCTCCCATCGGCGCCGCAGCGCCGTTTTCACAAAAAGCGATTTGTCATGCAGGATGAATCAGCTTCGATTTCTGCAGGTGGTGGATGGCGTATGAGGCAGGCGACCGACGCGACGATCAGCAGTGCGAACAAAGCACTGACGATAGCTCCATGCTTGCGAGATGGTCGCGACACCATGGGCCGATCCTTCGGCTACCGTGGGCGTGGATGCCCTCCGGTTGTCTGGCGCGACTATATGCACGCGCTCGCAAGTATAGCAACACAGAATGACGGGAGATCAGCTCGCCGACGCCCTGCGCGTGATCGGATGGTCAACGCATGAGTGCGCCAGGCGCTTACGTATCCAGGACCGACGCGTCCGCAGAATGATCGGCGGCACCGAAGAAATCCCTCTCGAGATGGAGCGCTGGGTCCGTGTGCACGAGCAGGCGATCCGAGCGTTGCCACCGCTGCCGGATGGCTGGCGATCTGGCGGCGGCTGCTAGGCTCAAGAAGGCTATTCTTGCTGCGGCTCCTGGTGGATTGAAACCTGCCGGCGCGCAGCCGGTCGCTGCACGACTGGCCGCCGTATTAGCCGCGGTTGCCAGCTGGCGATGGTGCGGACGCACTCCCGAGCCCATGCGATGTTGCCGAGGCCCGGAAATAGTCGACGCAATTCCCTGATGGCCGATACTTCGCCGCCCTGCTCGAACGCGGTGCGGATGACGGCAGCCTGTGCCTCACTAACGCTGAACATCCGCGAAGCATGCGAGTGCAGACCGCGCCTCGGCAAGCGAAAGATCGTTACGTCCAGACCCGCGCGACAGCCATTGCGCAATCCCGGAACGAATGAGGCCACACTCAACGCTAGCGGAGGAATGAACTAGGTTGAGGAGCGGCAGCGGTTCCGCACGTCAACCATTTGTGGCACGATAGCTGCTGCATGGGAGGGATAAGAAAAAGTGACACGCATTCCCCGCTTGTTGCAGGCATTGATCCTGATCCTGCCGGTTCCTGCAATTGCAGCGCCGTTCTGCGTGCAGACGGAAGCTCTCCCCCCGCAGTGCATCTTTTACGACTCAGGGTCATGCCAACAGCGCGCTACGCAGCTGAACGGGAACTGCGTGGTAAACGGCAACGAGGTTCGCCTCACCCCTAGCATTGGTCACTACTGCCTCGTAACGGGGGGATCGGCGGCGGAGTGCATCTACGTCGACATAAACAGCTGCGATAAGGAGGCGCGCCGACAGCAGGGAGCCTGTATCATTGCTCCAGGGCGGTCCGAAGTCCGACCCCAGATCCGTATGCGCTTACCCGGCCTTCAAACGCTGGCCCCTTCGGCACAGGCGTCCCGACCGGCCGCTAACCTGCGGGCGAAACGTGCGGTGCGTCACGGCGATGCCTCTCGACGGCTGCACCCTACCCGCCCTTGGCCATCGTCACGTGGTCGGTGAGCGAACTGCCGCACTGAGCGCAGTTCCTTCTGCCGGGCGATTCGCCACGTCCATCGTCGATGGAAGCCTTCTGCGGCTACTCCCTTGCTTCGAACCCCAGCAACGGTACCCTGTCGCGGTCGGACGCGCTGATTCAGCACTGGCCCAGTCTCTAGCCACGCGGCGAGCACACGCCCGCCACAGCCGCGCGAGCATCGCATGAGGCGCAGCACCTCACCCACGGTGCGGCCCTTGTAGAATGACGCTAGGTCAGCGATAGCGAAGGCGCGCTCGCCACCACAGCTAGTGGTTCGGCAATCAACGCTGAGATAGAAGCCGGTGAGTTGGTGCAGCGGACTTGCCAGGATTGCCACCCGTTGCCCGCGAGCCTCGCTTTCGGCAGCGTCGATCATCCAGGCGGAAAGCTGGTCGTTACGAGAGGCGGCGCGAAGGGCCGGATGGGACGCTACGAAGGCCAACAACCCGAGGCAGCACTGCGCGTAGTTTGGCGGGACGGTAGGCCGGTCCAGCGCTCATGTTCTTACAACCGGCGAGTTGCCCCCAACCGGCGGGCAATCCCCAAACCTCACAGCAGCAGCTGGCATGATTGTCCGGCCATGCTTGGGCTGGCGCTGCCGCGTGAATCGTGGAAACTGACAAATAATGATCGTTCGTGCTGTCCTAGCCGCGGTGTTCTGCGCTCTCCCGGTTGCCGCTGCCCTAGCTTGCAACGTGCCCGCTTCTGCATTCAACAGACTGCACGAGGGTATGACCTATAATGAGGTTGCTGCTGCGATGGGCTGCGACGGCGATCACAAGGCCCACATGCCGGACGCAGCCCCTGATATGGCTCATCCATACAGCACGGTCACGATCGACGAATACGACTGGGGTAGCGTGTAGGCCGGCGCTGGCTTCCCCAACCGGCGGGCAATCCCCAAACCTCACAGCAGCAGCTGGCATGATTCGCTTTCTGGATCGCGACGTCCGGCCATGCTTGGGCTGGCGCTGCCGCGCGAATTGTGGAAACTGACAAATAATGATCGTTCGTGCTGTCCTAGCCGCGGTGTTCTGCGCTCTCCCGGTTGCCGCTGCCCTAGCTTGCAACGTGCCCGCTTCTGCATTCAACAGACTGCACGAGGGTATGACCTATAATGAGGTTGCTGCTGCGATGGGCTGCGACGGCGATCACAAGGCCCACATGCCGGACGCAGCCCCTGATATGGCTCATCCATACAGCACGGTCACGATCGACGAATACGACTGGGGTAGCGTGCAGGCCGGCGCTGGCTTCGTCATGGCGGACTTCTATGACGGCAAACTTCACGACTGGAATGGAACCCCTCGCCGTCACTAGTCGTTGGGAGGAGATCTAATGGCCGCCGAATCGAAAGCCGTTGATCGGGCTGAGAAGCCACTCATTCGCGGCCGTGGCGTGCGCACGCGTGCGCGGACATGGCGTCTCTATTCGTTGGCCAATTTGCGGGATGGCGAGTGTGCTCGTCAATAACCTGCTGCAAACGCTGAAAGATTTGGTTAGTCAGGCGGACTCCCTCTCCGCCGGTAACCGAGTCCCCCAAAGGCCCGAGCGGCGCTGTCTTGGTGTATGGCGAGATTGCTGGGCTATTCGCGCACCAGCGGCATCACTTCACCGGCGAAGCGCTGCAGGCGGGCAATACTCTCGATCACCGACTCTCCCCGGAAGTCTAGGACCAGCTCGTGCACGCCGATAGCAGCAAAGGTGCGTATGTCATCGGCGATGTCAGCCGCGCTGCCAGAGAAGCTCCTGCGAGTGCCGTCGCGATCGGTGATGGCACTGTCATATAACGGCGCCTTGTAGGAGATGGTCAGGGCTGAAAAGTCGCGTCCCTCGGCCGCGGTCAGACGCTTCAGCGTATCGAGGTGCTGCCGCATCTCTTGGGGCGGCAGTGGCGAGGCCGCGATGGCACCGACGGGGTGCCAGCCGTCGCCGAACCGCGCCGTGCGACGCAAGGCAGCGCGGGAGTGACCGCCGACCCAGATTGGCGGATGTGGTTTTTGCAGCGGAAAGGGTTCCGCGCGAATATCCGTATAGCTGTAGTATTCGCCGTTAAAGCTTGCGGGCGACTGGCTCCACAGCTGTTTGAAGATGGCGATCCACTCGTCCGTCACAGCGCCTCGCTTGGCGAAGTCGGGGCTGCCAAGCGCGGCGAATTCCTCCTTCAACCAACCGACACCGACGCCCAGCGTCACGCGCCCACCAGACAGAACGTCGAGCGACGCCACCATCTTCGCGGTCAGCACGGGGTTGCGGTAGGGCAACACCAATACAGAGGTGACCAGGCGCAGTCTTTCTGTCGCGCCCACTACAACTCCGAGAATAGAGAAGGTTTCCAGCGCATCGCCACCGCCGGGATGCCGGCGGTCCAGGGTGTATGGATAGCTGGACTCGCTTTCCACTGGAAAGACGATGTGGTCGGCGATCATCGCAGAGTGCAGACCAAGGCGCTCGCCTTCGCGCGCCAACGCGAGAACGCCCTCGCGTGTTGCAGTAGGACCGCGCGTGGGAAGATAGAAGCCGAAGCGCACTGTCGATATTCCTTGGCGTCCGCTGGCCCTATTCCGCCGCCATCATCCGCAGTTCCTCCTCTGCCGACCTGATGGGCAGGCCTTCGATGGACCTTGAGGGCTGGCCGTCAACGCCGATCAGCGGTTCACCCACCAGCGTGATCCGATACAGTTGGCGATCGAAGTTTGATTGGAAAATATCACGCGGCGCCAGATGCGCTGTCGAGCGGTTGTCCCAGAAGGCGATGTCGCCCGGATTCCACTTGAAGCGCACGGTGTATTCGGGTCGCACCACGTGTTCCCACAGTAGCTCGAGAAGCTTGGCGCTCTCGCGCGGTGTCAGCCCGACCACCGACTTGAGGAAGGATGGGCTGGCGAAAAGGACGCGCTCGCCAGTCTCGGCGTGGACTGTCACCAGCGGATGCGCACTTTTCAGAGCGCGCCGTTTGACGCGTTCATTGTAATCGCCACCGCCTCGAGGCTCGAACGCATGAATAGTGCGCAGTCCATCGACAAAGGCACGCATCGGTTCGGAGAGGCCAGCATAGGCAGCGACCAGGTTGGTCCAGAACGTGTCCCCGCCGTAGGGCGGGATCGTCACGCCGCGCAGGATGGAGGCGCATGGCGGATTGACCGCAGCCGTGACGTCGGTGTGCCAACCGAACCAGGGCGTGACCATCATCGCCTCGTACTTCTCGTTCGCCGTGCGATGCTTGGCGACGGAATAGATTTCCGGATGGCCGTCGACATGGCCGAACACCGCATGGCCAATCGTCGGCTCGCCGAACTGGCGCGCCATGGCGACATGCTGTGCGTGATCGAGGTGCTGGTCGCGGAAGAACACGACCTTCCATTTCAGGAAGGCGTCTCGTGCCGCTTTCAACTGCTCCGGAGGCAGTGGCCGGGTCAGGTCAACGCCTCTGATTTCCGCACCTATATGGAGAGTGAGCGGAACAACCTCGATCATTGGCATCCCTCCTGGATCGTCTGATCTGCTGGACCGTGATCCGCCGCGCACAGACTGTCAATTTCCCAGCTGCGATTTGCTCCGAAAAGAGGAGCTTCGTAAGCTTGCCCGCAAAAGCAGCAGCGGGGACCAACAATGAACCGTCTCGATGGCAAGGTTGCTCTGATCTCCGGCGCCGCACGCGGCATTGGCGGAGAGACTGCGCGACTGATCGCCAAGGCCGGCGCCAAGTTGGTGGTTGGCGATGTGCTCGATGTTCGCGGCCGCGAGACTGTCGCCGTCATCACGGCTGAAGGTACACAAGCCGAATATGTGCACCTTGACGTGACGAAAGAGGAGGACTGGACCGCCGCCGTCCATCTTGCGGTCAGCCGGTTCGGCAAGCTCGACATTTTGGTCAATAACGCCGGTGTCTTCATCGGCAAAGGGATCGAGGAGATCAGCCTCGATGAATGGAACAAGCTGGTCGCGGTGAACATGACCGGCGTGTTCCTCGGCACCAAATTGGCGGCTCCGGCATTGCGCGAAGCGGCGAAGGCCAGCGAGCATGGTAGCGCCATTGTCAACCTCGCCTCGATCGCCGGCATCGTCGGCTCGCAGCTCGACCCGTTGTATTCGATGACGAAGGGCGGCGTTACACTATTCACTAAATCCGCAGCGCTCGAATTCGCGCGCAAGGGCTATCAGATTCTGCGTCAACTCGATCCATCCCGGCGTCATTCAGACTGACATGGGCGAGCAGACCTTCGTCGCCCGTGCGCAGCGCTTCGGCGCCAATGATACGGCGCAGGTGCGGCAGACTGTGACCGAAACGGTGCCCTGGGGTCGGCTGGGCGTGCCGATGGACATCGCCAAGGGCATCGTATTCCTCGCCTCCGACGATGCCGGCTACATGAACGGTGCCGGCCTCGTTGTCGATGGCGGCGTGACCGCGATCTGAGCGGAGAAATTCCATGGCCCGGCAAATCGAGGAACTCGCGGCATTCGTCGCAGCGACGACGTGGGACGATGTGCCTGCGTCCGTGCGGCAGCACACCAAGCTCGTGCTGCTCGATACGCTGGGCGTGATTCTGGCGGGCGCGGAGCGGCCTGAAGTTTGCCGGCTACGCGAGCAGCTTGGCACCGGCAGCGGCGCCACAGTATATGCAAGCGGCTTTCCCTCGCATGATCCGCGCACCGCTGCGCTGCTGAACGGTATTTCCGGACGGTCGATCGAACTGTGCGAGGGACTGCGGTTCGTGTCGGGTCAAGCGGCTATGCAGGTGCTGCCCGGGGTGCTGGCGGTCGGGGAGCAGGCGCGCAGCACCGGCCGCAATATGCTGGCCGCCCTGCTACTCGGCTACGAGGTCGCAGCGAGGCTCGCCGGCGGGTTCACGCCGCGCCCGCTGGCGCACCAGAACGGGCAGGTGCCGCTATTGGCCGCCACCGCCGCGGGAGCACGGTTACGGGGCATGGACGCCACGGGAATCAGCCGCGCGATGCGCATTGCCGCGACGCTGTTGCTTACGCCCAGCTATACCAACGCGGTGGCCGGCGCGACCGCACTGAATGTCGCCGGCGGTATGAGCGGCTTTGCCGCCGCACTGGCTCCCGAGCTTGCGTTGGCCGGCTTCGAGGCACAAGACGATGCGATCGAACAGGCGCTAGGCGAGCTGATCGGCGATGGCTTCACCGCCGAGGGCGTGTTGGATGGACTTGGATCGACCTGGCACATCATGAGTAATTACTTCCGTCTTTACGCGTGCTGTAACCCGATCCATCCTGCGCTCGACTGCCTGCAACAGGCTCTGACCGAATTGCAGCCGCGCCCCGATGAGATCGCACGCATCGACTTCGCGACCTACCGGTTTGCTTCCGTCATGCGCAATCCTGACCCGCCGAACTTCTTCGCTTCGAAATACTCACTGCCGCATGCGGCGGCGACCCTGGCGGTACGGGGACACGTAGGACATGCCGCGCTGGACGATGCGGCGGTGCACGACCCAGCAATTATGGCTCTGCGTCATCGTGTCACGGTCGTCGAGGATCCAGCGATGAGCGCAATGGTGCCACGCCTGCGGCCAGCGCGGGTGACAGTGATGCTGACCGATGGCCGCAGCGCAACGCGCGAGTGCGACAGCCATCGAGGCGACTTCAACCAGCCGTTTCCCGAGACGGAGCTGCGGGACAAGTTTCGAGAACTCGCCGGGTCTGTGCTAACTGCGGACGGCGTGCGGATAGTCGAACAGGCCCTCGATCGTTGCGAGACGTGGGACAGTGCGGATGTGCTGCCGACACTATGTCGCCGCCACGGGCTGCGATAGCGGTTCGGTGGGCAGCCGCGCAAATCTTGACACTCAGGTAGGCGGTTACTATCGAGCCAATTCCGTTGCTCGGGCGCATACATGCAGAAAACCTACGACTACATCATCGTCGGCGGCGGATCGGCAGGATCGATCCTTGCCAGCCGGCTCTCGGCGCGCAGCAGCAATCAGGTCCTGCTGTGCGAGGCCGGCGAGGACACGCCAGATGGGCGTGTGCCCGAGGCCATATCTGGACAGCCGCTCCGGGTATGCCTCGCGCGATCCGCGCTTCATCTGGAGTCGATTGCGCGTCACCACCGAGGCAATGCCACACAACGATCCCGATGCACCGCGCCCGCGCCTGGTGCGCTATGAGCAGGCGCGCGTGCTCGGCGGCGGATCCTCCATCAACGGACAACTCGCCAACCGCGGGGCCCCGCGTGACTACGACGAATGGGAACAGCGCGGTGCCGCAGGCTGGCGCTGGGAGACCGTGCTGCCGTACTTCAGGAAGATCGAGCGCGACATCGATTTCGATGGACCGCTGCATGGTTCCGATGGCCGCATCCCGGTGCGGCGCGTCTTCCCGGACAACTGGTCCGACTACGCCAAGGCGGTCGCCGAGGCATTCAAGCTGGCCGGCTATCGCTACGTGCCGGACCAGAACGGCGAGTTCCAGGACGGCTATTATCCGCTCGCCATGTCCAACCTCTACGACCGGCGGGTTTCCGCAGCGGTCGGCTATCTCGGGCGCGACGGTCAGGCAGCGCGACAACCTGACGGTGATGACCGAGGCGCAGGTCAGCGAACCTGCTGTTCGAGGACACGCCGCTGCGTCGGCATCCGCGCGATGGTCGCGGGCCAGCAGGTCGAGTTTCGCGCCAACGAAGTGATCCTGTGCTGCGGCGCGATTCATTCGCCGGCGATGCTGCTGCGCGCCGGCATCGGGCCGGTCGGACATCTGCGCGATCTTGGCATTGAGGTGCGCGCAACCCGTCCCGGCGTCGGACAACGGCTGATGGATCATCCCTCGATTTCCGTTGCCTCGTTCTCAAGCCCGACGCACGCAAGAACCCTTACAGCAAGCGTTCGCTGCATCTCGGCATGCGCTTCTCCTCGGGTATCGATGGCGCGCCGCCAGGCGACATGGCGCTGACCGCGTCGAACAAGTCGGCATGGCACGCCATCGGCGACCGCATCGCGGTGATCACGCTCTGGGTGAACAAGACATTCTCGGAAACCGGCCAGGTTCGTCTGGCGTCGGCGGATTGGCGGCAGGAACCGACGGTTGACTTCAACCTGCTGTCCGATCACCGCGACCTGCATGCGGCTGGCGCGCGGATTTCGGCAGATCGCCGCGTTGCACGATCTGCCGCCGCTGAAGGCGGTTACCTCCGATGCGTTTCCCGCCAGCTTCACCGACAAGATCCGCCAGGTCGGCACCTACAACACGAAGAACCGCATCCTCACCCGCATTGGCGCGACGCTGATGGATGGCCCGGCCTTCCTGCGGCAGTTCATCATCCGTGGCTTCATCATGGAATTGGCCGGACTGGTGCAAGGCGCTGCAGGATGACGAAGCGCTGGAGACCTACATCAAGCGCGCGGCGGTGGGTGTCTGGCATTGCTCGTGCTCCTGCCGCATGGGGGCCGACGACGATCCGATGGCGGTGACCGACAACGCGGGCCGGGTGCGTGGCGTGCACGGACTGCGCGTGGTGGACGCCTCGATCTTCCCTGTGGTGCCGTGCGCGAACACCAACTTCCCGACCATGATGGCTGGCGGAGAAGATCGCCGACGACATGCTGCGACGGCAGTCGTGGCAAGCCCGCGCACCGGGTGGCCGTGGCTTGACAGCAACTGGCAGACGGCGGACGTTGCGATGTAACCGCTAACATCATGACGTCACCTCGGGAGGAACACAATGTGGAAGATCTGTGGCCATTGCAACTGCGCTGGCGGGCGCGCTGCTGTGCGCGGCGCACAGCCGCCGCGCACAGAACGCCGATGTCATGCATTGGTGGACCAGCGGTGGCGAATCCCGCGCGGTCGCGGTGTTCGCGAAGGAATACAACAAGCGCGGCGGCACCTGGATCGACGATGCTTCCGTCGGACCGCAGGCGGAACATGCTGCGGCGCTGAACCGCATCGCCGGCGGCAATCCGCCGACCGCGATGCAGTGGAACATCGGCGTCGCCGTGCGCCAATTGGCCGAGCAGGGCATGCTTGCGCCGCTGGACGAGCAGGCGAAGAAGGGCAACTGGCTGGCGAACCTGCCGCCGCTGCTGGTCAAGAACATGACCTATGACGGTCACGTCATCGCCGTGCCGGTGAACATCCATGGTGCGAACTATCAGTTCTACAGCATCAAGGTGTTCAACGACCTGAAGATGCAGCCGCCCAAGACGCTGGGACGAATTCCTGGCGGATGCGCCGAAGATCAAGGCCGCCGGCTATCATCCCGATTGCGTTCGGCGCCAACGCGCAGCAGCTTGACTGGCTGTTCGAGGCGATCCTGGCGGGCGCCGGCGGCAAGGACCTGTACCGCAAGGTGTTCGTCGATCATGACGCCAAGGCGGCCGGCAGCGACGCCATGCAGCATGTGTTCGACCTGATGGGACAGATCCGGCAATACGTCGATGCCGGCAGCCCCAACCGGAAATGGAACGACTCGCTGGCGCTGGTGGAGACCGACAAGGCGGCGCTGATGATCCTGGGCGACTGGGCCAAGGGCGACTTCGCCGCCGCCAACAAGATGCGTTGGCAAGGACTTCGGCTGCCAGATGGCGCCCGGCAACCAGGACGCCTATGTCATGACGGTCGATGTCTTCGTCTTCCCGGTGAACGACAAGCCGGATCAGAAGGTCGCGCAGGACAAGCTGGCGACGCTGATGATGGATCCGGCCGTGCAGACCGAGTTCAACGCGTTCAAGGGCTCGATACCGTCCACGGCTTGACGCCAACGTCGCCGAACTGGATGCCTGCGCGCAGCTTGGCCAGAAGGTGATGGCCGGCGGTGCGGCGAACCAGTTGCCGAACTTCGCCCTTGCCTTCAGCCCGGACACTCAGGGACAGATCGAGGACCTGCTGGGCAATTACTGGAGCAAGCCGTCGATGACGCCGGCCGACGCAGCGAAGCAGCTTTCCACCATCATCGCCAGCGCCGGTCACTGAACGCGATGTCGGCGCGGCTGCCGATCGATATGGATGCAACGGCACCGCGCCGACGCCGGCGCGAGTACCGACGTGGCTGCGCCGAAAGTCGGCCGCGCCTATCGCGCGCGCAGCCTGGCCGCGAAGATTGGCGCTGGTGCCGACGATCCTGGTGATGCTGGGCTGCTACTACGGCAGCGTCACCTGGACCGTCTATATATCGATGACGCGGTCGTTCCTGCTGCCGGTCTACAAGTTTGCCGGCACCGCGCAGTATGAACGCCTGTTCGCCACGCCGCGCTGGCAGGTCGCCTATGGCAACATGTTCCTGTTCGGCGCGCTGGACATCATCGGCACGCTCGGTCTCGGCGTCCTGCTCGCCATCCTGCTCGATCGCGCGGTGCGGTTCGAGGGCATCTTCCGCACCATCATGCTGTATCCGCTGTCGATCTCGTTCATCGTCACCGGCCTGACCTGGCAATGGGTGCTGAGCCCGACGATCGGCGTGCAGCAGTTGGTACGCGATCTCGGCTGGACCGGCTTCGTGTTCGACTGGATCACGCAGCCGGACCGCGCGATCTACACGCTGGTGTTCGCCGGCATCTGGCACCAGTCCGGGCTGATCATGGCGATCATGCTGGCGGGACTGCGCGGCGTCGACCGCGAGATCTGGCGCGCGGCGCGCGATCGAAGGCATCCCGACCTGGCGCACCTATGTCAGCATCGTCCTGCCGATGCTGCGCCCGCTGATCGTCACCTGCGTCGTGCTGATCGCGATCGCCGTGGTCAAGAGCTATGACCTTGTCGTGGCGATGACCAATGGCGGACCTGGCTTTTCCTCGGACCTGCCGGGCAAGTTCGTGGTCGATTTCGAGTTCGAGCGCGCCAATATCGGCCAGGCCTCCGCCGCGGCGACCGTCATGCTGGGCTCGGTGCTCGCCATCGTCTCGCCGTATCTGTATTTCGAGCTGGCGCGGAAGAACCGATGACGACGGCGCGGCGAAACGCCCGTATCGGCCGCATCGGGCTTTACACGCTGCTGGTTTGGATCTGCCTGTTCTTCTCGATCCCGCTGCTGGTGGTGATCGCGACCTCGCTCAAGACCTCGGATGAGGTGCGCACTTTTTCGATCTTCACGCTGCCGGCGGCGCCGAGTATCGCGGCCTGGATCAAGGCATGGTCGTCCGCCTGCACCGGGCTGAACTGCGGCGGCGTCCGCGTCGGCTTCTGGAACTCGGTGCGCATCCTGATCCCCAGCGTCATCATTTCGGTGCTGGCGGGCGCGGTCACCGGCTATGCGCTGTCGCATTGGCGCATCCGCGGCGCCAACGTCATCATGCTGCTGCTGCTGTTCTGCGCCTTCATTCCTTACCAGGTGATCCTGTATCCGCTGGTGAAGACGTTCAGCACGATCGGCATCTACAGCTCGCTGCCCTGCATCGTCGCCGTGCATATCGTGTTCGGCCTGCCGGTCATGTCGCTGCTGTTCCGCAACTTCTATGCCGGTCTGCCGGAGGAGCTGGTGAAGGCCGCGCGGATCGACGGCGCGGGCTTCTGGCGCATCTTCGCCTTCGTCATGCTGCCGATGTCGGTGAACATCCTGATCGTCGCGACCATCCTGCAGACCACCGGCATCTGGAACGACTACCTGCTGGGACTGATCTTCGCCGGTCGCGACAACATGCCGATGACGGTTCAGCTCAACGCCATCGCGACGACCTCGACCGGCATGATCGAATACAACGTCAACACTGCGGCGGCGCTTGCTGACCGCACTGCCGCCGCTGCTGATCTATTTCGTCTCCGGACGCTATTTCGTGCGCGGCATCACCGCCGGCGCGGTGAAGGGCTGACATGTCTGCTGTCTCGGTCTCCGGACTGTCCAAATCGTTCGGCCACCTGCGCGTGCTCAAGGACATCGACCTGCCGATCGAGGCCGGCGATTTCACCGTGCTGCTCGGCCCCTCCGGTTGCGGCAAGTCCACGCTGCTCAACGCCATCGCCGGCCTCGAGGACACCGACGCCGGCATCATCGAGATCGACGGTGCCGACGTGACTCATCGCGAACCGAGCAAGCGCGGCATCGCCATGGTGTTTCAGTCCTACGCGCTGTATCCGACGATGACGGTGCGCAAGAACCTGTCGTTCGGCTTGCGTGTGCGGTCGGTACCGCGGCAGGAGGTGGCGCGCCGGGTCGATTGGGCGGCGAGGCTGCTGCAGATCGACGAGTTGCTCGACCGCAAGCCGTCGCAGCTCTCCGGCGGGCAGCGCCAGCGCGTCGCGATCGGACGCGCCCTGGTGCAGCAGGCCAAGGTGTTCCTGTTCGACGAACCGCTGTCCAACCTCGATGCCAAGCTGCGCACCGAGATGCGCGTCGAGCTCAAGCGCCTGCACAAGGAACTCGGTGCGACGATCATCTATGTGACGCACGATCAGATCGAGGCGATGACGCTTGGCGACGCGGATCGCCGTCATGCGTGCCGGCCGCATCGAGCAATACGCGGCGCCGGATGATCTGTACGAAGCGCCGGCCACGTTGTTCGTCGCTGGCTTCGTCGGCTCGCCGGCGATGAATTTTCTCCGCGGGCGGCTGGTACCGGGCGCTGTGCAGGTCGGGTCGGTGCGGTTGCCGCTCGACTTCTACCCGTTCCGCACACCGCCCACGCCAGATAAAGATGTCGTGCTGGGTATCCGCCCTGAACACGTCGTTCTCTCGCGACACGAGTCCGAGCGCGTGTACGATCCGGGCGGAAGCATTGTTCATGGAGCCGATGGGCGCTGACACACTCGGCTGGTTCCAGTTCGGCGATCAGCGGCTGTCGGCGCGCCTGGCCCCTCAGGTAGCACGCAACATCTTTGGCCCGGTCAGGTTATCCTTGCTCTCCGAGCACGTGTCGCTGTTCGACCCAACCACCGAAGCAAGGCTATAGGGGCCTCGCTTATCGCTCAGATGACGCCCTCGTTTCGCAACTCGGCGATCTCCGTTGCCGACAACCCCAGCCAACCGCCATAGATCTCTTCGTTGTGCTGGCCGACAATCGGGCTTGGCACAGCCGGCACCCGCTCCGCACCATGCAGTCGCAACGGCGTGCTTGGCACCACGATGCTACCGAGTTCCGGATGGTCGATCCGCTCCAACATCCCGCGCCCATGCATGTGCGGGTCACTCATCACCTCGGGCACGGTGCGAACCGGTGCACAGGGAATGCGATACTGCTTGGCGGCAGCGAACACCTCCATCTTTGGCAGCGTCTTCGTCCACGCCGCCACTGCGTCATCCGTCGCCTCAAGATTGGCAACCCGCGCGGCATTGGTGGCAAAGCGCGGATCGTCGGCCAGCTCCTCACGCCCCATCGCCTTGGTCAGATTCTTCCAATGCGCCTCGGTCACCACATGGATGGCGACCCAGCCGTCGGCCGCTGGAAAAGCATTATACGGCGCGCTCGCCAGCGCCGACTGCCGGTTCCCGGTGCGCGGCGGCTCCTTTCCGGTGCGAACATAATATTCCATGCTGGAAGCAAGCGATGAGTAGACCGTCTCCTGCATGGCCACCTCGACGAGCTGTCCCACCCCGGTGCGCTCACGCTGAAACAATGCTGTGACGACGGCGCCATAGAGGTGGATGCCGCCCATGAAATCCACCAGCGTCGGACCCGCCTTTACTGGGGGACCATCAGGAAACCCCGTCACGCTCATGATTCCTGACTGTGCCTGGATGGTGAAATCCATTGCCAGATTATCCCGATCAGGCCCCGTGATGCCGAAGCCCGACCCGCTCGCGTAGATCAGCCGCGGATTGACCTGCTTCAGTTCATCATAACCAACCCCCAGCCCGTCCAGTGTGCCAGGAGAAAAATTCTCCAGCAGCACATCGCCCCGCTTCACCATCTCGCGCAGCAATCCGCGGCCACGTTCGGTCTTCAGGTTCAGGGTAATTGCGCGCTTGTTGGCATTCAGCATCGCGACCGGCAGCGTCGTGTGCTTGCCGGGCGGCGCGCGTCGTCGCCCAGGCTCGCCGTGCGGCGGCTCGATCTTGATCACGTTGGCACCTGCCTTCGCCATCAGCAGCGTGGCATACGGACCTTGGAAGATCTGGCCGAAGTCGATCACAGTGATGCCTGCCAGTGGCGTGTTCATTCCAGCGTCTCCGAAACCGTCGCTGCTAGGATAGGGCAGACCAGGAGGTTCCATGCAACGGCTGCGGGTCGCGCGACAGGCTGCCTCTATCGACGAACTCGACCTGCAGCTGGAGACCTGCGATCCGCCGGCGCGTGCAGCAGGCGAGGTACTGGTGGAGGTTCACGCGGCAGGCGTCAACCGCAGCGATGTCGCGGCCGCACTCGGCCGCATGCCGCAGGCGGTGTGGCCGCGCACGCCCGGCCGTGACTGGGCCGGTGTGGTGGTCGACGGACCTGCCGACGTGATCGGCCGAGAGGTGTTCGGCGCAGGCGGCGATCTCGGCATCACCCGCGACGGCACGCATGCCACCCACCTAGTGCTACCGCGCGAGGCCGCGGTCGAGAAACCTGCCGCATTGACGTTGGAGGAGGCCGGCGCACTGGGCGTGCCTTTCGTCACGGCGCTGGAGGGATTTCATCGCTCGGGTATGCCCAAACCGGGCGAAGTGGTGCTTGTGCTGGCGGCGAATGGGATGGTCGGACAGGCCGCGTCGCAGATCGCCGCAATGCACGGCGCACGCGTGTTCGGTGTTGCACGTCGCCCCGAGGCGTTCGCTCAGCCGCATTGCGCGGTGCGCATGATCGATTCGTCGAGCACCAATGTCGTCGGCACGGTACGTGACGAGACCGACGGCCACGGCGCTGACATCGTCTACAACACGGTCGGCAGCCCATATTTCGAAGCCGCCAATCAGGCGATGGCGCATGGCGGACGCCAAATTCTGATTGCCACCGTTGAACGCCCGGTTCCGTTCGACATCTTCCAATTCTACCGGGGCCGTCACACCTATGTGGGCGTCGACTCGCTGGCGCTGGACGCATGCGCTTCGGCGACCCTGCTCCGGGAGCTGTTGTCCGGCTTCGCCAGTGGCCAGCTGCGCCCGCTGTCAGTGGCGCAGAGCGCCTGTTATCCGCTGCAGCGCGCGCACGATGCCTATCGCGCCGTTCATTCCATTGCGCAGAATCGCGTGGTGCTGCTGCCCTGATAGGGCGTAACGGGAGAACACCGATGGCGGTGGTGATCACAGTTGCACAGCAGAAGGGCGGCACGGGCAAGACCACGCTGGCCGCCAACCTCGCGGCCGCACTGGCACCATGCCGCAAGGTCGCGCTGCTCGATATCGATCCGCAGAAGAGCCTGGGGCGCTGGCACGCGCTCCGCCGCGAACGGCTCGCCCAGGCGGCGGCGCTGGCGTTCTCCGACATCGCCGGCTGGCGCCTGCCGGCGGAAGTCGACCGGCTCAAGCGGGAACACGATGTGGTGCTGATCGACAGCCCGCCACAGCTCGATACCGACGCGCGTATCGCCATTCGCGCCGCCGATCTCGTGCTGGTGCCGATCCAACCCAGCATGCCCGATGTATGGGCGGCCGAGGGCACCTTGAAGCTGGCAACCGACGAACGGCGACGCGCGCACCTGATGTTCAATCGCACGACGCCGACGTCGAAGCTGCGCGAGGCGATCGCCGCCGATCTGTCGAGCCGGGAGGTTCCTGTGTTGCGCGCGGCACTTGGCAATCGGGCAGGCTTCGCGCATGCCTTTGCCGCCGGTCTTGGCGTGACCGAGGCCGCACCGCGTTCCACGGCCGCCACCGAGTTGCGCGCGCTGCTCGCCGAATTGCAGGAGCTGACGGGATGAACCTCTGGGGATGGGTCGTTGCCTTGCACGTGCTGTGCGCGGTGGTTTGGGTTGGCGGCATGTTCTTCGCCTATGTCGTGCTGCGTCCAAGCCTGTCGGCATTGGAGCCTCTCCAGCGCATAGCCATCCATACCCAAGTGTTTCGCCGCTTCTTCCTGGTCATCTGGCATGCCATGCCGCTGATCCTGATCACTGGCTTCGCGGTGCTGTTCGGCTTCTACGGCGGACCCGCCAATGTCGGTTGGAATATCCACCTGATGATGCTGCTCGGCCTGATCATGAGCGCTGTATTCCTGTTCATCGTGTTCGGACCCTATGCACGCTTCCGCCGCACCACGGACCGGAATCGCGCGGCGGCCGCGATGGACACCATCCGCAAACTGATCGCTGTCAATCTGGGGCTGGGCATCGTCACCATCATCGTGGCATTCCTGAGCTGAGTGCCGAGGAACGACGGAATCACCCCGCCGGACTGGTCAACGGTCCAACCTGTTCCCGCCTCATCCCAAGCGATCGCGCCAGTACTTCGCAGCTGAAATTGTAGTGGCGTTCCCCCAACAGGTCACCGGGCTCATCGGTGCTGGTAAGGCAACTTCCAGCGGGGCCTGCGCAGTTCGGGGTCAGCGACGCGTTGCAGATCCATCTTGCCCACTTGCCCCATTTTGGGTTAGTATTTATGACACCATGCGCAAGCTGCTAAGGTCATATCTTCTTCGGAGGCGGTTCGTGCGGCGATAGCGAGGCGCCGGTCGTCGCATCCTGGCAGCTTCTACATGAAGCTGTGGTTGTGTTCGATAGAACCGTAAAAATACCCAAGGTCATGATGTCATCTCGAGAGTCTTTGTCCATTTTACAAAAATCAGCAAAAGCGGATTTGAGTAAATGAGTGATTCGTCGACCAGCATTGGGCTGGAATTTGGCCAGGTTGTCCCAGCAATCTGTGGAGCCGGCGATTTCCTTCCGCTCGACGGTTCGGTAATCAGCCAAGCAGATTATCCGGATCTCTATCAAGCGATGAAGAGCAGCGGACAATTGTTGCCGCCGCCCCAGACGATAACCGCCACGACCGGAAACATCACCAACCCTGTAAAGGTCGTGTGGAACGAGGCATTCTATTGCGCGATCAACGCGTTTGGCGCTTGTGAAACTTCGAGCGACGGTCAGACTTGGATGGCTGGCACAATGCCGGCTCATCCGTTCACCGATATGGTGTGGAGCCCCGAGCTTGGAACTTTCTGCGCGATCGCTTCAGATGGCGTGGCATGTACATCACAGGACGGTCACAGTTGGACCGCACATACCATCTCGAGTGCCGTCACCGCATTCCAAGCGATTACCTGGACAGGTACAACATTCGTCGCTGTGGGCACGAACAATCTGGTGGTGATTTCAACGGATGGTGCCGCATGGGCGTGCCCCAATCCACCGCTCAATGTTTGGAACAGCGTCGTCTGGAACGGTACTCAGTTTTGCGCTGTCGGCGGGTCTGCAACCTATCCATCCACGAGTGTAGCCTTGAGCTCTGATGGGCTGAGCTGGAGCGGCGCGAAGTTGCCGGCAGCTACTGCCTGGAAGTTCCTGGTCTGGACAGGGTCTAGGTATGTCGCTCTGAATGCCGTTGGGACGATTTCTGCGACCAGTGCCGATGGCGTGACCTGGGTCCAGCATCCGGTACCGAACCTTACCTGGACCGGCCTATGTGTTTCCGGCGCAAACGTCGTGGCTGCAAACACGGAGCGGTACGTTCTATTACACAACTAACGGAGTTAGCTGGACTGCCGGCACGGCCATTGGCAGTCACCGCGCCCTCATTCGCGGCCTGCGCCATCTCGCCCACTGGGTTCATCGTCGCCTTCTTCACGCCAGGTCAGACCTTTATGACCTCGGCTGACGGGGTCAGCTGGACGCCGCGTCTGCTGCCTTCATGGGCCATCGGCCTTACCTGGGTGCTGTTACAGCACAATGGTCCATACTTTCTCGCGATCTCCAACGGCGGGGTATGTGCCACATCGGCTGACGGCATCAACTGGATCAGTCATACGCTGCCAATTGTCACGGCCAATGCCAACAACTATCCCAACTCATACATGGCATGGAAGGGCACGATCGGTCTGTGGCTGTTGATCAATAGTGGTGGCACCACCTACTACACCTCACCAGATGGCCGACGCGCGCTCTCCCACCGGCTCGTGGCCTTATGTGGTGAGTGTCGGCAGCACCTTTTTCTGCAGGATAGCGGCACCAATAACAGCATCTATTCGAGGAATGGCATTACCTGGACACAGGCAACACAACGTACATCCCCGCCATTCCCCGGCTACTATATCAATGGCTACAATTACGGCACTGCAGGCGTGGCGTGGATTGCCGGCGCGCCCGCAGGCGGCTCGCCCTACTACTATGCGTCTGATGTCACCGGCAACCTTTGGACTAGTTCGACGCAGGTGCCTGCTTTCCCAGTTTTGGCAGGCGATGTGTCCAGGCACAAATTGCCTCTATTGCGTGACCACGGTGGCGGGTGCTCGGTTATCAGATGCTGGTGCACACGGGCGGAACGCTCTCCCCCAATTTACCGCCACGGCGTTGCCGATCCCGTTCGGTCTTGGCAGCCCGCGATGCAACAAGCTCGCGGTGAACGGCAACTACGTTCTTATCGCAAGCGCCTCTTACACCGTTCTTTCGAGCGACGGAGGCAAGACGTATCAACTTCTGACACCGATGTCGAATGTCTTCAACAACAATCCAAGTTGGCCGAATCTCGTCGGCGGCCCCATCGGCACGCTGGCTGCATTGGGCGGACCAACAGCGTCCTATGCCTACAGCACCAACAATGGCCAAGCATGGTCCCGCGCAACAGCCAACACCAATTTCACCGGCTACAATCTGCTCACCTACAGCAGCAGCCTTGGTATTTATCTGGCGGTCCAGAGTAGCGGCAATGGCTTCATGACCAGCACCAATCTGTCGTCCTGGACGCCAGGCACCCTGCCAACGTCTGCAACGGCAACGTGGTGCAATGTATCGTGGACCGGAACCGATTTGTACTGCTGCCAGCTGACACCAGCGGACTGATCTTGCGCTCCGCGGACGGGTCGCATTGGACAGTCTGGAGCTTACCCGCACTGGGCGATCCGGTTGCCTGCTCTGCTGTTCTCATCGACTCGCCGAGTTTTCCTGTTCGGTAGCACGACCCCATCGCAGAGCCTGGTTACCTCGGATGATAACGCCACTATGAAACTCAGGACGTTGCCCATCAACTCGAATTGGATCGACGTTGCCTACAATAACAAGGTCCTGGTTGCGATCTCGAACAGTTCCAGCAATTACGTGGCGCTGAGCAGCGACGGTGGCAATACATGGGCGTATCAGCCGATGGCTTCACCGACCTCAGGCCAACTCACAGCCCAACCATGGAAAGCGATTGCCTGGCATACTGGAGCCGGATTGTTCGTGCTGATTTCGGGCGCCGCCACGACGGCATATGCCATCAGCCAGAACGGGGTGGCGTGGAGCTCTCAGACGTTACCGGCTGCGGCCAACGCTTGGGTCGATTGCCTTTCGAATGGCGCTGCCGTCATGGTCGTCGGGAACAATTGGGGCTTGATCTCCTACGATGGAGTCAGCTGAACACCGTTCAGCGCACCGGCCTCGGTTACGTCGCTGGCGGACGCCGCCGCACCCAACGAATTCCTGATTGTTGGAGCGCCGGTCGGCGTATCCCTGTTGCGCGACGGATTTGTCGCCACCGAATCCTTCCAGCTCCCGTCGATACCGGCCACTCCGAAGTGGTATGTGAAGGCCAAGTAAGCGACGATCTCAAGCTCGGGGAACGATGCGCGCGGCGATCCCTGGCGGCAGCAACTCGCCCGCTCGGCTGGACGGGGGTGTCCGCCACCCGCATTGACCGAAGCTGACTTCACGCATGTCAAAGGCTGCGCTTGACGCCCCAGCCCGCCCCCGCCACATCTCCCCCGAATGTCCACCCGTCTCGTCATCGATCACCGGCAGCGCCATCCCGAGAAGGCGCACCGGCCAGACAATCCAGTCCAGCGCAAGCCAGCCTGGATACGGGTGAAAGCGCCCACGCACCCGGTCTATCACGCCACCCGCGCCCTGATGCGCTCCAACGGGCTAGTCACTGTCTGCGAGGAAGCCGGCTGTCCCAACATTGGCGAGTGCTGGTCGCAGCGTCACGCCACCATGATGATCATGGGTGACACGTGCACGCGCGCGTGCGCCTTCTGCAACGTCGCCACCGGCCAACCGGCGGCGCTTGCCGACGACGAACCAGCCCGCGTTGCCGATGCGGTCGCGAAACTCGGCCTGGCCCATATCGTCATCACCTCGGTGGATCGTGACGACCTGCCGGATGGTGGCGCGGCGCATTTTGCCGCCACCATTCGTGCGATCCGCGACGCCGCTCCCGGCACCACGATCGAAGTCCTGACCCCCGACTTCCTGCGCAAGCCGGGCGCCGCGGAAATCGTCATGGCAGCCAGGCCTGACGTCTACAACCACAACCTGGAAACCGTGCCGCGGCTGTATCCCACAGTCCGCCCCGGAGCGCGCTACTTCGCCTCGCTGCACCTGCTGCACGAGGTGAAGCAACTCGCTCGCTCTATCTTTACCAAATCGGGTCTGATGGTCGGTCTGGGTGAATCGCGCGTCGAACTCATGCAGGTCATGGACGACTTGCGGGCGGCCGATGTCGATTTCCTGACCATCGGCCAGTATCTCCAGCCCACGGTGAAGCACGCCGCGGTCGATCGGTTCATCACCCCCGAGGAGTTTGCTGATTACGCCGCCCTGGCGCGCGGCAAGGGCTTCCTGTTGGTTTCTGCCACACCGCTGACGCGCAGTTCCTATCACGCGGACGCTGACTTTGCGGCACTACGTGCGGCGCGCGAAACCGCGCATGCCGCTTCCGCCTGATGCCGACGCACGCCGAACGCCAGATTGTCCCTTACCGACCCGACCAGTTGTTCGACCTGGTCGCCGATGTCGACAAGTATCCGCAGTTCCTTCCCTGGTGCGTCGCGGCTCGCATCCGCAGCCGCAGCGAGCGAGAACTCGTTGCCGATCTCACCATTGGCTTTGGCCCATTTCGTGAGAACTTCACCAGCTACGTGACGCTTGAGCGGCCTCAGCGTGTCAAGGTGCGTTACGGCAGAGGTCCATTCCGCTATTTCAACAACCAGTGGGAATTCCATCCCCACCCGCAGGGGACGGAAGTTGCCTTCTTCGTGGATTTCGAGTTCCACAGCCGCATACTTCAGGCGGCGATTGGTGTCGTATTCAACGAGGCGGTCCGCCGCATGGTCGGTGCTTTCAGGCGACGAGCACGCGACGTGTACGGCCCCCCTCTGGCTTCGGCAGCGACCCCTTCGCCGGCCAGCACCTGACGCAAAGAGCACGCATTAGCGTTCTGTTAGGCCACGGCAGGGCATTTTGGCCGCGGAACCCCAGCAGGAAGCCAGATCATGCGCATTCCGTTCCCACTGTTTGCGGCGGCCGTCTTCGCCGTCTTCACACACGCTCAAGCCGCCCAGCCGGCGCGCACCCATCTCACCATGGAGCAGCGCTTCGAAAAGGCCAATGTGACGCATGACGGCCACCTGACGATGGATCAGGCAAAAACCGGCTACAAATCGGTCGCCAAGCACTTCTCCGCAATCGACAAGGACAAAAAGGGCTACGTCACCGAGGATGACATCCACGCCTACTACAAGGCCCAGCGCGCGCTGCACCATCAGTCCTCCGCTGACAATCAGCAGACAAACTGAGCCTCAGCGGAGGAACGGATTGCTGGCCCTCTCAGCACCGATGGTCGAGCCGGGCCCGTGCCCACAAAGGAACGAGAAGTCATCGCCCAGCGGCAGCAACTTCGTCGTGATCGCCTCGATCAGGGCCGGATGGTCCCCGTAAGGGAAATCGGTGCGGCCAATCGACCCCTGGAACAGCACGTCGCCCACGAGAGCAAAGCGCGCTGCATGGTTGACGTACACGACGTGCCCGGGTGTGTGCCCCGGGCAGTGCAGTACGTCGAACCTGTGTTCCCCGAGTGAAACGCTTTCGCCCTCGATCAGCCAGCGATTCGGAATGACGTTGCGCATCTGAAACCCATATTGCGCGCCCTGTGCTTCCAGCGCTTGCAACAGGAACTCGTCCCGCCGATCGGGTCCCTCGATCGGCACACCGTCCAGTTGGTCACTCAGGTCCGCGGCACCTCCAGCATGGTCCAGATGGCCGTGCGTCAGCCAGATCCGCTCCACCATGACGCCCGCCTGGCGAATCGCGCCAAGAATGCGTTCCACGTCACCGCCCGGGTCCACGACGACGGCCTGCTTGGTGCCGTCGTCCCACAAAACCGTGCAATTCTGCTGGAACGCGGTGACCGGAATGACCGCGCCCTTCAGCGCCCCCATCGACGATGGTCCCAGTCTCGCGGCGGCATCATCAATGCAATTTCGGCGACTTCAGGAAGCTTGTCCGGTCTCCCGACCGCACGGTCAGCGCGCACCGGCGTCTTGTCACGCATCAGCCGCAACCTTACCTCCGCCCCCGCGCTGCCCGCGGCCCAGACCCGCCGCCACAACCCGGCCAGATCGTTGATGTCGTCGCCGCCGACCGCGAGGATGCGGTCGCCCATCCGCACACCCGCCTGCTCGGCCGGTCCATTGTCCGCCAGACCGCCAACCACGATCGCGTCATCGGCCTCGGTGGCGTACATCCCGAGCCATGGCCGTGCCGGCCGGTTCACCCGTCCGTAGCTCAACAGGTCCTTCATGATCGGCGTCAACAACCCGATCGGCACGACCATGTTCATATCGAGACGCCGGCCACGACCATCGCCCTGCTGCAGGATCAATGACCCGATCCCCATCAGCTTTCCATCCGTGCTGATGAGCCCGCCGCCGCCCCAGAACGGATGTGCCGGGGCAGTGAACAGCGCATCGTCGAGTACATACTCCCAATAACCGGCGAATTCCTGCCGTCCGACCAGCCGTGTTTCCACGGCGTGGTGTTTCCCGCCCCCAGCGGCGAATACCACCTGGTCGCCGACTTTCAACCGGTCCGAATCCCCCATCTCCAGCGCCGGCAAATTGAGTTGTCCTAGCGCCTGGACCAGCCCGAACCCCGTCTCCTGGTCGTAAGCCAGCGCATGCCCCGGGATCGCCCGTCCATCCGACGAGGTGATCCAGATTGTCTCCGCTTCGGTGATCAGGTAACCAATCGTTGCGAGCAACCCGCTCTCCCGAATCACCACCCCGCTTCCGGTTCGCTCTGTGCCGAGGGTATCTGCGGTAAAGGCGTCCGACGGAATATAGGTCTTCAGGCTGACCACGGCTCGCAACGCCTGCTCCAGGTTGAACGAGTAGTCGTCCGGGTCGGGCTGCAGGTTCGGCGGGATTTCCCAATCCTGGTTTCTCATGCCTCGACGTCTTCCCTGGTTGGCGGGCGGCTGGGTCATGCAACCAATATCGGCGCTTTGACCCGCCGTGGCCAGAGTGCAATCGCTCCAGTCACGCAGCGCTTAGAAGAGCCGGTCCGCCGGTGCGTAGGGAACAATGATATCGGCGGGATCGGCGAGATTCAGCATCGCACGCGCGCGCTCATCCAGCGCATCGGCATCGATGTGCCGTGACCGCAAGCCGCTCACACGACGCTCCCAGGCCTCGAGTTCGGCCTGGGCTTTCGCCTGGTCCGCCTGCGCCTGGGCCAACAGGCGCTCCCGTTCCGTATAAGCGACGAGCCCCCGGTCTCCCTGCACCGCGTTCCAGCCGAAGTAGCCCACCAAAGACAGGAAGATCATCGGTGCGACAACCGCCTTCAGCCTGCGCTTTATCTCACGTGCGAATGACATCGCGTGCTCCGATTCGCGGCCACAATAGAGGCTTCGTATCGCTTCGGGAACGCGGTATCGCACCCCACCTCCAGCATTCTCTTGCCGTCTTCCCCCCGCAGCCGCCACTCTGTGCATAATCAAACAGGGGGACTTCACAATGACCATTGCCGCAGGGCTGGCGGAGCCCGCCGATTCTCCAATCCTGCACGCTGCCATAGGAATGGCCCCGCAAATTCGCGATGCCGCCGACGAGATCGAGCAGGCACGCCGCCTGCCAAAGCCAATCGTTGACGGGCTGAGAGATGCCGGCGTGTTCGGCATGTCCATGCCACGGGCATGGGGCGGTCCCGAACTTGATCCGCTCACCCAATTTCGCGTGCTAGAGACGTTGGCGATGGCAGACGGCTCGGTCGGCTGGTGCGCCATGATCAACTGTGACGGCGGTTACATCACCGCCTTCCTGGACGACCAGGTCGGGCGGAGCATGTATCCCGACCTCCAGCTTGGCACGGCGGCGGCTGCATCACCAACCGGACAGGCGACACTCGTACCCGGACGGTTATCGCGTCAGTGGGCGCTTTCCATTTGCCAGTGGCTGTCAGCATTGCGAATGGGTCTGGGTGGGCTGCCTGGTTCAAGCGAACGGCTCGCCGATCGTGAACCGGGAAGGCGTGCCGGAAACGCGACAATGCCTGTTGCGGTTATCCGAATGTGAGATCTTCGATACGTGGTACACCACCGGTCTGCGCGGAACCGGCAGCAACGATCTTCTGGTGAAGGACGTGTTCGTGCCAGCAGAGCGCACCTTCAGCTTTCAGGACCAGCAAATAATCAAGCGTAGCGGCGCCTTATACGCGTTCCCATTCATGTTCGTCTCAAAGTCGGGCCCGGTCGCGTTGGGGATTGCCCGCAATGCCCTCGACGCGCTGATAAAGACCGCAATCACCAAGACCGCGCGACGCTACACAGTGGGTGAGCAACTGGAACCGGCCAAGATGATGCGCGACGACGTTTTCATTCAGCAGGCGGTGGGGCGTGCCGACACGATGCTGACTTCCGCGCGCGGCTATCTGTTCGAGGTGATGGGCGATTTCTGGAGCACGCTGGTGAGTGGCCAAGCACCCTCCCCCACACAGGTGGCCCGCTTCACCACCACCCATGCATTCGTCGTCGGCGTGTGCGTGGAGGTGGTGCAACTCTTATACAAGACGGTGGGTGGCACGGCGGTCTACCAAAAGGGGCCGTTCGATCGCTGCCTCCGCGATGTATTGACGATGAACCAGCACGTGATCGGCACACCGCGAACCTACGAAATGTCAGGCCGCCTTCTGCTTGGCATGGAGCCGCTGAGATGGCTATTCTGAACTGCCCGTCAGGCCAAAACCGCTAACTGCGCAGGATGGTGCGTCCCGCGTATCGTGCCGCAGGCCCCAGCCGCGCCTCGATCCGCATCAGCTGATTGTACTTCGCCGTCCGGTCGCTGCGCGACAGGCTGCCGGTCTTGATCTGGCCGCAGTTCGTGGCGACCGCCAGGTCGGCGATCGTCGAGTCCTCGGTTTCGCCGGAGCGATGGCTCATCACGCAGCGGAAGCCTGCTTTGTGGGCAAGCTCGATCGCCTCCAGCGTCTCGGACAGTGTGCCGATCTGGTTGACCTTGATCAGGATGGCGTTTGCCGCGCGCTCCTCGATGCCACGGCGCAGCCGCTCGGGATTGGTGACGAACAGGTCGTCGCCGACGATCTGGATGCGGTTGCCCAACGTCGCGGTGAGATGCTTCCACCCCGCCCAGTCATCCTCGGCACAGCCATCCTCGATTGACACGATCGGATAACGGCTGATCAGCGCCTCGTAGTAGCGGACAATCCCGTCGGCATCGAGCGTCTTGCCTTCGCCGGCGAGCACATACTTGCCGTCTTTGAAGAACTCGCTCGAGGCAGGATCGAGTGCGAAGGTAACCTCCTCCCCCAGACGGTATCCCGCCGTCTCACACGCTTTGGCTACGAAGCCAAGCGCCTCATCCGCCGACTTCAGATTAGGTGCAAACCCGCCTTCGTCACCGACATTGGTGTTGTGTCCGGCGTCGTGCAGCCCTTTCTTCAGCGCCGCGAAAATCTCCGAGCCCATACGGATCCCATCAGCCACTGTGCCTGCGCCGATCGGCTGGATCATAAACTCCTGGATATCGATCGGATTGTCTGCATGCACACCACCGTTGACGATGTTCATCATCGGCACCGGCAGTGTTCGGGCGTACACGCCGCCAACATGGCGATACAGCGGAATGCCCAGCTCTTGCGCGGCAGCCTTCGCCGCGGCGAGCGAAACAGCAAGGATCGCGTTTGCCCCGAGTCGCGACTTGTTCGCGGTGCCGTCGAGATCGATCATGGCGTTGTCGATGCTGACCTGCTCGGTCGGATCCATGCCGCCAAGAGCATCGAGGATTTCGCCCTGAACATTACGGATCGCCGTGAGCACGCCCTTGCCGCCGAAGCGAGCCCGATCATTGTCACGCAGCTCGACTGCTTCATGCGCGCCTGTCGACGCGCCAGAGGGCACTGCCGCCCGGCCTACTGCGCCACTA
Organism: uncultured Alphaproteobacteria bacterium; assembly: GCA_963850535.1. GTDB lineage: Bacteria > Pseudomonadota > Alphaproteobacteria > Acetobacterales > Acetobacteraceae > JAMXLO01. The sequence goes on along the minus strand of CAWKMC010000045.1, from coordinate 19,153 downwards.
TCGAGCACCACATCGACTTCAACGGTGGGATTGCCGCGGCTGTCGAGAATCTGGCGGGCAACGATGTCGGCGATAGCGGCCATGGCGGTGTCTCCTCATCGTCATGGCCGGCCCGGCCGACCATCCGTCGCTGCATTGTGCGGAAACGGATGGCCGGAACAAGCCCGGCCATGATGCAGTCGGCCGTGTCGACGGTGAATTTTTCCTAAACGCGCTCAATCAGTGCGGCGATCCCCTGCCCCACGCCGATGCACATTGTTGCGACTGCCCGCTTCGCGCCAAGCGTCTCCAGCGCATTCACGGCAGTCAGCGCGAGGCGTGCGCCAGACATACCAAGCGGGTGCCCAAGCGCGATCGCACCGCCATGTGGATTCACATGCTCAGCATCGTCCGGCAGCCCAAGCTGTCGCGTCACCGCCAAGCCCTGGGCGGCGAATGCTTCGTTCAGCTCGATCACGTCGATCTCGCCGATCTTCACACCAAGCCGTTCCAGCAGCTTCTGCGTCGCCGGCGCCGGCCCAATGCCCATGATGCGCGGCGGCACGCCCGCGGTCGCCATCGCCACCACGCGGGCCCGCGGCGTCAGCCCATGCCGCTGCGCTGCCGCCTCCGAGGCGATGATCAATGCAGCTGCTCCGTCATTCACACCCGAAGCGTTGCCCGCAGTGACCGTGCCGCCCTGCTTGCGAAACGGCGCTCTGAGCTTGGCCAGGCCCTCGAGCGTGGTGTCGCCGCGCGGATGTTCATCGCGATCGACTGTGACTGCTCCTTTGCGGCCCTCGATCACCACCGGCGCTATTTCACGCGCGAAGTGACCCTTCTCATGCGCCGCTTTGCAGCGCATCTGTGAGCGCCAGGCGAATGCATCCTGATCGGCACGCGTCACCTGAAAGTCCTCGGCCACGTTCTCCGCCGTCTCAGGCATGGCATCCACGCCGTATTGTGCTTTCAGTAGCGGATTGACGAAACGCCACCCGATCGTGGTGTCGTAGATCTCGGCCGAACGCGAGAACGCCTCTGTCGCCTTGCCCATGACGAAGGGCGCGCGTGTCATGCTTTCCACGCCGCCGGCGATCATCAGTTCGGCGTCGCCGGCACGGATCGCGCGGGCCGCCGTCCCCACGGCGTCCAGCCCGGATCCGCACAGCCGATTGATCGTCGATCCGGAGATGTGCTCCGGCAGCCCCGCCAGCAGGACCGCCATGCGCGCGACGTTGCGGTTGTCCTCGCCGGCCTGGTTGGCGCAGCCGTAGATGACATCGTCGACCTGGTCCCAGTCCACTGACGGATGGCGCTCCTTCAGGACGCGGATCGGATGGGCTGCCAGATCGTCCGTACGCATATGCTTCAAGGCGCCGCCGTAGCGGCCGATCGGCGTGCGAACGAAGTCGCAGATATAGGCGTCGGCCATGGCGATCCTCCCATTATTGCGTCGCGCTTGGCCTAGGACATCCGGCGTGTGGCGGCAAGCCGGCGGGGTGCCGCAATTATCTCGGATGCATAGGCGAATGCGGTGAATTGGGGTACAGGACGCGAAATGCAAACCGCATTCCGCGCCATCCTTGCGTCAATCTTAACGAGCCTGAGCGCCGTGTCGGCCATGGCCGAGGTTTCGGTCTACTTTCATACCGGCAGCTGGGATGCATTCACCGGCTCCGCGACGAACGGCAAATTGGTCTGCGGCGCCGGCAGCACCAATCCCTCTGACAACCGCAGCATCTCGATGCGGTTCGAGATCGGGGGGGACGTGGTGCAATTCCAGGCGAAGAAGCCGACCTGGAACATTCCGCCGAACACGCCGATCGCTGTCGTCCTGCAGATCGGCTTGGAATCTCCCTGGAACATGCAGGGCGTGGGCAACGGTCAGATGGTTGAGTGGACGCTCGAGCGTATGTCGATGCCAATCTTCGATGCACAATTCCGTCGCTCCGGTTCGATGACAGTGACATTCCCATCAGGCAACGAACCTCCCTGGACAGTCGGGCTGAATGGCTCGACGGCAATCAGCAACGCGTTCGGCCGTTGTGTCGCCGACCTGACACGACGGTCCCAGACGCAACCGGTTCCTCCTGGCCCGACGCAGCCATTCGGCCAGCAATCGCCTGAAGCGAATGAGCCACCGCCACAACCGGCGCCACCGGTTCCAGGACGCAGCCCATGATCACCGGGCGCTGCCTATGCCAGGCGATCCGCTACGAGTGTGCGGGTGAGCCAATCCTGATCGCGCACTGTCACTGCGAGAGCTGCCGGCGGCAGACCTCGTCACCGGTGACGACCTTCATCCTGGTGCCTAGGGCGACGCTCCGTGTGACCCGGGTGCAGCCGAAAGAGTTTTCATCCTCCCCAGGGGTCTGGCGAAGCTTCTGTGCAGATTGCGGTTCGCCCATCTACTACCGCACCGATCGGCGCCCGAACGATATCGACCTCTATGCGATGACCTTGGACGATCCAACGGGGATTGCGCCTGAGTGCCACGTGCATTCGGCCGAGCAGCTCCCCTGGTTCGAGGTGTCGGACGATCTGCCGCGATATCTCGGGTTAAGCCGAAGCGACCCGCCGCGGCGCCAGGGACCAAGGCAGAGCGGCTGACAATTGGCTTTCCGCGCGGAGTGTCGCGCCTTACAACCTGGCAAATTCGCCCACGGTCGCAATGGATGTGATCAATGGAGCCAGGAATGACCGAATTCAACGGATGCGGTACGGTCCGTGAGCTCATTCCGCGACAAGCGCGCGCGAGACCGGACGCGATTGCGCTGATCTACCGAGAGCGTTCCACCACTTATGGCGAGCTTGATGCGCGAGCGAAGCAGATCGCCAACGGCTTAATAGCGATGGGCATCCGGCCAGGGGACCGGATTGCCTACCTGGGAAAGAATTCAGACCTCTATTTCGAACTGCTGTTCGGCGCGATCGCTGCCAATATCGTACTGGCTCCGGTGAACTGGAGACTGGCGCCACCCGAGATGGCGTCCCTTCTGCGAGACGCAGAGGCGAAGGTCCTATTCGTGGGACGCGGCTTTGCAGCCATCGCCGCCTCGCTGGACTTGCCGGCTCTCGATCAGTTCGTGGCCATGGACCAAGCGCATTCCAACTGGGTACAATTCGAGGAATGGCGCGACGCACAGTCTTCGAACGATCCTGGTGTCCCCGTGGCTCCCGAAGATACCGTTCTGCAACTCTACACCTCCGGGACGACGGGGCTGCCCAAAGGTGTTGAGCTGACGAACACCAACATTCTGACGCTGATTAATTGTTATGAGAGCCACGATGTCATGCGGCTCAGCCCAGATGATGTGGCGCTGGTCTGCATGCCCGTGTTTCATATCGCCGGCACCGGCGTCGGACTCCTATGCCTTGCACAGGGCGCCCAAACACTCGTGCTTGAAGAAGTCAAGGTGGCGGAGATCATCGATGCGATCACACGATATCAGGTGAATTGGCTGTTGCTCGTGCCGGCGGTGATCCTAATGGTTACGCAACATGTCGAGGCTGCGCCGATCGATCTCGGCTGTGTGCGATCATTGGCCTATGGCGCTTCTCCTATCGCAGAAGATGTCGTTGTGCGGGCGATGCGTGCTTTTCCTAACGCAAGTTTTCGCCAGGTGTACGGCTCCACCGAGAGCGCAGCCGTCGCTACGTTCCTGACCTCCAACCTGCACGACCCCGTTCGAGGCAAGTTGCGATCTTGCGGGCGGCCTTATTCCGGGATTGGATTGCGAGTCGTGGACCCAAACGGGGAAACAATGCCGACCGGCCAGGTGGGTGAAATCGTTATCCAAGGCCCCTGCGTGATGAAGGGTTATTGGAAAAACCCGGTGGCGACGCGCGAGGCGTTTTTTGCGGGGGGCTGGCTCCGCACCGGTGACGCCGGCTATTTCGATAAGGAAGGATTCCTCTACATCTATGATCGCGTGAAGGACATGATCGTAACCGGCGCGGAGAACGTGTATCCGGCGGAAGTGGAGAATGCCCTGTTCGGTCATCCTGCGATCGCCGATGCGGCGGTCATAGGAGTTCCTGACCCGCGCTGGGGTGAGGCCGTCAAGGCGATCGTTGTGCTAAAGCAGGGCGTCGAGGCGACAGCGGAGGAAATCATCGCCTACGCGCGCGATCGGATTGCCGGCTTCAAGCTTCCCAAATCGATCGACTTCGTCGCCGCCCTGCCGCGCAATCCGACGGGCAAGGTGCTACGTCGCGAGCTCCGGGCGCCCTATTGGCAGGGGCATGACAGGCAGGTGAGCTGAGGCGTCGCGATCAAGCCGCGCGCTTCGCCAACTCGTCGAACGCCTTCAGCCGCGCGATCAGTGCGGGCATGTCACGCAGTGGGATCATGTTCGGGCCATCACTCGGGGCTTTGTCCGGGTCCGGGTGCGTTTCGATGAACACCGCCGCCGCACCAACCGCCAGCGCGGCACGGGCCAGCACCGGTGCGAACTCCCGCTGACCGCCCGACGACGTGCCCTGCCCGCCGGGCTGCTGCACCGAATGCGTCGCATCGAACACCACCGGGTAACCTGAGCGTGCCATGATCGGGAGGGCACGAAAGTCGCTGACCAGCGTATTGTAGCCGAAGCTGGCGCCCCGCTCGCACAGCAGGATGTTGTGGTTGCCGGTGCTGGCGATCTTCGCCGCGACATTCGCCATGTCCCACGGCGCAAGGAACTGGCCCTTCTTCACGTTGATCGGCTTGCCAGTCTCGCCGGCGGCAAGCAACAGATCGGTCTGGCGGCAGAGGAACGCTGGGATCTGCAGCACATCGACCGCCTGCGCCGCAATTGCACACTGCTCGGGTGCGTGCACGTCTGTCAGTGTGGGCAGCCCGGTTGCTTCACGCACGTCCGCGAGCACAGCCAAACCCTCGCTCATACCGATGCCGCGCGCGGTGGAGACCGACGTGCGGTTGGCTTTGTCGAAGCTCGACTTGTAGATCAGCGGAACGCCAACCGCCGCGGATATTTTGCACAGCGCATCAGCAACCTCCAGCGCGTGCGCGCGCGATTCGATCTGGCACGGTCCAGCAATAAGCGCAAAGGGCCGGTCGTTGGCAACCTCAATTCCGCCCACCGATACTGTTCTTGCCGCTGCGTCCATCTGAGTGTCCCTACAAGTCCCGCGATCGCGCGATGCGCGGACGCCGCACGGATAGTAAACGCCGTTGGCAGGCCCGCTACACAATTGCCTCTACACCAGTCTCGCCTGCCTCACTGCCGCAGCAATAAAGCCCGCGAACAATGGATGCGGGTTGAAGGGCTTCGATTTCAACTCCGGATGATACTGCACACCGACGAACCAGGGATGGTCCGGCAGCTCAATGATCTCCGGCAGCACGCCATCGGGTGACATGCCGGAGAACAGCATACCGGCCCGTTCCAGTCCATCTTTGTAGTGCACATTGACCTCGTAACGGTGGCGGTGCCGCTCCTCGATCCGCGTCACGCCGCCGTACAGTTCGGACACCAATGAGCCCGGGCTGAGGACCGCCGGATACGCGCCGACCCGCATCGTGCCGCCGAGGTCGCCTCCCTCCATCCGCCGCTCCATCTCGTTGCCGCGCGCCCACTCGGTCAGCAGGCCGACCACTGGCATCATCACATGGTCCGAACTCGGTCGATGAGGCGCAGCGCAAACCGCATAGGTTGCGGGCTGCTTCGATCACCGCCATCTGCATGCCGAAACAGATGCCGAAGAACGGCACGTTCTTCTCGCGCGCGAAGCGGACGGCTTCGATCTTGCCCGGTGTGCCGCGTTCACCGAAGCCGCCAGGGACCAGGATGCCGTTGACCTCCTCCAGCCGGTGCACCGCGCCGCCGTTCTCAAATACCTCGCTGTCCACCCAGTCGAGTTGCACCTTCACGCGGTTGGCGATGCCGCCATGCGTCAGCGCCTCGGCCAGTGATTTGTAGGCATCCAGCAGGTTGGTGTACTTGCCGACGACGGCGATCCGCACTTCGCCTTCCGGCGAGCGGACTGCCTCGACGATCTCCTTCCATCGCGACAGGTCGAGTCCACCATCGGCCGGCAGATCGAAGTGTCGCAACACTTCGCGATCCATGCCTTCCGCGTGATAGCTGATCGGCACGGCGTAGATCGTATCCACATCAAGTGCCGCGATCACCGCCTGTGGGCGCACGTTGCAGAACAACGCGATCTTCCGACGTTCGTTGTCGGGAATTGGCCGATCGCAGCGGCACAGCAGCATCTGCGGCTGGATGCCGACGTTCAGCAGCTCCTTCACCGAATGCTGCGTCGGCTTGGTCTTCAGTTCGCCAGCCGACGGAATATAGGGCACCAGCGTCAGGTGCACGAACATCGCGCGTTCCGGGCCCAGTTCATTCCCGAGCTGACGGATCGCCTCGAGGAACGGCAGGCTCTCGATATCACCCACGGTGCCGCCGATCTCGACCAGCACGAAGTCGAAGTCCCTGGTATCGCGGACAATGATCTCTTTGATCGCGTCGGTGATGTGCGGGATCACCTGAACCGTGGCGCCCAGATAGTCGCCGTGTCGCTCCTTTGCGATTACCTCGGAATAGATCCGCCCGGTTGTGGCGTTGTCGAACCTGTTCGCCGGCACGCCGGTGAAGCGCTCGTAGTGCCCCAGGTCCAGGTCGGTCTCGGCGCCGTCGTCGGTGACGTAGACCTCGCCGTGCTGATAGGGGCTCATCGTCCCCGGATCGACATTCAGGTAGGGGTCCAGCTTGCGCAGCCGGACGGAGAAGCCGCGCGCCTGCAGCAGGGCGCCCAGGGACGCCGAGGCGATGCCTTTGCCAAGGGAAGAGACCACGCCGCCGGTGATGAAGACATACCGCGTCATGGGCGCCCAGTATACGAAGCCGAATCGGGTGACGGGAAGCCCGAACGTCAGGCGTCACACATGCGCCGCACGGGGATCAGTTTGTCGGGACGCTGGGACCCTTCGGGGCCGCCGGTGGTGGGGCCGGAGCAGGCGCGGTCGGCGCAGGAGCCGTAGCCGGCGGCGGGCTCTCCAGCAGTGACCCGCCGACACCGGCGGTGCCGCGGTTCATCAGTGCCAAAGCCAGCGACAGCGCCATGAATACAGTGGCGAGGATAGCCGTCGTGCGCGTCAGCAGGTTGGCGGTCCCACGACCGGACATGAAGGCGCCCATGCCCTGCGAGCTGCCGATCCCGAGACCACCGCCCTCGCTGCGCTGGATCAGCACGACGCCGATCAGTGCCAGCGTGACGAACAGGTGGATGATCAGCAGGACGGCGGTCATGCAAACTCCCTCGACGCGGGCAGCGTCTACGCCGGCTTCGCCGCCCGGGCAATCGCCAGGAAGTCCTCCGCCTTCAGGCTGGCGCCGCCGATCAGGCCGCCGCCAACATGCGGCACCGCCAGCAGCGAACCGGCATTTGCCGGCCGCATCGAGCCGCCATACAGGATGTGGATGCCATGCCCCGCATCGCCGAACTGGCGGACCAACTCCTCGCGAACGAAGGCATGCATGGTTGCCACGTCCTGCTCGGTGGCAGTCTTGCCGGTGCCGATCGCCCAGACAGGCTCATAGGCCACCGCGCCGGTAAATGGCTTCGGCAGGCTGCCCGAGATCTGCCAGCCGACGACCTCGGTTTCTTGCCCGGCCGCTCGCTGGTCCTCGGTCTCGCCTACGCAGACGATTGGCGTGAGCCCCGCATCGATCGCCGCCAGCACCTTTTCGCGGACCAATTCGTCGGTTTCGCCGTGGTTCTGGCGCCGCTCGGAGTGGCCAAGGATCACCCAGGTAGCACCGGCGTCGCGCAACATCGCCGCCGCCACATCACCGGTATGGGCACCCTGACCCTTGGCGTGGCAGTCCTGGCCACCGACCGCAACGCCCGAGCCCGCGAGTACACTGGCCACCGGCTCGATCGCGGTGAACGGCGGACACACCAGCACGTCGCACGCCATCCCCTGCGCGCCATCGCGCACCCCGTGCGCCAGCTCGATAGCCGGAGCCCGCAGCATGTGCATTTTCCAGTTCCCGGCGATCAGTTGCCGCATTGCGATCCCCCTGGGCGATCCCCCGGCCTCATGGAGCGCTGGTAACGCAAAGCACCAACGCTGGCAAAGCCCGGTTGCCGCTCGTATATGCTGCCGCCGTTGCCAGCTGAGGCTCGCCTGCATGATCACAGCCTTCCGCCGCTACCTCGAGACCTGGTGGGTCCGCGGCTTCTTTCTGATCATGGTGTTCGCCTTCATCTCCTGGGGCGTCGGCGACGTTGTGCGTATGATCGGCAGGTCGACCTGGGCCGCCAAGGTCGGCGGCGCGACGATCGAAGGCGATCAGCTGCAGCAGGCCTATCAGCGCGACATGGCGCAGGTGACACGGAACCTGCCGTCAGGGCAGGAACCGACGCAGGAGATGCGCAGTGACGTTGCGCATCAGGCGCTGGACCGCCTGATCGCACAGGCGGCGATGAGCCAGGAGTTGCAACGCCTGCATGTCGTCACCCCTGACCAGGCGGTGCGCCAGGCCATCTTCGCCATTCCCGCGTTCCGCGGCCCGAACGGCCAGTTCGACCAGGCGACCTTCCAGACAGTGCTGCGCAACAACGGACTGACCGAGCCCCGCTTCATCGAGATGATGCGCTCGGACCTGGCGCAGCAGCAGTTGCTCGACCGCGATCAGCACCGGCGCAGCGACGCCGGACGTTTTGCTTCATCCACTGTTCGAGGGTCGCTTCGAAAAGCGCTCGGCTGACATGGTGGAATTTCCGTTTGCCGCCGCACCGGAACCGCCCGCACCGACCGATCCCGAGTTGCAGCGCTGGTACGACAACCATCCCGACCTGTACCTCGTCGCCCGAGTACCGCAAGATCAAGGCTGTCGTTTTGTCGCCGCAGACACTGGCAAAGGAGATTCCGATCACCGATGCCGATCTTCAGGCGGCCTATCAGCAACGCAAGTCGCAGTACGTGACGCCGGCCAAGCGCACGGCCGACGTCATCTCGGTGTCCGACGAAGCAAAGGCGAAGTCGCTTGCCGATCAGTGGCGCGCCGGCGCGGATTGGCCGGCGATGCAGAAGGCCGCCCAGGAGACCGGTGCCTCCGCGATCACTCTCGACGATGCCACCGAGCGCGAATTTCCCGACCCGGAACTGGCACGCATGGTCTTCGCAGCGGTACCCGATACAGTGGCAGGTCCAGAAAAGGGCGCGCTGGGTTGGTACCTCGTGCGCGTCACGAAGGTCACGTCGGGCAGCGATCAGACGTTCGACCAGGTGAAGGACAAGCTGCGGGAACAAGTGTTGGCCGAAAAGGCCGCGGACCTGATGTATGATCGGGCCAACAAGGTGGACAATGTCCTCGGCAGTGGCGCCAGCCTGGACGAAATGCCCAGCGACCTCGGGCTTGTCGGTGTAACCGGAACCCTGGATGCGCAGGGCAACACGCCCGAGGGAACGCCGGCTCCAGTCCCAGGGCCGCCCGAATTGAAGGCAGCGCTGATCAAGGCGGCATTTGACACGCAAAAGGGTGACCCGCTCCGCCTCGTCGAGGTGCAGTCACCGTCGACTGGAGGCTCGGCCTATTACGCGCTCAGCGTCGAAGACATAACACCACCGGGGAAAAAACCCTTCGACGAAGTCAAGCAGCAAGTTGTCACCGACTGGACCAATGACACGAAACGGCGTGTGGAGGAGCAGGCAGCCGCCAAGCTGCTAGCGGCCGTCAAGGGTGGCCAGACGCTGGCCGATGCCGCGACGGTGGCCGGGGTCACCGTGCGGCGTACGCCCCTGGTGACGCGGGGCGCCTCGATGGAAGGCGTGCCGCAGCAACTCGCAGAACCGCTGTTCGCATTGAAGCAGGGCGAGCCCACCATGGTGGAAACGCCGGAGGGCTTCGTCGTGGCCGTGCCTGCGGAGATCGTCGAGGCGGACCCGAAGGCGGACCCGGCCGGTTACGCACAGGTGCGACAGGCTATCGGCCGCTCGATCGGCACCGACCTTGCCAGCGTCTTCGCCGACGCATTGCGCACGCGCGCCGCACCACGCATCAATCAACCAGTTGTCGACAACGTCAGCGGCCAAGGACAATGAACATCACCGTTCCACCCGGCTTCGCCAGCTTCCGCTCTGCGTATGATGCGGGGCGTGGCACAATGGTCTGGCGGCGGGGTGTCGCTGATCTGGAAACCCCGGTCGCCGCCTTCCTTAAGCTGGCACACGGGAAGCCGAACTCATTCCTGTTGGAGAGCGTCGAGGGCGGCGCGACGCGCGGACGCTACTCGATCATCGGAATGGAACCGGACCTTATTTGGCGGTGTCGCGACGGCAGTGCCGAGGTGAACCGATACGCACTTTCGGCACCACATGCCTTCATCGCCGACCCACGGCCGGCGCTCGACAGTCTGCGAGCCATGATCGCCGAGACACGACTTGATGCGCCACCAAATCTCCCGCCGATGGCGGGCGGGCTGGTCGGCTATCTCGGCTACGACATGGTGCGCCTGATGGAGCGCTTGCCGGTGAAGAACCGCGACGTGGTCGGGGTTCCCGACGCGCTGATGCTGCGTCCGACGCTGTTCGCGATCTTCGACAACGTCAACGACGAACTCACGCTGGCAGCGCCGGTGTATCCACAGGCAGACATTGCCGCCGAAGCCGCGTGGGAACATGCGCATAAGCGGCTGGAAGCGGCCGAGTCGGCACTCGAGCGACCATTGCCGCATCAGCCACCGCCGGTGATGCTGCCTGATCCACCAGCGCCGGCATCGAACTTCTCCAAGCCGGACTTCTTCGCCGCCGTCGATCGCTGCAAAGAGTACATTGCTGCGGGTGACGCGTTCCAGATCGTCATTAGCCAGCGTTTCTCGGTGCCGTTCGTGCTGCCGCCGTTCTCGCTGTATCGCGCGCTGCGCCGGATCAACCCCGCGCCCTTCTTGTTCTTCCTCGACTTCGGCGGGTTCGCCGTTGTTGGCTCCAGCCCAGAAGTGCTGGTGCGTTTACGCGACGGCACCGTCACCCTACGGCCGCTCGCGGGCACACGCCGGCGCGGCACGACCTACGAAGAGGACCAGGCGCTAGAGGCGGAACTACTGAATGATCCGAAGGAGCGCGCCGAGCACCTGATGCTGCTCGACCTTGGCCGCAACGACGTGGGACGCGTCGCAGAGCTTGGTTCGGTCAAGGTGACAGAGAGTTTTGTCATCGAGCGCTTCAGCCATGTCATGCACATCTCATCCAATGTCGAGGGCAAACTGCGCGACGGACTGGATGCGCTCGATGCACTGATTGGCGGCTTCCCTGCTGGCACCTTGTCCGGTGCACCGAAGGTGCGGGCGATGGAGATCATCGAGGAACTGGAGCCGGACCGGCGCAACATCTACGCAGGTTGCATCGGCTATTTCGCCGCTAACGGCACCATGGACACCTGCATCGGACTGCGCACGGCGCTGGTTAAGGATGGCGTCATGCATGTGCAGGCGGGAGCCGGCATCGTCGCCGACTCCGAGCGAGAGTTCGAACACGAAGAGTGCCGCCAGAAGGCGCGCGCACTGATGCGGGCAGCCGAGGAGGCCGTGCGATTCGCCGCCGGCAAACCCGGCAACAATGCCTGAGCTTTTGGCCTACTACAGCGGGCACGAAACAAGTTTAAGTCGCATGATCCGGCGTTGCAGCAATCACAAAGGTGCAGTCCGCGAGGGTCCTTTGATCGACCTTGCGGCCGCAGCGCTTGCTCAGCCAGCGGAGTATTTGAGCCGTCCCGCACATGGCCGCCGACCAGGCCGCAACTTGCCGTCAGTCAGCCGTCGCCATGGCGGTGATCTCGCGAAAGATCGGCGCGTCCCCCTGGTTCGGATCCATCTCCATTGACCATGCGCTCGTGCTGGTCCGAGAGCATCTATCCGGTCGGCGAGTTTCAGCAAGCTATCTTGTGTGTCCGCCATACGCGCCATACGCGCCATACGCTCGTCGCTGCCATGCGGCGATAACCTTTTGCCTGCATTCTTAAGGTGACGACCGGCCGTCTCTACAGCGGTACGTAATCGGACATCAGCTCGAACTGGCTGTATTCTGTGCCTGGCGAGCCCCCTGTTCGAATCGGTTTGATCCGGATCAAGGAGGCGCACATAGCCGAAGCTTATACCTTACTCGCGGCAGGCTTCGAGACACTGTCATGTCAACGGGCTTTGATGCAGTCGAAATCGCGAACGCCATCGCGGAAATCGCCAGCAAAACCCAAGAACCAGAGACGGCCCGGCGATTGATGGAGTTGGTCGATCGCCTGCTTACACAGGCCGGTCTGCCGGCGGCATAAGCAGTCACGTGGCGTCAAGGTCCGGCTGGGTCGATGCGAGGAATATCGGTCTCGACTGCGACAAGTGCGGAGCCGAACCACTCGTGCCAAACGGCTTCCCTCTTAACGGAGAGTTAGCCGCACGGCACGATTGTATGGTCTTCCTACTGAGCTTGGCCTTGGCCCGCTTTCCCGCAAAATCGGCTGAGGCGGGGTCTTTTTCGGCGTCTATCCTCGAGACTTCTTGCAGAGTACCCGAAATCGATGTCGTTTCGGTAAACGATCTTAAGGTCGTTCGCCTATTACCGCAGTGTCGGAGCCGCAGTTAGACGTGGGGAGCGACACCAGCTGGCGGACACCGGTGCGGCGTTGGATCGGCAATCAATTTTGCAGTTTTGCGAATCACCATTCGGTCACCGCCAAGTGGCGATCAGTGTTTAACTGGCGGTTCCGGCAACCTGTCAGACAGTCCTGCCTCGCCAAACAATTGCTCGACCAAAGCCATCAATTCTTGCGCGGTATCCGGATCCCGGGTTCTGCTGGCGATCTCCGCAAGCCTGCGGGCAAGTTCCACAGCATTTGCCATTTTTCCGCCCCCTCACGAGGCAGCTGACAGCCTACGGGCTCTACGGTCACGCGGCCTTGATGCAGATCAAAGTCGGCTTCTGTGTTCCCCGCGGGCTTGCCTTGACGGCATGGTACTTTGCCGCGAGGCATTCTGCCTCCGTCAAGCCTCGAGCTGAGGCCGCGCAAAGGGCGCAGCCGTGCCAGCGAGAACCAAAGCGGTTCCGGCTTGAACAACCACTCGGATCCGGGTCCGCCGACTGATATCACAAAGCATCTAGCAGCACGCTAGAATAGCAAGAGATCCTTCATTTATCGAACTGCGTGTCCTACAACGCCACCGCGCCAGCAACGGTCGTGGAGCCCATCCGTGAAAGATTTGTCTTTGGAGAGGAAATCTTTCCTCGAGAACACCATAGAGGAATTGTTGCAGATGTCGGATGAGTTCGACGCGATGGCGGCCAGGGCTGCCACGCGCGATGCCGAGCAAGCACTGCGCAGGCTCGCAACACGCTTTCGCATCTTCGCGGCCAGTCGCGCGGCCTCACACCCCAGCAGAACCCTGGCGGCGCCCGGTAAGCCTGCACCTCGCGCCGGGATATATGAGCTTCGCAATGTTTTCGGCACGCAGTCGGGGGAATAAAGTACGGGCTCGGAAAGGTGACTTGCTTCCCCGCGCCCCGCACGAGTTCACATGGCACCTCACTTCCACGTAACTTAACGCACGCTGACAGGGGACATTTGCGGCGACGCAATACGACACGCACTCAGACGCACGCTGCTGTGCTGTCTTTTTCGTCGCGAATCACTAGGCAAGAACGTCCTCTAACTCAACGGTGCTGATGTAAGAGAAGGTGGAGATCGGTTCTTTGGTCATGTGGATTCGACCTCGCTATAAAGCTCGAGAGTTACCCGCTTGGAGCAGTGAGAGTTCTCATCACCATGGTCGAACCGCCTGACCCTCGGGGCCGCGCTCAACACACACCTCGTCGGCAGCCCTTCGGCAGTAGGGCGCTCGCGCTGGCTGGTAAGGCTATCTCGGCGCATGACGAGTTTCGGCAAGCATTCGCTGTTCGGCGACGGGCCCTACGGAAACACGATTGTAATCCGACATCTTGATCTGCATCGCCCTCCATTCTGAGACCGACTGGCAACCGATAAATTTGGTCAAACGCAGGTCGGCATCGCGCCTCTACAGAAGCCAACTGGCGTTGACCCCAGCCGTGCCGTTGATCAGGATGCGGCACCATGTTGCTGCTGATCGACAACTACGACTTATTCACCTTCAACCTGTACCACTTCCTGGGTGATGTGGGCGCCAGGTGTGAGGTGTGGCGCAATGACAAGATCAGCGTCGAGGATGCGCTTGCACGCGGACCGGAAGCCATTGTGCTGTCACCCGGCCCATGCACTCCGAACGAAGCAGGCATCTGTCTCGATCTGATCACCGCGGCAGCCGGCAAAGTGCCCGTCCTTGGCGTGTGCCTGGGCCACCAGGCGATCGGCCAGGCGCTCGGCGGAAACGTCGTGCGCGCGCCGGTGCCGATGCACGGTAAGGTCAGCCGCATCTTCCATGGCGGAACCGACATCCTGGAAGGCCTGCCGTCGCCCTTCAGCGCAACACGTTACCACAGTCTGATCGTCGATCGCGGCAGCCTGCCCAGTGTGCTGGTGCCGACCGCCTGGACTGAAGACGGACTGCTGATGGCAATGCGCCATCGCTCGCTGCCCCTATTCGGCGTGCAGTTCCATCCGGAAAGCATCGCCAGCCAGCACGGCCATGAGCTGCTGGCGAATTTCCTCCGCCTCGCGCGCGGCATCAACACGCCTGCGCAGGCGGCCTGACCGGCAGCGTGTCCAACAACTTAAAGCCGTTCCTGGCACGCCTTGCCATCGGAGAGACACTGACCGACACGGAATCGGAAGCGGCGTTCGACATCATTATGTCAGGCGAGGCGACGCCGGCGCAGATCGGCGCCCTGCTGATGGCGATGCGGCTTCGTGGCGAAACAGTTGCCGAGATCACCGGCGCAGTTCGGGCCATGCGGGCGCGGATGACGGCCGTCGCGGCCCCTCCGGACGCCATCGACGTCTGTGGCACCGGGGGCGACGCCGCCGGCACGCTCAACGTATCGACTGCGGTGACGTTCGTCGTCGCGGGATGTGAGGTGCCAGTTGCCAAGCACGGCAACCGCGCATTGTCCTCGCGGACCGGGGGAGCCGATGTGCTAACCGCACTCGGCGTGAATGTGGACGCGCCGCTGGAGCGGCTGCCGGACATCCTGCGAGCCGCCAACTGCGCGTTCCTGTTTGCTCCGCGCCACCATCCGTCGATGCGTCACGCGGCGGGCCCGCGGGTGGAACTGGGTACCAGAACGATCTTCAATCTGCTTGGCCCACTGGCGAACCCCGCGCGGGTGCGCCGCCAGTTGACTGGTGTATTCGCACCCGAGTGGGCCGCACCGATGGCCGAAACGCTTGGGCGGCTGGGCAGCGAGCAGGTCTGGATCGTGCATGGTCAGGGCCTCGATGAGCTCACCGTAGCGGGCGAGAACCAGATCGTCGCCTGGCAGGATGGCGGGCTGCGTCGCTTCGCCGTCTGCCCGGAAGATGCGGCCTTCAGCGTGCGCCCATCGAAGCGATCCGTGGCGGCGACGCAGCACTGAACGCCGCAACGCTGCAGGCTTTGCTCCAAGGAGCAACCGGCCCATATCGCGACACGGTGCTGCTGAATGCCGCCGCGGCGTTGGTCGTGGCGGCCCGCGCCACAGATCTCCGTGAGGGTGTTGCTCTGGCGAGCCGCTCGATTGCATCAGGTGCCGCCCTTGCCGCGTTGGAGACCTTGCGGCGCGAGACGACGGTGCACTGAAGGACACGATGCCAGATACCGCCAATGTTCCGGCTTCCGACGTGCTGGGGAAAATCTGCTCCGACACGCGCGCCGCGGTGGCCGAAGCCAAGACCAAGATCAGTCTGGAGGCGCTGCGTCTGCAGATTACCGTTCGCGGCGACGCCCCACGCGGCTTCGGCTCGGCGCTGAAGCAGGCGGTTGCCGAAGGCCGCTATGGCTTGATCGCCGAGATCAAGAAAGCATCGCCATCCGGCGGGCTGATCAGGCCTGACTTCGACCCCCCGGCGCTCGCGCATGCTTACGTTGACGGTGGCGCCGCCTGCCTGTCCGTGCTGACCAACGCGCCGCATTTCCAGGGCAGCCCCGCACATCTGCGAGCTGCACGCGATGCAGTCGCCCTGCCGGTACTGCGCAAGGACTTCATTCTTGAGCCATGGCAGGTGTACGAAAGCCGCGCCATGGGGGCCGACTGCATCCTGCTGATCCTTGCGGCGTTGACCGACACCCAGGCGCGGGAACTGGAGGCGCTCGCCCGTGCGCTCGACATGGATGTGCTGGCAGAGGTGCACGAGGAACGTGAGCTGGACCGCGCGCTAGGCCTGGAGACTCAGCTGATCGGTCTCAACAACCGCAATCTCAAGACGTTGGTCACTGACCTCGCGGTGACGGAGCAGCTTGCCCCTCTGGTTCCGGCGGACCGATTCCTGATCGCCGAGAGCGGCATTCGCAGCAATGCCGACCTACAGCGTCTGTCCTCCGTCGGCACTCAGTGCTTCCTGGTGGGCGAGAGCCTGTTGCGTCAGCAGGATGTATCCGCCGCGACCCGGGCCCTGCTGACCGGACCATGACCGACGAATTCACCCATTTCGACGCGCGTGGTCAGGCGGCAATGGTCGATGTCGGCAGCAAGCCGACCACGGAACGCACCGCCACCGCTCGGGCACGGGTGGTCATGCAGCCTGCCACCGCTGCGCTGATCCGCAGCGGCGGCGCCAAAAAGGGCGATGTGCTGGGGGTGGCGCGGATCGCCGGCATCATGGCCGCGAAGCGGACCTCGGACCTGATCCCGCTCTGCCACCCGCTGCCGATCAGCGCCGTCTCGCTGGACCTGACGCGCCAACGACGATGCTGTGGAAATCGCCGCCACAGTGCGCACGACGGGCCAGACCGGTGTCGAGATGGAGGCACTGACGGCAGCTTCCGTGGCCGCGCTGACAGTCTACGACATGTGCAAGTCGGTGGACCGCGGGATGCGGATCGAGGCGCTGCGGTTGACGCACAAGGCAGGCGGCAAGTCGGGTGAGTTCACCCAGGAATAGGCTCTTCGACCTCGCGGTCATCGGCGGCGGCATCAACGGCGCCGGCATTGCCCGCGACGCCGCCGGCCGCGGCCTGTCGGTGCTGCTGCTCGAACAGGGCGATCTCGCCGGCGGCACCTCCTCGGCCTCCACCAAGCTGATCCATGGCGGCCTGCGCTATCTGGAGCACTACGAGTTCCGCCTGGTGCGCGAGGCGCTGGCGCGAGCGCGAGGTGCTGCTGCGCGCCGCGCCGCACATCGATCTGGCCGCTGCGCTTCGTGCTGCCGCACCACGCGGGGCTGCGGCCGGGGTGGCTGATCCGGCTGGGCTGTTCCTCTACGACCATCTGGGCGGGCGCGAATCCTGCCCGGCGACGCGCGCGCTGGATCTGCGTGCTGATCCGGCCGGCGCGCCGTTGCGGAGCGATTTCACGCGCGGCTTTGAATACTCCGACTGCTGGGTCGACGATGCGCGGCTGGTGGTGCTCAACGCGCGCGACGCCGCCGACACGGGGCGCGGACATCCGCCCGCGCACGCGCTGCATGGCGGCGCGACCGATCAGGATGGCATGTGGGCACCTGACGCTGATCAGGCGATGCCGAACGGCAGCGGCCCGCGTGCTGGTCAATGCCGCTGGCCCGTGGGTGTCCTCGTGTCCTGCGCAGGTCGTTGGCAGGAGCGCGCCGACGCCGGGTCCGGCTGGTCAAGGGCAGCCACATCGTCGTGCCGCGCCTGTTCGCAGCACGACCGCTGCTATATTTTCCAGAACGCCGACGGCCGCATCTGTTTCGCCATCCCCTACGAGCAGGACTTCACCCTGATCGGCACGACCGATGAGGACTTCGCCGGCGACCCGGCCGCGCGCGACGCCCTCGACCGAAGAGGAAGCCTATCTGTGCGACGCGGTCAGCCGCTATCTGCGCACGCCGGTCACGCCGCAGGACATCGTCTGGAGCTATGCCGGCGTCCGCCCGCTGCTCGATGACGGTGCGATCGCAGGCGCAGGAAGCAACCCGCGATTACGTGCTGGAACTTGACAGCAACCGCCGCTGCTGTCCGTCTTCGGCGGCAAGATCACCACCTATCGCCGGCTGGCCGAAGCGGCGATGGCCAAGCTGGCGCCGCTGTTTCCCGGTATGCGCGGCGCTGGACGCCTTCTGCTGCGTCTACCCGGCGGCGATTTCCCGTGGGATGGTCTGGACCATCTCCGCTCCGAACTGGCCGCGCGCTTCCCATTTCTGACGGAAAGGACATGCAACCGCCTGGTTCGCGCCTATGGCACGCTGGCCAGCGAGATCCTCGGCGACGCCCGCTGCACTGAGGATCTCGGGCGCTCGCTTTGCGCCGACCTGACCGAGCGCGAGCTCGACTGGATGACGCAGCATGAGTGGGCGCAGACTGCAGACGATGTGCTGTGGCGGCGAAGCAAGCTGGGGCTGCGCGCCAGCGCCGCCAAGTCCAGGACGGTTGCTGAATACATATCTGGAGGCAGCAGGCGCTACGCAGCGCCGCTGACCGCCAAGGAGTGATCACTCGTCTTGCGCTGACTGGTCGCCCAGCGTTACTCCCCGAAGCGTGGTCTTGCAGGTGAACCGATGCGTGTGAAGGACGTGAAGAAGGTGGTGCTCGCCTATTCGGGCGGCCTGGACACCAGCGTGATTCTCCGCTGGCTGCAGGTGACCTATCGCTGCGAGGTCGTCACCTTCACCGCCGATCTCGGCCAGGGCGAGGAGCTCGGACCGGCACGGCAGAAGGCGCGAGATGCTCGGCGTGAAGGAAATCTTCATGGACGACCTGCGCGAGACCTTCGTGCGCGACTTCGTCTTCCCTATGTTCCGCGCCAACGCGCTGTATGAAGGCCAATACCTCCTGGGCACCTCGATCGCGCGCCCGCTGATCGCGCAGCGGCAGATCGAGATCGCCGAACAGGTTGGCGCCGACGCGGTCGCCCATGGCGCGACCGGCAAGGGCAACGACCAGGTCCGTTTTGAGCTCAGCTATTACGCGCTGAAACCGGACATCAAGATCATCGCACCATGGCGCGAATGGGACCTGACCAGCCGCACGCGACTGCTGGAATTCGCCGAGCAGAATCAGATCCCGATCGCCAAGGACAAGCGCGGCGAGGCGCCGTTCAGCGTCGATGCCAACCTGCTGCACTCCTCCTCCGAGGGAAAAATCCTGGAAGACCCGGCGATTA
>CAWKMC010000044.1:0-128197 GCA_963850535.1 uncultured Alphaproteobacteria bacterium | reverse complement strand
CTCGCGATACCAACAACTAGCCCGCACCACAGTTACCTGGCATTGATCTGGCTCAATCGGCACGCCAACAAATCGAATACGAGCGGAGTTCGCGGCATCGTTTCAAAAGACGTGGCAGGCTGAAGCATTACGCCAACTATGTCGCAACCATGCGCCGAGATTGTGCGGCTCCGCTCCTAGTGCCGCGGTCATCAACTCAAGGAACACGCTCTGGTGAAATGCGTCGCAACGCTGCCAGGTAAGGGCCGCCTCATGCACGCCATCCGCATCGACCGCCACAAGCCGCTATGCGACCAACCCAACTGCGGCCACAACCGCTATCATCCGGACATTGCTGCTGTCGCCGAGATCGGCGAGGGCGAGGAAATCGCACTGGAAACGCGCGACGCACTCGACGGTCAGATAACCCCGACGACCAAAATCGCCGATCTGCCCAACCTCAACCCCGGCGCGGTGCATCCGCTGACCGGCCCGGTGTTCGTCAAAGGTGCGCAGCCAGGTGACATGCTGGAAATTGAATTCACCGACATCATTCCGCAGCCGACCGCGTTCAGTGCCATCTTGCCTGGCCTCGGCTTTCTGCGCGACGTGATGACCGAGCCCTACCTCGTGCACTGGCAGATCAAGGACAACTGGGCGACATCCGAACAGCTTCCCGGCGTGCGCATTCCCGGCGCATCGTTCATGGGCGTCTCCGCTGTGGCGCCCACCGCCGAACAGCTCGCTGCCTGGACCGCACGCGAGCAGCGGGTGATCGACGCAGGCGGCTTCGCGCTGCCGCCCGATGCCAACGGCGCGGTGCCCGACTGGCCCCTGCGGCCTCACCGGCCTGCGCACGCTGCCGCCGCGCGAGAACGGCGGCAACTTCGACGTCAAGCAGCTCACCAAGGGCGCAAAGCTGTACCTGCCGGTGTTCAAGGAAGGCGCGCTGTTCTCTACTGGCGATGGCCACTTCGCCCAGGGTGACGGCGAGGTCTGCGTCACAGCGGTCGAAATGGGCGCCACCGCCGTTGTCCGCTTCAAGGTGCACAAGGGACTCGCCAACCGTCGCAAATTCATCGCGCCCGTCTTTTCGCGCACCACCTACTTCGCCGATCCCCGCTTTGCCGCGCCGGAGCGCTTTCTTGGCGTGATGGGCATGCCGATCAACGCCGCCGGTGAAATCGAGGCGGAGAACCTGACGCTTGCCTGTCGCAACGCCGTGCTGAACATGATGGAGCTGCTGCAGGAACGCGGCTTCTCGCGCGAGCAGGCGTACGTGATCTGCAGCGTCGCCGTGGACCTGCGAATCTCCAATGTCGTCGATGTGCCGAATTATGTCGTCTCCGCGCTGCTGCCCGAAGCGATCTTCGACGGCGCATAGCGGTCGGGGTTTCACCTCGAAACCCGATCAGAGCGCCCTGCCTCGGGCCTTGCACCAAGGACGGAGGCTGTTGGGCCCTTCACTCCAGACGGCGCGCAGCGCTCGCGAGCATGACCGGCACTCCGTCGCGAACGGGATAGGCGAGCCGCGCGTCGTGACTCACCAGTTCGTTCATCGCCGCGACATAGACCAGCGGACCCCGGCTGATCGGGCAGATGAGCATCGCTGCCAGCCGCGTGTCGAACGCGGCGGGTAGGTCGGGTGGCGATATGCCGGCACTTTCGCTCATCGGGCCCGCGTGTCCCGATCCGATCAGCATTTCGATATTCGCGTGCAGTTCACCATCGCGCATATACGGCGCCAATCTGGTATCGACCTCCTCGCGGACCGCCCGCCTGTCCGCCGCGGCCAGCAATAGATAGGATTGCGGGATCGAGCCTATGCCGGCCTCGACCGCGCCCCAGTACGCCGCGAGGCTTTCAACGACACCGACACGCGTCTCGCGCACCACGCTGATATCGTGGAAGCCTGCTGCCGCGAACAACCGCTCCAGCCGCGCCGCATCCGACAGCGAGAACGACGTCATCAGCACACCGCGCTGCTCCGGCAGATAACGTGCGACAGCCTCGGCCAGGATACCCCAGATAGGTGCGCGATCGGCGGTGGAGATGACGCACACCGAAGCCTTCCCGTCTGCTCGCAGCACGCGCTGGAACTCGGCGAGACCGCGCGCCGCGTCAGGGAAGAACTGCAGACCAAGCTGACAGACCACCGCATCGAAGCTGCCAGCCTGGAATGGCAGCGCCTGACCATCCGCCACGACCGGCCAAAAGCCCGGATGATTACGCACCCGCCGCCGCGCGCCATCCAGCATCTCCGGCGAGATGTCCGCGCCGACCAAGAGGCCGCTGCCGCCGATCGCCGGCAGTATCGCAAGAGCAGCCTCTCCGGTGCCGGTCGAAATATCGAGCACCTTGCTCCCTGGCCCGATCGCGGCCGCGGCGATCACCTGGGGAACGAAGAGCCGTGACCAGTACCCAGTGAAACGTTCGTACGCCGCGACATCGACGACCTTGCCTGCTGCAGCATGCAGTCCAGGTGCAAATCCCGGCATGGCGTCCCCCAAGACAATAGATTGCGGGAACACTGTGCCGTATTGCAGAGTCTGTCATCTGTGGGCGATCGGCATCGTCATCTGCGCGACGAAGGTGCGGAGCCCCAGAGGCCCCGCCGTTGGTCGATCCAGACGCGTGGCCCCTGGCGCGGCTACCGCATCCCGGTGATCGACGCCGACACCGCACGAGGGTCGCGTATCGGCCACCGCCCTGCGTCCACCTGCGCGACGAACGCGCCAACGATGCGATTGAACTCGTCGGGATCTTCGATGTTGATTGCGTGGCCACAGTTCGGCATCACTGAAAGCGCGGCGCTGGCGATGGTTTGTTTCATCAACAAGCCCGGTGCCAGGCACGGCCAGTCCTCGTCGCCCGTCAGGATCAGTGTCGGTACCGTCAGCGCCTTCATCTGATCCACCAGATCGTAGAGCGACGGTCGTTCGCGCTGCACGCCAAGCTGGGTGTTGCGCGCGCCCAGAGCAGAGTGCTCGGCCAGCATGCTCTTGAACTCGGCAAAGCCGCGCGGGTCCTTATTTTCGAACTGCACGCGCGTTGGCCCATACGCATACTTCTCCGCGAACACCTGCATGCCCTGCTCGGCGATGAATGCCGCGATCGTCTCGGCCTCAGAGCGGAACCGTTCGGTCTGCCCGCGTTCGGCGCCATAGCCACACCCGGCAACACACAACGACAGAGCGCGCCCCGGATGACGGAAGCCGAAATGCAACGTCGCAAATCCACCCATCGACAGGCCGACGACATGGGCCTTGTCGATCTTCAGATGGTCCAGCACCGCCTTGATGTCATCCGCCGCGCGCGCCTGCGAATATTTTCCAACGTCCTCCGGCACATCGGATGGCGGATAACCCCGCGCATTGTACGTAATCGCTCGATGCCGCCGACCGAAGTGCCGCATCTGCGGCTCCCAACTGCGATAGTCGCCAGCGTATTCATGCACGAAGATCACTGGCTGACCGGAGCCCGATTCTTCGTAATACAGTCGAACCCCGTCATCCGTCGTTGCGTGTGGCATCGTTATCTCCCCTCTCTTCCAGTGCCGGCGGATCCTCGGCGATGACCCTCTCGGCCAATGAATTATCGACTGCCAGTTCATACGACACACCGGTCGAGACAAAGCCGCCGGATACAAGACTGGCACGCAGCCGTTCGTAGCCGACGCGCGGCAGATGAGGATCGCGGCCCCAGATGCCCAGCGACTTGTAGCGCCTGCAAGCATCGGCGCGCATCGCGGCTGGCACATCTTCGAAGTAGCCGGCAATCGCCGCCGCTATCGCCTCGCCGTCGACGGCAGCGAGCCACTTCTGCGTCCGATAAATCGCCCGTACCATGCGAAGCAGCTCGTCGCGTCGCTGATCCAGCAGCGGACGGCGCGCATAGAATGTTGTGTATGACGTGGGCCCTCGGCTTGCCTGCGCATACCACAGATGCCCGACATCATCCGCCAGCAACATCGCAGCAAATGGCTCGAACACCTGCACCACGTCGAGATCGCCGCGCCGCAAGCCCGCCACGTTGTCCGCCATGCCGGCATCCGCGACGCGCGTCAGTGCGGACGGATCGATGCCCGCCCCGCGTAAGTCCTCCTGCAGGCACATCCACGGTGTCGGCACTTCGCTCACCGTCGCCATTCGCAGGCCCATCAGATCACCCAACGAAAAATTCGGACGTGGCGCGCGTCCAACCAGCATGAACGGATCGCGGGTCACCACTTCCGCGAAGCTGACCAGATCGCATTCCGGCGTCTGCTGATAGGCCTGCATCACCCGCATCGGCCCACCCCAGCAGACGTCGACCGCACCCTCCATCACGTTGCGCGCCGCATCGCCCGGACGCGCCGCGCTCATGAAGCGGACGTCGACACCCTCGGCCGCGTAGGCGTCTGCGCGCCAGTGCCACGTAGAACGGCGCATAGAACAGAGCACGCAACGACTCCTGCAGCATGATCGCCATTCACTTGGCTCCCCTGGTAGGTACGGCCGGCACTGCGGCTGCCTGCCACAGTGCCGCTCACGGGCGTGCACGACAAGAAGCAGCGACTCCGATCAGCGCCCCAGGCATTTCATAACGATTTGGCGAGGGTTTTGTGGTCAAATGCTCACTTCGCGAGCCGAAACCTTCGGCCCGATCGGTTGGTGGAAAAGCGCGCCATGTCTCTTCTGTCACGTGTCTGCTGCGATTGTGGTCATCAATTCGATGCAGACGATAAACAGACCGAGCGCTGCTTCATCTGCGAGCGCCTTCTCGAGCTGACGACCCCTTCTCCGGTGTCCTCGCGCCTTCCTCCTCGCATCAGGCGCACGGACCAGGTCAGCGCGGATCGCAGATGATGTCCCGAGGACTGCACACATGGCCGCCGGAGCGGGCTCGTCATCTGGCCAAACTGTGGCCGGATCTGACCAAGAGCATCCCGGCGATCGCGCGTGAACTTGGCGTGTCGAGAGAAGCGGTGATCCGGCGTGCCGATTACCTGGCGCTCCACCGCCGTCCGATGAGAGCCTTGCTCGGCATCCACGACGAGCGAGAACTCATCGACGAGTAGGCGCTTGGGTACGGCGCCGCCGACCTTCCACTCTCGGTCAGATGATCCCCTGACCAGATACGGGTCATCGTGTCGAACGAACCCCGCGATGTTGGCCAGAGCGGCCTCGAACCCGCGAAGGGGTGTGGCGATATGCGCATGACGGCAAGCGCTCAGTCTCCTTCGAATTCTGCATCGGAAATGTCCTCCGGCGGCGGAACAACGGAAAGTTCGGGCGGAATGACCAGCGAAGACAGCGCCGCAGGCGTAGCATAGTACGGAAATCGCTGCGCCCGCATCCCGGCAGCGAAGCTGTTACAGGCGCGACTCCATAGCTCGCCGACCGCGTACTCAAGGCGATACGAGGTATCTGGAAGATCGCCCAGCACCGTACTGTTGCCCGGTGCCAGAAATACCGCGGCGACCACGTGCCCCGACGCGTCGCGCAGCTTAAGCACCGCCTCCTGCAGGCCACGATTGCTGAGTGCAATCCGCATGGGTCCCGTCGCACGTCGCTCGAGTATCTCGCCATTGCGCGGCGCCGTTCCGGCTTCATAGGCGCAATAGGCACGTCGTGCCTTGTCGCGGCTGCCGGCCGTCAGGCGCGCTGCATCGATGAAGCCACTGCTGCCGTCGGCGAGACGGATCTCCACGAGTCCGTGCTTTGGGACCTGTCCCAATGCCTGGACCGAGCTGAATGCGGCGACGTGACCGGCGGGCACATAAGCGTTGCGGGCTGCATCGTGGCGCCACAGCACTGCATCGTTTCCCGGCGACACGTAATCGTTGCTGGGTCCGGTCATCGGCACGTTTGCCGGTGCCGGCCGCGGGCCGGGGGAGACCGCGGATGGTGCCGTCGGTCGGATCACCGGGCCAGCGACTATCGAAGGTGAGCGATTGAACTCCACCAAGGCCATGACCATTGCAAGGCAAACCACCCCTCCAAGCACGAGCCACACCGCAAGCGGCAGGTCCGACAAACGGGGCCACCGCAACACGGGGTCGGATACTTCGGGCGCACCTGCAGGCACCATGGCGGCCGCGCGCGCCGCGCGGTCATAAGCGGCGCGGCTCTCGGCATCGCCCACCACATCATATGCTGCCCTGATCCGCATAAATGCATCGGCGTTGCCACTGCCCGGTATGTCCGGATGCAGCACGCGCGCCTTGCGGCGGAATGCCGCGGCAATGGCCGCCTGCTCCGAGCGCGGATGAACGTCGAGGGCAGCGTAATGTCCTGCAGGATCGTCGCTCATGTCGGCTCGACTATAGGCCGCTGTCGCACAGTAATGGCCAGCGCTCCCGCGTGGGCGTTAACGCGACGCTAGCGATTACGATGTAGAATATCGCCAGCCAAGACCCGTTTCATATTCGCGGGCCTTTGTCCCCCTGAAAGGAATGTTGCATGCAATCCGCTGTTCGCAGCGCTTGGCGCCGATTTCAATGAGCCGTTAGAATGACTAACCGACTGGATGTATCTGGATATCAAGGGTCTGGTAACGACCGGCATGGGCAACCTGATCGATCCGATCGAGGTGGCGCTGCGCCTGACATGGCATGGCGCCGACGGCTCAACTGCAGCGCCAGACGTGGTGAGGCACGAATGGAGTCGGATCAAGACCAACCTGGCACTCGCCCATCTGGGTGCGCAGGCTGCACGGCGCGTCGCCACCCTGCATCTGGACGCAGCGGATATCGACACGCTGATCCTCGACAAGCTCGATCATGACGAAGCGATCCTCAGGGCCAATCCGGCCTTTACCGATTTCGATGACTGGCCGGCGGACGCCCAGCTAGGCCTGCTGTCGATGGGCTGGGCGATGGGTCCCGGTTTTGGCTCGCGCTTTCCGCATTTTTCCACCGCCTGCGCCGCCGGGGACTTCACCACTGCTGCCAAGGATTGCGCCATCAGCACGATCGGCAACCCAGGTGTTGCCCGCCGCAACGCAGCAAACCGGCAGGCGTTCCTGTTTGCCGCTAGCACGCTTGATCGGGCAACGCTGCGCAGCCGCATCCCGCCGCTATAGCTCGCCTTGTGGAGCCGGCGGCCGCCGATTACTCATGCCGCGTCGTCACCGCCGGACAGGAAAGTGCCGTGCCCGCCATATCGACGGCCATCGTCCGGTCCGACGCTGGCCGATGGCTTGCGTTCATCGTGATGCTGACCGGCGGCCTGCTGCCCTCGGTCGACTTCTTCATCATCAATGTCAGCTTGCCGTCGATCCATACTTCGATCGGCGCCAATCCGGCGGAACTACAACTCGTCATCTCCGGTTACGCGGCCAGCTACGCTGTGTTCCTGATCACCGGCGGTCGGCTCGGCGACCTGTACGGCCGGCGCCGCATGTTCCTGATTGGCATGGCAGGCTTCATCGCCACCAACACTCTGTGTGGTCTGGCGACCACGCCCATGCAGCTGGTGATCGGCCGCGTGCTGCAGGGCGTCTCCGCCGCGATGCTGGTGCCACAGGTGCTGGGCTCAGTGCGAGCCTTGTTCCCTTCCGAGGCGGAACTCGCCAAGGCACTCAGCTTCTACGGCGTGATGATGGGCCTTGCCGCCTCGATCGGCCAATTCTCGGGCGGGGCCCTGGTCGAGTGGAGCCCCTTCGGCTGGGGCTGGCGCACGGTGTTCCTGGCGAAACTGCCGATCGGCATCCCGGTCATGCTGGCCGCGTGGCTGATCGTGCCGGAGACCAGCGCCAGCCGCGGTCGTCGGCTTGATTTAGGCGGTGCCGTGCTGGTGTCGCTGGCGCTCGCCTGCCTCGTGCTGCCGTTGTCCGAGGGACGTCAGCAGGGCTGGCCGACCTGGACCTTGGTCATGCTGGCCGCCGTTCCTGTACTCGCCTGGGTGTTCATACGCTTCGAAGCGTGGCTGACTGCCCGCGGCGCCAGCCCGCTGCTCGACCTTGTCGCTGATGGCGATCCCGACTTTCCGGCGCGGCGTTCTGGTCGGGACGCTGTTCTTCTTCACTACCGCCTTCTACATGCTGTTCGGCATCTATGAGCAGGAGGGCTACGGCACCGATCCGCTGTTCACCGGCCTCGCCATTCTGCCGTACGGCGTCGGGTTGTTCGTCGGTCCTCTGGTCACTGCGCCGCTTGTGCGACTGCGCCCGTGGCTGCTGACGATCGGCATGGTGATCCAGGTGGCGGGCTACGCCGGCGTTGCCGCCATGGTAGCAGCGGGCGACGACGGCTGGCCTGTCGTGCTGACAGTGCTGATCGCCGGCTTCGGTCAGGGCATCGCCTATCCGCGGCTGTTCAACACCGCGCTCGGTGACGTCGCACCGCATCAGGCCGGCGTCGCGGCCGGCGTGCTCACCTCGGCGCTGCAGATTGGTGCCGCCATCAGCGTCGTAGCCATCGGCAGCCTGTTCTTCGCCGTGCTCGGCAACGACGTTGGCCGTGACGCCTACGGCCGCGCCTTTGGCATTGCGCAGGCGGCAACCAGCACCGCGCTGCTGATCGCCATGCTGCTATCGATTCCACGCGGCCCTTCCTCGCGATCACGGCAGCTCGTGTAGTGCGAGAATTCCTGGGATTACGCAGATAAAACGGCTACGCTTCTGCCGTTCAACAAGGCTGGTCCATCACGTGGCCAGCTGACAATACACTCGGGGGGAGAACAAGCGATGACAGGTCGGATTCTGACGCTGGCTGCGTGCGGCGCGTTGCTGCTGATGGCCTCGGGCGACGTGCTGGCCGACGATACTCACGAGAGGGGCGATAAGTCTCGAGCCGCCATCGGCTTGAAAGTCGCCGGGGCAAACGGCCTCGATCTGCAGCAGGAGAACGCGCAAGTCGGGCTGGGCAGCTATCTAGTGAACGCTCAAGGGTGCAACGATTGCCATACTTGGCCAAATTTTGCACCGGGCCACGACCCCTTTGCGCGTCAACCCCAGCAGGTGAACGTACCCGTTTACCTGGCCGGCGGACGCTTGTTCTCGACGCCGGGTGGTGATTTCTGTTCCCGCAATATCACCCCCGCACCCGGCACGTCGCTGCCGGCCGGATTGTCGGAAGACGATTTCATCCATGTGATTCGGACCGGATGCGACCCGCAGGAACGAAACTTTCGGGACCCGGAGAAATGCGAGCTTCTGCAAGTCATGCCCTGGCCTCTTTACAGCAAGATGACTAGCTCGGACCTGCGGGCGATATACGCGTACCTGCGCGCCCTGCCGCATGCCAACCCCAACCCCAGTCCCATCCCCGCCGCCGCCCAGTGCACCCCTGATCCGCAAGGGATCGCTGGCCAATAGGCCTGTCGGTCACGGAGCCGATGCGCGTCAGGTGCTCGTCGCCCTTCCGCGAGGGCGAGCGCGGTTGACGCGCGAAGCTCCAGCCTATCAGCCCTGCCAGCCCGCCTTGCGCAAACCTTCGAGCATGTGCTCGTAGTCCTCTGGCCGGTGCCACGGCGGCCGGCGACGGGTGTGGAATTCGAGCTGGCGAGGCGCAAGTTCGAGCACCTTTTGCAGCGCTGCCTGCGCCTCTTCCGTTCGACCCAACTGACCCAACGCAGCGGCGAGCCACCGGTAAGTCCCGAAAACGGCCGGATACCGAGCCAGCGCGCGCCGCGATGCCTCGACCGACCGCGTGTAGTCACGCTCGAAATAGTACGAAATTGCGAACAGGTGCATCGCCATATAACTGTGGGGACCTCGCGGGTCGATACGGAGGCACGCCGTGAAGCCTTGCCGCGCCTGCGCGGGTTGACCGGCGTGGAGTAGGAGGTGAGCTTCGATCAAGATCGCTAACGGCGAGTTTGGATTGCAGGCTCGCGCCACCAATACCTGCTCGTGCGCCTCGTCGGCATTGCCAGAGTGCATCGCCGCCATAGCGACCATAGCTCGTGCGTCCGCATCCTCGGGGTCAATTGCGATAGCCTTTCGCGCCGAGGTTACCGACATTTCCGCCGCATCTTCCAACGATCGTGTACCAAATCCCAC
This sequence comes from uncultured Alphaproteobacteria bacterium, assembly GCA_963850535.1. Taxonomy (GTDB): domain Bacteria; phylum Pseudomonadota; class Alphaproteobacteria; order Acetobacterales; family Acetobacteraceae; genus JAMXLO01. Next base: position 118,231 of record CAWKMC010000044.1, on the reverse strand, counting down.
CGCGTCGTCGAGGTAAGACCGGGCCAACCCCAAGTATGGCGCCGAAAAGTTCGCATCAATCGCAATGGCGCGTTGAAACAATTGCCTCGACCGCTCGTTATCGGCCTCAGTGTGTTGTGCGTGGTGCCACTGGCCGCGCAAATACGCTTCCCATGCGGTGAGGCTCTCCGGCGGCTTACGCAGGGCGCGCCGAACTTCCGCGTCGGTAACCGCCGGTTGGATTGCCGTGACAGCCGCCGTGGTTATTTCATCTTGAACCGCGAATACGTCCTCTACCGCGCGATCATAGCGCTCCGCCCAGACGTGATTGCCAGTTTCAGCATCAATGAGCTGCGCGACGACGCGGACCCGGCCGCCACTGCGTCGAACGCTGCCTTCCAGGACATAGCGCACGCCCAATTCGCGAGCCACCTGCTTCACTTCGACCGACCGACCCTTGTAGGTAAAGCTTGAAGTGCGCGCGATGACGAACAGCGCGCGGCTGCGCGACAGTTCGGTGATGATGTCATCGGCAATGCCGTCCGAGAAATACTCCTGCTCCGGGTCGCCGCTCATGTTGGTGAACGCCAGCACCGCAATCGATGGCTTGTCCGGCAACGGCAGGGCTTCGCCCGATCCATGCACCGCCGAGCGCTCCACGGATTCCGGCATCGGCGCCGCGCTCGATCTGAGCACAAACGCTTCGACCGGTTCGGCAATGTTCTTCAGATTGAGCGCCCCCAGCGGTTCGAACGTGAGCTCGAGCCGCCCGCGCATGTGATCGCGCACAGCGCGCGAGACGCATACACTGCCAGGCGGGCACTCCGCCTGAAGCCGCGCCGCCACATTCACCACATCGCCGTGCACATCCGGGCCATCCGGGATGACATCGCCTACGTTGATCCCGATGCGGAAGCGGATTGCCCGATCGGCAGGAGCGCCATCGTGGGAAGGCACCTGCTGCTGCACACTCAGCGCAAATCGTGCCGCACCATCGACGCTGTCGAACACCAACAACAGCGAATCACCGCCAGTGTTAACGATCCGGCCGCCGTGCGCGGCGAGTGCCGGCTCGATCACCTCGCGGCGCAGTCTGCGCATGCGATCGAGCGTTCCGCTGTCATCCAACCCGATCAGCCGGCTGTATCCGACCACGTCAGCATGAACCACCGCGATCAGCTTCCGCCGATCCGATGCCGGCAACGTTGGGTTCGGCACGCCGGTTTCCGACACCATCCGCCTCAGCCCTGCCAACCAGCCTTGCGCAGGCCTTCGAGCATGTGTTCGTGGTCGTCCGACCGGAACCATGGGGGGCGGCTTCGGACATAGAGCTCGAACGTCTGAGGTGAGACCTCGATGGCCCTTTGCAGGGCAGCGCGCGCATCTTCTTTGTAGCCAAGTTGGCCCAAGGAAGCCGCCACATACCGATGTCCTAGCGGCATGCCGGGGAACTGCGCGACGACCCGGCGCGCCGCTTCTACAGCACTGACATAGTTACCCTCGAAGTAATACGAAACTCCGATCTGCAGCAGAGGAATGCAATTCAGAGGGTGACGTGGATCCAGACGCAAGGCTTCGAGAAGTGCTGCGCGAGCATTAGCCGGCTGACCGTCGAAAAGCCGGAGCACGCCAAGCGCAGTGCTCACCAACACCGAGTTCGGATTGAGCGCGACGGCCAGCGAGACACCGTCGCGGACCTCGTCGTTGATCCCTTCCATTCCCTTCGCCCATGCCAACATGGCATGCGCGTCGGCGTCATTGGGATTCAGCTCGACAGCCTTCTGTGCGTAGCTCCTCGTCAGGAGGCCAGCGTCGTGCAGCGGCAGCGCGGCAAATACCTGGCCTTGCCACATACAGTTCATTGCCAAGGCAACGTGCGCCGGTGCGAATGTTGTGTCGAGCGATACGGCTCGCTGTAAGAAGTGCTGTGCCTGCTCGTAACCCGCTCGATTGGCCTTGGCCATGTGCCACAAGCCACGCTGATACGCCTCCCATGCGCCAAGGCTCTCTGGAGGTTTGCGGAGTACGCGTCGCAATTCTGCCTCGGCGATCGCGGGCACGATCGCCGTGACGGCAGCGGCCGTGATTTCGTCCTGTATCGCGAAGACATCTTCCAGAGTGCGGTCATAGCGTTCCGCCCAGACGTGGTTGGCGGTCTCAGCATCGATCAGCTGAGCGGTCACCCGCACCCGGCCGCCGTTGCGCCGCACACCACCTTCCAGCACGTAGCGCACACCCAGTTCACGTGCGATCTGCCTGATGTCGGTCGCGCGGCTTTTGTAGGTGAAGCTCGAGTTGCGCGCGATCACGAACAGCGAGCGGCTGCGCGACAGTTCGGTGATGATGTCGTCGGCGATGCCGTCCGAGAAATACTCCTGCTCTGGATCGCCACTCATGTTGGTAAACGCCAGCACCGCGATCGACGGCTTATCCGGCAACGGCAGCGCTTCGCCTGTCCCCTGCACCAGCACGCGCTCGACAGTTTCTGATACGCTTGCGCCGGTGTTCGGTCGCAGCAGGAACGCCTCGACCGGCCGTGCGATGTTCTTCAGATCGAGGACCCCGAGGTCCTCGAATGCAAGATCCAGCCGCCCATGCACATGATCGCGCACCGATCGGGAAACGCAGATACCACCCGGCGGACACTCAGCCTGAAGTCTCGCCGCGACATTCACCGCATCCCCGTGCAGGTCTGTGCCATCGGCAATCGCGTTCCCAATGCTCATCCCGACCCGAAACCGGATGGCCCTGTCAGCCGCCTCCCCGCCGTCCAGATCGGGAACTTCCCGCTGCACCTTCGCAGCACAGCCAACCGCGCCATCGATGCTGTCGAACACGACCAACAGTGAATCGCCGCCCGTCTGAACAATGCGGCCACCGTGCTGTTCGATCGCAGGATCAATCAGGTTGGCACGCAGAGCGCGCAGGCGCTGCAGCCTTCCCACATCGTCCAAGCCTATCAGGCGGCTATAGCCGACCATGTCGGCATACATGACGGCGACCAGCTTCCGCCTGTCAGGCGATTGCCCGATCGGGTCTGGCGCATTGCCTCCAGACATGGACCACTCGATTTCACGAACAGCGGTAGCTGAGCATAGCGCAACTTACCACCGCAAGTTGCCTGAGACGACAGCCGCAGACTTCGGCGGAAGACTGAACGGCGGCCGCGGGTGCAAGTCAGTGTCTGAATTCAAGGTGGGCCAGATGCAGACCATTGAGGCAGTCACCATCAGCCCTCCAACGCTTCGCGCGCCTGCGACAGGTCGGAACGCACCGGCAGCACCGCATCCAGGCCGGATACCGTGAACACCTGCGCGATCTGTGGCGGTGCGCAAACCACCAGCCTCCCACCATCCGGGCTGAGGCGCTTTGCGGTCACCAGGATGGCGCGCAACGCCGCACTGCCAATGAAGGTGACGCGCGACAGGTCGAGCAGCAGGCGCTCGTTGCCAGACGGACTGGCCTCCGTAAGCCGACGCTGGAACGCGGGGGCGGTGCTCGATTCGAGTCGCCCATCCAACTCCAGGAGGGTTTCCGACATGGGAGAAACTTACTCAGGACATGGGGGCGGCAGAAGTGGCCTCACGCCAGCGTGCGCCCTACCATCTGTTCCAGCACGCGCAGGGGCGAGCGCTCCGCGTGCTGCATGGCGCCGACCGGCAGATGGAACGTCTGCTCAAGCGCGCAATGGCCGGCAAGTGCGGCGTGCAGCACCTGGTCGGTGAAGCAAAGCCACGTGGTGCCGGCAGCGAACGCCACGTCAGCTTTCGGCCCATGCGACTGATAGACCGCATCGAGCTTCCCGGTATCGTGCAGCCGAAGCATGAGCCGGTCGTATTCGCTGCGACGACCCTTGGTCAGGCCTAGCTGCTGTAACAGCCATGCACCGCCCGGCGTCGTCCGGCCGACGCCTGGCAAGAATTGGCGGGCGAAGTCCGCAAAAGGCTCGCCGACGCGCCATGCGCGGGCAGCGCCGTCGGCGGCGATGTTGCTGAACAGGCGCAGGATGCGCCGTCCGCCCATCGGTCGGCTGGGAAAAGCATCCACGTGCAGCAGGCGGTCGTCATGGCGTGGCGAATACGCACGACCGGCGATCTCGGTCGGACGGAAGCTGATGCGTGCCCGCTCAAGCATAGGCGCATAACGCGGCAGCAGATCCCGCAGCAACCTTTCCCCTGCATCGCCGAAGCGGCGCAGCATGCTGCCAAGGGCCTCGGCATCGCTGCCGGCCAGCGACGTGTTGCCGATCTGGCCGCTTTCCGGGTCGAAGCTGATGTTCTTGCGCTCGGTGCCCATCACCTTGGGCGACAGCAGCCGCGTTTCCTGTGGCAGGACCTGGAACGGCAGGTGGTCGAGCAGCAGCACGCGGCCATCTTCCAGTGCGTCGAGCGCCTGCGCCTGGAGCGAAGGATCGAATGGCCCGTGCCATTCGGTGATAGGCAGCGTCTCGATAACCTGGCTTGAATCCATTACTATTCGTGCACCAGCACCCAGTCGTTGATGAAACTCGCCAGCCCGTTGGCATGGAATTCCTGCTGCAGGGCCGCCCGATCGTAATCCTCGCGCACCCAGTCGAGAAACGGCTTACGCCCCTCCGCCTCGCGGGCGTAATGATGGAAGAAGGCGTCGAGCACACCGGTGCGCGCCTGGCGGATATGGCCGAAGCGCAGCGAGAGCTGTGCCAATGCCCCGCGCGACGTGCCGCCATTCAGCAGCACGAACAGACCTGCCGCCAAACCGGCCCGGTCTGCGCCGGATTTGCAGTGCAACAGCGCCGGGGCGCGCATTTGTCGATAGATGTCGCAGAGCCGGAGGATGCGATCGGCATGCGGCGCTCCCCGGCTCTCCAGCGGTGCATCGATGAAGTCGAGGCCGAGTTCACTTGCCGCAGTGCGGGTGAGCGCATCCGAACCGTTGCCGGTCTGGCCCCTGAGATTGATCAGCGTCTTCAGCCCGTAGCGACGGGTCAGCGTCACTAGCCGCGAAGGCGTAGGGTGGTTGCAGCGATACAGCCGCCCTGGAGCCACGGCGGCGAAATTGCTCCACACCAGACGAAATACCGCATGGTCAACCAGCAGAGCGTCGATCCAGGCAAGCGCCCGTCCGCCGGCGGTGCTGACGTCACCCCGATAAATGCTGTTCATTCAGGTTGCGTGGATCCGCACTATATGTCGCTGCTATGGACCACGTCGAACCGGGGAAGGCAACCCGGAGGTGGTCGCGTCGCTGCGGGCGATGTGACCAGGAGTGGGCACTGAAGGCGCGCAGATGGCCCACAATGTTCATGGTGCCCGATGAAGCGGCGCGATGAAACGTTGAGCCCGTAATCGAGTTTTGTCCTTACCCGGTTAGGACAGGTGGATGAGCGGATGCCGCTCATCCTGGCTTTCAAAGTGTCGATCGAGCTCTTGCCGGATATCACGGCAACGCGGTGCTCGCTTCGATCAGCCTGATCTGTCGTGCCAACCTTTCCACCAAAGAGGGGAGAAAATTATCATGAAGGCGATCATTGTGACGGACCGAACTGCGGGAACTGCCGGGATGAAGCTGGCCGAGCGGCCCAAGCCGCCAGCAGCAATAAACGATGTCATCGTTCAGATTCGTGCGTCGGGATTCGTCCCGACTGAGATGGAGTGGCCCTCGACCTGGAGCGATCGCAGCGACCGTGACCGAACACCGTCTATTCCCGGTCACGAGCTAGCCGGAGTGGTCAGCGCTCTCGGCTATGGCACGACGGGACTGTCGGTAGGACAACGGGTATTCGGCCTCGCCGACTGGTATCGCGACGGCACCCTGGCAGAGTATGTAGCCATCGAGGCACGCAACCTCGCGCCGTTGCCGGGCGACGTTGACTTCACGGTAGGCGCGAGCCTGCCCATCTCCGGCCTGACCGCGTGGCAGGGACTGTTTCAGCTTGGCCGTCTTCAGGCGGGGCAGAGCGTCCTTGCGCACGGTGCGGCCGGCGCAGTCGGTTCGATAGTGACGCAGCTCGCGCGTGAGTTCGGTGCCTACGTCATCGGCACCGGACGCGCGGCCGACCGTCAGACGGTGCTCGATTTCGGCGCTCAGGAGTTCGTCGATCTCGGCGACGACGCATTGGAAGACATCGGCGGCATCGATCTGGTGTTCGATGTCATCGGCGGCGACATCCAGAAGCGGTCCGCACGTCTGGTTCGCGCCGGAGGAACATTGGTGTCTATCGTCGCGCCGGCCGAAGCCCGCCCCGCCGACGGCTTGGCGATCGACTTCGTTGTCGAGTTTGATCGCGCCCAACTCACTGAGATCGTCCAGCGTGTGCGGGACGGACGACTGCGGACGAACATCGGCAGCGTCTCGACCCTCGACGATGCCGTCGCCGCGTTGAACCCGACCGAGCGACGCAGGGGGAAGACAATCATCCTGTGCTAACCGGATAAGGATGTTGAGTTTATCCGCGTCAATCCGACGCTTGAGCCGATCGCCGCTGAGCCTCGACGGCATCGCCTGGATCATCGGCAGCGGCAAGAGCGGTCCGCGCGCACGCCACATGCGGTCAGAGTAGGCGCGCGACGGTCGCTATCAGTGCAGAGTTGCCGGCTGGTCGCTGTTCATGACGCAGGTGTCCACGACGCGAAGCGATCCCCGACGATCTGATGATCCACGAGTTTCCGAGCGCATCGGGCTGCAACAGCAAACAGCCGTAAGAGAAATTATCGGCGCCTCAGCGACGTGTCGCAGGCTCACGCTTCCAGCGCGATAAGGCATCGGCGTGGCGGTATGCCGCATACGTCCTCCACAAGCAGCAGCACCGCGGCGCCGCCGAGCGCCTGGCCCATTGTCTTGCGGACGTTGTCCTCAACGTCGGCACGCTCCTTGTGGCTTACAAGGACGCGTCCCCGCATCCGCAGCTTTGGCACCCACCACCATACCGCCAGCAGTATGGCCAGCCCAGCAATAACGGCGGCAATGATCGCGATGACGAGCTTGTAGTCGCGCAGCGAGTTCATTTGCCGTCTCCCCCCGTTGTCGAGTTTGAGGAGAGACTAGCGGTCTCTGCGGCGGCGGGCCTCCTCAGAAAGGACCTCCGGGAAGTCCGGCACCAACCCGGAAGACGTCGATAACGGCGCTTCTCGACCTTCAACAAACCGGTTCGGCGGCGGGCCTTCAAACCCTGCGCACGCTGTGCATCACCGGCCATCCTGGTTGGATATCAACGATGTCTTTGCGGAAGCATGTCGGCTGGAACCACACGCCGAGTGGGATATAGGGCACATCGCGGAACACCTGAGCCTGCATCTCCCCCGCGAGGCCTTTCCGCTCCTCCAAGGTCGATGCGTTCAGCCAATCCTCGCGCAATGCCTCCAGGCGGGGCACGTCAGGCCAACCGGGAAAGCCGGGCATCCCAGCGGCGCCATCCCGGATGAAGGGATTTGCCGGGGGGAGGATGCTCTGCAGATAGAAGGTGCTGGTGACAATCACGTTCCAGCCCCCTTTATCCGGCCGCTCCTTGCGATTGCGGCGTTGCACGAACGCCGCCAGTTCCAGCTCCTGATAATCAACAACGAACCCCATATGCCGCAGCAGATCGACAGCCACCTGCGCTTGCGCACGAAGCGTGGGGACGGTGGAGGGCGCAATCAGGACGACTGTCTCGCCGTCGTAGCCAGCGGCAGCCAGCTCCTTTTTCACTGAGTCGAAATCGATGCGCGCAGTCAGTGCCTCGATGCCCGCCTCGTTCGCCATCGGTGTCGCAGGTGTGAAAAGACCGACGTGGGTCCTGTAAAGCTGCGGTTGCGCACCGGCAGCAGCCTCAGTGAAGGTCTGCTGGTTCACGCAGGCGAGCACCAAGCGCCGGACGACTACATCGCTGAACGGTTTGTGCAGGTGATTGAAGCGGAGGGCACCAAAATAGCCCATCCTGTTCTTCAGCTCGAGCTGTAACCTGGAATTGCGCCGCAGCAGGTCGTAATGATCTAAGTCGGAATTGCCCCACCAATCATACTCACCCACGGCGAGCGTCGCCGCAGCGGTAGATGCGTCGGACACATAGTTCCAGATGACACGGTCGAAATGTGCCACCCGCGGCCCGGCCAGGAAACTCGCAGCTCCCTCACTTCGCGGCACATATTTCTCGAATCGCCCGTAGACCACCCTGGAACCGGGGATGCGTTCATCCGCAAGGAAGCGGAACGGTCCGCTGCCGGTCGTATCGGTGATCTGTTTATACGGATCGGTTGTTGCAACACGTTCTGGCATCATCAGGCAGGCCGGCTGAGCGAGCGCCTCGGGTAGGGCCGCGAAGGGTCTTTTCAGCCGGATTCGGATCACCCGATCGGAGGCCGCCGCGATCTCATCGGCGTGGGCCAGCAAGGCGGACCCGTAAGAGTCGCGTTGCGCCCAACGCTGGATACTCGCGACGCAATCGCGGGCGAGGACCGGCGTATTGTCATGGAACAACAATCCTTCGCGCAGGGTCAGCTCCCAACGCGTGTCATCGGCGTCAATGCGATGCCCGGCGAGCATTTGCGGTTGCGGCTGGAACCCGGCGTCAAGGCCAAACAACTGATCGTAGATCGTGTTGCCGTGCAAAATGGTGGTTACGGTCGTGGTCGAGACCGGATCCACTGAGGGTAGATCGACATTCGGAATGAACCTCAGCGTGCGCGCTGGCTCGGCCCGGACAATCCGCGGCGCAGTGAGAGCCGCGGCGGGACCTGCGGTCAGGAGAGTTCGGCGTCGCATTTCTGGGCCTCCCCCAAACGTCTTTCAGCCAACGGACCATATGTCACACCAACCCGCACGGACAGCGGATCGACGGGAAGTTGGCGCGACGCCCGAGGATCGGGTGCGGCTGCCGGCTGCTCTACGCCGGTGTCGTGAACATCCGGATGGGCGTTCCGCGGTTCTCGTACCGTCTTGGGGCCCTATCTCGCGCAGGCGGTTGGTCGGAGGGTCAGAGGGAAGACGTCGATAATCATGTTTCTAGACGCCCCGGATGTTGGCACAGATCAGTGCCAGAGCGCCGCCCACGGCCGCAGCATTTCCCAGTGCACGACCGGCGTCAGGATGCGAATGCCAGTCTCCCGCTCGAAGTGAGCTGCGTTGCTCGGCAGTCGCCGTTCAACCGTCAGGAACGCCTCGCAACTTAAGAAGATCGCGTCTCGCAGCAGCAGACGGTCCTTCTTGCTGAGATAGCCAAATCTCGGCTCATCAAGTCTCGCGGCGAGGGCCTCGCTGTCCACGCTTGGACCGGCCCCTTCCAGGCAGACTTCGGAATGATCCGCGATATCCCACAGCCAGCGCATGTGCCTTGGGTCGTTCTTGTCATATGCCTCCTGCAAGCTTTGGGTTGATACGATCCACTCAAACTGCGCCCGCTCATTAACTAGGAAAATATTTCGGAGAGCTTCCACATTCGCGATGCGGTGTGGCGCCCGGTGAATACGATCGGAATTTGGAATCGCCTCTCCTTCAAATATGTAGCCACCATAAGAACCCAGCGTTTGGGCGGTGCAGGAATTGAGGAAAATGCGGCGTGGCAGCGCTTCGAACGAATGCACCATCGGGTTCTAAGTCACGAATCCTGCTGAGAACAAGCCTTATCGGCTCTCAGACAAAACCGGCCGCCAGTCTACCATGCTGAGCCGAACCGCAAGCTGTATCGCGATCGGGCCAGCTACTCGCCCAATAGCTCATCGAGTGTCATGGAGCATTGCGCCGGCACGGGCAGCGGCTGTTGGCCGTCCATCGAGTTCGGGGAGTGCCCGCTGCGCCTGGCGATAGAGCTGCGCGACGTCGATTTTCTGTCGCATTGATTCTGCGAAGCGGCGCTTGGCCTGCTGGCGGAAGTCGATTGCGTCTGCCCGCCAACTCGGGGCATCGCGGTGACAAGGCCATGCCTCGGCCTTCAGCATGTGGCGCAGCGCCTGGGCGAGCAGAGACTCGACCGCGTTCAGCTGACTGCGCCCTACGTCCTCGATCTCCTCTGCGACGTTGGTCCAGTCGATCTCGGCGTCGTTCACCAACTCGCCGGCCGCGCGACGGCGCAGCAGGGCGGCCTGGTGTGCCGACCACAATAGGATGTCGTCGTCATACAGATCGCTCACCCGGCCCGCTCCAACAACTCAAGACCCCCAGCTACCATCACCTCTGATACTACCGCAAAATCAGGTCGGCGACCTCCGGTCGCTGCTCGGCTTCCAACCCAGAGATCACCCCGGCGCGGTCCTCCGCCGGACGGTTCTGGCTCATCTTCCATTTGCCCTCCAGCCGCGCGATCGGCATGGCGAAGCCCACGATGCCCTTCAGCATGCCATCGATGAAATCCGCTGGGGCATCGGTCACCGCCCAGGGCTGCGCCCGCCCGGCTTCCTGCCGTTCAGTCAGCCGCGTCACGACATCGCGCAGGCGTTCCGGGTCACTGAAGAACTCCACCGCGCCGTAGGCATGGATAGCAACATAGTTCCAGGTCGGCACGACCTTGCCGTTCTGCCGCTTCGTCGCGTACCAGGAAGGGGTGATATAGGCGTCCGGGCCCTGAAAGATCGCGAGCCCCTCGCCGATCGCGCCGCGCGCCTGCGGGTTGGGCCGCGCCAGATGCCCGATCAGCGTGCCATACGGGGCCGGTTCGGTATCCAGCAGCATCGGCGCGTGGCTGGCAATCAGGCCATCGGCCGTCTGCGTGACCAGCGTGACGAGGCCCGCGCGACGGATCGCATCGTGCAGCACCTCGATGCGGTCTTCCTTGAACAGCGGTGGGTTGTACATGCCAAACTCTCCTGATCCCCGGAGGTGGCAGCCAACTGGTTTAGCTAAAAGAGCCGGCCGCTAGGCCAGGATCAGACCAATTTGGCGGCTCAGGCAGCGGCGCGGATCGCCGCAGCACGCACCTCGTCTCCTACACCGGCCTCGAATGCGGCAAAGTTCTTCTCGAACCGGCTGATCAGTTCCCGTGCCGTCCGATCGTAGGCCGCCTTGTCCTCCCATGATTCGCGCGGGTCCAGCACCTCGGCCGGAACGCCGGGCACATGCTCGGGAATGGCGAGACCGAAAAAGCGTTCCTTGAGGAACCGCGTCCGCGCCAGCGACCCATCCAGCGCCGCGCGCAACAAGGCACGCGTGTGGCGGATGCTCATGCGCTGGCCGACGCCGTATTGCCCGCCGCTCCAGCCGGTGTTGACCAACCAGCAATCGGCCTCATGCCGGGCAATCAGTTCGGCGAGCATCCTGCCATACACCTCCGGCCGTCGCGGCAGGAACGGCGCACCGAAGCAGGTGCTGAACGTGGCCTGCGGTTCGGCGCCAAGCCCCTTCTCGGTTCCCGCCACCAGAGCGGTATAGCCCGACAGGAAATGATACATCGCCTGCGCCGGGCTCAGCCTGGCGATCGGCGGCATGACGCCAAAGGCGTCGCAGGTCAGCATGACGACGTTGCGCGGATGTCCGCCGCGCAGCGACATCTCGATGTTCGGGATGTACTCGACCGGGTAGGCCGAACGCGTGTTCTCGGTCAGCGACTGATCCGTCAGGTCGAGCCGCCCATATCCATCGGCGATGACATTCTCCAACACCGTGCCGAAGCGATGGCTGGCGGCCCAGATTTCCGGCTCCGCCTCCGCCGACAGGTTGATGACCTTGGCATAGCAGCCGCCTTCGAAGTTGAAGACGCCGCTCTCACTCCAGCCATGCTCATCGTCGCCGATCAGCTTTCGATGCGGGTCCGACGAGAGCGTCGTCTTTCCCGTGCCCGACAGACCGAAGAACAGCGCGACGTCGCCCTCGCTGCCGACATTGGCGCTGCAATGCATCGGCAGCACGCCCTTGGCCGGCAGCAACCAGTTCATCACGGTGAAGATCGACTTCTTGACCTCCCCCGCGTACTCGGTCCCGGCGATGATGATGGTCCGCTGTTCGAATGACAGCGCGATCGAGGTGCCGCTGCGCACGCCGTCGATTGCCGGATCGGTCTGGAAATGCGGGGCATGCAGGATGATGTAATCGGGTCGAAAGTCCGCCAGCTCCTTCGGGTGCGGCCGGATGAAGATGTTGCGCGCGAACAACGCCTGCCACGCCCCGGTGGTGACCAGACGCACCCGCACGCGATGCGCCGGATCGGCGCCGGCATACAGATCCTGAGTGAACAGCTCCTGCCCTTGCAGGTAGGCTTGAACCCGCGCCTTCAGGATGGCGAACTTCTCCGGCGCGAGCCGGTTGTTGACCCTGCCCCACCACACCTCGCCGGTGACCGATGGCTCATCGACGACAAACTTATCCTGCGCCGATCGACCGGTGTGCTGACCGGTCTGGACGACCAGAGCCCCATCCACCGACAGTTGCCCTTCGTTCCGACGCACCGCCTCGGCGACCAGGGCTGGTGCCGTCGGGTTTCCATGCACGGGCCGCGATGCCCGAACCCCGGTTCCGCCCAGCGCTTCCGCGGCAAGGCCCCTGGCATTTCTATGCCTCGGATGTGCGTTGTCAGCGGCAAGCGGCAACGGTTTACCTCCCTGATTATGCATATTGAAAGCAGGATACGGCCTGAATGATAAGAGTGAAACTGTGCAATGATCCAGCGGGCCACACACCTTTGAATTGTGCAGCGCAGCACATTCGAGCCGTAGGCAGGGACCCTCCCTTCCGAATCTAGCTGGAACGATGGCAGCCTGAAGGTCGAGGCTTCGGTACAGCGGACCTGACGATGAAGCATTGGCGCATCGAGGACGTGGCCTGGGATCGCTTCACGCCCACGCTCGCGGACCCCGAATTGATCCCCCTGGTCAAGGCCGCCGCCATGGTGGAGCGGAACGGCACCGACTACGCGATCTACCTCAATCGGGTGTTCGGCGACGATCCGGATTTCCGTCAGGCGGCCGACTACTGGGCCCTGGAGGAAGTGCAGCACGGCGACGCTCTTGGTAGGTGGGCGATGCTTGCCGACCCGTCGTGGGATTACGAGACGGCCTTTGCGCGCTACAAGGCCGGGTTCAAGCTGGCGCTGGACGCCGAGGCCTCGATCCGCGGTTCGCGAACCGGCGAGCTGATCGCGCGCTGCATGGTGGAAACCGGGACCTCCAGCTACTATACCGCGCTGGGCGAGGCAGCGAAGGAACCAGTGCTGCAGCAGATCTGCCGGCACATCGCCGCCGATGAATTCCGCCACTACAAACTATTCTACGACCACATGCGCCGCTATTTGCGTCGTGAGAACATCGGGCTGCTGCGCAGGTTGCGCATCGCCGCCGGCCGCATCGGTGAAAGCGAGGACGACGAACTGGCCTACGCCTGGTATTGTGGCAATGAATCACCGCAGACGGAATTTGAACGGCGCCGATGCACTGCCGCGTACATGGCCCGTGCGATGGCGTTCTATCGGTTCCGACACGTGGAACGTGGGATGGGAATGATCTTCAAGGCCGTTGGCCTTCCCCCGCGCGGGCGGCTGTCAGACCTGTCCGCCAAAGGGGCGTGGCGGTTGATCCAATGGCGCCGGCAACGCTTCGCCACGCGGGTTCTCAACTAGCCGGCTTCACCGTCACAAACTTCGAGGCCACCGCGGCTTGACCTGCATCAATGCCGCCGGGCGCGCGCGGCGGGAGACTTCCCGCCGCATGGTATCGGACGGTCGATGACTGCGGAGCGCGCTCTGCGCCACGCACTTGTTGCGGTCGCGACGATTGGGCTGGCAGGGGGGCTGCTGGCCCATGTCGCAGCGCGTGCGAGCCTCGCCGACCTGTTGTGGAGCCTGGCGACGGTTCCCGTCGTGGTGGGCCTGGCTGCGTCAATGGTGCGCGACCTGGTGGCTGGGCGGATCGGCGTAGATGCAATCGCTCTGATATCGATGATCGGCGCACTGGTCCTGGGCCAGCCACTCGCCGGCGCGGTCGTGGCGCTGATGTATTCCGGGGGGATGATACTCGAAGACTTCGCGGTAGCGCGCGCCGAGAAGAACTTACGAGCACTGGTCGATCGCGCGCCACGCCAGGCACATCGCTATGCCAACGGCAGCCTTGAGAACGTTCCGATCGCCGAGGTCGAAATCGGCGACCGAGTACTCGTGCGAGCAGGCGAAGTCGTACCGGTGGACGGCGTAATCGTCGGCGATCCAGCCATGATCGACGAATCCCCGCTGACCGGTGAGCCGATTCCCGTGATGCGGAGCAAGGGCGCGTCCATCTACAGCGGAACGATCAATGCCGGCGATGCATTTGAGATGACCGTGACGTCTGGGGCTGGTGAGAGCACGTACGCGGGCATCTTGCGCCTGGTAAACGCGGTGCACACCGCCAAGGCTCCTTTCGTACGCCTGGCCGACCGGTTCGCCTTGGGGTTCCTGCCGCTCACCGCCGGAGTAGCTGCGGTAGCATGGCTCATTTCCGGCGACCTTATGCGGAGCCTGGCGGTGTTCGTCGCAGCCACTCCATGCCCGCTGATATTGGCTGCCCCGGTTGCGTTCATTGCGGGTGTGGCTCGGGCGGCACGGCGCGGCGTGTTGGTGAAGGGCGGAAGTGCGCTCGAGGCCCTGGCGCGTGCGCACACCGTCTTGTTCGACAAAACCGGAACGCTGACACTTGGCGGCGCTCGGTTGCTCTCGATCGAGGCCGCGCCCGGAGAGAGCGTCGATGAGGTACTGGGACTTTGTGCTTCGCTCGAGCAGGCCTCTCACCATGTCGTTGCGGAGGTCATTGTAAAGGCCGCGGTTCAGCGCGGCCTTCCGCTGAAGACGCCCACCGAGGTTCGCGAGACGCTGGGTTCGGGTGTGCACGGCCTGGTTGACGGCAGGCAGGTTTCAGCCGGGTCGCCCGAGTTGATCTGCTCCGGCGTGAGCGATGGTTGGGCCTCGCGGGCTATGCGCCGCGCAGCATGGCGATCGGCGCTCATCATCTTCGTTGCCGTTGACGGCCGACCTATCGGTGCGCTGCTGCTTGCCGACGAACTGCGTCCGGAGGCGCCGCGGGCAGTGCGCCTGCTGCGGGAAGCGGGCGTTGCGCGAATAGTCATGGTGACTGGTGATCGCGAGGTCGCTGCGCAAGCGATTGGCGCCGCATTGGACCTGGATGCGGTGCTGGCGGACCGTGTCCCCTCGGACAAGGTGGACGCGGTGCGCGTCGAGCAGATGCTCAAGCCGACGGTCATGGTCGGCGACGGGATCAACGATGCACCGGCACTTGCCGCTGCCGATGTGGGGATTGCTCTCGGCGCCCGCGGCGCTACGGCGTCGTCCGAGGCCGCTGACGTCGTGATCCTGGCGGACCGTCTCGACCGAGTTGGAGAGGCCATCACGATTGCCCAGCATGCGCATCGAATTGCTGTGGAGAGCATCGTTGCAGGCATGGGCCTCTCAACTCTTGCAATGCTCGCAGCGACTGTCGGATGGCTCGGCCCGGTACCTGCAGCAATCGTGCAGGAAGTCATTGACGTTGTGGTCATCGTCAATGCCCTGCGGTCGCAGCACGCGCGTATCCACAGGACCATTCCGGTTGAGGCGGAACGTGAACTGCACCACGACCATGTCGCACTAAGCCATGCCCTCGACCGACTGCGTGCCATTGCGGATGCGCTCGATGATGCGACACCTGCCGACGCCGCGGCACTGATCGGGCAAGCCGAGGGGCTGGTTCGCCGTCATATCGTCGCGCACGAGCGTGACGATGAGGGAAAGGTGTATCCCCGGTTGGCCAAGGTTCTCCGGGACGGGGTCAGCCTCTCGGCAATGAGTCGCGCGCATCGCGAGATCCTGCACCTTGCCAGGCTGTTGGAACGATTGACGCGGGATCTACCGACCGAGAACATTGATCGCTATTTGATCCGTGATGCGCAGCGCATTATCGAATCGGTAGAGCAGATCGTGCGCATCCACACCGCGCAAGAGGAAGACATCTACGATGCTGTGTCGAGAACTTGAGATCCTGCTGGAGACGCGGCTTGCGGCTCCAGCCCGAGTGCGCCGGTATAATGCTGTCCGCTAAAGAACCTCGATCACCGTGCCTACGACCGCCACGGCAATGGCGAACACGACTAGGGCCAACCATGGTCTGGCAAGCACCGGCCCCTGGGTGCCCATCGGCAGATACTTTTCCCCCGTGAGCATGGGGCGGACAAGGTCATGCCGCTTCGGTACTGCGTAAGCCACGATGGCCAGGACATGGAGGACCACCGCGATCTGAATCAGTGTGAAGTTGATTGAATGTACGTGCGATAGCCAGTCACTCCACGCCTTGCCGACATAGTTGAACAGCGGCCCCTCGGTGGCACCGTCATCGTTGGCGCACAGGCCGGTTCCCGCCTGCACCGCGAGCAGCACCAGCATCAGCAGCACCATCCAGCCGCCCGCGGCGTTGTGGCCGATCTCGGTGTCCGGCTCGCGCCGATGCAGATGGGCAAGTTGTCGCAGCGCCGCCACCGGGCTCTTAAGGAAGCGTGAGAACCGCGAGGTCTCGCTGCCGACAAAGCCCCAGATGAGCCGAAACAACAGCAGGGCAATGATGCTGTACCCACTCACGAAGTGGATTGTCATCCAACCCAGGCTTTCCGACAGCCAGCTCACCCCGATCAGCACGACGATCGCCCAGTGGAACAGGCGCGTCGGTGCATCCCAGACACGGATTGGCAGGATCGGTTCGGCCACGGCTGACATTCTCACAACGGTCGCGCGGGCGCAGATTGCCGCAACGGCGCTGTGCCGTCACCTATGCACGGGGTTGGGTACCGTCAAACCGGCCTCATCCATCAGTTCAAGGTAAGGTGCCAATTTCAGGGCGAAGCGCGTCAATTCGGTCAGCAGCCCGGTTGCGGTGATCGGAACGCCGATGGACGTCTCAGTTTCCAACCAGATGCGGTGATCGGCGAGTAACGCCACCCGCCACGTTGGCGGCACGACCCGTTCCAACCAGTGAAGGATGCCGAAGCAACGCGGTCGGGCCAACTCGGCACTCCTGCAGGCCGTGCTCTGCACCCGTGCCAGCTCGGCTTGGAGAGTCAGACGTCCCTCCTCGGAAGTTGCGCGATCGAAGCGCACGCGGATCGGACGCCCATGCCAGCGGAATTGGAAGGTAGAGCCCGCGGCTGGATTAAGCGGGGTCAGCCTTCCTGCGGCATCCACCGAAAATGGACCCAGCTTGAACGGCGCGTCGAACGGCATCTCGGTTGCTCCCAGGCAACCGGTAGTCTTGCTCCCCCAAGGTGAACCTTCCATAAACCGCGCCGGTTATGTCCCTGGTAGATGACATTGGCCACGTGCTTGCGCCACCCCACCCCACAGGACGCCCGTTCGTCCTCGGCGGCCTTATCGTGGTGATGATCGGCTTGCTGCTGGGCGCATGGCTCTCCTGGCTCGGCCTGCTGTTCACCCTGGTCTGCCTGTTCTTCTTTCGCGACCCAGATCGTGTGGCGCCGGGCCGCGCCGGGGCTCTGGTCGCGCCCGCCGATGGTCGCGTGGTCTCGGTCACGCCAGCCGTCCCGCCGGCCGAGCTCGGGCTCGGCACCATACCCCGCTGGCGCGTGTCGATCTTTCTGTCGGTGATCAATGTGCATGTAAATCGCGTGCCGGCCGACGGCATCATCACCCGGATCGCCTACCGACACGGCAGCTTCGTCAACGCCAGCCTGGACAAGGCCAGCGATGCGAATGAGCGCAACGCGGTGGCACTCCGACTCGCCGACGGCCGCGAGATCGCCTTCGTACAGATCGCCGGCCTGATCGCTCGCCGGATTGTCTGCGACCTGCGCGAGGGCGACGCAGTGCGCGCCGGGCAGCGCTTCGGGATCATCCGCTTCGGCAGCCGGACTGACCTCTATCTGCCCGAGACGGTCCGGCCATTGGTCGCCGTGGGCCAGACAATGATCGGCGGCGAGACCGTGATTGCGGAGCTACCGGCATGAGCGAAGCACCTCGGCCCGACTGGCACGGTGCGCGCGTATCTCCGATCAACCGGATCCGCCGGCTGCGGCCACGGGCCCGGCCGCGGTTCAAGGGGCAGTCGTTCAATCGCATCGTTCCCAATCTGCTGACGCTCATTGGCCTGTGCGCTGGTCTGACTGCACTGCGCTTCGCCTATGAGGGCCGGTTCGGGCCTGCGGCCGTGGCGATCGTGGTCGCCGGTGCCATCGACGGGCTCGACGGTCGGCTGGCTCGGCTGCTGAAGGCCACGTCCCGGTTCGGCGCCGAGTTGGACAGCCTCGCCGATTTCCTGTGCTTCGGCGTCGCACCGGCATTCATGCTGTTCTGCTGGTCGCTGCAGCGCGCCGGCGGCATTGGCTACACGCCCTGCCTGATCTTTGCCGTTTGCATGGCGCTACGCCTGGCACGGTTCAATGCCGCACTCGATGGGGCACCAGCCCCTGCCTACACCTATAACTTCTTCACCGGCGTTCCCGCCCCGGCAGGCGCAGGTGTGGCGCTGTTTCCATTGTTCCTGGGACTGGAGGCACGCCAGCTCGAGTGGGACTGGCTGTTAAGCTTCGCCCAGTTCCCGCTGTTCTGTGCGTTAATGCTCGTCGGCACGGCCTTCCTGCTTGTTTCCACGCTCCCGGTCTGGAGCTTCAAGAACTTCAAGGTGCCGCACGAGGTACGTGCTGCCGATGCTGCTGGGAGCCGTTACCTTCGCCGCCGTTCTGGTGGCGGAACCGTGGGCCGCGCTCGCCGCGGGGGGCCTGATCTACCTCGGCATGCTGCCGTTCAGTGTACGTAGCTTCAAGCGGCTGCGGCGCGAGGCGGAAGACATGCGCGAAGCCGACGTTCCCTGACGCCGGTTGGTCACCTCGGACTCGGACCGCCGTGTCGGCGTCCGTCACAGCAATATGCGAATATCAGGGGTTGAGCGCCGATGCGAAGCTCGTACGCAGGCCAGCAGCTGACAGGCCACGCGTGATCAGCACGATCCGGGTGATCCGTTCAGGCTGCACTGCACGATCAAGATACACGAGCGGGTGCAGCACGTGATGCACGCCCTGCAGCACGATTGGCTGCGTCTGCCCTTCAAGCCAGACAATCCCCTTCAGCCGCAGTATCGCGTCGCCACGCAGCGACAGCACCGATTCCAGCCAATGTTGTAATGACGGCCACGCGATCGGCGAGTCATGACGGAGCACCACCGAACCGATCTGTTCGCCATGGCGAAACGGCCGATGCTGATGGCCGTGGCTGTCGAGTGGTCGCAGCCACTCTTCCAGCCGATCGTTATCTGGTCCCAGGTCGAACACGTCCGCCGCATCGACGGCGCCGGCAACGACATGCCGCAGGGGCGCCGTTGCGTTCAGGGTGGCGACGCGCTTCTTCGCCTCGGCGATCTGTTCAGGGGTGGCGAGGTCGGTCTTGGTCAGCAGGATCCGATCGGCCATCGCCACCTGTCGTCGCGCCTCCGGCTGGCGTGCGAGCTGCATCGGGCCATGCAACGCATCCACCGTAGTGACGATGCCGTCGAGCCGGCAGGCATAGCGGGCATCCGGCTCGGCCAGCAGCGCGTGCGCGACCGGGGCTGGGTCGGCAAGTCCGGTGGTCTCGATCGCGATCCGGCGGAACGGCGGGATCTCACCTGCCTCGCGTCGCTGCCACAGCACGTCCAGCGTATCGGCAATGTCGCCGCGCACGGTGCAGCAGATGCAGCCGTTCTTCAGCAGCACCGCATCCTCGATCGCTTGCTCGATCAGCAGGTGATCGAGACCGACGGCGCCGAACTCGTTGACGATCACCACGGTGTCGGCGAGCGAGGGCTGGCGCAGCAAATGGTTCAGCACAGTGGTCTTGCCGCTGCCCAGGAACCCGGTGAGTATCGTCACCGGCACAGTGTTCGCTGCGTTGTTCATCGCGCGCAGCATCGGGGAGGAAGCGACATGGCGCAACCGGAAGCCCACAATTTCCGCCTGATCTCACACGACACCATGCGCGGCTTCGGCAACGTCGGCGAGGGCATAAGCCTGCAACTGGCGTCGGGCGGGCGGCGCATCATGTGGATGGCGCACGAATGCGCGCCGAAGAATTTCACCGCCGTCGACGTCACTGACCCGACCAAGCCGCGGGTGATCGCACAGACCGATCTGCCGCATCGCAACGTGCGTTCCAACTCGCTGGAGATCTGCGACAACATCATGGCGGTTGCATACCAGACCGGCACCCACGGTGCGACGCCGGCGGGGATCGAGCTGTTCGACATCACAAAGCCTGAAGAGCCACGCAGCATCAGCTTCATCGATCGGTCCGGCCCACGGTCGCGCGGCGTACACCAGCTGTGGTTCATCGACGGCAAGACGATTCACTGCTCCAGCGGTGCGGCGGATTTCATGCCGCGCAACCTCAAGGATGACCAGTGCTATACTGCGTTCGACGTCGGCGATCCGGCGAAGCCGCGCGAGCTGGGGCGCTGGTGGTATCCGGGAACCGAAGAAAATGACGAGGCCCCGCCAGTTTCACGGCATCCGAAGTTCGACACCGGCTGGCGTGCCCATAATACAAATGTATATCCAGAGCGGCCAGATCGCGCCTATGTCGGCTATATCGACGGCGGTGCCTGTGTGCTGGATATATCGGATATCGGCAAGCCGAAGCTGGTAGGCCACTGGAACCCGCATCCGCCTTTCCCCGGCTTTACCCATACCGTGATGCCGCTGTTCGACCGTGACCTGCTGGTGGTGAGCGACGAGTGTGTCCGAACTGAAGGTGCCGACTGGCCGAAGCTGGTATGGCTGCTGGACGCGCGACGCGAGGACAACCTGATCTCTGTCTCTACGCTGCCCCTGCCGCCGATGGAGGATTATGCGATTGGAGGCCGTTACGGCGCGCACAATCTGTGGGAGAACCGGACCGGGCCGGCGTACCAGTCGAGGACGCTGGTGTTCGGTACGTATTTTGGCGGCGGCCTGCGTGTGCACGATATCACCGAGCCGCTGCAACCGAAGGAGGTCGCGTCGTTCATTCCCGACCCTCCGGAGGGATCGCCGATGAAGGCGGCGATGATCAACGACGTGTATGTCGACGAGAACCGACTGGTCTATGCAGTGGATCGGTTTGCCGGCGGGCTGTACGTGTTGGAAATGACCGTGTGACCTGCAGGGCGTCCCGCATCTCACCGCATGGCGGCAACCAGAACAGGATCTGAGCGATAGAGGTCAGGGAACACGAGCTGCAGTTTCCTGATCTTCGGCTGATCGTAAGAGAGGATATAGGTGTTGTCCGGGTGCCGGGTCAGGAAATCCTGATGGTAGCGCTCCGCGGAATAGAATTCGCGTCCAGGCTCGGTCGTGGTCACCACTGGAGCATGAAATGCGTGCACCTGGTTGAGCTGGGCGATATACGCCTTCGCAATGTCAGCCTGCTCCTGAGTGGTCGGAAAGATCGTTGAGCGGTACTGTGGGCCGCGGTCCGGTCCCTGGTAATTGAGCTGCGTCGGGTCATGCGCGACCGAGAAGTAGATTTGCAGGATGCGGCCATAGCTGATGCGGCGCGGATCGAATGTGATCCGAACGGATTCCGCGTGACCGGTCGCACCCGTGCCGACTTTCTCATAGTGCGCAGTTGCTGCGTCCCCGCCCGCATAACCGGAAACCGCGCTGGTGACACCAGCCACGTGCTGAAACACGCCCTGCACTCCCCAGAAGCATCCGCCGGCGAGCACCGCCACTTCAGTCGTGGCCGTGGCGTTGGCTTCGTCCGTTACCGGCGGCGGCACGACAGCGGCTGTCTCGGCATCCGAGCGTGACATCACGGCAAGCGCTGCAATGATCAGCAGCGCTGCACCGACAAGAACGGGGATCAGACGGCGCATGACGCGATCGCCTGCATTTTGCGCATCAGCACCACCTTCTCCGCCGAGCGGCCGAAGACCGCGCGCTCAATGGCGAGATGATCTAGTTCGCCGCGAAATGTGCGTTCAATTCCGGCGATGGTCGGATCGGTCGGCATGCGGCTGGCGCTCCTTTGGTGCCGCGTGGCACCTGGATCAGTGTAGCACCCCGACGTTCCCATGTCCCGCGAGCCGCGGCATAGTCTGAGTTCGGGCGATTGTGGATTGATACAGTTCGCGGGCAGGTCGTTAAGCGCTCCTGCGCCGCCACAGACGGCGAGCACCCAACAGCAGCAGGCCAACGATCGCGACGCCGGGCAGCGCGAAGTCGCCAACATCGTCCATTTCAAGCGGCAGCAACAGATCAGCGAGCAGCACTGCGGCGGTGCCTGGAAGGATATGGAGCGGTGCCCAGATGATGGCGGAGGTGACGTTTGCGGTGTAGAAGACCGTCGGGCGCATACCGAACATGCCAGCCACGACGGGCACCACTGCCCGAAGGCCCGGCAGGAAGCGCGCCGTCATCACGCCAAGCATTCCCCAGCGGCCGAAGAACGCGGTGCCCTGTCTGAGCAGGCCAGGCCGTTTGGCAAAAGGCCAGCCGACGAGCAGCCGATCTCGGTAGCGGTGCCCGATCCAGTAGGACAGCCCGTCGCCAACCACCGCGCCCGCTATTGCTGCTACGATAACGCCACCGAGTGAGACATGCCCGATGCCTGCCGCCGCACCGATCGCGATCAGGATCGGCGAGCCGGGCACAAGCGCTCCGATCAGAACGATCGCCTCGGAAGCCGAAATCAGAAACGCCGCTGCCCAGGTCAGCGCAGGATTTGCTTCGATCCAGGCCGCAGCCATCGCGATGATGGCGGTCATGCTATGCATGACCGTTACACTCGACGGATCAAGCAGGACGACACTATGGACGACATTATCCGGCCATCCCGAAGACCTGACGTTCCCCTAAGCCTCGACGCTGTGTGTGACTGAACAGGTTCTGTTCCTGATCGGCAATTGACTGATTTGCTTACAGCGGCGCGGCATTGCCTCATCGCCGCCCGCCGCCACGCATATCAAGTCCTACTGCATATCGGGATCGAGTGGAAACACCGGACGGCGCACCTTGCGGAACGTCAATTGACCATAGTCGGATGTGCACACGCCCACGCCGGCGCACTCGACGATTTCTCGCGCGATCTTGCCGAGGTCGGCACGCCAGTGTACCCGGCTCTTGATCGCCACGTATTTCTTACGCGACGGATCAATCCCCAGTACCTGCAGCATTTCCTGTGCGGTTGGTTCGATGTGGCGGCTCAGCAGCACGATCTGCACGCGGCCGGTGTCCAGCACGACCGTGCGCCCCATATACACCTGTAGCCCTGGCGTCAGTCCGCCCTTCAGGCGAAACGCGCCCGAGGATATCGTCTGTACCACGCCGGTCACGTTCAGCGGTGAACTGGCCACCGGCAGTTGCGGCATCGGCAACTTGGCGCCGATCGATAGCGTAACCGTTGCACCGACGCCTGCCTCGACCGCCTGCCGTACCGCATCCGGATCGTAGATGCCAAAGAATACCACATCGTCGAGTTCCTGGCGGATGATCTCGCGCAGCGTGTCCGTGGTATCCATCGTCCCGCCGCTGGCGCAGTTGTCGTAGTGATCCAGCAGCACCACGGGCAACTGCCCTGACGCACCCAGGCCCCTGGCGCGGCTCACCGATGCCTCCAACGGCTCGATCTCGAACATGAAATCGCGACGCGCCTGCCAGGCCGCGCTGATCAGTTCGTCCACCATCGCCCGCGCGTCTGCCGGATCGTTGTCGGTCACCACCACGGCCGATAGTCCCGCCATTTCGACGTCGGCGTGCGGAAAGCCGACGAAGAGGCTGGCGGCCAATGCACGCCCGCTCGCCTCCCACGCTGCGCACATCGCCTGCAGGTCCTTGTTCGGCGCGCGATGCGTGCCCTGCGCCATCACATGCGGCAGCATCGGCGCTGACCGCCAGGCGGACGTCGGTCGCACCTCGCCCCGCATCACGCGCAACAGCGCCCGCGCCGCGCGCTCCGCCGTCTGTCGCTGGTCGATATGCGGATAGGTCTGATAGCCGGTGACCACCTGCGCGTTGCCAACCATCGCATCGAAAACATTGGCGTGCATGTCATACGCCACACAAAGCGGCGTGGTCTTATCGATGGCGCGGATGCGGCGCAGCAGTTCGCCCTCGCCGTCGTCGAACCGATCGGTGACCATCGCCCCATGCAGATCGAGCCACACCGCATCGAACCCGCCCTTCGCCACCTCATCGGTGATCATGCGGCAGAACGTCTCGTAGGCTTCACTTTCCACCGGCCCGCTGGGCGGCGCGGTGGCGCATACCGGCACCACCACCTCCGCCCCGACCTCGTCTGCCACCGCTAGGTAGCCGCCCATGCAGGTTCCGGTGCCGCGATAGAAGTCGATCGCAGTCTGACCGCTCAGCAGCGTGGTGCCATCGCGACAAAAGCGCTCGAGCTTGGTTGGCACCGGTGAGAAGGTGTTGGTCTCGTGCGACATCGTCGCCAGCAGCAGCCGCATCAGGTCCCCCGGACATAGATCGATCAGCCCAGCATACGGCCGTTGCCACTGTCCGCGCCAACGCGTGCCCCGGGGGGAGGACGCCCAACCGCGATGATCAAGTAGCTTGCCGGCGGGACCCCTCCCCCAACCCCGGGCCGCTCTCCCGTGATCAGGCGCGCCGCGACCCGCTCGGGATCAGCGCCCCCAGTCGCCCGAACAGATAACCGAGCGCAAATACCACAAGCGCAGCCGTGATCGGCTGGGCGCGGATAACCTCGCGCACTTCGCCGATGCCACCATGCGCTCGACCCGCGGCATCGCTCGCCTGCTCCACTGCCGAGTTAACGCCGCCGGCAACGTGCTGCGCCGTATCTGAGATCGAGTCCTGAAGACCGCCTGGAACCGAATCGCTCATCCGTTGTCTCCCGCATCCGCCATAATCAGTTGCGCCCACCGACCTGCGTGTCGGTCGGTCGAACTCGATCCCAGCCCGGCAGAATTTGGGGATCGCCGACGAATTTGCGAATACGTCGTCCAACCGCCGCATCCGCGGGCGCATCGTCACGAGTGCGGAAGAACGACGCTCAGGATTGTCACGGGCGTAGAAGAACTCGCGCGAGAGGTTCTGGCTCCATCACATTGGCGTGCATGCGATCCTCAGACGAGCTGTGGCTTCACCTCTTCGCACAAGAGCCGCAGCGAACGCATCATCGGCTCTGCCGGTATGCTGCCGCCGAAATTCAGTTCGGCCAGGATGCCGTCGATTGCCAACTCCTCGCGCAACTGCAAGAGCCGATCGCCGACACGCCCGGGACTGCCCACCACGACCTTGTCGCGCAGCACCTCCTGGTAGGTGATCCCGCGCACCGTCTCCAACTCGGCCCGCCGGCGGGCATTCGGCGAACCCTCGAGCCGCGTGGTCAGTGTCCGGTAACCCTGCATCACGCTCGGTTCGGCCTCTTCCAGTGCCCGCGCATCGGTCTCCGCCAGGTGCAGCGACAGGCGTAGATACACCTCGCCTTTGCCCGGATGGCCGGCGGCCTGATAGGCGTCGCGATACGCCTGCAGATCGGGCGCCAGCCCGGACAGCGAGCCGCTGCGCACGGCGACAAACAGCGGGTAACCGAGAGCGCCGAGTACCGGGAAAGTGTCCTCGCTGGCGCCGGCGATACGGATCGGCGGATGTGGCTGCTGGTACGGCCGCGGCACCGCACGCGCCTCGTCGAACTGCCAGTATTTGCCAGCGTAGGAAAAACTCGGCTGCGTCCACGCCTGCTTGAGGATGTCGAGCGTCTCGTAGAAACGCTCGCGGCTCTCCGCATACGGTACGCCATACGCGGCATAAGCACGCGGATTGCCGCTGCGTCCCGCACCCAGCAGCAACCGCCCGCGACTGATCTGGTCGATCGTCGCTGTCTCCTCGGCCAGCCGCAGCGGATGGCACAACGGCAGCACCTGCACGCCGGTGCCAATCTTGAGCCGCGTTGTGCGCGCGGCGATCGCGGCAGCGACGGTCAACGGCGCGCTCAGCACGGAACGCGAGGCCTGTTGATGGATCTCCGCCAGCCAGACCGCGTCCAGCCCCCAGCGTTCGGCCTCCAGCACCTGCTCGAGCGCCTGGGCGAAAGCCTCCGCGTCCGATTGCTGCTCCACCTGACGGTGGAATTCGTGGTACCAGCCGAACTCCATGCGAACCAGCGTGGCATTTGGTCCCGGAGAGCGCAACGCGGTCCTCGATCGCGCGCTCGGGAGCGCTCCATCGTGGCTCACCTTCTCCGCCGAATAGAAGTCTGGCGTGGGCGCAGCAGCTCGATCCCGACGAGCACGGCCGGAACGGCGCAGGCAGCCCAGCCGGCGGTATATCCGCCGCTTATGCGCAGCATCAGCGAGAACACCGAGGGGCATAAGACCGCACCCATCTGACCGAACGACAACACGCCGCCGGTGATGGCACCCGCCCGCCCGATTGGTGCAAGACGCGCGGACTCCGAAAGCAGAATGCCGTGCCAGGACATCGCGGTGGCGCTGAGCATTCCGGCGACAATACCGATCCCAAAGTACGGGCCACGTCGCGCTGAATGCTCCAGTGAGCACGACGCAACCGGCCATACCGAACGCCAGCCAGGACATAACGTGTCGCGGCGCTACATAGAAACTGCCGATCCAACCCCAAAGGATGCGGCAGGGTATGGCGATAGCGATAACCGTCGAGAACAAAGCGCCGGCGGACACAAGGTCATAGCCGAGTGCTGTGAGATAGGTGACGAAATAAGCGATGAAGACCGCCTGAAGGCCATTGAACGCGAAGCAGGCGAAAGAGAGTGCACGCAAGTCGTCAACTCTGAGGACGGCGGTGACTGTGGTCACGAAATCCGACAGGCGGATCGGATGTGTGGGTATTGCCTCGGTGTCGAGCCGACGATGAAGCGGCTGCAGCAAGACGGCAAAAAACCCGCAGGTCGCCGCGCTGACCAGCATCGTTCCGCGCCATCCGATCGATTGGGCGAGTGCGGGAGCGAGCCAGCCCGCGAGCAATATGCCGGCCGGGATCGCCGTTTGCGTGATTGAAAACGCGAATGGTGCATACGGACGGATGGCCCACCGTCCGAGTAACTGTGAACTGGCGGGCGTCGCGACAGCGGCTACACCGTTTCCGACCAACGCCGACAAGACAAAGCCGGCTGCACCTCCGACGACTGCGGCGGCCATGCCGCCACCGACCGACAGCAGTGCGATCTGACTCATGCGTATAGCGCCGTGCCGGATGATGAACCCGCCCGATCCGAGTTGGCCGATCAGTGCAGCGACCGCTGTCAGGCCATAATAGATCCCCACCCACGACGGGTCGGCATGCAGTTCCACGATGATCAGTGGCGCGAGCACGGCAGGGAGCACTCTGCCGACGGAGCCGCAGGTCTGTTGCGTAAACATCGCCAGGACGGCGATTATCATTCTGCTCACGCGGCACGTTTCCCGGTCTGGAACAACACGTTCGTACCCACGGGCTCGTCGCGTCAATGCTAACCTACGCGTGCCTTACCAGAGGAGACAGCGATGAAAGTGACGGGAGGGTGCCACTGCGGGCACATAACCTACGAGGCCGAAGTTGACCCGACGACAGTGAGGGTTTGCCATTGCACGGATTGCCAAAAGCTCACCGGCAGCGCCTTCCGGGCGAACATCTCCAGCCTGCCAGGAAGCTTCAAGCTAACGGGAGCGACGCCAAAAATTTACATCAAAACGGCCGAGAGCGGGACGAAGCGCGCACACGGCTTCTGCCCGGAGTGCGGAACGCCGATCTATGCCACCTCAACCGAAGCAAGTCCGTCAGCCTATGGACTAAGGGTCGGCGGCATCGACCAACGAGCGCAGTTCGCCCCACCGGCACGTCAAATCTGGTGTCGTTCGGCGCTGCCGTGGTCGATGGATCTACGGGCGGTTGAAAAGTCGGACCGCCAGTGAGGATCGCGCCTGTCGCCGACGTATTGGCAGTGGCATTTGGTTTGCGCCGGCGGGACGCGTAACCTGCGATCGCCAACGGAGAGCAACACATGCGGTTCGGATTATTCGGCAGCGCCGCCGTCCGCCGCGGCAGCGGAGAGTTCGACAGCGCCGAGGGCTATCGCGACTTCATAGAATACAACGTCGAGGCCGAGGCGCTTGGCTTTCACGGAACGTTCGTCGTCGAACATCACTTCACCGGCTTCGGCCAGGTCTCGGCGACACTGAACCTACTGACCTGGCTTGGCGCCCGCACCCGCACGCTGCGCCTAGGTACCGCGGTGATGGTGCTGCCGTGGCACAACCCAGTGCTGCTGGCCGAGCAGTCGGCGACGCTTGATCTGCTGTCCGGCGGCCGGCTCGATTTCGGCATCGGCAAAGGCTATCGCTACAACGAGTTCGCCGGCTTCGACGTGCCGATGCAAGAAGCCGATGCGCGCTTCGAAGAGTCACTCGAAGTTCTGCTGAAGGCCTGGACCTCCGAACAGCGCTTCTCGCATCACGGCAAGTATTGGCGGTTCAACGATATCGTGGTCGAACCACCTTCGGCGCAGAGACCGCATCCGCAGATCTGGATGGGCGCCGGCAGCGAGCGCTCGATCCGCAGCGTCGCCGAACGCGGGTTCAATCTTCTGCTCGGACAATATGCTTCGCCGGAAGACGTGGCGCAAAGCATCGCTTGGTTCCGCGCCGCGGTCGAGGCGCAGGGCCGACGCTATGACCCGATGCGGGTCGGCGTAACACGCGCGTTCTTTGTCACCGAGAGCGGCGCCGAACGCGACGCAGCGCTGGAGCGGCGGCTGCACAACCGAATGCGCCAGTTGAAGCTGGCAACGCAGCCTGACGGCACGGTGCACGGCGGTCCCGACCGCGCCACCGGTGACCCACACACGGTCAACGTCAACAGTGCGATGTACGGCAGCCCGGAGGCGATTGCGCGACGACTGGAAACGCTGCGCGAGGTTGGTGTCGGTTACGTGCTGATCAATGGTGGCGGCTCGGGCGGCGGCGAGCGCGGCCGACAGAGCATGCGTCGATTTGCGCGCGAGATAATGCCGCTGTTTGCCGAACCTGCTCGGGCCGAGGCGGCGCAATAAAGTCGACGGTCTGCGGTGAGTTTCCCTACGGCCGGCGCTTAACCCGTCGTCTCGCCGTGGCATACGGCGAGACCTAAGGCTACCGCTCCGAAGGTGCTGACGAATCCGAGGCAGAGCAGCAGCGCGGCTAACCACCCGCTCTGGCTATGGAGAATGAGCTCGCGCAGCGAGCCGGTATCGACGACGATCAGGCCGCATACTGCCACTGCTCCACCCAGACAGCCGGCGGCCAGTGGCAGAAGGAGATGGCGCAGCACCTCGCTCCGCACGACTGAAGACACTCTCAATCACACCGAACGGGTGCCGCGCCTCTTATCCCTTAATAGGCATAATAGCTGCCACTGCCGCTGCTGTAGGGTACTGCGCCGCGGCTCGGGCGTCGTCGCCGCACCAGCCAACGCACCACCTGCGGCGCCGACGCCACCGCCGATCAACGCCCCCTTGCCGCCGCCAGCAAGTCCGCCGATCGCGGCCCCACCAGCACCACCCAACAAGCCGCCGCCCAATGCGCGTTGGCCGGGGTCGTACGGATTTGAGCACCCGGCCAGCAATGCGATGCTCGCGATTATCAAAGTCTTGCGCATAAGTGGACCTCCCAATACTCCCAGGCCACATGAACACTCGCACTCGGCTTTGGTTGCGGGAGCTCTCGGGGTCGCGTCTCGCACCCACCCATAACAAGGCCGCGACGACCATCGCCATTAGGCTTCAATGGCCCCCCAACATCGACTTCATGGCTTGCTGAAGGCCACGGCCGGGCAATCAGGCTGCGCGCCACAACCGCTTGCGACAGCAGGTCATCCGCCGCTGATCAACATGTCATCGTGCGCCCGCATCCGCCTTCCGCGAATGACGAAGTCCCGCGAACCCGGAAAACAACCGATCGGGGAAACAGTTGCGCCAATTCGCGACAGCGATTGAAAATCTCGCGTTTGCGCTGCATCAACGATCACGCCCACGATGGCGACGGTAGTGCAGGAGGGCCGGCGTGCATTTCGATCTGCGGCTATGGCGCATGACGGTCGGCCTGCGCTGGCGCATTGCCCTGGGGGTCCTGCTCGGGCTGCTGGCACTCGGAATCGGGATCGCCCGTTTTGCCTTCCTGGGCCAGTTCCTCGCGAGGCTGTTCCGTTCAGCGCCGGCCGCCGAACTCGTGACACCGCTCGCCGCCACGCTCGTGGCCATCCTGCTGCGCGCCTGGCTGGACGATGCGCGCACCATGCTGGCGCATCGCACTGCGGCACGCGTGCAGGAGACGCTGCGCGGGCGGCTCTACGACAAGATCGTCGCGCTCGGCCCCGCCTGGTTCGGCGCTGAGCGCACCGGCGGCGTCATGCTGTCGATCGTCGATGGCGTCGAGCAGCTGCAGACCTTCTTTGGACAGTACCTGCCGCAGGTTACCATCGCTGCGTGCGCGCCGGTGGCGATCTTCGCCTTCATGGCATTCTGGGACATCCCGGTCGCGACCGTCATGCTGGCCGCGGCGCTGTTCACCTTGGTGGCACCGGCGGTGGTGCACGAGCGCACCAACCAGGCCTCGCGCACGCGGCAGAGTGCGTTCAAGGCGTTCGGCGAGGAGTTCCTCGACGCCGTTCAGGGTCTGCCGACGCTGAAGGCGTTCGGCCAAAGCGGCAGCTATGGCCGTGTGCTGGCCGATAAGGCCAAGGCGCTGTCCGACAGCACCTTTCTGGTCCTGGGCACCAGCATCCTGACACGCGGCATCACCGACCTGGGCTGCGCGCTCGGTGCCGCGGCCGCGCTCGCTCTCGGCGCCTGGCGTGTCCGGAACGGCGAGATGAGCCTGGAGGCGCTGCTGATCGTGCTGATGGCCGGCACCGAGATCTTTCGGCCGCTGCGCGATCTTCGCACTGTGCTGCACCAGGGGCTTACCGGGCAAGCCGCGGCGGCGGGCATCAATGCGCTGCTGGATGAGAGGGTGACGGCGCCCAGCGCCCCCTCCCCCCAACCCCCTCCCGCAAGGGGAGGGGGAGTGGCTGGTATCGTCTCCCCTTCCATCGCCTTCAATGGAGTCACCTTCGCCTATCCCGGCGGTCGGCAGGCGGCGCACCGGGGCCTTTCCTTCGGCATCGACGCCGGCGAGCGAGTCGGCATCGTCGGCCCCAGCGGTTCTGGCAAGTCCACGATTGTCCGTCTGCTGCTGCGCCTGCACGACCCACAGACCGGCACCATCCAGATCGGTGGCCAAGATCTCCGCAGCCTGGACCCCGAGGCTGTGAGGCGCATGATCGCGGTGGTGGCGCAGGACACCTACCTGTTCCATGGCACCATCGAGGACAACCTGCGCCTCGGGCGCCCCGACGCCACGGAAGCCGACCTGATTGCTGCCGCCCGCGCTGCGAACGCCCATGAGTTCATCGACGCGTTGCCCGACGGCTATCAGACCGTGATCGGCGAGCGCGGGGCGCGCCTGTCCGGCGGGCAGCGCCAGCGCATTGCCATCGCCCGCGCCCTGCTGCGGGATGCCCCGATCCTGATCCTGGACGAGGCCCTGTCCTCGGTGGACGCCGAGAACGAGGCGGTGATCCAGCAGGCGCTCGACCGCCTGATGGTCGGACGCACCACACT
Source organism: uncultured Alphaproteobacteria bacterium (assembly GCA_963850535.1). GTDB lineage: Bacteria > Pseudomonadota > Alphaproteobacteria > Acetobacterales > Acetobacteraceae > JAMXLO01. The sequence continues at coordinate 86,763 of CAWKMC010000044.1, read as the reverse complement.
GATCCTCGCGCATCGCCTGTCCAGCGTGATCAACGCCGACCGCATCCTGGTGCTGGAGGACGGCGCGGTGGCCGAAAGCGGCAGCCACGCCACGCTGATCGCGCGCGACGGTCCCTATCGCCGCCTGATGGGCCCGCAGCTCGCCGAGCGAGGCGATGTGACTGCACCGCTCGTGGACCTTGCTCCGCCGGAAGACGGGACAGTGACGGCAACCGGCGCAGTGGTGCGTGACCTTGCCGCGGACGCGGCCGACGTGGGATGGCCGGAGACCATTCGCACGCTGCTCGACTTCATTCGCCCCTGGCGTCGCCAGCTTGCGGTCACCGTCTCCTGCGGCATCGGCCGCGTCGTCGCGTTCATCAGCGTCGGCATTCTGGGGGCGCTGATCATCGCCGCGGTGCGCGCCAACGCGCCGTCGCTGCTGCTGACCGTGCTGCTGCTGGCCGCTGCTCCCGTCGCCGGCCTGCTGCACTGGCTGGAGTCTTTCCTGGCACACGACATGGCGTATCGCCTGCTGGCGGTTATGCGCGTCGATCTCTACCGCAAGCTCGACGCGCTGGCGCCTGCCTATCTGCTGCAGCGTCGGTCCGGCGACCTGGTCGCACTGGCGACCCAGGACGTAGAGATGATCGAATATTTTTATGCCCATACAGTGGCACCGGCCTGCGTGGCGGTGCTGATCCCGGGCGCCGTGCTGATCACGCTTGCCGTCGTGGCCTGGCCGCTCGCGCTCGCGCTGCTGCCGTTCCTCGCCTACGCCGCAGGATCGCCGGTGCTGGGACGCCGGCACATCGACGGTCTTGCCTCCACTGCGCGCCGTTCCCTGGGCGAACTCGGCGCGCATGCGACCGAGACCATCCAAGGTCTGGCCGAGCTGATGGCCTTCGAGGCAACGACGCGGCGCCGCGACCAATTCATGGCCGCGGTGCGCCACTATCAAACGATGCGCCTGGCACTGCTGCGTGATCTCACCCGGCAAACCGCCGGCCTGGAAGTGGCGACGGGTCTCGGCGGTCTCGCGGTTGCCGCGGTCGGTGCACCATTGGTGATGAACGGTTGGATCGCGCCCACCTTGCTGCCGCTGCTGGTTCTGGTGTCGATCGCTGCCTTCCTGCCGGTTTCCGAGATCGCTCAGGTCGGCCGTCAGCTTGCCGATACAATTGCATCTACACGCCGGTTGCATGTGGTGCACTCCGAGCCGGTGGTTATCACCGACGGACCGCGCGTCCCCGTGGCTCCGCGGGGCGGTTCCACGGTGCGTTTCGAGCACGTGCATTTCACCTATCCCGGCCGGGACCGGCCGGCACTGAATGACGTCGGCTTCGACGTGCCGGCCGGCGCGACGGTGGCGCTGGTCGGACCGTCCGGCGCCGGCAAGACCACCGTGGCAAACCTGCTGCTGCGCTTTTGGGATCCCGAACAGGGCGGCATCCGCCTGGATGGCGTCGATCTGCGCGAGCTCACCCTGGACGGGCTGCGCAGCCGCATCGCGCTGGTGGCGCAGGACACCTATCTGTTCAACAGCACGCTGGAAGCGAACGTGCGGCTCGCCCGTCCCGAGGCAACGCGCGAGGAGATCGAAGCGGCCCTGCGCCAGGCGGCACTCGCCGAGTTCGTTGCCGGATTGCCGGAGGGCTTGCAGACCAAGGTCGGTGAACGCGGCGTGCAACTCTCCGGCGGCCAACGACAGCGCATCGCCATCGCGCGTGCCTTCCTCAAGGACGCGCCGATCCTGGTGCTGGACGAAGCCACATCGCATCTCGACACGATCAGCGAACAGGTGGTGCGCGCGGCACTCGATGCGCTGATGGCGAACCGCACAACGATCGTGGTGGCGCATCGCCTGTCCACGATCCAGGCCGCCGATGTCATCGTGGTGATGCACGCTGGGCGAGTGATTGAAGCTGGCACCCACGGGGAACTCACTGCGCGCCGCGGCTTCTACGCGCGACTGGTGGATCACCAGATGGCCGGCGTCGCCGCGGCGAACTGATCCGCTCCGTCCGTGCATGTCATGACGGAAGGCCCCCCTCCCAACAAATGCGAGAGGTTCCGATAGTCACTGGCCCGGCAGGCCAGCATGCTCGCCATGCGCGGCTCACCGCGAACGGCGAGATACGATCATCCCCAATTCGAGACAAGTTGGCGATGGAGGTGAATGGCGGCTACCTTGATTGGGCGGCAACCTTCTGCGCGCCGGCGCTGACCATCGGCCAAATGGCCGCAACGCGGGGGGCATGATCATCGAACTTCAGCGGACCGTCGCAGAACTACAGCAGGAGCGCGACGCGGCGCTGGCGCGGGAAGCCGCGCTTTTCCGAGGTGCTGGACGTTATCAACCAATCGCCTGGCGATACGGCCCCAGTGTTCGCGACAATCTTGGATCAGGCACGTCGGCTTTGCGATGCCGCGATGGGTTCGTTGGGAACGTTCGACGGAGAACTTTTCCGCGCAGTGGCGACGCATGGCTTCCCCGAACAATTCGCCAATCAGTTGCATCAGCCGTTCCGGCCCCATCGCTATATGCGGCCATTGGTGAATGGAGCGCGCCTGGTCGTGGAACCGGACATCCAGGCACTGATTTCCGATGACCACGCAATCCATGGTGCGGTAGAAGCAGGAGCGCGGACCGCCTTGGTGGTCCCGCTGCGCAAAGCCGGCGCCCTGGTCGGCTACATCAGCGCGTTCCGCCGGGAGGTGCGCCCGTTCTCTGGAACCGAGATCACGCTGCTGGAGACCTTCGCGGCGCAAGCGGTCATCGCGATGGAAAATGCGCGGCTCCTGCAGGAACTGAGTGAAGCACTGGACGAACAGACGGCAACCGCCGAGATACTGCAGGTCATCAACGCGTCACAGGGCGATCTCACACCCGTATTCGTTGCCATGATCGATAAGACGCAGCGGTTGACGCAGTCGGAATTCAGCTCGTTGATGATCTATGATGGCTCGCTTTTCCATCTGTTTAGTGGCAACGAATGGCAGCCGGACACATTGTCTCCCGAGCCAGGCGCGGCGTTGGCTGAGCTGTTGGAGGGGGTGCCGTTCGTTCACATCCCTGATGTCGTTGATACCGACGCCTATCGTGCCCGGATTCCCAGCCGGGTGCTGTTGGTTGAGGGTTTCGGCGCTCGCACTACTCTTTGGGTACCGCTGCGTAAAGACGGTGCACTGCTGGGCGTGCTTATCTCGCACCGGCGGGTGGTGCGGCCGTTCAACGACCGGCAGATCGCCTTGCTGCAGACCTTCGCCGCGCAGGCGGTCATCGCTATGGAGAACGCCCGGCTGATCAATGAGCAACGCGAGGCGTTGGAGCAACAGACCGCCACTGCGGAAGTACTTCAGGTCATCAACGCATCGCCTGGCGACCTAGCTCCGGTTTTCACTACGATGCTGCAAAAGGCGCTTGACCTTTGCGAAGCGGCGTTCGGTGGTCTCTTCGTTCGTGACGGGGAGCGGTTCTATGCAGCGGCAACGGCCGGACTGTCTCCCGAGTTCAGTGCCTTCATTCGGAAGCCCTTCGTGCCGGCACCGGATAGCACTTTCCGCCGAGCAATCCGCGGCGAGAGCATCATTCACATCTCTGACGTTTCCCAAGTTTCTATTGCCAGTAATCCCCAACGGAAGGCACTCGTGGAGCAGGGGGGTGCACGGACCCAATTGCAAATTGCGTTATCCAAAGACAATGTGGTGCTTGGCGCGTTTAATATTTTCCGGCAGGAGGTTCGCCCATTTTCCATCAAACAAATCGCTCTCCTAAAGAACTTCGCGGAACAGGCGGTCGTTGCGATGGAGAATGCGCGCTTGCGCAACGAGCTGCGCGAGGCGTTGGAACAGCAGACCGCGACCGCCGAGGTATTGCAGGTCATCGGCTGCTGGACGAATTGCGTGCGCGTCAAGAGCAACTTCGCATCACGTTCGAGAATATGGGCGACGGCGTGGCGCTATTCGACGAGACCCGCCATCTCGTGGCCTCAAACAGACGGATTCAGCACATGCTCGATGTGCCCGATGACGTGATCATATCTCGGCCGGCCTTCGCAGATTACATTCGGTACCCGGCGGACCGGGGCGAATACGGTCCGGATCCTGAAGACCACGTTGCTCACCTGCTGACGTTGGGTAACCAGTCGGCGGCGTTCGAGCGGACGCGTCCCAACGGCCGCATCATCGAAGTTAGAGGCAACCCAGTACCAAGTGGCGGATTCGTGGTGATCTATCGCGATATCACCGAACGAAAACGCAGCGAAGAGGAGTTGCGTGCAGCCCGCGATGCGGCCGAGGAGGCCAGCCGGAACATCGAAACAGCCTACCGCGAACTCAAGGCTGCGCAGGCGAGTTTAATCCAAGCGGAGAAGATGGCATCTTTGGGCCAATTGACCGCAGGCATTGCGCACGAGATCAAGAACCCGCTGAACTTCGTCAATAACTTTGCTACTCTGTCGGTGGATCTCCTGGGTGAGCTTAAGCAAACGGCGGCACCAGGCTTTGCGATGCTGGACGAGACCCGCCGTGCCGAGATTGATTGATTTAACGAATACCCTCGCGAGCAATTTGGATAAGATCAACGAACATGGCAGACGTGCCGATGGCATCGAGCGAAGTATGTTGGAGCACTCGCGCGGAGGGTCCGGCGAGAGGAGATCGATTGACATTAACTCCCTTGTCGATGATGCGTTGAGCCTCGCGTATCATGGCGCTCGCGCACAAGACCAGAGCTTCAACCTGAGTCTGCAACGCGAATTCAGCCCTGGCATTGGGCCGATTATGGTGGCGCCGCGGGACATCACGCGCGTTCTGCTGAACCTGTTCAGCAATGGGTTCTATGCCGCGCGCAAGCGACAACAGATAGAGGGAAGATCTGGGTTCGAACCAACGCTCAGTGTCGTGACAAGTGAGATAAGCGACGCTGTGGAGATAAAGGTTCGCGACAACGGCATCGGTATTCCCGCTGAGATACGGGACAAACTATTCCAACCCTTCTTTACCACCAAACCAACAGGCGAAGGCACCGGGCTCGGCCTGTCAATCAGTTACGACATCATCACGCAGCAACACGGCGGCAGCATCAACGTAGATAGCAAAATAGGCGAGTACAGCGAATTCACGATACGACTGCCGCGGAAGTCGTTTGGGATCCCTCGCCGAACTCATAAGTCCTGGTCGTCATCGACAGAGTTGGGCTGAGGTGCAGTTTTCCGCTTCCCGAAGCGATCGTTCATAGACCGTTGAACCGGACGGCAGAATGACCCACGGCTGCACGCTGCCGCATCGTGGGCGAACCACTCGAACCCACGCGAGGCTCCGACGTTCAGAAGCCCTTGAATTCCGATATATCGAGATCTATATCGGCATTTGTGAGACACAGACACAGAGACGGTTCAGACCGTCGTTTCGCTCGCTCCGAGGACCCGGCGGATCGCCGTCACGGAGAGCATCACCATCGTCATGGGCGCCGCTTCGGCGGGCGTCGCGGCCACCGGCTGTTCGACTATGGCGAGCTTCGGCTGCTCGCGCTTGCGATGATCGCCGAGCAGCCGCGCCACGGCTACGAGCTCATGAAGGCAATCGAGGATCGCATGGGCGGCAGCTACAGCCCTAGCCCGGGCGTCATCTATCCGACGCTGTCCTGGCTGGAAGATATGGGATATGCGGCCGTCGAACCCGAAGCCGTGGGCCGCAAACGCTACCGAATAACCGGCGAGGGGGAAGCTTTCCTTGCCGCCAATCGGCCCGCGGTCGAGGTACTGCTGGCGCGCACCGGCGAACCCGGAGCCGGCGGCGCAGTGCCGGCCCAGGTGCTGCGCGGGATGGAGAACCTGAAGCTTGCGCTGCGGCTTCGCCTCAGGCGCGGCGCGCTGGACCAGGCCACGGCGGAGGCCATTACGGCGACGCTCGACGCGGCAGCGCAGGCAGTGGAGCGGACATGATGGCCGCTCGATTGTCCAGCATTCCGCTGGCTGAGAGATAATCAGGAGCGTCTCATTGTTTCGATTTACGAGACGCCCTCCCACGGGCTGGGCCAGGTAGCCTGGGCGTTTTCGTAGAGCGCGCGAATGATCGGGCTGCCGCTGCTGAGCAGTTCCTGGACCACCGCAGGGTCTGGAGGCGGGAAGTTGAGGCTTGGGGACAACCCCTGTTCAACAAGGATGCGGGTGGCGCGATCGGGGTAGAGGGTTGCGTATCGCTCGGCCGGGGTCATTGCCCCGTACTGCAGTTTCGGCGGGATGGCAGGCGGCGGTAGGGCTGGCTGAGGTGCTGGTGGCGGTTCTGGCTCGGGGACCGAGACCGATTTGAACCAGTAACCGGCGCGCTCCATGGCAGCGGGACGCAGTTCCTTCTCGGACTTGGTTCTCTCGGCCTGAAGGCGAAGGAGGGTGCGTATGCCGCTGTCGGCCTGACGCATCATGCTGCTGGCCTGGGCGCGGCACCGGCGCACCTCGGCAGGGTCCTGCGCGGCGCAAACGGCAGCTCGGAGCGCGTCCCTGGCATGAATTTGGGCGGCGACAATCTGCACCGCGACGTCGGCCTCGGCGGCGTCCTCCGGAAGGAGATGGGCGACGACGGTCATGGCGCGCTGGTTGTGGAGCTCGATGCCCTCCGGAGAATTGTCGCCTCCTGGGGGCAGATAGCGCTGGAGGTCGGCGTAGATGGCACGGGAGAGAGTGTCAGAGATGTTCGGGATGGCAGGCATGACGTGGCGGACGTCCTTTTGCGGCGGTGAAATTACACCACATGATCGTTAGTGCTAGTGGTTTCAATAGTGAATTTTGCTAACCAGCACCGAGCTGACACTGTGGTGGCTTCGCCGACTGCTTTTACGACAGGATCTGTCGTCAGCGGTCGCGGGGGTGACTTTATGCGCCCGGAGTGCGTTCCGGGTGCCGGCCGTCACTCGCACGCGATCGCTGTAGTTTCCGTTTCTTCACGCTTACCGACAATCTGCTTGAGGTGCAGACCCGCCAGCTGAAGCACGCCGGAATTGTTGGGATGTTCGATCGCCGGGTCTGCGCGGATGCCATCAAACGGCACGAGCCAGCGCATGAGGCGTACGCCTATGTCGAGACAGAGCTGCGGGCGCGGCCCTCGGACCTTTGCTGATCGCCTGCCACACCTGGGACACTCTCGACGCCGTCGCGGCCGGCTGGGAAGCTGCGCCTATCCGGCGAGCCGGGAGGGCCGAGCTTCGTTCACATCCCGTAGATCATAGGCCGTCTGTCACCGCCCCTAAGGCGGTCGTGGAAATCATTCTGGAGGCACCCGCGCCGTGACGGGTCGCTGACAGCCCGTGGGAGGACAGCATGAGTGGCGTCAAATATCTCACCGCCGATGTCGATGGAATTCAGGTGTTCTATCGCGAAGCGGGGCCGCGCGAGGCGCCGGCGTTTCTGTTGCTGCATGGTTTTCCGAGCGCCGGGCATATGTTCCGCGATCTGATTCCGCTGCTTGCCGATCGGTTCCGTCTCATTGCGCCCGATCTGCCGGGCTTCGGCCAGTCAGCGATGCCGTCGCGCGATACATTCGCCTATACGTTCGACCATATCGCTGGCGTGATCGACCGATTCACCGAAAATGTCGGGCTCGACCGATTCGCGATGTACGTGTTCGACTATGGCGCGCCGACCGGATTCCGCATCGCCCTGAAGCATCCGGACCGGATCACTGCGATCATCTCACAAAACGGCAATGCCTATGAGGAGGGCCTGAGCGACGGCTGGAACTCCGATCCGGGTTTATTGGGAGGACCCGTCGGCGACCAATCGCGAAGCGCTACGTGCCTTCCTGAAGCCCGAGACGACACATTGGCAGTATGCCCACGGCGTTCCCGACCCGACGTCGGTCTCGCCGGACGGCCAGTCTCTCGACAATTTCTATCTGACGCGGCCACGCGCGGACGAGGTGCAGCTCGATCTATTCGGCGACTACAAGAGCAACGTTGCACTCTATCCAGCTTTCCAGACTTACTTCCGGACGCATAAGCCGCCGTTCCTCGCGATCTGGGGCAAGAACGATCCGTTCTTCCTGCCGCCTGGCGCCGAGGCGTTCAGGCGCGACAATCCCGGTGCGATCGTTCGCCTGCTCGACACCGGCCATTTCGCGCTTGAAACGCATGCGGAAGAGATCGCGGCGGCGATCCGCGAGTTCCTTCCCGGCTGACGGCAGCAGCGCTGTGTAGTGCGGTCGCATCTGACGGTGGCCAAGAGCCGGCGGGGACCGTGGTCGGCGCAGTGGCCGCTTCGCCTGGGCAGGTGTAGCCTTGGACAACAAAGACAAGGAGGAGACGCATGACCTTGTCGCGTCGAATGACACTGACGGCCACCGCCGCGGCGCTCACGGTTCCTGCATCCGCCACCGAAGCCGATTTATGGTCCGGCAACTACTGGGCGGTGAAGTGGCGCGATAACAAGAAGATCTGGCTGGCGATGTATCGCAAGCGGCTCGGTGCGCCGCAGCCTGGCGAGGCGGTGCGTCCCGTCCTGTTCCTGGTGCATGGTTCGTCCAGCGGCGCCAAATCGAGCTTCGATCTGTCGGTGCCAGGGCATGGCGAATACTCGACGATGGACGTGTTCGCCCGCGCCGGCTTCGACGTCTGGACGATGGATCATGAGGGCTACGGCCAGTCCAGTCGCACCGAAGGCAACTCGGACATCGCCAGCGGCGTCGAGGACCTGAAGGCGGCGGTGGATGTCGTTGCGCATGAAACCGGCGTCACGCGTTGCGCCTTCATGGGCGAATTGTCGGGCGCTATTCGTGCCGGCGCCTTCGCCATGGCAGCAGCCGAGCGCGTCGATCGGCTGCTGCTGGCAGCGTTTACCTACACCGGCAAAGGCTCGCCCACGCTCACCAAACGCGCCGAAGGCTTGGATTACTTTCGCACCCATAATCGGCGCCTGCGCGACCGCGCAATGATCGAGAGCATCTTTACCCGAGATCGTCCCGGCACCACCGACTCTGCGGTGCCTGGCGCGATGGCCGATGCCGAACTGGTGTATGGCGACACGGTGCCGACCGGTACGTATCTTGACATGACCTCAAAGCTGCCGCTGGTCGACCCCGCCAAGGTGACGTGCCCCGTCTGCATCCTGCGCGGGGAATACGACGGCATCGCCACCAACGAGGACCTGTGGGACTTCTTCCGCCAGTTGCCTAACGGCGACCGCCAGTTCGTCATCGTTGCCGGTGCGGCGCACGCATTGGGCACCAGCAACAACCGCGCAGCGTTCTGGCACGCAATGCAGTCATTCCTCACCATGCCGGCACCGCCGAGCGCATAGGAGTCACGCGATGGGCTTTCTCAGCGATGAAGAGCTCGCCACCCTTATTCCGTCCGAGCTGGTTGGCGAACCGACGCCGATCCCGACGCAGATCGTGTCGAGCGACGAATACTTCCCTGCCGCGCAGAACGCCAAACAGCGCGAGGTGGAAGCGCGGCTGCTCGACATGGGCGATCAACTCGCGAAGCGGCAAGGTGTCAGCCGGCGTCGTTTCTTTCAGACTGCATCCGGCATGGCGGCAGCGTTCGTCGCGATGAACCAGACTTATGGCAATTTATTCGCCGCCACGACGGCCGAGGCAGCGACACCAGAATTGGCGGATGCGCGCGCGAGCGGACTGAAGCACCAGTTCATCATGGATATGCACACGCATTTCCTGCGCGACGACACGCGACTGACGGGCTTCGTCAATATGCGCCAGGCAGTGGGTAAGGCGGGCTGGAATCCTGAGCTTGCCGGCAAGCCGCAAACCATCGAGGACCTGAAGTTCGACAATTACTTCAAGGAAATCTACCTCGACAGCGACACCAAGGTGGCACTGATCTCCAGTGCACCGTCCGATATCGTGCAGGACTGGTTTCTAACCAACGAGATGATGGCGGCGACGCGCGATAAGGTGAATGCCAAGGCTGGCTCCAAGCGCATGTTCGCCCATGCGATCTTCACGCCGGGCCAGCCGGGCTGGATGGAGGCAATCGACCACGCGATCTCGCTCGGCCCCGATTCGTTCAAAGGATATACGATCGGCGACAACACACATAAGGCCAGTAGTCACTATCCGTGGCGGATGGACGACGAGAAGCTGGTGTATCCCGCGTATCAAAAGATGCTCGACGCCGGCATCCGCAATGTCTGTGTGCACAAAGGCCTGTTCCCGCCGTCGCTTGATCGCCGGTTCCCCAACCTGCGCGGCTATGCCGATGTCGGCGACGTCGGGCAGGCGGCGCGCGACTGGCCGCAGCTGAACTTCATCATCTATCACTCCGGCTATCGCCATGTCGGTGAAGGCGCTGATCCGGCCGAGGCCATGGCGGAATTCGATCGCACCGGGCGCATTGCGTGGGTCAGCGACCTTGCCGACATTCCCGAACTGTACGACGTGACGAATGTCTTTGGCGATCTGGGCCAGATCTTCGCCAACAGCACGGTGGCCGAACCACGCCTTGCGGCGGCGTTGCTCGGCGTGCTGATCAAGGGCATGGGCGCCGACCATGTCACCTGGGGCACCGACGCCGTATGGACCGGTTCGCCGCAATGGCAGATCGAAGCACTGCGACGGCTGGAGATTCCCGAGGGCATGCAGAAGCGCTACGGCTTCGCTCCGCTCGGCCCTGCCGATGGGCCGGTGAAGACCGCGATCCTAAGCGGCAATTCAGCACGGCTCTACAGGTTCGAGCAGCACGCCGCATTGCCCGTAACCGATCGGTTCGCCGAGCTGAAGCAGCAGGACCGAAGCGACTGGGCCGGGGCGGAGTAACCTGCGCTATGGGTACGTGCAGCGCCGGGCGTGACCAGTCCTTCTCCTCAAACCGTCACCTTGATGTGTCGAATGCATGCTGGCGAACCTTACCGAACAGCTCAACTGCACTCGCGAACGGCTGCGGGCGTCCCAGCAAATAGCCCTGCACAGTTTCGCAGCCGGCTTCGCGAACCAGCCGTAATTGCTCTTCCGTTTCCACTCCTTCCGCTGTCGTTGTCATTCCAAGCTTCCTGGCCAGATCGACGATGGAGGCGACAATGGCAGCGCAATCAGCTCGGATGGCCATCTCGCCGACGAACAGCCGATCGATCTTGATCTTGTCGAAGGGAAAGCTCCTGAGGTAGCTGAGCGAGGAATAGCCCGTTCCGAAATCGTCGAGGGCAATGTTCAGACCGGCATCGTGCAGTCGGCGAAGCAGCTCCACGGTTCGACAATTCTTGTCAAGCAGTGCCGACTCGGTGATTTCCAGCTCGATCCTGCTGGGATCGATTGCGTGCTCGGCGAGTGCACCCTTGACGACATCGAGAATGTCATCATCGTCCAGTTGGATCGGCGAGAGGTTGACTGCGATCCTGATCCATTTCGGCAGATGCACGGCATCGGCGCAGACCTGATGAACCAGCCATGCGCCGATCGGCTTGATAAGCCGCAGCTCCTCCGCCAATGGGATGAACTGCCCGGGTGGCAGCGTCCCGCGAGTTGGATGATTCCAACGCAACAAGGCCTCGAAGCCACAGATCCGCTCGCTCTTCAGGCAGAATATGGGTTGATACGCAATGGCGAACTCGGCGCGTTCGACCGCGATGCGGAGATCCGCCTCCATCTCGAGCCGCGCACGCAACCGGTCCTCAATTTCTGCCGCGAAAATCCGGTAAGTGCCGCGGCCTTCGGCCTTTGCCTGATACAGCGCCATATCGGCATTCCGAAGTAACGTGTCGGCTTCCATCGCGGCATCCGAGGTCGTCGCGATGCCAATACTGACACCTATCTGGACTAGACGCCCCTCGATCTCATACTGGGCAGATAGCCGCTCGATGACGCGTTCCGCCAACGCCACGGTAGCCTTCAAATCGAAGGCGCCTCGCCCGCAGATCACCGCAAATTCGTCACCACCCAGCCTGGCGACAACGTCGGAATGCACGCGCGCATCCCGTCAGTCTTCCCGCAACTGCCTTGAGCAGGGCATCCCCGGCCGGATGGCCGATGGTGTCATTCACATGCTTGAAGCGGTCAAGATCGATATACAGCAGCGACAGAACGCCTTCGCCCTCGTGCATGTCACCAAGCATCTCAACCAGCCTGGCATAGAACATCGCCCGGTTCGGCAGCCTGGTCAGCGTGTCGTAATGCGCCATGAAGGCAATTCGCCCCTGAGCCCGCTGTTGCTCGGTGACGTCCTCATAGGTTGCGACCCATCCGTCGTCCGCCAGCGGCCGCTGCGAGATCGAAAGAGCGAACCGGTCGTCATCCGCTACAACGAATGCTCCCGAGCGCGCAGCTTGTGACAGCGTGTCCTGCTGCTGGCAGATTTGGGTGAGCAACCCGGGACTAAGTGATCCATTGAGCTTTATGGTGTTGAAGAGTGCGATGGCGGATGTGCCTGGACGGGCGTCGACTGCCGATATGCGGAAAAGATCAAGGAACCGATCGTTGCATACAATGAGCCGGTGGTTGGAATCGACCATCAAGAGGCCCTGGGACATGTTGTTCAGGGCGGCGGTAAACAGCATGTTCTGCGTTCTTATCAAGCGGTCTCGTTCGACCAGCGTATCGTTGTGTTGCTGTATCTCGACGTATGCCTGCTTGATCCGCTCGTTCGCGGCTGCCAGATCGGTGAGTGCCTGCTTGAATTCGGTGATGTCGGTGCGAATCCCGACGATACACCCGCTGGGCGTCTTCCGCTCGGTGATCAGGTGCCAGCGTCCGTCGGGCAGCAGGCGTTCAAGGGAACCGTTGTTGCTACGGTGCCAGGCGACCGTATCCTGCACGAATGCCTCGATATCGTCACCCGCCTGAGGATACTGACCGATCTCCGCGCCCCGACGGACAATATCCTCGAACGTAGCGCCTGGCCGGATGAACGCTGCACTGAGCGAATAGATCTCGCGGAACCGCTGATTGCAGACCACGAGGCGGTCCTGCTCGTCCCACATCACAAAGCCGTCGGACATCGACTCGATGGCGCTGTTCAGCATGTCGTGGGACTGCTTCCGCTCCAGTTCGAGCCGCTCTCGTTGGCCTAGCGCGATGTACAGCGCGCCGGCAAAAGCCAGTACGAGGACGCCCGTCACAGCAGCGGCGACGATCAGCCGATCCCGGTCGCGCGCCCAATCAGTGAGTGCGCTCGATACGTCAAGCGAGAGAACAGCCCGAACATCAGGATAGAGCGTGTGTCGCCATACGCCGATCGTCGGAGCGGAGACGGTCTTCGGCGGGAAAAGGAAAGGTACGCCGTTCTCGCCCAGACTGCTGCTCGCCAGAACAGTCCGCTGTCCGATGCGCAACTCATCATGCGGCAAACTGGCCAGAAGCGTGCCGTCCGGCCGTTCAAGATTGATGCGTAGACCGGCTATTTCGCCTACTGGCGCAAGCAGCGACATCACGGAGGGCACCGGGACCTCTGCGACGGCCCGTATCATCCCCACGCTTTGCACGCTGACGGCGCGGACGAGGTACCAGGACCATGTGCCGGTCAACGCGTTACGCGCGGGGCCCTCGACCACGACAGCGCCAGGCGTCGGTGCTGAACCTGGGTGGGTTGGGAAAGTCGGAAGGGGTGCGATCTTCGGGCGCGGTCGTGCGGAGGCCCATACCGATCCATCGGGGAGGATCAGCAGGAGGTCACGGAAGGCGAAGGTCTGGAAATCGAACGCCCTGAGCAAACGCTCGGCAGATTGTGCGTCCACTTCGCCATGTCGTTCGAGCGCGGCGGCAAACAGAGGCGGCAGGCTTACCAGGGCACTGTCGACCTGCAGCAACTGACGATTGATGGTATTCTCGACCACCGATGCGACGTTCTGCAACCGCGTTTCTGCAGCGTGCAGGGCAGTCTGCTTCGTCCGTTCAAGCAGCAGTTGGCCGCCGCCAGCGATTGTCGCCAGTATGACGGCCGCCCCAAAAGCCACGGTCAGACGGATGCTTCGTAGGCGCAACTTCAGGGGCCATCTGCTTGGGGAATATATTGTTGCCTACGCGGATTAAATGCGCGTTAATCGCTTTCACTCGCGCTGCCTTGCCATCGGATCTGCGTCAGTTGCCGGCTTATAATTACTGACCGCAGCGTTATCGGGTCCTTAAATGCTCGGCGCGAATACTGCCTTCGCTGTAGTGGCATGTGAGTTATGCAGAATCTAGCCGCTTCTGGGTTGGCTCCTACCGGCAGCTTGAGCCCGGGAGATCTCGGCGTCCGTCGTGCCTGTCAGATCGACACGCCAGCGCTGGCGGCGCTCTTTTCCGAAATGCAATGCCACTACGGTCGCCCGGTACCTGACGCGGCGGCGGCCGAGGCGGCCGCTTTGGCATGCTCACCGCCGACGCACGCGTTCAGTCCGCGGGTGCTTGTCGCTCTAACGGGGGATCGGATTGTCGGGTCGCTCGTGATGAACGTGACGTTTCCTGCATTCGAGCTGACGCGATCGCTCTATATCCGAGATCTCTACGTGACCCAGCGCGTGAGGGGATGCGGCGTAGGGACCGCTCTGGTAAAAGCCGGCGCGCAACTGGCTCTCAGTGAGGGGTTTTCCGCCGTCGAATGGACGACCGAGACAGCCAACGCCGCAGCACGCAGGATGTACCGAGTTCATGTGGCGCCCGTCGGCTCGATAGGACCTATTACCGGCTCTTCGACGATACGCTGGCAAGCGCCGCCTCCTGACTCTCAGTCGCCATACAGCGTGATGGTCATTCCTTCGAGACTGCAAGGCCCAGGGCAGACGCCAGGTTCTGGTTCCACAGGGTGACGCAATCCGTACCGCAACGCTGTATCCACCCTGGCAGCACTGACTCAACGAGCAGACGCTTCCGCCTCGCTTCGTCTTCCGCTGTGACGGCGACAAGCTTCATCTGGCTGGGGCGATGTCCATCGGGGCAGGTGCCGCTGTCGGTGTCACATGCCAGGCCATCAGCGGTTTCTCGTTCCGCCGCCGTCCAGACGCTCTGTTCCAGCTTGCCGATCGCTTGCCGCAATGTGGCCTGCAGATCAGGTGGAAGGGCCTCCCAGGCGGCGGAATTCGCGCCGAACAACGACAATCCCCAACTGATGGCCATCGGATAGATGTAGCTGGTGACCTCAGACAGGCCGATCTCTCGGCCGCTCAACGTTCCTGTGATCGCGCAATCGACCACCCCGGTGCGTATCGCAGTGACAACTTCGGCAAACGGCGTGATCACCGGCACCGCGCCCAAAGCGCTCATCATTTCCGACTGGCCGACTGACGATGTGCGGACCCTTCTCCCGATAAGATCGCCTAACCCGGTGAACTGCTTGGAACAGAAGACGACCTGGGCGGGGTATGAGTAGATTGCCAGCAGCTCCACGCTGAACTTTGTGCGGAGTATCTGCTGAAGGCGAGGGCGATACGCACCCACGGTTTTCCTCAGTGCCTGCATGTCCGGATTGAGCGCAGGCAGGTCGACGACATTGAGTTCGGGTTCGTCTCCGGCAACCACGGCAAGCAGCGCGGTCCCGAAAGGCACGACACCAAGTCGCATAAGCCGGAGCATCTCCGGACCCGGCAGTCCGCTACGGTCGTACGGGTGAATCTCCGCAATGATGCGTCCCTGCGAAAGCGCGGCGATCTGCCGCTCCCAGAACGGCTTTTCCAACCGCTCATATTGACTGACGCTGGCCAGACCGCCGACGATCTTGAGGTTGATCGGCTGATCACCCTGCGCTGCTGGACAGATCAGGACAATGCTCAAGGCTGCTATGGTCAGCTTCGACAGCCACAAAGTCATGGGGCCGTTTCGCCGGTTTCTGCGCTGACGCGTACCGTTCATAGGGAAAGTCCCGCTTTGGTTGCCCTCGCATGCCTAAACCGCGGCGCGTCATCGAGGGCTCCTGCGGAAATTGCCTCAAGCCGGCTAACAAAGATTGAACCTTTGTCCCGCTCCACCGGCGCTTGCGGTCGCGCCGGCTGACCAGCCTGGGTTCCCCATCCCCACGAGGGGTACATTAATCGCGCGTCAATCAATGCATAGATACTGTGTTGTGCATACTGGTGCGCCAGCTTGGCAGGCTGAACGGGATCGCGCGGACATGAAGGTGGCTCACACCGTGCATATACCCGCGAAGCTTTTCGGCATTGGATGCGTCGCTGTCACATCATTCGGGTGGGGACTCAACTGGCCGGCGACAAAGATGCTGCTTAACGTGTGCCCGCCGCTGATGGCGCGCGGGATCGCCGGCATTGTCGCGGGCATGGCGCTTGCAGGGCTTGCATTAGCGCGCGGCGAGACACTGATCGCGCCCCGGTCGGAATGGTGGCGGCTCGTGAGATCGGCATCGCTCAACGTGACGGCCTGGATGGGCCTTACGACGCTGTCTCTGGTGTGGCTCAACGCCGGGGAAGCCGCGACGATCGCTTACACGATGCCAGTCTGGGCTGCTCTTCTGGCTTGGCCGGTGCTTGGCGAACGTCTCGCCTTACGCAAAATACTGTCACTTTTCCTGGGCGTCGCGGGCGTTGTCATTCTGCTTGGCGGGCATGGCTTCATTCGCGATCCGGCACAGCTGCCAGGAGTTGCGATCGCACTCGCTGCGGCGACGGCGTTTGCTTTGGGAACGGTGTTGTCAAAGCGTTGGCCGCTCCACATGGCGCCGGTCCCAATGACCGCGTGGCAGGTCGGCCTGGGTTGCATACCTCTCCTGGCCGCCAGCCTTCTGCTCGAGACTACCCACCTGCGCGAAATGCCTTGGTTCGGCTGGGCAGCCCTGCTGTACACCGCGGCCGTGTCTCTCAGCACCTGCTATATCGCATGGTTTGCCGCGCTGCGCAGAGTGGAAGCCAGCACGGCGGCAATCGGCACCCTATTGACGCCAATTGTTGGCGTCGTGGCTTCTGCCGTTGTGCTCGCTGAGCCGCTTCAGTTGCCGCAGATTTCCGCGCTTGTTCTGGTGATCGCCGGCGTGGTTCTCGCCGTGCGTGACTCCACCGCCAAGTCCCCCAGAGGAGACACTGAGCATGCTGTTCGCCGTCATTCGAAACGACAAGCCAGGTTGCGTTGGCCTGCGGCAGTCTGCCCGTCCAAAACACCTGGAATACCTGAAGGGCGTTATGAGCTCGATCAAATCGGGAGGCGCGATCCTGGATGATGAGGGCCACCAGGTCGGTTCGATCCTGTTCATAGACGTGGCAGACTACGCGGCTGCACAGGAGTTTGCTGCTACGGATCCGTTTGTGGAAGCGGGGCTGTTCGCGAGCACCCAAATCGTCCCGTTCCGAATGGTGTTCGCGGACGGAGCGAGGATCGATTGAGGTTCTCAGAGACGGACAAACCTGGGTCGCGCCGCTTTGTGTCGTTGGCTGCCATTTCGCCTAACTTATTTTCCGCTCAGTCAGTGATAGAACTGAGGTACTCTGCGACTGGTTCTTCCCATAGCTTCGGTGCGCTTAGGACGGCGTGACCATAGCCGCCCGGCACGTTGAATTCCAGGAAAGTCCCGCGTCCACCAGCGGCCTGGAACGATGCATAGTTGTTTCGGCTGTGCTGGATTTCGTAAAATGGGTCATGCTCGCCATACAGCCATAGCATGGGTCGGTCGAAATTCGCGCCGCGCTCGAACAGGGCCCCATTAAGGCGGCTCGCGGTGGCACAGCCGGTTCCCAGCCATCCGCCGACAAAATTGATCACACCAAATATTTGCTCCGGATGCATGCCTGCATAAGCGACGGACAGGATGCCACCGCGAGACTGGCCGCCGATCAGTATGCGAGAGGCCGCAACGTCCGGACGTTGTTGGAGCGCGGCCATCGCTGCGCCGATATCCTCCAGTGCGCGTTCGGCGCCGGACAGCGATGCATCGAAGTCGCAGGTATAACCGTCTCGGCGGTCCACCGAAAAACCTTCATCGTATAGACCGTCCGACCTGCCTCGACCTCGGCGCTGCGGGAATGCGACGATCCAGCCCCGATTGTTCAGAAAGTCCGCAAGCGCGACATCGAACAATGTTTCCTTGAACAGCCTGGGATTGGTCCCATTGCCCGTCGAACCGTGGTTGAATATCGCCAAAGGGAATGGCCCCACTCCGTTCGGTCTGAAGATGACGACCTCGAGGGAGACCGGCTTGCCTTCTTCGATCAGGGTAGTTCGTAACAATTCGGACTTACCGCGTGTCCATGGAATAACGACACCCGGTTCGATCAAACTGGCCAGGCTGGTCTTCGTCATCGCTGTGTGGCTGACAATCGCTCCCCGACTGTAGGTCGCGGTTAAGCCACCCGAGGCATCGAGATCGTAGGTCGCAGAAAATGCCGCCTCGGAAATGGTCAGACGACTTCCGGATATAGTCGCCGCATGACGTGACCACGCCCGTCGTATCCCGAGCCACGGGTTGTCACCGATTGCATACACGACCCGAGCCGAGCCGTCCGCCGCGACGGATTCGACCAGCAGGATATGCTTCAGCGTCCCACCCCAGGCACCGACCCAGACACCCGACCACTGTCGAACTTCGATGGGGTCGGTCTCTGTGACGGTTATCGATCTAGTATTCTCTGGAAGAGGCACACCATCGATAAGGCGATCTGCGGCAGAAAGCGATTTTGCTGTCAACAAGAATGCAACGAGTGTCAGAGACGCCAAAGTCTCATGGAACATTCGAGATCCTGATGCGCAAGCCTACATGCCGATCGCATGCTATGAACGACAGTCTATTCGTCTGGTCAATCCGAGGTAGCGACACCCTCCGCCGCCATCATCATCGCCACGCTGTCCGGTCCGGCAACATAGTTGAGGAACAGCACCTCGGCTGCCGCCATGGCGCACAGAAGAGCCACAGCGAGCATAATGCCGCTGCGCTTTCTCCTGCTGTGCACCGCATACATACGGTCATTCGGTATGACCCATACGAGTGGCATATCGTTCATCGTCACCCTCCCGATCGTCTGCTGCGACGCTAGGAGGGCCGTGGCCAATCAGCAGTGAGATGGCTCACATTGACGGAATAGTTATCCGAGGCCGGCGAGCCCGCGCCATTCGGTTTCGCTGATGGTGCGCACGCCTAGCTCGGTCGCCTTCCGCGCCTTCGACCCGGCATCCGAGCCAACAACCACGAGATCCGTCTTCTTCGACACGCTGTCGGTCACCTTTGCGCCGAGTTCTTCGGCACGCGCCTTCGCTTCGGGCCGCGTCATTGTTTCCAGCGTGCCGGTGAACACCAAAGTCTTGCCGGCGATCTCGCTGTCCGTCGTCCGCGCGCGCGCTGCATCCTCGATGGTTAGTTCTGCCGCAAGTTCCTCCAGCAGCTCGACATTGCGTTCCTCGCCGAAGAAGTCGGCCAGTTCCTCGGCGATTGCGGGGCCAATGCCAACGATATTGTCGAGCTCGCCGCGCGCCTCAGACCCGGGCTGCGCCGCGGCAACCATCTCGGTGCGCCAGTTCGCGAAGCTGCCGTAGTGTCGTGCCAGCAGCCGCGCATTGGTCGCGCCGATGCGTCGGATGCCCAGCGCATAGATAAGTCGATCCAGTGGAATGCGCCGACGCGCTTCGATTGCACGCGACAGATTGCGCGCCGACACCTTGCCCCAGCCTTCGCGCTGCGCAATTTCTGACTCTGCGCGCCGGAAGACGGAACAGATCGGCTGGACTGTGCAGCCAGCCCTCCTCGTAGAACTCGCGGATGGTCTTTTCCCCGAGCCCGTCGATGTCGAACGCCGGCCGCGACACGAAGTGAATCAGTCGCTCGACGCGTTGCGCCTCGCAGATCAGCCCCCCGGTGCAGCGTCGCACCGCTTCACCGGGGGGGCGCACCGCGTGGCTGCCGCAGACCGGACATACGTCCGGAAAGCCGAATCGCTTCGCGCCTTTGGGTCGCTGCTCGGTTACGACTGAAACGATCTGCGGGATCACATCGCCGGCGCGCTGCAGCACCACGGTATCGCCAATGCGGATGTCCTTGCGGGCGATCTCGTCTTCGTTGTGCAGCGTTGCGTTCTGTACCAGCACGCCACCGACGTTCACCGGTTCGAGCCGCGCTACCGGTGTCAGCGCGCCGGTACGGCCCACCTGGATGTGGATATCGCGCAGCACAGTCATTGCCTGCTCGGCCGGGAATTTCCAGGCGATCGCCCAGCGGGGCGCACGGCCGACAAAACCCAGCCGGCGCTCCAACGCCAGGTCGTCCAGCTTGTAGACCACGCCGTCGATGTCGTAGCCGAGATGCGAGCGCTCCAGCGCCATCTCGGCCTGAAACGCCGCGGCATCCGCTTCGCTGTTCAGCAGGCGCGACAGCGGGTTCACCTGGAAGCCCCACTCGCGCAGCCGCTGCAGATAATGCCAGTGCGTATCGGCCACCGGCTCGCTCGACTCTCCCTGCGCATAGGCGAACAGCGACAGCGGCCGTCCCGCGGTAATCTTCGGGTCGAGCTGGCGCAGGCTGCCGGCCGCCGCGTTGCGCGGGTTGGCGAACACTTTCTGCCCGGCTGCCGCCTGCGCCTCGTTCATCTTGAGAAAATCCGACTTGGTCATGAAGACCTCGCCGCGGATCTCGATCAGCGCTGGCGCACGGCCTTTCAGGCGGTCCGGTATCGCGTCGATCGTGCGCAGGTTGGCGGTGACGTCCTCGCCCTCGGCGCCGTTGCCGCGCGTGGCACCGCGCACGAACCGGCCATCCTCGTAGGTCAGGTTGATCGAGAGACCATCGATCTTCGGCTCGGCGACGAAGGCGAGTGGTGGATCGGAGGCAAGGCCTACGAACCGCCGCGCGCGGGCGCAGAAGTCTGCGAACTCTTCCGCATTCATCGCATTGTCGAGCGACAGCATGGGCACGCGATGGCGCAGCTTGGCAAACCCGGCCTCTGGCGCCTCGCCGACACGCTGCGATGGAGAGTTGGCGCGGATCAGCTGGGGGAAGCGAGCCTCGATCGTTGCGTTGCGCCGGCGCAGTGCATCGTACTCTGCGTCGGTGATCTCGGGCGCGTCCTTCTGGTGGTACAGCCCGTCGTGGTGCGCGATCTCGCGCGCCAACCGTTCCAGTTCTGTCGCTGCCTCCGGTTCGGTCAGGTGGTCGATGTCGGGGGCGGAGAGTGCATCATGGCCCCCTCTCCCTGCCGCCCTCCCGCGAGGGGAAGGGGTTTTCATACCGTGGCCCCCAGCAGATCGTCGGCGGCGGCGCGGGCCGCGTCGGTCACCGTCTCGCCGGCCAGCATGCGGGCGATCTCCTCGCGCCGCGCCGATGCAGCCAGCTGCTCCACCCGCGTCGCGGTCCGGCCGCGAGAAACCTGCTTGGCGACCAGCAGATGAGCCCCACCGCGCGCCGCCACCTGAGGACTGTGTGTCACCACCAGCACCTGGACCCGCTCCGCCACCCGCGCCAACCGTTCACCCACCGCGGCTGCGGTTGCGCCACCGACATCGGCATCCACTTCGTCAAATACCAGCGTCGGCACTGGCGAGCCGGAGGAAAGCACCACCTTCAGGGCCAGCATCAGCCGCGACAGTTCGCCCCCCGACGCGATCCGGCCCAGTGGCCCGAGTTCCTGGCCCGGATTGGTGGCGATCAGGAAGCGCACCGTATCGCTGCCCGACGGCCCCCAGTCAGCCTCAGCCAACGCCGCCACCTCGGCATGGAAGCGTGCCTTGTCGAGCCTGAGGGGCGGCAGCTCCTTGGACACCGCGCGGTCCAGTTTCGCCGCCGCGGTCCTTCGCGCCGCACCGAGTGCCGTGGCCCCCTGCATGTAGGCTTGGCGCGCCTCCTGAACGGCTTGCTCCAACGCCACGACCTCGGCGGCGCCGGTCTCCAGCGCGGCCAGCCGGGCACTGAGCGTGTCCAGCAATGCGGGCAATTCGGCCACCGCCACGGCGTGCTTGCGCGCCACAGCGCGCAACGCGAACAGCCGCTCCTCCGCGTGCTCCAACAGCCGCGGATCGGCATCGGCCTCGCCTGCCAGGCGCGTGAGAAGGGTTTCCGCCTCGGCCAGCGCCTCCTCCGCGCGCTCCAGAGCTGCGATCGCGGGCTCCGCCGGATTGGTGGCCTCCGGCTGCGCGGGCGTGACGAGGCGTTGCAGTGCGCGCCCCGCGGCGCGCAGGGCTGCCGCCGGTGCCGGTGTGCGCCGGTCGCGCGGTGCCAGTTCAGCGAGCGCCGCGGCGATCGCTTCCGCCCGGCGCTCACCTTGCTGCAGGCGCTGGCGCTCGCGCGCCAACCGCTCCTCCTCGTCCTCCTGCGGCGCCAGACCGGCCAGCTCGTCGACCGCGTGACGCAGCCATGCTTCGTCCCTCTCGGCCTCCGCGATCGCCGCCTTCGCCGCCTCCAGCGCAGCAATTGCATCGCGCCACGCGCGCCACGCCGCGGCGACGGCTTCGCCCAACGGGCGAGCCACGCCAAAGGCGTCGAGCAAGCCGGCGTGGCTGGACGGATCGGCCAGCCCGATCTGCTCGTGCTGCCCCTGCACTTCGACAAGCAAGCCCGCGGCGCGCCGGAGCAGCGCCACGCCAACTGGTTGGTCATTGATGAAGGCGCGCGATCGGCCGTCCTTGCCCAGCACGCGACGCAGCACAACCTCGTCCTCGGTCTCCAGACCTTGCTCGACCAACAGCCCGGTCAGCGGATGCCCGGCGGGAGGTGCGAAGCTTGCGGTGACGTTGGCCTGCGCAGCGCCCGCGCGCACAAGGCTGCCGTCCGCCCGCACGCCCAGCGCGAGGCCGAGGCTATCGAGCAGGATCGACTTGCCGGCACCGGTCTCGCCGGTCAGCACCGTCAGGCCGGCGCCGAACGCGAGGTCCAGCCGTTCGATCAGCACCACGTCGCGGATGGAAAGTGCGGTGAGCATGCGGCTCGCTATTGCCGCTCCGGCTTAGAAGATCGAGTCCCAGGCGCGAGCGAAGAAGCCCCGGCTATCCGGCGGGTGCGGCGGTCCCGGTTGCTGGACAAGGCCGTTGTCGAACAGGTCGGCGTAGCTTTCTTCGTACCAGCCGCTGCCAGGGTAGTTGTAGCCCAAGACTGCGGCCGTTCTCTTCGCCTCATCCTTGAGGCCAAGCTTCAGGTAGACCTCGGTTAACCGAAGCAGCGCTTCGGGCACATGATTCGTGGTCTGGTAATCGTCCACCACGCGCTGGAAGCGACCGATCGCCGCCTCGTAGAGGTGCTGGCTTTGGTACCACCGGCCGATCTCCATCTCCTTGCCGGCGAGGTGGTCGCGGCAAAGGTCGATCTTCAGTCGCGCATCCCGCGCGTAGGAACTGTCGGGAAACCGGTTCACGACCTCCTGCAGGGCGTTCATCGCCTGCTCGGTGCCGCGCTGGTCACGCTGAATGTCGGCGATCTGCTCGTAGTAGCAGAGCGCGCGCAGATAGTAGGCGTAGGCAATGTCGCGATGCGTCGGATGCAATTGGATGAAGCGGTCCAGCGTAGAGATCGCGTCGGTATATTTATTGCGCAGGTACTGCGTATAGCCCTGCATGAGCTGCGCATTCACCGCCCAGCTGGAATACGGGTAGTTCTGCTCGACCAGGTTGAACTGGTCAGTCGCCGTCTCATAGCGCTGTGCGTTCAGGGCATCGACGCCGTTGTTGTAAAGGTCCTCGACCGGGGCGACCTGCTTGGTGCTGGCGCTGGAATCGTCCTTCGAGCTGCCGCAGCCCGCCAGCAACGCAAGCAGCGTCGGCAATACCAGTGACATCCGCCACACAGGCATGGAGCGAATCGACCGCATTGTGCGACTTATAGCATGCGGTGCCAGCGCGCGAAGCGCTGGGTTATTCGGCTGCAATCGCCAGAGGCGCAGGCTCGACTTCCCGCCATGCCGCCCGGTCAGCGAACAATGCCCGCAGCAACCGGTTGTTCAACGTATGCCCGGAGCGATGGGCGATGAAGCGGCCGCGCAGCGACGCTCCCGCGAGCGCCAGATCGCCCACTGCATCCAGCAGCTTGTGGCGGACGAATTCGTCCGGCACCCGAAGGCCGGCGGGGTTCAGCACGCGCGCCTGATCGACCACCACGGCATTGTCCAGACTGCCGCCCTGGGCGAGCCCGGTCGCCCGTAGCTGGTCGATCTCCTCGGCGAGCGTGAAGGTGCGCGCACGTGCCAGTTCGTGCCGGAAACTCTGGGGCGTCAGCCGCAGCGACAGAGCCTGGCGTCCGATCGCCACTGCTGTGAAGTCGATCGACAGCGCCATGTCGAGGCCCATCGTCCCCGGACGCAATTCGGCGAAGCCATCGCCGTCACTGACGCGAACCGGCCGCAGGATCTCGATCACCGGGCGCGGCGCGTCCTGCACCACCTTGCCGGCGCAATCCAGGAGGAACACGAATTGCGCGGCAGAGCCGTCGAAGATCGGCGGTTCCGGTCCATCGAGTTCGACCACAGCATTGTCAATGCCACAGCCTGCGAGCGCCGCCATCAGGTGTTCGACCGTGCCGACGCGTACGCCGTCCTGCCCCAGGACCGTGCAGAGGCGCGTGTCGACCACACGGTCGAAGCGCGCCGGAATGTCGATACCCAGGTCAGTGCGGCGGAACACGATCCCATGGTCTGCCGGCGCCGGCTGGAAGCTGAGCGTTACGCGCTGCCCTGTATGCAAACCGACGCCCACACAGCTGATCGGCGACTTCAGCGTGCACTGGGCCGCCATTACCGGCTCGCCGGCAGCGTCATCGGCCGCCACAGAAAACGCCAGACCGTCCATCCGTCCTGTCTCTCGAACCCGATTCGCTTGAAAGGTAGTTGTGCGGTGCGGCACTGGCCAGTCAATGATTGTTTCTGAGTATTTCCCTCTATCCCATTGACTTTACGGCTTTCTGCTAGGAGGACTGGCGGCGCAGAAAGGCTGGAATGTCCAGACCGACCTCTTCTCCGGCGGTCTGCCGCACCGACACGCGTGATGCTTCGGGCCGCGGGTCATGCAGGGCTGGCTCCGAGCGCACGTGTGCTTCCGGCTGTGGTGGCGGCGCAGTCGGCAGTCGGCGGCGGAGCACCCCGGTAACCTGGCTGAACAGGCTCGGGCGGGGCGCCTCGGACGCGACTGGCGCCGCCGGCTGGGCGAACAATTCGGAGCGCGAAGCGGCCGTCGCAGGACGGTATTGGGCGGCCACCAGCGCAGGTGCCGCAGCCGCATGCGGGATGGGATAGGGCGCGGTGCCACCCATCGCCTCCATCATTGGCGCGGTGTCCGGCATGGGTTCCGCGGCTGCGGCCATGGCGGAGGAGGCCTGCCGCAACGGATGCAGCCCCATCATCATCGGCGCATGGCCAGGCGCCGCGGTGGCCGGCATTGCGACGGACAACGTGGCGTGCGCCGGCAGCGGGATTGGCTGCGGCATCGGCATCGCTCCACCTCCGACCACGGCCAGACGCGGCCGCTCGTGCTCGGCATGCATCGGAGTGTCGATGCCGGTCGCCACCACCGACACGCGGATCCGGCCTTGCAGTTCCGGATCGATGGCCGAGCCGAAGATGATGTTGGCTTCTTCGTCCACCTCTTCGCGGATGCGATTCGCCGCCTGATCGACTTCGAACAATGTCAGATCATCGCCACCCGTGATGTTGATCAGCAACCCACGCGCACCCGACATCGAAGTGTCTTCCAGCAACGGATTGCTGATCGCAGCTTCGGCGGCGCGGATCGAACGGTTCTCGCCTTCTGCTTCGCCGGTCCCCATCATCGCCTTGCCCATCTCCGCCATCACGGTGCGGATATCGGCGAAGTCGAGGTTCACCAGGCCGGGCGCCATCATAAGATCGGTGACGCCGCGCACCCCCATATAGAGCACCTGGTCGGCCATCTTGAACGCTTCCTTCCATGTGGTGCGTTCATTGGCCATACGGAACAGATTCTGGTTGGGGATAACGATCAGCGTATCGACATGCCGCTGCAGTTCATCGATTCCCTGATCGGCGCAACGAGCACGCCGCACGCCTTCGAAGCCGAATGGCTTGGTCACCACGCCGACGGTCAGGATATTCCGCTCACGCGCCATGCGCGCGATCACCGGCGCCGCCCCGGTCCCCGTCCCGCCGCCCATGCCAGCGGTGATGAATACCATGTGCGCGCCATCGAGATGGCGTGCCAGTTCGTCCGAAGCTTCTTCTGCTGCGGCCTTACCGATGTCCGGTTTCGCGCCCGCACCAAGACCTTGCGTGATGTGCGGCCCCAACTGGATGCGGCGATCAGCACGACTGTGGATAAGTTGCTGCGCGTCGGTGTTTGCGACGACGAACTCCACGCCTTGCAGGTTCGCGGCGATCATGTTGTCGACCGCATTGGTGCCGCCACCTCCGACACCGATCACCGTTATCTTCGGGCTGAAGTCGGTGTGCTGAGTCTGCGGTATGGTGAGATTCAGGGTCATAGCGACTTCTCCCCCAGAAGAGCTGCCAGTCGAGCCGAGTCGTTGCTGTCGTTGTTACGCCACAAACTTCGATTCGTGTCGCGCCGAAGATGTGTGCCAGCAAAAAATTCAGGCATCAGACGCGCTCCCGCAAGAAATTGACGATGCGACGAATCAATCCAGTCGGCCGATCAACCTCGAGATCGACATCGCGCATGGTGCGTCCTTCGCCAGCGGTCCAAGCCAACAAGCCAGCTGCCGTGGCGAACGCAGGACCGGTCGCGGAGTCCGGCAAACCACGCAGCGCGCTCGGTCGACCAAGACGCACCTGCTTATTGAGAATCCGGCCCGCCAGATCCCGCGCACCGGCCAGCTGACAGGCGCCGCCGGTCAATACGACTCGCGTACCTGCCGCGCGCGTCAGACCCGAGTTGTCGAGACGCTCCTTCACCAACTCGAACGTCTCTTCCAGCCGCGGACGGATGACGTTCACCACCATGCTGCGCGGTATCTTGGCGATCTGATGCTCCTCCTCGCCGACCAGCGGCACGGGCAGCATTTCCCTCTCGTCGTCCTTGCATGGCTGCGCATTGCCGTACAGCGTCTTCAATCTCTCGGCATGAGCCACAGGCGTCGACAGCATACGCGCCAGATCATTCGTCACGTGCTGGCCGCCGATCGATAATTGTGCGGTATGCAGCAATTGGCCTTCGGCAAACACCGCCATACCCGTGGTGCCACCGCCCATGTCGATCACCGTGGCACCGAGTTCCCTCTCGTCGGGCACCAGCGTTGCAAGACCCGAGGCCATCGGCGCGGAGACCAATTCGCCGACATCGAGGTCGCAGCGCGCAATGCACGCGCCGAGCGAGCGCAGCGCTGTCGATACAGCATCGACGATATGCAGTCGTGCGGTAAGTTCTTCACAGAACAGTCCACGAGGATCGGTGACACCGTCGGTTTGATCGACCGAGAATGTCAGCGGCAGCGCATGGATCACTTCGCGTCCGTCGGCAGCCGCGCGCACCCGCGCCTCGTGCACCACACGACGAACGTCCTGCTCTTCCACCGCCCGACCGCCAACCGGCCACTGAACATTGAACAGCCGCGACTCCGGTTGTCCGCAGGTCAGGTTCACCGTCACCGAGTGCAGCCTTGTGTCCGCCATATCTTCGGCCTGGCCGACCGCAACGCGAATGGCTTTCTCGGCTGCCTCGAGATCGACGATGCCGCCGCCGCGAATGCCGCGGCCTTTCTGCCAGCCGAAGCCAAGCGCACGCAGCGAGCCGTCACTCTCAGTGCGGCCGATCAGGCAGACGATCTTGGTGGTACCGATGTCGAGCACACCGAACGGTCCACTGCGGCCATGCCGCGTGCGCACTGGTTCATCGGTGTCGTTCGGCGGCGCCAGCACCCGGCGGGACATGTCATTCATGTCGGCTTATTCTCACCAGGGCGCGGTCGCACAACGAGGCGATCGCCGAGACGCATGTCGATCGCGGCGAGTGGGCGATCGAGCAACGCGTGCTCCTGCTGCAATTGCATCAAGCGAGCGATCGCCTGTGCTTCATGACCTTCCGGCAGCATCACATCGGCGCCGTTGCTGAGTCGCAGGTTCCAGCGACGTTCGCCGACACGCACCGCCGCAGTGATGCGCTTCTGCAAATCCGGTTGATCCGTCAGCGCATCAAGCAGGATGGCGGCAGCCGCCGGTGCACCCGGCCCGACGACGAGAGGCAACTGATGGAACTCTGCGAGATTCTCGTTCGCGACCACCTGGCCGGTTCGATCGATCAGCACGAACTTGCCCTGGTTCTGCCAGATGGCGAACGGTCGGCGCTCTTGCAGGTAGACCACCACGGTAGATGGCAGGCGGCGTTCGACGGTGGCGTGCTCGACCCACGACAGCGTCTCGATGCGTTGACGCGCCATCTCGACCGAGAAGCCGAGGATCGGATCACCCCGGCTCACGCCGATCGCCGCGCGCAGCAACGGTTCCGGCGTGTTGGCGCGTCCCTGGATGACGACGTCATTGACGCGCAGGCCTGCGGAAGCCGTGGCATTGCCCAGTCGTTCGCGCAGCGTCGCGAGCGTGCCGCCGGGTGCGGTGGAGTGGAGCGCACCCAGCATCAGACCAACGACAAGTATGCCGGATGCGCCCCAGGCCGCAGGACGCAGGAGCCGCTTCTGTCGACGCAGCAGGAGCTTCAGCCGGCCGGGCCGGTCGCTCACCGACGTACGCGGGCCGCGGGCTACACGCGGCATGCCGCGTTCTCCACCATCCACGCGCATAGCTGCGAGAAGTTCATGCCGTGATGCGCCGCCTGTTCGGGCAGCAGCGATGTCGGTGTGAGGCCAGGCTGCGTGTTGATCTCGAGCAATACGAGCCGACCTGGTTCGCCTTTCGTGTCGTCGTAACGGAAGTCGCAGCGCGTGGCGCCACGACAGCCGAGCGCGCGATGCGCCGCCAACGCGACGTCCAGTGCCCGATGGTACATGTCCGGGTGCACGCGCGCGGGGATGATATGGCGCGAGCCACCATCGGCATATTTGGATTTGTAGTCGTAGAACACGCCAGCTTCGGCGATGATCTCGGTGACTGCGAGTGCGCGGTCGCCCATGACGCCGACAGTGAGTTCACGACCTGGGATGTATTCCTCCACGAGCGCCGCTTTGCCGTAGCGCCAATTGCGCGCGACCTCGGCTCGACGGTTGTCGCCACGTTTGATGATTTCGACGCCGACCGATGAGCCTTCGCTGACCGGCTTCACCACGTAGGGCAGCGGCAACGGATCGGCGGCCTGCAGTTCGTCAGTCAGCACGACGCGACCATGCGCAATCGGCAGGCCTGCCGCGGCGAAGATTGTCTTTGCCGCAACTTTGTCCATCGCCAGCGCCGACGCGCGCACGCCGGAATGCGTGTAGGGAATGTCGAGCCAGTCGAGCACGCCCTGGATCACGCCATCTTCGCCGAACCGTCCATGCAGCGCATTGAACACCGCATCGGGGCGCGGCTTCAGTGCGGCGATGACCGCGCCGATATCTTCGCCAACTTCGATGGGTGTGACTTCGAAGCCGGCCTCGCGCAGCGCAGGGATCACCTGCAAGCCGGTCGAACGGCTGACTTCGCATTCGGCGGAGATGCCGCCGTAGAGCACTGCGACGCGGGTCATGGGATGGGCTGCCCCCTCCCACCGTCCCCCCGGATCACGTCCGGCGCAGGCTCCTCCCGCGAGGGGAGGGGGAGTGTTGTGGTGGGCACGCCGATGCGGTGGATTTCCCATTCAAGGGTGACGCCGGTCGCTTCGTGCACACGGCGGCGGAGTTCTTCGCCCAAACCTTCAAGGTCGGCAGCGGTGGCCGCGCCGGTGTTGATCAGGAAATTGCAGTGCTTCTCGGATACCTGGGCACCCCCGCGCGTCAATCCACGACTGCCTGTGGCGTCGATCAGTTCCCATGCCTTCATGTCGGGTGGATTGCGGAACGTCGATCCTCCGGTTCGGGCGCGGATCGGCTGCGACGCTTCACGTGCTGCGCGGATCTCTGCCATGCGCGCTGCGATGGCGGCCGGTGCGCCAGGTTTCGCGCGCAGTCGGGCACGCACCACCACAGCACCTTGCGGCAGGCGCGAGTGGCGATAGGCAAAAGCGAGATCCGCGGCTGTCATGCGGCGTTGTGCGCCGGTGCGCGTCACGATGTCCGCCCACTCAAGGCAAGATGCGATATCACCGCCATAAGCGCCGCCGTTCATCACCACAGCGCCGCCGATGCTGCCAGGGATGCCTGAGAGGAATTCCAATCCGGTCAGGCCGGCGGCAGCGACATGTTCAGCCACGGTCACATCGAGCGCCGCAGCACCGGCAATCACACCATCGACTCCGACGGTGATTGCGCCGAAGCCGCGCGCCAGGCGGATCACGACGCCGGGCAGCCCACCGTCGCGAATGATCAGGTTCGAGCAGGCGCCAATCACGTGCACCGGAATGTCGAGCGGCAGCGCGCGCAGGAACTGTGCGAGATCTATTTCGTCAGCCGGACGCACCAGCACCTCGGCCGGCCCACCGACGCGGAACCAGGTGAAGGGTGCCAACGGCGCATTCGCTTGGACGCGACCACGTAGCGGTGGCAGCGCCCCCTCCCCCTCGCCCCCTCCCGCGCGGGGAGGGGGGATTCTGCTGGGGTGGTGGTTCATGCGGCGCTTCCGGCGATGCGCCGGTTCTGCAGGTCGGAAAGTTCACCCGGCAGGGCCGCGGCCCACTGGGTAATGTTGCCAGCGCCGACGCAGACGACGAAGTCGCCCGGCTTGGCAATGGCATAGATCATCTCGGCGAGCCGCACCGGCGAAGGCAACGGCACGACGCTGCGATGCCCGCGTGCGCGTAGTCCGTCCACCAGCGCATCGCGGTTGACGCCTTCGATCGGCGCTTCGCCAGCGGGGTACACGTCGGCGACGATGACCGTGCCGGCGTCGTTCATGCAGGTGCAGAACTCGCTGAACAACGAATGCAGACGGCTGAACCGATGCGGCTGCACCACCGCGATCACGTTGCGTGCGCCGGCCTGACGCGCCGCTTTCAGCACGGCGGCGATTTCCACCGGATGGTGACCGTAGTCGTCGATCACCGTGATGCCGCCCAACTCGCCGGTCTTGGTGAAGCGTCGCTTCACACCGCGGAACCCAGCGAAGGCACCACGCAGCGTATCATCAGCGATGTCCATCTCGATGCCGACGGCAACT
This sequence comes from uncultured Alphaproteobacteria bacterium, assembly GCA_963850535.1. Taxonomy (GTDB): domain Bacteria; phylum Pseudomonadota; class Alphaproteobacteria; order Acetobacterales; family Acetobacteraceae; genus JAMXLO01. The sequence continues at coordinate 55,789 of CAWKMC010000044.1, read as the reverse complement.
GCAGCCAACGCGTTCTGCACATTGTGCGAGCCAAGCATCGGCAGGCGATAGGGACCCAGCTTGCGCGATCGGTTGCGCGCGCGATCGGTGACCGTGACGTCGAACGTCGAGCCAAGCTTGTCGGGCACGATGCGATCGGCGCGCACATCCGCCTGCGGCGAGAAGCCGTAGGTGATGATGCGCCGGTCCGACAGGCGCGGGATCATCTGCTGCACCGCCGGATGATCGATGCAAAGCACGGCGAAGCCGTAGAACGGCACGTTGGCGACGAACTGGTCATAGCCGGCGACCATCGCTTCGGGTGAACCCCAATGGTCGAGATGCTCGGGGTCCATGTTGGTGACAACGGCGATCACCGCCGGCAGGCGCAGGAAGCTGCCGTCGCTTTCGTCGGCCTCCACCACCATCCAGTCGCCAGTACCCAGACGCGTGTTGGTGCCATAGGCGTTGATGATGCCGCCGTTGATCACGGTGGGATCGAGATGCGCCGCTTCCAACACCGCGGCGATCAGGCTGGTGGTGGTGGTCTTGCCATGCGTGCCGCCGATCGCCACCGACCACTTCAGCCGCATCAGCTCGGCCAGCATCTCGGCGCGACGCACCACCGGGATCAGCCGCACACGCGCCGTGGCAACTTCAGGGTTGTCGGGCTTCACCGCGGATGACACGACAACGACCTGGGCGCCGCCCAGATTTGCCGCGTCATGGCCGATCGATACCGGGATGCCGGCGTCACGCAGCCGACGAACATTCGCCGACTCGGCGATGTCGCTGCCTTGCACCGAGTAGCCGAGATTATGCAGCACCTCGGCAATGCCCGACATACCGATGCCGCCGATGCCGACGAAATGGATCGTGCCGATGGAAAGTGGGAGGGCTCTTATGGCACAGTTCCTTTCCTCACTTTCCGGGTCGTGCTGGAACCGATGGCCGGCACGGTGGCCGGCCATGACGGAGGGGCGGTCATGGCTTGGCCTCCTGCGGCATGAGTTCCTCCACCAGATCCGCCAATCGCGCCGCGGCGTCAGGCCGCGCGATGGTGCGCGCAGCGAGAGCGGCGTGGTTCAGCAACTCGGGCTGAGCCAGCAATGCAGCAAGCTGGTCGCGCAGCGTTGCGGGGGTGAGGTCGTGCTGTGCGATCATCGATGCGCCGCGCGCCTCGACGAGGGCGCGCGCATTTGCCGTCTGATGGTCGTCGATCGCACCTGGCAAGGGGACCAGGATCGACGGTCGTCCGGCAATCGCCAGTTCGGCGACGGTGGAGGCCCCGGCGCGCGCAATCACCAGATGCGCTGATGCAAGCCTCTCGGCGACGTCCGGAAAGAACGGAGACAGATCGGCGTCAATACCTGCGAGGTCATAAGTCGCGCGCACCCGACCCAGATCCTCGGGGCGACATTGCTGCGTGATCCTGATCCGCAAGAGCAGATCGTCTGGCAACGATGCGAGGGCTGCCGGCACAACGTCGCTGAAGACACGTGCGCCCAGCGAGCCACCAAGCACCAGCAGACGAATGATGTCGTTTGGTGGCACGTAGTTTGTCTCGGCAAGCGCCGCGACCACAGGACGCACCGGATTGCCGGTTACCACGGTTGCCACCTTCGGCACGCGTGTTGTCATGGCGAAGCTGAGCGCCAAACGGTCGGCATGATGCGCCAGGAAGCGATTGGCACGGCCAAGCACAGCGTTCTGCTCATGCAGAATCACGGCCGGTCGAGGGCGCATGAGGCGTGTCGCCAACACCGGCGCGACACTTGGGTACCCGCCAAAGCCAACCACAACGCCGGCGTTGATGCGCGCGAGGGTACGTCGCGCCTGAAGCACGCCGCCAGCCAGTGCCACGCCTGCCTTGCCGGCGCGCCAAGCACCACGGCCGGCGATGCCCGCGCCGCGGATGACGAAACGCTCCAGACCGGCGAACACCGGACTCTGCAGTCCGCCGGATCGCGCGTCCGTCATCAGTGCCACGCGTCGCCCGCGCGACAACAATTCACTGGCCAACGCCTCGGCCGGGAAGAAATGACCGCCCGTGCCGCCCGCAGCGATCACGATGGGAAGGACCGCGGGACCTCTCATGGTGCGTCCGCATGGTGGCGGCGTCGCGTCAGCGCCAGCAGCATGCCCATGCCGAGTGCCACCGCCAGTGCCGAAGAGCCGCCGTACGAGACCAGCGGCAGCGTCATGCCCTTGGTGGGAATGAGCTGCAGCGACGAGGCCATGTTGATGAATGCCTGCAGGCCGAAACCGGTGACCAGGCCGGTGCAGGACAGCACCACGAACAGGTCTTGTTCCTTCAACAGTCGCAGCAGTCCGCGCAGCACGATGAAGCCGAACACGGCGATGATGATCAGGCAGACGATCATGCCGAACTCTTCACCGGCGACTGCGAAGACGAAATCGGCATGGGCGTCGGGCAGAACGTCCTTTACGTGGCCTTCACCCGGACCGCGACCGAGCAGCCCGCCGTTGCCGAAGGCCTCCAGCGCGGTGCGCGGTTGGTAGTCGGTTCCGATGCCATTGCCGGGATGCAGGAACGCCTCGACGCGCCGCTGCACATGCGGGAAAAACATATAGGCACCGACGCCACCAAACCCTGCGGCGATCACCAATATAGCCACCAGGAACAGGTTCAGGCCGGCGATGTAGAGTTGGGCGAAGAACACCGCGGAGATCACCGCCAGCATGCCGACGTCCGGCTGCGACTTCAGCAGCATCGCGATCGCCAGGAAGACGCCGATCGCCAACAGCTTGCCGGGAAAGCGAGGCGTGCGGCGGCCCTCGCTGATCAACCACGCGGCGACGACGGCAAAACAGGGTTTTAGGAATTCGGACGGCTGCACCGACAGGCCTGGCAACGCGATCCAGCGGCGTGCGCCTTTGATCTCGACACCGACGAACATTGTCGCGACGGTCAGCGCGAGTGCGATGATGCAGCCGATGATGGCCATGCGCCGGATGCTGCGCGGCGAGAGCAGCGATACGGCGACCACGACCGCACCAGCCGCGGCGAGAAAGAACACCTGCTTGAGAAGAAAGATATCGCGCGAGGAGCCGATGCGTTCCGCAACCGCGGGGCTCGCTGCGAGCATCATGATGTAACCGAAGCCAATCAGCACGCCGATTGCGCCCAGCGTCCAGCGATCCACTGTCCACCACCAGCGGCCAAGGATCGAGTTATCGGCGCGCGAGAGGGTTGGCATCAGGCTGATCCCGCCGTCGAGCGAACAGGGAAGCGGAGCTGCACGATTCGCGACAAGGCTGGCGCTGCAGAGTCATGGCCGGGCTTGTCCTGGCCATCGGTAGCGGCAGGTGCCATGACGGATGGCCGGCACAAGGCCGGCCATGACGTTGAAGGACGTCGCTCCATACTCATCGGATCTTCAGCGTCGCCAGACCGACGAGGGCCAGGATCATGGAGATGATCCAGAAGCGGATGACGATGGTCGGCTCGGACCAGCCCTTCTTTTCGAAATGATGATGCAGCGGCGCCATCAGAAAGATGCGCCGCTTGGTGCGCTTGTACCAGAACACCTGAATGATGACGGAGACGGTCTCCACCACGAACAGGCCGCCGCTGATCATCAGCACGATCTCGTGCTTGGTCGCGACCGCGACGGCGCCCAGGGCGCCACCCAGTGCAAGCGATCCGGTATCGCCCATGAAGACCGCGGCGGGCGGTGCGTTGAACCATAGGAACCCGAGACCCGCGCCGATCAGAGCCCCACAGAACACCGGCAGTTCGCCAACGCCGGGCACCGGGTTGAGCTGCAGGTAATCAGCGAAGATGCGGTTGCCGACGAGATACGCGATCAGCGCGAAGACGCCGGCGCAGATGATGGTCGGCACGATCGCGAGCCCATCCAGGCCGTCGGTCAGGTTCACGGCATTGGACGCGCCGAGCATGACCAGCATCGCAAACAACGGGAACATGATGCCGAGTGGGATCAGCACGTCCTTGAACACCGGTATGGTCAGCGATGTCGCCAGCTCGCCTTTCGTCAGCAGCATCAGCCAGACGCCGGCAAAGAAGCCGATCAGCATCTGCGCGAGCAGCTTGGCACGTGGCGAGACGCCCTTGTGATTCTGCCGCGACAGCTTTCGATAGTCGTCGGCAAAGCCGAGTGCGCCGTAGCTCAGCGTGACGAACATCACCGCCCAGACGTAGGGGTTGCGCAGATCGACCCAGAGCAGCGTTGAGATGGTCAATGCGAACAGGATCAGCACGCCACCCATGGTGGGCGTGCCCTTCTTCTCGATCAGATGACGCTCCGGGCCGTCATCGCGAATCGGCTGACCGTTCGTCTGCTTCGACTTCAGCCAGCGAATCAACGGTGGGCCGAGAATGAAGCTGACCACCAACGCCGTCAGGCACGCCGCGCCCGAGCGGAACGTGATGTAGCGAAGCAGGTTGAACAGGATGAACTGGTTGGCAAACGGCCGCGCAAGATCATACAGCATCAGGCGGCCTTCGCATGAGAGTGAAGGGCATCGACGACCAGCTTCATCCGGCTGCCGAGGCTGCCTTTGATCAGGACAGCGTCGCCTGGCGCGATCGCGCGAGCCACCATCGGGGCCAAGGCGGCAGCGTCAGCTGCATAAGCGGTGCGGATCGGTTCGGGGACGGCGTTGTACAGGCTTCGCATCAGCGGTCCGCAGGCAAACACGCAGTCGGCTGCGGCAGCGACATCGTCGGCAAGCGAACAGTGTTCAGCGGGCGCAGCGTCACCGAGCTCCAGCATGTCACCGAGAACAGCGACGCGCCGCCGCGACGGCTGCAGGCGCAGCACAGCGAGCGCGGCACGCATCGATGCAGGATTGCCGTTGTAGCTCTCGTCCAGCAGCAACGCGGCGCCGCCAGGAACATCGATTGGCCGGCGCACGCCGCGACCTGCCACTGGCGCAAAATTTTCGAGCGCATGAACGATGGGTTCGGGTGCGGTATCCGCCAGCATCGCGGCGGCAGCGATCGCGGCAAGCGCATTGACCGCCATATGCCGCCCTGGTGCGTGCAGGCGGAAGCGCAGCCGCTCATCGGCGAATGCCGCGGTAACCTCGCTGCCTTCGGCATCCATCGACAGGTGCAGGAGACGCACATCCGCCTCGGGTGCCATACCGAAGGTCACGATACGTGCGTCACCCGCGGCAGCGCGCAGGCGCGGCAGCAGCGGCGTATCCGCCGGCAAAACCGCACCACCGTTGAGCTGCAATCCTTGCAGGATGGCCGCCTTTTCGTCGGCAATCGCCTCGAGCGAACCAAGGAAGCCGATATGCGCCTTTTCCACAGCGGTGATCACCGCGACATGCGGTCGGGCGAGGCGCGCGAGCGGGGCGATCTCTCCGGCGTGGTTCATGCCGATTTCGGCAACGCAGTACTCGGCATCCAACGGCGTGCGCGCCAACGTCAGCGGCAAGCCCCAGTGGTTGTTGTAGGAGGCAACGGCCGCGTGCGTGCGACCGAGCGCTGACAGCACCGTCCGCAGCATCTCCTTGATCGTGGTCTTGCCGACACTGCCGGTGACAGCGACCAGTCGGCCGTTGAATCGCTGTCGTGCGAAACTGCTGAGACGATGCAGGGCTGCGAGTGTGTCATCGACACGCAGCGACGTAGCAACGCCTGCGACCTCGCGATGCACCATGGCGCCGGCCGCACCTTTTGCTGACGCTTCGGCGACGAAGGCGTGGCCGTCGCCATTCTCGCCTTCCAGGGCAACGAAGAGATCACCCGGCCGCAGCGTGCGGGTGTCGATCGACACGCCGGTCGCGGCGAATGGCGTGTCCATCCTGCCGCCGGTCGCCTCCAGCAGATCCTGTGCGGTCCACAACTCGGTCATGCGCCGACCAGCCGCTGCACGACGTCCACATCGTCGAACGGGATGACGGTGTTGCCGATCGTCTGGCCTTGCTCATGGCCCTTGCCAGCGACGGCCAGTACGTCCCCGGGTCCCAGGCTGGTCAGGGCCTCGGCGATGGCGCGCTTGCGATCGCCGACTTCGCGCGCGCCCGGACATGCGGCGAGGATCGCTGCACGGATGTCGGCCGGGTTTTCGCTGCGCGGATTGTCGTCGGTCACGATCGCCACGTCGGCGAAGCGTGCGGCGGCGGCGCCCATGAGCGGCCGCTTGCCACGGTCGCGGTCACCGCCGGCACCGAACACCACGTGCAGCCGGCCCGTGGTATGCGGGCGCAGTGCCACCAACAGGCGCTCCAGCGCATCCGGGGTGTGGGCATAATCGACGTAGATGGCGGCCCCATCGGGGAGCCGCGCCGCGAGTTCCAAGCGGCCACGGACGCCTTGCAGTGCTGACAGCTGGTCCAGCACGTCACGCTCGCCCACGGCCATGGCAAGCGCGGCCGCCATCAGCGCATTGTCCGCCTGGAAGCGACCCGGCAACGGCAGCATGACCTCGCGACGAATCCCGGCCGCGTCCAGGCGCAGCAGTTGACCATCGGGTCTCGGCTGCACGGCCACAATCCGGATCGCCCGGCCGGCGTCGCCGACGGTGCGCAGGTCGAGCCGGCGCCGCGCGGCGACATCGGCCAGAACCGACAGCGTTGCCGAGTCCAGGGTGCTGCTCGCCACAACCGGTGCACCCGCGGGCAGCAGTTCGGCGAACAGGCGCAGCTTCGCCTGCCGGTAGGTGTCCAGCGAGCCATGGTAGTCCAGATGGTCGCGGGTGAGGTTGGTGAATGCCCCAGCGGTCAGCCGCACGCCGTCCAGGCGAAACTGGTCGAGACCGTGCGAGGATGCCTCCATCGCCGCGTGCTGGATGCCGGCGCGGGCAATCTCGGCCAGGGTTTCGGCCAGGCTGACCGGATCGGGTGTCGTCAGACCCGGCCCCGGATCGAAGCCGGGCGCGATCAGTCCCAGGGTACCCAGACTGGCGGCCGGCCGGCCGTTGGCCGCCCATAGCTGACGGAGGAATTCGACCGTGCTGGTCTTGCCATTGGTGCCGGTGACCGCGACCACGACGCGTGGCTGGGTCCCTGCAAGCGCTGCAGCAAGCTGAGCGAGGCGGCGGCGCGGCTCTGGGTCCTGCAGCAGCGGACGCGGCGGCACGCCGGGCGGCCAGCTGGTCCCCTCCGGCGCCAGGACAGCGATCGCGCCACGCGACACGGCATCGGCGATGTAGCGGCGGCCGTCCTCGCGACTGCCGGGAAGCGCGGCAAATAGATAGCCCGGCGCAACGCGACGGCTGTCGGCGGTGACACCAGCGATGTCCAGACCGCCAGAAGCTGCTGAGACCGGGCGCATGATCTCAGCGAGCCGCAAGGGATGGAGTGGTTGGTGGGGCGGGCGGCACGGGCGGCAGCAGCGCGGCTTCGTGCCGCGTGTCGCGCGTAATCGGATGTGCCGGCGCCAATGGACTTACGGGCACGGTCAGCGCCGGCCGCGGCGCTGGGGCAGGAGGCGATCCGGCGGTCACCGGGCCGTGCGGGACGACGGAGGGGCGCCCGGGCTGCAGCGGAATGAAAAGCGCCTGATTGATCTGCGGCGCATCCTGAATGTCCGGCAACATGCCCAGCATGGGCGCAACGCGCGCGATCACCCGGCCAGCGGCGGGTGCCGCCACCCAGCCCGCCGTCGAATAGCCGTAGGTGCTTTTATTGCCGTGCGGCTCGTCGACCATCATGTAGACGGCATAGCGTGGCGCGTTCATCGGGAACACGCTGGTGAACGCCGCGACGTTGAAATTCTCCTTGAAGCCGCGCTTGTAGCCGTGCTTGCCGACCTTTTCGGCGGTGCCCGTCTTGCCGCCCGGGTAGTAGCCGGCAACCTCCGCCTGCTTGCCAAACCCGTCGGTGACCACCAGGCGCATCAGCTTGCGCATCGTGTCCGATATGGCCGGCTCCATCACCGGCACGCCCACCGGTGGCCGATCGCCGGGTGGCAGCGCGACAATGGTGGGGCGTTGCAGGATCCCGGTGGCCACCGCGGCCGTGCCGCGAACCACGTGAAGCGGTGAGACCGAGATGCCGTGGCCGAACCCCACGGTCATCGTGACGATCTCCTTCCAGGCCGATGCCGGCTGGATGATCGGTATCCCCGCCTCTGGTAGCTCGATGCCGACGCGGCCGAACATGCCCATGCTCCGCAGCCACGCACGCTGCCGTTCGCCACCGACAGTTTCGGCGATCCGCGCAGCACCGAGGTTGGACGAATACGCAAGCACTTCGGGCAGAAACAGGATCCGGTGCTTGCCCTCGAAGTCGCTGATAGTGAACCGGCCGATGTGAATGTCGTGCGCCGCGTCGAACTTGTCCCAGATGTGCACGATGCCGGAGTCCAGTGCCATCGACGCAGTCTGCAGCTTGAAGGTGCTGCCCGGCTCATACATGCCGGTGACCGAGCGGTTGAATTTTTGGTCGTCAGTCGCCTTCCGATAATCGTTGGCGTCATAGTCGGGGAGACTGACCATCGCCAGCACCTCACCGGTGCGCACGTCCATGACGATGCCGCAGCCGCCTATCGCCTGGAAGAAGTCGATCGCCTTGGACAGTTCGTCGCGCACGACGGCCTGAACGCGAACATCGAGCGACAGTCGCAGTGGCGCGTTGTCGTCGAACAGGCGGTGATCAAAGTATCTTTCCGCGCCAGCGACGCCGTGTTCGTCGACGTCGGTGCCGCCCAGCACCTGTGAGGCGGTGCGGCCCATCGGGTAGTGGCGTTGCTCGGTCGGGCGGAAATCGATGCCGGGGATGCCCAAATTGTTGATGGCCAGCTGTTCACGCGGGGTGATCTGCCGCTCCAGGTAGACGAACTGCCGGTTGGTGTCCGACAGCCGGGTTCGCGCCTCGTCCTCGTTCAGCCGTGGCAGCACTTGTTTCAAGCGATGCGCGGCATCCGCCGGATCGATGATCTGTCGAGGATCGGCGAACACCGCGACGGTCGGCAAAGAGATCGCCAGGATCTGGCCGTTGCGGTCGGTGATCATGGCGCGCTGCGAGGCGGCCATTGTCGTATCCGCCTGCTTTGGTGCGGTGAACAGCGCCTCGATCGGTTTCTCCGGCCGGTGCGGCGAGAGCGGCTGGAGGATCGTCGCATCTGCCAGCTTGGCGATCACCGCGAGAAACAGCAGACCGAAGCCGAACGCCGCATAGACGAGACGTCCCCGGGTCTTTTCCAGTGCGCCGCGACGCTGCAGATCCGGCTGGGTGACGCGCACCATTTCGATGCGCGGGACGGCGTCGCCGGCGGCGGCACCACGTCGCCATGCCGGAGCTTCGCGCGGGATGGAATTTGCCGGCGGGGCGTCGGTCACCGTCAGCCTCCCCCGTTGCCATTGGAGACCCACTGCGACGCAGTGATCGGCATCGGACGCGGCAGGGACATCGAGCCGCTGCGCGCCATGCCCAGGGCCGAGCCGCTCGAGACGGCGGGTGCGACCGGTGACGGCCGCGACGGTTCGACGGCGAGCACCGGCCGGGTCGGCACTGGCGTCGCCCGCACCGGTGCGCGCGCTTCGGCGATCACCGGATGAGGCGCCGGCGAAGGCGGCAGCTTATGTTCGGTTTCGTGCTCGTGCTCCCGCTCCGGCGGGCGCGGCGGCGGTGACGTGGCTGCCATCACTGGCGCGGGCTTTGGTGCCACCGGGGCCGGTGGCGCGGGTGGCGGCGGCTTGCTGGCCGCGACCGGCACCGGCTTGGGCTCTTCGGGCGGCGGCGTATCGGCGGCCGGTGGCGAGGCTGGCACGGGCGGGGGACTTGCAGCCTCGGGTGGCGGCACGGCGGGCAGGCGATTGTCGAGTTCGGCCAGGCTGGTGAATTGCCCGGGCGTAACCGTCTTCAGCGCCAGAAACTGATCTGCCAGGACCTGCAGGCGCTGCGGATCGTTTTGCAACGTCCACTCGGCGTGCAGCACGCGAATTCGCTCACGCCGTTCGTTGGTGTCGCGGACAGTCTTCTCGATCTCATGATCCAGCATCTGCACGCGGTGTTTGGCCTGGTAGAGATAGAGGCCCGATCCGCAGGCCAGCAGAATGCAGACCAGGGTGAACGGCCGGATCATGCGGCGAGGCGCTCCATCGCACGCAGCCGCGCGCTCCGGGCGCGCGGGTTGGCCGTGGTCTCCGCCGCAGTGGGACGCAGCGGGCGAGCGGTGAGCAAACGGAAGCGAGGCGCAGGACGGCCGGCAAGCCCGCGCGGATCATGCCGCGAAGGTGCTGGCGCGCGACCGGCCGCCTCGGTCATGAAGCGTTTGACGATGCGGTCCTCCAGTGAGTGGAACGAGACGACCACCAGGCGGCCGCCAGGCGACAGCAACTCGCTCGCCTGCGCCAATGCGCGCGCGACCTCGCCGAGTTCATCATTCACGCCGATGCGCAGCGCCTGGAAGCTGCGCGTCGCAGAATCGATGCCGGAGCGGTCCGGGGGCAGCACGCCACGAATGATGGCGGCGAGGCGGCCCGTCGTGGTGATCGGCGCCTCGGCACGCGCAGCAACGATGGCACGCGCGATCCGCCGCGACGCACGCTCTTCGCCAAGTTCGAACAGCAGATCTGCCAGCTCGCGTTCGGCCAGCGTATTCACCAGGTCAGCGGCCGTGCGACCGCTGCGGCTCATGCGCATGTCCAATGGGCCGTCGGCGCGGAACGAAAAGCCGCGCGTTGGGTCATCGAGCTGAAACGAGGACACACCGAGATCCAACATCACGCCGTCCAGCGCCGTGACGCCATTCTCGGCAAGCAGCGTCAGCATGTCGCCGAACTGACCCTGGATCAGGTGCAACCGGCCGGAATATCGCGCGGCGAGCGTGGCACCACGCGCGATCGCCTCAGGATCGCGATCGATCGCCCAGACTGTGCAGGGCGCCGCCTCAAGCAGCGCGGCCGTATATCCGCCACCACCGAACGTGCCGTCGAGATAAACGCCGCCAGCATGTGGTGCCATCAGACGAGCCACGTCAGGCAACATGACGGGAATGTGGTTCATTGCGGACCGCTGCCGGGAAGCGTGAGGCCATGCGTCCGCGCCCGCTCGCGCGCCTCGGCACGTCGGCGCTCCGCTGCTTCCGGTTCCCAAATTTGAAAGATGCGACCGAGACCCATGAACACCACGGTCTCGCCAAGTCCAGCATAGCTGACGAGGTTATCGGGCAGGAGGATTTCGACCTTCCTTGTCGGCTTCGACCGCAAACGCATCCGAATACAAGGATGCTGCCAAGTCATCGTGAGCCTGACTGAACAAATCGAGTCGGTTCAATGGCTGGGCCAGCGCTTCAAATTCACTGCTTGGCCACGCTTCGATGCAGCGATGCTGATGCGATGGTCGCAGCACGAGGTGCGTTCCGTTGTTGTCATCGCGAGAGCGAAGCGCGGCACGAAATGATGCAGGGACAGAGACGCGACCCTTGGCGTCCAACCTGTTCTGGTGGGTGCCAAGAAAGCTCGCCATCCGTACCCGGTGCCTTTCCGGCCCGACGCCCCTCTGCGCCAGCCTGTTTGGGATGACATGGGATAACATGGGCGATTGTGGGCAGCAAGGACATTTGCTCCCCTCGACCGGAAATTTTGCCTAGGTATCAGCGGGTTAAGAGCATCTTTGTTGCGTTTTTGTTCCTGTGGATCAATTTGGGGGCGAAATGCCAGACGGCCTATAAGCCGGGTTCTGTCCGCACCATTTTGGTGCGGGACGGCCATTCCTCTAGGACGCGCCTTGCGGCGCGCCTCGCGCGACCTACCCGGACGACGGAGCGGGAATGCTCCTGCGCCAAGCGGCTGTCGTCCCTATTCGGTCTTGCTCCCGGTGGGGTTTACCGTGCCGCCCCTGTTGCCAGGGGCGCGGTGTGCTCTTGCCACCCCGTTTCGCCCTTGCCCGCGGGCTGCCGTTCGGCGCTTGCGCGGGCGGTTTGTTTTCTGTGGCACTTTCCCTAGGGTCGCCCCCGCCGGACGTTATCCGGCACCGTATTCCCGTGGAGCCCGGACTTTCCTCTACCGCCTCGCGACGGCAGCGGCCGTCCGGCCGTCTGACATGGGGTCAGATGGCGGCCGGACCGGCCGGACGTCAAGCGGCCTCTTCAGCAGCCACGCCGACGCGGCTGCGTACCGGCACCTGGCGCGGGATGTGCAGGACGAATGCGGCGATGAGCGCCGAGACGCCGGTGAACGCCGCCAAGCCAAAGAGACCGCCGGAATAGCTGCCGGTGACATCCTTGATCCAGCCCACCAGGGCGGGTCCTACCGCGCCGCCCACATTGCCAATCGAGTTGATCCAGGCGATGCCGGCCGCCGCCGCGGCGCCGGTGAGCATCATCGATGGCATCGACCAGAATGGGCCCTTGGTGCCGTAGAAACCGGCTGTTGCGATGCACATGCCGACCAACGCCCACCAGGTTCCCATGGTCATACCGGCAATCACCAGGCCAATGGTCGCCAGCGTGCAGGCCCAGAACAGGTTCCACCGCCGTTCCCCCATCCGGTCGGAGATCCAGCCCCACGCCATCATGCTGATTGCGCCGCAAAGGTAGGCGAGCATCGTCGCATAGCCGGTGCCCATGTTGCTGGTGCCGAGCGACTTGATGATCTGCGGCACGAACAGCAGCAGCCCCAGGCTCGCCGTCACGATGCCGAGGTAATTGATCGACAGCAGCACGATCTTCGGGTTCACCAGCGCTTGCAACATGCTGAATTTGCGCGCTGATTCGACCAGGCGGCGCTCGTGATCCAGCGTGCTGATCAGCCAGTTCTTCTCCTCGGCATTGAGCCAGGCCGCCTTGGCGGGTTTGTCAGTGAGCGCAAACAGCACAACGATGCCGATGACGATCGTTGGCACGGCCTCGAGCAGGAAGATCCATTTCCACCCGGCATAGCCCAGCCAACCGTCCAGCCCGAGGATCGCGGTGGAAACCGGCGCGCCGAGAGCCACGGAGATCGGCAGCGCCAGCGTGAAGCTCGACACGATGCGGGCGCGGTGATGGTCGGGGAACCAATAGGTGAACAGCAGAACGATACCGGGGAACAGACCGGCCTCGGCGAATCCCAGCAGCAGCCGGATCGTCAGGAAGCTGATCGGACCGGTGGCGAACGCGGTGGCACCGGAGACCAGTCCCCAGGTGATCATGATCCGCGCGATCCAAATGCGCGCGCCGACCTTGTCGAGAATCACGTTGCTCGGCACTTCGAACAGGCAGTAGCCAACGTAGAACGCTGTGGAGCTGAGCCCGTAGGCGGCCGCTGTCAGCCCGATATCCGCGTTCATCTGCAACGCGGCGAAGCTCACGTTGATGCGGTCCAGATAGCAGAAGAAGTAGACGAGCATGGCGAGCGGCAGCAGCCGCAGGTACACCTTGCGCATCGTCTGTCGTTCGATCGTCGGGCCCATTGCTCCTCCCCAGAGCGACACATTTGTGACGCAAGCCTACCAAGCGGGCTTACATGATGGCAAACGCGCCGAGAGATCGGCCCATGCTACTTTCAGGTGTAACCAGCCTATTGCTCGGCTGATACATCGTCGCCGAGTACAGCCCCGACATAAGCCTTCCGCACCAGCACGAGCAGGGCGGCGCAAACCGGCGCCCCGAGGACGATGCCCAGCGGCCCGAAAATTGTGCCCAGGATGGTCATCGACAGGATGGTCAAGGCGGGCGGCAGGTGAGCGGTGTTGCGCTGCACGATGGGAGCGACGACGTAGCCCTCGACGCTGTGCGCCACCGCAAAAATTGCGATCACCCACAGCGCCTTCTGCCAACTGATGGTGAAGGCGACCAAGACGGCGGGAACCGCTGCTGCGATCGCGCCGAAATAGGGGACGAAGGTGAACAGCCCGGCAAGAACGGCAAGAGCGAGCGCAAGCGGGATGTCGAGAACGGTCAGGCCGATGCCGATCAACACCGCGACGACCGCCATGTCTATCAGCTGACCCAGCGACCATAGACGCAGGGTGAGCCCGATCTCCTCGACAATCGAGCGCGCCAGAGGACGATGCCGATGCGCGAACAGTCGGACAAGACCACCGACATAAAGCTCGGGCGATATGGCGAAGTAGAGTGCTGTGATGATCAAAACGAAACCGGTGAGCGCACCGCCAAACGTCGCAGATGCGACCGTTCCTGCGTAGCTGACGATATGGGTCTGCACCGCCTGGGGTGGCGCGATATCACTGAAGAGCGCTTTGCCCCAAGGCGTGTCGCCATAGCTCTGCCGAAGCTGATCGATCGTCTCATGCAGCCGCGTCCACAGCGCCTGCGATTGCGAGGCAAGATGCGGGCCGAGATAGTAGAGGAAACCTGCCAGCAGGGCGACGGCAAGCACGGTCACCAGCGCGAGCATGGTCCGTTGCGCGATGCCGGTCTGCTCGGCAGCCCAATCCGCTGCGCCGCGCAGCATGATCGCGATCAGCACCGCCATGAAGACGACCAGCACGATATCGGACAACAGCCAGAGCGCCAGCACGATGGCGGCGATCACCGCCATCCAGCGGGTCGTCTCTACCAGTCGCGCAGTGTCAGAAGACCTGTCCCCGCTCGGGTTTAGCACCGTTATGATGGCTTGCGGCGGGGCTCCGTTTCTTCGCTCTGCACCGGCTCGGTGGCGTCGGTATGCCGCACGGCGCGCTCGGCGGTCCGATCAGTTTCCCCTTTTGGTGGGGATTCGGCATCGCCGGGAACCTGGGCTGGTTGTTTCCCTTCGTCTGATGTCGTCATGGCGTTGCTCTCCTGCGTAACCAGAACAGGAAACCCTGGCGGACAGGCATCGTGGCCGCAGCGCCGTGAGAAGTGAAGGATCAGGTAATCTGTGCTTCGCCCGCTCCCCGCCACCCCGCCTGACGTAGTCCCTCCATCATGTGGTCGTAATCAACCCGACTCATCCACGGTACACGCTGGTCCACATACAGGCGGAACGCATCTGGTGCGATCGCTAGCGCCTTGTCCAGCACCGCCCGAGCTTCGTCGCTTCGGCCCAGTTGGCCCAACGCGGCAGCCAGCCAACGGTAGCCATAGGGATGATCTGGGCGGTCGGCGATCAGGCGGGCGGTTTCCGCAGCCGTCGTCTCATAGTCGCCCTCGATGTAATAACTCATCGCAATCTGACTGCGCACCAACGGGGAGGCCGCCCTATATGGATCAAGCCGGATGCCGCGGAGGGTCGCACCACGTCCTTCAGCGGGCCGGCCGGTAAAGATTTGTAGCCAGCCTTTGAAGTGGAATGCCAACGCACAACTTGGGTTGATCGCCAGTGCGCGCTCGACGTGATAGAAGCCACTCGCGTACTCTCCCAAACACCCTAGCGCGTGCGCTCTGAATGCATGCGCGTCGGCATCGTTCGGATCAAGTTCGAGCGCCTTTTGTGCCTCATCGCCTGAAAGGCGCAATGCTTCCAGCAGTGGACGAGCGGCATACGTCGCGCCCTCTTGGCATGTACGCGATCGCCAGCCCCGTATGGGCAGAGGCGAGCATCGGGTCGAGCTCGAGAGCACGGTTGAAGAATTCACGGGCCTGCGGAAGATCCTCCGGTCGCCACCGAGAGAGATGCCAAATTCCTCTTTGATAAGATTCCCAGGCACGCAGATTGGTTGGCGGTTCGCGCAGCACCCGACGCTGTTCGGCATTGGCAACGGCTGGGCGAATTGCCCCGGTGACTGCAAGCGTGATTCCATCCTGAACGGCGAAGACATCGGTCAAGTCGCGATCATACCGATCGGCCCAGACATGGCTGCCCGTTTCCGCATCGATAAGCTGTGCATTGACGCGAACACGCTGACCGCCGCGCCGCACACTGCCTTCCAGCACATAGCGAACGCCTAGCTCGCGCCCGATCCGCTTCACGTCGATGGCATTGCCCTTGTAGACAAAACTTGAGTTGCGAGCGATAACGAAGAGCCACCGCACGCGCGACAGTTCGGTGATGATGTCGTCGGCAATGCCGTCGGAAAAATACTCCTGCTCCTGATCGCCACTCATGTTGGTGAACGCGAGAACGGCGATCGATGGCCGATCCGGCAGCGGCAGGTTCTTCGCTGTATTGCCTATAAGCAACGTCCGAGCTGAGTTGGATATGTCGGCGGCCGCAGCAGTCCGCAGCACAAATGCTTCGACCGGCCGAGCGATATTCTTGAGGTCAAGCGACCCCAGTGCATCGAACGCCAGATCGAGGCGATCATGCACGTGGTCTCGCACTCCCCGCGATACGCAGACGCCACCCGGCGGGCATTCCGCCTGGAGCCTGGCCGCGATGATAACGCCATCGCCATGCAGGTCGGTTCCGTCGGCAATCGCGTCACCGATATCGATCCCGATGCGGAAGCGGATGGCACTATCCGGCGCGTAGCCCTCATTATGATCCGGAACCTGTTGCTGCACCTTCACAGCACATTGCACCGCGCCTTCTATGCTGTCGAAAACAATAAGCAGCGAATCGCCGCCGGTCTGGACGATCCTGCCACCATGCTCCGCGATCGCCGGGTCAAATACGCTGCTTCGCAGTGTCTGCAGTCGAGCGAGCGTTCCAACGTCGTCCAACCCGATAAGCCGGCTGTAGCCGACCATGTCGGCATAGACCACGGCGATCAGTCTCCGTCGTCCCGTTAGCCTTCCGACGGGATCAGATGCGGTGTCGGAGCGCATGACTGCTCAGTGCGGAAGCGCGACGGCAACAAACGCTTATATGCGGCCTGCCGTCGTCCATCCCGCCCCTCCGCCTGCGGCCCAACCGAGCCGCTTCCGACACTTTAGCCGATTTTCTCGCCCAGCGTAATTGCATCGGATTCTTGGTCCTCCTCGGGCACGCCGTGGGCTGTCGGATGGTTCATCTTTCGTTCAGTCAATCGCTCTACATCCCGCCGCAACGACCGTGGAGGAGTTTTTCGCCATGCATCGCGCCGAGATTGATCAGGAGAATAATCGGCTGGTCCTACGCTGGATCGATTTGCTCAACGTCTCTGAGATTGATCGATTCCAGACAGAGATTGCAGCACTACTCCCGCAACTGCGGCCGGACTTCGATTGCATCAGCGACATCTCGAATATGCGCCCGTCCTCGCGCCATGTGGCAGAACGCATCGAGAAGCTGCAGGAGTTCCTGCACCACGCGGGAATGCGGCGTGTGGTGCGGATCGTGGGCAAAGGCGGCGGGGCGCATGTCGCCTCGGAGCAGATGGATCGGACCGCTGCCGAAGCAGGCTACACGACGATCCATGTGAATAACGAGGAAGAGGCGCTGTCGGTCTTGAGTCGCAACCAGGCGCACGCGACTTAAGAAAAAAAGCCCCGAGGTGTTCCTGGAACGCTAAGAACACCCCAGGACTTCGCCGGCGCGCCATGCTCTGGCGCTAGGGGAGGAAGCCGACAATTGCCGGTTCTGACCGCCAGTTATTAACGGCGGCTTAATCCTCGGATCGACCCGCCTGCCACGCGCGGAAAAACCCCAGGCTGATTTGCCCTGCCGTATCAACGGCGACCCATGGCATACGGGCAGATGGATGGGGAGATTTGTCATGGGGATGCCGTGGGTTTGTGTCGTGCCGAAGCTGCCGACCGTCAGGCTGATGGGACTGATCGTCGAGACGCTCGACCCGACCGACACGTATGCTCAACGCCGTCTCAAGGCGGTCGACTTCAGCCTCGCTGGTTTCGCCATATCGGGAGCCAAGCTGAAGAGCGTCGCCGCGGCCGTCGCCAATGGGCGCATCGGCGTCGAGGTCGGCGACACAGGACCTAACTTCGCAGCCGCATACACGCTCGGCGCTAACCGGCATTTCACGCTGAGGGAGACCAAGTCCGTCCAGAATGACAACTGGCGGTCGCAAATTGTCCACGAGTTGATCCATGCGGCATTCGATATCGAGGGCACGCGTCCGCCGGACGAAATCGACGAGGCCGTGGCGTATCTGGGCGAGACGATCTGGTTTCGAGCGGGTGGCCTCGGACGTGTCGTCACCGCTCCGGACGCGGCCGCGAAGATCTACAGCGCCGCGAGCACCTTGGAGGCTCGCCTGAACCTGCACTCCACCCCCGGTCAGCGGCTGACCCGCGACCAGGCGCAGGATCTGATCGCCGCGATCAATGGCCATCCAGGTTACGCGCCGTCGTCTGCGCCCTGATCGGCGCGTTGGCAGCTCAGGGTGCGGCTCGCACCTGCACGTTGGCCTGCACCGCCGCTCCATCGGCGTCGAGCACGGTGAGACGGTAGAAGCCGGGGCCGGACGGCTGCCAGGTTGCCTCGCGGCGGACCCGGTCCGTCGGCAAAGGTGCGCCATCGACCAGGAAGCTGAGCGGTCGGTGGCCGCCCATCACCCTTATAGTCAAAGGCCCATCCGACGACAGCACCGCTCCCGGCGGCGGGAACAGCAGATGCAAGCTATCGGCCGCGATGGCCGGGCCTGCCGGCCGCGTCCCGCTTGATGGCGCCAGAGTGCGTGGGGCCCGTGGCAGAAGGTCGAACACGCGCGACAGCAGCGGCAGCGCGAGTGAGGTGCCGGTCGCGGCCGGCATTGGGGTGCCGTCCGGGCGGCCGACCCACACGGCGACCACGTGGCGGCTGTCGAAACCAAACGCCCAGGCGTCGCGCCCACCCCAGCTAGTGCCGGTCTTCCAGGCAATGCCCCGCGGGCCGAAATCCGGCAGCGGACGCGTCAGCACGTCGGCCACCTCGTGCGCGGCATTGGCGGCGAGGAAGTCGGGCCGATCCGGCGGTGCACCGGCCAGTAGTTGCAGCCGTCCGCCGGTGCCGTCGGTGGCCAGCGCGGCGTAGAGCGCGGCGGCATCGCGCAGGGTGATCCCATCGCCGCCGAGCGCGAGCGGCAGCGAAGGGTCCGCGCCGTGCGGCAGGCGCAGCCGTATGCCGGCGCTGCGCAGCGAAGTGGCGAAGCGCAGCGGTCCGACGCGGTCGAGCAGAGCAACGGCAGGCAAGTTGAGTGAGCGGCGCAGCGCATCGGCGGCCGTGATGCTGCCGGCAAAGCCGCGGTCAAAGTTCTCCGGCGCATAGCCGCCGTAGCGGCGCGGCAGGTCCGGCATCACGGTGTCGGGCGCCGCAATGCCGTCGGCAAACGCCATGGCGTAGATGAATGGCTTCAGCGCTGAACCGGGCGAGCGAACCGCCGTGCTGAGGTCGATAGCGCCGGCGCGCTCCTGGTCGCGCCATGCCCCCGGATACAGCGCCCGGATCGCGCGCGCCGGTGCATCGGCCACCAGAATCGCGATCGAGGCATGGGGCGGCAGCGTCTGCAGCCGCTCCTCCCCCAGGCGTTCCAGTGCAGTCTGCAGCGGCAGGTCCAGCGTGGTGTGGACCTGCGGAGACCGCGGCAGCGAGGCGGCAAGCTGCGGCGCATGCCGAGGCAGCGCGTACGCGGGCCGTTGGCACCGGCACGGACCCGTCGGCGAACAGATCTGAGCGGACGCCGATAGCCAGCACTCGGTCGCGCACGACTTGCGCAGCGATTGGGTGGCGGTCGGGCCGCAGGCGCTCGGGACGGCGGGGGATGGCGACCAGCAAAGCGGCCTGCGCCGGCTCCAATGCCTCGGGCGGGACGCCGAACCAGGCGAGCGAGCCGGCGCGGATACCTTCCAGGTTGCCGCCGAACGGCGCCAGCGTCAGCCAAATGTCGCAGCACGCCGTCGCGGCCGTAGCGGGCTTCGAGCTGCAGCGCGCGCGCCATCTCGATCAGCTTGGAGCGCAGCGTGCGCGGGCGGGGTTCGAGCAGCCGGGCGGCCTGCATCGCCAGCGTCGAACCGCCGGAGACCACGTGGCCGCGGCGGACGAGCTGGGCGGTGGCACGTGCCAAAGCGAGCGGGTCGACGCCGGGGTGGTGCCAGAAGCGGCGGTCCTCGACGGCGATCAGTAGGTTGGCGAACAGTGGTGGGACGCTGTCGGCGCGGAATCGCCAGACGCCGCCCTGGGCCGGGAGCAATGCGAGCAACGCGGTCCTGGCGGTCGAGGATCTCGGTGCCGACGAGGGCGAGACGGGAGAGGTCGGGCGGGAAGCAGCGATCGAGCATAATGCCGAGAGTGGCAAGAAGGAGCGCGAGAGATGGCAGGAGGGCGACCATCGCAGCCAGCCTCCCCCTCCCCTTGCGGGAGGGGGGCAGGGGGAGGGGGATGGACGATGGCGGCACTGCCCCCTCCCCCCGCCCCCCTCCCGCAAGGGGAGGGGGAGCATCGGTGTTCATTCCACCCCTAGCACGGTGATGCGGCCGGCGGCCTGGCGGGCGAATACGCCAGGGCGGTACATGTCGGCGACCTCGGCTCCTGGCAGTTCGTAGGTGCCTGGGGTCACCGCACGCACACGCACCGCCAGCCGAAAGTCCGGCTCCTCCGGCGTCAGCGCGACCACCGCTGCATAGCGGTCATCCGCGGCCGGCTGCGCCTCGGTCTCCGACAGCTTGCCAAGCCATGACATGCCCGGCACATCGCCGCCGGCGAGCCGGCCGGCGATCTCCCAGCCGGCCGGCAGCCCGTGCTGCAGCATGGCGCGATGCGGCTGGCCGTCTTCCGCCTTCCCTTCCAGCAGCAGCACGAACACCGTGTTCTGCTTCAGGTGGTCGAGGTCCAGCGGCTGACCATCCAGCGTCTTGAACTGCCGCGTGACGCGCATCTGCGCGCGCGCCGCCGGCAGGGGCGTCGGCGGGAATGCCGGTGACCGAGACCGCGCGCCACACCGGCTGGTCGGCCAGGTTGCGGGCGGTGGCGGGTCCGGTCAGCGCCACCGACACCACCGGCGCCGGCGGCAGATCGCTGGCCGTCCAGCGCAATCCGTGCCGGCGCACCGTTGCGGCCCAGCACGGCGCCGGCCGCGGCCGCCCAGGACTGCTCCTGCGTGGACAGCGTGTCGGGCGACAGGTCGGCGCCGGGCATGACGGCCAACAGCTGCTCCAGACGGTCGCCTGGCAGTCCGCTCTCCTTCAGCAGAAGCGCGATCGCCACCTGATCCCGCAATGCAGTGCCGTAGTCGTAGGCCCACCAGCGTCGCCCGGGCGCCGCCAGCGCCGCGGCGAATGCCGCATCGGCGCGAGGCTGGTCATGCGCCAGTGCGAGCGCCGCGCCGAGCTGCGCCTTGGCGAGTGGCGTCGGCAGTTGATCGAGCTGTTCGGCGATCACGCGCGCCGCGCCGGGCCGGCCCTTGCCGGCGAGCGCCAGCACGTAGAGCCGGTACGCCTGGGTGGCGTAGTCCTCCGGCTTGTCGCCCGGCTCATCGGCGGCGTCGGCGATGAATTTCAGTGCGTCGTTCATCGCCTGCTCGGGAATCGCCGCGCCGGCGTCGCGCGCACGCAGCAGGAACTCGGTGGCGTAGACCGAGAGCCAGGGTTCCGCCTCGGCCGACGCCGACCACAGACCGAAGCCGCCATCGAAGCGCTGGCGATCGAGCACGAAGCCCACCGCCTGCTGCAGCCGCGCGGCGCGGTCCGGCCCGGCCATCGGGCCGTCCGTGCAGCAGTGCCAGCGGGAAGCCGCGGCTGGTCGCCTGCTCCAGACACCACAGCGGATAGCGGTCGAGCGCCTGCACCAGCCCGGCGACGTCGTAGCGCACCGCGCCGCCGAAGCGTCGCCGACGCCTTCCAGGTGCCGGGCACGAACTGATCGAGCGGCGGGGCGAGCTGAATCTCGGCCCCAGGCGCCAGCTCGCCGGCAGCCACCATGGTCGCTGGCCCCGCGCGCCGGACGCACGGTGATCGCGGTCTCGCGCTGGATGTGGAACCCGCCGGTGCCGGCGACGTCCAGCCGGACGATGCCTCGGCCCGCGCCGGTCGCGGTGAGCGTGGTGAACGGCAGCGCCTGTGCGCCGGGCGCCAGCGTGGCGGCCAGTCGCGGCTGACCGCCGGATCGCCAGCGGGCCATCGACCGACACCGTGACCGCCTGCTCGCCGGCCGGCAGTTCCAGGTTGTGCAGCAGCAGCGTCAGCCGCGTCTGGTCGCCCGGGGCGAGGAAGCGCGGCAGCAGCGGTTCGGCCACCAGCGGATCGCGCACGTAGACGTCGGTGGCGGCAGCACCCAGCTTGGTGCCGCTCCAGGCCACCGCCATCAGCCGCACCTGGCCATTGAAGTCGGGCAGGTCGAGCGGGAACTCCGCCACGCCATCGGCGCCCGCCTGCACCGGCGGCACGAACAGCGTCACCGTCTTCTGCGGGATGTCCGGCAGCGCGAAGCTGCCCTCGTCGCCGCCCTGGCGCAGCGCGGTCGCCTCGCCGTCGGGCGGCGCGATCAGCCGTCCCCAGTCGTCGCGGATGTCGAGCCCGAGCTGGCGGCGGCCGAGGAAATGATCGGACGGATCGGGCGAGGCGAAATTGGTCAGCCGCAGGATGCCCTCGTCCACCGCAGCGAGGCTGACCCAGGCGCCGGGTGCGGTGCGCAGCCGGATCGCGGCGCGTGCGCGCGGCGGATACTTGTCCGGCACATCGAACGCCATCGGCAGCTTGCGCACGCCGGGATCGATGCCGACCCAGGCGAGACCGATGGCGCGGCCGGGCCGCGACTTCGCATCCGCCGCGGTGCGGAACACGTGCACCGTGACGTAGGCGCCCGGTCCCCAGTCGGCCGACACCGGGACGTCGACATCGGCGCCTGCGGCCGGCACCGTGATGTTGCGCACCGAGTGCACGCGGTCGGTCAGCACCAGCAGCGTCGCCTCGCCGCCGAACGGCGGAGCGATGTGGATGCGCGCGGTGTCGCCAGGGCGCGTAGGCCTTGCGGTCGGCGGAGACATCCACCTGGTCCGGCACGTCCGGGTTGTCCGACGACACCCAGCCGGCGCGGAACCGCACGGATGTGGCGGCCATGCCGCCGTCCTCCAGCACCTCGATGCGGTAGCGGCCGAAGTCGAGCTTGCGCGCGAAATGGAACGGCGCGTCGGCCGGGATGTCGATCGCGTGCGTTTCCAGCGGCTCGTCGCGCCAGACCGTCTCGTAGCGCGCGAGGCTGCCGTTCATCACCAGCCGCCAGTCGGGACGTTCGCGCACCAGGCGCAGCTTCGCCTTCAGCGGCGACGCGCGCGCCGTCGGGACCGACCGCGATCGATGTCGAACGCGGCCTCGGTGCCGGCATCGACCGCATTGTCGGCGAAGGCGGGCTTGATGCCGATGAGCTTGCCGGCGGGCCGCACCGGGATCTCGGTGCTGGCAAGCGAGGCGTGGCCGGACGGGTCGTTCACCCCGACGGTGATCGACGCCTTCAGCGCATGCGTCGTGTCCGGCGCACGCGGGACGGCGATCGCCAGCGTCGAATGCCCCTGCGCGTCGGTGTCCGGCACCGTCAGGTCCTTGGCGTCCGGCGCATAGGTCTCGTCGACCAGGCCGATGCGATAGCCGGCCAGCGACGGGAACGGCGCGGGATCGATCACCAGCCGCATCTGCCCCTGGCCGGTCAGCCCGGCGGCGGGCGCGCCGTACAGGAACCGCGCGGTCACCGGCAGCGAATAGGGCCTGCCGGGCACGATCGGGCCTGGCGGCGGTGCCGAGGTCCACCGCCATCCGGTCGGGCACGAAGGCATCGACGCGGAACTGCGCCCGCCCGATCGGCGGCAGGCCGGGATCGGCCTTCACCTCGATGGTCCAGGTGCCGGCCGGCGCGCCGCTCGACAGCGTCACCGGCAGGTGCATCGATGCTTCGGCCGGCCGCGCCGGCGTCGCGTCCAGGAACACCTGGCCGTTCGGCCGCTTCACGATGCACATGCACCGGGATGTCGGCGGGCCGCCCGGCATTGTCGCGCAGCAGCGCCATCACCTGCGCCGTCTCGCCTGGCCGGTAGATGCCGCGATCCAGCCAGACATAGGCGTCGAGCGGTCCAGGATGCGGCAGCCCGGCGACGCCGCGATCCGACAGATCGAACGCGGCGCTGCTGAGATCGAGCATCGTGTAGTCCTCGCCGCCCAGCACCTCGAGCGCGCGCGGCGCGACCGGACCTTCGCCATGCAGCAGCGGCGCGGCGAAGCGGCCGACGCCGTCGGCGTCGGTGGTGGTCTCGCCGAGGATCTCGTTGTTCTCGGCGAGCAGGCGCAGCGTGACGCCGGCGCGCGGCTGCACGTCGGAATAGCCGCGCACCTGCACGGTCAGGCCGTCGGTGCCGCGCCAGACGGTGGGCGCGAAGTCGGTGCGCAGGATCATCTGCACGCCGGTCGGCGCATTCGGCGTGCCGTCGCCGGCGCGGGCGATCAGCGCATAGAGGCCGGGACCGGACGCGGCCAGCGCGTCGGGCATCGGCAGCGCGGTGTGCGCGCTGCGGTTGGGCTGCCATTTCGGGATGTCGGCGCTGCCCTGCCAGACGATGCGTCCGGTCTGCTCGCCGATCCGGTCGGCATCCCAGGATTCGACCGGCTGGCCCAGCTTCGCGTTGCGCACGAAGGCGACGACGTTGCGCTCGGTCAGGCGCGCCAGCGTCAGCCTGACGGTGGACAGATTGACCGTGCTCAGGCCGATCGCCGGCGTCTGGCCGCGCGGCAGCAGGAACATGCGCGTGTCGAAGTCGATGCGCGGGCGGCGGTTGGCCATCGCGATGGCGAGGCTGGTGTCCTTGACCAGGCTGAGGCCGCCCTCGCCCGGCATGCCGGCGCGCAGCGTGATCCGCGTGGTGGCGCCGGAGGGCAGGCCGGAGACGCAGATCTTGTCGCCCTCGCGCGTCACCGCCGCGCCCTGCACCGGCGGGTCGAGCCGCACCCAGTCCTCGGCATGGAAGTCGTCGCGGCGGACCGGTGCGACGGTGAAGTCGATGCAGGCGCGCGGCGGATCGGCCTCCGGCTCGGTGGCGACGCGGCGCACCAGGATGCCGGTGGCGCGGCGCGTCTCGTCCAGCTTCTGCACGATCGCCTTGTCGTCCGGCGCGCGCTCGGCGGCGGCTTCCAGCGCCTGGATCGCCTGCGCCGGACGGTCCAGCACCTTCAGCGCCTCGGCCATCAGCAGCAGCGGCGGCACCTCGGCCGCGCCGGCCGTCGCGGACGGAGAAATTCTGCCAGGCGGCCTGCAGGCGCGTGCGTGGCGTCGGGCGGCGTGCGGCGCATCTGCGCCTCGGCCAGCGCCAGCCATTGCGCCGGCGTTGGCGTCGCCCTGGGCGATGCGGGTCTTCCCACGCGGCGGCAGCGGCGGCCCAGTCCTGCTTGCGGATCGCCGCGGCGGCCGCCTGTTCCGCCTGCCTTGCGCGCCTGCGGCGTGCCGCCGGCGGGGAAGCGCGAGGTCAGGCTGCGGGCGTAGGCATCGCTGTCGGCCTCCAGGCCTGGCAGGGTGAAGTCGTCCGCCCACGCCACGCCGCAGGCGAGGCACAGCAGTAGCCGCGAGCAGCAGTCCGAAACGGCGCATGGCGCTTCTCCCCCCGGTCTGCGCCCAGTCTATGCCGGCACCGCGGGGGTTGGTGTTAAATTTGTTTCTTGCGGGAAATCAGCGGTCGGCGTTCGCTGGGGAAGGCGCGGCTCAGGAGCCGTTCGAGCGCGGCCACGCCGGGCTGCAGCGAGCCGGACATCGCACCGATCGCGTCTAGCCAGACGTCTTCGCCACCGTGATCCACGAGATGCCGAACCTTGTGCGCAACCATGCTGCCAACCGACACGCTCTGCGCTGCCGCGGCGCGCTCGACACGTTGACGGATTTCCTGTGAGCCCACCTGGGCCAGCACGGCTTCGGCACTATCCGCGTCAGTCAACGCCTGGAGGATCTGACCCAGCATTGCGCTTGTCCTATTGGACCAAGGGTGATGTGGCAGCCGGCATGTCGAACCCGGTGATGCACGCCGGGCCAGCCAACAACATGACGTATTGCGCCATTGCACGACGCCAGGCGTTTTCCTCCAGGTAGGCGGCGATACGATCATGGACCTGCTCGAACGGCAGCACCTCGCCCGCGACCTTGCGTTGCAGCTTGACGATATGGACCCCGTAGCGAGTCAACACGGGCTCGAAGCAGATTTGACCATCGTCCAGCGTATTCAGCGCAGTCTCGAATTCGGGCGTGGTTTCGCCGAGCGCGATCTGACCGAGCCGCCCGCCCTCGCCGGCAGACGGGCAATCCGACAACGCAGTTGCGAAACTCTCGAAGCGATCTGGCGAGGCCTTCACTTCGGCCAGCACGGCCTCTGCACGGGCGACTGCCTGCTCGAACGCGGTCGCATCGTCGCGTGATGCCTTGAACAGGATGTGCAGCGGCTCGAACAGGTCCGGGCTGCGGAACCGCTTCAGGTTGGCCTGGTAATAGCGGCGGCACGCCTCCTCGTCCGCCTTGGGCGTGGTCACTTCGGCTGCCAGCAGTGCGCTGATCAGCGCCTCTTCGTCCGTCTCGCGCGGCGCCGTCCTTCGACAGCGGCTGCGCGACCACGTTCAAGCGCCCGCGCTCGCTGCAACAGCAATTCGCGGACCACAAGCGCGCGCGTCGCGTCCTGCCAGGCCTGGTGCGGCGTCGCGCCAGCGTGGTTCTGCACCTCGCGTGCGATGTCGGTGCTGGCGATGATCGCGTCATTGACCGCGACCGTTGGCGCAGGGTCGCTGCGCAGTGTCACTGTGCGCATGGTTCAGTCGTCTCCGCTGGTGACATGCGATACCACGGTCGGGCGTCGGGTGCGCACCACCTGATAGCCTGTGCGGCCCAAGTACCAGATCGGCGCGCTCCACACGTGCACCAGCCGGGTGAACGGAAACACCAGGAAGATCGTCATGCCCAGGAACAGGTGCAGCTTGAAGATCGGGCTGACGTCGGCGATCAGAGCCGCGGCGCCGGGATGCAGTGTCACGATGCCCTGTGCCCAGTTCATGAACTTCACCATCTCGGTGCCGTCGAGATGCTGCGCCGAAACCGGGATGGTCAGCAGCCCGAGCGTCAATTGCACCCACAGCAGCAGCAGGATGGCGATATCGCCGAAGCTCGACGTGGCGCGGATGCGCGCATCGAACAGGCGCCGGTGTGCGAGCAGCGCGATGCCGACCCAGCAGGCCACGCCGGCCATGCCGCCGAATATCATCGCCAGAAGCTGCTTGAAGGTGTGGCTGATGCCGAGTGCTTCGAAGATCGCGACCGGCGTCAGCAGTCCCACGAAGTGACCGGCGAAGATTGCCAGGATGCCGACATGGAACAGGTTCGAGCCCCACAGCAGTTGCCGGCGGCGCAGCAACTGGCTCGAGCCCGTGCGCCAGGTGTATTGCGAATGGTCGAACCGCAGCAGGCTGCCGAGCAGGAAGACGGTCAGCGCCACGTAGGGATACCAGCCGATACAGGGCATTGTTCAGCCACATCGTCGTGTCTCCTCAGGCTGCTGCCCTGGCATCGCGCGCGGACGCACGCAGCCGCGTCCGCAGCCGGTCGGTGCTGCATCCATCCGTCATCTCGCCGGGTGCCGAAACGGACCGCGGCTTCCTCCCAGGCGGCATCCAGCGCGACGAGGTCGTCTGGGTCTTCGTCCGGGATCTCGGATCGACCGACCGCCGGCGCCTGGGCCAGTCCGGCCAGCGCTTCCATAACCGTGGCATAGGCCGTGTCGCGTGCGGCCAGCCGGTCGGCCAGTGCACGAAGAATGCCAGCAGGTTCGGCCAACATCGCGCGCGCCTCGGTGTCCGGCAGCAGCGAAAGAAATTCCAGGAACAGCGGCAGGAAGTCGGGCAATTCGCCTGCCGTCATCTCCAAGCCATGGCCGTCGTAGAGCGCGATCAGATCGGCCATCGCCTGGCCGCGGTCACGGCTTTCGCCATGCACATGCTCGAACAGATGCAGCGACAGGGTCGCGGCTGCGATCGAACAGCGCGAAATAGCGTTCCTGCAGTTCGTAGATGTCGGTGGTGGCGAGTTCGGCCAGCAGTGCGCCGATGGCCGGTCGTGCTGTGGCGCGGCAACGATGCCCTTCGTCCGCCAGCACCGCCGCGATCTCGCCAGTCGCCGCCTGCAACGCCTCGGTCGGATAGGACAGCAGTGCGCCGAGTGCGCGATAGGTGCGGGCCATCACTCCACCTCCATCGGGCGTCTTTGCTCGCGGCTTCTTTGCGCCAAACAGGTTGAAGCCGGTCTTGCCTGAGCAGCCGTCGCCGAACGAGAAGCCGCAGGAGCCGCGCAGCTGATAGGCATCCTCGCCGGTCTCGCGATGCGCGGTGGGGATGACGAAGCGGTCCTCGTAGTTGGCGATCGCCATCAGGCTGATACATCTCCTCGATGTCGTTGCCGGACAGGCCGACGCGCTCGGCGATGCCGTCGACGATGACGCCGTCAACTGTCTTGGCGCGCATGTAGCGCGCGCATCGCCAGCATCCGCTCCAGCGCGCAGCTCGACCGGCTCGGTGCGGCCGGCGGTCAGCAGGTTGGCCAGGTACTGCACCGGGATGCGCAGCGACTTCACGTCCGGCATGCCGCCGATCTCGCCGAGATCGCCCTTTGCGGCGGCCGCCTGGATCGGGCGACAGCGGCGGCACGTACCAGACCATCGGCAGCGTGCGGTATTCGGGATGCAGCGGGAAGGCGATCTTCCAGTCCATCGCCATCTTCCAGACCGGCGATCGCTTCGCGGCCTCCAGCCATGCTTCGGAGATGCCGTCGGCGCGCGCCTGCGCCTGCACGTTCGGGTCGAACGGGTCGAGGAAGACCTTCAGCTGCGCCTCGTACAGATCGCCCTCGTCCGGCACGGAAGCGGCTTCCTGCGATCCGGTCGGCGTCGTACAGGACCACGCCGAGATAGCGGATGCGGCCGACGCAGGTTTCCGAGCACACGGTCGGCAGCCCGGCCTCGATGCGCGGGATAGCAGAAGGTGCACTTCTCCGATTTGCCGGACGACCAGTTGTAGTAGATCTTCTTGTAGGGACAGCCGGAGACGCACATGCGCCAGCCGCGGCACTTGTCCTGGTCGATCAGGACGATGCCGTCCTCCTCGCGCTTGTAGATCGCGCCGGAAGGGCAGGCGGCCGCGCAGGTCGGGTTCAGGCAGTGTTCGCACAGCCGCGGCAGATACATCATGAAGGTGTTTTCGAACGCGCCGTAGATTTCCTTCTGCACGCCTTCGAAATTGCTGTCCTTGCGAGCGCTTGGCGAATTCGCCGCCGAGGATCTCCTCCCAGTTCGGCCCCCACTGGATCTTCTCCATCCGCTCGCCGGTGACCAGCGAACGCGGACGCGCCGTCGGCATCGCCTTCGACTTCGGGCGCGGTCTGCAGGTGCTCGTAGTCGAAGGTGAACGGCTCGTAGTAGTCGTCGATCTCCGGCAGGTCGGGATTGGCGAAGATCTTGGCCAGCACGCGCCACTTGGCGCCGATCCGCGGCTCGATGTTGCCGTCCTTGCGGCGCACCCAGCCGCCGTTCCAGCGCTTCTGGTTCTCCCAGTCCTTCGGATAGCCGATGCCGGGCTTGGTCTCGACGTTGTTGAACCAGGCGTATTCGACGCCCTCGCGGCTGGTCCAGACGTTCTTGCAGGTGACCGAGCAGGTGTGGCAGCCGATGCACTTGTCGAGGTTCAGCACCATCGCGATCTGGGCGCGGATCTTCATCACACGGTCTCCTTCTGCGGCTGATCGGCGTGGTTCCATCCAGCCAGTCGACCTTGTTCATGCGGCGGATGACGATGAACTCGTCGCGGTTGGAGCCGACGGTGCCGTAGTAGTTGAAGCCATAGGATTGCTGCGCGTAGCCGCCGATCATGTGCGTCGGCTTCAGCACGACGCGCGTCACCGAGTTGTGGATGCCGCCGCGCTGGCCGGTGACCTCGCTGCCCGGCACGTTCACGATCTTCTCCTGCGCGTGATACATCATGCGCCATGCCGGGATTGACCCGCTGCGACACCACCGCGCGCGCGACCAGTGCGCCGTTGGCGTTGTAGGCCTCGACCCAGTCGTTGTCGGCGATGCCGACGCGTGCGCGCGTCCGTCTCGCTGATCCAGATGCACCGGGCCGCCGCGGTTTAGCGTCAGCATCAGCAGGTTGTCGGTGTAGGTGCTGTGGATGCCCCATTTCTGGTGCGGGGTGATGAAGTTCAGCGCGATCTCCGGGTTGCCGTTGCCGTGCTTGCCCTGCACCGGCGCGAGTCGCCTTGGTGTCGACCGGCGGCCGCCAGGTAACGAACGCCTCACCGAACGCGCGCATCCACAGATGGTCCTGGTAGAGCTGCTGGCGCCCGGTCAGCGTGCGCCAGGGGATCAGCTCGTGCACGTTGGTGTAGCCGGCGTTGTAGCAGACCTTTTCGCTCTCGATGCCGGACCACGTCGGCGAGGAGATGATCTTGCGCGGCTGCGCGACGATGTCGCGGAAGCGGATCTTCTCGTCCTCCTTCGGCACGCGCCAGGTGGGCGTGCTCGCGGCCGGTGACCTTGCCCAGCGCCTCCCACGCCTTCACCGCGACTTCGCCGTTGGTCTCGGGCGCCAGGCTCAGGATTGCCTCGATGGCGTCGATGTCGGTCTCCAGCTTCGGCTGGCCGTTCGGCCGCGGTGCCGTTCAGGCGCGCAGGAACTCGATCTCATGCTGCGTGTTCCAGCCGATGCCCTTGCCGCCGTTGCCCAGTCTTCTCCAGCAGCGGCCCGATCGAGCGTGAAGCGCGCATACAGGTTCGGGATAGTCGCGCTCGACGACCGCGACGTTCGGCATGGTGCGGCCGGGCACGGGGTCGATCTCGCCGCGCTTCCAGTCCTTCACGTCGTAACGGCTGCGCCAGCTCGCCGGCGGTGTCGTGCAGGATCGGCGTCAGCACGACGTCGGTCTCGACGCCCAGCACCTCGGGCGCGATGTCGGAGAACGCCTTGGCGATGCCCTTGTAGATGTCCCAGTCGGTGCGCGCCTCCCAGGCCGGATCCACCGCCGCCGACAGCGGATGGATGAACGGGTGCATGTCGGAGGTGTTGAGGTCGTTCTTCTCGTACCAGGTCGCCGTCGGCAGCACGATGTCGGAATAGACGCAGGTGGTGGACATGCGGAAGTCGAGCGTCACCAGCAGGTCGAGTTTTCCCTCGGGCGCCTGTGTCGTGCCACGCCACCTCCTGCGGCTTGTCGCCGCCCTCGGCGCCGAGATCCTTGCCGAGCACGCCGTTGCTGGTGCCGAGCAGGTGCTTGAGGAAGTACTCGTGGCCCTTGCCGGACGATCCCAGCAGGTTGGAGCGCCAGACGAACATGTTGCGCGGCCAGTTCGCCGGATCGTCCGGATCGTGGCAGGACATTTCGAGCGTCGCCGGACTCGACAGCGCCTGGGCGACGTAGTCCTTCGGCTCCATGCCCGCCGCCTTGGCGCTCGCGGCGATGGTCAGCGGGTTCTGCTTCAGCTGCGGCGCGGACGGCAGCCAGCCCATGCGCTCGGCGCGCACGTTGTAGTCGATCAGCGCTGCCGCAC
Source organism: uncultured Alphaproteobacteria bacterium (assembly GCA_963850535.1). Lineage (GTDB taxonomy): Bacteria > Pseudomonadota > Alphaproteobacteria > Acetobacterales > Acetobacteraceae > JAMXLO01. The sequence goes on along the minus strand of CAWKMC010000044.1, from coordinate 24,601 downwards.
CAGTCGCCTCGCGGCGCGGTCGGCGACAGCATGTCGGCGACGTTCAGCGTCTCGTAGCGCCACTGGTCGGTGTGCGCATAGAAGAACCAGGTGCAGTTCATGCTGCCGCGGCGGGCGGTTCCAGTCGAGCGCGAAGGCGACCGGCAGCCAGCCGGTCTGCGGCCGCAGCTTCTCCTGCCCGACATAGTGCGACCAGCCGCCGCCGGACTGGCCGATGCAGCCGCACAGCACCAGCATGTTGATGATGCCGCGGTACGCCATGTCCATGTGGTACCAGTGGTTCAGCCCGGCGCCGAGGATCACCATCGAGCGGCCGTTGGTCTTCTCGGCGTTGGCGGCGAACTCGCGCGCGACGTGGATGATATGCGCGCGCGGCACGCCGGTGACGCGCTCGGCCCAGGCCGGGCGTGAACGGCTTGTCCTCGTCGTAGTCCGACGCGACGTTGTCGCCGCCGAAGCCGCGATCCAGGCCGTAGTTGGCGCACATCAGGTCGAACACGGTCGCGACCGAGCGTCGTCGCCGTCCTTCAGCGCCAGCGCTGCGCACCGGCACGTTGCGCGTCAGCACGTCGGCGATGGTCGGTCGCGATGAAGTCGTGCGGCGCGGTGCCGCCGAAATAGGGGAAGGCGACCGGCGCGATCTGGCGCATCGCCGCCAGGCGTCAGCCGCAGCGCGACGTCAGCGCCGCCGCTCTCCTTGCTCTCGCAGGTTCCACTTGCCCTGCTCGCCCCAGCGGAAGCCGACCGAACCGAGCGGCGCGACCGGCTTGCCGTCGGCGTCGAACGCCACCGTCTTCCAGTCCGGGTTGTTCGCCTCGCCCAGCGCGTCGGCGAAGTCGGCGGCGCGCAGCAGGCGCTCGGGCACGTAGTGCTCGCCCTTGCGCACCAGGCGCACCAGCATCGGCAGGTCGGTGTAGCGCCGCACGTAGTCCTCGAAATACGGCACGCGTGCGGTCGAGGTGGAACTCCCGCAGGATCACGTGGCCCATCGCCATCGCCAGCGCGGCGTCGGTGCCCTGCTTGGGATGCAGCCACAGATCGGCGAACTTGGTCGCCTCGGCATAGTCCGGCGAGACGACGACGCTCTTGGTGCCCTTGTAGCGGACCTCGGTGTAGAAATGCGCGTCCGGCGTGCGGGTCTGCGGCACGTTGGAGCCCCAGAGCATCAGGATAGCCGGCATTGTACCAGTCGGCGCTTTCCGGCACGTCGGTCTGCTCGCCCCAGGTCATCGGGCTGGCGGGCGGCAGGTCGCAATACCAGTCGTAGAAGCTCAGGCACACGCCGCCGAGCAGCGACAGGTAGCGCGCGCCGGCGGCGTAGCTGACCATCGACATCGCCGGAATCGGCGAGAAGCCGATGACGCGGTCCGGCCCGTACTTCTTGACCGTGTAGGCGTTGGCGGCGGCGATGATCTCGTTGACCTCGTCCCAGTTCGCGCGGACGAAGCCGCCCAGGCCGCGCTTGCTGGTGTAGCTCGCGCGCTTCGTCGGCGTCCTCGACGATGCGAGGCCCAGGCCGCGACGGGCGTGCAGCGTCGCGCGCGCCTCGCGCCACAGCTTGAGCAGGCGGCCGCGCACCATCGGGTGCTTCACGCCGGTTGGCCGAATACAGATACCAGGAGTAGCTGGCGCCGCGCGCGCAGCCGCGCGGCTCGTGGTTCGGCAGATCCGGGCGCGTGCGCGGATAGTCGGTCTGCTGCGTCTCCCAGGTGACGATGCCGCCCTTGACGTAGATCTTCCACGAGCAGGAGCCGGTGCAGTTCACGCCGTGGGTGGAGCGCACGATCTTGTCGTGCTGCCAGCGCTTGCGGTAGCCGTCCTCCCAGGCGCGCGGCTCGTCGGTGACGACGCCGTGGCCGTCGGCGAAGGTGTCGACCTGCTTCCTGAAGAAGGTCAGCCGGTCGAGGAAATGGCTCATCACTCGAATCCCTGATGTCGCGGAAGCAGGCGGAGTTATCGTGGCGAACAACCCAAGCCGCATTGATCCAGATCAAAGCAAAGAGGTGATTCTTCGGGCTTAATGCCGTGACTGATGTCACATGCCAGCCTGCAATCCTTGGCCTCGCCATCGCACGATGCAGACAATCGTCTGCTGTCGCCGCGCGTCGCACTGTGCGACACGCCATGGCTGGCGGCGGTCGGCCGAACGCACGCTGGACATGCTGGCCGGGCATGCGGTGCTGCATCGAAGTCCTGCCGGCAGCATGCTGTTCGAGCAGGCCGAGACGCCGACGTTCGCGCAGATCCTGGTCGCCGGTTCGGTCGAACTGCTGGGCGTCCGTGGCAACGACGAGACGCGGATCGAACGCGTCTACGCGATCGATCTGCTGCTACCGGCGGCCGTGCTGACGCGACAACCTTATCTGCTGCGCGCCCGGGTGCTGGACGAGGCGCATCTGCTGATGATCCAGGCCGACGCGTTCCGTCAGGCCGTGGCGCAGGACCACGCGCTGTGTCTCGCGGTGCTGGCGTGCCAGGCGGCGCAATTCCGCCGCCAGGTCAAGCAGGCGAAGAATGTCCGGTTGCGTTCGGCGGAGGAGCGCGTCGGTTGCTATCTGCTCGCGCCTGTACGAGAGTGCGCCGCCGGGCGTCCCGGCACGGCTGCCGCTCAATAAGCGGCAGATCGCCGCCGAGCTTGGCGTGACCCGCGAAACGTTCTCACGCACGCTCGACGCGATCGCCCGCCATGGTCTGCGCATCGATGGCGACAGTCGTCATTGTCGATGACCCGGTCGCCGCCCATGCGCGCTTCATCCTCGATCCGCTGATCGACGGCGCCGAACCTATCCAACCGCTTGCAACAAAAGGAACCGAGGGATGACCACACAAACGGTCAATCCGTCCGACCAGAGCCGTGCCCTGTGGCTCTCAACTTTTGCTTTCACGGTGTGCTTCGCCGTGTGGACGATCTTCGCCATCATCGGCATCCAGATCCAGAAGGACCTGGGACTGTCGGACACGCAATTCGGTCTGCTGGTCGGCACGCCGATCCTGACCGGCTCGCTGATCCGGCTGACGCTTGGCGTGTGGTCCGACCAGTACGGCGGCCGCATGGTGTTCACGCCGGTCATGCTGTCCGCCGCCGTCATGACGGCGCTGCTGACGTTTGCTTATGACTATCCGACCTTCCTGCTGGCGGCACTCGGCGTCGGCATTGCCGGCGGCTCGTTCTCGGTCGGCATTGCCTATGTCGTCGAAGTGGTTCCCGAGAGAACGCCAGGGCATCGCGCTGGGCATCTTCGGCGCCGGCAATGTCGGTGCCGCGCTGACCAAGTTCGCCGCACCGATCGTGCTGGTCGCGTACGGCTGGCAGACCGTGGCACTGGTCTGGGCGGTGGGGCTGGCGCTGACCGCCGTCGTGTTCTTCCTGTTGACCAAGGACGATCCTGACCTGGCGCGGCGCCGTGCGACTGGTGCCAAGGCCGGAATCGCTCGCCGCCATGCTGGAGCCGCTGAAGAACGTCCAGGTCTGGCGGTTCTCGCTCTACTACTTCTTCGTGTTCGGCGGCTTCGTCGCATTGGCGTTGTGGCTGCCGCGCTACCTGATTGGCGTTTATGGCCTGGATATCACGCACCGCCGGCATGATCGGCGCGGCCTACTCGATCCCGGCTTCCGTGTTCCGCGCCTATGGCGGCCACCTGTCCGACAAGTTCGGCGCTCGTCGCATCATGTACTGGTCGTTCCTCACCGCGGTGGTCTGCACCTTCGTGCTGTCCTATCCGCCGACCAGCTACGTGGTGGAGGGCATCCGTGGCCCGCTGACCTTCTCCACCAGACTGGGCGTTTTCGGCTTCATGGTTGTCGCCTTCGTCCTTGGCTTCTTCATGAGCCTGGGCAAGGCGGCCGTGTACAAGCACATCCCGATCTACTATCCCGGCCGGGTCGGCGCCGTGGGCGGCATGGTCGGGCTGGTCGGCGGCCTCGGCGGCTTCGTGCTGCCGATCGCGTTCGGCTTGCTGAATGACCTGACCGGGGTTTGGCAGAGCTGCTTCTGGCTGCTGTTCGCCGTGGTCTCCACCGCGTTGGTCTGGATGCACTTCGCCATCCGGCAAATGGAGCGGGCAGCGTTGGCACAAGGCATCCCGGCACGGGCACTGCCCGAACTGCCAGAGATGCAGCCGATCCATGGTCCGGCACAGGCGGGTGCGCTGGCCGCAACCGGCGCAATTCAGGACTGGCGGCCGGAAGATCCGGCATTCTGGGAAAGCACCGGGCGCGCGATTGCGCGACGGAACCTGTGGGTCTCGGTGCCGTGCCTGCTGCTGTCCTTCTCGGTGTGGATGGTGTGGTCCGTCGTCGTTGCCAAGCTGCCGTCGGTGGGCTTTGCGTTCTCGACCGAGCAGCTGTTCTGGCTGGCCGCACTGCCCGGCCTGTCGGGCGCCACGCTTCGTGTCTTCTACGGGTTCATGCCGGCGATCTTTGGCGGTCGGCTGTGGACGACGCTGACAACGTGGTCGCTGCTGCTCCCCGCCATCGGCATGGGGCTCGCGGTGCAGAACCCCGTGACGCCGTACTGGATCTTCCTGGGCCTTGCACTGCTATGCGGCCTGGGCGGCGGCAACTTTGCGTCATCGATGGCCAATATCTCGTTCTTCTTCCCGAAGGCCGAGAAAGGCAACGCGCTGGCCATGAACGCCGGTCTGGGCAACCTGGGCGTCAGCGTCGTGCAGTTCGTCGTGCCGCTGGCGATCACCGCGGGCGTATTCGGCTGGCTGGGCGGTGCACCGCAGGTGGCGACCGTTGGCAGCGTGAAGACATCGCTGTGGCTGCAGAACGCCGGCTTCGTCTTCGTGCCGTTCATCGTTGCCAGCGCCTTCGGCGGCCTGGTTCGGCATGGACGACATCGCGACGATGAAGGCCTCGTTCACCGACCAGTCGGTGATCTTCCGGCGGATGCACAACTGGATCATGTGCTGGCTGTACACCGGCACCTTCGGTTCGTTCATCGGCTTCTCCGCGGCGTTCCCGCTGCTGTCGAAGATCCTGTTCCCGTCGGTGAATGCGCTGTCCTATGCCTTCCTGGGACCGCTGGTCGGGGCAGCGGCGCGGGCGTTCGCTGGTAAGCCGTGCGACAGGTTCGGCGGCGGACGCATCACGCTGGGCGTGTTCGTCGCCATGGCGCTTGGCACCTCGGCGATCCTCTACGCCATCGGCATGAAGGATCAGCCACTCGGCTTCCCGGTGTTCTTCGCCAGCTTCCTGTTCCTGTTCGCGGCCAGCGGCGTGGGCAATGCATCCACGTTCCAGATGATCCCGGCGATCATGCGCAAGGAGGTCGCACGGCTGGAACCCGGACTGGCCGGCGCCGACCTTGTCAGGCAGTCGGACAAGGAGGCGGCGGCCATCATCGGCTTCACCTCGGCGATCGCGGCATTTGGAGCGTTCTTCATCCCCAAGAGCTTTGGGTCATCGATCGCTGCAACGGGTGGTCCGGAGCTGGCGCTGTACGCCTTCCTTGGCTTCTACGTCAGCTGTATCGGCCTGACCTGGTGGTTCTACACGCGCCGCGGCGGGCCTGCTGTTCGATAGCGAACATCGTCCGTCCCCCGGTCAGCGCACACAACGCGACGCCTGTGACATAGCGGAGAAGACTTCGCGGGAAGAGCGAATGTGTGGGCGCCGGTTCAGCGATAGCAGGGTTTCGGCTGATCCGGTGTCCCGCAGTTGGCGGAATTATAGGCGGGCGGCCCAGTGGGCGGCCCATAGTAGGGGCCGCCCTGGTACATATAGGCCGGCGGCGGAGGTGGCGGCGGCCTGTAGCAGTATGCCGGAGAATAATAGCCCGGACCGTACGTAGGCTGGGGGATACGGATAGTACCTGGGCGAATGTTGACTGGGGTGGCTGTGCCACTAACGCGGCCGGCAAGAGTAGCACTAGGCGCCGCATCATTCTACTCCAGGCGTGCTTGCTCAACGCTATGCCGGGTCGATGGCGCTCCGCAACCATCCGAACGTGTGACCCGGGCCTGACCGCAAGCAGTGCTGCACAGCTTAACGAATTACTTACTGACAGTTCCGTAATGACGAGCAGAGCCGCTCCAAATGGTCGCGAGGCTGTCAGTGAGAGGCTGATGATCATCAGTCGCACCGACGCGCCAAGCAAGTCAGGACTCGCGGTGTGATGAAAAGCGCTGAACAACCAGATGGGGAAACGGGATTGACCGACAGTACCCTGGACCGACAGCACCGGCAATCACAAGGCGAGCGACCCCAATAATTGGTCCTCGGGCACCGCGCCCATGCCTGGCGATAATCTATTTGTTCAGGGCGGCAGCACGCTCAGCGTTCGTGACAATAATCTGCAGAGAGATCCTTTGAACCTGGCTCCGGGTGGCTCCGGACCGGTGACCCTCAACATGTCCAGCGGCGCGCAAGTGTCAGTGATCGACACTGCAAGTAATGTTGCTGTGGTGGCGAACATTCGGGGTCATGGCACCTTTGGGGTAGATGTAGATGTAGCCCCAGTCGAATTTCGCTCCGGCGCTCCCGTCACCGTCAACTTGGCAGACCATGCGACTCTCGACGGAACTTTCCATATGCAACTCGCAAGCCTGACGATCTCCGGCGGCGACCACGCCAAGTTCATCAACGACGGAGCGACGGTGCTCAAAGGCGTTGGCGCAGTCATTGGTGTCGACGTTGGGGGTACCGGTGAGTTTGGCGTTGGATCTGCCTTACCTCACCCTAGTCCGCAATTCATAGCTTCTGGGTATCTGGAATTTGCCGGCCGTGTTTCGAACGGGCAAACCATCACCGTTTCCGGCGCCTCGATCTCGGTAGTCCCCACTGCTCGGCTTGTCATCGACCGTCCAGACGAGTTTCACGGGACGGTCGACCTTCATAACTCCAGCCTCACCGATCTTGTCGGCTTGGCGCAGGCAGATCACTGGAGCTATGCAAATGATCTGCTATCGATCCGCAACGCGGGTGGTAAGGTGATTGAGACGCTTCACGTTGTGAGCGACGCATTGGGTTCCGGCATTCATGGTCTTTCACTTTCAAAAACATCTGCTGGCGATGTGCTCGTGAGGCCGGGAACCGACTTCGGCGGCTCGCTTGTCGCACCAACGACCTGAAATAGAAGTCGCTTTTGATGACGGCTCCGCGAGGCTACCGAGGAGCGCTGGTTATATAGATGAACCGCTGCAAAATCAGCTTGCCGCCCAATGTACCAACCCTGGCCTTCCGGGTAGTCTCCGGGGAGTTCTGCAAAATCGGCTGAGGGCCGGCGGCCATGGTATGCGGGTGATGTCTGACGTCACCAACCCTTTGGCGAGGGAGCACACCATGACCAAGGTTCAAGGTAAGGGCGAGGTCATCGATATCAAAGCCTTGTTGGCGGGCGATGCGGAGTTCCTCCGAGCCGCGGTGAAAGCGGTGATCGAGGCGGCGCTGGAATCCGAGATGACTGAGGCGCTTGGTGCGGCGAAGGGGAGCGAACCGAAACCCGGCTCGGTTATCGGGCCGGCTATTACCATCGTTCGCTGATCACCCGCGTCGGCACGCTCGAACTTCGTGTCCCGCAGGACCGCGCGGGTCGGTTCTCGACCGAGTTGTTCGACCGCTACCAGCGCTCGGAGAAAGCCTTGGTGAGCGCTCTGGCGGAAATGTATGTCCAGGGTGTGTTGACCCGAAAGGTCAAGGCTGTGACGGAGACATTGTGCGGCCATGAGTTCTCCGCCACCTCGATCAGTGAGGCCAATAAGTCGTTGGATGCGGCACTGACGGCATTCGCACGACGGCGGCTGAAAGAGCCCTATCCGTATCTGATCCTGGACGCCCGTTATGAGCGGGTGCGCGAGGACGGGGTGATCGCCAGCCAGGCGGTGCTGATCGCAGTTGCGGTGGACGGCGACGGTCGGCGGCAGGTGCTGGCGGTGGAACTGGCCAATCGCGAAAGCCGTTCGAGTTGGCGCGACTTCCTGTCGGATCTGAAGCAGCGCGGCCTGCGAGGCGTGGAGTTCGTTGTCTCCGACGACCATCCGGGCCTGAAGGCGGCGATCCGTGAGGTGCTGACAGAAGCGGTGTGGCAGCGGTGCTACGTGCACTTCCTCAGGAACGCACTGGACTACGTGCCACGCAAGGTCGACGACGACTGTCTGATGGAGCTGAGGTGGTTCTATGACCGGCGCGATCTGGCCGAGGTGAGACGCGACCTCGCCACCTGGCTCGGCAAATGGCAGGGCAAATACGCCAAGCTGTGCGCCTGGGTCGAAGACAACATCGAGGAAACGCTGACGTTCTACCGGCTGCCGCTGGCGCACCATAAGCACATGAAGTCCACCAACATGCTGGAACGGCTGAACCAGGAGATCAAACGTCGCACGCATGTGGTGCGGATCTTCCCCAATGCCGCGAGCTGTTTGCGTCTGGTGCGCGCGCTCGCGGTGGAGGCGCACGAGAACTGGCTGGAAGCGATCCGCTATCTGAACATGGATCATCTGAAGGAGCCACAAGAAGCAGATGCTGCGGCAAGCGGCATGATGATGGCCACGCACCCGGCACGCTCAAGCGTCGTGCCGTGCTCGCCGCCGTCAAGGACGCTGCGCGCCGGCTGCGCCGGTGGCCTACGGCCATCCCTGACCGCAGCTCCGCGCGGCGCGGGCATACGCTCAGGCCGGGATGAGGAAACGCCGCTCAGCCGAACAAGGAAACTTCACTTCGCATCCACCACAGCCATTTTGCAGACATTGACGGAGACAACTGCCTTCCGCTCAGCGCGTGGGTGGACAGCAGCAAGATAGCCAATAGTCGTGTGCTGCTGGCTCGCTCATCCTGATGCTGCTCGGCCGGTGCCGCTCAGGCGTCTGATGGCACGAGGCTGCGTTTCTGGCCGTAGCTGAAATAGATTGCCAGGCCAATGGCGAGCCACACCACAAGCCTGATCCAGGTTGCCAGCGGCAGTCCAAGCATCAGCAAGAGCGAGAAGGCGATACCCAGTATTGGCAGCCAAGGCACCATTGGCGTGCGGAACGGGCGGTGCGCCCCGGGCTCGCTGCGGCGCAGGTGCATCACGGCGGCACACACCAGCAGGAAAGCAAACAACGTACCGATGCTGACCATTTCACCGAGCAGACCGATCGGAAAGCATGCAGCGACGGCAGCCACCACGATCCCGATCAACGCCTGACTGAAAAATGGCGTGCGAAAGCGCGGATGCACTGCGCCGAACAACGGGGGCAGCAGGTGGTCCTTGGCTATCGAGAAGAAGATGCGGGCCTGGCCGAACAGCAGCACAAAAATCACCGTCGTCAGTCCCGCGAGCGCAGCGCACTTGACCAGGATGGACAGCCATCGGATGCCGGTCGCATCCATTGCCACCGCAACAGGATCGGCAACACCAAGGTTCTTGTAAGAGACCATGCCTGTCATCACCAGAGCCATCAGCACATAGAGAATGGTGCAGACGATGAGTGAACCGAGGATGCCGATCGGCATGTCCTTTTGTGGCTGGCGTGCCTCCTGCGCCGCAGTCGAGACTGCATCGAAGCCGATATAGGCAAAGAACACGACGGAAGATCCTCGGAGGACTCCGCTCCAGCCGAACTGGCCAAACGTGCCGGTATTTTCCGGCATGAAGGGCGACCAGTAAGCGCTGTGCACGTAGAAGGCACCCACGAGGATGACGATGGCAATGACAAACAGCTTGAATGCCACCATGACGTTATTGACCCGCGAGGATTTGCGCGTGCCGAGCATGAGGAGGAGGGTAAGTGCCACGACGACCAGCACCGCGGGAAGATTGAGAATGCCGGTGACCGAGGTGCCATCCGGAAGGGTTATGACCTCGCCTGTGGCCGACGCCCATTGCGGCGCGACATGAACGCCGAAACTGTCCAGCAGGCTGATCGCATAACCCGACCAGCCGACCGCGACGGTTGCCGCCCCCATGCCATATTCCAGCACCAGATCCCAGCCGATGATCCAGGCGAAGATCTCGCCGACGGTTGCATAGGCATACGTATATGCGCTGCCTGAAGCGGGTATCATGGCGGCCAGTTCGGCATAGCAGAGACCGACAAAGGCACACGCCACACCGGCAAGAACGAAGGACAGCGATATGGCTGGTCCTGCAAAGCTGGCGGCTGCCTTGCCCGTCAGTACGAAGATGCCGGCCCCTATGATGCAGCCGATGCCGAGGCAGACAAGCGAGAACGGCCCCAAAGTCTTGGCTAGGCTGTCTCCATGTCCGTCTGCGCTTGCAGCAATGGCGGCCAATGACTTACGGCCGGTGAACCGTGTGATAGCCAAGCGCCGTCCTCCTTCCCGGCACTGGACCCTTCGGCCCAGGCAGAGGCGCGCATACGGCGGCAGTAGTTAAGAAACAGAGAAGGCGGCTTCCTGCGACGCGGCCCATCGTCGATTGGCCCGCCGGGCCGGAAAACGATAGGTTCACCCGGTCGCCGCGCAGGCTTGCGCGCAAGAACCGGTGGAGGATTGATCCATGCCGATTATCGACGTCCAGGTGCATGCTTATGAGCGCAATCATCCCGGCCGCCCCTGGATGGGGCACATTGCCGGACCCGAACATGTGACCGGCGACGAGATGGTTGCAGCAATGGACACCGTTGGCGTTGATGGAGCGATCCTGGTGTCGCCGTTCGCGCTCTACGGTTTCGATGCGAGTTACGCGATGGAGGTTGGCGCGGCGCATCCCGGCAAGTTCGGCCTGGTGAAGCCGGTCGATACGACCAGACCGGACATTGCCGATGTCGTGGGCGACTGGGCAGCAATGAAGGGCACGGTCGGCATTCGCATTATGCTGAACCAGACCGCGTCGGCCGACCCGGCCGACCCCGGGATCAATCGCACACTGGCTGCCGCCGCGCAGCACTCGCTGCCGGTCAACATGCTGATTTGGGGGCGCCTGGATCAGGCCAAGGCACTTGCAGCACGCAATTCGAACACGGTCCTGGTGATCGACCACCTGGGTCTGCAGCAACCATTCCATCCGCCGCCACCGAAGGAGCCGTGGGCCGAACTGCCAAAGGTGCTGTCACTGGCCGAACACGACAATGTCCGCATCAAGATCAGTGGCGCCTGCACGCTGTCGCACGAACCGTTCCCCTATAACGACATCTGGGGACCAGTCATGCAGATCATCGACACGTTCCGCCTGGATCGCTGTATGTGGGGCACCGATTGGACCCGGGCGACCGAACTGCTCACCTATGAGCAGGGCGTTCGCCCGTTCCGCGAGACGACCCGTCTGTCTGACAGCGACAATGCAGCGCTGATGGGCGGGACGCTGGAGAAGGTCTACGGGTGGTCGCCGTCCAGTCGCCGATGATGCTCAGCTGCGGGTGATGTTGATCTTGTCGAGCGCCGCCCGCAGTCCCTTTGCCAGCTTCTGCGCGTCATCGTTCGCCCAGAAATGCATGAAGAAGAGGCGCGGCTGATCGTCCAGCATGTGATTATGCAGGGCGGTCACCTCGATGCCGTTCTCACGCAGCGCGCGCAGCACCGGATTGACCTCGGCCGCGGTCAGCACGAAGTCGCCGGTGATCGCGGCCTTGCCGCTGCCGGTCGGCTGGAAGTTGATGGCTTCCGCCGATCCCATCGCGACCGGCACTTCCATGCCGTCGTCCTCACGTCTTCGGCCCGGGCAATGCCGACCTGATAGACGCCACCGGCTGCGCGTCCCTTGGCGCCGAGCGTGCTGTCGATCATCGCCGTGTCGAGATCGATCGACGGTGGTGCCGAGCCGGCAGTGCCACCGCCTGCATCGCCGAGCGGCGTCTTGCTGAGCGCGAGGCCGTCATGCAGCGCGGAGGCCAGCTTCACCGGATCGCCTGCCCGAACACGTGCATATAGAATGTCGCCGGCTGCGCGCGCAGCAGGTGATTGTGCAAGGCGGTGATCTCGATGCCGCCTTCGGCGAGCTTGGTCATCACGGGCGCGATCTCGGTCTCGGTGAGCACGAGATCGCCCATCACCATGGTCATATTGCCCTCTGGCCGGAACGCCAGCCAGGAGCCGAGGGCGAATGTGGATTTGAGTTCGACGCCATCAAGTGTGACATGCAGATCGGTGCGCGGCAGCCCAACACGATAAACGCCGCCGGGCATCTCCGTGCCGGACTTGCCGAGGGCAGTGGCGACCTTGCTCCAGTCGGTTTCGGCGGCCGCGCCAGATACGTTCGGCGCGACGAGCGCGCTTGCGAGAATGGCGGCGATTCCCAAGCGCTTGCCTGACCGGCGTCCTATCGATGCGAGTGAGAGTTCATGATGAACGGACTGCATGGCTCCTCCTTCCTTGCTATCCATAAACTGCTTAACGCGCCCGCGCCGTCGCTATTCCACGTCACTTTTTCCTGAACAATGCGAGGCGTTCCTTTGCGAGCCGCGCGATCGCGGCCGGCGCCTGCTCGGGGATGGGCATCACCGAGCTCACATTGATCTCGCACAGAACGTAGGTGTCCGTCGCCATCCGATGTGCGCGGGCCGTAGAGAAAGTCGGCGTCCCAGATGATCGGCAGCATGTCGCGCGTCGAGGCCGAAGAGCTGCATCATCTGCGGCACCCACTCGGTCTCCATTTTCGCCCGCAGCGCCTGAAATTGCGGCGCCGTCGCCGGATGCATGATGCGCGGGCCGGGCTGCGCCTCGGGCGAGTCCGGGCCTTGGGCGGCGGCGGGATCAGCGCCTTGATCAGCTGATGCCCGAAGCCGACGACCTTGTCAGCGCCCATATAGCATCGGATCATGCCGTCCGGCAGACGCTGGCTGGAACGGCTGGTCGATGATGCAGCCTTGATCCGCGAAATACCCGGCGCAGCTGGCCATGAACTCGGCAAGCGGGAAGCTCTGCGGCTCGCTGCCGCGCCGTGCTTCCAGCACCACCGCGACGATCTTCCTGGCGCCGGTGACAATTCGACCTTCCAGACGCCCTGACCGCCATTGCCGCGATTCTGCTTGATCGACCCGCGGGCCCTCACTTGCGAGACGGCGAGGAAACTCATCCTGGAACTCATCAAACGTGCGGTAGAGATGCGTATCGGTGCCCCAGCCGAGATGGCGCGTCGTGTGCAGCACTTCCTTCACGCCCATCTTTAGCGTCACGTCGGGATGGGTGCTCACCCATACGCCGCGGGACGCAACCTCCCGCAGCATCGCATCGAGCTGGAAACGCGTTCGGCCGTCCGACAGTGGGTCGACCCAAACGAGCACGCCATCGACCTTCAGAAGCTGCGTCGCGCACCTCGTCGGCTGCCTCTTCGCAATAGACGGCCGGTTCGGCGTGGATGTTCCGCGCCGCCAGCGCGGCGAAGATCTTGTGCCAGCGGTTGTTTTCCGGCGTCGCCTGGCGACGGGTTTCGCGATCGCCGCGCCAGAGCAGCGCGAGCTTGCCGACTGGCTCTGCTGTCATTGCGCCACCCCGAAGGCCAGCTGCAGCACCACGCCCGCGAGCGAGCAGGCGAGCAGCGTTTGAATGATGCCGACCTTGAAGCGGAAGATCGCAAGCGGCCGCGGCGACCGCCAGGATGGTCGCGAAGATATCGATGCTCGGCAGCACCGGCAGGCTCAGATTGAGCCCGAAGCCACGCCACGGCACGGTTTCGCGAAAGATCACATGAACGCCGAACCAAACGGCGAGATTGAGAATGACGCCGACGACGGCGGCCGTGACCGCGGACAACGCGGCACCGAGCGCGCGCACGCCGCGCAGCGCCTCGACGTAAGGCGCGCCGAGAAACACCCAGAGGAAGCAGGGCGTGAAGGTGACCCAGGTGACCAGCAATCCTGCCAGTGTCGCCGCAGCAGCGGCGGCATGACGCCGGGTGTGCGATAGCCGGCGAGAAAGCCGACATATTGCACCACCATGATGAGCGGGCCGGGCGTGGTCTCGGCCATGCCGAGACCGGTCAGCATCTCGCCGGGCCGAAGCCAGTGATAAGTTCTCGACGGCCTGCTGCGCGACATAGGCCAGCACCGCATAGGCGCCGCCGAAGCTGAAGACCGCGACTTCGCTGAAGAACACCGAGAGCCGCGTGAAGATATTGTTCGCGACCAAGCAGCAGAACAGCAGCGCGACCGGCCCGAGCCACAGCGGCAGCCAGACCGTGACGACCTTGATCGCACGCGCAAGCGACGGTCGGGCGTGGTCCGGGATCTGCTCTCCCAGCAGATCGTCATCGTCTTGGCCATGGGCGGCGTGATCCGCCGATGGCGTAGCCAAGCCGGTTCGCGCGACACGCCGATCGATCGCCGCCACCAGCACGACGAGCGGGAAGGGGACGGCGAAAAAGAACAGAGCGACGAAGGCCGCCGCGGCGATCACGACGGCAAGCTGCGACTTCAGGGCGCGGCGGCCGACGCGCAGCACGGCCTCGATGACGACGGCGAGCACGGCGGCCTTGAGGCCGAAGAACAAGCCGGCGACAAAGCCGACATTGCCCCAGATGACGTAGATCCAGCTGAGCGCCATGAGTGCGATGACGCCCGGCACGACGAACAGCACGCCGGCGACCAGGCCGCCGCGCGTCCGGTGCATGAGCCAGCCGATATAGATGGCGAGCTGCTGCGCTTCTGGACCCGGCAAGAGATGGCAATAGTTCAGCGCATGGAGGAAGCGGGCTTCGGAAATCCAGCGGCGTTCCTCGACGACGATGCGGTGCATCACCGCGATCTGGCCGGCCGGGCCGCCGAAGCTGAGCAAAGCCACGCGCAGCCAGACCTTGAACGCTTCGGCAAAGCTCACGCCATGAGCTGGCACCGTCGCGTCCGCAGCGAACGAGAGCCGCTGATTTCGCGGCCGCGCTCATGAGCGACCTCCCGCCGTTGGCGTCGGCCAGTCATGGCCTTCGCCGACCGCATCGCGCGACCAGCGATAGAACGCGTCATAGAAGCGCAAGGCTTGCCTCGAGCTGCACGAGATCGTCTGCGATGCATGCGCGAAAGACCAAGCGACGCGGCAAGCAGACCCGCCGCCTGCGGCGCGAGGTCGAGACGCGCGGTATCCGCCGCGCGAACGATAACGGCGAGGCGATCGAGTGCTTCGGAGTGCAGACCGAATTCTTCGACCATCACATCGAACGTGCAGAGCTCGCCACGATGGCTCCAGAAGATGCCTTCGATGTCGAACGGCGTGGCATGAAACCGATCGGCCACGTCCGCGACCTCGGGCGGCGCGACAAACAGAAACACGGCGGACGGATCGATGAAGCGGCGGATCAGCCAAGGGCAGGCGATGCGATCGATCTTCGGCCGCGCGCGCGTGACCCAGACGGTGCGTCCTTGCGTGATCACGGTCCGGCACATGATCGGGGCGCACCAGCAGGCCGCTTGCCTTCACCCAGGCTTCGAAACCCCCTTCGAGGCTTTCGGCGCGCGCGCCGGCGTGGCGCAGCCAGGCTGCGACACCCTGGCTGAGTTTCTTCCCGCGCTGGCAGACGACGACGACGGATTGGCCAGCATAGTCCTGGGCCCAGGATGATACGGTGCGGTAATCGCGCCGGATGCTCGCCGGCAGCATGCGTGGATCAGAGGCGTGGTCGGTATCGATGCGGACATCGACAATGACCGGCGCTTCGGGTGTTCCGACCAGCCGGCTAGCTGGGCGACATTGATGGTATCGGGCGTGGCCATGGAGCGTCCCTTCCTCGCTGCGGAGGTTCTGAGACGCGATACTTCGGCCGAAGCCTCACGGGGCGATCGCGGTCAGCCCCTTGCGCCGGAAGGTGATGAACGAGGGGCTGATTGTCAATGCCGGCTGTCTTTATGAGAACGCTGCAATCCCATCCGGTATGGGTCTCGCGCGGTTAGATGGTCAGATATGGATGACGCGACCGTACGCATCCAGTACCGCCTCGTGCATCGTCTCGGACACAGTCGGATGCGGGAAGATCGTCTCCATCAGCTCCGCCTCGGTGCTTTCCAGGGTCCGTGCCACGACGAAACCCTGGATCATCTCGGTCACCTCGGCGCCCACCATATGTGCGCCAAGCAGTTCGCCGGTCTTGGCGTCGAACACCGTTTTCACCATGCCTTCCGGCTCGCCCATCGCGATCGCCTTGCCGTTGCCGATGAACGGGAAGTGCCCGACCTTCACCTCGTGGCCCATCTCCTTGGCGCGCGCCTCGGTCAGGCCCACCGAGGCCACCTGCGGGCGGCAGTACGTGCACCCGGGCACGTTGGTCACATCCAGCGGATGCACGTCGTTCCGTCCGGCAATTTTTTCCACGCAGAGCACACCCTCGTGGCTCGCCTTGTGTGCGAGCCATGGCGGACCGACGAGGTCGCCGATCGCATACACGCCGGGCTCACCGGTGCGGCAGTATTCGTCGACCACCACGTGCGTGCGCTCCACCTTCACGCCGGTGCCGTCCAGACCGATCTCCTCCACGTTGCCGACGATGCCCACGGCGGAGATGACGCGATCGACCGTGACGTCCTGGCCCTTGCCTCTTGCCTCCACGGACACGGTGACGTTGTCGCGGCCCTTCTTCGCGCCCTTGACGTTCGCGCCGACCATGATGCGGATGCCCTGCTTCTCGAATGCCTTGTGCGCGAAGGCGGAAATCTCCTCGTCCTCGACGGGTAGAATCCGAGGGAGCACTTCCACCACCGTCACCTCGGCTCCCATGTTGCGATAGAAGCTGGCGAACTCGATGCCGATCGCGCCGGAACCGATCACCAGCAGCGACTTCGGCATCGAAGTCGGCACCATCGCCTGCTTATAGGTCCAGACCAGCTTGCCGTCCGCCTCCAGGCCTGGAAGCTCGCGGGCACGCGCGCCTGTCGCCAGGATGATGTGCGGCGAGGTCAGTGTCGCAATATCCTTGCCGTCCTTTTCCACCGCGAGCGTCTGCTTGCCTGCGAGCTTGCCGGTGCCATCGAACACCGTAACCTTGTGCTTGCGCAGCAGATAACCGACGCCCTGTGACAACTGCTTTGCGACGGCGCGCGAGCGCTTCACTACCTTGTCGATCTCAAACTTTGACTCGACGGGAGAAAAACCGAAATCGGGCAGATGGTGCAGCAGGTGGTTGATCTCGGACGTGCGCAGCAACGCCTTGGTCGGAATGCAGCCCCAGTTGAGGCAGATGCCGCCCAGGTGTTCGCGTTCCACCACTGCGGTCTTCATGCCGAGTTGTGCGGCGCGGATCGCGGCGACATAGCCGCCAGGGCCGCCCCCGACGACCACGCAATCGAAGCTTTGATCAGCCATTGCCTGCTCCTTCAGCCAGGGCCGTCAAAGCCTGACCGCTGAGTTGCTGCGGGATCCAGCCGCGCACCGGTTGCGCGCCGATGCGGCCATAGAAGTTGATGGCCGGAGTGTTCCAGTCCAGCACGTTCCACTGCATGTCGATGCAGTCGCGCTGTACCGCAATGCGTGCCATGTGGCGGAACAGCGCCAGGCCGATGCCGCGGCCACGATGGGCCGGTTCAATATAGATGTCCTCGACGAACAGGCCCCGGCGGCCGGAGAACGTGCCGAAGGTCATGAACCACAGGGCGAAGCCAACCGGTGTGGCTTCGATCTCGGCCAAGATTGATTCAAGTGCCGGTCTGTCACCGAACAATGCGTCATACAGGCCTGCTTCGGTAATCTTGAAGCGGTGCTCCAGCTTTTCGTACGCCGCGAAGTCTCGCATCAGGCGATGCAGTGTGGGGATGTCGGCTGTGGTGGTGGGGCGGAGGGTGACGGTCACGATGGCACAGCCCCCTCCCCCAGCCCCCTCCCGCAAGGGGAGGGGGAGTGCTTTTGCGCGTGCTGCGTCACAGTAAGAGGCTCAGCGGGTCCTCGACGATGCGCTTGAACTCGCGCAGCCAGCGCGCGCCCAGTGCACCATCAACCACGCGGTGATCGACACTCAGCGTGCATGTCATGACCGTCGCAACCGCCAGCGAATCATTCTTCACCACCGGCCGCTTCTGCCCTGCAGCCACCGCCAGGATCGCGGACTGGGGCGGGTTGATGATGGCGGCGAACTCGCTGACGCCGAACATGCCCATGTTGGAGATGGAGAAGCCGCCGCCCTGGAACTCCTCGGGCTTCAACTTGCCTTCGCGGGCGCGGCCGGCAAGGTCCTTCATCTCGCGGCTGATGGTCGCAAGTCCCTTCTGATCGGCGCGCCGGATGATCGGCGTGATCAGGCCATCGGGAATTGCCACTGCGACGCTGATGTCCACGTCATCGAACAATGCCATCCCATCATCCGTCCAGGCGGCATTCACGGTCGGGACACGACGCAGGGTGGCGGCGCTTGCTTTGATCACCATGTCATTGATGGTGATAAGATAGGTATCTGGCCCGTCCTTTGGCGATTTCGCGTTGAGATCGCTCAGCAGCCTGATCAGCGCATCGATCTCCACATCCATCGACACATAAAAGTGCGGGATCGTCGACTTGGCCTCGGTCAGCCGACGCGCGATCACCTTCCGCATCGAGCTGTGCGGCACGAGCCGGTGCGGCGCGGTTACCGGCACCGAAGGGCGCAGCGCCGGTGCCGGTCCAGCGGCCGCGGCGGTGGGCTGCGGCGCAGCCGAGGCTGGCTTCTGCAGCGCCGCCTCGATGTCCACCTTGACGATGCGGCCGTTCGGGCCAGTGCCCTTCAGTGTTGCGAGATCGAGGCCAGCCTGTTTCGCCATTCGTCGTGCCAAGGGTGAGACGAAAATTCGCTCACCACCGGCATCATGGCCGTTGCCGGCCTGTGGCGTGGTCTTTGGCGGCTCTGCACCGGCTGCCGTTGACGGCTTGGGCGAAGCCGGTGGTGCAGCGGCTGGCCGAGGCGCCGACGCGGGCGCGGGCGCGGGTACTGCTTCGCCCTCATCGACAAGTATCGCGATTGGCTCATTGACCTTCACGTTCTCCGTACCGTCGGCAATCAGGATCTTCCCCAGAACGCCTTCGTCGACCGCTTCCACCTCCATCGTGGCTTTGTCGGTTTCGATCTCGGCGATCACGTCGCCGGCGTGCACGTTCTCGCCTTCCTTCTTCAGCCAGCGCGACAACGTGCCTTCGGTCATCGTCGGCGAGAGCGCCGGCATCAGGATGTTGGTCGCCATGTGCCGTTCCCCTCAGACGATCTTCTTCACCGCATCGACCACCCATTCGGGCTGCGGCAGTGCGAGCTTTTCCAGATTGGCGGCATAAGGCAGTGGCACATCAAGGCCATGCACACGGACCGGCGGCGCATCGAGCCAGTCGAACGCGTGTTCGATCACCTGCATGGCCACTTCAGCGCCGATGCCGGCGAACGGCCAGCCTTCCTCCACTGATACGATGCGATTGGTCTTCTTTACGCTCTCGATCAAGGTCGCGGTGTCGAACGGGCGCAGCGAACGCAGATTGATCACCTCCGCTTCGATGCCCTGTTCCGCCAGCGCCTGCGCCGCCTTCAAGGCCACACCGACCATGATGCTGAAGGCAACAATGGTCACGTGCTGGCCGGCGCGCTCGATTTTGGCGCGGCCGAGCGGCACGATGAATTCCTCGTCCGTTGGACAATCGAAGGTCTGGCCGTAGAGGATTTCGTTCTCCAGCATGATGACCGGATTGGGATCGCGGATTGCCGCGCGCAGCAGTCCCTTCGCATCGGCTGACGACCACGGTGCCACCACCTTGAGGCCGGGCACATGCGCATACCAGCTCGCATAGCACTGCGAGTGCTGCGCGGCGACGCGCGCGGCCGCGCCATTGGGGCCGCGGAACACGATCGGGCAGCCCATCTGGCCGCCTGACATGTACAGTGTCTTCGCCGCCGAGTTGATGATCTGATCCATCGCCTGCATGGCGAAGTTGAAGGTCATGAACTCGACGACCGGCTTCAATCCGTTCAGCGCCGCACCGACCGCCATGCCGGTAAAGCCGTGCTCGGTGATCGGTGTATCGATCACCCGCTTGGGACCAAACTCGTCCAGCAGTCCCTGGCTGATCTTGTAGGCACCCTGGTACTGCGCGACCTCCTCACCGATCAGGAACACCTTGTCGTCGCGCCGCAGTTCCAGCGCCATCGCATCGCGCAGAGCTTCGCGCACCGTGATCGGTTTGCTGGGACCCCAATCCTTCTCCGGCGCTGGTGCCGCTTCGACGGCAGGCTTGCGCTGACCCTGCGCGCCACGCTCGGCAATCGCTTTGCTGTCCTCTGCTTCGGCGGCAGCTTTAGGCGCGACAGGCGCTTCGCGCTTCGGCGGTGGCGCCGCGCTCTTGCCTGCCGCCGGGCTATCGACCCGGGGGTCTTCGCCGTTGGCCGCCAGAACGGCAATTGGTGTGTTCACCGCAACGCCGTCAGTTCCTTCGTCGACCAGGATCTGCGCCAGCTTGCCTTCATCAACCGCCTCGACCTCCATCGTCGCCTTGTCGGTCTCTATTTCGGCGATGACATCGCCGGCGTGCACCTCATCGCCGACATGCTTGAGCCAGCGCGACAGCTTGCCTTCGGTCATCGTCGGCGAAAGCGCCGGCATCAGGATCTGGGTGGACATCGCTCAGCCCTCCACCAGCACGTCGGTCCACAGCTCGCGTTCGGCTGGTTCCGGACTGCTCTGGGCAAAGTCGGCTGCCTCCTGCACCTGCGCCTTCACCTCATCATCGATCTGCTTGAGCACGGCTGCCTCGACGCCCAGTGCTTCCAGGCGATGTCGTGCGCCATCGATCGGATCATGCTGCGTGCGCATGTTCTGAATCTCCTCGCGCGTGCGATAACGCGCGGGATCGGACATCGAATGACCACGATAGCGATAGGTCTTGGCTTCGATCAGGAACGGTCCCTTGCCGGCACGGCAATGCGCCACCGCTTCATCACCGGCCTCCTTCATCGCAACCACATCCATGCCGTCGGCCTGGATGCCGGGAATGCCCCAGGGCGCGCCGTTCTTTGACAGGTCGCGTGAGGCAGACGCCCGCTCGACATGCGTGCCCATGCCATACTTGTTGTTCTCGATCACGTACACCGCCGGCAGCTTCATGAGTGCGGCGAGATTGAAGCTTTCGAACACCTGCCCCTGACTTGAAGCGCCTTCACCGAAATACGTCACCCCGACGCGGTCGTTGCCGCGATACCAGTTGCTGAATGCGAGGCCGGTTCCCAGGCTCACCTGGGCGCCAACGATGCCGTGTCCACCGAAGAAATTCTTCTCTTTGCTGAACATGTGCATGGAGCCGCCCTTGCCGTGCGAGTAGCCCCCCGATCGACCGGTCAATTCCGCCATGACGCCGCGCGGATCCATGCCGGTCGCCAGCATGTGACCGTGGTCGCGGTAGGATGTGATGACCTGGTCGCCGTCCGATAGCGCCAGCTGCATGCCGACGACGACGGCTTCCTGGCCGATATACAGATGGCAGAAGCCGCCGATCAGGCCCATCCCGTAGAGCTGCCCCGCCCTCTCCTCAAAGCGGCGGATCAGCAGCATGTCGCGATACGCTTGCAACAGACGTTGCTGGTCGAGTGAGGAATCGCGGCTCTTGCCAGTGCGCTTCCTCGTTTCGGCTGCAGTTGCCATGGAGGGTCCCCGGATTGCGGCAAGAACCAGAGGTAGCGTCGGGGGCTTGGCTCCTGCAAGCTCCGGTGCCGCTAAAACCGTTGATGGTGCAATGCAATACACAGGTTCCGGGCGAAAACCGGCTAAGCCGATTGCCGCGTCCCACTCACTGGGCTGGTGGGGTGGCAGCGTTGCCCGGGGATCCAGGACCTCTGCACAGACGTTTTAACGGGTTGCCAGGGCGGTTTCTCCACCCCCGGCAACCCACTCTGGGTCAGTTCGTTTTCGAGCAGCTGCTTTGGGTGGCGAGCGGACTACAGTCCATCGCCGTAACACCGCGTTTGGCCCCTCCAGCGGGTGATCTGCCAGACGCGCTATTTCGGCGAGAATGGGAACTGATTTGCCATCCGCTTAGTGGGCTAGACTAGTTTGACCTCCCAGCCGCCCTCGGTCCTGGCGATCGCTTGGCTAGTGGCCTGGTCTTTGGCAATGGTACTTTCCCGTCGCACGCAGGATAACGTGCACAGCTATAGAGTACTCCGTAAGGTCCGTGCCGTAGGCGAGTTTCGCCGCCACAACTTGGACAAATGGGGCCTTCTTCGGCAAATCCGCAGAATTCAGGACGCCGTGTCGCGACGTCTGGTATCGGCCTCCTGGTGGTTTGTTGCCCTGACGCCAACCACAATCGGCCTCGCAATAAAAGAACGAATCCTGACCTCGTGATCCATCGACAAAGACCGTCCGGGTGCCGCAGTCCGACAGGAAGGGTTCCGGCGTCCGCGGCGCCTGTTGCCGCTTTCTCGACCGAGATGGGACGCTTAGACATGTGGGCTATCACGACCTGTGCGAAGCCATCATTCACCACTCGCGTCATCGTCTCATCAGCATGATACATGTGACTTAATGCGTTCAGCGAGCCCCACCAAACGATACGATTATCGATCAAACAGACCTTTTGGTGAATTCTCGCACGGCAATCGACGACAGCCCCGATCCCCTCCAGCATTTCGATTGCCGCGCGACCGGCCGCCTCTGGAATGGAGCCATTCATTTTTGGAGGACGAGTGATACACCGAACTTTCACGCCATTGGTGATTTTCCAACGTAACAGGTCTCCGAGCTTACCGACACGCGCCGGTGTAATATAGCCTGAGAACAGCACAATGCTCTTCGGGGCCGCGTGGATGTCGCGCATCAACCCCTGTTCGAACTGTGCTTCATCAAAAATGCACAAGCCTTCTGCGACCTCGTCGAACGGTATGTTCCCAATGAGGCCAGCGAGGTCACTCTCAATCGGGGCGCAGGCCCAGAATCCTGCTGGCTGGACGCGATCCTGCCCTTCTCCTGGATGTTGGAACAAGACGCCTCTCAAGAGCGATGAGGACGGCAGGCGCTTGTCCAGATAGGTGAGGTTAGCAAAGACGAGAATACGCTCTTGCGCTCGGCTCACCGCAACGTTCATCAGGCGCGCACCGAGCTCATCTGGTGGCAGTCCCTGCACAAACTGTCCAATGACCCTTGAGCCGCCGTGGCTTTCCGGGACTTCCAGGAGCATCATCGACGCTCGGCTCCTTAGATCTATGGACCGTCCGCCTGCACATATTCATCAAGCCCTTCTCCTTCGAGGAGTTTTTGAATCAAGCGTGCCTGTGCCGCATATGGGGTGCAGATGCCGAGATCTCGGTTGGTTTCAATTACGCCACTCTTTCGCAGGCGCCACGTAAAATTCCGGGAAAGCAACGCATGAAGCATATTAAAGCGCGAATAAAAGACGGTTTGGCCTTCGAATGGCCAGAGGTCGGAGCTATCGATGACCGTCAAGGAGCTATCGAATGGCATCGGCGGCGGCTGAGCAGGTGATGATTTTCGATTTGGCGCCGTCGTCAGACGGTTGTCGGACATCGGACCCGCAATCAGGTTGCAGATTTCGGAGCGCATGTGGTACTGAGTATCTAACATCAAGAGACGCGGATCATCTAGACCGGTAAGCTCCGCCGCCGAGAATGAGTTATGAACGAGCGCCTCGAAGATTTCTTGTTCCTGCGTCATATACCTGGCGAAAGTCGCCGAAAATCACCCGAGATGACCACACGCTCTCGCGCAAGACCCGCCGAGAACCAAGCGACCGGCAGAAGGACCATAGAGGCCTCGTCAATGATGACGAGATCAGCATGGCCAATATCTTTCGGCGACAAGTAAGTCTTGGCGCACGTCGCACCAATTATTCGAGCGTCTCGAAGTACCGAGTTACGAATCGCATTTATCGCTGCATCAATTTCGCGGAGCTCGGCAACCAAGCCATGCCGCTCTTCTTGCGTCCGGGCCACGATCGTCGCCGCTGCTGCTCTATCCTTGCCAGCCAACGCCTTTTGTCGCATGTCGTGATCGCGCTGAGCGCGTCGACAACTGACGCATGGCGGATATCGATCCGAATACCCTCGAGGCTAGAATCTGACTGCAATTCGCTCGGTTACGTTGCGTTGGATATCCTCCGGGATTTCGCGTCTCCTTGCGTCGAAGGAACTTAAAGAATGCTGAATTGCGGCGCGCAAGTTCCTCAGTAAGCTCGTCCGCTCGGAGGGCGTTGCGTGCCATTTGTGCCTTTGCTGCCTGACAGTCACGGGGAGTTGGTTTACCTGTTCCTGCTGCGCCGCGATAAGGTGTTCAGATTGATCAAAGGCCTCGAACTCGGCAAGGATCGGACGCGCCTGCTTGGTGGCTGCATCAAGCCGCTCGACCCGGTCCTGAAGACGCTGCTTTTCCGCACTTAGCTCGGCGGAACGACGCTCTACAATTCCATCAACTGTCACAAACTGGCGGTATTCCCTCTCCAGCTTGTCATCGGCGATGCGACCCAAACGGACGATATTGCCTTCCTGCATGGCTCTGTGCTCAGGGCCCAAACCCTTGCAGAGCTGATAGAGACCTTGATCAACAGCTCTGTTCGTGTTGGAGCAAATCAAGACTCTCTTATCGGCTTCAAAGGGTGACCGCGCGATCTCACCCAACGTCTGGCCTTGCCGCAGCCCGGCGGTCCCCAAATGAACGTAATCGCAGCTTCGAGGGCATTTCGATAGGCGCGGCTCTGGGCCTGGTTGAGGTCATTGCTACCCTTAGCCTCAATTGGTATCCTTGGCGCTGTAGGCCACGCCCCCTTCCCGATCACTGGATCGGCGAG
>CAWKMC010000043.1:0-70188 GCA_963850535.1 uncultured Alphaproteobacteria bacterium | reverse complement strand
TCGCCCCGCTGTGTGCGCGCAATTTTTCCCTTGATTCTTATATGTCCATAGGCATATACTATATCTACGGAGTTAAGCCTCACTGCCGAGTGACCCTAAATTTGTACATTCGCGATTCCAAAAGCGCAAGAAAAGAACCCGAAGGAGGACGGATGCAACCCCGCTTTCGAAGAGACCAGAACTTGTTTCGTGCGAACGCACGCCTAGCCCCGCGTCTTTGGGGAGAGATCTCAAACTTTGCTCTAAAACATCTAAAAGAACTCACAACTAAATATACGTTTCGTATAGCGGCGGGTGATTTGTTGCTTCTTGATGGCCGATGGTACGTAACTCATGCCGGTCTGTTAGGCCTTGCCAATCGTCGGAGGTGCGTTGCGATTGAAAGTTCGATTGAGTCCAGTCTGTCCAATGCGACTCAAAACCATTGGGCTTTCAAAGCCACTGCATATAGAAGACGTGGCCGAAAGGGATTTTCTAGCTACGGCGACGCCGATCCCTCCAACGTCTCTCCACTGGTCCGCGGCGCCGAAATGCGCATCGCCGAAACCCGCGCCGTCAATCGCGCTCTCCGCAAGGCCTACGGCATCGGCCTCTGCTCGGTCGAGGAACTCGGCTGGTCACCGAAGTCCAACGAGCCGGCTTCGCCAAATAAAGCGCAGCCCATCGGCGACAATGGCAATGGCCATCACACCAGTCCTCCCCGACTGCGCGATCAGCTCTGCCTTCTGATCCGGCAATACGAACTCGATCCGAATCTCGTGAAGGCCTACGCCGCCCACTTCTGCGGTACCGAAACGATCAAAGGATGCCAGCCGGGATCTGGTTGAATCCTTCATTTCCCATCTGGCCGCCTCCGCCAAAGAAGATCATGCTGGCCTGATCTGCAAACTCAATTCATTCGCTCCCGTGGAGGTGCAGCGATGAAGCGCACATATTCCCGGCCTGCAATTCGACTCAGCCAGATGATGCTCCCCTTGAAGGGCTATTCCTGGTTCGTGTGGAATGGGCTTCCTACCGCTGGCATCGCAGAAACCCTTTCTCAATGTCCGTTTTGTCGTCCTTGCAGCCGACTGCTTTCCAAAGCCGCTCCTTTTCTGGCCGGTTCTACTGCACCGAACGCGCACTCTGGAAGCTGAATTGGTTTCTGCGCGATTTCGGCTACGACCAGCAACTCCTGGCCGACGATCAGGTGGATGAGAAAGCCCTCGTGAACCTTCGCGGAGTCATTCGAACTTCTCACGTCACCATGATGGGCCGCACGTTTCAGAATCTGGAGGCTTTTGCGCCGGCCGCGGACTGGGACGAACTGGCCGCGGAAGTCACCGAACGCCAGCCACAGGAAAGCTCCCATGGTCTATAGCCACACGCAAATCAGCCAATATCTCCGCTGCCCGGAAGCTATCGCTATCGTTATCTCGATGGATGGCGAGAGAAAGACACTCGCGCCGGCATGGTCTTCGGCCGCTGCTTTGAAAATGCCCTGGTCGCCTATTTTCGGGGAGAGGATTGCACCGCTGCACTTTTCAAGGAATGGACTGCCCATCGCGATGCTTCCTTTCAATACCGCAAAGGCGAATCCTGGGATCGGATGCTGCATCAGGGCGTTCACCTGCTCCACAGGTTTGCGCAGGATGATCGGATAAAGATCCCGCACCCAGCTGAAAACACGCAGATCAAGCTGACCAAGACTCTCCCTAATGGAAATGAGTTCGTATCCTATATAGACGCTATCGGAAAGCTTGAGGCAGCGCTGCCTGATCGACTGGAAGACAACCACCAGCCGTTACAGCGAAGCTCCATTTGGCTTGCTCTCGCTTGATCCCCAGCTGATCTAGCAGCACCAACTGAACCAAGTAGGTTAGAATATTCAGGTGCAGGAAATGATTTTGTGATGATCAATAACTGGAATAACGAGATTCCATTTGAAGATCAGGCGGAATTTACTGTTAGATTTGCAATGAAAATTTTAAGCAAATTGATGGTGTAATATTTGCCGTATAAGCCGAACAAATACCTGAAACTGAACCAAGTGACAATAAACATGGCCCGTATTGCTCTGATCGTACACCAGGGGAACAAGGCGCCCCGGTGGCCCAATTCGCGCGCACGGGCGCGCGCGTGGTCCAGCATTCCATACCGAAAGCGGAGAAGATTCTTGGCTATATGGGGTGATGTGTAGATGAGAAAAGGAAACAGGTAGATCTCTGTGTCCCAGAAGTACTGCCCTTCGTACGCCTGCCCTGTCAGACCCTTCGCAGCAACGCCGGTGACTTTCCGCTCTCGCTGACGCCTGCAGGATGTGAAATAGATTGACACGGATTGCCTGTTGGATCTCTACGGTCGTCAGGCGGGCTCGCTCTGCATCGATGTTGCTCACGCTGACGTCGCTTCGATGCCAAAAGCTGTCCAGATAGTTCTGTTGCTCCTTCAACAGCGTCGCGAACCCCTGGGCTGCCGTTCTGTCCAACGTCCATTCCACGCGATCGCACAGCGCATCTGGCTTGGCCATCGTCGCAGTATGATACGCTATGTACTTTGTAAGATGGATTGACTTTCCTGGCCGAGCAGCGACCGAAAAAGCCACTTGGCCAAAGTCCTCGAGTATGACTGCTCTTGTGGCTATACTGGCACTCGGTCTCGAGTTCATGGTCGATCCCGCAAGCCACGATCATGTGGCTCCGCTCCGTACCATGCGCCAGCACGACACGACGGTCGCGCATGTAACCCGCGCGGTGTCGTAAGACATCCCCAGTAAACATTTTCGCCCGGCGTGGGTCGTCATCGGTCTTGCGCACTTCTGGCGTATGACAATGCATCTCCGACGAGATCACGACGGGCGCTTCCTGGTTCAAGAGCGTAACTTCATAGGAAATGGCCGCCACGTGGCGGTGCCGGAAGGAAACCAGTCGGCGCGTCCTTATCCGCACCAGCTTGCCCGATGGAGTCTCCCAATGCAGCTCGCGGTCCAGGGTGCCAGCCTTCAGGTTCAGGCGCCGGTCGTAATGCCGTATATTCGTACTGGCGACGCTGAATGGCTCATCATCTACAAACAGGCGTATGATCTTGCTGTCTGTCACGTTCAGCATGGTTTGGCCGGTGCGGGCGAAACCGTAGGCGGTTTCGCTGTAAACAATCGGCCACTCTTCATAGAATCCGTTGATGAACGTGCCGTTTTGCACGCTGGGGTCGCCCTCTTCGGGCACGCCACGCATGCCGAGATATCCGTTGCTCACCGCGAATAGCGACTCCGTCTGCGCGACGAACTCCGGGTGGAAGGCCTTTTCGACCAGATTCCAGTCGTCGGGCGTATAGTCCTCGTGCGGAGGCCTGATCCGTTCGTGATGAAGCATCGTGTGCCTATCTTGTGCCTGTAGCGGCTTCCAGGGATGCCACCTTGCTGAGCCGGCGCAGGTGGCGCTCGGCCTCGCTGAACTCGGCGGTGAGGAAGGTCTGAACCAGGTCCCAGGCGACCGCCACACCCACGGTCCGACCACCCATGCACAGGATGTTCATGTGATCGTCCTCGACCCCCTGCCGCGCCGAGAAATGATCATGGATCAGCGCCGCCCGGACGCCGGGAATTTTGTTGGCACAGACCGATGCACCCACGCCACTGCCGCAGATCGCCAAGCCACGCTCGACCTGACCGGCGGCTACCGCCTGCCCAAGCGGGACGACAAAATCCGGATAGTCGTCATCCTGGCTCAGGCTGCTCGCGCCAAAATCGATGATCTCATGACCCGCCGCACGGAGCTGGTCGATCAGCTCCTGCTTCAGCTCGAAATCCGCCATGGTCCGAGGCTATGCCGACGCGCATGTGTCACCCCCAATGCTATCTCTTGTTGGCCAATCCACTGCGTTGCACGTTCATCCTAGATCGCGATCGGGCCATTCCAGATCCTTACCGCGGGCACGTCGCGATAATAGCCGAGAACGCATAGCGTGCCGGTGCCCAGCAGGAAATGCTGACCGTCTGTAGCGGAGAGACCGATCCATCGCGCCGCGAGCACGCGCAACAAATGCCCGTGCGAGAACAGCGCGATATTGCCGTCGCATTGCCGCGCACGGTCGATCACCCGATCAACTTGTACGCCGACCTGCTCCGGCAACTCCCCGCCCGGACATCCGTCGCGGAAGATCATCCATCCATGCCGCTTGTTATTGATCTGCTGCGGCGTCAGTCCTTCGTATTCGCCATAGTTCCACTCGCTCAGGTCGGGCTCGACGACAGCTTCGGCGCCTAGGCCGGCCAGCGAGCAGGTTTCGCGCGTCCGTTGCAGCGGACTGACGAGGACACGCGCGAACCTCTCCCTGGCCAGGCAGGGTCGCAGTGTTTCGGCCAAGCGGCGCCCGGCATCGGTCAATGGCATATCAGTGACCCCGGTATGCTGTCTGCTGAGACTCCACGCCGTCTCACCGTGCCTGATGGCAAAGACATTGGTCACCGGTGCAGCCGATCAGCCGGGCAGCGGTTGCCTCCCCTCCAGGCATCGCGCGCTCCGGCAAGACTGCTTTCGCACCAATGTTTCAACGACACAGTCCCCCAACTCTCGCGGGTACGCACCGCGTTGTGTTAACTCTTTGGCTGCGGAGCACGTTAACCTATTGACCTCCAGCGAGCAATTCAGCGCGCCAGGGTTCGTGCCGGCCTGAATTGCGCATTGCCACAGCCTATGATTCTTGCAAGAACTCCGATGCGTAGAGGCATTAAATCGGCTTACCGGATCAACGATGCAGGTGCCGGCGACCCATTCCACCGAACAAGCGTGGCTCGCGGCGATAGTGGCACATTCCGAGGACGCCATAATCGCCAAGAACCTCGAAGGCGTTGTCACTGGGTGGAACGCCGCTGCCGAACGGCTGTTCGGCTATAGCTCAGCCGAAATGCTCGGCCGGCCGCTCACTGTCATATTCCCCGCCAGCCGCCTGCATGAGGAAACCATGATCCTCGACCGTATTGCGCGCGGCGAGCGGGTCGACCACTACGAGACCGAGCGCCAGCACAGGAATGGCCGCATCTTTCCGGTGTCGGTGACCGTCTCGCCGATCAGGGGAGCGGACGGCAAACTGGTGGGAGCGTCCAACATCACCCGGGACCTCACGGAGCGCGAAGCAAACGAACGGCGGGTTCGCGAACTGCAGTCCGAGCTTGTGCACGTGCAACGGCTGAGCGAACTCGGCCAGTTCGTGTCTGCACTTGTCCACGAGGTCAATCAGCCGCTGACCGCCATCACGAATTACGTGAATGCCTGTCGTCGTCTCGCGGCGACCGGAAATTCACCTGCGATTGTCACCGCCCTGGAACGCCTGGGCGACCAGACACAGCGCATGCGCAACGTCGTCCAGCGCATTCGCGACTTCGTTAAGAAGCGTGACATTGAAGTGCGTGCAGAAAACCTCGCGGAAGTGGTCAGGGAAGCTGTCGAGCTTACGCGCGATAGCGCGAGAGGGGAGGATTTCGATGTAACGACCGATGTCCATCCTGCATTGCGCGTGGAAGTCGATCGGGTTCAGGTGCAACAGGTGCTGTTCAACATTCTGCGCAACGGCATCGAGGCAATGCAGGGGCAGCCGAGACGAGAAATCAACATCGCCGTTCGGCCTTCGGATTCAGCGATGGTGCAGGTCAGTGTCGCCGATTCGGGACCGGGGCTCTCCGACGAGGTGCAGCGCAGGCTGTTCCAGCCGTTCGTTACAACCAAGCCTAACGGCATGGGCGTCGGGTTGTCGGTCTGTCGCACGATCATCGAGGCGCATGGCGGGCGGCTATGGGCTGAAAGCGCTGTCCACGCAGGCGCAGTCTTCCGCTTCACCCTGAAAGCATCTGCGGAACTCCAGGACCCTGCCGCCTAGCCTGATATGAGGAAGGCTCCGGAAGTTGCCCTCCGGAGCCTTCGGCATTGTCTGCGGGCGTCGTTGCCCAGTCAGCGGTCTAGACGGCGACGCGAGCGTCGGAGATCCAGGCCACGGCAAACGGCGCCACGATGAGACAATGAGACACTGGATCACCTCCTTTCATGTTGTTGCTGCCTGAAGCCAATATGGCCGAGCGGCACGCCCGCCGCAAGTCCGCAGAGTGGGAGGCGTTTTCTCCATGACGGTCGTGACGCTGAAGAACGGCGATGGCCGGACCGCTTTGCTGATCTCCGACACGCGCGGTGCCGGGCGGAGGGCCAGGTCGCGCCGTGCAACGGCCACCTTGGCCGCTGGCGGATTTCATCAATGATGACGGCGACTTGAACCGGTTGCTGCCACGCTGGCGGCGAAAACTGCGGCTTGTTCAACGCTTCAGCAGACGCGTCACCCAGTCTGAGATCGCATCGCCGCTGCTCATGGCGGGCTCAACCAGCCCATCGATCATGAATGTCGGCGACACATGGATGCCGTTCTGGCGGGCATACTTGCAGTGCCATTTGATCTCGCGGTCGAGATCTGGAATGGCGAAGGCCTCGGCAAGTTTCACACCGCTGTAACCTTCGATCCGGCGGATGATGTCAGCAGGTGTGGCATCCATATTGGCGCCGCGGCAATGGCGCTCGAATTCGAATTCCTCGCGATGGGCCGCCACTGCCGCCAAGACAGATTTCGCTGCCTGCTTGCCTTCCTGGAGCGTCGATGCAGCCAGAATGCAACGCACAATCACGCCCGAATACATGTGCCACGGCTGCGACTGAAGGCGGATCCTTACCGTGACCTGGTCTTCTCCCGCCTCGTCCAGCAGATCATCCAGTTTGCCGAACGCGCGCACGGAAAACGGACAGGTCGGTTCAAGGAACACTTCGAACACGCGAGGACCGTGCCCCCAGACAAGCGGATCGGCACGCCATGTATTCTGTGTCATGCGGTCTTTCCTATTCGCTCGGTTCAGTGCACGGTTTGGCGGCTTTTGGAGAGGAGGAAGCTGAATGTTCAGCCATATCATGGTCGGCAGCAACGACATCGCACGCTCGAAAAAGTTCTACGACGCCGTATTTGATGCGATGGGCGGTAAGCCCGGCACCGAGGATGCAAAGGGTCGGCTGATCTACGCGCACAATGGCGGGCGCTTCATGGTGAGCAAACCGATTGACGGCAAGCCGGCCTGCCACGCCAACGGCGGCACGGTCGGTTTCACGATGACCCAGGAGCAGGTCGATGCATGGCACAAAGCCGGCGCCGCTAATGGCGGCTCGTCGATCGAGGATCCGCCTGGCGCGCGCCCAGGGGCGGCAGGCCAGATGTATCTTGCTTACCTGCGTGATCCCGACGGCAACAAGCTGTGCGCGTTCGCCCGCATGTCCGCCTGAACCACCGCCGATATGGGCCACCGCTTCAGGTGGCCCACCGGCCCATTGACTAACCCACCCCCCGCTCGCATAACCCCGCGCGTACGGGTATCGTTGCAGACCCGGTCCCCGCCCGAGGTGGGGACTCCGCCGCTCCGCGAGGGTTCGCGCAGCGGCGCTTTGGCCGTTGGAGTGACGCCGTGTTCGAAGCGCTGTCAGACAAGCTTACTGGGGTTTTCGACCGGCTCCGCGGCCGCGGCGCGCTGTCCGAGGCCGACGTCGTCGAAGCGCTGCGCGAAGTTCGCCTGGCGCTGCTGGATGCCGATGTGGCGCTGCCAGTGGTGCGTGACTTCATCGCCAAGGTGCGCGAACGGGCAATAGGCGCGGAAGTGCTGGCCTCGGTCACGCCAGGCCAGCAGGTGGTGAAGATCGTCAATGACGTGATGGTCGAGGCGCTGGGTGGCGAGGGCGCCGTTCCGCTCAACCTGAATGCACCGGCACCGATCCCGATGCTGCTGGTCGGGCTGCAGGGGTCCGGGAAGACCACCACGGCCGGCAAGCTGGCCCTCCGGCTCCGCGACCGACAGCGGCGGCGGGTGCTGCTGGCGAGCCTGGATACGCAGCGGCCGGCGGCGCAGCTGCAGCTGGCGCAACTGGCCGAGCAGGCGCAGGTACCCAGCCTGCCGATCGTTGCCGGCCAGACGCCGGTGCAGATTGCCGAGCGTGCCATGGAGGCCGGACGGCGCGAGGGCTACGACGTCGTCATTCTTGATACCGCGGGCCGGCTCGCGATCGACGAAGCGCTGATGGAGGAGGTGCGCCAGGTTCGTGCCGCTGCCTCGCCGGTCGAGACGCTGCTGGTGGTTGATGCGATGACCGGCCAGGACGCGGTGAACACCGCCAAGGCGTTCAACGATGCGGTCGGCGTGACCGGCATTGTGATGACCCGGATGGACGGTGATGCGCGCGGTGGCGCGGCGCTGTCGATGCGCGCGGTTACCGGCGCGCCGATCAAGCTGATCGGTATCGGCGAGAAGCAGGACGCGCTGGACGACTTCCATCCGGAACGGGTGACCGGCCGCATCCTGGGCCAAGGCGACATCGTCGGCCTGGTGGAGCGTGCCGCCGAGACGATCGACCAGCAGGAAGCAGAGAAACTTGCATCCAAGATGATGCGGGGGAAGTTCGATCTCGAGGACTACGCCAGCCAGCTCAAGCAGATCGGCAAGATGGGCAGCCTGTCGGGGATCCTCGGGATGCTGCCCGGCGTGGGCAAGATCAAGGCACAGATCGAAGAGGCCAATCTCGACACTACGATCCTGAAGCGGCAGGCGGCCATCATCTCCTCGATGACCCCTAAGGAGCGGCGGGCACCCGAGGTCATCAAGGCAAGCCGCAAGAAGCGAATCGCCGCCGGCTCCGGAACGTCGGTACAGGAGGTCAATCGGCTGCTGAAGCAGTTTGACGATATGACGACCATGATGAAGCGGATGAGCAAGCTCGGGCAGAAGGGGCTGATGCGCCAGGGGCTCTCCGCGCTGATGCCTAAGGGGATGGTGCCCAATCAGCGGCGGCCATTCTGATTGCGAATGACGATAGCAGGAGACACTGACTGATGGGTTTGAAGATCCGCCTTGCGCGTGCCGGCGCGAAGAAGCGCCCATACTACCACATCGTGGTGGCCGATAGCCGCAGCCCGCGCGATGGGCGCTTTATCGAGAAGCTGGGCAGCTATAATCCGATGCTGCCAGCCGAGCACGATGACCGGGTGCGGCTGCAGCCAGAGCGCATTCAGCACTGGGTCTCTCAGGGTGCTGTAGCGACTGACCGGGTGGCGAAATTCCTTGGGCAGAAAGGTGTGGGCCCGATGCCGTCGTGGGGCGAACAGCCGATCAAGTCGGCGCCGAAGAAGAAGGCGCAGGAACGCGCCAAGGCAGCGGCAGGATAGCGTGCCAGAGAACCGTATCCTGATGGGTGTGATCGGCCGGCCACATGGCGTTCGTGGCTTGGTGCGGGTCACATCGTATGCCGACGACCTGACGGGATACCGGCCGCTGTCGGATGACAAGGGCCGCGGCTTCGTGCTGCGCTGGCGCGGCGACGGGATCGCGGAGATCGCAGAACTGGTTGGCGGCGACGAGGTGAAGGTTGCCGACCGGACCGCAGCAGAGACGCTGATCAATGTCCGCCTGTATGTCGATCGGGCACAGTTGCCGGAGCCGGACAAGGACGAGTTCTATCTGGCAGATCTGATCGGGCTCGTGGTGTTTGATACCGGCGGCGCACAGCTCGGGCGGATCGCGGCGGTGCATGATTATGGCGCTGGCGCCAGCCTGGAGATCGTCGGAGAGACCTCGGCCATCGTTCCGTTCACGCGATCCTGCGTGCCGGAGGTCGATGTTGCCGCAGGTCGTGTTACGGTGGCAGCGCCAGAGGATGTGGGCGCATGAACTGGCAGGCCTCCGTCCTGACGCTGTTCCCCGAGATGTTTCCGGGTCCACTGGCGCAATCGCTGGCGGGGCGGGCGCTGCAGACAAGCGTGTGGTCGCTCGAGGCGGTAAACATCCGCGATTTTGCGCGCGATCGCCATCGGACAGTGGACGACACACCATTCGGTGGTGGTGCGGGCATGGTGTTGCGACCTGATGTGGTAGATGCGGCGATCGCATCGGTCGCTGATCGGCGCCCGATTATCTTTCTTACGCCGCGCGGCCGCACGCTGACGCAGCGCGATGCCGAACGCTACGCTGCAGCATCGGGCCTGATTCTGCTGTGTGGGCGCTACGAAGGCGTCGACCAGCGCGTGATCGATGCGTGGTCGATGGAGGAAGTCAGCATCGGCGATTACGTGCTGTCGGGGGGTGAGCTCGCCGCACTCGTGCTGCTGGATACGTCGGTGCGTCTGTTGCCAGGGGTGATGGGTGCCGCGGACAGCGCGGTCGATGAATCGTTCTCCCATCACTTGTTGGAGTATCCGCAATATACCAGGCCTGCCGAGTGGCAGGGGCGGCGGGTGCCTGACGTTTTGCTGTCTGGCCACCACAAGGCAGTGGCGGCTTGGCGACGCGGCGAGGCCGAGCGCATCACGCGCGAGCGTCGCCCGGATCTGTGGGCGGCGCACACGGTTGCCAGCCCAGCGGCCGCGCCCTAAGGACATTTGCAGGAAGGACCCGAGCGATGAATGTCATCCAGCGTTACGAAGCCGAGCAGATCGCCCGCCTGACGGCGAGCCGCGGCGTTCCGGACTTCGCGCCGGGCGACACGGTGCGCGTCGCGGTGAAGGTGGTGGAGGGTGAGCGCACCCGTACCCAGGCGTTCGAGGGTGTGTGCATCGCGCGCTCGAACAAGGGCCTGAACAGCAACTTCACCGTGCGCAAGATCAGCTATGGCGAGGGGGTGGAGCGCGTGTTCCCGCTCTATTCGCCGCTGATTGCCGAGATCTCGGTTGTGCGGCGTGGCGACGTGCGGCGGGCGAAGCTGTATTATCTCCGCGGACGTTCGGGCAAGCGTGCGCGCATCGCCGAACGTGCACGCAGCACCAGCGGCGCGAGCACGGCATCCGTCGAAGCGCCGGCCGGCAACGAAAACGCAGCGGCAGATTGAGGGAGACGACTGACGATGTCCGAAGCGAAGCCGCGCACGCTGTTCGATAAAATCTGGGACAGCCACGTTGTGGAGAAGCTGCCGGACGGCACGTGCATTCTCTACATCGACCGGCACCTGCTGCATGAGGTCACCAGCCCGCAGGCATTTGAAGGGCTGCGGGTGGCAGGGCGCAAGCTCCGCCGACCCGACCTGACGATTGCGGTTGCGGATCACAACATACCGACGGTCGGTCCTCGCACGCCGGCTGACATCCAGGAGCAGGACAGCCGGATCCAGGTGCAGACCCTCGAGAAGAATGTCGTCGAATTTGGCGTGCCCTATATCCCGATCCTCGATGTGCGGCAGGGTATCGTGCACATCATCGGACCCGAACTTGGCATCAGTCTGCCAGGCACGACGATCGTGTGCGGTGATTCGCACACCTCGACCCATGGCGCGTTGGGGGCATTGGCGTTCGGCATTGGCACCTCTGAGGTCGAGCACGTCATGGCGACACAGACGTTGCTGCAGCGGCCGGCGAAGAACATGGAGATCCGTGTCGACGGCACGCTTGGGTTCGGCTGCTCGGGTAAGGACATCGTGCTCGCGATCATCGGCAAGCTCGGCACTGCCGGCGGCACGGGGCACGTCATCGAATACACCGGTGAGGCGATCCGCGGGCTTGATATGGCGGGGCGGATGACGGTGTCGAACATGTCGATCGAGGCGGGCGCACGCGCTGGCCTGATCGCGCCGGACGAAACAACCTTCGCCTATTTGAAGGGGCGCGAGTACGCGCCGAAGGGTGAAGCGTGGGAGCAGGCGGCGGCTTACTGGCGCACGCTGCCGAGCGATCCGGGCGCGCATTACGACACGCGGGTTGTGATGAACGCAGCCGACATCGCGCCGATGGTGACGTGGGGTACCAGTCCCGGCGCCGTTGCTCCGGTGACCGGCGCGGTGCCGGATCCTTCGCAGGTGGCAGACGAGGGCCAGCGCAGTCAGATGCAGCGTATGCTGGAGTACATGGCGCTGAAACCTGGTCAGAGGCTCGCTGATGTGCCGATCGACGTGGTGTTCATCGGGTCGTGCACCAATGGCCGGATCGAGGACATCCGTGCCGCTGCCGCTGTCGCCAAGGGGCGGCGTGTGGCCTCAGGTGTACAGGCACTGGTCGTGCCAGGGTCGGGCCAGGTGAAGCAGCAGGCGGAAGCCGAGGGGCTCGACCGCATCCTGCTGGAGGCAGGGTTCGAGTGGCGTGACCCGTGCTGCTCGATGTGCCTGGGTATGAATCCGGACCGGCTGAAGCCGGGTCAACGCTGCGCGTCCACCTCGAACCGTAACTTCGAGGGTCGGCAAGGCCCGGGTGGCCGGACGCATTTGCTTTCGCCCGCGATGGCGGCTGCGGCAGCCGTGACGGGCAGACTCGCGGATGTGAGGCAAATGGTGTGACATGGGGCATACGCGCCCCCCTGTCGCAGGGGGCGCAGTGCCGAACGGTGGTTGAGGAAGCCCTATGGAGAAGTTCACGACAGTGACCGGCGTGGCTGCGCCGATGCCGATGCAGAACATAGACACGGACAAGGTCATTCCGGCTCGGTTCCTGAAGACCATCCAACGTTCAGGCCTGGGCAAGCACCTGTTCGATCCACTGCGGTTTGACGGCAACGGCAAAGAGCGACCGGACTTTATCCTGAACCAGGATGGCTATCGGAGCGCGCAGATCATCATCGCGCACGAGAACTTCGGCTGCGGTTCGTCGCGCGAGCACGCACCGTGGGCGCTGCAGGACTTTGGCATCCGCTGCATCATCGCACCCTCATTCGGCGACATCTTTTACAATAACAGCTTCAAGAATGGGTTGCTGCCGATCCGACTGCCACGCGCGGTCTGCGATGCGCTGATCGATGACGCGAAACTTGGAGGCAACGCGCGGATCACGATCGACCTGGAGCGCCAGGTCGTGGTTCGGCCGAACGGTGAGGAAATCCCCTTCGACGTCGAGCCGTTCCGCAAGCACTCGTTGCTCAACGGGCTGGACGATATCGGCCAGACGCTGCAGCACGAACAAAAGATCGGCCAGCACGAGGCACAGCGTCGCGAACAGCAATCCTGGCTGCCGACGACGGTCTGACCTATGGCTGCCAATAAAAGGCTGCTGGTTCTGGCTGGCGATGGCATCGGGCCGGAGGTGATGCGCGAAGTGCGTCGCGTCATTGACTGGATGGCCCGGCGCCGCATGGTGTCCTTCGATATTGCCGAAGGTTTGGTGGGCGGTGCCTCGATCGATGCGCGCGGCACACCGATCAGCGATGATACGCTGCAGCAGGCGAGGCAGGCTGATGCCATCCTGTTCGGCGCAGTCGGTGGTCCGAAATGGGAGAAGCTGGGGTTTCAGCTGCGGCCGGAGCTGGCGATTTGCGGCTGCGCAAGGAACTGGACCTGTTCGCCAATTTGCGGCCCGCGATGGTGCTGAACCCGTTGGTGAATGCATCGACGCTCAAGCCCGAAGTGGTGCGCGGTCTTGACCTGATGATCGTGCGTGAGAGCACGGGCGGCATCTATTTTGGCGAGCCGCGCGGTATCGAGACACTGCCATCGGGTGAGAAGCGCGGGTTTGACACAGAGAGCTATACCACGAGCGAGATCGAGCGCGTGGCGCGGGTGGCTTTCGAGCTGGCGCGCAAGCGTAAAGGCCACGTCACCAGCGTGGAGAAGGCCAATGTGATGCAGTCGGGGGTGTTCTGGCGTCAGACCGTCGCGGCGTTGCACGAGCGGGAGTTCGCCGACATGCAACTGGAGCACATGTACGCCGACAACTGCGCCATGCAGCTGGTGCGCAACCCGCGCCAATTCGACGTCATCGTGACCTCCAATGTCTTTGGCGACCTGCTGTCGGACCTGGCATCGATGCTGACTGGCAGCCTGGGGATGCTGCCGTCCGCAACGCTCGGCGCGCCGGATGCCTCGGGCAAGCGGCTGGCACTGTATGAGCCGATCCATGGCTCGGCGCCTGATATCGCTGGCAAGGGCGTTGCCAACCCGCTGGCGCAGCTCTTCAGCTTTGCGATGCTGCTGCGGCACTCCTTTGGGATGGAGGACGAAGCGGCGATGATCGAGCGCGCCGCAACCAACGTGCTGGCCTCAGGGCTGAGGACCGCCGACATCATGGCTCCGGGCACGGCTAAGGTCGGTACCAGCGTGATGGGCGAGTCGATCCTGCGCGAGCTGGACAAGCTGGCGGCCTGAGCACTTGATGCCTGCGGCCCTATCCGCTACACCCCGCGCCTCTGGCAAGCGCCCGTAGCTCAATTGGATAGAGCACCAGACTACGGATCTGGGGGTTAGGAGTTCGAATCTTCTCGGGCGCGCCATCCTAACATGCGATAGCGCCTCCTCGAAATAACTGTTGCCTTCCAGCGTCTATTTCGGGATGCACTAGGCAGCTGCCTCGCGGACTAGCGCGTGGTGGCCGCACGTTCATGTGCAGTTGCGGCGGGCAACAGGCAGGAAAGTCGGTGCATATGCTGAGAGACATTGCAAGAGCTGCAATGACGAGCCCCGCGGAGTTCTGTATTCGACTGTGGGGCAAATACCGTGAGCGGTCAGAACGTGATGCGCCACACTGCGACTATGATGTGGAACCTGATTGGGGAATCCATCCTCCATCGGGCCCTTGGCGCTCAGTTTCCATGTGCCATTTCTGAAGATCTCCCTGAGATATGGACCAGCATCAGCAAAAAGCTCAACGCTAAAGGCATTGATCTTGGACCCGCCAGCTACTCCGTCCACAATGATGGAGATTTGGCTTTCATCCGCGCCATCTGGTGCCTTGTCCGACACTTGAGCGCCGGCAAGGTAGTCGAGACGGGGGTCGCGCATGGCGTGACCAGTCGGTTCGTTCTCGAGGCGTTTCGCCGACAAGGCTTTGGGCACCTGTGGAGCATAGATCTGCCGCCTCAGACTGATTTAGATGTGCACGATCAGATTGGCATGGTGGTCGATGATGATCTGGCGGAAGGCTGGACATATCTCCAGGGCTCGAGCAGACGGAGACTGCGACCACTGCTGCAGACGACCGGAATGATCGATTTGTTCATTCACGACAGTTGGCACAGCGAATACAATATCTTGTTTGAGTTACAGACTGCATGGCCGCGTATAAGGCCCGGCGGAGCCATGGTGGTGGATGATATCGATCTGAACTGGGCGTTCTACAAATTTGCTCGCAGCATACCACAGCACTTGACCATGGTCTGCGCCGCTGAGCCTGTTCGGCCCGATCCACTGCGTCAACAGCTTAACCAAAGCGGGCTCTTCGGCATCATTTTGAAGAACGGCACGTGAGTTTCGTTGCGGCGGACCGGATCTGAGCGTTCAGGTCGCATACAAGAGGCACGTCTTGCTGCGAGGATCAGTGAGAATGCGTCAGCATCCCTGCAACTTGCAACGGTAGACGAAGCGGCAAAGGTTTGTCGGCAGCCCGTCAGGGGTGAGCACAGTCTGACCAGTCTCATTGCTATTCACGATAAGGGGAGCGCCACGAACGATCTTGCCACCCCCTTGATCGAGCGCAGGTCCTACCAAGCTTCCGTCGACCATCGAGAGGCGATGGTGGTCCGCATTGCGTGATCGCAGCGGACGGACATTGAACGGGAGAAAAGTGTGGCGAAGGACAACTTCAAATCTCAAGGTGGCGATGCAGCTCTTCG
This sequence comes from uncultured Alphaproteobacteria bacterium, assembly GCA_963850535.1. Classification (GTDB taxonomy): domain Bacteria; phylum Pseudomonadota; class Alphaproteobacteria; order Acetobacterales; family Acetobacteraceae; genus JAMXLO01. Next base: position 54,626 of record CAWKMC010000043.1, on the reverse strand, counting down.
AAGCAGCGATGTTTCCGATCAGGTGGTATCGCAGGTCGGAAAAGCGGCAGTGGAGATCCTGAAGCTGCGCCAGTCGCTCGAAGAGAGCTTGGCTACGGCACAGACGGAAGACGACCGTGAGACCCTTACCAGCCAGGTTGAGATGGCGGCAGTTCGTGCCATCGATGAACAGGGCCTGACCATCGATGAGTACAACCACGTCCTTTCCGCCGCGCGCTCAGACCAGGAACTGGAAGAGCGCGTTCTGCTCGCCTGCAAGGCCGCTTGATCTACCTATTTTTAGGGGGGCATCAATGAAAGCGTCACGAGTTGTCGCCCTGACGGCAACCCTTCTAGCGGCCGCTGCGTTGCCGTCGGCGGCCCAGCAGGCACCATCAACACCGCGGTCGCCTGCAGCATCAACGCAACAGGGCCAACAGGGCCAGATGTCGGATACGATGGTGACCAAGGTCGGCACCGCGCTGCGGCATGTGGCGATGATACGACAACAGTATTCGCAACGTGCCCAGGCGACGAAATCTCCGCAGGAGCAGCAGTCCCTCTCCGATCAGGCCAAGAACGAAATGGTGAAGGCGATCGGCGATCAGGGACTATCGGTGCAACAATATCAACAGGCGATCCAGCTGGCCCAGAACGATGAGACGCTGAAGCGGCGCCTGCTGTCTGTTGCGGAGTTGGGCGACAAGTAGAAACCTCTGCCTTTAGGGATGTGTCTGGCCTGCCGTGCCGGGCGGTATGGGCCGCATCTGTGACTCCAGAAGGGCCCATTCGCGCCCGTCTGCCGCGCACTTGGCACGGTAGTGCGGTTCGCCACGGACGGGGGGCAGTAACCGCACCACAACATATCTGCCACTCGGCATCACGGCAGGGCGGCCAGCCCAGGGCACCACGATCGTCTGTCCGACCTCGAAGCGATAATAACGTTCAGCGACCATGGTGTCAGGCTAGTCTCGTCAGCGCATCGAGACTATTTGCCACAAAGGAGATAGCTGGTCTGCGTCGTTTCGCTTGTCCTTACCCAAAATAGGGCTGTCGCCAGGGGAGGCGCTTCCTCGCGGGCTAGCCAAGAAGCCTAAGCTGGGCAACATCCTTTGCGCTGGAAGGAGAACCGTGAGCGCGCGCAACGCCGGCGGACGATTGCCCGACCATTTTGACCGCCCCGTTCTGTCCAGGCCCATTGCAGCAGTGCGCACGCCGACAGGTATCTTGGCCATCGGATATCTGGCCATCGGATATACTGCCGGCGGCAACCGATGATATGCTGCTCCCAGGAGACGCAGCACGATGCGCTTTGGCCTCTGCTATATCCCGGATTACCACCCGGAGCTCTCGGGTTCCTGGCAGGATTGGTACGACAACATGATCCGCGAGGTGCAGCTGGCCGAGGCGCTTGGCTTCGACGGCGCTTGGTTCGCTGAACATCGCGTCGCTGGCTTCGCCTTTGGTTCCCCCGCTTTATTCATTGCTGCCTGCGCGCGCGAGACCGAACGTATCCGGCTTGGTTGTTCGGTCAGCCTGTTGCCGCTGAATGATCCGGTGCGCACGGCGGAGGACTACGCCATGGCAGATGTGCTGTCACATGGCAGGCTCGATTTTGGCGTCGGGCGCGGGCTTTATAAGTACGACTACGACATTGCCAACGTGTCGATGAGCGAGAGCCGCGAGCGTTTCAACGAAAACCTGGCGATCATCCGCGCGCTGTGGACCCAGGACACTGTGACGCATCAAGGGCGTTGGACCGCGCTGGAAAATCATACGTTGGGTCCGCGGCCGGTGCAGCGGCCGGCGCCGCCTATCTGGGTAGCGGCAGTGCGCACCGAGGCGACGTATCGCTGGGCCGGTGAGAACGGCTTCAATTTGCTGACCGCTCCATTCTTCTTCACCGATCATCGCGAACAGCAGGCGCTGCTTGCAGTCTACCGCGACAGCCTGCGTGCACATGGCCATGATCCCGCTGCGAAGGATGTGATGGCGGTGTATCACATGTATTGTGCGCAGAAGGATACCGACGTCGCCATTTTCGCCGACCCCGCGTTGCGGCGTTACCAGGCGTTCACCAAGGCAACCGATTTGTCGCGGCAGGCGTACCGCGATCCGGTGGCCTACAAGGATTGGAAGGGCTTCTTCGAAAACCGCGAGACCATAACGCTGGAGCAGATGAAGGCCGAACGTGCGGTGATCGGACAACCGGAGGAGTGCATCGAAAAGCTTCGACTGCTATCCGAGCGATTTGGCATCACGTATTTCAGCTTCGAAGTCAACTTCGGTGCGCTGCCGCATGATGAAGTGATGCGATCAATCCAGCGATTTGCCGACGGCGTCTTGACGAAACTGCGTTGACCATTTGCCGACCCTGCGCACATGAGCCTTAACGCCGCCGTTAGACTTGTCACCGCGAGGTAAGGAGGCAGATGATGCCACGACAGTTGATCTCATCCGGCGGTCCTTTCGAACAAATCTACGGATATAGTCGCGCAGTCCGTGTCGGAGCGCAGGTACACGTCGCCGGGACTGCTGCGCGTGGCGATGCGCTGGCGGGCGACGCCTATGCCCAGACGCAGGATATCTTGGCCACGATCTGTGGCGCGCTGAAGCAGGCCGGAGCCCGTGTCGAGGACGTAGTGCGCACGGTCATCTACGTGACCAATATCGGCGATGCCGACCGGGTGGGACGAGCACACCAGGAAGTCTTCGGCGACATCCGTCCCGCCAGCACGATGGTACAGGTCAGCGGCCTTATCCGCCCGGAAATGCTCGTGGAGATCGAGGCTTACGCGGTGATCAGCGATATCTGATCGCAGCGCTTATCCTATCTATATTCGCTCTATCGCCACGCTCCGCATCGCCTCCTCATGGATCGAGTGCATGATGCGTCGCTTGATGGCCATAAATGCATCGCTCGTCAGCATCTCCACGGTGCGAGGTCGCGGCAAGTCGATTTCCAGCATTTCCTTGATCCGGCCAGGGCGCGCGGTCATCACGTAGACCCGATCGCCGAGTAGAATGGACTCGTCGATGTCGTGGGTGATGAACAGCACCGTCTTGTGCGAGCTTTGCCAGATGTCGAGCAGCAGCTCCTGCATCAGCGATCGTGTCTGGCTGTCCAAGGCGCCGAACGGCTCGTCCATCAGCAGGATCGCCGGGTCATTGGCGAGCGCACGCGCCAGCGCGACGCGTTGCATCATACCGCCGGAAAGCTGCTTCGGGTAAAGCCGTTCGAAACCAGTCAGGCCGACCTGAGCGATGTATCGCCGCGACGTCTCGCGTCGCTGCGCTGCGCGGATCCCCGCAATTCGCAGGCCGAACTCCACGTTATCCTGCACGGTCAGCCAGGGGAACAGGGTGTAGGACTGGAACACCATCCCGCGGTCCTTGCCTGGTCCGCTGATGTTGGTGTTGTCGAGCGAAATCACTCCCTCGGTCGGCTCGATCAGCCCGGCAACCAGGCGCAGCAGGCTGGTCTTGCCGCAGCCGGACGGCCCGACAATGACTGAAAACTCCTTGTCCTCAACTACCGAGCGAAATGTTCTCGAGTGCTGTGACGGGAGTTCCGCTCCTGGACTTGAACCGCAGCGCAACGTCGTCGATACGCAGCTTGGGCGCCACCTAAACCGCCCAGGGCAGCAGCCAGTTGCGCAGCAGCTTGAACACCTGATCGGTGATCAGTCCCAGTAGCCCGATCACCATGATCCCTAAGAAGATTTGATCGGTGAACAGGCCACGCATCGAGTTCAGGATGTAATAGCCCAGACCCTTGTTGGCCGCGACCAGTTCGGCAACTACCAGATAGGTCCAGGCCCAGCCAAGCGTGACGCGCAGAGTGTCCATCACTCCCGGCAGCGTCGCCGGAATCAGCACACGCCAGACAACGGTACGACGGCCCGCACCAAGCGTATACGATACGTCCAACAGATCCTGCGATACGCCGCGTGAAACATCCGCAATCATGATCAGCTGCTGGAAGAATGTACCAATGAAGATAACCGAGATCTTCTCCTCGATGTCGATGCCGACCCACAGGATCAACAGCGGGATCAATGCCGAGACTGGCAGATAGCGGACAAAATTGGTTACCGGTTCCAAGGCAGCTTCAGCGATTTTGAAGCTGCCCATCAGGATGCCAAGCGGCACAGCGAAGACCGAGGCGATGACGAAACCCGACATGATCTCGGTGACGCTGACGCCGGTGTTGACCAGCAGCGAACCATCTTGCAAGCCGTTGATCGCTGCCAACGCAACGTCGTGCGGGGTCGGCAGGAAGTCGCTGCGCACCATGCCGCCATAGGACAGCAAACACCAGAGCGCGATGATCACTATCACCACAACTGTGCTTACAGCTATGTAGGCTTGCCGCGGAATCTCCTTCTTGGGCGCGACGTAGACATCCAGGAACGATGCCATCAACCGCCGACGTAGCCGTAACTGATCAGGTCCGCCGGTGTCGTCTTGACCTGCAATTTACCATGGCTCGACCAGATGTCGATCGCCTCCTGTACGGTATGAGAGAGCGGACCCGGCTTCGCCTTGGTTCCGAAGAACGCCTTGTTGTCGTCACCGCCATAGAACTTGATGCCGGCAAGGGTAGCCTTGAATTCCTTCGGATCCTTCAGCCAGCCCCCCACACCCTTCGCCATGATGTCGATCGATTCATCCGGGTGCTCGCGGTAATAGGCGACCGCCTCGTTCCACGCCCTTACGATGGCCTCGACATCCTTCTTGTGCGCGTTCGCCCAGTCCGTCTTGACGATGAGCACGTCGGTGATCAGGCCGGGCGTTGTCGAGCTGTCCACCAACAGATGCCCGAAATCGGTAGCCTTGCCCCTGGCCAGCCACGGCTCCCAGGTCACGGCGGCGTCGACCCGCTTCGCCACGAAGGCGCTTCCGGCGTCGGCGGCCGTCATATTCACCGTATTTAGGTCCAATTCTTTTAGCCCGGCCTTGCCTAACAGAACATTAAGGTAGAACTCCGAGACGGAGCCATCGTTGACCGCGACCTTCTTTCCCTTGAGATCGGCAATGGATTTAATGTCCTTTATTGCGACAATGCCATCACCGCCATTGGAATCGTCGATCGCCACCACATATTGGAAGTCGGTTGGCCTCTTCAAATAGAGTAGGGCGGTATCGACCGTACTGGCGATCATCTGGATCTTATCGGCCATAAGGGTAGGAAAACGCTCTTTCGGGTCTTCCATGACGACCAGCTCGACGTTAACGCCGTACTTCTTGAAGAATCCCTTGTTCTGCCCGATGTAGAGCGGGCCGTAGCCCACCCAGGTGGAGTGCGCAATCTTCACCGTGTCATCGGCACGGACAGATGTGTTGTCCACAAATGGAAACAGGAACAGGCCCAGGAGCACAACTATTGCGTGCCATACGAATCGGTTCATGGAGTTTACCTTGTGGTGGACTGATCAAGTTCAGCCTACGTCAGGTTGTACACTACCGCAATTTGCCCAGATGCAACGGCGACCGTGGTATTCTGCGAGGAGTCGATGCCCCTCAGCTAAGCGTGAACGGTGGTTTCAGGGGTAATTAAGATGCTTGGGGCTGGTAGCGTGGATATGTCGATGCTATGACTGTCAATATAATCGCCGCCACAACGAGCGGCCACGTCCGATTTGCCAGGTACACATGACGGAATACTCAAACGACGATTCGCGCCTGCGCGCCGCAGAGGAGCAGATGCGTCGCGCGCTTGGTCTGCGAGATTCGACGCCAACACTACAGGCGCCGCCAGCCGCGCGCCCGGCGCAGAACCCGAACGGGTCGGCTCGGCCGCACCGCCGCTTCGTTCGCGACGGTGAAGTGCAAGTCGAGGTCGTACATCATGAAGGCGCCGGCAACAATCAGCTCGAGGCTGCACGCCAAGCGATTCGCACGCTGACGGCTGCGCGGGATCAAGCCGAGCGACAGCTGGTCGACGCACAAGCAACGATTCGCGACCTGCAGACGAAGCTGGCGCATGAGAGGATCGCCAGGGAGGAAGCTGTTCAGCGCTCCGCAGTCGAAGGAGAGGACACAGAGAAGGCGCTGCAATCAGCCAGGGCGGACCTGGAGGCAGAGCGGGCTGCGCGGCGTGCGAGTGAAGGGCAACTTGCGGCCGCCCTCGAGCGCTCCGCTGAGGCGGAGCCGCGTGGTGAAAAACCGAGGCAACCGCCCCTGCCTCTCGAAGCGATCGAGTCGGATGCCGAGCGCGGCAATAACGGCAAATTGACCGAATCGGGCGCGACACGCGGCCGGCGTCGCGGTCGCCCGCCGAAGGCAAAAGCTCCAGAGCCGGAAGCGGATTTCGTCGAGTGGTGGAAACCAGGCTGGCAACAGCAATTTCGCTGACTACTAATCGCGATTCGGTGGCGCCTCCCTACATGTCCACCACCGAGCCATCGACATGCGGTCGCATGCGAATAGGCCGCGGCCGATAAGGGAAGCGTTGCTCCACGTTCTGGACCAGCTCCACTCCGATACCGGGCCCGCTCGGAATGGCGATGAAGCCGTCCACCTGTTCTTCCAGCCCAGTGGCCAGATCGTTGCCCAACAGTTCTTTGCCGCCATCCAGGTCTGGCGTACGTGAGGGATACTCCTGGATAGCAAAGTTTGGAATGCAGGCAGCGATCTGAAGACATGCGGCGGTCGAGATCGGTGATAGCGGATTGTGCGGCACGACCCACGCATCATGCGCTTCGGCAATGGCCGCCACCTTCTTCGCACCAGTTATCCCACCGACCAGACAGACATCGGGCCGCAGATACTGCACCGCGTTTCGTGTCAACAGAGTCTGAAACTGGTAGAGCGAGGTAAACCGCTCGCCGGTGGCAATCGGAATATCGATGTGCCGCGCAACATCAGCCATGGCATCGAAGCTGTTCGGTCGCAGCGGATCCTCGTAGAACATCGGTGTATACTTCTCGATGCCGCGCGCCAGGGCGATGGCCTCGGGTGGCGTTAGGCGACGATGGATCTCGATGCACAGATCCACCTTCGGTCCAACCGCCTCGCGCAGCCGCCGCACATTGTCGATCGCTTCCTCGATTCGCGCCGCATGCGGTTTGTAGAACGGCTCGTCTTCGCTTTCATCCAGCAGCGGATTCAGGTGACCGAGTGCTGTGAAGCCCGCCTGCTTCAGCCGGACGGCCTCTTCGACCAGCTTCTCGATGCTGCGCCCCTTCACATGGCCGTAGAGCCGCGCCTTGTGGCGCATCCGACCTCCGAGCAGCTCGTAAACCGGCACGCCAAGCGCCTTGCCCTTGATGTCCCACAGCGCGATGTCGATCGCCGAAACTGCGCCGGTGATCGCACCGCCGGTAAAATGGTTGGCGCGCAGCATGACATTCCAGTGGTGCTCAATCGGAAACGGATCCTTGCCCACCAGGTAATCGCCATATTTCGTGATCGAGGCGGCGGACGCCTCAAGCTGACCCCAGGTTCCGGATTCGCCGATACCTGTGATGCCGGAGTCGGTGTGAACCCGCACGTACAGGAACCGGTCCAACAGCAGCGGTTCGACCTTGGTGATCTTCATGGGCTCCTCCTCCTGGAGCAACGTAGCTTCGGCCACCAACCTTGGCTCGTCCAGGCGCCGGAATAATCGCCGCCCAAACGCGTCCAAGCCCTACGATGGAGGAGCAGACAGCGCCAATGCGCAGCGCCTATCCTGCCGGATCGTGACCGTCTCCGGCGTTCTGACCCGTATCGAGGACTGCATTCCGGCGCTGCGACGCTACGCCGCTGCGCTGTTGCGCAACCGTGAGGACGCTGACGATTTGGTGCATGACTGCCTGGTACGCGCCCTCGACAAGCTGCACACACGCAGGGACGACGCCGACGTAAGGGCTTGGCTGTTCACGATCATGCACAACCTGTTCATCAGTCAATTGCGCCGATCGAAAGCACGGCCGTCTGGCGAGCCACTCGCCGAGACCCACGAGGCTATCGGCACCCGACCGGGGCAGGAGAGCAGTCTGCAATGGCGCGACCTGATCCGGGCATTGAACCAGCTTCCGGTGGAGCAGCGGACGGTGATCCTTCTGGTATCGGTCGAGGACCTGTCTTACGCGGAAACGGCTGAGGTCCTTGGAATTCCGATCGGTACTGTGATGTCACGGCTCGCGCGAGGGCGCGAAAGGCTGCGCCAGATGACCGAGGAAGGGGACATTCGCCCGGCGCTGCGGAGGGTCAAGTGAGCGACCCTGGCCGCCCGATCGCTGAAGAGGATCTGCACGCGTGGATTGATGAGCAGTTGGATGCAGACCGCCAAGCTGCGGTCTCCCGCTACCTGCAGGACCACCCGGACGTGGCCCGACGGGTCGCCGCCTGGCGCGAACAACGGGACGCGCTGCGCGCAGCGTACGCCGGAGTCGCGGCAGAGCCAATCCCGATGCGGCTCCAGCTGGATCGACTCATCCACCAGCGGCTTGCGCGCGGCAGTGTGATGTGGCGCATGGCTGCCAGCGCCCTGCTTGCCTTCGGCCTGGGGGGTGCGGCCGGCTGGTTCCTGCATAACGGACTGCAGCCACCGGGCACTGCCGCCATCACCTTGCTGGCGCAACAGGCAGTATCGAACCACGTCGTCTACACGGCCGACCGTCGCCGGCCGACCGAACTGGGCGCACAGCAGCGCGATGACCTGGCGCGCTGGGTGTCGAACCGGCTCAACCACCCAGTGGAACCGCCCGATCTGTCGGCCGATGGTTTCAGCTACATGGGGGGCCGGTTGGCGGCAACGCCGGACGGGCCGGCGGGTCTGTTCATGTATGACGGGCCTCAGTCGGTTCGGCTGACCGTATTCGTGCTGCCATTGAAGACGGCGGGCGAAGTGCCAATCCAGCACGTCGATTTCGCCCATGTCGACGGCTGCGCCTGGATCGACAAAGGCATCGGCTACACGGTCGTGGGCAAGCTGCCGCCATCGGAGTTGCGGCGCATCGCCGAACAGGTACGCCAGCAGCTGAGCGGCACGACCTAGCGCCTGCCCTCCCGTGCGTCTGGTCCAGATCGAGGCGCACCCGCCCACTGTGGCGCAGCATCGCCAGTGGTAGCAGAGGCAGACCACCATGGCACACCCGGTTCTTCGCATCGCCATCATGGATGGCGCGCGCGCGGACGCCGACGGCGAACTTCGCACTATTGGTTCTCTTGATTCAGTATCTGCGCACCTGCGCTCGCGGGACATCGGCACGGACAAGCCCGGACGGTCGTTTGAAAGCAGCGCGAGCGCTCGGGCAGATGTTCGAAGCCGCGCCAACGTTGCGTTACGAAAGCCCGTTCGGCATGCCATCGCCCGCGGTCGGACATCACAGAGGATGACACCGGTTACAAGCTGGCGGCCGAATTGCCCGGCATGAGCGAGAAGGAAATCGAGGTTGTAGTCTCCGGTGACACGCTGACGCTCAAGGGCGAGAAAAAGCAGGAGAAAAAGATCGCTGCAGACTTTTCCAAAGGCGTGCTGACCGTCACCATGCCGAAGACGGCAAAAACCGTGGAGCAGCAGAAGAAGATCGAGGTGAAGACCGCCAGTTGAAGACTGGAGCGGCTGTTCCTCTTGAGCTTGCAGGGAACAGCTGCCCGGCATCGCGCGGACGTGAACGTGACTGAACATTGGTCCATCGGATACTGCTTTAGAGAAACAACAAGGGGACCGATCATCATGTTGCGTTTCGTCTCGACTTTCTCCGTCGTCGTTGCGCTCGCAAGTTTGCCGGCATTCGCACAGAGTACCAAGCCGCCATCGCCGGCTCAGGCCGCGCAGCAGCAGCGAATGACCTCCTGCAACGAGGAAGCGGGTCAACGTAACCTGAGCGGCGATGCCCGGAAGAGCTACATGGGCGCCTGTCTCAGTGGGAAAATGAGCCAGACCACGCTAATGAAAGTGTGCAACAACCAGGCGACTCAGGAAAAGCTCAGCAGCGACGCTCGCAAGACATACCTGGGAACCTGCCTCAAGAAGTCCTCGTGACGCATAAATGCGGTCAAGGACAGCATACTTTCTTGCTGCATTGACCGCGGCGCTGGTGGTGGCGCCGCTTGGCGTGACCACCAGTGCTGTCGCCGACAGCGGCGGATATCGCCGGCCACAGGTTTCGGCACCCTACGCGTCTGGTTGGAGCTCGACGCCATCGGCGACCTCCAGCGGCGGCTATCGGCGGCCCTCTACTTACGGTAGTGGATACGCGCCCCGTTCGGGAGGAGACCTTTCGGTCTCACGCACAACCTCTGCGCAGGCGCTGCAACAATATCGCGCTTCGCAGCAACAGCAGCAGCAGCAGCTACAGCAGCGCCGCCCGCCAGTGAGCAGTCCAGAATCGGGTTGGGCGGGCAGTGGCTACACGTCGCGCCGTCCACCCACTTATGCGCAGCCGATGAACATGGCTGGCAGCTTTGGTTCGCCGACCTTTTGGGCGATGCTGGCTGCACTATCGGCTGTTGATCGCGCCGCATATTTTCGCCAGTCCCAGTACGATCCGGCCTACCAGCAATGGCGCCAACAGGCCGTGCGGGATCCAGGAACAGCGTCGCGTCTGGCGCAATTAGGTGACCAAGCGGCCCGGCAGCCGGTCAATGCCGCTGCGCCGGCGCCCAGCACGTCGAGCGGCTCGGGCATCGTATGGATTGTGCTGTTCATCGGCGGAGCAGTGTTCGTGCTGCTTTGGGTCGCTCGTCGGCGCGCGACATCCGGCCCTGCCACCGGTGCTCCAGCGGGCCTCACCGGCACCAGCGCGACCCGGTTTCGGGTAGGTCAGACGATACCGCTCGACCCAGCGCCGTTTTTGCTCGCCGCGGGCGCGACGAAAGTGAAGCCGCCGACAGAAACCGGCATGATCAGCGTCGAAGCGGTTGGCCTTCTCGAGGATGCGGGAGTGCAACTGAATCGCCTGTATCTTCCGGGGCGCACCGCATTCTTTCAATTGCATCTCGGCGGTGATGGCACACCGGATGAATGTCGCTATTTCTCCAGGCTCGATGAAGTGCAGCCTGCGAGTCAGTCCGAATGGGGCGAGTGGCTGGATCCGGCGCAGGGCATGATCGGCTGGCCGGCGTTCCAGACCAAAGATGGGCAGACGTATGATCGCGCGTGGGCGCCAGGGCAGACAAAGATCCCGCCGCGCCAGCAGATCGAGACGGTCCAGGCGCTCGGCGGCATGACACGGCGCCAGCTGCAGACGATGTTGTATGCGCGTGCTACGGGTGCTGCGCCGCCGGCGCCATCGACGGAATACGCCATGGTCGCGGCTGTCCAGGATGGGGGTCAGGCCTGGGTGGAGATCTTCGCCGGCATCGACGTCAATCCCGCCTCCCTCAACCTGCCGTCCGTTTCACCTTAAGCGATCGCGGAGCGCCTGATGAACGACAACCTGCCTGAGAACATCGCCGGCGCGCTCGGTAGCGGACTGCCCGTCCTGCTGCTGCAGTTTGTGATCTGCATCGTTCTGTTGATCGTCGGTGTGATCATCTACACGATGGTCACACCGTTTCGCGAACGGGAGCTGCTGCGGCACGGCAATGTTGCGGCGGCAACTGTGCTCAGTGGTGCTGCGATTGCATTGGCGATCCCATTGGCGGCACTGCTCGCAACCACGCGGACCGCGCTCGATATCCTGGTATGGGGCATCGTGGCGATCCTCCTCCAATTGGTCACCGTGCTTATCGCCTCCCATGTGATGAAGCGGCTGCAACTCCGGGTCGACGACGGCAACCTTGCCGCGGCGCTGCCGATCGCCGCGGCGCAGCTTACAATCGCCTTGCTCAACGCTGCCGCTATGGTTCCCGTCTGACGATCGTCTCCAGCAACACGAAAGGACCAAACATGCTTCAGTTCATGCGCAATCTGGTCGGCGTAAAGGCCGACAAGGCGGTACAGGCCGGTGTCGAGGCCCTTGTCCGCTGGGACCCGCAATCAGCAAGCGAGGCTGAGCTGCGCACGATGGAACAGCATCTCGACGATCTCGGGCAACAGGTGGCGCGTGCGCGCCAGAGCTACGACAAGGAAGTGCGTGAAGCGAACACCATTCAGGCGCTGTCGTCGCAGCGGATGGCGGCTGCAGAGCATTTGCAAAGCCAGCTCAACGCCGAGTCCGATCCGGCGAAGAAGGCGGATCTGGAAAAAAGCCTGACAACGTTGGTGACAATGTTGGAGCAAATGGCGCCCGAAGTGGACCGTGAGAAGAAAGACGTGGTCGAGGCTAAAGACTTTCTGGAGATGCTCGAGAAGACCTATGCCGAGGCGGGCGGCAAGCTGCGCGCGGGGCGCTCTCAACTCGAGCGTGCGCAGCGTGACATGGGACGCGCCGGCCAGCAGCGGCAGATGGCCGAACAGCAGGCCGACGCGGCACGCCGTGCGGCTGGATTGAGCACGACGACAAGCAGTCTGAATGTCGCGTTGAAGGCGATGCAGGACACCGCTGCGCGTGACCTCGCAAATGCCGAGGCGGCGAATATGAAGGCGAAACTGCTGAAGCCGACGCAGCCTGAACAGGATGATGCGAACATCGCACGGGCGATGGATTACGCAGCCGGCAAGCCTGCGGCGCCGACCAACCTCGGCGATCGATTGGCGGCGCTGCGCGCGCGCTCGTAGTCCGGCTATTTCGCCGCCACGTCTGCCAGTTCCGGCGTGAACCCGCCGGACTGACGGCGCCATAGCCGTGCGTACGTGCCGTTGTGCGCCAGCATTTGGCTATGGCTGCCCATCTCCACGATACGTCCGTGGTCCAGCACCACGAGGCGATCCATGCGCGCGATCGTCGACAGACGGTGCGCGATGGCGATCACCGTGCGTCCGCGCATCAGCCCGTCAAGCTGGCCCTGGATTGCCGCCTCCACCTCGGAATCCAGCGCCGAGGTCGCCTCGTCCAGCACCAGTATCGGGCGCATCCTTCAGGATCACTCGCGCCAGCGCGACGCGTTGCCGCTGGCCGCCGGACAGTTTCACGCCGCGCTCGCCGACATGCGCATCGTAGCCACGCCGGCCGTGCCAGTCCTCCAGCGTCGAGAATGAACTCATGCGCCTCGGCGCGTCGCGCGGCATCCTCGATCATCGCCTGGGTCGCATTCGGCCGTCCGTAGCGGATATTGTCGCTGATCGAGCGATGCAGCAGCGATGTGTCCTGCGTCACCATGGCGATCTGTGCGCGCAGACTTTCCTGCGTCACAGAGGCGATGTCCTGCCCATCGATCAGGATGCGCCCACGCTCGGGGTCATAAAAATGCAGCAGCAGATTCACCAGCGTCGACTTGCCGGCACCTGATGGACCGACCAACCCGACGCGCTCACCCGGCGCGATGTGCAGATCGATGCCATGCAGCACACCGCCGCGCTCCGGACGCCGCTGGCGACCATAGTCGAAGTGCACGTCCTCGAAGCAGATTTCGCCTTGCGTAACGTCTAACTCGCGTGCGTTCGGCGCATCCGGCATCTGGCGCTCGACCGCGATCGAGCGCATGCCGTCCTGCACCGTGCCGATGTTCTCGAAGATTGAGGTGACGCTGCGTGCCACCCAGCCGGCCATGTTGGTGATCTGCCAGGTCAGCGGCAGCACCATCGCCACATTGCCCACCGAGATCCGTCCGATGCTCCATTGCCAGATCGCGAGCGACGACGTACCGACGATCAGCGATGCGTTCATCACCGCCAGCAGCACGACATAGCCGGTGATCATCCGCGTCTGGTCACGAAAGGCGCCGGTATGCAGATCGACTGACTCACGCACGAACGCATCCTCGTCGCGGGCACGCGCAAACAGTTTGACTGTGAGAATGTTGGTGTAGCTGTCCACCACGCGCCCGGTCAGCAGCGACCGCATCTCCGACACCGCGCGCGAGCGCTCGCGCAGGCGCGGCACGAAATAGCGCAGAATGCCGGCATAACACGCGAACCACAGCAGGATTGGCGGCGTAAGTCGCCAGTCGGTCGAAGCCAACAGCAGAAACGCACTGCTGCCATAAACGACGATGTACCACGCCGCATCGAACGACATCACCACGCTCTCGCGCAGCGCCGGCCCGGTCTGGATCACGCGGTTTGCGATCCGACCGGCGAAGTCGTTCTGAAAGAATGTCCAGCTCTGCCGCACCACATGCCAGTGGTTCTGCCAGCGGATCATGTTCGACAGGCCAGGGTTAACGATCTGGTTGATCAGCACGACGTGGCAGAGGAACACCGCCGGTCGAACCAACAGCAGGACGACAGCCATGCCGGCAAGCTGCGGCCAGGCGTCGTGCCACAAAGACTGCGGCGTGTGGTTGGTGACCAGCCCCACAACGCGCCCGATGAACGCGGGGATCGTGACGTCCAGAATGCCGATCAGACCGCCAAACAGGAACAGGGCGCCCAGGACCCAGCGCTCCTGACGAAGATAGTGCCAGTAGAACCGCGACAGCCCGGTGTCGGCATCCGGACCCGTGCCTGGGGTCGGCGGAGCCTCGGGCTGCCGTGCGGTCGGGTGCAACAAGGCTTCGGCGCGACGCAGCATCTCGCTGGGGAACTCCGTCAACTGCCCACGTCAGGCATGGCTGCGCGGGGCGGGATGGGTAATGCTCGAACGTGTAACAGTCAACGAATGGGAGGGGCGCGAGTGAAGGCCAGCCACGACCACATCTTGACCAGCCATGTCGGCAGCCTGCCGCGTCCGGACCGGCTGATCGCGGCGAACCCCGCTATGAGACCGGGCAAACCATTGAAGACACAACCTTTCAGCGAACGCTGAGTGAAGCGGTGGCCGAGGTGGTGCGCCGGCAGCGCGACATCGGCATCGACGTGCCCGGCGACGGCGAGTTCGGCAAGCCGATGGCCACGCGCGTGCAGTACGGCTCGTGGTGGCGCTATTCCTGGGGCCGTCTCGGCGGCCTCGACTTCCCCAGGACCCCGAGCCCATTCGACACCACCCCGCGGCGATCCCGCCCCGGCGAGGTGGTGCTGACCAGCTTCGCCGATCGGCGGGACCGTAGCCGGTTCGCCTCCGCCTATGCTGACCCCGAGTGCGGCATCACCACCGGCCCGCGGCCCCCCGCGCCGGTGTGCGTCGGGCGATCACCTATACCGGCCACGAAGCTGTCGCCACCGAGATTGCCAACTTCAAGGCGGCAATGCAGGCGGCCGGAATCCAGGAGGGCTCATGAGCGCGGTCGCGCCCGGCAGCGCCTCACGTATCGCCAACACCTACTACAAGACCGAGGAGGAACTGCTCTACGCCTGCGCCGATGCGATGCGCGAGGAGTATCGGGCCATTGTCGAGGCTGGGCTGATCCTTCAACTGGACGACCCGGCGATCGCCGAGAACTGGGACATGATCAATCCCGCACCGACCGTGCAGGAGTTACCGGGCTTTCTCGATGGCGCGCGTCGAGGCGCTGAACCATGCAATCCGTGGACTGCCGCAAGATCGCATCCGGTTTCACCTCTGCTGGGGCAGTTGGCACGGCCCGCACACCACCGACATCCCGATGCAGGACATCGTAGGCGTCATGCTGGCGATCAACGCCGGTGCTTACTCCTTCGAGGCCGGCAATGTGCGGTGCACGAACATGAATGGAGGGTATGGCAGGAGGTGAAGCTGCCGGATGACCGCCTGATGCTTCCTGGCGTCGTCTCGCATGCAACGAATGTGGTGGAACATCCAGAACTGGTGGCAGAGCGGATCCTGCGATTTGCGAAACTGGCCGGGCGAGAGCGGGTGATCGCGTCAACCGACTGCGGTCGCGGCGGACGGATCCACCCGGACATCGCGTGGGCGAAGCTAGAGGCGCTGGTGCAGGGAGCCGCACTGGCAAGCCAGCTTCTATGGGCCTGATCGGGGGGCCTGATCGGGCGAAGCCGATCCAGCTAGACCAGATGTTCGCCTGAGATAGGGGCGACCCGTCTCACAGTATGCAGGCTTCGAGGGTTGTGCCGGATGGTCCGGTACCGAGCCTCATGCATAGGAGACGGGTCATGGCGAAGTCTATCACCTATGTCGGCCTTGACGTGCACAAGGATACGATAGCGGTGGCATTGGCCGAAGCGGGCTTGCGGGGAGAAGTGCGCGAGCACGGCAAGATCCCGAATACGCCTGCTGCCTTGAAGGCGCTGACCGTGAAGCTGGCACGTACGGGAAGAGATCTGCGGTTTTGTTATGAGGCCGGACCATGCGGCTACGGCATTCAACGACAACTCGCCGGCATGGGGCACGATTGTGCCGTGGTCGCTCCATCGTTGATCCCGCGGAAGCCGGGCGAGCGGATCAAGACTGACCGGCGAGACGCGATCAACCTTGCCAAGCTGCACCGCGCCGGTGAACTGACACGCGGTCTGGGTGCCGGATCAGGCCCACGAGGCGATCCGCGATCTCGTCCGTGCGCGTCAGGCGGCGGTGCGCACTCTGCGACAAGCCCGCCAGCAATTGTCCGGCTTCCTGCTGCGCCACGGCCACCACTACCATCGGCCGGCCTGGACGCAGTTGCATCGGCGGTGGCTGGCAAGTCTCAAGTTCGAGCAGCCTGTGCATCATATCGTGCTGGAAGATTGCATCGCGGCCGTCGAGGCGGCGACGGCACGGCGCGACCGGCTGGAGGCACATATCGAAGCAGCGTTGCCGGAGTGGTCTCTCGCACCAGTGGTGCAAGCGCTGCAGGCACTGCGCGGCGTGGGTCTGGTGGCCGCGGCCACACTGGTGGCCGAACTTGGCGACATCACCCGCTTCACCAATCCCCGCCAGCTCATGGCGTATCTCGGGCTGGTGCCGTCCGAGCATTCCAGCGGCGGCACGCGACGCCAGGGCGGAATTACCAAGGCCGGCAACGGAGCAGCGCGACGGATGCTGATCGAGGCGGCCTGGAGCTACCGGTTTCCCGCACGGATCAGCCGCGAGCAACTGTTGCGCCAGGAGCGCCTGGCCAAGCCGATCCGCGACATCGCATGGAAGGCGCAAGAACGGCTGTGCCGACGGTATCGCAGGCTCGCCCGGGCAGGAAAGCTGCCGACGGTGATCACTGCCGCGATCGCGCGTGAGCTGGCGGGCTTCATCTGGGCGATCGCCAAACAGGCACAGCCCACGGCTCCCTGAAGGGCAGAGACTGATAACGGAAAACACTCCAAGGAAAGCCGCCATACGTCACAACACATCCAATGCTGAGCAAGGCTGGAGGCACGGTCACGGCCAGGAGAACCCTCGAGGGTACTATCAGCCGGATCTCATCCGACGCTGGAAACTAGACCGAGGAAGCTCCGCGACGTATCACCGGTCCGGCGGTAACCAACCCGCGCATCAGAGCATGATCAACCGTCGTTTCATGATCGTGCCTCCTGCCTTGCCCAGCAGCGGCCATGCTGAATAGCTTGAAGGACAAGCAAGGAATTTCCGCGCCTGCTGCTTGAAACGGCGAACATCGGCTGCCGCCACCGGCTGATGCGCATGGAGGAACCGGCGCACGTGGCTGACCGCCTGCTCGATCTGTTCCTTGGTGTCCTTCCACGGATAGAGACTGACTTCGGCATTCGGCGCGAGATTCACCGTCTCCATCGCGACGGCGTAGGGATGCGCCGGGACATCGTCCGGCAGGACCAGGATCGGCGTCGAGCAGTTGCGAACAAAGTCCCGGGTGACGGTAAAGACGAAGTCGGGGTTGGCGCCGTACATCCGCTTCAGGAAGGCGTCGACCATCTCCATGGTCACGTCAGGTCGGCGGGCACAAAGCGGCGGGCCCCAGCCCTTGATGTTGTTCTGGTAGAACAGGTCAGGCAGTTCCGGCCGAAAGCCACTGGGCTGCGCCAGCACGGCAGCAGTGACGCGCTCGGGCGCGCGGCGCAGCAGATTCCATATGAAGGGACCACCGATGCAAAAGCCAAGAACCATGAATTCCTTGATGCCAAGATGGTCCATCAGGCCCAACTGGTCATCAGTGTAGGAGTCCCACGGACGATCGATTTCCACCGGACCTGATGACGTACCACCGTTGGCATTCCGCAGGTCCATCGTGATGCAGCGGTAGTCACGCCGGAATTCATCCATCGGATTGAACGGTGCGCCTTGCGATAGGTAGGCGATCGTCGCATTCAGGCCGCCGCCAGGGATGACCAGCAGAGGGAAGCCGGCGCCCGCCTCTTCGTAGTGAATTCGGACGGCGCCTCTTTCATAGATCGGCATGGCGGTTTTCCTCCCGGTTCTGCCTATACGCCGGACCCGGCGCGGGGCGATGCGGCAGGGTACCACCCGAGCCCAGGCAGAGCCACGGGACCCCGTCAGCTCGCAGGACATGACGCACGGGCGCGGTGACGCTGTCCTGTCAATGGTGTGAAACAGCACCTAGTCGGCATCTGGGAAAAAAACTGGCGCGCCGGGGGGATGTGTGCGCGCCAGAAGTTAAGACATCCTCGATACCGTAACAATCCGTTAACGGAATCGCAATAATCATTCCGGAGAATTAGACATTTGAACCTGACGTTCGCTCCAGGCAGCGCTCGGTTGCAACTAATTGACGGATCGACCGCATCGCTCTCACGGCAGGGTGTGTTCCTGCTGGCAGGATCGCTCCCATGCTATCCAAGCTACCTCCGCCTTGGGGGCCGACGGTTCAGCAGCTTCTGGAGCTGGAACTCCGTTGTCGGCGGATGGCGACGCAGGCGATCACAAAGCGCGCCGAGAAGATCTTCACTTTGCTTGCAGACCGCTATCGAGCAGAGGCTGACAGCCGGAAGAAAAAAGAGGAGTGTTAGCCAGGCTGCATAGGCGACAGCCTGCACTCGCCATTCTCTATCCGCCGGCTCGCGCCATTGGGCCACCGACCTGACTTCACGCCGACGAGCACAGCCGTCGCGCCCCGGTTCATCCTCTGGTTCTGAGCGCTTGCAGCGGACATCGGCTCAAGCCGTCCATCCGCCTGTACCAGATTGCTCGCAGAGGGGGGTCAAGCCGCACGAAGCTTTGATCCCATGTCGGCTGCCGGTGCAGACGCTATCCTGTCGAACCTCATCGCCCATTGGTGTACATCGCGGCGCAGGCGCCCGATTTAGCCAGTGCCGCACCGCGCTGCGGAACCCAGAAGTCAATCAACCATAAGAAGGCCGAGTAAAAGCGGCATAGCTGATGGAGGAGGCACCATGGCCCACAACACTGATATCGTAGATCTGGCGAGCGAAATCGCCGACATTGCGAGGAGTACCGACGGATCCCGAAACTGGCATGCGCCTCATGCGCCTGGTGCACCGTCTGCTGACCGAAGCGGGACTGGATCCCGAGCCTGATCCGGATGACGCTTGTCCCGTGCAGCGTGGCGGTCGCCGCCTACGAGTGGCAGTCGCAGATTGACGTAGCGCTTTCCGTGCCTGACCGCACTGCCTACACTTACGCCACACATGAGTGGGGAGGAGCATCGATGTCCGAGTCCATTGTGGCCGCGGAACCACGTGTCACCTGGCCATCCAATGCCATCAGCGAGGTGCCGTTCCGGGTTTACACGGACGCCACGCAATACCAGCGCGAGCAGGAGCGCATCTTCAAGGGGCCCACCTGGCACTATTTGTGCCTCGCGGTGGAGCTGCCCAAGCCTGGTGACTACGTCGCCACCACCGTCGGGGAGACGGCAGTCATCGTTGTGCGCGATGCGGCGGGCGCGATCAATGCCTTCGTCAATCGCTGTGCTCATCGCGGCAACCTGCTGTGCATCGAGCGCACCGGCAGCGTGCGCGAATTCTCCTGCATCTACCATGGCTGGACCTACGACCTCGCCGGCCAGCTTACCGGGGTTGCGTTCGAGCATGGCGTAAAGCGCCAGGGCGGGATGCCACCTGAATTCCGCAAGGAGGAACATCGGCTCCAGCGACTGCGGACATCGGAACTCGGAGGCTTGGTGTTCGGCACATTCAGCGATGCGGCACCTGATCTCGAAACCTATCTTGGCCCCGATGTGACCCGCGGTCTGCTGCGAGTGATGAACCGCACGCCGGTCTTGCTCGGGCGCAGCACGCAGGTGATGCCGAACAACTGGAAGCTTTACTTCGAGAACGTAAAGGATACCTATCACGCCTCGATCCTGCACCTGTTTCTGACGACGTTCCGCATCAATCGGCTCAGCATGCCTGGCGGCATCTACATCGACCGACAGGGCGGCAATCACTACAGCTATGCGAAGCTGGACTACGCAGCCGAGGACGCGGATTACAAAGCGGCGGCATTGCGTGCCGATAGCGAATTCCAATTGCAGGACCGTTCGGTGGTGGAGTTGGTGGACGAGTACGGCGACGGTGTGTCGGTGCAGATCCTGACGATCTTCCCAGGCATGGTGCTGCAGCAGGTGCGCAATACGATCGCGGTGCGCGTGATCCGTCCACGCGGCGTGGACAAGGCGGAGCTTGAGTGGATCCACCTGGGTTTTGATACTGACGACGAAGCGATGACCGAACGACGGCTGCGCCAGGGCAATCTGATCGGCGCGGCGGGCTACATATCGATGGAGGATGGCTGTGTCGGTGGCTTCGTGCAGCGCGCCTTGCAATACAACGACGACGGTGCCGGCATCGTGATGATGGGCGGCCACGAGGCCGAGTCGCAGAACTTCCGCGCCAGCGAGGCGGCGATCCGTGGCTTCTGGAAACACTATCGCGCGCTGATGGGCGAGTGATGGACCTTGCGTCAGGCATTCATGAGCTGATCGCCGAGTACTGCGAATGTATAGACGAGGATCGGCTGGAGGCATGGCCGGAGCTGTTCGCCGATCCCTGTCGCTACTTGGTGATCAGCCGTGCCAACCATGAGGCAGGGCTTCGTCAGGGCGTGATGTATGCCGCCTCGCGCGGCATGCTGCAGGACCGTGTGTTCTCGATCCGACGCGCCAACATCTTCGAGCCCCATCGCTACCGTCATGTGGTTGGCCCGATACGATTGAAGGGCGAGGAGCACGGCGTTGCTGTGGTGCATGCGCACTTCCTGTGTGCGCGCATCATGCACGATGGCGTCACGACGTTGTTCGCCAGTGGCCGCTACCTGGACCGGATTGATGTCACCGCAACGCCGTTCCGCTTTAAGGAGCGGCTCGTTGTATTGGACAGCGATAAGATCGACACGCTGCTGGCAATTCCGCTCTAGGGGCTTACCGCGGCAGCGCTGCGCGACTACCCCCTCCCGCCGAGAGCGAGGAGGCGAGTAGAGTGCGTGTCATGGCAGCTGACGCGCGCATCGTCTCCACGGATGAGGCGGACATCCGACTGGATCGATGGTTCCGCCGGCATTTTCCGGGGCTGACCCAGGGCACGATACAAAAGCTTTGCCGTACGGGGCAGGTGCGGGTGGATGGTCACCGCGCCGAAGCTGCGATGCGGCTCGCCCCCGGACAATCGGTGCGCATCCCGCCATTGCCCGCCTCGCCAACGCCGAAGCCAGCGCCGGATGTCGATCCGAACACCGCGCGCGACCTCCAGCGGCTGGTGATCTATCGCGACGACAGTGTCCTGGTATTGAACAAGCCGTATGGCATGCCGGTGCAGGGTGGTCCGGGCATTACCCATCATCTCGACGGTCTGCTTGACGTGCTGCGCTTTGGCGCGCCGGACCGGCCGCGGCTGGTGCACCGGCTGGATCGGGACACGTCGGGCGTCTTGTTGCTCGCCCGCACCCCCGGCACCGCAGCAAAGCTGGCCGCGGCATTCCGCGGACGCGACGTGGAAAAGACCTACTGGGCCGTGCTGGCCGGCCGCCCGGTCCCCCCCGCAGGTCGTATCGACCTGGCCCTCCGCCGCATCGGTGGGCCCCGCGGCGAACGCACCGAAGTCGCCGATTGCAGCGTCGAGGATGCCGCGCGCGCAATCACCGACTACCGCACGCTCGATCACGCCGGGCAGAAGCTTGCCTGGCTGGAACTCCGGCCGTTGACCGGCCGCACGCATCAGCTTCGCGTGCACTGCGTCGCGCTCGGAGCGCCAATCCTGGGGGACGTGAAATACGCGCGCCCGGACCAGAACAATGCGTTCAGTGCCACTGTCGCGGGGCTCTCCGGTGAACTTCATTTGCATGCTCGCGCGCTGCAGTTGCCCCATCCCGCGGGCGGAACATTGCTGGTCGAAGCCGACCTGCCGCCCCACATGACGGAGACGTTCCGCACGCTGGGCTTCAATGCTCCAGCGGCGCGCAGGCCGCAGCGGGGCTAGGAGGGAACTCGCAGTTATGGCAGCGCGAAGGCTTTCCAAACCGGCACGCATCGTCCTGTGGTCGCTTGCGACCGTCGTCGCCGTCATCATCATCGGCGGCGTTGTGCTGGCGCTCAGCTTTGATCCTAACAGTTTCAAGCCACGCGTCATTGCCGCTGTGAGGCAGGCCACCGGGCGTGACCTCGTGCTGCAAGGACAGATCAATCTTGGTCTGTCGTTGCAGCCTACGCTGGTGGTTCGGGGAGCCAGTCTGTCCAACCCGCCTGGGTTCTCTCGGCCGCAGATGGTGACGCTGGAAGAACTCGACCTGAAGCTGGCGCTGATCCCGCTGCTCAGCCACCGCGTGGTCGTCGAGCGCCTTGTCCTGGTGAAGCCCGACATCGTGCTGGAGACCAACGCGCAAGGGCAGACGAATTGGCAGTTCACGCCCGAGGCTGGGAACGCGCCGGTGTCGCAACCGGCTGCCGAGGAGGCCAAAGAGAAGACACCAACGCAAATCAGCATCGCCGAAGTCAGCCTCGACAACGGCACTCTCACCTGGCGCGACGACCGCAGCGGCCGCAGCGCGGTGCTGGGCATCGTCAGCCTGCGCGCCAACGCGCCATCGCCTGACGCCAACATGCATCTCGCGGCGACGGCAACTTATAATGGTGCGCCGTTCACGCTGGCCGGCGAATTCGGACCCCTGGCCCGCTTGCAGGAAGCCGCCTCAAGCACACCGTGGCAGGTTAAACTGCAAGTGGATGCGGCTGGCAGTAAGCTGACCACCGACGGCGCGATCGCGCAGCCGCTGCAAGGCCGTGGCTATGCGATGAAGACAACGGCCAGCATACCGGATATGGCCGCGCTCGCGCCGTTCCTTCCCGGACAGCGGCTGCCGGCGCTGCACGACGTCAACCTGGCGGCGCAGATAGCCGACAGCGGTGGACCGGTGCCACGGATTTCGGGCCTGGTGCTGCATGTCGGCCCCTCTGACCTCAGCAGCAGCATGGCCGGGCTGAAACTCGACAAGGTGGATGTCTCCGCCGCGGCACTGGACCAGCCGGCGAAGGTCGCGGCACAGGGAAACCTGAATGGAGCGCCCGTCGTGCTGACTGGAACCGTTGGAGCGCCCGCGATACTGCTGCCGGGCAGCAAGCCGGGCGCGCCCGTTCCGCTTGATGTCAGCCTGCAGGCGCTTGATTCGAGCCTGAGCGTGAAGGGGAGCGTCGGCACTGGCGCCGATGGCCGTCCGTCGGTGCAGGCCGAGTTGGTCGCCGACAAACTCGATGCCGACGCGGTGCGCAGTGCGCTTGCCAAGCCGCAATCCGAGCAGGGAACACCTCCGCCTGCGACGGGGGCGCCGCCCTTGCCGACGCGCGCAAGCGGCACGATGATCCCGGACACGCCGATCCCGTTCGGTCCGCTCCGTCTGGCGGATGCTGATGTGAAGCTCAACATCGCGCAGCTGAAGACGGGCGGCGCGCTGTACCGCGCGATCGCTGGCCACATCGTGCTGCGCAGCGGCAAACTTCAGGTCGATCCGCTCTCGGCCGATCTGCCCGAGGGTCATGTCAACGCTTCGCTCAGCGCGGACGCCGCGCAGCAAAATCCGCCGGTGGCAATTCGGGCGCAGATCCCGGCGCTCGCCCTGCAGCCGCTGCTGGCAGCAATGGGCAAACCCGAAATGATCAACGGCAGCTTGAACGTGCAGGCTGATCTGCATGGCGCCGGGACGACCCCGCATGCAATCGCCTCGACGTTGGACGGCTCGTTCAGCGTCACGATGGGCAAGGGAACAATCGACAATCGCCTGCTCGGCAGTACGCTTGCCTCGGTGCTGCGCGAGATCAACATGCTCGACCTGGTCGGTCGCGGCGGCACCAGCCAGGTCGAGTGCTTTGTGGCCAATGCCACGGTAAGTCACGGGGTCGCCACGTTCCATCCGCTGGCCTTTGCCTCCTCTCTGTTGACCATGGATGGAGGTGGCAGCGTGAACCTGGGGAACGAGACGCTCGATCTGCGGGTGCGTCCGCAGGGAAGGGTGGCAGGCACCCAGATCGTCGTGCCGATGCGGATCAGCGGCCCGTGGCGGTCGCCAGCGACAGCGCCTGATGCGGCTGCGGCAGTGACACAAAATGCAGGCAGCGTTGCAGGTGCAGTACTTGGCCAGACGACACCACTCGGCGCAATTGCCGGCGCCCTGGGCGGCAAGCAGTTACTTGGCGGTTCGGAGGCCGGTTGCGGAAGCCCACGTCCCGCAGCCAATCCGGCGGCACCCGGGGTGCAGGCGCCAAAGGCGCCGAATGTCGGCAATGTTCTGAAGCAGTTGTTCCGATGAGGTTGAGTTGAGGCGGTTTTGGGATACCGTCAGAGTGGAGCCGGGTGAGACCGGCTACGCGATATTGCTGGACGGCAAGCCGATGCATTTACCGGGCGGTGCAGTGTTACGCGTGGACGCCGAGAAGCTGGCGTGCGCCATCGCCGAGGAGTGGCAGGCGGCTGGTGGTGCGATCGGCGGCGAGATGTCGTTCGCGGACACACCACTGACGCGCCTCGCTGGAACTGCGCAGCAGCGCATCGCGCCGGATCCTGCGCCGACGGTCGATGCGATTGCCCGTTACGCGGAAAGCGACCTGCTGTGCTATCGGGCGGAGGGCCCGGAGGAACTGGTGGCGCGGCAGACGCGAGAGTGGCAACCGTGGCTGGACTGGGTTGCCATGACTTACAATGCGCCGCTGCGCGTCGGGACAGGCATTGCCTTTGTGAAGCAGCATCGAGGCAGTGTGGCAACGCTGCGTAGCGCCGTGGCTGAACTGGACATCGCCGCGCTGGCCGCGCTCGGTATTGCCATCCCGGCGTTGGGCAGCCTGGTGCTCGGGCTGGCCCTGGCGGAGCGGCAGCTGGACGCGGAGAGCGCGCATGCGCTGGGCGCACTGGACGAACTCTTTCAGGTCGACGCGTGGGGTGAAGACGCCGAAGCCGCTGCGCGTCGCGCCTCGATCGCCGCCGATATCGCGCTGGCCGAACGCTTCCTGCATCTGACGCGGGCAAGCCTATGAACAGCAAGCGGATGATCATCAGCGGGCGCGTCCAAGGCGTCGGCTATCGTGAGTGGATGGTAGAAAAGGCGCGTGCCCTCGGTGTGTCAGGGTGGGTACACAATCGGATCGACGGTTCGGTGGAGGCTTTAGTGGCGGGCGACACCGCGGCGGTGGAGGAACTGCTGCGGCTGTGTCGCCGAGGGCCGCGCATGGCCGAAGTGGTCAGCATCGACGAGGATCTGGCCGATCCACCGGAACACTTTGGCTTTCGCCAGGTGCCGACCGCTTGAACCAATCGCATGTGGCGGACGGTCGTCGCTAATCGGGCTCGACGACGATCAGCTGACACAACGCCGCTACACCGAGGCAACGGAGCGTTCACAAGCCTCAATGCGAAGGCGTTGGTAGGTTAGCGTTCGGAGTCGAGTTCCTGCCCTGCTGCGATATAGATCCGCTCATCGTAGGGAGCGCCTATGAAAGGCTGAATAGCCGAGCGAAACGCGATCGTGTGAGGAGCTTGGACGTGCCGATTGAACGCAGCGAGTGAACTATAGATCTGTATCAATTGAAAGTGGTTCGTCGTGGGTGCCCAGGTAATCAGTTGAAAACTTACCACGCCCGGGTCATCCTTGCTCTCGGTGGCAAAATTCTTCAGCACCGGGATCGCCTGGTCCAAATTCGTCGGTATGACGTCAATGTGGGTCACCACGAAGATCGAACCGCGCTCGTTCCCCATCGCAGGCCACGCCAGCAGGCAGCTCAGCAAGGTAAGGCTTTGTACCATCCGATGCATGAATACCTCCCATCCCGCTAGCTGCGTTTGGCGCAGCCCGGGTATCAACACGGGTCACTACCTGTCCATCTACTCGACGAGATTCCCGTCACGCTCATCCAGCGGTGCGATCAGCAGCGGTTGCAGCTGTTGCACGACCTGCTTAACACCGCTTGCGGATGTGAATGCTGCATACGCGGTCGCATCCTGCCAGATCTCGACGAGGCTGAAGAAATTAGGGCGCTCGACCTCAGTATTCACTGAGAAGAGGATCGAGCCGTTGGCTTGCTGTGCGAGTTCCGCAAGATAATTCAGCAGCGATTGCGCCTGACGTACGGCGCGCCCACTCGGAGCAACCTCGCCATAGACAACGACATATTGGGTTTGGACCGGCTGAGCGTATGTCGGCCCCCAACGGGGAGTGGCAATCAACGCACACTCCAAGGCAAGTAATGCAATAGGCAATCGGAACAACCGCGGCATTCGTGTTTCCCCCGCTCTTATTGTACTGGTCTTCACGAAAGTAGGTCGTCGGCCAGGCTCGACCGGCGAACCTAACGGCAATGATTGTCAGTCCCAATGGGTATATCGTCAAGCAGGGCAGGCGAAACGTTCGTGCGTGCTCTGATGCCACCCATAGGGTACTGTCAAAAAGGCACCTGAGAGGCACCGAATCAACGAGCCACAAATGGGAGGAGGATGCCGGTTGGGCATTGCCCACTTTTGCCGCCCAACTTAGCAAGATCTTGGCAGTGGGCACCGCCCTCAAGTTTCCACGCAAGTTTGACTGGACTGTTGTTTGTCAAGTCCGGATGGTTATCTAGCAGAAGAGATACGGGGGAAACAACATGGCGAGCGTTGTCATGGACGGCAGATCCTTGTGCTGGCGAGGCATCCAGTACGGGATCGTATGCGCAATCGGATTGTTCATACTTTGCTTCGGCACAGCGGCATCCGCTGCGCCAACTGTGACGCTTGAACAAGGTACTCTGACAGGCGTCGACATGGGCGGCGTAGCGGTATTTCGTGGCGTTCGCTATGCGATGCCTCCCGTTGGCGATTTGCGCTGGCGTCCACCGCAACCGGTGGCTCGCGGCCAAGAGCAGGTGGATGCCACCAGCTTCGGCAGCGATTGCCCACAGGGCACGAGCCCGTGGGGCAAGCCGTCGACCACAGAGGATTGTCTATTCTTGAACATCTATGTGCCAGGAGGAACGGACGGATTGTCGGAGCACGCAGGCGAGCTCCCAGTTATGATTTGGCTCCACGGCGGCGGATTCAGCTTTGGCAATGGAGCTGCTTATGATTCCACGCCGCTCGCACAGGGCGGCAAGGTCATCGTTGTCACAATCAACTACCGGCTGGGTGCGCTTGGCCTCTTCGCTCACCCAGCGCTCGATTCTGAAGACCACCTGCTGGCGAATTATGCCCTGATGGATCAGCAACTCGCATTCGAATGGGTCAAGCACAACATTGCTGCATTCGGCGGCGATCCGGCTAATGTGACAATCTTCGGGGAGTCGGCGGGCGGAGACGCGGTCATCGCGCATCTCGCCTCGCCGCTTGCTGCCGGACTGTTCCAGAAAGCGATCATCCATAGTGGCGGGACCCACTATATCTCTATCCAGGACTCCGAGACTGTTGGCGTCACACTTGCAGGCAAGGTTGGCTGCGCTCCGGAGAACAATCCGGATGTCGCTGCGTGCCTGCGTGCCGTGCCAGTGTCGCAACTCGTAGCGAACGAGGCGACACCGATCGCGGCAATTGTCGAGGGCAAGATGCTGCCGCTGTCGCCCGCGGCCGCCTTTGCCGCCGGTAAGTTCAATCATGTGCCGATCATCAACGGTACAAACCACGACGAAGGGCGGATCGTCGTGGCACTCAATTACGATTTGGCGGCAGGAGTAGGCTCGCTGCAGCCAGGCGACTACCAATCGGCACTTCAGTTCTTTGGGCCATTCCTGCCAGGAACGGGCTGGGCGAACGGCGACATCCCAACAATTACCCAGGAATACCCGCTCGGTCAGTATCCAAGCACGGACCTTGCGACAGCTCAGGTGTTCACCGATGGAGCGCTGGCTTGCCCGGCTCTCGAAGTGGACAACGAGCTGTCCCGTTATGTGCCGGTCTGGGCGTACGAGTTCAATGACGTGAACGCTCCGGTGATCGTGGTACCGCTGGAAAGCCAGAAGAGCTTTCCCTACGGGGCGACGCACTTCAGCGAACTGCAGTTCTTGTTCAACATGAGTGCACTCACAACGCCGGGCACCCCAAGGCTCTCACCGGCCGAGCAGGAACTGTCTGCCCGTATGATCCGGTATTGGACATCGTTTGCCATATTCGGCGACCCCAACGGCGTGAAGCCTTCACCTCATTGGCGGCGCTTCAACCACGTTGCGGGCACTCCGATGCAATCTCTCGATACGCCACGACCACGGCCGGAATTCGATTTTGCCAACGACCACAAGTGTGACTTCTGGCACGTTTTGGGAGAGGGTGCATAACAGATCTCTGAGGTGAGATGCCGCCGGGTAACCGGCGGCGCCTCAGAGGCGACAACAGCTACCAAGCATCCAGAACCAGATCGCGTTGCCAGCTCCGCGAAGAACCGCATCGTACCTAGGGTCCGCGTCGTCGCATCCCACCCCGGCCGCGGCGCTTGCTTGGGTCGTAGCCGCCACCGCCGGGACCCATAGGCTCCGGCGTGCGATCCCGCCGCGGCGGACGCAGCGAGGCGCTCGGGGCCGGTGGCGGTTCTAGCCCGAGATCCAGCGCCTCCAGCCGTCGGATCTCGTCGCGCAGACGCGCTGCGGTTTCGAATTCGAGATCGGCCGCGGCGCTGCGCATGCGCTTCTCCAGATCGGCGATCGCTGACTTCAGGTCCTTGCCGACGAACTCAGCAATCCCTGTGTCTTTCACTGGTGCGACTGTCACGTAGTCCTGTTCGAACACGCTCTCCAGCACCTTGCCGATCTGCCGCTTGATCGACACTGGCGTGATGCCGTGCGCCTCGTTCCAGGCGCGCTGCTTGTTGCGGCGGCGCTCGGTCTCCTCGATCGCCGTGCGCAGGCTGTTCGTCATGGTGTCGGCGTAGAGAATCACGCGTCCATCGATATTGCGCGCGGCGCGGCCGATGGTCTGGATCAGTGAGGTCTGTGACCGGAGGAAACCTTCCTTGTCGGCATCCAGGATCGCCACCAGCGCGCATTCCGGGATGTCGAGCCCCTCGCGCAGCAGGTTGATGCCCACCAGCACGTCGAACACGCCGAGACGGAGGTCGCGAATGATCTCGATGCGCTCCAGCGTGTCGATGTCGGAGTGCAGATAGCGAACCTTCACGCCGTGTTCGGTGAGATAGTCGGTCAGGTCCTCGGCCATCCGCTTGGTCAGCGTGGTGACCAGCACGCGCTGGCCATTCGCTGCGAGCACGCGACACTCGGCCAGCAGGTCATCGACCTGCCGCTCTACCGGACGCACTTCGCATACCGGGTCGATCAGCCCGGTCGGACGGATCACCTGTTCGGCGAACACACCCTGGTTCGCTCCATTTCCCACGGGCCGGGTGTGGCGGACACGAAGATGGTCTGCGGCCGATACGTTTCCCACTCTTCGAACTTGAGGGGACGGTTGTCCACGCAGGAGGGCAGGCGAAATCCGAACTCTGCCAGGATGGATTTTCGGTTGAAGTCACCTCGGTACATGCCGCCCAACTGCGGCACCGTGACGTGGCTCTCATCGACGATCAGCAGCGCGTTCTCGGGCAAGTATTCGAACAATGTCGGCGGCGGGTCACCGGGATTGCGGCCGGTCAGATAGCGGGAATAGTTCTCGATGCCTTTGCACGACCCGGTCGTTTCCATCATCTCGATGTCGAATGTCGTGCGTTGCTGCAGGCGTTCCGCTTCCAACAGCTTGCCTTCCGCGGTCAGCTCGGTGAGCCGCGCCTTCAATTCCACCTTGATGTCCGTGATTGCCTGCGTCAGCGTCGGCCGCGGCGTCACGTAGTGGCTGTTGGCGTAAACCGTGACCTCCTGCAGCGCCGTTGTCCTTTCGCCGGTCAGCGGGTCGAATTCGTGTATCGCCTCCACCTCGTCGCCGAACAGCGTGATGCGCCACGCCCGGTCCTCGTAGTGGCTGGGGAAAATGTCCACCGTCTCGCCGCGCAGGCGGAAGGTGCCACGCTGGAACGCCGAGTCGTTGCGGCGATACTGCAGCTCGACCAGTGCCTTCGCCATCACGTCGCGATCGATGCGTCCGCCGATCTCCAGCCTCACCACCATGCGTGAATACGTCTCGACCGAGCCGATACCGTAGATGCACGAGACCGATGCGACGATCACGACGTCGTTGCGCTCCAGCAGTGACTGCGTCGCGGCATGGCGCATGCGGTCGATCTGTTCGTTGATCTGCGCGTCTTTCTCGATGTATGTGTCGGTGCGCGGAATGTACGCCTCGGGCTGGTAGTAGTCGTAGTACGAGACGAAATACTCCACGGCGTTGTCGGGGAAGAACTGCTTCATCTCGCCGTAGAGCTGCGCCGCGAGGGTCTTGTTCGGCGCCAGGATCAGGGTG
Organism: uncultured Alphaproteobacteria bacterium; assembly: GCA_963850535.1. Taxonomy (GTDB): domain Bacteria; phylum Pseudomonadota; class Alphaproteobacteria; order Acetobacterales; family Acetobacteraceae; genus JAMXLO01. The sequence goes on along the minus strand of CAWKMC010000043.1, from coordinate 24,148 downwards.
GGCTTCTGCACCGCCTCGATCACCTTCGCCATGGTGAAGGTCTTGCCCGAGCCGGTGACGCCCAGCAGCACCTGGTCGCGTTCCTCGCTGCACGACCCCGCCGACGAGTTCCGTGATCGCGGTTGGCTGGTCGCCGTTCGGCTCGTACTCCGACACGACCTTGAGCCGGCGCGTGTCAGCGGCTTGGCCGGCTGCTTCTCCGGAATGAACAGCACGCGGAGGGCGCGCGAGTCAGGGTCTGGGACATGGCAAACAGATGGGGGATTCCGGCGCGGCGTCGAGAGGGGATTTGAAGTCGGGCTGGGCGTTAAGGTTCCACACGGAGCTCACGGAGAACAGGAGCCACGGGGGGCCACCGAAAGAAATTTGCGCTCCGCGCGCAGCGCATAAACTATTTCTCAGTGGCCCTCCGTGTCCCCTCCGTGAGCTCCGTGTGGAACCTTACCCCCACTGGTGTTGGAACTATCCCCCCGCCATGCCAGGATCACGCCGATCCAAGCCCAGGAGGAACCCATGCCCAAGGGTCTGCTGTTCGCCTCTTTCGACTTTTCGCCCGCCCATGCTGACGAGTTTCACGACTGGTACGACCTGGAGCACATCCCGGAGCGCCTGCGTGTGCCGGGCTTCCTCAATGCCGAACGCTGGATCGGCGAGGAGAACCCGAAGGTCGCCGTCGCCACCTACGACCTGGAATACGCATGATGTCATGCACAGCCCACCCTACAAGGCCATCGGCTATGACAATCCTCGGTCTGGACCAAGCGCGTCACCGCCATCGCGAAACGCCTCCTGCGGTTCGCGGGCGAGCAACTGAAGCCGGGTGATACGTCGCGCCGCCCGGGTGCCGGCGGCCTGCTCGCGTGTCGATGAATGTCGACCCGGCAGCGGAGCACGAATTCAACGAATGGTACAACAGCGAACACCTGCCGCAATTGGGCGCGGTGCCCGGCGTGCTGTGCGCGCGCCGGTTCAGTTCACCCGAGGCCGATCGCGAGCGGAAATACCTGGCGCTTTACCACCTGACCAGTCCGGATGTGCCGCGCAGCGAGGCGTGGAAGAAGGCGGCCGATACGCCATGGACGCAGCGCATGCGGCCGCATTTCCACGAACTGCTGCGGTTCAGTTGCCGGCGCTACGTGCGGCAGTAAGGACCCGCGCCGGGCGGCGCAGTCTCAGACGATCCCGTCCCGGCGCAACCCAGCGACCGCGTCGCCATCGAGGCCAAGCCAGTCAGCAAGCACGTCGGCAGTATGCTGCCCGAGCAGCGGCGCCGGCTTGACCTCTGCCGGAACGCCGTCGAAGCGCACTGGCCAGGCGGGCATTGTCATGGTGCGTTCGCCATGTGTCATCGTTTGCAGAATTCCGCGCTCCCGGAAGCTTGGCTCGTCGGTCAGCTCCATCGAATTGAGGACAGCACCGGCGGGGACACCAACCGCGCTCAGCTGCGCCATCGCCTCTTGCTTCGTATGGCGACGCGTCCAGCTGGAAACGATCTCGTCCACTTCGGCCTCATGCTGCAATCGCGCGTCCGGGGTTTCGTAGCGCTTGTCGCTTATCAGGTCCTCACGCCCGATCAGCTTCAGCAGACGTGGCCAATGCTCGGGATTTGCGCGGCTGGTGAGCAGGTAGACGTAATCGTTGGGGCCGCCGGGCTTGCAAGGAAAGATGCCGCCGGGCGGGTTATCGCTGGGGCGCCGCCGCGGTGCCGCAGCACCAGTGCGCGCCTGGGTGATGAACATCCCTCGGCTGTAGTGCATCACGGAATCCTGCATAGCCACTTGCAGCCGGCGACCTTTACCGGACCGTGTGCGGTCGAACAACGCACTGACGATGCTGAACGCCAGAAGCATGCCCGTGCCAGTATCGCCGATCGTAGGCCCTGGCTTGATCGGTTTGCCGTCGCGCTCGCCTGTAATGCTCATGGCACCGCCCGCGGCCTGTGCGATCGGGTCGAACGCCAGGCCCTTCTCATACGGGCTGCCGTCACCGAACCCTTTGACCTGGGCATAGATGATGGCGGGATTGATCGCGCTGACGACGTCGTAACCGAGTCCCAGCCGCTCGACTGCGCCGGGTGCAAAATTCTCGGTGAAGACATCGGCCTTCTTCACCATCTCCTTCACCAGCGCCAGCCCACGGTCCGATTTCAGGTTGACGGTAATCGAACGCTTGTTGGCGTTGTACATCATGAAATAATAAGCGTCGCCGAAGCCGGTCCGTCCGGCTTCACCGCCCTTCGGGTTCTCCACTTTGGCAATGTCGGCACCCATCCAGGCAAGCGCCTCGGTGCAGCTTGTGCCGGCCTCGAACTGTGTCAGGTCAAGCACGCGAATGCCGGCCAAGCAGCCGGGCGATGCAGGAGTTATGTTCATTGCCGTCCTCCCGTTTAGGGGACGACATTATCATCTCATCGCCGGAGTGTCATTCCACCGCGGGTTCAGCCTACGCGCGCACGTAGCTGCGGCACCGGAGACGCAGGCGATTGCCGATTTGATCGCGAACACGCTGCGGCATCGGTGTCGAGCCGCTGGCGTCCTTCCACTCGGCGGTATCGACCACATCAGGTGTCGTGAGATGGTACAGTGCGATGTATTTCGTCCCACTGGCATTGGTCCGGAACCGGCGTGCGCACAGCACCCCGGAAACGCGGGCGAGGGCAGGGACGTGTTCGTTGTCATACCACGCATTGAATGCGCTCTCGACGTCGGGCCCAGGCGTCATGCCGACCAACAACAGTCCACCGGCATTGGAGGGCGCCACAGCGTCGCCTGGGAGGATCTGCTCGCCTTCATAACGCAACAGCCGCTCTACTTTCGCCGTTACGCGCTTCGACCACGGCGAGAGGTTTTCACCGCCGATTGCGCGGTAGCCCGGGCTTTGCAGCACGGCAAGACTCTCGAGGTCATACGTCGCTACCGATTGCTGCGGGTTCTCCGCGCCGATCCACCGTTGGAGACTCAGAAAACCCGGAACTCGTTGGCGTTCAGGGATGTGCTCCGTATCTGTACCAGTCATTGAACTCGCCAGCGTCGACATTCGAGAAATCCATCGCCGCGATCAATATGCCCTTGGCCATTGTGTTCCTCCTTCTTGCGCAATCGGCAGCATGGTGCCGTGTGCGTCATCTTGTCTGCTGCTCAGGACAAGTGTTCGGCGACAAGGCAGGGCCGCCGGTCACGCCAGGCCGTCACCTTCTCGTACGCGTCGCCCACGCGCAGAACGGTCACATCGTCCAGCACCCGACCGGCAATTTGCAGCGAGAATGGCAGCCCGTTCTCGGCAAACCCGCAACATACCGAAAGCGCAGGATTGCCACCGACATTGAAGGCTGTCGTGAACGACGGCCGCGTGAACAGGCTTTCGGGCGGCAATGGCTCCAGCTTGCCGGCTGGCTCCGCGGTCGGCAGCATCATCACATCCACGCTCGCCATCACTGCCTGCATCGCGCGCGCCAGCACAGTACGGTGGCGCACTGCCTGCAGATATTCTTCGGCGCGCACCAGCCCACCGGCGATGATGCGATAGCGCAGGCTGGAGCCGAATAACTCCGGTCGAGCCCGCAGGTCCTTGCCATGGATGGTGAACAACTCCGCCACGGCAATCGTTCGCTTGACATCGTCGAATTGCAGCAATGGCGGCAGCGAGACGGGTCGAACCGTGGCACCAAGATCGCGGAACACTGCCAGCGCGGCATCGAACGACGCGCGCGTGGCCGGCGCGAGCGGGATCTCTTCCTCTAGCCATCGCCAGGGCACGCCGATGACCAGCCCCCTGACGTCGCCGGTCAGCGCCGCAACGTAATTCGGCACCGGAACATCCAGTGAGCCAGGATCCTCCGGATCATGTCCCGCAATGATTTGCAGCAAAATCGCGACGTCTTCCGCGGTCCATGCGAGCGGTCCGGCATGGTCGTGGCTGAAGCAGTTCGGGATCACCCCGCGTCGGCTGACCAGCCCATAGGTCGGCTTCAGTCCGGCAATGCCGCAAGCGGCGGCGGGTCCGCGGATCGAACCACCGGTGTCGGAGCCGAGAGTGGCCGGCGCAAATCCGGCCGCGATCGCCGCGCCGGAACCGGATGATGAGCCCGCCGGTGAGTGCTCTGTGTTCCACGGGTTGCGCGCCGGCGGAAACAGCACGTCCCACGAGGGGCCGCCATGGGCGAATTCCCACGTCGCGTTCTTGCCGAGCAATACCCCACCAGCCGCGGCAAGTCTTTGCTGGCAGGCAGAGTCCCGCGCGGGGACATTGTCGGCCAACAGCTTCGACTGTGCCGTCGTGCGGATGCCGGCGGTTTCATAGATGTCCTTCAGACAATACGGAATGCCATGCATCCGGCTGCGCGGCCCCGTGGCGACGATCTCTGCCTCCGCAACACGCGCCTCGTTGCGCGCCCGTTCCGCCGTCAGCGTGACGAAACTACAAAGCTGATGATCCAGTGCAGCGATACGGTCGAGATATGCATCGGTCAGTTCCACCGGCGACAGCTTGCGTGACGCGATCAGGCGTGACGCATCGGCGATGGTGAGGAAATGCAGATCGGTCACGAGACGAAGTCCCGTGGGTCGAACGTATGGGCGGGCTCATCGTCACGCGCACGCTCGAGCGGCAGGCGATCGATCATTCGGCGCACATGGCCGTACGCCGAGACAAGCTGCTGCAAATATTCAGCGGGCAGATCGAGGCCGGCATGGCGAGCGAGCAGAGCCACTTCCTCGGGAGTCGGAAAGGCATCCGCCATGACAAATCTCCTGTTGCGAAGCGAGCCAGGTGTCAGCTGTTAGGACTTGGCGAGCGCTAACTTTGGTCGCACCCATGCGGCCAGTTGCCCGATCGCTTCGTCCGCCTCCGGTGCAACGCCAGCCAGGAAGTGGAAGACGTGCTGCATCTCCGGATACACGTCCAGCTTCACCTCCACGTCTGCCCTACGGAGCGCGTCGGCCAGGGTGCGGCTATCGTCGAGCAATGCCTCATGGCTGCCCACCTGCACGTATACCGGTGGCAGGTTCCGAAGATCGCCGTGAAGTGGATTGGCAAGCGGATCTTTCGGATTGCCGCCTTGGCCCAGGAAGGTTTCAGCCATTCCCTGTATCATCTCACGGGCGACAATCGCATCCTTCTCGCGATTGGTGATGAACGTCTCAGCATTCGCCTCCATATCCAACCACGGCGAGAGCGGCATCGATCCTGCGGGCAGTGGCATCCTCAGTTCACGCAGCCGAAGCAATGTCGTAACGGCCAGCCCACCGCCCGCCGAATCACCGGTCAGCGCGATATGATTTGCTGCAACGCCCTGGTCGAGCAGCCAGCGATACGCGTTGGCCATGTCGTTCACTGGTCCGGGATGGATGCTCTCCGGCGCCAATCCGTAATCCACGATCAGCGCGCGGCAGCCAACTGACTTGGCGATGTGGCCGAACATCTTGCGATGTGTATACATTGAGCAGACGACATACCCTCCGCCATGCGAGCAGAGCAGCACGCGGTCATCGGCGCAGCCTTTCGGCACCGCCCACAGCGCCGTCCGTCCACCAGCATCAGTCTCGATGTAATCCACGCCACCCGGTTCCGCCGTGATGTCCCCCAGGTGTTCGAACATCGCTCGCAGCTCGTCGAGGGGCATGTCCGGCTTTTCGTGCAGCGTCGCTGCCCAGCTCTTGTACAGCGTAATTAGCTGTTCGCTTTGTTTGCTGGCCATGCCCGAGCCCCTTATGCCACGTAGTTGATCCCGCGCGCCGGCAGTTCCACTTTGCCGCCGCACTCCCGCGCTATCACCGGCATCACCTCTTCGGCGAAGAGTTGCATCTGGTCCTCGATCTCACGGCCCTCGAAGCCACCGAGTTCAAACCAACCGAGGAAATGGAAGTCGTCGTAACCGATTTCCTGCTTCATCTTCATGATCTTGTCGATGACGAACTGCTTTGAGCCCTGGATCGCGATCTCGCGCTCGCGCAGCATGTCCGCGGTGACCTTCCGATCGAGGTCGAACATCGGCTCATCTAGCCGTGCCACGACGGCACCGAAACCGAATGGTCCATAGTAGTCGAACTGCAGTTCCATCGCCCGCGCGGCGCGCTCCAGCGCCTGCTTCTCCTTACCTGGCGTCGTCACGTGGATGTAGCGGCTGGTCATGATGCCGCGCCTGTTCTGCGCATCCCAGCCGTATTTGAACTTGCCGCGGTTCAGCATGTCCGGCCAGCCTGCCTTTTCCGCCGTTTCGTAATACAGGTCGATGTTGCGCTTCATCCGGTCGTTCGGCTCGACGATGAACACGCCGTTGATGCCATGCTCCGCCGCCCACTTGATCGAGCGTGCACTGGTCAGTGGCTCCCAGATCTGCGGATGCGGCTTTTGCACCGGCTGCGGGAATACCTGAAGTTCCTTCAACGTCGTGGTCGTCGCCTGTACCGGATTGCCGGCCGAATACATGTCCGGCGCACCGATGGCGATGACGTCCTCCAGACGGCGCTCGACCTTGTCCATCTGAAAATAGGCGATCGTCTGCTTGTGGTTCCACTTTGTGTAAGAGGGTGGGATGGAAAAATTCTCACCACGATGCACGAAGGACGGTTCTGTCCAACACTTGCGGACGATGCTCACCACCTCTTCGAACGCCTTGCGGTTGCGTTCCTGGTCCTGGATCGTCGAGCCGTATGGGCGGCCAAGCGTTTCGTTCTCCCGCGGCTGATAGCCGCGGCCCATGCCGCATTCGACGCGCCCGCCGCTGATAACGTCAAGCTGGGCGATCTGTTCAGCCAGCCGCACCGGATGGTGCCAAACCACGATATTCGCGCACTGACCGAGGCGGATCCGTTTGGTCTGCGCCGCGATCGCCATCTGGGTGAACAGCGGGTTCGGACTCATCTCCGCCCCTTCAGGCTGAAAGTGATGCTCCGTCAGCCAGAAAGATTGGTATCCAAGCTTCTCGGCGAGAATGCCCTGGCGCACTTGGTTCACCAGCACCTCTTGTGCTGCAACATGCACCTCGGCCAGCGAACCATCGTTCACCGCCACGCCGTCCTCGGTAATAACCACCGGCAGGTGCGACGCGCCGTTATGGAATACACCGATCTCGAACATTGCCTGCCCTCTTCGCGTTGATTTCTCTTCAGCTTCTTGGCCAGCAGCACATATCGACACGCCCGGGGCTCCGCGAGTCAATACGAGAAGGGTCCTCGCTTCAGCAGAGCATCTTGCGCATACCTGACACAATTCGCACCGACATCAAAGCAGAGCAATCTGCGTCTATGCCTGAAGTTTGTCGGCTCTACGATGGCAGAATACGCCTGCCTGCCTCGAGCAACATGTCGCTGACCCATGCTGCTTGCATCACGTCGGATTGCATCGTGCGTCCTGCCTGCTGGATACGACGCGTGATGTCCTGCATTGTCCTGATCACTTCCGGATGGTCTGGTTGCCCCGGATAGCCCAGGCTTTGCGCGAAATCATTCGGGCCGATCCCGTACAGGTCGATGCCGTGCACCGCGAGAATAGCATCCAGGTTGTCCAACACGGCGACATCCTCCAACAGGGCGCAGACCAGCATCTGATCGTTTGCCTCACGGTAGTACGCCGCCTTGTCCGGTATGCCGGCGTTGTAATCGGTACCCCGGTTGGCCCCGAATGACCGCTCGCCAAGCGGGCCGAAATAACACGCTCGCACCAATTGGCGCGCGTCGGCCTCCGTTGCGATGTGCGGCCCCAATATGCCCATGATCCCGCGATCGAGATAGCGCAGGATCGTTGATGAGCCGATGTCCGGCACGCGGGCGATCGTTGTGAGGCGGTAGCGCTCGGCGGTCCTGCAGAGATCTTCGAGTTGGTCCAGCCCGAATGGTCCATGCTCGCCGTCTATGAACACGAAATCGAAGTCGATCTTGCCTAAGATGTCGATCACCCAGGGCGAGGGGAACGCAAGATTGTAACCATAGGCCTTGCGGCCAGCCCGCATAGCCGCTTTGACGCGGTTCGGCTGCTTCATTCTACGTCCTCCTCTGCGCGCGCAACTGCTATCTGACCATCAATAGCGGATGCGCGCCAACCGGGCCTTGCCGTGCCACGACGTGCGGGCCGCTACGCCGGCGCGATATTCGCATTGACCCGGAACAGATTCATCGGATCGTAAACCGACTTTAGTTCGCGCAGCCGTGCGTAGTTTTCGCCATATGAGGCCCGCACACGTTCTGGCCGGTCATCGCCCATCATATGGTTGATATAGACTGTGCCCAGGAGTTCCGGTTCGACCCGAGACCACAGCGAGCGAACCCAGTCAATGTGACCGCTGGATTCCGCGGCCTCGGTCCATTGCCCGATGATGTCGAAGTCCCACGTCGGCCGGCGGGCGGAGAAAGCCGTCGCGTTGGCCGGGACGCGTGCAGCAGCGCCATGAATATAGAACACGCCCATCAGGCTGAGCGGCGAGCTGAACGCTGCTGCTCCCTCAAGCATCCCATCGATCAAGCCATCCGACAATTGGTCGACGAAGGCCGAGCGCCAGTAACGGTGCAGCCCATGCTTGGCCAGCGGATCGTCGAGCATCGTCTGGCGCGCACCGTATGGCATCGGTCCCACCAGATCAGCTATCGGCTTCCCGAACTGTCGTGCCGGCGCCAGGACCTTTTCGCCCATCTCCGGCGTCCCGTTGTACCCCAACGCCATCGCGACAACAGGCTGCCCATCATGCGTCAGCAATGCAGCAAACGCTTCGGCCTCGTCGGGCAGCGTCGCGCAGAACTCGCGGTAAAACCGCATCACATCGCGGCCCTGATCCAGCGGGTAGAGGACCAGGCCGCTCAATGTCTCGGTCATCGGATACAGGCGATATTGCAGTGACGTGACCGCACCGAAGTTGCCGCCGCCACCGCGCAGGGCCCAGAACAGATCCGGGTTTTCAGTGGCGCTCGCCGTGCAAAATTGTCCATCCGCGGTCACAACATCGGCGGAGATTAGGTTGTCGAGCGACAGCCCGTGCTTCCCCATCAGCCATCCCAGACCGCCACCAAGCGTCAAGCCGGCGATCCCGGTGTTTGAAACGGTCCCGCCGGTCGTCGCCAGGCCAAAGGCCTGCGTCTCATGGTCGAAGTCGCGCCACTGCACGCCCCCCTGCGCGGTGACTGTACGGCTTGCGGCATCCACGCGGATGCCTTTCATCAACGACATGTCGATGACCATGCCACCGTCATTCGTGCCGTAGCCCGGCGCGCTGTGACCGCCGCACCGCAACGAGAGGAGCAACTCGTGGGTGCGCGCGAAATTGATGGCGCTCTGCACATCGGCGGCGCCAGTGCAGCGCACAATCAGTGCGGGGCGGCGATCGATATTGCCATTCCAGACCCGCCGTGCGGTCTCATAGCTCGCGCTGTCACGCAGGATCACCTCCCCGCGCAGGCTGCTGCGAAAGGCTTCGAGGTGCGCATCGTTCAGAGTGGTATCGGCGCCGAACAACGTCCTGGCTGTGGTTGTCACGGGTTCCCCTCCTCGGTGTTGTCTGAATTATCGTCGCTCACCTCGAAAACCCTATGCGATTTCCCCTCCTGTCGTCACGCGGATTTCAGAAGTACCAGATTGGCCGGCACATCGGATGTCAGCTGGCCGATGCCTGGGTCTTTATTAAAGGGCAAATTCCTGCGGCGCCTCCGAGCGCCAGTACCCATATTTGAGTCGCCAAGCCAAGTATTTTCCGGCAGTATCCCATTGCACTCTCGTGGCGGGTCGTCGACCGGCTCTCGGGACTTGCCACTGTGGGTGGCCGGATCCTGAACGAAAGCAAACGGCCGGGTTGACCGGCCGGACAGGGAGAGTCTGTGCATGATCTTCTTAAGCGGGGGATCGCACCGCGACTGAAGGTCGCAGGCGCGAATAGCTCACGGATGCAGCAACAACGCTGCAGGCAATGAACCTGCGCGGCCACTGGGAGGCATCAATGCAGCGGGATGACGGTCATTCGCACCGGATGGCTTTAGGCAGGCGTAGCGTCCTTGCAGCCGGCGCGGCGTCGTTGACAGGGTTGGCGACGGGTGCGTCCGCTGCACCGGAAGGAAAGCTCACGCTCGCCTGGCACACCAACATTGCGTCTCGCTGGCTCGATCCGCAGCAGCACGACGGCACTGCCAGCCCAGACAATTTTCTGATGGCGCTGCACGATGGCCTGATCAAGAACTTCCGCGATCAGCTCTACGACCATGCCGCGCTGGCCGAACGGTTCGAGTTTGCCGAGGACGCCAAGAGCGCGACGTTCTGGCTGCGGCCAGGTACCAAGTTCCATGACGGGTCGCCGGTCACGCCGGCCGACGTGAAATGGAGCTACGAACATTATCACGGCGCCTGGGGTGAGGTGCTACGCGAGCAGACGAAGGCCGTGGAGGTGGTGGACGACAAGACGATCCGGTTCCAATTCAAGGATCCATTCCTCGATTTCCCGATTCTCCTGGGCACGGCAAATGTCTGCGGCGCCGGCTGGGTTGTGCCTGCGAAGTACCACCAACAGGTTGGCCAGGCGGGCTTTCTCCAGAAGCCGATCGGTGCGGGCCCATACCGCCTCGTGTCGCAGGAGCCCGGTGTGAAGCTCGAGTTCGAGGCCTTCGCCGACTACTACCGCCCGGTCGGCATCAAGCAGCTGACCATGGTGAGCATTCCAGAGGCCGCCACGCGCGTGGCAATGCTCGAGCGCGGCGAGGCCGATATCATCTACTTTGTCCCCGGTGAACTGATCGACCGGGTGAAGAACAATCCAAAGCTTCGACTGGCACCGGTGGTGTCGGGCAACTGGTGGCTGGAGTTCCCTGGCTTCCAGAACCCGTCCAGTCCATTCCACGACAAGCGCGTGCGTCAGGCGATCAGCCTGACTATCGACCGCGAGGCGATCAACAATGCTGAGTGCGGCGGCATGGGCGTGGTCGACGGCAACTGGATCAACAACGACGTCGAGTACGGGGTGGAGTGGCCGAAATGGCCACACGACATTGCCAAAGCCAGGCAGTTGATGGCGGACGCCGGCTATCCCAACGGCTTCAATGTCGATTGGGTAACGCCGGCACCCAACTACTATTCGCGTGGTGAACGCATCGTCTCGCAACTGCAGGCGATCGGCATCAAGTCGAGGCTGCAGGTGATGGAACGTGGCGTTTTCCTGAAGAGACTTCAGGGCGGCCTCAAGGAATGGCCAGGCGTGCAGATCATTTTTGCGGCAACCCGCATCGGCGGCACGTGGTCGAACTGGTACGATACGCACTTCAAGTGCGGTGGCTTCGACGCCAAGGATTTCTTCTGCATAAAGCAGCTCGACGATTTGTTCACAAAGTACCTGGCTTCCTCTGACCGAAATGAGCGCAAGACATTGGCTGAACAAATTCAGCGAGTAATGTTAGAGGAATATTACTTCGTTCCCGTGTTCCGGCACGCCTTCGTCAATGCGATCGGACCTCGCGTCGCAGCGAACAAGTGGCAAGATGTGTTTCCGACGATAACGACAGGATACTGCTACCCTTGGGAGGACATCCACCTGGCTTAGCAGGAGACAGTCATGGGCCAGTTCATCGTCCGGCGCACACTTTATGCCGTTGCTACGCTGCTCATTCTGAGCCTGACGATCTTCCTCGTGGTCCGCCTTACCGGTGATCCGGTGGCGCTGCTGGCCGAACCTGGCGCTCAAGAAGAAGATCTCGCCGTGGTCCGCAAGGACTGGGGACTCGACCGGCCGTTGCCGGTGCAGTACGCGGCCTTCGTCAAGAACATCCTCACAGGCGAACTCGGGCAGTCGTTCAACTATGAGATGCCAGTGAGCACGCTGTATTTTCAACGTCTGCCGAATTCGCTGGAATTGGCGTTGGCCGCTACGCTGATCTCGTTCCTGATCGGCATTCCCACCGGCATCATATCAGCGGTACGGGTCAACAGCGTATGGGATCATGTCGGTAAGACCATTGCTCTGCTTGGTCTCTCGGTTCCCGGCTTCTGGCTCGGCCTGGTGATGATCCTCATATTCTCCGTCTGGCTCGGCTGGCTGCCCACCAGCGGACAGGGGGGATGGCGCAACCTGATCATGCCGGCCGTTGCGCTCGGTTGGTACTTTGCGGCGTCGCTGCTGCGGCTGACGAGGTCCAGCATGCTGGAGGTTCTGCGCAGCGAATACATCAAGCTGGCGCGGTTGAAAGGCCTGCCCGCGTTTGCGGTCATCGCCATGCATGCATTCAAGAACGCGCTGATCCCCGTGCTGACATTGGCTGGCATCAACCTCGTCATCATGCTGAACGCGGCAGTGATCATCGAGGTCATTTTCGCATGGCCCGGGATCGGCCGGTTGCTGTACGAGGGCATCTTCCAGCGGGACTTCCCTCTCGTTCAGGGTATCGTGATGGAAGCCGGCGTGATGATCGTGGTCATCAATCTGCTGGTCGATATCCTCTACGCTTACATCGACCCGCGCATCCGGCTAGCCAGGTAGCAAGCCATGTCAATCACGCTTCAGTCAGCCTACCCACTGCTTCATCGTCTGCGTGCTGGCCGCGACCTACCGATACTCCCGCTCGCGATCCTGGTTCCGTTTGTGCTGGTTGCAACGTTCGCCAACCTGATCGCGCCGTACGACCCGACCGAACCCATTCCTGGCGCGAAGATCTTCGAGCCGCCGTTCTGGTCGGACGGTGGCAGCATGCGCGCGCTGCTTGGCACGGACTACCAGTCGCGCGATGTTCTGAGCCGGCTCATCTTCGGGGCGCGCGTGTCGCTCATCGTCGGCGTCACGGGCACCCTGGTGGCCGGGAGCATCGGTACCCTGCTTGGCATGCTGTCCGGCTATATCGGTGGCTGGGTCGATCAGCTCATCATGCGGATCACCGATGCGTGGCTGGCGCTCCCGGCGATTGTCTTCGCGATCTTCCTCGCGACGATGGTCGGCCCAAGCATGTGGAACATCATCATTATCCTTGGGTGTGTGTATTGGACGCGTTACGCCCGGGTGATCCGTGGCGAAGTCCTGAGTTTGCGAGAGCGCGAGTTCGTCAAGTTGGCCGAAATCGCCGGGGCCAGCCGCACACGCGTGATCCTGCGCCACATCTTGCCGAATGTAATGAACTCGACAATGGTGCTGGCCAGCCTGACGATCGGCGTGGTGATCATCGCCGAAGCGTCGTTGAGTTTTCTTGGTGTCGGTGTACCACCGCCCCAGCCGGCATGGGGTTCGATGCTGGCTGACGGACGCTCGATGCTGATGGTCGGGGACTGGTGGCTGACGATTTTCCCGGGCCTTGGGATTCTGCTGGTTGTCCTCGCTACCCAGTTGTTTGGCGATTGGCTGCGCATCCGGCTCGATCCGCAGCAACGGAACCTGTGATCGGATCGAACCGGACCATGACGCCACTCCTCGAAGTCTCCGACCTTCGCACGCACTTCATCTCGTTCGGCGGTGCGCGCGTGGTGAAGGCCGTCGATGGCATCAGCTTTACCTTGAATGAAGGTGAGACCCTTGGACTGATTGGTGAGTTGGGTTGCGGCAAGACGACGACCTGCCTTTCCATTGTCGGCCTACTGCCGACGGCTGCTCGCATTGCCGGTGGTCACATTGCCTTCGAGGGTGAGGAACTCACCGAGAAGACGTCACGCGAGATGCGCCGCATCCGCGGCCGTTCGATCGCGATGATTTTGCAGGATCCGATGGCCTCGCTCAATCCGCTGTTCAGCATCTATCGTCAGGTCGCTGAACCAGCCTATTATCACCAGGCCATGCGTGGCCGCACATTGCGCCGACGCGTGCAGGACCTGCTCGGTGCAGTGCGGATTCCGTCACCGGCCCAACGCATGCGCGACTATCCGCATCAAATGAGCGGCGGGATGCGCCAACGCATCGTTGGTGCCATTGCGCTGGCCGGCGGGCCGAAGCTGATCATCGCTGACGAACCCACGACCAACCTCGACGTCACCATCCAGGCGCAATACCTCGACCTGTTGAAAGACATCCAGCGCGATACCGGTGTAGCAATCATCTTCGTTACTCATAACCTGGGCATCGTCGCACGTATGTGCGACCGCATGGCGGTGATGTACGCCGGCAAAATCGTTGAGCATGGCTCCGTGCGGAGCCTGTTCAACGGCGCCAGGCATCCATACACACGTGCGCTGCTTGGTTCGATCACCAGACTTGGCAGTAAGGAGCCGCTGTATGCGATCCCGGGTCAGCCGCCCAACCTCGCCCGTCTGCCTCCTGGCTGCGCGTTCCATCCGCGCTGCCCCGATGCAATGTCACGCTGTTCGATTGAAGAGCCGCCCGAGGAAGGTTTCGACGAGGGATGGACGGTAAGTTGTTGGCGGGCCACGGCGGAACCTGCAAGGAAAGAATATGACCGCACCAGTGCTTGAGGTGCAGGGACTGAAAAAATACTTCCCCGTCAGCACCGGCGGGTTCCTGCACCGCCGCATGGGTGACGTGAAGGCGGTCGAAGCCGTGGATTTTGCCATCATGCCGGGCGAGACACTCGGCCTGATCGGCGAGTCCGGCTGTGGAAAGACAACGACGGCCAAGCTCATTCTGCTGCAGGAGAAGCCGACCGCAGGCAGCATTCTTTTCAGCGGCGCAAACGTCCTGGAGATGCGGGGCGACGAACTGATGCGATATCGGCGTTCGGTCCAGGTGGTATTCCAGGATCCGTACAGCTCGCTCAGTCCACGCATGCGGGTGCGCGACATCGTCGCTGAGCCGCTGGAGATTTATACCGACCTGTCACGCGCCCAAATTCGGGAGCGAGTGATCGAGGTGCTGCAACTGGTAGGATTGCAGTCGGATGTCGCCGACTTGTTCCCGCATGAATTCAGTGGCGGCCAGCGTCAGCGCATTGCGATCGCTCGGGCGCTGGTGACAAATACGCGGCTGATCGTGCTGGATGAACCGGTGTCTGCGCTCGATGTGTCGATCCGCGCGCAGATCATGAACCAGTTGGAACATCTGCAGGCGACGCTCGGGGTAAGCTACCTGTTCATCGGCCACGATCTTGCCGGCGTTGCCCATATCAGTCACCGGATTGCCGTGATGTATCTGGGCCAACTCGTGGAATTGGCCGAGGCAACCGAGCTTTGCGCTCATCCATTGCATCCGTATACACAGGCATTGCTGGTCGCGGCGCTGCCGGCGCATCCCGACGACCCGCAAGTGCGGCTGACAATCGCCGGCGAAGTTCCCAGTGCGCTTGCGCCACCTGCCGGCTGTCGCTTCCACACACGCTGCCCACGCGCCATGCCGCGTTGCAGCCAGGAGGTGCCCGTGCGGAAGGAGATTGCGCCACGCCACAGCGTGGCGTGCCACCTGTACGGCTGAACGAAAGTCGCTCTCCGATCCCGAGACGTTCCTGTCGCGTGTCCCAGAGTAGGCAAATACACCTGGTCGCGCTACATTGCGCAGGAAACGCCAAATTGAGTGGAACAGCTCGAGGGAGGAGACCAAGCCGATGACGTATGATCTGTTGATTTGCGATGGCCGCATCGTCGATGGTTCTGGTATGCCCGCCTTCCGCGGTGATGTCGGAGTGAAGGACGGCAAGATTGCCGAAATCGGCAAGCTGAGCGGAGCCGCAAACCGGGTCGTTGATGCGCATGGCGCCGTTGTGGCTCCAGGCTTCATCGACAATCATTGCCACTACGACGCCCAGGTCACCTGGGATCCGCTGTGCTCCTATTCATGCGATCACGGTGCCACCACGGTGATCTTCGGCAATTGTTCGTTGTCGCTTGCTCCTGTTCATCCCGGGAAATCGGAACGCCTGGCGGAGTTCCTGTCGTATGTCGAGGCAATCCCGATGGAGGTCCTGCGGACAGTCGAGTTCGACTGGGAAACAGTGCCGCAATACATCGACAAACTTGATCGCAATCTCGGGGTCAACGTCGGCAATCTCATCGGCCACACCGCGGTTCGTTATTATGTCATGGGAGACGAGTGTCAGAAGCGCACGGCGACTGACGCCGAGATCGCTGCCATGCAGGACATCGTGCGTGATGGCATGCGCGCCGGCGCGCTCGGCTTTTCGGTCTCGCGCAACCAGGGTCACTATGACCCGCAGGGCGTGCACCTTCCCGGCACTATGGGCCGACGAGAAGGAGATGTTCGCTCTGTGCGACGTGCTTCGCGAGCTCAACACCGGCATAATCCAGAGCGGCGGTGGCAACGGCGCGGAGATGAAGAACAGTCTGATGAGCCGGTTGTCGGAAGCCACCGGGCGTCCTCTCGTCTATAACAACCTTAATCAGTCGATGCGCCGACCAAATGAGTGGAAGGAGCAGATAGCGCACGTCGATGAGACGTTCGCCAGAGGCATTCGCGCCTATCCGACCTGCACGCCCAATCGCATCACCGACTTCTTTACGATGCGCAACACCCAGACGTTCCGTGGTTTGCCGACTTGGCACCCGATACTGCTGGCGACGGATGACGAGAAACTCCGCGCCTATAGTGACCCGGACGTTCGCAAGAAGCTGCACGCCGAGGCGGTCGAGTTCAAGGTGGACACGCTTCCGCCGGGCATCTGCCGCACCTGGTGGGACTACATGACCGTCCAGCACGCAGTGCTGCCGAAGAACAAGGGCCTGGAAGGCAAGACGGTGGGCGAGATTGCCAAGGCGCAGGGCAAGGGCATTATCGACGCGTTCCTTGATCTTGTCGTCGAGGAGAACCTCGATACCGCATTCCTGCACGGAGAAAACAACGTCGATGACGCGGCGGTCGCCAAGATCCTGAACTATCCGAATGCGGTGATCGGGCTTTCCGACGGTGGCGCGCACGTGCAGTTCCAAAGTGGCTTCGGCTTCAGCACGCGTCTGCTCAGCGAGTGGGTTCGCGAGAGAAAGATCATGTCGTTGGAAACGGCGGTACGGCGGCTGACCTTCGAATCCGCTTCGATCTTCGGCTTGAACGACCGTGGCCTGCTGCAGCCTGGTATGGTGGCCGATATCGTGGTCTTTGATCCGGACACTGTGCGCCCGCTGCCGCACGAGGTTGTGCACGATTTCCCCACCGGCGCCATGCGCATTCGTGAGCCAGCTCAGGGCATTCACATGACCGTGGTCAACGGCCAGGTCCTGTTGGAAGATGGCAAGCATTGCGGTGCACTGCCCGGCAGGGTGCTGCGCAACTGGTACTACCGCGCCAGGCACGCGAATTAAGGCGAAGGCGATGGCACTCAAACTGGAGGAAGCCAATCGCGTCGTCGCGGCAGCGATCGCGAAGGCAGGCGAACTCAATATCCGGATCAGCGTCGCAGTCTGCGACGCTGGCGGGCGCTTGGTCGCGTTTCAACGCATGGACAACGCGATTTGGGCGAGCGCGTACGGAAGCCAAGGTAAGGCCGTCGCGTCGGCCGCCTTTGGTCGTCCGAGCGGCGAGTTGTCAGAGCGAGCCAACCATCCCACTCCGGCCGGCATCGCCGCGGCGGAAGGCGGCCACATGATCATGGGGCAGGGCGCTGTGCCGATCCTCCGCAATGGCATCGTCGAGGGTGCATGCGGTGTCGGCGGCGGGACGGCACAGCAGGACGAGGACTGTGCGCGGGCGGGAGTGACACAGTTGGCCCGCTAGCCCTTATGGTGGCGCGGCGATCTTGAGGGAGAAAAACCAATGAAGGACTTTTCCGGCAGGATCGCCGTGGTGACCGGCGGCGGCTCTGGGATGGGCCGCGAACTCGTGCGTCAACTGGTCGCAGAGGGCTGTGCCGTCGCCATGTGCGATGTGTCCGCGCGTGGCATGGCGGAAACCCAGCGTCTGTGCGAGGCCGCGGGCCTGCCGCAGGGCCTGCGCGTCACGCCGCACGTCGCCGACGTCTCCAATGAGGCCGACGTGCTGCGCTTCCGTGACGAGGTTTCCGCTCAGCACAGGACCGATCGCATTCACCTGCTGTTCAACAACGCCGGCATCGGTGGCGGCGGAAGCATGATCGCCAACGAGCGCGCAGAATGGGAACGCACCTTCAACATCTGCTGGGCTGGTGTCTATCTGAACACACGCGCCTTCCTGCCGATGCTGCGCGCCGCGGATGAGGCGCACATCATCAACACCAGCAGCATGAACGGTTTCTGGGCCTCGGTTGGACCCGACACGCCGCATACCGCGTATTCCGCGGCGAAGTTTGCGGTGAAGGGTTTCACCGAGGCGCTGATCGCCGATTTTCGGATGAACGCGCCGCACATCCGGTTGTCCGTGGTGATGCCGGGACATATCGGCACGGGTATTCGCGAGAACTCGCTCAAAGTGCAGACCAA
Organism: uncultured Alphaproteobacteria bacterium; assembly: GCA_963850535.1. Lineage (GTDB taxonomy): Bacteria > Pseudomonadota > Alphaproteobacteria > Acetobacterales > Acetobacteraceae > JAMXLO01. Next base: position 5,917 of record CAWKMC010000043.1, on the reverse strand, counting down.
CACCGACGCGGATGGATTGAACGCTGCGCAGATAACGCAGATCCGTGCTCGGCTTGCCTCGATGGGGCGGGATGCGGCGCAGTATTCGGACGCCGATATCGAGCGCATGCACGCCGAGCGTGCCCGCCGTTTCGTCAGCGAGGCGCCAACCAGCGCGGCCGAGGCGGCGAAGATCATTCTGGACGGGGTCAAAGCCGACCGGCTCCGCATCCTGGTCGGGCCTGACGCGAACATCATCGATCGCATGGTGCGCCAGGACCCGGACCATGCTTATGAACCGGAGTTCTACGAGCGTTTCGCGGCCGAGGCTGGTTGGTCCCTTGGGCGCTGATCGCGCGCGCTATGATCTGCGCGATGCCAGACGTTCGCTGACATAGTCAACGAGCAACTTCGGAACGATCAGCCCGAAGCTCATCGCCAAAATAATCATCGCGGCAGTCAAGCCGTCGGACATGGTGGACCGGACCACTTCGAATGTGGCTTGCGGGTCGCTGGCTATCGTCCAGAGCCCACTTGCCATCCTGAACATAAAGACACCGGGCATCATCGACACGACCGATGCAAAGCCGATGGCGGCGAAGGGCATGTGCTTGCGTCGCGAGATCGGTGTCAGGATCAACGCGACGGCAGTGCAAGCGATCAAGGCTCCGGCAGCGACGTCGAGACCGAGTTCGCTCAGCACCGCCCAGCGGAATGCATGGGCGGCCATGCCGACGATGACCGGCCAAGCGAGCATGGAGAGTGGCGTCGAGAAGAACACGCTGTAGGCGGCAACAGCCACTCCAGCGGCGATGACGTCTTCCCCCAAAGGAACCGACCTGGCCGGTGGATCGGTGGGCAAGGAAACACCGAGAAACGTCAAGCCCAGCAACAGTCCTACGCAGATCGCGACGACGATCAGTCCGGCATAGACGGATCGGGCCACGCCGAGTGCGATCCGGCCGTTGATGAGATCAAGTGCGCCATTGAGAAGATGCGGGCCGGGTACCAGGACCATGCACGGACAGACCGCGACAAGACGCAACGACGAGCTCAGGTTCCAGCGAACCGCGATGGCGCCTATGCCTCCGGCGAGAATTGCGGCGCAGAACGGTTGAAGGAACAGATTGCCGCTTAGCCGGCTGAGTCCTCGGCGTAAGAAAGCGCCTGCGCCTGCGCTGACAAAGATCAGTATCGCCGACGTAAGATGGCGGACGCCGAAGATGTCGGCCAAGGCCACGGCACCGGATGCTGCGGCGAGCGCGAAAAGCCAGCTCGGTGCCGGTGGCGTTCGCGCGATGGTCTCTATCGTGCTTTGCGCGGCCTCCGACGCCAGGCGGCCGGCTGCAATATCTTCGATGGCCCCCATTGTCTGCGCTACGCGATCCATCTCGACGCTGGCTGGCACAGCTTCTGCGTGGCTCACTGCGGTGCCGTTCTCGCTATCGATGACAAGCTGCAGGTCACCCCAGCGTGGTGTGAGTGTAACACGCAGCCCGAGCGCTCGGCTCAAGCGCCCGGCTGCGTCCACGGTTTGCTCCGTGGCTTGTCCATTGACGTAGAGAGTTCTGGCGAAAGCCAGGACGAGATCGGCGCGCTGCTCCTGCGTCATGCGGTTTCGTCTGGCAGATGCTGTTTGCCTGCAGTCACATCTACTGTCTCCACGGCGCCTCAGGCTCGACGCATGCCCCAAAACACTGGGAATGAGGCGAACACCATGTCTTTGATGTCCGAGCGGTACGCAGTGGGCTGCTGCATGCGGCACAGCACGAGAAAAGGCACGGTCTCGAAGTACCGCAACTGCACCTGCTCGGCGATCGCCTTCTGCGCCGCGAGATCCGGCGCGTCGAACCACTCCGCGCGGAGCTCCTCGAGGCGCTCGTCTGTTGGCCAACCGAACCAGCCCTTTCGGCCGTTGCCGCGCAGCGGCAGCATGCTGCCGGGATTGGCCGCGGTCAGTGGGCTCATCACGGTGATGAAGGCGCCCCAGCCGCCCTGATCGATCGGATTTTGGCTGGCACGCCGCGTCACCACCGTGCCCCAATCCATCGCCTGATAGTCCACCTTCAAGCCGATGCTTTGGAACAGCTCGCGCGCTACCTCCGACATCTGCGACAGTGCCGGCTGGTCACTCGGTGCCATGAGTACGATCGGCTCGCCCTTGTAACCCGACTCGGCGATCATCTGCTTCGCCAGCGCGACATTCCGCGGCTTTGTCAGTGCGTCGATCCCGGCTGTGGTCGCCATCGGCATGGTTGGCGCGAACAGTGCGGTCGGCACGATGCCAAGATCCTTCTGGTCACCGATCGCCGCGTCTAGGAATGCCTGTTGGTCCAGCGCTACCTGGATGGCCTGACGCACCTTCAGATTGTCGAACGGCGGATTGAGGTTGTTGAGGACCATGAACATCAACCAGCCAGCCTTATCGGGAACCTTGACCTCGATGCCGCCCGACTTCTTCAGCATCGGACAAAGGTCGATCAGCGGCAGCTCCACCCAGTCCACCTCGTTCTTCTGCAACGCTGCAGCGGCGACGGACGGGTCCGGCTGAACCAGCCACTCGACGCGCTCGAAATGCGCGACCTTGCCCCCGGCAAAGAATCGCGGTGGCTCCTGGCGCGGAACATAGCCGTCGAAGCGTGCATAGGCGGCGCGGGCGCCGGACACCCACTCGTCCTTCAGAAACCGGAACGGGCCAGACCCCGTAATGTCCGTCAGTTGCTCGGTGCCGGGACGCTTGGCGACCCGCTCCGGCATCATGAAGCACTGACGTCCACCCAGGCCGAACACCAATTGCGGGCAAGGCCGCTTGAGCCGGATGGCGAAGCGCTTATCGTCGATCGGCACGATCTCGTTCACATAGCGCATGAGGTGCTGGCCGAATGAGTTGCGCGAGCCCCAACGCTGGATGGATTGCGTGCAGTCGCGCGACAGCACCTTCTCCTTATCGTGGAACATCAGGCCGTCGCGCAGAGTGAAGGTCCAGGTCAGCTTGTCGGCGGACAGGTCGTGGCCCTCGCACATCTGCGGGCGCATCTCGCCGGCCCCGTCGTAGCCATACAGGGTGTCGTACACCATGTAGGCGTGGTTGTAGGTAATGACGGCGGTGGTCCAGATCGGGTCCAGTGACGTCAGGTTGGCCTGTGGCACGAAGCGCAGAGGCTTCTGCGCCTGCGCCAGGGCTGGCGTGGCCAGACGACTGGTGGCGAGGAACGGGGCAGCTTTCAGCAAGTCTCGGCGCCGCATACGATTTACTCCCGTCGGCTTTGGCGCGCAGCGTCCGCGCGACCATGCAGACGGCAGTCATTGCATCACACGCAGGTGCGGGGCAACCCGCTCGCGCAACGGCGGCGATTGTCCACGCCGCCGTGCCGATTGTGCATTAAGGCGGAACTTGCGCATGTAGTCACCGAGCTGGCAACGCCTTAGTTCAAGCCGCAATAGCACCGCTCGCACCCCTATCATAGCGGAAGCTCGTGTCCATACGTCCACCATTTGGTGGATGCGAGCGCCTGCCTCCTCCCGATAACCCTCCCAGCGACACTGTCATCCATCAGCGCTGAGGGAGTGATCATTCGTGTCATTGCCGGCAGAGAATGCACGCTCATCCGATCGAGTGATGGCCGTTATCGTGTGTGCGACTGTCCTGTTGGTCGGAACTGCGGTCAGTCTGCCAGTGCCGATGTACGCTGAATATGCGCGGGTCAGCGGCAGTAGCAAGGCGCTGGGAATTGCCTTTGCATGCTACGCGTTCGGAGTATCCCGCCATCCCTGCTTTTCCTTGGCGGCGTCTCTGACAGAACCGGCCGGCGGCTGCCGCTTGTTGTCGCCTTAGTTCAGTATCACCGCCATTGCGGCGATGTCAGCTGTTCCGGGACTGCCGGCGCTGGCCGTGGCGAGGATCGCACAGGGGTTGGCGGCTGGCCTGACCGGTGCATCAGCAACCGCCTTGCTGGCTGAGAGCTTCTCGGGCGCGCTGGCATCCGAGCGTGCCGCCGCCTGCGTGACCTCGATGTTGGCTGTTGGTTATGCTGTGGGGGGCTTGGCGACTGGTGCCTGTTTGCTGACCGGTCCAACTCTGTTTCCGCTCAGCTATCCGGTGACCCTGTTTGCGTGCGCCATCGTAACGGTGATGCTTCTAAGGCAGCCGTACGTCGCTCATCGCCGTCAGACGGAGCTGTTGCGGCTACCCTATCTTCCCGCTGGTGCCGGTTGGATCTGTGTCGTCATAGGGGCAGCCTGGTCCCTGGTCGGAATGATCCTGTCGGTCGTTCCATATGAACTATCGCATCTTGGGCACCCAGGTTGGAGCGGCCTTATCGCCTTCCTCATGCCGCTCGCCGGGCTGGCTGCGCAGCCGGCTCGGAAGCGTATCACCCCAAGTGCCGCCGTCACTCTCGGGTTTGTCATGGCGCCAATCGGATGTCTCTTGTTGTTGGTTGGCGTCCGCTATGGGCGGCTCGAGCCGATACTACTGGGCGCAGCATTTTCCGGCGCAGCCGCGGTGGGCTTCAGCTTTTACGGTGGCTTGGCGCTGATCGCGGAATTGAGTGGGCAGGAGAAGGCTCGCGGCGCGGCAGCATTTTTTCTGGCGTGTTACGTTGGAATGTGCGGCGCTCCCGTTGTGCTTGGCTGGATCGCGGAGCGCGCCACGACAGTTACGGCACTTGCCGTCCTCGGCGTCGCTCTTTGCGGTGTCTCGTTTGGAGTATGGGCACGGAACCAGATTCGCAGCCGGTCCAGCCATGACGCATCAGGAACCGCCAACGTCAGATCGGTCGAGCGTGGGGCTATTTGAGTGCTTGCTGCATTGGACAATAGTCAATGTCGCGAGCATGCCTGGCCTGACCAATAAGGCTGGCGCACCTGACGGCGCAGCACCTTGCCGACCGACGACATCGGCAGGTCGGACACGAATTTGACCGTCTTAGGTGCCTTGTAGCTGCCAAGCCGTGCCTTCGCGTGTCGATCGAGAATCTTGGCTGACACCGCCACGCGCTCACGCAGAACCACCTCGGCGTGGACAGCTTCGCCCCACTGTGGGTGCGGCACACCGACGACTGCGGACATCAGCACGGCAGGATGCTCCGACAGCGCGGCCTCGACCTCGACCGCATAGACATTGAAGACCGCCCGAAATGATCATGTCTTTCTTACGGTCGATGATGAACAGATGGCCGTCCTGGTCGACGTAGCCGAAATCGCCCGGATTTCCAGAACCCGTCGGAGAACTCCGCGTTCGTTCAATTCCTGATTGTGCAAGTAGCCGTCGATCGTTCCACGCGTGCGCAGCCGAGATCTCGCCGGCCGCGCCGGTGGGCTGAGGTTCGCCGTCATCGCCCACGATCATGATCTCCACGCCCGGCGACACGCGCCCGGCCGATGCCAGCCGCCGGCGCGCGGCTCCGGTGTCGGTGCGGTGGTCCGCCTTGTTGAGGATCGACACCCAGTTCAGGACCTCGGACGCGGCATAGCCCTGGATGAAGATCTGGCCGAACTCGGCCACCAGCCGTTCGACCGCCGCCGGCGCAATCGGCGCGGCACCATAGGTCAGCGTTGTGAGCGAGGAGAGGTCGTACATCCCGGTGCTGTTCATATCGAGCAGCCGATACAGCAGCGTCGGCACCAGCAGCCCATGGGTGATCCGCTCGCGCTGCACCGTCTCGCACCATTGCGCGAGATCCGGTGTGTTCAGCGTATACGTCGTACCGCCGGTGAACAGTGTCTGGATCAACGGAATGATTTGCGGCATGCGAGAGCGGGGCGAGATAGCGCGTCGCCTCATTGAATGCGAAGTCGGGCTGCACGTAGGCAGATCGCGCAGTGAGAACAAATGGTCCATCGCGTACCATGCGCGACCTTACCCTGTCCGGTCGTGCCGCTGGTCAGGCGCAGCAGTGCGATATGCCGATGCACGTCGAGTGCGACGTCGTTGTCG
>CAWKMC010000042.1:0-31097 GCA_963850535.1 uncultured Alphaproteobacteria bacterium | reverse complement strand
GACAAGTCTTTGGGACTGCTTGATGAAGCCAAGAGCTGGTTCGGAAAGGCCATGGCGCTGCGGCCTGATGAAACCGACCCCAGGATCATGCTGGCGGAGATGCTCTACCGCCGCGATGATTTTGCAAGTGCGGCTAAGATGTTAAGCGGGATCGATTTGAGCGCCAATCAACTGGTGCTTGCGCAATACCCCACTTTGAATGTAGCGAAGTTGCAGAGCTTCAACGGTCAAACGCCATACGAACTGCGCGACAGCGGACAAAGCGTGCACGTGAAATTTCTGCGGACCGATCCTCTTCCGCTTGTCAGCGTACGGGTCAACGGCGGCTATGAAGTCACATTTTTCCTCGACACCGGAGGTTCGGAGGTTATGCTCAACTCCGAGTTCGCCCGCGAACTGGGCGTGCCAAATTTCGGGTCTGTGCAAGGTACGTTTTCTGGTGGCCAGCAGACGAAGGTCCAGCAAGGTCGCATCGACTCCCTCACACTTGGCGACTGGACAGTGCAGAATCTACCTGTTGTGATGCTCCTCTTGCGCCAACTTTCGGCCGGCCTTGATGCAAAGCAGATCGACGGCATTCTAGGGACTACACTGTTCTACCACTTTCTTACGACGCTCGACTTCCGTCACGGTGAACTCGTGCTGCGCAGAAAGGACATGAGAAGTGAGCAGCAGTTTTCGGTACAACCGAACAAGGGAGTCGCTGTTCCGTTCTGGATTGCCGGTGACCATTTCATGGTGGGCTGGGGTCGTGTGGAGAGCCTGCCGCCTGGCCTGCTTTTCGTTGACACCGGACTGGCCGGCGCCGGAGTGAAGCTGGCGGAGTCGGTGATCACGCAAGCTGGAATCACGCTCGAGCGAGACAAAGCGACCACTGGGGCAGGCGCTGGCGGGACGCTGACGACCGTGCCCTACTTCGTACACCGGCTTTCTTTTGGAAAACTGCAGGAAGAGAACGTTCCGGAGCTTTTCGACGGGCCATTCCCTTGGGAGAACACCTTCGGCTTTCATCCTGCAGGCATGGTGGGCCACGATTTCTTCAGGCCCTATGCGGTGACCTTGGACTTCACGAAGATGGAGATCGTCTTGAAGTAGAGCCTTATCCGGCAGGAGCAGCCAGCAATAATCGGTTGATATGCTCCAGCGCCACGAACGTTGAACGCCATGCCCGCCTGAATGCATCGTCGCCAGTACCCTTTTCGGCCAAGGCGGCAGCAATGCCACCGACGGACCGGCGGCCATCTACCAGCCGAAGAATAGCCGGCGCCAGCGGCGGCAGAGCGATCGGCACACGAAGTCCGTCGATCATAAATCCAATTATCCCATCCGGCTGCATTGCGCCGGCAAGTGCTTCACCGGGTCCTTCGCGCGTCACCGGCACCGCCTCATCGGCCATGAAGTCGGCGCGCTTCGTCTGTTCCTCCTGTCGGACGCAATACACGATGTGCGCGCTGACATTGCCGGCCAATGCCTCGGCAAGTGCAGCGCGCCGAACAGCATCCAGCGCATTGACGCGAGCACGCAGCCGTGGATCAGGCAGCATCGGGATGGGATCGTAACGCGCCGGCTCGACCCAGCAGGACACCGTCAGCCCTTCACTCGCCAGCAGTGCATGCAACTCGGGCACGGTGAAGGCGCGGTCGCGTGGGTTCAGCAGCAGGTCATAGAGGCCTGCGTCACCGCCATTGATATGATCGTCGAGAAAGCCGTTGCGCCGCAGCCAGGCGGTCTCCGGCAAGTGGCGCATCACCCGCTTCGCCACATCGAGCCGCGCGGCGGGTGCCTCATCGACTGGTACCAGCAGACGCAGAGCATCCTGCAGCATATAGACGCCAGTGCGTCCGTGCGGCGCATACACCATCAATCCCAACCCACCGTCAGGTGCCAGTACCGACAACAACGCGCGCAGACCCGCTGCCGGATCCGGCAAATGGTGCAGCACGCCGCAGCAGTCGATGTAGTCAAACGGTCCCAACCCGGAACCGGGGAGATCAAGCAGCGATCGCTGCTCCCAGACGATGTTCGACAAGCCGCGCACCGCTGCCCGTTCGCGCGCAACCTTCAGCGACGCTGACGCCCGGTCGAGCCAGGTTACGCTTCCAGGCCGCCCGGCGCGCGCCATCTGCTGCGCCAGCATGATCGTCGCATCGCCGGTGCCGCCGCCGGCGAACAGCGCATGCAGCGGTCGGGATGCCGGCCGGCGGGCGCCGAACACCCAGTGGTCAATCTCTCGCAGATGTCCGGGGCTACCGATGATCAGCCGCTTTGCCTCATCTCGCGGGTCCCGGCGAGGATACGGGTAGGTCTCGTATTGTGCGGCCAGACGGGCGTCAGTTGCGTCAGTCATGCCACCGGCATAGACCGCGGGCATGGCTGAAGCCAGATCACGCGGCTATTTCGGCATCGGTGTCGAAGGTGTGTCCAAGTCGGCCAATGTCGGCGCCTTGCTGCGCACCGCCCACGCCTTTGGCGCTGCATTCTGCTTCATGGTCGGGGCCGGCTTCGATGCCCGCGCCGGCCGACTGGCCGACACCGCCGACACACCGGAACACGTCCCGCTCTGGCGCTTCGCGGATTGCGATTCACTGAGCCTTCCGCAGCACTGTGTGACTGGTTGGCGTGGAACTGCTGGATGACGCCACGGACCTGCCGTCGTTTCGTCATCCGCTGAATGCTGCCTACGTGCTCGGGCCGGAGCGATCCGGATTGTCACCGGCGATGCTGCGACACTGCCGCCATGTCGTGCGCATTCCCACTCGCTTCGCGCTCAATCTCGCGGTAGCCGGCGCACTGGTTCTGTACGATCGACTGCTCCAGCACGGCCGATTCGCCGAGCGGCCGGTGGGAAGCCAAGGCGAGCCTACCATTGCCCCGGTCAGCAGCAGCCACGGGCCACCGAGGTTCCGTCGAAACCTCCCGAATTGGCGTGCCGACGGCTAACTCTGTATGGCCGCATGGCAGGCAAGACACGGCGCGCTTGTTCCCCGGCATAGGCCACCGTATCTGTCCCACCATGCGCTACCTGCCCCTGTTCCTGCTGCTGGCCGTGCCGACCGCCCTCGCCCAGCCGAAAAAACCGCCGCCGCCGTCGCATGGGGAGCCTGCGAGCAGCGCTGCGAAGAAGCTCGGCGACTTCGACGACTGGATCGCTGCGACCCATCGAGAGTCCGGCCAGACCGTCTGCTACGCCTTTGTCCGCGCGAAGAACTCGGTGCCGGCATTGCCTGGGCGCGGCGAGGTGGTTCTCACCGTGACGGAACGGCCGGGCCTGCGCGACACTGTCGCCATCAGCGCAGGCTTTCCCTTCCGCAAGGATGCGGTGGTAACCATGCAGGTCGATACCACGGGCCTGGACTTCTACACGACGCAGAGCAGCGCATTCGCTAAGGACGGCAAGGCAGCGGTTGCGGCGCTCCGCCGAGGCGAGGAGGCACTGTCGCGCTCACCGGGCCCACGCGACGGCCAGACCATCGTCGATACATTTAGCCTGCGCGGTTTCAAAGCGGCCTATGCCGAGATCAACAAGGCCTGCCCTCCCAAATGAACCACGAGGTCGCCGATCTGACCGAGGCAGAGCGGGCGCGCATTCTCGCCAAGGCTGCGCTGTTCGACCCGCCCCCCGTGCAGCTGGCCGATGGGCGCCGCGACCTGGTTGGCCTGACGCGCGCCGAGCTCGCCCAGGAGATGGCGGCGATCGGCGAGGCACCATTTCGTGCCAAGCAACTCTGGCACTGGATCTACCACCGGGGTGCCACGGATTTCTCGCGGATGTCGTCCATTGCGCGGTCCCTGCAGCAAAAGCTGGCCGAGCGTTTCGTCATCGGCCGCCCCGATATCGCGACCATGCAGACCAGCGCGGACGACACCCGCAAATTCCTGTTCCGCTTCCGTGATGGGCAGGAGGCGGAGACGGTCTACATCCCCGATCCCGCCGAGGACCGCGGCGCTGTATGCATTTCCTCGCAGGTAGGCTGCACGCTATCCTGTCGCTTCTGCCACACCGGCACGCAGCGACTGGCGCGCAATCTCGGCGCGGCCGAGATCATTGGCCAGTTCATGGCGGCGCGCGACGCTTACGGAGAATGGCCAAGCCCGACCGGCGAACTCGCCTCGCCTGTTGTCCACCATAGTGCTCATGGGCATGGGCGAGCCACTGTACAATTACACCAATGTCGCAAAAGCGATGACTATCGCGATGGACAATGAAGGCATCGGTCTGTCGCGCCGTCGTATCACTTTGTCGACCTCCGGCGTCGTGCCGATGATGGATCGCGCCGGTGCCGAACTCGGGGTTAACCTCGCGGTCTCGTTGCACGCGGTACGCGATGAGGTGCGCGACGAACTTGTGCCGCTGAACCGCAAATACCCGATCGCAGAATTGATGGCCGCGTGCCGCCGCTATCCCGGCGCCTCCAATGCACGGCGGATAACCTTCGAGTACGTCATGCTGAAGGGGATGAACGACAGCCAGACCGACGCGCGCGAGCTCGTGCGTCTGATCGCCGGCATGCCGGCCAAGGTCAATCTGATCCCGTTCAACCCATGGCCCGGCAGCCCGTTCGAGACCAGCGGCAAGAGCGTGATCGAGCGCTTTGCCCAGGTCGTCATGGATGCCGGCTTTGCCTCACCCGTGCGTACACCGCGTGGCCGCGACATTCTTGCCGCATGCGGCCAGTTGCGCACAGAAAGTCTGCACCGGACCCGGTCAAAGCACGTTGTCTGACGTGACGCCGCTTGCGGCATCTATACTTGGCAGGTCCGCATGCACTGCCGGCAGCGCGAAGTAGAAGGTCGCACCCCCATTGACCTTGCCTTCGGCCCAGACTCTGCCGCCATGTCTGTCCACGATTTGCTTGACAATAGCTAGTCCTATACCGGTGCCAGGGAAGTCCGCTGAGGTATGCAGGCGCTGGAACGTACCGAACAGCTTGCTCGCGAATCGCATATCGAATCCGGCGCCGTTGTCGCGTACAAAAAACACGATGTCAGCTCCCTCGGGGCGAGCACCTATCTCCACAACGCCCTTATCAGCCTTACCCGTGAATTTAATTGCGTTCTGCAACAGGTTCATCCAGACCAACCGCAACATTTCACTATCGCCGAGGACGGGTGGCAGCGGTCCTCTGATCAGCTCCAGGTCGCGCCCATTCAGGCTCGGTGCAAGATCCTGCAAGGCAGCGCCAACGAGATCGTCCATCAGCGCGACGGTGTTGGTCAGCGACCGTCGTCCGATGCGCGAGAACTCTAATACGTCGGCGATGAGACATCCCATCCTCTGCGCGCCGTCACGCACAACCTGCAAGAGCCGTCGCCCCTCCTCATCCAGCCTCTCGCCATAATCCTCTTGCAGGATGGTGGAGAAACCATCGATGGCCCGCAAAGGTGTACGCAGATCGTGGGACACGGAATAGGCGAACGCCTCAAGATCCTGGTTGGCCGACTGGAGGGCTTGGTTGGCACGAGCGAGGTCCCGCGTGCGGTCTACGATCAACTCTTCGAGGTGCTGTTGGTGCTTGGCAAGCTCCGCTTCGGCAAGCTTGCGCTTGGTCACGTCGCGTGCGGCGGCGAACACGCCGGCCACATTGCCCACCTCATCATGGAACACGCTGGCATTGTACAGCACATCCACGATGCGTCCGGACACATGCCGGATGGCCAACGGATAGTCGGTGACGGCGCCCTCGGCAAATACCCGTCGATAACCCTCGCGCGCGTTCGCAGGCTCGGTGAAATAGTTGGAGAAGTCGGTGCCGATCAGATGCTCCCGCGACTTGCCGGTGGCTTGTTCGGTTGCCCTGTTCACATCCGTGATCTGCCCTTCCGGACTGATGGTCACCAGCGGATCCAGGCTTGCCTCGATGAGATTGCGGAACCGGTTGGCGGCACCGCGCAGTGCAGTCTCGGTCTGTTTGCGATGGGTAATATCGCGGTAAACGGCAACACCGCGACGCAATGCGCCCTCTATCCGCCGTACTGTCAGCGAGACCGGAATTCGACGCCCATTTTTGGTTAGCCGAATTGCGTCGAAATTTTCGACCGGCTCACCGCGTTGAAATCGTTCAAATAGCATCTCAAATTCTTCAGTAAGATCGGGAGGAACGACGATCTTTATCGGAGAGCCGATCGCTTCGGCAGCCGTGTGACCAAAGAGGTCTTCGGCGGCCTTATTCCAGCTTGTTATGATTCCCGAAAACTTGAAGGCGATGATCGCGTCACCGGCACAGTTCAACACCGCGGCAAGATGAGTTCGATGCAGAGCATTGCGCAGCGCTGAAATACCGAACGCCAGGTCATCGGCCAGCAGACCCAGCAGCCGGGTTTCGCTCTCATCAAACCTGTCTGGCTGGTCGGCATAGATCATCAGCGCGCCGAAGCTGCGACCATCCTGACGCAACGGCAGCGTCAGCGTGGAACGAAATCCTCTCTCTCGGGCAGCCTGTCGCCACGGCCCGAAGTTTGGCTGCGTCTCAGTGTCGCGGGCAATGACCACGCTGCCCGTGCGGATGGCGACCCCAGTAGGGCCGCGGCCTTGCTCGGTATCCCCCCAGGAGATATTCGCCTGTCGCACATAGTCGTGATGTGCACCGGCAAAGGCAATTGGTTGTACCGACTTCTCTGGATCCTGTCGGGCATAGCCGACCCAAGCCAAGCGGTAACCGCCGATCTCCACCACCGCGCGACACGTGTCCGACAGCATTTGCTCTTCGTCGTTCGCGCGTATCATAATTCCGTCGCAGATATTCAGAAGACGCAGGGCACGGTCTGCCATCTGCTTACCTGCTTCGGCCCGTTTCGTTTCGGTCAAGTCGGTGACAATCGCGGTCGAACCGACAAAGTCGGACTGAGCATCGAAATGTGGGCTCGATGAGACCCGCGTTGGAATTTCGTGCCCGTCCCGATGCAACCAATTGAGCTCATAGACTTCGGCGACGCCGGTCTTCCGCTTGTCCAGATGCTCTGCCAACGAACGGGCGGCGTCGGCAGCCATAAACCGGCGCGCCGGTTGATCGATCAGTTCCTCCTGCGCATAGCCCAGCAACGCTGCGAAGCGGGGGTTGACATACACAAAAGCCGCGGCGTCATCGGTCTCGATCAAGCCCTCGCTCATCGTCTCGAGCAGCAGATTGTAGTGCGCGTCTCCGATATGCAGGGTGCCGGGTGGACCAGCGTTGAGGTGCATATTCGTTCGATCAAGATTTGGGTTTTCGGTCTGCTGCCCGTATTGGCAGCGAAGCCGGATCGATTATGCGCCGGCGGCAGGTAAGGATCGACTATACCGGCCGGCAGATAAGAATTGATTAAACAGTTTCGGCAATTTTTAGCAGGAGGTCTAAAATTCGCATGCGTTGAGAGCGGGCAGCCGACCTGGCGGGTCGCCCTACCCCACTATTGGCCGTGGAAGCTCGGGAGTGTCCGACGCTTTACGTCGCAGTCGCGGCCTCAGTGCTCCCCGTTGGTGTGCGGGCGTGCGGCTGCATCCCGGGAGTGACCGGATGAGGCCTCCTCGTCGTCGAACAGGATGCGGTTTGCTGCTCCCTCGAGGTCGTCGGTACTGACCCGTCCGCAAAGACCAGAGGAATATCGTCAGCGCACCACCCCCAAGGAAAAGGCTCGCACCGAGTAAGTAGAGAATAACGTTCATGCTGCCCTGCCTCGCATCCTGAAGCTGTTCGCCATGACAAGCAGCGATGAACTCGACATCGCTGCCGCCGCCAGCCACGGCGTGACGAGGCCCGCGATCGCCAACGGTACCATTAGCGCGTTGTAGCCGATCGAGAGCGCAAGGTTCTGTCGCATCACATCGCGGGCGTGGCGCGCAACTTCCACCACTGATGCCACTGGCGCGAGACGCTTTCCCTGAAACACCACGTCGGCAACCGTTTGGCTGATATCGGCGGCACTGGATGGTGATGCGGAAACAGACGCGGCAGCCAGGGACGCACTGTCGTTCAGCCCGTCGCCGACCATCAATACCTTTCGCCCGCTGGTCACCAGCGACGCAATCGCGTCCGCTTTCTGCACCGGCGTGCGAGCTGCCTCCCATGATGCGATGCCGAGGGTCCTGGCGATCGGCGCCACCGAGACGGCGTGATCGCCTGACAACAGACGAACTTCCAGACCGAGGTTTCGTAGCCTGCGTATAGTTGCGAGGGCATCGCTGCGCAGACTCTCGGCAAACCGAAAGCACGCCGGCGCATGTCCAGGACGCGCCAACCATAGTTCGGGGCCGACGGCGGCAGTCCCACCTGAGAGCCCGATGAATGCGCGGCTGCCCAGCCTTATCTCGCCTGCCTGAACGCCTTGTCCGCGGTGTTCGAACAGGTCATCCGCCACCGCGACCGGTCCCGACTCGGCCAGCAGCGAGCGTGCCAACGGATGCCGGCTTCCCGCCGCCAACGAGGCGGCAGTCCGCAGTGCGGAGGGGTCGACGCCGTCCTCCCGCACCAGCGTCATCGTCGGTTCGGTCAGCGTGCCGGTCTTGTCGAACACGACGGTGTCGATGTCGGCAAGTCGCTCCAGGGCTGTCGCCGATTTCAGTAGGATGCCCGCACGAAACAGCCGCCCAGTCGCGATCACCTGCACCGCAGGCACTGCCAATGCCAGCGCGCACGGGCAGGTGATGATCAGCACTGCACTCGCGGTCAGCAACGCCTGGCTGACGGAGACACCCAGGCCAAAATACCATCCCGCGAAGGTCAGCAGTGCGACACCGTGAACCGCCGGCGCGTAGCGTCGCGCCACTCGGTCCGCGAGCGCGACGAAGCGGGAACGCCGGGCTTCGGCCGCCTCGATGAGGCGCGCGCATTCCGCGAGCAACGTGCCGTTGCCGGTTGCCGTGGCGCGCACGGTCAGTGGCTCGCCTAGGTTAAGTGTGCCGGCGAACACGGTCACACCCGGTGCTGCATTGACCGGCAGGCTTTCGCCGGTGACCAGGCTGGCGTCCAGCGTCGAGCTTCCGCGCTCCACGATGCCATCGGCCCCGATCCGCTCGCCCAACGCCACCAAAATGCGGTCACCAGTCGCAATCGCGTGCTGACTGCGCCGCACTGTGCTGCCGTCCGGCTGCAGAACCGCAACATCGGACGCTCGCAGGGTCAGGAGTTGCTCGGCCGTGGCACGAGCCTGGCCGCGGACGCGATGATCCAGCACACGGCCCACCAATAGAAAGAACAGCAGCGTGACCGAGGACTCGAAATAGGTGTGAGCACCCCCCTGTATCGTCTGCGCGAGGCTGATGCCGGTGACCAGAATAACACCCACACTGATCGGCACGTCCATGTTGGTTCGCATATGGCGCAGCGCCGCAATTGCGGAGAGGAAGAACGGCCGTCCCGCATAGGCGATGGCCGGCATCGCGATCAGCGCCGAGAACCAGTGCAGCAAGTCACGCGTGGCGGGCCCCATGTCGTGCAGCAGCCCGCCCGCCTCTCCGGCCCAGATGCCGATCGACAACAGCATGACGTTGGCCGCAGCGAAGCCGGCAACAGCGAGTGCGCGGATCAGCGCGCGATCGGCGCTGTCGCGGGCCGCGGCGAGCGATGCCGCATCGAACGGCACAAGACGGTAGCCCAGACGCTCGACAACATCGACCAGGGACTGGGCACGATCCGCCGTGCCGCGCCAAGCAAGCCGCAAGCGGCGGGTGGTCATGTTGACGCGCCCGACCAGCACATCTGCCTCGCGCGCCAGGACTGATTCGATCAACCAGACGCAGGCACCGCACTGCAGGCCGTCGATCGCCAGCGTCAGTTCGTGCGCACCGTCAGGCACCGAGATGATGAAGCGGGAAAGATCGCGTGGTTCAGAAGGTTCGGGCCGCAGGGCGCGCAAACCGGGATCGAGGACGCGCTGCGCGTAGTAGCGGCCTAGACCAAGACCTTGGATGGTTTCATACGCAACCGCGCAGCCAGGACAGCAGAACCGATGCCCTGGCGCTGTTGGCTGATGACAATGCACGCAGCCAATGACTTGATCGCCCCCTCCCCTTGCGGGGGAGCCGGCCCCGGACCTGATCCGGGGGGGAGGGGAGAGGGGGCGCCGCCAACCCCAGAACTCAATGCACGATGACCCGGCGCGTCGCCGCGATCTGGCTCCCGCCGGCGGATGCAGAGAGCGTCAGCTCCCACTGTCCCTGTTCCGGCAACACGGCATCCGCGATGTATCGCCCCGCCGCAGACTCATGGAACGTGAGATGCTGCGTTTCGGCCGGCCCGAGCGGGCGTCCCGCCACGCCCTCGAGCAAGGCCCCCTGTAACGGCGCGCCATCACGTTGAGTTAGCACCACCACCGGCACGCCGGCTTTATCGGTCGACGCCTGGACGGTCCACCCTAGAGCCGCGTCGCGCTCGGAGCGCTGCAGGACGGTGTCGTAGCGGTTGCTCAGCTCGAAGTCCTCGCTTCCAGCCTTGCCGGGGAAGCTCTTCAGTGCTGCGAACACCATCCCAGCATTGACCAGCATCACTGCACCCAGCCCGGCCATCAGTGCCAGAGGAAACCAGCGCCAAGGAGAATTTCTCATCGCGGCCCCATGAATTGCGAACGATACACCGTCTGCTCGTCGGTTTCGGTGTTGCGCAGGATGAAGTCGATCGGCTGCGATCCGTCTACGAGCCGGTTTGGCTGACCCGCAGCCGTTACGCGGAATGTACCGATGCTGTCAGCCTTCACCATCAGTCCAAGCTTGCTGCCCGGCCCAAGGCCCTCATCCGGTTCAGCGAGCGCTGCCGCGTTCAGGCCCTCGGTCCGCAGCTCGAACAGCGCCATCTGCTGCGTCTTGTTGACGATCTTCACTGTATAACCGTTACGCAGATCGCCGTCGGGCAGGCGCACAAACAGCGGCGCGCGGTCGTGCAGCACGGAAAGATCGATCGAGGAGCGCGTCAACAAGGCAACCGTCATTACCACCGCCGCCAACAGCAGTGCGGAGACGTAGATCAGCGTGCGGGGGCGCAGCAGACGGAGTGTGGTCTGCTGACCTCGCGCCTTTGCTGCCTGGTCCGCCAATGTGTCCCAGGTGATCAACCATTGCGGTCGACCCGTTTTCTCCATGACATGGTTGCAGGCGTCGATACAGAGACCGCAATTGATGCACTCGAGCTGGATGCCGTCGCGGATATCGATACCAGTCGGACACGCGGTGACGCAGGCGCCGCAGTCGACGCAGTCGCCGGCGGCTACACCCTCGTGCCGCTTGCCGCGCGTCCGCGGTTCGCCGCGCCAGCCCTGATAGGTCACGGTGACGGTCTGCTCGTCCAGCATGGCTGACTGGAAGCGCGGCCACGGGCACATGTAGGTGCAGACCTGCTCGCGCGCCCAGCCGGCCAGCAAGTACGTCGTCGCCGTGAACAGGAAGGTGAAGAAGTACACTTCCTTCGATGCGGTGCCGGTCCAGAACTCCGCCGTTACCGTCGGCGCATCGACGTAGTACATAATCCACGCGCCGCCGGTCCAGAAGGCGATGCCCAGCCACACGGCATGCTTCAGCACCTTGCGCCAAAGCATGTCGAAGGACGCTGGCTCTGCGTCGCGTTTCATGCGCTCGTTGCGGTCGCCCTCGATCTGGCGTTCGACCCACATGAACAGATCGGTCCACACCGTCTGCGGGCAGGCATAACCGCACCAGACACGGCCGATCAGGCTAGTGACCAGAAACAGCGTCACCGCGCCCATGATCAGGAGCCCGGTCAGGTAGTAGATGTCCTGCGGCCAGAACTCGAGATTGAAGAAATAGAATCGCTCATGCCAGAGCGACAGCAGCACCGCCTGGTCCGGCTGATTGACGCCGCGATGCCAGCGCAGCCACGGCAGCAGGTAGTAAACAGCCAGGCAGACGACCAGGACCGCCCACTTGAACTGCCGCACTGGGCCGTGCACCGTCTTGGGATACACGCGCACACGGTTTGCATACAGGTGGTCGCCCAGCTCCTCGCGCTGGAGCTGAAGCTGACGCTCGGCCTTGCTGATACGCGACATTCTACTCCCCACCGCCCAATGAATGCACATACAGCGCCAAGCTCTTGATGGTCGCCTCATCAAGTCGCGTGTGCCATGCCGGCATCACACTCATCCGGGGGGCACTGATCTGTGCGACGACGGCATCCCGACTGTCGCCATAGAGATGCACGCGCGACGCGAGGCGAGGTGCTCCCTTTTCGCGATCGCCCTGACCTGCCTCGCCATGACAGACAGCACAGTTGTCGGCAAACAGCTTCCGCCCGGCCGACACATCTCTGGCGGTGGGCTTGCCATACAGTGTCATCACATAGTCGGCGACGTTCTGGATCTCGTCGGGCTTCAGGATGCCATCCGCACCGAACCGCAGCATCTGGCTGTCACGCGCCTTGTCGTCGCCGCTGCGTATCCCATACGCGATTGTCTGCTCGATCGCATCCAGCGAGCCGCCCCAGATCCACCCACCTGCGGCCAATGCCGGGTAGCCGGGCTGTCCGCCGCCGCCAGCGCCATGGCAGGGTTGGCAGTTGTTGGCGAAGGCAATGCGCCCGGCTGTCTCGGCGGCCGCCATGAGTTGAGGATCCTTGCGGATCTCGGCAAACGACAGAGCCTTGATCTTGTCCATCGTGTCGGCACGCTGCGCTTCGATCGCCCGCACCTCGGTGTTCACTGCCGAGCGCTGCGAGTAGCCGAGCACGCCGTGGAAATAACCGGTGACGCCCGGCACTGACGGATACAGCACGAACCACACCGCCGACCAGGCAATAGTCGCGTAGAGCACATACAGCCACCACTTCGGCAGCGGGGTGTTCAGCTCCTTCAGCCCGTCCCACTCATGACCAGTCGTGTTCGTGCCGGTCACAACGTCTTTTTCAATCTTCGTTGGCACTGTGGCGGCTCCTCAGCGATCGTCTTCGAGCGGGATGCGGCCGTGCCGCTCGATCTGGGACTTGCGCCCCGGCCAGTAGGTGGTCACCACGATCAGCAGGAACACGACCGTTACCGGCACGACCCAGTGGTGCTGCAGCCACATGATCAGCTCCATCATTGCTGCAGCCTCTCGTTGGCTGGATCGGCGAAATTGACCATGGTCCCCAGCACCTGCAGATAGGCCACCAAAGCATCCATCTCAGTGACGACGCGGCCATTGCCGGGCACTGTGACGGCTTTCGGATAGCGCTTCAGCAGATCTGCATTGTCGGTGTTTGGACTCGCCTGCGTCGCCAGATCAGCAGCCGCGCTGGCGATCTCACCATCCGTATACGGCACACCGACCGCGCGAAGCGTCCGCAGTCGCTCCGTGATGTCGGCGACCTCAAGTGGTGTCTCCGCCAGGAAGGCGTAGCTCGGCATCAGTGACTCCGGAACCACGCTGCGCGGTTCGGTCAGGTGCGCGTAATGCCAATCATTGGAGTACTTGCCGCCCACTCGCGCCAAATCGGGACCAATGCGCTTGGAACCCCACTGGAACGGGTGGTCGTACATGCTCTCTGCCGCCAGCGAGAAGTGCCCATAGCGCTCCACCTCGTCGCGCAGTGCGCGGATCTGCTGGCTGTGGCAGACGTAACAGCCCTCGCGCACATAGATGTCGCGCCCGCGCTGCTCCAACGGCGTGTACAGGTCGCACGCCCTTCACATGCTCCACCGTTGTCTCAATGGTGAACAGCGGCACAACCTCGATGATGCCGCCGATCGCTATCGTCACCAGCGTCAGCACCAGCAGAAGGAACGCGTTGCGCTCGATGAATTCCTGGCGGAACATGGCTTACTCCCCCGCCACGGCGACGGCTGCCCGCATGACGATCCTCTGCTCGGACGTTGATATCTTGCCGCGCACTGTCTGGATTAGGTTGTAGACCATCAGCAGCGCGCCGATCAGGAACAACAGTCCGCCGAAAAGCCGAATGACGTAGTACGGATGCACCGCCATCACCGACTCGGCGAACGAGTACCTGCAGGAACCCGAACTGGTCATAGGCGCGCCACATCAGGCCCTGCATGATGCCGGCAACCCACATCGAGGTGATGTAGAACACGATGCCCAGCGTCGCGATCCAATAGTGCCAGGACACCAAGCGCATCGAATACAGCCCTGGGCGCTTCCACAGCACCGGCACCAGATAATAGACCGCACCAAAACTGATGAACGCGACCCAACCCAGCGCACCGGAGTGCACGTGTCCGATCGTCCAGTCGGTGTAGTGGCTCAGTGCGTTGACATCCCGCACCGACATCACCGGACCTTCGAAGGTCGACATGCCGTAGAAGCCAACCGCAGTAACCGAGAAGCGCAAGCTAGGATCTGTGCGCAGCTTGTCCCACGCGCCTGACAGCGTCATCAGACCGTTGATCATGCCGCCCCAGGACGGCATCCACAGCATGACCGAGAACGCCATGCCTAGGGTCTGGGTCCAGTCGGGCAGTGCCGTCCAGTGCAGGTGATGCGGACCGGCCCAGATGTACATGAAAATCAGCGACCAGAAGTGCACTACCGATAGGCGATAGGAGTAAACTGGTCGGTTCGCCGCTTTGGGGATGAAGTAGTACATCATCCCGAGAAAGCCCGCCGTCAGGAAGAAGCCGACTGCATTGTGGCCATACCACCACTGGATCATCGCGTTCTGCACACCAGAGGTGACCTGATAGGCCTGAGCGGAGAACATCGAGATCGGCAGTGCGATGTTATTGCCGATATGCAGTACGGCGATGGTCAGGATGAACGCAAGATAGAACCAGTTCGCCACGTAGATATGCGGCTCCTCGCGCTTCATCAGCGTGCCGATGAAGATCACCGCGTAGACCACCCAGACAACGGTCAGCCACAGATCCAGGTGCCACTGTGGCTCGGCGTATTCCTGACTTTGGCTGAAGCCCATGACGTAGGACAGCGCCGCCATGACAATGAAGAACTGATATCCCCAGAACACGAAGTCGGCGAGCGCTTCACCGCCGAACAGCCGCGCGCGGCAGGTTCGCTGCACCACGTAGAACGAGGTCGCGAACAGCGCGGAACCGCCGAATGCGAATATCGCCGCAGACGTATGGACTGGGCGCAGGCGGCCGAAGTTGATAAAGGAGAGTCCCAGGTTGGCTTGTGGCCAGGCGAGCTCGGTGGCGAGCCAGACACCGACCAGGAAGGCAACGACCGCCCAGAACACTGTGGCGATCACGAATTTCCTGACGACTGCCTCGTTATAGTCCGGGGCCAGGCGCGGCATGATGGCGGCGTCAGCCATGACGGCGCGCTTCCATCCGATCGAAATGCCGGCGCAGCAGACCGAAATCGAACACGCAGGCGAAGCCAAAGAGCGAGAGGCCGAAGACGTACATCTCGTTGTCCATCGCCGCCGAGGCGAGGATGAGGCCGACCAGGCCAAAGACAGCCATCATCAGGCCGACGATGAGGTCGCTTGGGTCTATATCCATGGAACACTCCGGCAGGTGCTCCGCGGACACTGCCGCGCCTGACTTAACGGATCATTGATCTAAATCAACTGCCAGAAAGTTGTGTAACTTCAATAAGATGCTTGCCCTTGCCGGTGGGACCGGCGTGGCGGACCGCGTATGCACCAGCCAGCGACATGGACACCGCCGGTTGCGCTGCTCTACGCTTTCCCGTGTTTCCAACCGAGGTTGGCTACAGGTCGGCGTGACCATAAGAGCTTGGAGGAGGCCACAGGTGGATCCGCAGCCTCAGACGGAGCTCGCACGGTCCGTGGTTTCGGAGATCGCGCCGAGCGAACTGCCTCTGTTCGAGATCATGAGCCGAAGTTTCGCATCGAATCCAAAGCGCGTCCGAATTCGCCGCGGCGGAGACGAGGAGCTGGGATTTGGCCTCGCCGAAAGCGCGATGCTCGTCACCCCAGTGGCGCTTGCCGCAATCAGAGAGATCGCGCTGTTCCTGGCAGAGGACTTCGCCAAGGCACTGTCACATGCAGCCGCCGACGCTGTCGCGGCGCGGATCACCAAGCTGTTCCGAAGGGAGTCAGGCACGCCGCCGCTGACGGATACGCAAATTGCAAGCATCCGCAACATTGTGGTCGAAGCTGCACAAACTTCCAAGTTGGGTGAGACGCAGACAACCCTGCTGGTTGACACGCTGGTCACCCATTTGACTAAGCCTCCACCATCGAAGCGATGAACGATACGGCGCGTGGCCTTCAGCCGCTGCGACTAGATCCTTTCATATTCCCGCCGAATACCAGCCTGCGCTTCATTCTGCTCATTCTCATAGCCACATGTGCCGGCGGCCGACGCTGCGCAGAGATGACATTTGCAGGTTTCGACCTCGGCCCCCAGCTGAAGCGCTGCCTTGGAGACACAACGAACTATTCGGACCGGTTCGCAAGGACGGATGCCGGCCTCGCCCGGACACGATTCGAATGCATCTCAACGATCATGCAAGCCTCTGTCCTTCCCGGCATTCTCGCCGGACTGAGCCTGCTTCTGCTGTTCACCGCGATCATATACCGCCTATACCCGCGATGGCAGGCACGACAATTGGGCCTTGAGCGCCTTGATGCGACACAGTTGCCGGACCTGGTTCATGAATTTCATAAATTGTGCATGGCCGCACAGCTTCGCCGGAGACCGGAACTGTGGTGGAATCCCCTGGATGGCCGTATGTTGGCAATCGCCTTCGGCACCGGATCACGCCCCGCATCGGCCTGACCGGGGCAATGGTTCTGCAGCATCAAACGAATCCCGGCGCCTTCGGCGATCATGCTTCACGAACTTGCTCACCTCCGCAACGGTGATGTGGCTCTCACCTACCTGTCGATGTCGGTGTGGTGGGCATATCTGATCACTGCTCTTTTGCGGAGTGTTCTCACATTGGGGGGCCTTGGGATCGACTGGAGCGGGCAATTTGAGATCTTCGGCATCATCGTATCGGGACTGATGTAGGGTTGATGACTACATGCGTGCTCTTGATGCGAAACGCAGTATTGCGGGCAAGAGAACTGTATGCCGACGTGCGCAGCAGTGCCTGGGTGGAAAACGCCGCGGAATTGAAGACAGTTTTGCTTAGGCCGGCACCCCGGCTCGCTGTCCTTCGGCAGCTCATGTCAAGGCACCCTGGGTCGGCGCAGCGGTTGGAATTGCTCGACAGTGACGGATGGCATGTTCCGGTTCACCGGCTGGGATGGATTCTCGACCGGGTTCGCATTAGCCCTTATGGGCGTGTCGATGTTCTTCATCACCATATGGCTGCCATACTCCCCTGCGCTCGCGCTGACTTTTGTGTTGCCTCTGCTGACTGCCACGCCATTGGTTGTGAGTGTCACCGGGATTGGCATGTGGCGCGCAACTTTCCTGGCACTGATACGAGGCCACGTGCCACCGTCGGTTTTCCCTACGGCGACCGCATGTGCGCTTGGCGCACTGGTGGGAGGCCTGCTGCCCACAGCCATGAGCATGGTGACTATTGCCATTCATGGCGGCCAGCTCCTCGATGCTGCCCAGGCCAGTGCCGTTTCGGTCGTCATGATAGGCGCGCTCCTCTGCCTGGCATTCCTGCTTCTGGCCACATTGGCACTGATGGCTTTTCTTAGGTGGCTCGTCGCGACCGCCGAGTGCTGGCTGACAACTGGCCCGGCCCATCCCAGGACTAAATTCATTATTTGCGTTTCGATCGCCTGCGTCGTGGCCACACTGGCAATAGTGTTCGGGCCACAGGGCGTAGTAATCGCCGCGTACGAGATCTACAAAGATTGGAACACCAGCAGATATGACGGCTTGACCACCATCTTCTTTTTCACTTCGTCGTTTGCGTGGGTACTCCCTTTCGGCCCCGCACTTTGGCTTGCCTGCCTTGCTATCTGGGCGCTGCCGCTCTCGGCCGGCTTGCTCCCGCGCCACCAGGCCATCGGCAACTGGGCATTCGTAGGCGCAACAGCCGCAGCCGCACCGTGGCCGCTGTCCCCGCCGAAATTCCGATTGGGCCGGGCCGCAACAATCGGGATCTCCGGAGGCATCGCCGCGGTTCTGCTGTCGGCCGTCTTGCACGGTCATGGACTGACCGGGAAAGAAGCTCTTCCCGGGATCCTGCATCGGCTTTTGACGGGCGCACTGGCACAGGGCGTTACAGCAGTTATTGCTGTGGCGGCCATCCCGTTATTGGCGATCCCTCACGCAATGTTTGCCTGCTGGATTGCCGGTGGCACGTATGTTGTCTTCGAACTCCTGCGCCTGAATGTGGCGGAGGGTCTGCCGTTGATACTGGCAATGCAGCTTGTTTTGCCGGTGGTGCTGTTCGATGGCGCGCTGTTCGCGCTGCTCTGCGCCTCCGCAGCGTGGCTATTACTTGCTCCCTTGCGGCGGCTGATAACGGTGCGCTGATACCAAACTGGCCCGGCGGCAGGCGCCGCTGTCGGCAATCGATGCTGAGCTTCAGCTGCTCGGCAATCAGCAGGCTGCGCAGCCGCTTGCCTGTCGTGGCGGAAAAATCGCGTTGCACAGCGCCGGCGCAACATGCGGCGAGCCGGCTGGCCGACGCCCTGGACGATACTTCCCGCCGCATGCGCTCCGGATTGGCGTGGAAGCCAAAGGCAGCCAAAGTCAATTGCGGTGTTCACGCCGCGCGAAACTGACATGGCGCCACACCCAGCAAAAACCCGCGCCTCAGCAAGGGAAAATGATCGACGACCTATCCGTCCAACTTTTATCAACGGATAAACTGCGTTCGACGGTTGAGTCAGGTCATTCCAGCCGAAACCGCGTTGCAACCATGTGCCTGGGCAAGCCACTTCAGCTTTGTCCTGCATCGCCTGTTCATGGCCAGCAAGCGCCGTGGCTGGCCGGCGCTCACGGCCTGTTCACAATTGATCCATTCGGGCAGCTGAGCGCTTGGCTAAGCGATTTGCGTCGAAGAATAGGCCTAACTCGGTATCTTACGTTGCCCCTAACATATTGGGTTCACCCGCAACTGGCCGAATTGCCTGCTGACGGCAATCTTGCGCAGAGGTGGTCGGCAGGCCAGAACGCTCGCAGCATACGTAAAGTCCGAACTACCCCCAAATAGATATAAGCTGGTCTGGCTGCTTGCATTAACTACGGCGTTGGTACACCGGTGGCGCGGTGACGCACCGATGCGCATGACTGGGCGGCTGCGCGAGCTACCTCGAGTGCTGAAGATGATGCGGGCGGTCGATCTGGGGGTTGGCTGCAGAGCTCGCCCGCAACAGAACGCGCGAAATGGCGGAAGATGATGGCATGAGCACCTCTCTCTATACACCCGACGAAGCGCTGGCGGAGCAGACCTTTCTGCATGATGCGTTCGTCAAGCTGCGGCGGCGCAAATGGTCGATCCTGCTGACCGGGATCGTGCTGTCGGTGGTGCTCGCTGCGGCGATCCAGATGCTGCCGAAGAAATACCACGGCGTCGCCACGGTCGAAGCTGACTCGCCCACCCCGCAGGCGGTTCCCACCTCGGCGATGCTGCGCGATCAGCAGTTCAGCGACTACACGTTGGGCTCGGAGCTGACCATCCTCAAATCACCGGAACTGCTGCTCTCGGTGATCGACAAGCTCAATCTGGTCAATGATCCCGAGTTCAACCCCGCGCTGACCCATTCATGGGTCGGCGATGTGAAGGGTATATTCAACGAGTGGTTGCAGAAACTCCTGCCCAACAACAGCCCACCCGCACTCAGCGGCAGCGAGCGGCAACTGGGCGAGACGCTGGCCAGCTTGCGCAGCAAGGTAGTCTTCGAGCCGGTGCCGCGGGCGAGAGACATCCAGATCACCGTGACGTCGCGCGACAACCACAAGGCGGCGACGGTCGCCAACGCCATCGCCGATGCCTACATCACCAACCACATGGGGTTTGCCGAACAGATCATGCAGCAGGTGCACGGCTACACCGGCTCGCACCTGATCGAACTGGGCAAGGATGCGTCGCAGAAGGCGCAGGTGGTCGCCAAGTTCAAGAACGACCACAACATCATCACCGGCCGCGAAGCGCCGCTGATCCAGGAGCAGATCACCCAGGTCAGCACCGATCTGATCAACGCCCGGGCACAGTTGGCGGCGCTGCGCGGCCGCTACGACACGGCACGCAACAGCGATCCCGAGACGCTGGCCGCGGTGCTCGGTGCGCAGACCATCAACCGGCTGCGCGAGCAGGAGGCGCAGATCGGCGCGCAGCGCGCGGCCCTGGCCTCGAACTACATGGCGAACAACCCGACCCTGGGCCGGCTGAATGCGCAGTATGCCGACGTCGAGCGGAAGATCCACCAGGAGGCGCAGCGCATGGTGGCCAGCCTGAAGAGCGACATCCAGTCGCAGGAGGCCAGTGTGCAGTCGCTGACCGGGCGGCTCGCCGAACTGCACCAGCAGATCGGCACGACCAACGATGCGATGGCGACGCTGATCCC
The DNA here is from genome assembly GCA_963850535.1 of uncultured Alphaproteobacteria bacterium. Classification (GTDB taxonomy): domain Bacteria; phylum Pseudomonadota; class Alphaproteobacteria; order Acetobacterales; family Acetobacteraceae; genus JAMXLO01. The sequence goes on along the minus strand of CAWKMC010000042.1, from coordinate 10,770 downwards.
GCTGCAGCGGGGAGCCGATGCGGCGGCCGACATGTATGACACCTACGCCCGGACGCTGCGCCAGACCGACGCCTCGATGCTGATCCCGGCGACCACTGTGCGGGTGGCGGCCCGCTCCGAGGTGCCGATCTCTCCGGCGTTTCCCAACAACATGATCATGCTGCCGGCCTCGACGCTGATCGCGTTCGGCATCGCCGGCATGATCGGCTGGGTGCGCGAGACCAACCGCAAGGGTCTGGTGAGCATGAACCAGGTGGAGATGGTGCTGGACCTGCCCACGCTGGGCATGCTGCCGCGGTTCGACAGCCACAACGAGGTGATCTACCTCGACGCGGTCGAGCAACTGTTCAACCGGCTGTGGCTGATGGACCGGCCGCGCAGCATCCTGATCACCTCGGCGCGCCCCGAAGAAGGCAAGACCACCACCGCCTGGGCGCTGGCCAAGGCCGCGGCCGATCGCGACATCCGGGTGCTGCTGATCGATGCGGATATGCGCTCGGGGCGGAAGATGCAGGCGGCCCGCAGCGTCAGCGTGGCCGGCCTGGCCGACGTGCTGCGCGGACAGGCCGACGTGCGCGACGTGGTGCAGCGCAATCCGCACAGCGACAATCTGACCCTACTGCCGGCCGGCCATCCCAAGGGCATCCCGACCCGGCTGCTGGCGCTCGACAGCTTCAACCGGCTGCTGGAGACCTCCACCCAGAACTATGACCTGGTGATCATCGACAGTCCGCCCAGCTTCGTCGGTGGCGATTGCTGGCTGCTCAGCCAGAAGGTCGACAAGACCGCGCTGATCGCCAAATGGGGCTCGACCACGGCGGCGGAGATCCACGAGGCGGTGCGCAAGCAACTGCACCGTAACACCTTCGCCGGCGTCGTGCTCAACATGGTCAACCCCCGGCAGAACGTCAGGTATGGCCATCCCAACTCAATGTACCTCTCCCGCGAGATCACCCGATACTATAGGTCATGAGATCGAGAACGTGGGTCCTGTCATCAGCTTTTGCGGTTCTGGTGGGCGTAAGCACGTATCCCGCCAAGGGCGCGCAGTGGTACACGGTCGACGACAAGAGGGGTGCGTGCGAGCGCGCTAGCCGAACGGATTATCCGAGCCCCGATGACTACATGGACTACCTGCAGAAGCAGAACCGATATCGATCCCGGGACGTCTCTCGTAACTTCACAGGACGGCCGCAGGTCGTGACCGTCATCGATACCAACAACCGCCAGATGACATTTTACGTGGATGACAATTCCTGCCAGCAGGCCATGCGACGCCAGCAGCGTGTTGGCGGCTCTCGGCAGGTGAAGTAGGGTCCCGCGGCCACAGTACAGGCCGCCTCGAGTTCCATGGATAAGCCACCACCGCTGGGGCGAGACAAGCCCGTCGTCTCCACCGGCAAGCTCGCCACTCGCCGAAAGCGCGAGGCAGAGGCCCTGCGCACCAATCTGCGCAAGCGGAAGGACCAGGCGCAGGCACGGGAAAAGCCGAAGCAAGCGTAATTTGTCGCCGAATCGAGTGACATTGACGCTACTATGGGCCAATTCGTGACATTGCCTGAACTCAAGGGGGAGCTGCCCCACCCGGAGCGACCGAATGTCCGTCATGTCCGACCGCTGGATCCGCCGCATGGCGCAGGAACACGGCATGATAGAGCCGTTCGTCGAAGCTCAGAAGCGGCAGGGCGTCATCAGTTACGGCCTGTCCTCCTATGGATACGATGCGAGGGTGGCGGATGAGTTCAAGATCTTCACCAATATCAATTCTGCCGTCATCGATCCTAAGGATTTTGCCCCGACCAGCTTCGTCGACCGCAAGATCGACACCTGCATCATCCCTCCCAACAGTTTCGCTCTAGGCCGCACGGTGGAGTATTTCCAAATCCCGCGCGACGTGCTGGTAATCTGCCTCGGCAAATCAACCTATGCGCGCTGCGGCATTATCGTGAACGTCACGCCGCTCGAGCCGGAATGGGAAGGCCAGGTGACCATCGAAATCTCCAATACCACCCCACTGCCCGCGAAGATTCACGCGCACGAGGGCATCTGCCAATTCCTGTTCCTACAAGGCAACGAACCGTGCGAGACCAGCTATGCCGACAAGGCCGGCAAGTACATGCGACAGCGCGGGGTCGCATTGCCTAGGATGTAGATCGCCTTTCGGTGTCGTGGCGTTTGTTACGAACTCCTTGGGAATCACTGAATGGACCGTATTCGTATCCGCGGCGGCCGTCCGCTTTCCGGTGAGATAGGCATCGGCGGCGCCAAGAATGCCGCGTTGCCACTTATGGCGGCGGCCATGCTCACCGACGAGCGCCTGGTCCTGAGCAACGTGCCGCATCTTGCGGACATCCAGACCATGAGCCTGCTGTTGGCCCAGCATGGTCTCGCCGTCGAGCCGGTCGGCAATGATAGACGGACGCTGTCTCTCGGCGGCGCAATCACCAATACCGAGGCACCCTATGACATAGTGCGAAAAATGCGCGCGTCGGCCTTGGTACTTGGCCCACTGCTCGCGCGCACCGGCGAGGCGCGAGTCTCGATGCCGGGCGGTTGCTCGATCGGCGCTCGCCCGATCGACCTTCACCTGAAGGGCCTGGAGCAGATGGGCGCCACCTTCCGTCTCGACGGAGGGTATATCGATGGTAGCGTGAAGGGCCGACTTCGGGGCGCCGCGATCGTGTTTCCATTCGTTTCGGTCGGCGCCACCGAAAACCTGCTGATGGCCGCCTCGCTGGCCGATGGGCGCACCGTTCTCGCCAACGCCGCGCGCGAACCCGAGATTGGCGATCTCGCGCGCTGTCTGAACGCGATGGGCGCCGCGATCGTTGGGATCGATAGTGATCGCCTTACCATCGAGGGTGTTGCCAGCCTGCATGGCGCCAGCCACGCGATCATCCCGGACCGAGTCGAGACCGGAACCTATGCGTGCGCTGCTGCAATCACAGGCGGCGAAGTGAGCCTGAACAATGCGCGACTGGACCATCTTGGAGCAACGATCCGTATCTTGCGCGAAGCCGGGGTGGAGATCGATGAAAGGCCGGGAGGCCTGCGCGTCCGGCGGCTAAACGGTCTACACGGTGCCGACGTCATGACTGAGCCGTATCCTGGGTTCCCCACCGATATGCAGGCGCAGTTCATGGCGCTGATGGCGGTATCAGATGGTGCTGCGATGGTCACAGAAACAATCTTCGAGAACCGCTTCATGCACGTATCCGAGTTGAACCGCATGGGAGCGCGTATCAATGTTCATGGCGCTTCGGCGATCGTTCGCGGCGTTTCGGTGCTGTCTGGGGCACCGGTCATGGCGACCGATCTGCGCGCATCGGTTTCGCTGATCGTCGCTGGGCTCGCAGCGCGTGGCGAAACAATCGTGAACCGAATTTACCATCTTGATCGCGGCTACGAGGCGCTAGAGCAGAAGTTGGCGGCGTGCGGCGCAGATATTGAACGGCTGAGCGGTTAACAACCAAATTACTGGGTGGACGGATTGCTCCGCAGGTCCCATATGGGCGCAACTTAGGACCGGAATTGTTCAACCGGTGGTATCGGGAGATGCAATTGTCAACGCTACTTGCTGCTCCGCTGGCTTGTTGCCGCCTGGAGCTCGAAAGTCGCCGAATGGTGCCCCCCTCGAACGAGGCGCTGCGACTGATCATTGAGACAGATCCGGCTCTGGTTTCTGATCTGAACCAGTTCTACGGCGATGCAACCGCAGATGGCGGCCTTGATAAGGCCGAGCGCGACAGGCTGCTCGACCTATTAGGTCGACATTATATCAACCGGTCATGGCCGCGATCCGGTGGCATGGACGTGACGCGTCGGTTCATGGGGACACTTCAGCGTGCCATGACCGCTGCAGGCTGGAAGCTGGACGCCTTCGCCATCGCCGCCTGACTGCGGCTTGATCTTGACCGGCTTTGCCGTTGCTATGCTGGTAGCAACGGAGGGCCGCATGCAGTTCGCCAATCGGACAGTTGTAGTTACCGGAGGCACCGGAGCACTCGGCCGTGCGGTGGTCGGGATGCTTCTCGCCCAAGGCGCGCGGTGCCGCGTCCCTTATGTCGTGGAAGCAGAAGCCGAGACATTCCCTTACAAGGATGCCGTGACGCTGGTGCCGCGCTGCGAATTGACCAGTGAGGACGATGTCACACGGCTTTATGATGGTTTGAGCGATCTCTGGGCCTCAATCCATATTGCTGGCGGGTTTGCCATGGGTGGCGTGGCCGAAACTGATAAGGCAGGCATGCTTCACATGCTGAGCATGAACTTTGTCACCTGCTATCTGTGTTGCCGCGCCGCAGTCCAGAACTTCGGACCCGACGGGGGACGTATCGTCAATATCGCGGCGCGGCCGGGACTGGAACCCCGCTCAGGCAGCGGAATGGCGCCTTATGCTGCCAGCAAGGCCGCGGTTGCCGCCTTTACCCAATCGCTGGCTGGTGAAGTCGCCGGTCAAGGCATTCTGGTAAACGCCGTGGCGCCGTCGATCATCGACACGCCCGCCAACCGCGCTGCCATGCCCAAAGCCGATCACGCCAGCTGGCCGAAGCCCGACGAGATTGCCGCGACGATCGGCTTTCTTGCGTCTCCGGACAACAAGGTGACGACCGGCGCCATTGTGCCGGTGCCGGGTCGAACCTGATCCGATCAAGACACCAATTGCCCATTCGGTTACAAACGATAGAGGCCGCACACCAAAACTACAATAATGCACAGCCAGCTGCATTATCTGCCGATCACGCTGCCGTTCTTTTCCATCCTGGTCGGCGCGTTCGTGATGCTGTGTCTTCTGCTGCAGCTCAGCGCGTTCCGCTACGCCTATCTGCGCATCGGTCTCGGCCGGGGCATGGCACTGCTGGTACTATTGGCGTCGCTTGTCGGCAGCTACTTTAACATCCCAGTGGCCCAGCTCTCGCAACGAGCAATGGTTTCCGGGCATCAGGTTAACTACTATGGGATGCATTATGTCATCCCCGTCGTTCATGCTTGGCCAGGCACCATCATTGCCGTCAACGTCGGTGGCGCGGTCATCCCCGTGCTGATGTCGATTTATCTGTTGCTTCGCCACCGTTTGTGGGTAACCGCCGCAATTGCCATCACCTGTATCGCCACGCTCACACATATCCAGGCCCAGCCAGTACGCGGGCTCGGCATCGCTGTGCCGGTGTTTCTTCCGGCAGTAACGACGGCGGTCGTGGCCCTGATCCTGTCGCGCCAGCAGGCAGCACCACTGGCCTATATCGGCGGCAGCCTCGGTGTCCTGATCGGCGCCGACTTGCTCAACCTGGGCAAGCTCGGCGAACTTGGTGCGCCGATTGCGTCGATCGGCGGTGCCGGCACGTTCGACGGCATCTTCCTGACCGGCGTGCTCGCCGTGTTGATTGCAGCCTTGACCAGCGGCGGGGCCAAGCCGGGTCGGGGTCAGGCGCGAGCCAGGTAATCCATCGCCGCATCCACGCCGCCTCTACCGTGCGGCACGTCATTGATCCGCAGCGCCATTTCGACCGCGGATAGAGCACCAAGCACCATCGGTTCGTTGAGATCGCCTAGGTGCCCGATGCGGAACACGTCGCCTCCCAGCTTTCCCAATCCACCACCCAGCGACACGTTGAATTTTTGACGCGTTGTGCGTCGGATCGCCTCGGCGTCGTGCCCCTCCGGCATCAGCACCGCCGTCACCGAGTCCGAGTATCGTGCTGGGTTGGTGCAGAACAGTTGGGGACCGTGGTTGCCTGCCCAGACCTGCACCGCCCGGCGTACTGCCTCGCCCAGCCGATGGTGCCTGGCGAATACGTTCGGCAGTCCTTCGTCCTCCAGCAGACGCAGCGATTCCTTCAGGCCGTAAAAGAAACTGACCGGAATGGTGCCGACAAAGCTGGGAGGATTTCGGGTCGACATCACCGACCAGTCGAAATAATAGCGCCCTAGCGTCGCCTTGGCATGCGCCTGCATGCCCTTCGGCGACACCGCTGTGAAGCTCATGCCGGTGGGCAGCATTAGTCCCTTCTGGCTGCCGCCTACCACTGTGTCGATCGCCCACTCGTCCATGCGAAAGTCAATGGAGCCAAGCGACGAGATGGTATCCACCAACAGCAGCGCCGGGTGCCCAGCCTCGTCGAGCGCCGCGCGTACCTCCGGCAGCGGGATGAACATGCCGGTGGCGGTCTCGTTGTGCACCACGCAAACCGCCTTGATGACATGCGCCTTGTCCTCGGCCAACGCCGTCTTCACCGCTGATATGTCCACCCCGTGCCGCCAGTCGGATGCCACCATCCGCACCTCGATCTTCAGTGCGCGGGCCATCTTCGCCCACTCGTCCGAAAAATAGCCGGACTCCAGCAGCAGGATGACATCGCCGGGCGACAGCAGGTTGGCGAGTGATGCCTCCCACGCGCCGTGGCCAGAGGCAGTGTACATGAACAACTGGTGCTGGGTGCCGAGGACGCGTTTGACGCCCTCGAAGCAGGCGTCCATCGCTTCGCGGAAGTCAGGGTCGTGGAAGTCGATCGACGGCCGGTCCATGGCGCGCAGCACGCTGTCGGGGATGTTGGTCGGGCCGGGATTGGCGAAGAAGTGGCGGCCGCGCGGCTTGGTGACGGTGGTGTTCATGGGCTCGACCCTTGTGGCGGTGCGCATCCACCAGAGAGTCCAGGGTCTTGTAAAGCCACGCCTGGTGTTGGCCGGTATGCGCCGGCCAGCTGTCGCTTGACCGGAGCTAATGTCGTCAGGGGTCCTCTACGTCCGTTATCGGCCCCGTCGTCACTGCCTGCGAAGTGACCACAGATGGCCGCCGCGAACTTTGCTGGCCCCGCTACCCTCAGTATTGCCAACCCGGACTGGTACACTTGGCGTAGGCACGATACAATGCCCCCGAATCGGAGGGGGCAGATGTCGAGCGTTCGGATCGGTGACCAGGAGATCATCCGCGGCAATTGCCTCGACCTTCTTCGAAGGTCGGATTTCGAACCAGCGGACGTGGTCGTCACGTCACCGCCCTACAATCTGAACCTTGCGTACGGGATGTATGACAATTCGAGAACCGAGAAGGATTACGTCAATTGGATCGCCGAAGTCGCGGGCGGGATCAAACGCGTGCTTAAACCGGATGGGTCATTCTTTCTCAACCTGTCGGGATCGAACAGTCGTCCTTACGTGCCGTTCGAGGTCATGGTGAAGCTGCGCAATGACGTGGGATTTCACCTGCAGAACCACATCACCTGGATCAAGTCGATTGGTATCGGTTCCGGCTCGACCGGGCACTTCAAGCCGGTGCCGGGGCGTCGGTTCATGCACCACAATCACGAGCACATCTTTCACCTGACCCATGACAACGGCGTACTGCTGGACCGGCTGTCGATCGGCATTCCTTTTCAAGACAAATCCAACATTGCCCGTCGCGGCCATCCGCGCGACCTGCGGTGCCGGGGAAATACATGGTTCATCCCTTATCCGACAGTGAAGTCGAAGGCGCAGAAGTACCTGGCACCCGGCGACCTTCCCGGTTGAGCTACCACTATGGTGCATTTACCTGCACGGACGTGCGGGCGCTCGCGTGCTGGATCCCTTCCTTGGTACCGGCACGACACTGGTCGCGGCGCATCTCGCTGGCGCCAAAGGTGTGGGGATCGACATCGATGCCACCTACATCGCCACTGCCTGCCAACGCGTAAGCGAAACGGTGGAGTCGTCGAGACGCGTCGTCCTCGATCGGCACGCGATGGAGCAGCTGTTCCGACAGGATGGTGCGCAACAGGAGGGTGCCGCGTGGCAGCGCAAGCTCGCCTCGCTTCAGGAGAGACTGAACAAGACGACAGGTGAACTGATGCTCAGTGCTGACGACCTGCAGTGGATCAGGGAACACGTCTCGCAATCCGCCAACGGCGGCAGGCACAAGTGGGTCACCGCTGCGTTCGGACGTCAGATCGATCTGACGGCTTCCGCATAGCTATCGGCTGGCGAGAAATGCGCGGCCCTCGGACGTGATTCGCACCATGGCGATGCTGTCAATGCGTGCGCGCTCGACCAGGCCACGTTCGACCGCGTCCTCCCATACAGTCAACCGCGGGCACGAGGTGCGCCACGCGTCCATCACGTCGGCATAAGGCTGTGCGCCTCGCGCCAGCCAGGCGAGCATGTCGTACAGCAGGGCATCGATGGTTTCCGACATGGATGGCTCCAAGCTGGCACCTGAGACAGGCACGGTTTGACCCCACAACGGCCGCAATGCAACCCTGCCTGACATGGCTTACGACCTGATCGTCATCGGCGGTGGCTTGGTGGGCGGAGCGATCGCCTGGGGCGCCGCGGCGAAGGGCGCGTCGGTGGCGTTGATCGACCAGGGCGACATCGCGTTCCGCGCCGCACGCGGCAATTTCGGACTGGTATGGGTGCAGAGCAAAGGCGCCGGCATGCCGGCTTATGCGCATTGGACCCGTACATCCGCGGAACTCTGGCCTGAACTGGCCGAGGCGCTCGCCGGAGCGACCGGCGTCGATGTGGCGCTGCGCCAGCGTGGCGGCCTGGCTTTCTGTCTTACCGATGCGGAATTCGAGGAGCGCGCGTCGCTGCTCACCCGCATGCATAACGAGAGTGGCGATATCGGCACGCGCATGGTCGACCGCGCCGAGGTGCGCGCGATGGTGCCGGGGCTCGGCGATCGCGTGGTCGGCGCGTCGTTCTGCCCGATCGATGGCGAGGCGCATCCGCTGCATCTGCTGCGCGCGCTGCATGCGGCCTGCTGCAGCTTGGCGGCGACTACCTGCCGGGCCGCACGGTCGATGCGATCGAGGCGGCACCGAACAGCTTCACGGTGCGCGTCGGCGCCGAACGCTTCACCGCGGCGAAAGCTGGTGATCGCCGCCGGCCTCGGATCGCGCGATCTGGCGCCGATGGTCGGGCTGAACATGCCGGTGACGCCGTTGCGCGGCCAGATCATCGTCACCGAACGGCTGCGGCCGTTCCTCGACTACACCTGCCACACGCTGCGCCAGACGGTCGAAGGCTCGGTGATGATGGGGGATTCGCAGGAGGATGCCGGCTTCGACACCTCGATCGGCGTGCCGGTCCTGCAGGACATCGCCGAGCGCAACGTCGCGGTATTCCCGGCGCTGAAGGACGCGTCGATCGTGCGCGTATGGGCGGCGCTGCGGGTGATGTCGCCCGACGGTTTCCCGATCTATGAGCAATCCGAGCGCTACCCAGGGGCATTCGCCGCCACCTGCCACAGCGGCGTGACGCTGGCTGGCGCGCATGCGCTGGCGCTGGCGCCGGCGATCATGGCGGGCGAATTGCCGGAGCGCTTTGCAGCCTTCACCGCCAGGCGGTTCGATGTTCCGGCGGCTTGAGACGGCAGCGGACGAGATCCGCTTCAGCTACGAAGGCCGCGACATCACTGCACGTCCCGGCGACTCTGTGGCGACAGCCTTGCTGCTGTCGGGCGAGACGAGCCTGCGGGCAACGCCGTATCCGGCTCACCGCGCGCGCCGTATTGCATGATGGGCGTCTGCTTCGATTGCCTGATGGAAATCGATGGGGTTGGTAATCGCCAGGCCTGCCTGACGCCGGTCGCCGCCGGCATGCAGGTGCGCCGCCAGCGCGGCGCGCGAGGCGTGCTGTGAGCGAGGCATGGGACGTCGTGGTGATCGGTGCAGGCCCGGCTGGCCTTGCTGCGGCCACGCTGCTGGCCGAGCAGCAGTCGCGCGTCCTGCTGTTGGATGAACAGCCGGCGCCCGGCGGCCAGATCTATCGCGGCATCGAGCGCGCAGCGCATCATGCGGCGCTGCTCACGGCGCTGGGCGACGACTATCGGCATGGCGCCGGGCTGGTGGAGCGTTTCCGCGCAAGCGGCGCGGCGTATCAGCCGGGCAGTCTCGTCTGGCAGGTGACGCCACAGCGCGAGGTCTGGTTCAGCAATGGCGGTCGCTCGCAAGTGATCGAGCAGAGGCCGTGATCCTTGCGACCGGCGCGATGGAGCGACCGGTTCCTGTGCCCGGCTGGACATTGCCCGGCGTGATGACCGCCGGCGCGGTGCAGATCATGCTGAAGTCGGCCGGAGTGGTGCCGGACGAGCCGTTCGTCGTCGCGGGCTCCGGGCCGCTGCTTTATCTGCTGGTGCAGCAATGCCTCGCCGCAGGTGCGCGACCGGAGGCGGTGCTCGAAACGGCATCGCGCGCCAACGCATGGCGCGCTTGCCGCATCTGCCTGGCGCAGCGTAGCGAGATCTTACCGAGGGACTGGCGATGATCGCAGGGTTGCGCCGTGTGGCGTCCGCGGTATCGCCATGTCAGCGACATTCGTATCGAAGGAACCGATGCCGTCACCGGCATCGCGTTCCGTAGTGGCGGCAGGAGCACCGCTTTGCCACATCGCTCGTCGCCCTGCACGAGGGCGTCATCCCGGCGCAGCAGATGCCGCGCTCGATCGGCTGCGGTTCACCTGGGATGCGACGCAGCGCTGTTTCGCGCCGATGCTCGACGATGGGGCAACAGCGCGGTCGATGGTGTGCTGATCGCCGGCGATGCGCGGCATCGGCGGTGCGCGTGCCGCGGAACATGCAGGGCGCTTGTCGCGCTGGAACGTTGCGCCGCCTTGGCCGCATCGACGCGGCGCGACGCGATACGATGGCGCGCCGATGAGCAGGCGCGGCACACCATCTGGCAATTCGGCGCTTCCTCGACGCGCTGTATGCGCCGCGCGACGAAATCCTCCGCCCGCCGACGATGTGATAGTCTGCCGCTGCGAGGAAGTGACCGCCGATGCGATACGCGA
>CAWKMC010000041.1:0-24190 GCA_963850535.1 uncultured Alphaproteobacteria bacterium | reverse complement strand
GGTGACAAGGGCAAGACAAAGTCCCGCCCACCGAAAGAAATTGGTTCCCCGTGACGAGTTACCTCGTCACGCGAGGGCGCTGCTTGGCCGTTTAAACGCCCGTCAATGAAATTCATGTTCCATGATCCATGGAGTGATCAAAGGGCAGATTGCCCTGCTTAGGTGGAGTGGGATTGCGATAGTTGAGTGCGAGGTTTTCGCATTTCGTTAGGTTCTTGCTCAAAGCGGCTGGATATTCATTTCCATGCTCGCGCTCCACGTACTCAGCGACGAGTTGGAGTATTGGCTCCACGGCTCCGCGAGCTGCTCTAACGATGTCTGGATCCTTTGCACCATCATGGTTCAGAGCACTCACGGCCGGGTCCAGGAACACCAAATGCAAGATAATATATAAGCTGGCTCAAGGTGCCCTCCCGACTGAGAGCAATCTAACAACAGCGCGAGGGGTCCTGCCCAATCGCATTCCGTCTCATTGCGAACGAACTAACCAATAGCTAGTCAAAGAGCTACATTCTATCACGGGTGGCAGCGCAGCTCCCCATCACTTCAACAACGCCGCTTCGATCTTCTCCCGCGTGAAAGGCATGTCGCGAATGCGCGTACCCAGCGCGTGCGCCACTGCGTTGCCAATCGCCGCAGCCGTTGGCCCAAACGTACACTCGCCCATGCCTAGGGTCGGCAGATCCGGTGCGTGGATGATCTCGGTGTCGATCTCCGGCACCTCCGAGAAGCGCAGGATCGGATAGCTGTCCCAGTCCACCGACGTGATCCCGTCACCCTCCATGCGCACCTGTTCCTTCAGCACCATGCTGGCAGCCTGCACGATACCGCCCTCGAGCTGATTGCGCGCACCATCGGGGTTGATCACCAGCCCCGCATCCGCGGCGCACCATACCCGGCGCAGGCGCACTTCCTGATCGACTTCAACCTCGACTGCGACCGCCGCATAGGCCGCGCATTCTTATAACGCGCCCAGCCCAGGCCCAGCCCACGCCCGCTGCCCGCCGCGCCGCGCGCCGCCCAGTTGCAGCGCTGCGCAATATTCTCGATCAGCCGACGTGCACGCATATCCGACAGCATCGACAACCGATATTGCACAGGATCTACACCGGCCCGCTCGGCCAGTTCGTCCATGAAGCACTCGATCGCGAACACGTTCGGCAGCGCGCCCAGCCCGCGCAGCGCCGAGGTGCGCACCGGCGCGCGCAATACCAGATGATGCAGCACCCGCTTTACCGGGACGTCGTACAGCACGAACGCGTTGCGCGTGCCGCCACCACCATTCGCCTCCGGCGGATCGGTCGGTCGCGGATCGGGCGGTGGCGTCGGCAACGCCTCGTGCGTCAGCATGTTGCCGCCGCTGGAGGGCCGCTGCACATGCGTCGGCGACCAGATTTCCGCAGTCCAGTCCTGCGGCTTTCCGGCATCGTCCAGAGCGGCGCGCAATGTGACATGCATCGCCGGCCCGACCGGTTCAAAGCCGAACTCCTCCTCGCGGCGCCATTGCACGCGGATGCAGTGGTCGGGAATCTGCAGCGCGATCACTGCGGCATCGACTGCGACATCGTCCGCACCGTTGTGGCCGTAACAGCCGGCTCCATGCGCGTGTCGCACGGTGATCGCGTCCTGCGACAACCCCAGCACATTCGCGAGCGCGCTACGCAGCGGATAGACACCCTGGGTGTGCGACCACACGGAGAGATGCCCGTTGCGGTATTCTGCCAACGCACAGGACGGCGCGATCGAGGCATGCGCGATATAGGGCCGCGAGTAGCTGGCGCTGACAACATTCGTCATGACCGGTGGCGCCTCAGTCCCGAGCACGCGGTCATGCGATGGCTGGCCCACCAACCAGGCCGCTTCCTGCTGCTCGGATGTGATCGGCGTAACGTTGTCCCATGTCGCGTGCAATGGCGCCACCGCCGCCGCACGCTGTACCACGCCTTCATCGCTGCCGACGAACGCGACCAAATCGCCAACGCGCAAGATGCGAAACTCACCACGTTCTGCCCGTCGGAGTGCCGCCTCATCCAGGGCCGCAAGTCGTGCACCACGACAGGGCTGCCGCAGCATGCGGGCGTGCAGCATGTCCGGTCTGACCATGTCGTGGATGAACGCCGCGCCGGATACCTTCGCCGGCAGATCGCGTCGCGGCATCGGCTTGCCGACATAACGGTAGGCTTCGTGCGGCTTCGGCGTCGCCGTCCCGACGATATCGTCGGCAAAGTCCTCCGCCTCGGCGAAATTCCAATAGTCGTGCCCGGTCGGCGCATCGCCGCGGCGGAACACGCCATCATTGACGGTGAGTTCGGTCGGACTGCAGTTCAACCGCCGTGCCAAGCGTTCCAATACCCGCGCACGCAATTCCGCCGAGACCAGTCGCACCGATCGTCCCGATACCTCGATCGATTGGCTCGAGGTGGTCTGGCCCTCATCCGGCGCCTCTTCGGTATCGCCGGACAACACCGAGATTCGCGCCAGGTCCACGTCCAACTCGTCAGCGGCGATCTGCCCCAATGCGGTGACATTGCCCTGGCCCAGTTCCACCTTACCGACCGCCAGCCGCACCGTACGATCCGGTTCGAACCGGATCCACTTCTCCATGCGGCGGTTATTCTGGATCGACAGCGGCAGCGTGTCGCTCATGCGTGATCTCGGGCGAACGCCCGACCCTCCTTCGTCATGGCCGGGCTAGACCCGGCCATCATGTGCCCTTCCCTTCCCGCAGCATGGCAGCCGCCTTCTCCACCGCCCGCAGGATGCGCGGATGTGCGCCGCAGCGACAGAGATTCTGGTCCAGCGCGCTCGCAATCTCGGCCCGCGTCGGCGACGGAGTGTGGTCGAGCAGCGCCTTCGCCCGCATGATGATGCCGGACAGACAGTAGCCGCACTGCCCCGCCTGCTCATCGAGAAACGCCTGTTGCAGCGGATGCGGCTGTTCTGTCGTCCCCAAGCCTTCGATTGTCGTGATGCGTCCACCGGCGGCAGTGCCGACCTCGCGTGAACAGGCGTAGATCGGCTGGCCATCCAGCAGCACCATGCAGCTGCCGCACTTCTCCAGCCCGCAGCCATAACGCGCGCCCTTCAGATCGAGCTGATTGCGCAGCACGTCGAGCAGCGGTGTGACGCTCGGCACACTGATCTGCACCGCCCGGCCGTTCACAGTCAGCTCGATTGCCATGGCTCAGGCCGACCGACGCTGCACATTGGCGCTACGCACCGGAATGCCGGTCTCCTGATAACAGACCTCCGCCAAAGCGGCGACGCCTTCGCGGATCACCTCCTTAGACGCCAGCGCGAAACACAGCCGCATATACGACTTGGCCGGCTCCGGGTTGCACACCCACTCCGGCCCGGGATTGAACTGGATCCCCGCGTCTGCCGCCGGCTTCACCAGTTTCCGCACATCCACGCTGTCCGGCAGCTTCAACCACAGGAAGATACCGCCCTCCGGCTTCCACATCTCGGCGCTGGTACCGAATTCGCGCTCCACCGCCTCCACCATGCAGTCCAGCTTGTTCTTCAGCACCGCCGTCAACGCCGGCACATGATCGTCGAAGTGCTTGCCGAAATACTCAGCGACAATCATCTGATCGAATGCCCCGGTGCCACTGTCGGTCTTGCACGCGATCATGCGCGACAGCACCGGCCACTCCGACACGGCGTAACCCACGCGAATCGCTGGTGCCGAGCGTCTTGGAGAACGAGCCGATATGCACCACCTGCTTGGGATCCATGGAATACAGCGATGGCGGCGCACTGCCGGCCCATACCAAGTCGGCGTAGCATTCGTCCTCGAAGATCGGCACGCCGTACTGGCGTGCCAGCGTCAGCATCTGCTGGCGACGTTCCATCGGCAGGATACTGCCGGTCGGATTTTGGATGGTCGGAATCGTGTAGATGTACTTCGGCGTTACACCCTTGCGCTTCAGCTCCTCCAGCGTCGATGCCAGCACGTCCATTCGCATTCCCTGCTCGTCCAGCGGAATACCAATGATGTTCGCGCCGACGCGTTTGAAGCGATTGATGGCACCCGCGTAGCAGAACTCCTCCAGGATCACCGTATCACCGGGATTGACGAACATCCGGCTGATCATGTCGATGCCCTGACCCGACCCGGTAGTAATCAGCACCTCGTCTCGCGTGATCCGCATGCCGCGATGACGGTTCAGCTTGTCCGCAATCATCTCGCGCAGACCGATGAAGCCCTGTGGCCCCTGCGCCAGGTTGTACATCGCCAGTTTCGAGCCCTCGCGCCGCAATACCGACGCGGTTGCCTCGATCAACCCTTCGATGGGAATCCGTTCCGGATCGTTATGGCCGCCAACGAAGTTGTATTTGGGAAATTCGGGGAAGCGCGGTGCTGGATCTGGCAGCCCATCGGCAAAACATGTTGTCAGATCGAACGCTGCGCTCATGATCGTTTCCTTCCAGTCGGGCTGCCCCAACCCTGTCATTGCGGGCGAAGCGAGGCAATCCCCGACACCGTGCGATAAGCCCCTGGGCAACCAACTGCCCCGCAACCATCTAACCGCAATCCCTGCGAGAGGAACGGAACCATGGCCAAGCCCAAACTCGTCGGCATGAACCACATCGCCCTTGAAGTGGGCGACATCGAGGAGGCGCTGGCCTTCTACGGCCGCATCTTCGACTTCAAGCTGCGCGGCAAGGGACCACGTCAGGCTTTTATCGATATGGGCGACCAGTTCATCAACCTGACGCAGACAGATGCCCCGCATCGCGACAGTCCCCGCCATGTCGGCATCGTTGTAGACGACCGCAGCGACATTCGCCGGTTGGTCGAGGAAGCCGGTGGCGAACTGCTCGATGGCCGGTTCCTCGACTTTCTCGATCCCTGGGGCAACCGCATCGAGGTGGTGCAGTACGACAACATCCAGTTCACCAAGGCGCCGCATGTGCTGCGCGGTATGGGAATGTCGCTGGACAAGAACGATAGCGCGCGACGCGAGCTGGCGGACAAGGGCATGGCCGCCGACGTGGATTGAAGGCCAGCGACCGCATGTCCACGCCGCTGCTGTTCCAGCCCATCACCTTCCGCTCCGTCACCGCGCGCAACCGCATCGTCGTGTCGCCCATGTGCCAGTATTCCGCCACCGACGGGCTCGGTGACGACTGGCACGTCCAACACCTCGGCGCGCGGGCGATGGGCGGCGCCGGCCTCGTCTTCACCGAAGCAAGCCACGTCTCTGCGGTCGGCCGCATCACCCATCACTGTCTCGGCCTGTGGTCTGCACAACATCAGGCTCTACTGACGCGGCTCGCCGCGATCATCAGTCGCGGCGGTGCCGTGCCGGGCATCCAACTCGCTCATGCCGGACGCAAGGCCAGCACGACGCGCACCTGGGAAGGCAGCAAGCCGATTGCACCGCGCGATGGCGGCTGGGTGCCGCTTGCGCCCAGCCCGATCCCATTCCATCGGGACGCGGTGGATCCGCATGCGCTTACCGCGGACGAGATTGCCGGCATCGCCGGCGAGTTTGCCAACGCGGCCCGAATGGCGCGCGAAGCGGGCATGCGGGTGGTCGAGATCCACGCCGCACACGGCTACCTGCTACACTCCTTCCTCTCGCCGATCTCGAACCGTCGCAACGACGGCTACGGCGGCGACCTGGAAGGACGCAGCCGCTTCCTGATGCAGACGGTCGACGCGGTGCGCTCGGAGTGGCCAGGCGATCTGCCGCTGTTCGTCCGCCTTTCCTGCACCGACTACCTGCATGGCGGCCTGACGCTGGACGATACGGTGGCGCTTTGCCGCAAGCTCGCTGCGCGCGGCGACGTCGACCTGATCGACTGCTCATCCGGCGGTATCTCGCCCGAGGTGCGTATCCCAACCCATCCCGGCTACCAGGTGCCGTTCGCCGACCGCATTCGCCGAGATGCGGGCATCGCCACCGGCGCTGTTGGCTTGATCACCGAACCGACGCATGCCGAGGAAATCGTCGCCAATCAACGCGCCGATCTTGTGTTCATCGCGCGCGCCCTGTTGGCGGATCCAGCTTGGCCGCTGCGCGCGGCCAGGCAACTGGGCGTCAAGCCGGAGCTGCCGCCGCAATACTGGCGCGCCACGCTCGGCTGAATCGCCACCACAATTCCCCGCCATCCGCACCGCCGCTGCTCAGCACAATCATTGCAGCGGGTCCTGCCTGGGCGCAGAGCACCACCG
The DNA here is from genome assembly GCA_963850535.1 of uncultured Alphaproteobacteria bacterium. Lineage (GTDB taxonomy): Bacteria > Pseudomonadota > Alphaproteobacteria > Acetobacterales > Acetobacteraceae > JAMXLO01. The sequence continues at coordinate 18,006 of CAWKMC010000041.1, read as the reverse complement.
CCGGCCAGACCGAGACCAACCCGACCGCTGCCGCTCCCTCGGGGACAGCTCAGAAGGCAGCGCCCCACGGCACTAGGGCAGCAGCTGGGCGACCACGCGGAGAGACCCTGCAGGCACTAGTGGAACAGCGCATCGCCGACCTGAACAGTCAGCTGCACATAACCTCTCAGCAGAGTCAGCATGGGACCAGTTCGCGCAGGTGATGCGCGACGACGCGAAGGAGATGGACACCCTGTATCGACAGCGCGCCGAAAATTCGGCTCCATGTCTGCTGTGCAGAACATGCAATCCTATGCAGAGATCGACGAACAACGCGCGCAGCAGACGCAAAAGCTGGTCCCTGCCTTCCAGGCACTCTACAATTCAATGTCCGAACAGCAGAAGGCAGACGCCGACCGCGTGTTCCGGCTCCGCTCCGCCCGGGCCGAGGCCCACCACCACCAGGCTGCGACGCAGTAGGCAACCAAGGGGCTCTGCCCCTTGAAATCCCCGCCAAGGGCGCAGCCCTTGGAACCCATCAACCCCTGGCCTTCGCGCGTCGTCGGCGCTATATGCCGCGCCTGGACCAGGAGCAGTGCCATGAAGCCGGGCATCCATCCCGCCTACCACGAGATCAACATCGTCATGACCGACGGCACGCAGTTCAAGACGCGGTCCTGCTATGGCAAGAAAGGCGACACGCTGCGGCTCGACATCGATCCGAAGTCGCATCCTGCTTGGACGGGTCAGCACCGCATCATCGACAGCGGCGGCCAGGTGGCAAAATTCAACAAGAAATTCGCGGGTCTAGGGCTGAAGAAGTAGCCCGCCCCGCGCTGCGTATTTACCGCGCCCCGCTCCTCTTGAACGGGGAGCGGCGCTTGCTATTTCAATAGTGTTCGGAACGCCCGAATGGGGTTTCGAGGACTTAGCGGGCCGGCCCGGATGGGCGGCCAAAGCACTGTGACCTTGCTGAAGCAGGAGGTACCCCATGACTACTTTCGATTTTGCTCCGTTGTTTCGTACCGCCATCGGTTTCGACCGTCTGGCCCGTCTGATGGACACGGCAGCATCCAGCACCGACGCATCGAGCTACCCCCCCTACAACATCCAGAAGACCGGCGATGACACCTACCGCCTCACGATGGCAGTCGCTGGTTTCCGGCCCGACGATCTGGAACTTGTCGTGAAGGAGAACACCCTGGTGGTGTCCGGCAAGGTGAACGGGGAAGGGCAGAACGGCGAGATGCTATATCGCGGCATCGCCGGCCGCGCGTTCGAGCGCCGCTTCGTGCTCGCCGACCACATCGTGGTTGATGGCGCTGATCTGCAGAATGGCCTGTTGCACGTCGGCCTGAAGCGAGTCGTCCCCGAGGCATTGAAGCCGCGTCGGATCGAGATCGGCTCAGCCTCCCCGAAGGCCGTCGCCAATGACAGCCAGGAGGCCGTGAAGGCCGCCTGATACGGCAGATAGAAAAGACATGCGAAGGGCCGGCACTCGCCGGCCCTTTTGTCGTCTCAGGACTCCGCAAGTTCCGCGATAGCGGCCCGCAACTCGGCAATTCCCTCACTCGTTTCGCTGCTCGTCAGCAGCACGTCGGGGTGCGCCGCCGGGTGCGCGCGCGCAAGCGCCACTGCCACCGCCTGTTTTCCAGCCAAAGCGGCCGACCTGATCCCGTCGATTTTGGTGAGCACCAGCTGGAACGTCACCGCAGCCCTATCCAGCAGCTCCATCACCGCACGATCCGCCTGCTTCACCTCGATCCGTGCGTCCAGCAGCAACATCACCCTTCGCAGTGGCGCCCGCCCGCGAAGGTAGTCGAACATCAGCCCCTGCCAGTCCTGCTTCACGGCCTTGCCGGCCCGCGCGTAGCCGTAGCCCGGCATGTCCACCAGGATCAGCCGTCCGCTAAGATCGAAGAAGTTGAGCTGACGCGTCCGCCCCGGCTCTGTCGAGACCCGCGCCAGTGCGCGCCGGCCGGTCAACGCATTCAGCAGCGACGACTTGCCCACGTTCGATCGGCCGGCAAACGCCACCTCGGGGCCTGACGCCGGGGGCAGCTGATCGAGCCGCTGCGCCGCATATACGAACCGGCACTCGGCTGCGAACAGCCGCCGGCCCGCTTCGATCAGGTCCGCGCTAGTCCCGGTCTCGCCAAGTGCGTCCGCCGCATGATCAGCCATTGCTGTGCAATCGATAACAGGTTGTTCCAGCTCCAGTAGATCACGAGTCCCGCCGGAAAGCGTGCCAGCATGAAGGTGAAGATCACCGGCATGAACTGGAACATGCGCGCCTGCATCGGATCGGGCGGTGGTGGGTTGAGCTTCTGCTGGAGGAACATCGTCAACCCCATGATCAGCGGCCAGGCACCCAGGTGCAGGAATGGCGAGATCGTCGTCGGATCGAACGGGATCAGCCCAAACAGATTGAATATGTTGGTCGGATCGACCGCTGACAGGTCGCGGATCCAGCCGAAGAAAGGCGCCTGCCGCATCTCGATGGTGACGAAGATCACCTTGTAGAGCGAGAAGAACACCGGGATCTGCACCACCATCGGCAGGCAGCCCGACGCCGGATTTACCTTCTCGGTCCGGTACATCGCCATCATTTCCTGCTGCATTCGCTGCGGTTCGTCTTTGAACCGCTCGCGCAGCGCCTGCATCTTCGGCGCCAGCAGCTTCATCTTGCTCATCGAGCGATACGAGTAGTTCGCCAGCGGGAAGAACAGCAGCTTCACCCCAAGGGTGAACGCCATGATGGCCAGGCCGAAATTCCCCAATATGCCGTTGAGCCAATCAATCGCCGCGAAGATTGGCCGCGTCAGGAACCAGAAGTAACCCCAGTCCACCGCGTAGTCGAACCGGGGAATGTGCAGCCGCAACTCATAATCCTGCAGCAGCGACACGATCTTCGCGCCGGCGAACGCATGCGACTCCCACATCATGTCGCCGTGCGCGGCGATCGTTTGCGGCTGCTGCGTAATGTAGTCCACCTGATAGTGGTCGCCGTCCTCTTTGACGAACGTGAAGTTCACGGTGGACGGCACCGACTGCGTCGGGATCAGTGCTGTCAGCCAATACTTGTCGGTGATCCCCGCCCAGCCGCCCTCTGATGCCGCGGTGTAGGCGATGTTGGACTTTGCCTTCTCGGCGTCGCTCCGCGCAGTGGCATAGGTCATCTCCTGCAGCGTGTTGTTCACCACGCCGAGAAGCCCCTCGAACAGGATGTAATAGCCAGAGACCTCGGGCGTGTAGTCGCGCCGCACCCGCGCCCAGGGGAACAGCTTCACCGGTGCGTCTGTCGTGTTCTGCACCGACTGCTGCACATTGAACATGTAGTCGTCGTCGACGGAAAAGGTGATTTGGAAGGTCAGGCCAGCGCCATTGTTCCACGACAGCGTAACCGGATGGCCAGCGCTGAGCGTATCGCTCGAGGCCGCCCAAATTGTGTCGTTGTCCGGCAGCTTCACCTGCTCGCCGGGCCCGGCGCTCCACCCGTACTGGACATAGTAGGGCTGCGCATCCGACCGCGGCTCCAGCAGCCGTACTTTGGGAGAGTTCGGCGCCAGTGTTTCGCGATAGTCGGTCAGCACCAGATCATCCAGCCGCGCGCCCAGCAGGCTGATCGACCCGCTCAACCGATGCGCCGCAATCTTCACCCGCGGCACCTCCTTGGGTACCGTCTGTGCCACCGCCATCGCTGGAGCGCCGGGCGAGCCTTGTGCAGGCGTCGCCTCCGTATTGTGGTTCGCCGTCTGTTGCTGCGGGGGCGTTGCCGGGTGCGGCGGCTGCGGCATATGCGGCGCGATCAACACCTGGAAGACCAGGAGGATGCCGACCGATATCGCGATCGCAAGAAAAAGGCGCTTCTGATCCATCAGTTTCCTGTTCCGCAGTCGCAGCCCGGCACCGGGTCATAGCCGCCCTCGTGCCACGGGTTGCAGCGCAGAATACGTCTTGCTGCCAAGCCGCTGCCGCGCAGTGTTCCATGGCATCGGATTGCGTCAACGGCGTAGTCGCTGCAGCTCGGGAAGAACCGGCAATTGGCGCCGATCAGCGGACGGATGGTCCACTGATACGCGCGTATTGCTCCGACCGCGACGTGAGCGATGGGCGTCATGCAACGCCAGCCTTCGCCAGTGCGCGGCGCACGTCCTCCTGGAGTTCAGCAAAGCCGCGCTTGCGCGTCGCCTCGCGGCCGATCAGCACGAGGTCGACGCCTGATACAGGAGATCCGGCCAGCACCAGCCTTGCGGCTTCCTTCAGGCGACGGCGGGTCCGGTTGCGCGTCACAGCGTTGCCGATCTTCTTCGTCACGGTGAAGCCGAGCCGCGTCACGTCCTGGTCCTGCCGCGGCAAGGCCTGCAGTACAACGCCCGGCATCGCCGCCTTCCGCCCCTTCGCGGCGGCACGAAGGAACTCGGCACGACGCTTCAGGCGGCCGGGCGCAGCCAAACGCGAGCCTCTAGGTCAGGCCGAAAGGCGCTTGCGCCCCTTGGCCCGCCGGTTGGCCAGCACCTTGCGGCCTCCGACTGTCGCCATTCGGGCGCGAAATCCGTGCCGCCGCTTGCGGACCAGCTTCGACGGTTGATAGGTACGCTTCACGGTCGGTTCTCCGATGGTGCGTCGCCGCGCCGCACGAGCGGGCCGGGGCGCCACACGTGGCGTCCTTGCGCAGGCCGCGGCTTATAGGGGGGCCGGCCATACCTCGTCAATCGCGGCACAGGACCCGCGGCTCAATGGCAACACGCCGTTGGGTCTAATTTCCTATCGACGCACCTTCCCGATGCCGATCCGCAGGACCATGCATTTCTGAACTCAACTGTCGGTCACGCGGTTCGATTGTCATGAGACAGCGAGGGAAAATTCTCTACATGATTGACTATGCAGCTTCTGCGCCGATTCTGGGTCGTTGTCCTATTGGCCGTGCTCGCTATCGCTTGGATTGTCGGCGCGTCAGAGCATATCAACTGGGCAACGTTTGCGCGCAACCAAGCCGCGCTCGCGGGTTGGGTCGGCAGCCATCCGATCCTGGCTCCCCTCGGTTACCTGCTGCTGTATGCCGCCGCGGTTTTGCTGTCGTTGCCTGAGTCCGCCATACTCACCGTTGGCGGCGGCCTCCTGTTCGGGACGCTTTCGGGAGGGTTGTTGGCCGTCATCGGCTCATCCGCCGGTGCAATCGCGCTGTTCCTCGCGGTCCGCTACCATCTCGCCGATGCAATTGCCGCCCGCCAAGGCCGCTTCCTGGACGCGATCCGGGCCAGCCTGCATCGGGATGGCTTCAGTTACCTGCTTGCCATCCGCCTGGTACCAGCATTCCCGTTCTGGTTGGTGAACCTCGCCGCCGCATTGAGCGGCATGCGCCTGTTGCCTTATGGGGCCGCGACGGTGATCGGCGTTATTCCGGCCACTTTCGTATTCGCCTCGATCGGCGACGGCCTCGGCGAAACGTTGGCAGCCGGAGACCAGCCCGATCTTTCCGTCATTTTCTCGCCGCGCATCCTTGGCCCGCTGATAGCCCTGGCAGTGTTGTCGTTGCTGCCGGTGGCCTGGCGGCGATGGAAGCGTTCGAGTGCCTGACTTCGACCTAGCGGTGATCGGCGCAGGCGCCGCCGGCCTGTCAGTCACCGCGGTCGCCGCCCAACTGGGTCTGCGGGTGGCGCTGATCGAGCGCCACCGGATGGGCGGCGACTGCCTGAACTTCGGTTGCGTGCCCAGCAAGGCGCTGCTGGCCGCCTCCCACGCCGCGCTGGCGGCCCGCACCGCCGGCCGCCTCGGGATCCGCCTGCCCACGCCGGAAATAGATTGGTCCGCGGTGCACGCTCACGTCCATGGTGCGATCGCCGCCATTGCACCTAACGATTCCGAGGCGCGCTTCCGCGCCCTTGGTGCCGAGGTGATGCGTGGAGAGGCGCGGTTCGTCGCACCCGACGCACTGATGGTGGACGGGCGCCGGATTACCGCACGGCGCATGGTCATTGCTGCGGGCAGCAGCCCGGCCGTGCCATCCGTACCCGGCCTCGAACAGGTCCCGTATCTGACCAACGCGTCGATCTTCGATCTTACCGAACGCCCCGACCATCTGCTGATCCTGGGCGGCGGCCCGATCGGCCTGGAAATGGCCGACGCCTTCGCCGGTCTCGGCTGCCGCGTCACCGTCATCGAGGCTGCGGCGATCGCCGGAAAGGAAGACCCCGAATTGGTCGAAGGGCTGCGGGCCTGCCTCACTGCGCGCGGCGTCACGCTGCTGGAGCGGACAACGGTTACCGCCGTCGAGTCAGGCCCTGCCCTCATACTCTCGGACGGTACACGGATCGCCGGCACGCATCTGCTCGTCGCCGTCGGCCGGCGCCCGAACCTGGCAGATCTCGAACTGGCCGCGGGCAACGTCCGCGCAAACCATGATGGCGTAGTAACCGATACCGCCTTGCGGAGCCTGACCAACCGTCGCGTCTACGCTGTGGGTGATATTGCCGCCCCGCACGGCATCGGTCCGCGCGCCTTCACCCATGTCGGCTCTTATCACGCCGGCATCGTCATCCGTCGCGCGGTGTTCCGACTGCCCGCTCGGGTGAACTATGCGGCCCTGCCGCGTGTCACCTATACCAGGCCCGAGCTGGCGCAGGCGGGCATGACGGAGGCCGAAGCACGCGCCGCTGGCCACCGCATCTCGGTATTGCGCTCGCCGCTGGCCGAAAACGACCGCGCGGTTGCGGAGGCCGATACCGCGGGATTGGTCAAGCTGATCGTATCCCGTGGCCGCTTGCTGGGTGCCGGCATCCTGGCACCGAATGCCGGGGAGATGATCGGGCTGTGGAGCCTGGCAATCTCCCAGCGGGTGAAGCTGAGCACCCTGGCTTCGCAGATCCTGCCCTATCCGACCCGCTCCGAGGCCGGAAAGCGCGCGGCAGGGTCGCTGTTCCTGTCACGCCTGTTCTCGCCACGCACCAAGCGGCTTGTTCAGTTCCTGGCAAGGTTGCCGTAAACCGCTGCCCCACCCAAATTTGATCGCATGATGGCAGCACACGCCGGACCGCCGCGCGTGAAACCACGGCGCAGCCTGTCGGCCCGTCTTTGGCTGCTGACGACACTTGCCGTGCTCCTGAGCGAAGTCGTCGTCTTCCTGCCCTATATCGCGCACGAGCGTCGCAACTGGTTGTTCGAGCGCATCGACGATGCGGCGATCGCCGCCGTGGCGGGGCAAAAATTGCAGCCATCGATGCAGGCCGAACTCCTGCTTCTTGCCGATAGCGAGGCAATCCGCCTGATCAGCCACGACGGCAATGCGCTGGCTATGGGCCAGGTCGAAACACCGGCGGATGCCACCATCGATTTGCGGGAGGAAGATACATGGGTCGGCGTTCGTCGCGCCCTGCGGGCAATCGTTCTGCCGCGTAACCGCCTACTGCTGGTGATCGGCCAAAGTCCTTTGCCTCAGGAGGCAACGGTTGAGCAGTGGCTGTATGAGAGGGCTCTGAACCGTAGCCTCCGGCAATCCGCTGCCGACTTCGTCGTGCTCTCGCTATTGATTGCGGGCATCACCGGCGGGCTGGTCTATCTGGCTGTGCTGCTTCTGCTCGTCCGTCCGATGCGGCGGATCACTGGCAGCATCGCCGCATTTCGCGCCGACCCGGAGCACACGACACCGCTGAACCCGAGCGATGTCACCATACTGCCGGACGACGAAATGGCGGTCGCCGGGCGCGAGTTGGCTGCGATGCAGCATGAGTTGCGCACAGCGCTGTGGCGCAACGCCCGGCTCGCAGGGCTGGGCACGGTCGTCGCCAAAGTAAGCCACGATCTTCGCGGCATACTCACCCCGGCGCTATTATCGGCGGAGCGGCTGCAGATCCATGCTGACCCTCGCGTCCGCCGGGCAGGCGAGGTGCTGGCGCAGGCTGTCGACCGTGCCGCCGATCTGGTGCGGCGAACATTGGAATATGCGCGCGAAGGACCGCCGCCGCTGCAATTTGCCCCTGTCGCGCTCGCTTCCCTGGTGAACGAAGCCGCCGAGACCGCGCGGCCTCTGCGCAGCAGCCTGCGTGTCAACAATGCGATCGATGTCGCGATCCAGGTACGGGCCGATCGCATGGAACTGTTCCGCGTGTTGGCCAACCTGCTGCGCAACGCCGCCGAAGCCGGCGCGCGCACCGTCCACATCTCGGCCCAGCATGCCGGCACCGCCCTCTCTATCGATATTGCCGACGATGGCCCGGGCCTGCCGGAGCCGGTGCGCGCCGAATTGTTCCGCCCGTTCGCCGGCAGTACCCGCCGGGACGGGACGGGATTGGGCCTAGCGATCGCCCGTGACCTGATGGTGGCGCATGGCGGCGAAATCGCGTTGGTTGAGACCGGTGACACCGGCACAACATTCCGCCTCACGCTGCGCCTCGTCGATTCGACGCAGCAGACTGAGTCGGGAGAGAACGGCGCACGCGTTGCTCCTGCAACGGCCGCCGACGTATAGCCGTGCATGTTGCATCATCTAAAGCAGTCGAGGCGCTGAAATGGCACGATCTGCCGTAACCTGGGATCCCGCGCAGTATCTCCGTTTCGGCAACGAACGGCTGCGCCCGGCGCTCGATTTGCTGGCGCAGATCCCGCTAAATGCGCCGGCGTGCGTTGTCGACCTCGGCTGCGGCGCCGGCAATGTGACAGCGATACTTCGACAGCGCTTTTCTGATGCAGACATTATCGGTGTAGACGGCTCGGAGTTGATGCTGGGAAAGGCACGCGGAGCGGCACCGAATTGCACTTTTGAGCGGGCCGACTTCTTCCAGTGGCAGCCGCATCACAAGCTCGACCTGATCTACTCCAACGCTGCGTTGCAGTGGGTGGATCGGCATTCGACGTTGTTCCCTCGCCTGCTGTCGTTTCTGGCCCCTGGTGGCGTGCTCGCGGTTCAGATGCCGAATATGCTTGCGACGCCGTTGCATCAGGTGTCGCGTCAGCTGGCGGCCTCTGGCGAATGGTCGCAGGAGTTGGGTGATGTGATCCCGCAGCCCGGCATCCTGTCGGCGACGGACTACTGGGATATTTTGCGTCCGCAGGTCCAATCGCTGGAGATGTGGCAGACAACGTATATGCACGCGCTGCAGGGTGAGAACGCCGTGATGGAATGGGCATCGGGCAGCGGCCTGCGCCCCTACCTGGACAGGCTTTCCGACGACAGGAAGTCCACGTTCCGCCAGGCCTACGCCGATGCTGTACCGATCGCATTACCCTCCGCGTGCGGATGGCACGACCATCTTGCCGTTCCATCGGCTGTTCATTGTGGTGAGGATGGCGGCAGGAGAATCTGCGTAGCTACAATTGTATAAGATGCGCCTTTGCATCCCGCCGAAGCACCACCACCGCGCTCTGGCGGAACCGACGAGCAAGGCGGATGGCCGGCTGCGGTGGTCCACCTGCCAGCAGCATCGCTTCGTGCCAGCCATGCAGCGACCCTTCTGCATCGAGGACGACGAGCCGCCGCAGATGGCGCCTAAGCTGCCGCTGCATGCGCTGGTTCCAGCCGGTCGGCATATGGCGCGAGAACGGGTTCCAGGCGGTCAGCAGTGTTGCTGTGCGGGTCCCGAGGCGCTCGAACAGCACATCTGGCACGCGGCGCCCGATGCGGATCTCGGCGCCGCCGGCGCGGTAACGCGTCAGCCGATACGCCCGCAGCATCCGCGGCGGGATTGCGCTGGACTGTTCTGCGCAGACAGGGATTGATGGACGCTCCGAGTTCAGGGCGGGCCGGTGGCCGCTGCGGTCGGAGCCGACAGGGCGAATGGCGCGACCGGGTGCTCGCCGATGAAGAAGCCCAGCACCTGGCGGATCGTTTGCCGCCCCGGGTTGGACCAGTTCCGAACCGGCGTCGGATAAGTGTCCTGCTCGTGGCTGAAGGCCTGCTCGCGGCGACATCGCTCCTGCATGAGGCGAGCGATGCTGCCGCCGTGGCAGCGGGCCAGGTCGAACAGCTCGTTCCAAAATGTGCCGGTGCAAAGGCCGGGGACGACGGCGAGATCGAGGCAGATATCGACGATGGTGCGACCCAAGGGACGGCGGCGCACCTGGGCTTCGAGTTGCTCCAAGGTGGGGGTGTGGATATTGGCCGGATGGTCGGGGCCGAGGCTGAGTGACGGCGCTGGCGCAACGTGGCGCGGGGTGGGCGGCGCGGTTTGTTGGCTGGCGGCGTCTGCTGGGACGGGCGGGCGGTTGGCCGCACGGTTGCGGGAGGCGGCGAGCGCGATGTCGCGACCGCGTGCGGCGCGGGCGGGCAGGACACGTTCCAGCGCGGCGGCGCGCAGGATGCCGCGATGCAGGCGGGTGAGAATCAACGCGAGATTGGCGGTGCCGAAGCAGGCGGCGATGGCGGCGAAACCGGGTGCGGCGGCGCGGCGGCTGACGGTGTTGGCGCAGTGGCGGCCGTAGCCCAGCAGGATGCGAACGACGCGCAGGAATGCCGCGATGCGCTGGGGCGGGGGGAGAGGATGGGGGGTTGGCGATGGCTCACGATACACGGTAGTAATTCTAACTGACCGGGTGAACGGTGGCAAGTTTCTTGTGGATGACCCCTGGGCACGGTACTTGTCCGCACGAGGGCTGCAGGCTCGGGCGTAGGCATCCCCTCTTCCTGCGATCGTGGTTGGCCAACGACGCAGAATGGTGTCATTTCCTTACTGGTCGTACTACGTGAACTCATCCAAGGATTCTGAGGCTTGTCTCCTAACCTGAATTAGTCAGCACCTACGGGTAGTGAAGCCAACGTCAATAGCCGTGCGACTCGCTACCGACCTCCACCCAGTTGCCGTTTTTGACCTGAGCGAGGAAGGCTTCGCTCGAACCCAGATGCTTGGTTGCACTGAAGCTCTTGATAGGTGAGCCGAAGATATCTTGGTAATCCTTGATGCTCTCCAGCGCGGCAATGAAGCTGTCAGCAGTCAGGTTACGACCGGCCCTCTGCAGTGCTAGAACCACCAGCTGAGCCGCCGAATAGCCGATCTCCGCCGTGATATTCGGCAAGTAACCATAGAGTTGCTTATAATTGTCGGCGAACTCCTGCACAGCAGCGGAGTGTGGATGACCCGGGTCCACGTAGAGGGTGGCGGCCATAGCGTAGAGGCGCTCGGCCGTACCTCCCGGCGCGTTCGCCACCGATTGGTCATAACTCGGCTCATTACCAAGTATGTCCACGTTCCAGCCAAACTTCCGCGCGGCCGAGACGATCTGCACGGTGTCGCGCACGATAGTGCCAAGCAGGATTAGGTCGCAGTCAGCGTCGCGTAGTTTGGCCACAGCGGCACTCAAATCAGTATCGGTCGGCTTATGCTGCGTATCCGCGACCAGCTTCATGTGCATCGCCGACAATTGGTCGCGAGCGCCATCCATTACGTCGCGGCCATAGTCACTGTCTTGCGTCATAGCGCAGAATCGCTTCTTGCCGTAGTTCTGCGCGAATAGCTTCACGCCGGCTCTCTCCATGTCGTAGTAAGACGCAGAATAGGCGAACTTCATGTGGTGGAGCGGCTGATACATCGACCGCGCAGAGCTAGAGGGAAAGACATTTGGCACGCCCTTCGCGAGCTGCTCGGGCATTGTGGCGTTGTTCATCGGTGTTCCAGCGTTTGACACCATGATGAACACATTGTCGCTGTTGATCAGCTTGTTGGCGGCCTGCATCGCGCGCGGCACCTGGTAATGCATGTCCTCGACGACGTACCTGATCTTGCGGCCGTTGATGCCCCCCGACGCATTAACTTCGTCGAATGCCATGCGATACGCATTGGCATTGTTAACACCCCGCACGGCGGATAGGCTTGATAAATCGGTGTATGTGCCTATGACGATTTCGTTCCCTGCAACACCACGGACGGTCTCTTCCGCCATGACCGGAACTGTCAGTGCAATAGCCTCAACTGCGGCCAAAATTACGTTACGCATGCGTCCCCACTCCCTAACAGAATTACATCTTGCACTTTCCCAGGACAACCGTAAGTGGTAAGCGAGGTTTGCCAATTTGCTAGGATCCTGAGATCTGCCCAATGTCTGGAACCGAAGGGTCAAAGCCAGGAGTTCAGCCTCCGGATCGGCGAAAGCTGGTCGCCGTTATGGATGCCGACATGGTGGGCTACAGCCGCCTTATCGGCCTGGATGATCAAGGGACACTCGAGCGATTGCGCGCACTTCGGCGCGATCTAATTGACCCGACGATCGGCGAGCATGGGGGTAAGATTGGTCCAGACCGGCGGCGACTCCTTGCTGATCGTATTCGACAGCATTGACGGGGCGGTGCGCTGCGCGATCAAGGTGCAGCAGCAGGTTCCAGTTCTGGATGGCGATCGGCCGCCAGATGGCGCCATCCGCTTTCGCGTGGGCATCAACCTGGGAGATGCGATTCCCGATGGCTCTGATCTGCACGGAGACGCAGTAAATGTCGTCGCAAGGCTACAAGTCGCATGTCCGCCAGGAGGCATCTGCGTCTCCCGGTCGGTGCGCGATCATGTACATGGGCGACTGGGGTTGAAGTTTGAGGAACTTGGGGCGCTCAACCTAAAGAATATCGCTCGCCCTGTGGAGGCGTATCTAGTCAGGCCAATAACACCGGCGATCCCGAAATCGGTCGAGCGATCTCTGGTTCACGGCGCTGGTGAGGCATTACCCCTACCAGATAAGCCATCGATAGCTGTGCTCGCGTTCAACAACATGAGCGACGACACAGAACAGGAGTATTTTTCAGACGGAATATGCGAAGATATCATTGCCGAGCTTTCCCGAAGTCGCTCCCTTTTCGTAATCGCGCGCAACTCCAGTTTCACCTACAAAGGGCGGGCAGTTGACGTTCGGCAGGTGGGCTGTGAAATGGGCGTGCGCTACGTGCTAGAGGGCAGCGTGCGGCGCAGTGGCGCGAGGGTTCGGATCGTCGCCCAGCTTATAGATGCCACGGCGGGTAACCACATTTGGGCGGATCGGTATGACCGCGCACTCGAAGATGTGTTCAAAGTACAGGATGAGATCACGAGCGCAGTTGTTACAGCGGTTATCCCTGCCATCGCGAATGCCGAGTTAACACGCATACTTCGCAAGGCACCGGAGAGCCTTGATGCTTGGGAGGTGTACAACGCGGGCTTTGGCATGTGGCCCGCGCCAATCACACGGATGCGGCAGAAGCAAGTGAACTTTTCAAAAGAGCGATTGTGCTCGATGCTACGTTTGCACCGGCTTATGCGGCACTGGCAAGCAGCTTTCTCGATGATGCGGCGACTTACGCAACCCGCTCCATGCAGGAAGCCAGTAAGCAAGCGATCTACTGGGCAGAGAGAGCGGTCGCACTCGATAGCGACAATGCCGAGGCGCATGCCGCACTCGGAGCTTGTTTCTACTTTTCAGGCCGCGGTGTCGAGGCGCGGGATCACATATCGCTCGCTCTTGCGCTCGATCCTAATTCATCTGGGGCGAACTTCCAGCGCGGCGCCATGCTGATCACGGACGGGCACCACTCCGAAGGACGGCCTTATATACTGAACACTTTGCGTCTTGATCCAAGGGGCCTGCAAAGCTCGAAGTACCTTTCCCTTTTGGCAGCCTCCTACTACTTCGAGGACGAATATGAGAGTGCCATTTGAAGTGGCCAAGAGTTCCCTGGCTCGCTATCCAGGCTATCCGCGCGCGCACCGCTGGCTAGCTGCGGCACTTGGCCAACTTGGGCGTTCCGATGAGGCTCGGAGTGCGTTATCCGAGTTGACCCGTGTATCCTCGACTGCGCTGAGTTCTCTACTTGCTGAACCCAGGCTTTTGGTGCCCAAGTGATAACGAGCATTTGCTAGATGGCTTGCGAAAGGCCGGATGGGAGGGCTGAGGAAGTTGCCTGGAGTTTCCGCGATGACAGCGACATCAGGCGCGACTGATATGCCACCCGGCTCGGCGCGAGCGGTTGCGTGCCGGACCAGTGCGCTAATCGTCACTGCGGAGACTGTGTGAAAAACAGCACAGCAGGCATGCGGAGCAAAGCGGTCCACTGGGGGAGGGTAAAAATTGCCAGAAGATGCGGACGCGGCATTTAGGGCAACCTACGCGGAGCTCTATGACCGATATCTCGGGCCGCTTCTCTTTGCGCCATACGCTGGATACCTTGCTGGCCGCGTCCAAGCGCACGAGCCGCGCAGTGTTCTGGAGACAGCGGCTGGAACCGGCATCCTCAGTCAAGCCCTCTTGCAGGCTTTGCCGGCCGAGGTAGCGATCACGGCCACTGATCTTAACCAGCCGATGATTGATCGTGCCCGCGCCAAATCCGCCGGGTCCCGCATCACATGGCAGCAGGCTGATGCCATGCAACTGCCTTTCCCGAATGAGAGTTTTGAGCTCGTTGTGTGCCAATTCGGCGTCATGTTCTTCCCCGACAAACAGGCGGCGTTCCGGGAAGCTGCCCGCGTATTGACACCTCGTGGGCGGTACCTTTTCGCTGTCTGGGACGACTGGAAGAAGATGCCTGACGCGCCTTCGGCTATTGCCGCCGACGTGGTTGCCGCAATGTTGGGGTGCGACCCGGCATCATTGGTCAATCCCGGATACCACGATGAAACGACGCTTCGAGAAGACCTTGCCGTCGCGCAGTTTCAACAGATCAAGGTCGAACGCGTCATGCTGCCCACCGCCGCGGCGTGCGCACGGGAGGCTGCCCTAGCCACTGTTCACGGATCGCTCATCCGGACCGTAATCGCGACCCAACATCCTGGCCGATTGGAGGAGGCGACGATCGCCGTCGAACGCGCATTCGAAGCGAAGTTTGGCAAGGGGGCGGTCGCGGGCCGGACCAGTGCGCTAATCGTCACTGCGGAGAGAAACAAATAACCAGCTGCATCGGCTATGCACAATTTACAGACTGTGTGAAAAGCGCCCTCGCAGCGCGCACGCAACGTTGATTCATGCGGCCAGGCTGAACGGCTGGCGGGTTCGAAGTGACACCGACCAGCGCAACGACGTTGCTCACTGTCGTTACGGGCCGGAGTTTTCACACAGTCTCCTTGAGATTTGCCCAACAGCCCAGCAAGCGTGCGGACAGCCAGTACCGTTCAGTCTCAGGCGGCGTTCATTTCTTCCAGCGCCATCAGCGACTCCGGCAACACCTGGCCGCCGTCGATAACTAACGTCTGGCCGGTTATATAGGAGGCTTCGTCGGACGCAAAGAACAAGACAGCGTTTGCAATATCGCCGACAGCGCCGAGGCGCCCCATCGGGATTGAGCCTTGCATTTTCGCAGTATACTCCGGCCCCAGATCAACCAGACCCTCGGTCGCGATGTTGCCTGGCATCACCGCGTTGATCGTGATGTGCGATGGCGCAAGTTCGATCGCCGCGGTTCGCATGAAGCCAAGTTGCCCGGCTTTGCTCGCCCCATAATGCGCCCAGCCGGGATAGCCGGTCATCGGCCCGGTGATCGAAGATGTCAGAACGATCCGGCCTTTTCGCCGCGACTTCATCTCGGGAAGGCAGGCTTTCACAGCCAGGAAGGTGCCTCGCAGGTTGGTGCCAATCACTGCGTCGAACTCCTGCACCGTCATCTTATCCAGCTTCGATGCCGGGAAAATCCCGGCATTCGCACACAGGATATCGATGGTGCCGTAGCGTGCGATGGCGACTTCGGCCATGCGCAAGGCTTGATCCGGATCGCCAACGTCGATGACGGCGGCACTTGCAGTGCCTCCTGCCGCCGCTATCTCACTTACGACGCGCTCCGCTGCATCGCCGGATCGCGAAATCACCAGGACGTTGCAGCCGACGGAGCCAAGCTTCAGGGCAATACCCCGGCCTATTCCCCGGCTCGCGCCGGTTACGATGGCCGTCTGGCCAGCGATGGATGTGAACATGACATGTCTCCCAGACCGATACGCAAATTTCACCACTCGACGTGATTTGGATAGTCTGACAGGCCATGCCGCACGCGCGCTAATGGCTTCCTCACCTCTTCGTCTGTTAATCGGAGCGGTGGCGTGGGACGTCGCCATGGCGTAACGACGCAACGCCGCCGCCGCCACTCGGCGGAAGCTAGAGCAAGTGCGGGCGAACTTCCGGGCAGCGTAAGAAAGGAGAGTATTTTACCTATGATGATCCCCTGTGTCTGGACCGACGAACTGGGAGCGTCACACTTCGCAGACCTGGACCTCCCAGAGGCCATGATGCCGTCGGCATCAGGACTACCGGATATGCGGTCGACAAGCTCGATGCCTGTCGGGAGTTTTCGGTTGGTCACGACGACGCCACAAGCGATGGCTCGCGGCTGGCACCCTGCCCCAGCGCGGCAATTCGCAGTCGTTGTAAGAGGTGCAATCGCTGTCGAAGTGTCCGATGGCGAGACGCGGCGGCTCGACGCCGGCTCGATGATCTTTTTCGAGGACGTAGGCGGAAGAGGCCATCTGAACCACATAGTCGATGATCAGGAGATCATGCTCGCCTTCCTCATTGTGCCGGAACACTGGAGCCCTTTGCCCCAAGTCCGAAAGTCAAGCAGGCCGTGTGGGAATCCAAGTGCGCCGTGATGTCGGCAGGACCGATCGTAGGGAGCGCATGGTGCGATCTCGGTCTTTCGGAAGAGTTTTTCCGCGTCGATAGTTTCGGCGATCTAGCTTCTCAGGCGGCAACATACGGCACGCAAGAGCCGTTCATGCCGCCACTGCTGCCATTAGCTCGGTGAACCCAACGATATTCAGGACCCGCCGGAGATTATAGGCGAGAGCGGTCAGGCTGAACTCGCCTCGAACCTTCTCCAGGCCTCGCATCAGAAACGCTCCCTGGTCCATCCATTGCTTGATCGACCCAAACGGGTGTTCGACCGTTTCGCGGCGGAGAGCGAGGACATCGGGGCGTTGCGCCAAGCGCGCCTGCATCCGATCCAAGACCGCCTCGTTCTCGAGACGAGATACCGTGCGGAATTTGCCGCCGGTGCATTGCAAGCGGATTTTGCAATTGTCGACGGCTTCGATTGTCTCGACGCCGAGGATCTCCTTCGCCGCCTCCGCAGTCTGCGTCAGCAAACCCATGTCGAGGACTTGGTTGGTGACCTGCTGCTCAACGATCAGCTTGTGCTTCGTATCAACGGCAACCTGAACGTTGTAGCCCACCCCAACACGGGTATGCGCCGCCATCGCTCGGCTGTCGGGGTCAGTCAGCGAGATTTGGTCCTTCCCCGTGCGGTCCAGCTGCGCCAGCATGTCTTTGCAGCGCGTGCGTCGCTCGCGGATCGCCGCGATCTTCTCAGCCAGATCCTTGACCCGCGAACCACCTGTCTTGCTTTCGCAGGCATCGCTCTGGTCGAGCCGTTGCAAATAGTCGCCAAGCTTGGCGTCGGCCAGCTCGATGAAATTCTGCAAGGAGGCGCGGGTGAAGTTGCGGTCCTTGTTGTTGACCGCCTTGATCCTGGTACCATCCACCGCCAGCAAGTCGCGGCCGAACAGGTCCATCTCACGGCAGAGCAGTACGAACTGGCGGAACACTGCGCGAAACGCGTCGCGGTTATCGCGGCGGAAGTCGGCAATCGTCTTGAAGTCCGGCTTCAGGTGCCGCAGCAACCAGATCACCTCGACATTGCGGTGGGTCTCGCTTTCCAGCCGTCGGCTGGACCGGATCCGATTGAGGTAGCCGTAGATGTAGAGTTTCAGCAGATCAGCCGGCGCGTAACCTGGGCGCCCGGTCTCCTGTGGATGAACCCGACCGAAGCCTGCGGTCGTGAGTTCTAGCCCATCAACGAACGCGTCGATGAAGCGAACCGGGTTCTCCGCCCCCACATAGTCATCCAGCGCTTCCGGCAGAAGCAGAGTTTGACAGCGGTCTTCGCCAACGAGGTGCGCCATGCACAATTCTATCGTGCGGCACGCCGAGTCGGAATCCGTTGCGATTCAGTTTTCACACGGTCTGCTTGGCCTTCACATGCCGGGCGCCGAGGTCGAGCTTGGGTGTCGATTCTGTGTTGTGTGACCGCCGAATAGAAGCCGCAAGCAGATGGCGGTCACCGAGGGCGCTTTGGTCGATGCTGGCCCATAAATGCATCGC